>NZ_JAHVJM010000001.1:0-1224551 GCF_019801245.1 Halomonas sp. DP1Y21-3
CTTGGCTCAAGGTTCAAACGTCTCGTTTGACGAGTCGCTTGCCTTGATATTTCAGTGACAGTGTCACTGACTCATCGGCAAGCGCCCACATGAATTACCTGATCAATTTTTAAAGAGCTTCTCGCTTTGCAGCGCCTGTTGGCGCAGCGCCCTGCGAGGAAGGCGTATTCTACAGAAGCGAAGCGTTTCGTCAAGGCTTTCTTTTTTCGCCGTGCAAGCGATGCCTGCAGGACTCAAGAGAAAGCGAAGCGAGCCTGACGCGCATTCTGCGATGCCGTCCTGGCGACTCCGATCGAGTGGCGCGCATTTTACCGATTTCTCGTTGCCCGTCAAGTGGGGAATTTCTCGAAGACTTGAAAAAGCCTTTTCAAAACAATCACTTTTACCACCCTTTACCGCCTGTGACGTTTGCTCGTCGCCGGCAGCGGATGCGTACTCTACGGATTGGGACCGGCCTTGGCAAGCACTTCGTGTAAAAAAATTTCACGCCACCGTCATCTGCATGACATCCCCGACAAGGCGACGAGGAAGGCGCCAAGAAACTGCAGCAAACCGCCGGGGCTTTCTCTGCTTACCCGGCCTCTGCTTACCCGGCTCGTCATGGAGCATCCACTGACGTATCGAATCGGCCTAGGCGTCGCCACCTTCCACGATGCCGCCGAGCTCACAGGCGATCCCTGCCGGAATCTGCTCATCTGGGTTGGCAAGCCGCATGGCCAAGGCGAAGGTCCCGCTCGAAGCGTCGATCACCGGGTCCACATGGATGACCTCCGCTGAATAGCGTTGCCCCACCGGGCTCGATAACGTTACCTCGATGACATCTCCTGCAGCGATTCTTCCGTAAGCGGCCAGCGGCAAAGCGGCCTCGATGCGTAGCGGATCGAGCTGAACCAGTTCAAGCACCGGCGTGGCGTCAACGAATTCGCCCTCCTCCGCCAGGCGTTCGCTCACCCACCCATCGAAGGGAGCCCGCGTCGTGAGCTGTTGCAGACGTGCATTGGCGAGATTGACCTGCAGGCGGGCCAGGCGAAGCTCGGTATCGATCTCGTCACGTTCGCTCTCGCTGAGCATATTGCGCTCGATCATTCGCTGGTTTCGCTGCATGCGTCGTGACGCATAGGCGGCGCGAGAACGCTCCAGTTCGACACTGGCGGATTCGACATCCCGCATCAGCGAAAACAGCGGATCGCCAGCCGCCACCCGCACGCCCGCTTGTACGTCGATTCGCTCGATGACGCCCGGCACCTGGCTCGACAGAGCAGCATGGCGACCTGGCTCCACCAGGCAGCTTATTTCACCAAATCCCGGTTCTTGCAGGTCCGTGTCCTGCGCCAGTGCCGGCGCGGCGATGCATCCCAGGGCGACGATCAGTGATCTCGCTGCTTTCATGCGCACTTCCTTTCCATCACGAAGACAAGGGTTAAACAACGATCGGCTATCAGCGCAGACCATGGCCATACAGATCTGCCAGTAGGAAAAACCATAGAGCGGATGAAAGAAATGAACGCGCCTCTTTCCGCGCGATGCCACTTCCGCGCCACGCTACTCCCCTCTTCCGCTGAAACCCAGTTGGTCATCTTCACGCCAGTCGGCTTCGAGCAAACGTACCCGCTCCCGGGCGTGGCGACGCTCCCTGGTCTGCTGCGCGCGGCGCAGTCGTGTGGCAAGCCTTCCAAGACGGCGTTGCCAGCCATCCAGTTCCGTCAGCAATTCATCCTCTTCGGACAGCACCCACTCGACGCTGCCCGGATCACCCTGGCGAGCGCAGCGCCCCATGATCTGACGATCTATCCGCGCAGCGTCGTGATGGCCCGCCAGGATCACGTGCAGGCCGCCCGCGCCACGAGTCACCGGATCAAGCGGAATATCGGTCCCGCGTCCTGCCATGCTGGTGGCAAGGGTGACCGCCCCTGGCGCCCCGGCTGCGGCGACGACCGCCGCTTCGTCGGCGTCCTGGCGAGCGCTCAGTACTCGGTGTGCAATGTCGTTGGCCTTGAGTCTCGCCGAAAGCGCTTCGGCATCAGCGAGGCTGACGGTGGTCACCAGCACAGCACGCCCTTGCGCGACGAGAGAAGGAAGACGTTGGCAGATCCATTCCCACTTGGCCGCCTTCGTGTCGCAACGCATCACCTTGCCGAGACGCCGCCGGCCAGGCCGATGGGGAGGCACCGTCACCACCTTCTGACGGTAAGTCGTCCAGAGTTCGCGCCGCACCTCCCTGGCCGTACCGGTCATACCCGACAGGTGGCGATAGCGGCGAAAGAAACGCTGGTAGGTCAGACGCGCCAGGGTAATGTTGGGATCGCTGGGCTCGCACCCTTCGCGGCGCTCGATCATCTGCTGCAACCCCTTTTCCCAGCGCCGATCCTCCATCACCCGGCCGGTGTGCTCGTCAATGATCAGCACCTTGCCATCCCGTACCAGGTAGTGGACGTCACGTTGAAAGTGGTGCTGCGCCAGCAGAGCCTGCTGGATCAACCACTGCTGACGGGAACGTCCCTGCCAGTGCCCGGCCATCGACTGGCGGGACAGTCGTTCGACCTGCGATTCCAGATAACGCTTGCCGCTGTCGGTCAACAACAGCTGCCCCTGTTCCCGCACGAAGTGCTCGTCCTCGACAAAGCGCTTCGCCATGGCGATGGCCTCATCGACAAGCGCAATATCCAGTGCACCCTCGCCGGCGGGGCCAGACAGGATCAAGGGAGTCCGCGCCTCGTCCATCAGCACGCTGTCGGCCTCGTCGACGATGGCGAAGTGCAGCCCTCTGAGCAGCAGCCTGTGGCTGGTGAGACGCCCCTGCAGTCGTGCAGCGTGGGCGCTCAAGGGGTGACGCCTGGTGCCCAGCTCCTGGGTGTCCCGCAGGTAGTCGAATACCAGTTCCTTGTTGGTGCAGTAGACCACATCCGCCGAGTAGGCCCTGCGCCTTTCGGCGGGCGTCATGCCGTGGACCACCGAGGCCACCGAGAGACCCAGGCGGGCGTAGACGGGGCCCATCTTGTCGGCGTCCCTTGACGCCAGGTAGTCGTTGACCGTGATGATGTGCACCGGGATGCCGGCCAGGGCGGCGGTAGCAGCCGGCAGAGTGGCCGTCAGGGTCTTGCCCTCGCCGGTCTGCATTTCCGCTACCTGTCCCTTCAGTAGGACCATGCCCCCCAACAGCTGCACGTCGTGGTGTGCCATGCCCAGTTCACGTCGTGCCACTTCCCTGACCAGGGCGAAAGCACGTGGCCATAGCCACCCAACCACGCCGCGACGGCGCAACGCCTGGCGCAGAAGGCCAGCCTGCGCATCGAGCGCGGTGTCGTCGAGTCGTGACAGCTGCCGCGCATGCCAGTGAAGGACGGGAAGACGGCAACGCAAGACCCATCGTCTGACCGAGGAGGGCCCGCCGAGGCTTGCCCTCAACCCATGCCAGGCCCGTTCCAGTGCACCAGGTGCTGACACCGGGCGCTCGGCGCGGCTGATGACGTCTGCGGGAACTCGTGTCAGCATCGACTCAGCGCTCGAACAGGCGCAGGAAGGAACGCCGGACCTGCCGCCACACGCGGAATCCAATCGGCTCCGGTGTGTGCTCGATACGCACCTGGACACCTTGACCCAGGCGCACCCTTGCAGCGCTCTCGATCAGGCTTGTGGCGCTGAAGTCCGCCAGATGATGCCGACGAAAGGCCCTCAGCGGCTCGCCTTCCCCCGACGCCGCCGTGGGGTCCAGGGCAACATCGCCTCCGCCCTTCTGGGTGAGACTCAGGCTCGGCACCTCATGACTGGCGCCAGGGGACAACCGCAGCAGGTGCGAGGCGACGGCCTTCGCATCACCGCCGGTACGCACGCTGACGCTGCGCCGGTCGTCGCGCACGAGTTCCGCCTGGTGGGTCGGCACCAGCGTCCGCACTCGCAGGTCACCGGATTTGACCAGCACCCCGAGGGCCTGGCCGCGGCGAACATGGCTACCCAGGAGGGGCGCCCCTTCGGGCATCATCCAGCGTCCATCGTGGGGGCTCGTCAGCAATGTCGCCGCCGCTCTGCGCCTGGCATCGACCAGCTGACCATCGACCAGGCGTTGAGTCTCCGCCAGCACCGACAGCGCCTGCGGGTCCCGAATGTCGGCCTGCTGCTGCTGCTGGATTTCCCGTGCCCTGGCCTCGAGCAGCCTCACCTCGGCTTCGAGTTCCGGTGCCGCGATACGGGCAATCGGGTCGCCGGTGCGAAGTGGCTGCCCTTGTATCGCCATCAGTTCGACCAGCTCACCGCTGACACCGGACCGCAGGCGCGCGGGCTCGGCAGAATCGATCACCCCCTTTAGGGTGGTGGCGTGAGGCGCGGGCACCAGCAGCAGGCCCGCCAGCAGCAACGCCAGGCCGCCGAGCAACCAGCTCCAGGCGCGAGTGCGAGAACCTTCGAGTTGGCTATCCACGGACATGGCCTTCAACAGCTTGAACAGGGGCAACAGCAGCGTCATGGTCACCGACCACAGCGCCAGCAGGATACCGATGAACAGGTACTGGGTGGCGACGAAGGTGGCGATGACCACCATGATGATCAGTCGGTAGACGAAGGACAGCACCGCATAGGCCACCAGCCACCAGGCCTCCTTGAGCGAACCGGCCTGACCGCTGACATCGCGACGTCCCAGCAGGTAGCGCTTGACCACGTAGGTGAGCTGCTGGTTGGCGCGGGAAAACAGATTCGGAATTTCCAGGTAGTCGGCCAGCACGTAGTAGGCGTCGAAGCGCAGCAGCGGGTTGCCGTTGAACATCAGGGTCGAGACACCGCCGATCAACATGACGTTGAAGGCCAGCGAGCGAACAACGCCAGGCTCGGCCATGGCCCACACCAGCATGGCCGCCGCCGCCAGCCAGAGTTCGACCAGCACCCCGGCGGCCCCGACCAGCATACGCTTGCCCTTGTCCGGGCAGGCCGCAGCGGCGCTGGCGTCGACGTAGGGTACCGGGAAAAAGACCAGCAGCATCACCCCGATCTCGTGGACCTCGCCGCCCGCGTCGCGGGTGGCCCAGGCGTGCCCCAGTTCGTGCAGGGTCTTGATCAACGGGTAGACCAGTGCCATCAGCAATAGATTGTCGACCCCCAGCACCCGATCGGCCAGGTTGTCGCTCAGCTGCGTCCAGTGGATGCCTGCGACCACCAGCGCCAGCACCACGGTCGCCAGCCACAGCACCGCGCCCAGCGGGCCCAGCAGCGGCCTTACCAGCGGGTAGCTCGCGGCGACGAAGCGCTCCGGATCCAGCAGCGGGATGCGGATGCCCAGCGGCGACTTGATCAGCTGCAGCCACTTGCTGCGACGCTGCCGCGTCTGACGCCGTGACAGTTCCGCGATATTGATGTCTTCGTGCCCCGAAAGCAGATTGGCACGATGCAAGCGACCGATCAGGGTGACCAGTTCCTGCTGTGTCGGCATGGCTTCGCCCAACGACCGGCTGACCTGATGCCAGATGTCGTCGAGGGTGCGTCGTCCATCGAGTCGCCCGATGATCTGATAGGACTCCGGCGTAAAACGATGCACCTGTCCAGTCAGCGAATCGTGCAGCACGTACCACGGCTCGCCGCGATACTCGTGGCGTGACAAACGCGCATGCCGGCGCAGGCGCAGGCGTAGATCGGCGACTCGGTGCCAGTGCTGGCTGAACAGTGCAGTGGTCATGATTCACCCCCACCAGCGCCACAGCGTCAGCTTGAGCCAGTCTCGCAGCCCGCGGGTCCAGATCTCGATCAGCGGACCTTCGCCGACCTCGACCCGCGCAATACCCGACAACCCTGGGCGCAGCAAGCGTTCCACCTGCCGGGGGTCAACCTCGCCGGCGTTCATCTCCAGGCGAGCCTCGACGATAAAGCGGGTCTGACCTTCACCGCTGGTGCTCCGGGGTGTGATCCGCTCGACCACCAGCGGCCAACGCTTGCCGGTCATCGAGGCGAGCACCATCGAGCCATGCTGGGTCGGCGCCAGATCATCGATACGGCCCTCGGGCACGGCCAGGTCCAGGCGAAACCCGTCCAGCGGAGAGACGCGAAACAGCTCCTCGCCCTGCTCGGTCACCGCGCCCAGTCGCTGAGTCAGGTCGCCACTGACCACCACCCCATCGAAGGGCGCGACCAGGGTGGCCCGATTGAGCCTGGACTCGACCAGCGCAACCCGTGCCTCGGCCTGCTCTCGCTGAGCCGCCAGCACGTTGAGCCCGGCGCGATCACCACGCGCGCGGGACTCCTGCTCCTGGCGTGACAGCTTGGCGATTTCGCTCTGCCATTGCAGCCGTTCCAGCAGCAGCTCCCGGGTTTCCATGCTCGCCAGCACCTGCCCGCGCTCGACACGATCACCGGCTCGCACGCTGGTTGCCTCGAGATACCCCCGGAACGGCGCCGAGATCACCCGCTGCACACGACTTTCGACGGTCACCTCCGCCGCCACCTCTTCCACCGTGGTGATCAGGGTGGAGGCGACCAGCAGAGCCACCAGCGCCAGCACCGCCAGCTTGAGCCCGAGATGTCCCGGTCCAAGCAGGCGCTCCAGTTGCTCGCCAGCCGATGCCAGCGCCTTGACCACCAGCGGCCGGTCGTTGCGCCTTTTCTCCTCCAGCGCACGGGTGCATAGCGCCAGCAGACTCTCCAGCGCCTCGATCTCGTCGAGGGTAAAGGGTCGATCGCGTTCCAGGGTCACGGCGCCACGCGCCACCCCATCGTCGAGGCAGGGTACGCTGACCACCGAAGGAACACCGCCGAGGGCGACCAGCTCCTGATGGGCCAGCTGGACACCGCCATCGTGCCGCCCTGCCGCACCTTCCACGGGAGGACAAGCCACGCTGGCCAACTGGTCGAGCGCCTCATCCATCGCCGCCGCCGTGGCCTTCACTCGATTCATCTTGCGATTGAACTGGGCGCTGTGGGAAATCTGCAACACGCGACAACTGGCACCGCGGCGCCAGCCGAGGCTTACGCGTTCGGCACCGAACTGCTCGGCCAGACGGGTCACCAGCTGTGCCGAGGCTGCGGCGAAGGTAGCCTCCGACAGCACGCCGGCCAGCAGGGACAGGCGGTCCCCGAGTACCGCCTGGTGTCGCAGCATGTCTTCTTGCCGCTCACTCATCAGGTCCCGTTCCAGCGCAGCGACACCTTCCTCGAGTCGCTGCATCAGTGGCACCAGGGACTGACGTGCCCGCGCCACACCGTCGTCGGAGGTGTCGCGCAGGCCAGGCGGAATCGCCAGGCTCAGCGCTACCGCGCCTGCCACCTCGCCATCCATGCTCACCGGATAGCCGATGCCCAGGTGCGCCTCATCCAGTTGGCTGACCATGCCACTGGCAACCTCGGCGACCTCACTTGCCAGCGCCAGCAGTGCCTCGCCGGCGCCCTCGCCCTCGCTGAAGCCCGGCCACAGCGCCACTGGCTCGATGCCGGATGGCCCACGCCACGCCACCAATCCCTCGACCAGCCGCACCTCATCGACAGCGCCGCTGCGCTCACAGTGCCGGGCCAGCCAGTGCTGCATCCGTTCACGCATGGACGCTTCAACGTCGCCCCTTGCCTCGTCTAGCAGCATACCGCTCCCGCTGGCCCGTTCAGGCCCCTCATCAAGGTGTCAATCAAGACGTCTCCTCATCGTCATCCTTGCGCAGCCGACGCCATTGCTCGGCGGCCTGTTCACGTCGAAGCGTCTTGAGTCTATCGGTGTGGTCGGTGGACGACGTCATGGCTCGGGCGACACCCCAGCCAGCGCCGGCCAGCGCCGCTGCCAGGCCACCCAGTGCCGAACTGCCCATGGCACCTTGCTGTTCGGCAGGAACGGACGCATCTGCCTCGCTCGACACCTTGGGCGATACCTCGGTCGACGCCGGTGAGCCTGCCGCCTGTGGCGACTGGTCCAGGGTTGCGTCATCGACCGACGGTACCGCCTCGAGCGACTCACTACCCTCCGCAGCGTCTGGCGCCGTTGGCACGCTGCCGGCAGCCGGGGGAGCGGCGAACAGCGGCAAGCCGCTGATGATGCCACCGCGACTGTCATGGTGGGCCGCCCAACCAGCGACAACACCACGTAGATCCTCGAGTCCCTGACTCGGAGCCACCGCTGCCGGGCGGTTGTTCGAGACCATCGCCTCGCCCAGGGCGAACGCGGTGCGATCCATCCAGCTCCAGGCGGCCAGGCGGCCGCCTGGCTCCTGCTCACGGTAGAGGTTCTGCTGCGCACCGCGCACCAGATCCAGCTTGCCCTGAGCCAGGGTCACGATGGAGGTGACACGCTCGACCTCCGGCACACTCGTCGAACCGGCAGAGGCCACACTCAACCGTACTCGGCCATATTCGCCGATCAGGATGTCGAAGCCGTAGTCACCACCGAAGCCGTCGAAGCCGGCGCCGCCCATCGCCACATCGTGGCCCAGTCCGGTCAGGATGACGTCGTCGCTACCTTCGAAGTTGTCGATGGTCTCGATGGTGATCAGCCCTGGCACGCGAGTCACCCGAGCGAAATCGCCCATCAGAATATCGTTACCGGCACCGCCCTCGAGCGTGTCCTGGCCGCCGCCACCCAGCAGCACATCGCGATCGATGCCGCCAATCAGGTGATTGTCGCTGCGCAGGGCAATATTGCCGGTTTCCGCCAGGCGGTAACGGCCGGTGGTATCACTGAGAATGCGGCCGTCATCGGCGATGGCCACGGTCTCGCCGCCGGCGTTGACAAGGGTATCGGCGCCGACACCGCCAATCGCCTGATCCCGGCCCACTCCCAGCAGGATGACGTCATCCCCACCGGTGCCCTGGCGCCGATCGAGGCTCTTCACCTCCTGGCGAACACCATCTTGTGCGGTGATCGACCCATTGTCCCCAATGACCACGTTGTCGCCGCCAAGGGCACTGATGCGTTCACCACCAAACCCGCCGATGATCCAGTCATCACCTTTGCCGGTAGTGATGGTATCTATCCCGCCGATGGCGAAATGAAGGGACGCAAAGGACGTCACCACGCCATTGGCGTCGAACAGTACCTCGGCGTGATCACCCGCTACCTTGTCAGCACCAGCGGCGGAGGTGATGACATCGTCGCCTTCGGCGCCGATCACCAGGTTGCCGCCGCTGCCGACACTGACGCTATCCGCCGCGCCGTGACCGTGCGCCAACGAACGCGCGCTCACCAGATGTCCCGCTGCGTTCCACTCCAGGCGACCGAGGTCGGCAAGCACCGTGCTGGTCTGATCACCCGTGGTGATGGCATCGCTGCCCGCACCACCGACGATCTCATTGCGACCGGCATTGACGCCGATGCGATCCTGTCCCGCCACCGCCGATGCGGTACTGGTCATCGTCCTCAACACCGAGGTGTCGTCCCACTGGAGTCGCCCATTGTCACCGATCAACTGGTGACGACTGGTGGCCGAGGCGGCGGTGATCGAAATCCGATCATCGCCAGCGCCGCCGATGGCCGTGACCGAACCGGCATTCACCTCGAGGGTGTCGTCGCCGCCGATGGCAGTCGCACTGGAGGCGGCGCTCAACAACACTCCGCTGGCACTCTGGCGCAGAGAACCGTTATCGCCAAACAGCAGGTGACGGGCGTCGACCGATGCTGCGCTGATCTCGATGGTGTCCGCACCGGCACCGCCCACAGCGGTGACCGAACCCGACTCGACAGCCACACGATCGGCGCCGCCGACGTTGGGCGTCAGACTATCGCCGTTGACCAGAACGCCGACGTCGCTCCAGCTCAGGGTGCCGCGATCCGCCAGCACCACATGGCGCGCCCCGTCGCCAGCCTTGACGATCTCGATCAGGTCACTGCCCACCCCACCGATGACCACGGAGTGGCCACCGCTCAAGCGAATGCTGTCGTCCCCGCCGCGGGTATTCAGCATAGCCGCCGTCTCGCTGGCGGCAGTATCGGACGCCAGGCGGGAGGTCGCAATGACCAGGACACCCGCAGGGTTCCACTCAAGCAGACCATGGTCACCGATCGCCACGCTGGCACTGCGCTCAGGCGAGGCGACAGTCACGCTGTCATTGCCACCGGTGCTGAGGCTGTCACTGCCTTCTCCGCCAATCAGGACGTTGCGACCATCACCACCGTCAAGACGATCCGCTGCCCCATTGGCGCTTGGCAGCGTGACCAGTTCACGCACCTGGGTGCCCACCACGTCCAGCCGGACGTAGTCGCCCACCAGCAGGTCATCACCGCTGCGACCGCCGCTGGTCAAGCTGCCACCGTAAAGCACGTCAGACCCGCCCCCCCCCAGCAGCAAGTCATTGCCCTCGCCGCCGAACAGTCGGTCGCCTCCGTCGTGGATACTGTCCTTGAGCACCAGCGTGGCACCACTGGACAGATCGTTCACCACCTTTAAGGTAACCTTGGCGTTGTCACCGATCAGCCAGTCGGAAGCGCCGCCTCCGCTCAGGACGTCGTTGCCACTGCCACCGATCAACAGGTTGTCGCCACCGCTGACGCTCAAGCTGTCATCGCCGCCCGACGCCATGTCGACGCCTTCCACCGCGAGCACCCGCTGACTATCGAGCAGTCGCAGGCCCGCCTCTCCGGGGCGAGCCTCCAGCTGGATCACGCCGTGGTCCCCCAGCAGGATGTCGTTGCCTCCCCCAGTACTCAGCACGTCATCACCGGCTGTGAGGCTATCTCCGGTCGGATGGGCAATCGCTGCGGCGCTGGCATGCACCGTCATCACCGTATCGGCCAGACTGAGGCGTCGGGAAACATCCACGTCGATGCCACCATCACCGTACAGATGGTTGTTACCGCCCTTTTCATCACTCAGACGGTCATCGCCGGATCCACCAAACAGCTGGTCATCACCGAGGCCGCCAATCAGCGTATCCGCGCCGGCACCACCCACCAGCACCACGCCACCGATGGCCTGACTGGCGTCCAGCAGGTTATCACCGGCCTCCAGGAACGGCTGAGCCAGCAGCGTCGGCCGGCCGCCGACGGCGCTGTAGCGCTCGCCACTGCGAGAGGTATCGCCGAACACCACCAGCGGCATCTGCCACTGATAGCCACCGCTCACCCGGATGTGGTCATCACCGCCGCCACCGTGGACCACACTGAGCGGCATTTCACGAATCACACGGCCACTGCTGGCACTCACCACTCCGTCGAGCACCAGCGCCCCGGCGCTGGTGATGTCGCGAATCAACAGACGCTGTTCGCCGACCAGTACGCTGTCACCAGCACGGAAGCCATCGGCGTACCAGCTGCCGGCACTACGATTCAGCTGGGAAACACCCGCCACCGTCTGTGCCTGCCAGTCGCCGTCGAAGGCCACCGGATCGGCATCGATGGCAAGCTGATCATTGCCTGCGCCCAGCAGCGCCTCGAAGACCTCGACACCGTGGAAATGAACCCCTCGCTCGGTATCGATGGTACCGCCCACACCGTTGTCCTGGGACAGCATGCCTTCACCCATGCCGAGCCCGCCGATCCGCTCGGCACCGATGACACCGGACAGGTCGGCCACGCTGGCATCCACGTGCAGCACCAGGCTGTCGCTATCCTCATGCGCGGTGCCGGAGGTCTCGGCGGCCAGCGCGCTGACACCTTCAGAAGGCAGCATCAGCGGCACAGACGGCACCGGCGTATCGGCGACAGTGCCCCCTTCGACGATCAGCGGTCCCTGAATGTCGGACAGACGCCGTTCGGTGACAAACTGCATGCCCGCCTCGACCGGAGCCCGATATCGGGTCTCCGCCACCACCTCGACGGCCACCTTGTCGGCCCAGTTGCTGGCGTCGAACACCACCGCAGGTGTGGTGACGGAGGTCAGCGTCAGGCTGTCACCGACCCAGCTTCCCAGGGTATCGTCGGACATCAGGTGCAGCCTTCCCTGGGCATCGATGTGGTTGATCCGCAGACGCCCGGCAATGCTCGATCCCGAGCCATCTTCCAGGCTCAGGTAGCGCCCGGTCTGGGCCCCCAGCGATGCCCAGTCGCCACCTTCCAGGACCAGAATCGCCCCGGCTCCCTGCGCGGCCAGCACCGTCACGCTACGCTCACCGTCGAACAGGGTATCCAGCACGATGCGCCCACCCAGGGGGAACTCGGTCTGGCCATCGCTATTGAGATGGACCCTGACCTCAGCGCTCGGCGCCTTGGTCAGCCTCAGCGTGTAGCTGTCGCTGCCGCCCAGGGTCGAGACTCGGGTACCGCCATCCGACTGCTCCACCACCAGCCCAGCGCTGTCATCGTCGTGGACGCTGACGTCGACCTTGCTCGTGGCGCGCTCGGCAAACGAGCTGGCCTGCCCCAGATTGCTGGAGATATCGAAGCCCAGCTGGGCGTCGATCCGGTCTTCGATGTCGGTGTTGCCGAGCGCCTCCAGCACCAGCGTCTGGGGCTTGTCCCAGTTGGAGGCATCGAAGCTCAGGGTGGCGCCGTGCTTTGCCACCAGACGACCGCCGAAGGCCGACAGATCCACGCTGACCGTGATCACCTCACCGGACTGGGGCGCCACCGACAGGCGCACTTCGAGGCTGCCGGACTGAGCCGACGCACCCTCGCCTTCGATCACCTGGAGTCGATCCTGGGCCGTGGACACCACCACATCTCCGCGCGTCGCATCGAATACCGTGATCTCGGTATCGACGATGGGCTGATCCAGCAGCGAGGCCAACGCCTGGGGCAACGGAGACGACGAGGGCGTCTCGACCTGGGCCAGATAGCTGATCGCCATCTGTCGAGTCCCTTCGGCCAGACCATCGGTCGGCGCCTTGACGAAGATCTGCTGGCGCGGTGACCAGCTACCCCCGGTGAACACGAAGTCCACGGTGATCGCCTGGGTAAACTCGCCCAGAGCGTCGAGTGACAGAAGCAGCGTCTCGGCCGACGCCGCGCCCGCCGCGTGACGGTCCTGAGTCGACGCCATGCTGGCAGACAGTGTCAGCGTCACCCTGCTGCCCTCGGCTATACCGGAGATCGGCAGGTTCGTCGACAGCCAGTAAGCGGCAGCGTCGCCGCCTTCCACCACCCGCGTCGCCCCACCGGGCTGCTCGACCAGGATGGCACCGTGCTCGGGGCTAGCCACCTGCACCGTCAGCGCCTCGGCCAGAAGATTTGCGTAGGCCTCGTCAGCGGACACCGTGCCATGGCCCACCAGACTGCTGGCACCCCTGGCGTCAATCGCCTTCACCTCGCCGCTGACGTCCCCCGCCACCTGGATCTGGTCACTGCCGAGACCACCGATGACCTCAGTCAGTACGCTTTCGCGGGTGCTCAGCACCTGAATCCGATCGTCTCCCGCTCCGGCCTCGACGCGCACACGCTCGAGATCGTCATGGGACAGATTGAGCCCAGCGCCAAACACGGCACCCGCGGTGATCACGAAGTTGTCCTCGGCGCTGCTGCCGAAGGCACTCAGACTGTCGTAGCCGTCTTCGCCATCAAGTGCCAGAGGCGCCTGGGTGGCGTAGACCTGATACTGATCGTTGCCCTGGCCCCCCAGCACGCTCATTGCCTGGCCGTTGCCTCGACTGACAAAGCCGTCGCCAGCCCGGGTCACCGCGATCTCGTCGCCCACGACGACGCCCGAGGCGTAGACGCCAGCGCTGGCCGTGCCTACAGGGTTCGGATGCTCGCCGTACTGCTGGCCAATCTCGAAGCGATCGTCGCCGCGACCTCCGTCCAGCGTCATCACGGTCGATGAGCCATCGACCACGAAGCGGTCGGCGCCATCGTGGCCATTGATGGTCACCCGGGCATTGATGCTGGCCCCCACATCGATACGCTCCACGGCGCTGCCAGCCTCGGCCAGACGCGCAACGAAGTTGTCGCGGACCAGGAACAGATCGCCCGTGGTAGACGCCGTCGTCCGGGCCCGGACCATACTGCCGTCATAGTTGTCGTAGCCACGACCTTCGATGAACAGGGAGTCCGCTCCGGCATTGCTGGCACCGCTGTCGAGAACGCGAATGCGGTAGTCGCCCTGATCCGCTTGGCGCGTGACAATCCGGTGCTCGTCGCTGCCGGAACCACCATCCAGGGTCAACAGCGCCTGGCGATCATTGAGCTCCACCACGGTCAGACGATCCTTGCCGCCGTCGCCGGCCACCAGCATGGCGCCCACCAGGGTATCGGCATGGATCAACATGTCGTCGTTGCCGCTGCCACCCCGGAAGCCCATGTTGTTGGTCACCGCGATATCGCCGTGCACATGCAGAATATCGTTGTCGTCTCCCAGATCGACGGCGATTGACCCTGCGCGATGCCGGCCATCGAAGAGCAGACGATCGTCTCCCGCCCGGGTCACCACCGTCAGGCTGTCGGCAAACTGCCATTGGCCCAGAAAGGACACCAGATCGTCGCCATCCCCGCTGTCTACCGACAAGGTGTCGGCCCGGTGATCGCCATTGAAGGTAACAGTATCGGTACCGGCACCAGAGGTGACCTTGGCCGCGGTGGTGACGGTCAGGTCTTCGGTCACGCCCAGGGTATTGGCGCCCTCGCCCATGGCGAGGGAGAGCGAGCCGGCCTGGATGCTGGCGTCGAAGGTGATGCGGTCATCGCCCTCTCTGGTCGTCACATCAAAGGCGTTGGTCACGCCCAGTGAGTTGTTGACGGACAGCACGTTATTCCCGGCGCCTAGCGCCAGACTCAGCGAGCCCGCCTGATGGGTGCCGTTGAAGGTGACGGTGTCCACACCCGATCCGGCGGTGACACTGGCCGCTGCGGTGACCGTCAAGTCTTCTGTCACGTCTAGGGCGTTGGCACCCTCGCCCATGGCGAGGGAGAGCGAGCCGGCCTGGATACTGGCGTCGAAGGTGATGCGGTCATCGCCTTCTTCGGTTGTCACACCAAAGGCGTTGGTCACCGTCAGGCTGTCTTTAACGGACAGCACGTTATCGCCGGCGCCCAGCGCCAGGCTCAGCGAGCCGGCCTGATGGGTGCCGTTGAAGGTGACGGTGTCGACGCCGGAGCCGGCGGTGACACTGGCCGCTGCGGTGACGGTAAGGTCTTGGGTCACGTCCAGGGTGTTGGCACCCTCGCCCATGGCGAGGGAGAGCGAGCCGGCCTGGATGCTGGCGTCGAAGGTGAAGCGGTCATCGCCTTCTTCGGTCGTCACACCAAAGGCGTCGGTTACCGTCAGGCTGTTTTTGACGCTCAGCACGTTATTCCCGGCGCCCAGCGCCAGGCTCAGCGAGCCGACCTGATGGGTGCCGTTGAAGGTGACGGTGTCGACGCCGGAGCCGGCGGTGACACTGGCCGCTGCGGTGACGGTGAGGTCTCGAGTCACGCCCTGGGTGTTGGCGCCCTCGCCCATGGCGATGGAGAGCGAGCCGGCCTGGACGCTGGCGTCGAAGGTCAGGGAGTCATCGCCCTCTTCGGTCGTCACATCGAAGGCGTCGGTCACGCCCAGTGAGTTGTTGACGGACAGCACGTTATTCCCGGCGCCCAGCGACACACTCAGCGAGCCCGCCTGATGGGTGCCGTTGAAGGTAACGGTGTCGACGCCGGTGCCAGCGATGACACTGGCCGCTGCGGTGACGGTAAGGTCTCGAGTCACGCCCAGGGTGTTGGCACCCTCGCCCATGGCGAGGGAGAGCGAGCCGGCCTGGATGCTGGCGTCGAAGGTGATGCGGTCATCGCCCTCTCCGGTCGTGCCATCAAAGGCGTTGGTGACCGTCAGGCTGTCTTTGACGCTCAGGACGTTATCGCCAGCGCCCAGTGCTAGGCTCAGCGAGCCCGCCTGATGGGTGCCATTGAAGGTAACGGTGTCCACACCAGAGCCGGCGGTGACACTGGCCGCTGCGGTAACGGTAAGGTCTTGGGTCACGTCCAGGGTGTTGGCACCCTCGCCCATGGCGATGGCGAGCGAGCCGGCCTGGATGCTGGCGTCGAAGGTCAGGGAGTCATCACCACCCGTGGTTTCGACATCGAAGGCGTTGGTTACCTTCAGGCTGTCTTTGACGGACAGCACGTTATCGCCAGCGCCCAGCGACAGACTCAGCGAGTCCGCCTGATGGGTGCCGTTGAAGGTGACGGTGTCGATGCCGGAGCCGGTGGTGACTTCGGCCAGACCATCGACGGTCAGATCTTGGGTCACGTCCAGGGTATTGGCGCCCTCGCCCATGGAGATGGAGAGAGAACCTGCCTGGATGCTGGCGTCGAAGGTGATGCGATCATCGCCCTCTTCGGCCGTCACATCGAAGGCGTTGGTTACCGTCAGGCTGTCTTTGACGCTCAGTACGTTATCGCCGGCGCCCAGCGACAGACTCAGCGAGTCCGCCTGGTGGGTGCCATTGAAGGTGACGGTGTCCACACCAGCGCCGGCGGTGACACTGGCCGCTGCGGTAACGGTAAGGTCTCGAGTCACGCTCAGGGTGTTGGCGCCCTCGCCCATGGCGATGGCGAGCGAGCCGGCCTGGATGCTGGCGTCGAAGGTGATGCGGTCGTCGCCCTCTTCGGTCGTCACATCGAAGGCATTGGTCACGTCCAGTGAGTTGTTGACGGACAGCACGTTATCGCCGGCGCCTAGCGACAGACTCAGCGAGCCCGCCTGGTGGGTGCCGTTGAAGGTGACGCTGTCGACGCCTGCGTTGCCGTCGATTCTCAGGCTCGCCGCCTCGACATTACCCTCGATAGTGACGCTATTGTCACCATCGCCGCCGGCAATGTTGAGTTGCTGGGCGATGTCCAGGCTACCCTGCTGGGTCAGCGCATCATTGCCGGCGCCCAGCGCCACGCTCATGCTGTCGGCTTTCAGGCTTGCACCCGCCGCGATCAGTACCGTCTGGCGCTTGTCACCCCCTTCCAGAGTGATATCACCGGCAACCGTCCAGTCACCACGCAATTCGACCTTGGCCTCCGGCGTATCACGGAAGGTGGGCTGGTCTTCATCTGGCGTGTCGACCTTCATCACCACATGGCGCGCGGCCTTCACGATGATGTCGTTGGCCTTGAATAGCAGATCGTCGCCCGCGGTCATCAGGATGTCGCGACCGGCATCCAGCGTCACCCCTGCCTCGATGTGCAGGTAGTCTTCGTTGTCATTGGCGTCAGAGGTGTTTTCCCTGGCCGTCAGCACGATATCGCCATCAGCCGAAACGATATCCTCGGTCACCGTGATCGGACTGTTGGCGGTTATCTCGATATCGCCGGTGGCCGTCAGTCCCAGACCATGGATGGTCAGATGTCCGGTGTTGTTGAGGTAGACCTTGCCGTCGCGGGACTGGCCTTCCAGGGTACCGATACGGGAGGTCAGCACCTTGCTCTTGGTGCCCACGTCCTTGACCGCGATCAGACGTACCCCGGCGGTCAACAGGTTGAACGTCTCGTTGGCACCCAGGGCGCTGTAGATGGCGCCCTGCGAGAACACGAACGCCAGTGCATCGGTGGAGCCCGCCGGCCCCGCCTGCACGGTTCCCAGCCGCAGATCACCCTTCACCTCGCGCACGAACACGGAATCGGCGCTATCGATATCGACGCGCCCCGCGGTGTCATCGGTGACCAGCGCCAGCAGGCGATCGGCGGCGCCGACTCCGCCGAAGCCGGTCTCGAGCTGCAGCGTTTTCGCCTCGATGTCGCCGCGGAATTCATCGGCATGGGTCGCGAGGATGGAGTTGAGCGCGCTGAGTTCGACCCGCTCTCCCCCCTTGATATGGCCGACCCTGAGATTGCCATCCACCGCCGCCAGGTAGACGTCTTCGCCGGCATCGACGGTGACGACACCATCGCCGCGCGTGGCCAGCTCGATGGCGTTGGTCGCCTGGCCCACGCTGTCGCCGGCGATCAGGGTGATATTGTTGGCCAGCACCTTGAGCAGGTCGTGGTTCAGCCCGTCGATGATGCTGCCCGCGGCCTTCAGCCACAGATCGCCGCGCTCGGTGAACAGGGTCGAGATCGCCAGATCCCCCTCGATCTCGTGCAGCGAGATATCGCCCTGAGCGCGTGCGGTCAGGGTGGCGGCATCGGTCAGGGCCAGCTTGAGCGGTGCACTGGCGCCGGAACCGATCTGCCCGCTGGCCGCTTCCAGCACCAGATCCGAGGTGCGTATGACCAGGTCGGCACCGGAGGACGTGGCCGCCAGGATCGATCCGGACACCTTGACCCTGGCGTCCTGTCCGGCCACCAGCTTGGCTAGGCGAATATCGGTCTCCGACACCACGTAGGCCGAGTTGGCGGCGGTGATAAAGGTATCGCCTGCGTTTTCGATGGCGAAGTCATCGATCAGGTTGATCGAGATGTAGCGAATCAACTGCTCACCGCTACTGACCTGGGTCTGGGGGTCCAGCAACACCGTTGCCAGCTCCACCTGGGCGCCAAGCTCGCCGACCACCTCCAGCGCGGTGGACAGCTCCAGCGTGCCGCCGCTTATCGCGGTCACGGTGTAGTAGCGTCCATTCTCGGTCACATTGAGCGACTTGCCGGCAAGATCGACGGCCTCGCCCACCTTGAACACGCTGGTATCCCAACTCTGCCCGTCGGTGCGCACCAGCTTGACCGTGGTCACACCCTGGTCGCGCTGGATATCAAGGAAGTCCACCACGGCGCTATGTGGCGCCTGCTTGAGGTAGGTGACATCGGCCCGTTCGGCGGCGGACAGCAGTACCCGCTGCTCGTCGGAGAGCCCGGTCAGCCCACCTGACATGTCGAGCAGCTCGCGTCCGCGGGCCACACCGACACTGTCGCCGGCGATCAGGGTGATATCGCCCCCGGCAATCACGTTGGGTTCCTGAATCTCGGTGCGAGTATCGGTGGTTTCCTGCAACAGGCCCGCGCCGATCAGCGACAGCAGCTCCTGCTCGGTCCACACCTTGATGCTGCCGCGCACCTGCTCCTTCTCTGCCGCGCTAAGGGTGACCTTGAAGCTTGCGTCCTGGTACTCGGTCGCACTGCCGTAGACGTCATGCAGCTCGTGGTAGATATCGGTGCGATCGGACTCGATGCCCGTGAGGCGAGCCTCGATCTGGGCGTCGTCGAGACCCTGGTCGGCGAAACGCTGACGATAGGCGTCACGCTCCGCCTGGGACAGCCTGATCACCTGATCGCTGGCGTAGAACGCCACACGACGGTAGGTCAAGGTGTTGCCCTGGGCCACGCCAGCCCCGGAGGCCAGGATCAACCCTTCTGCGCTGAGGTCGGTCAGACTGTCGATGGTGAAGTAGCTGCCATCGGCCCGATAGAAACGATGCTCGACGCGGGCATCACCGGCGACGATGTCCGGCGCGCTGAGGCGCAGCTCGTCACGTACTTCCAGGGTGCCGCCGCTACCATCGCTGATCTGACGCACAAGACCGAGCAGGATGGCCCCGCTGTCGACGCTGAGCACACTGTAGCTGGTGCCATCGGCCAAGCCGCCGATCCAGTCATCGGAGGTTGCCTGGCGGTAGTTCCAGTAGGTGTTGTACTCCTGGGTCTTGCGGGTTGCCAGGTCGTCCTCGGCGTCCTGAATCTTCTGCTCGGCGGCGCTGCCGACCAGATTGAGCTGTGACCAGACGCCGTCACGCAATTGCTCCACCGTACGCTCATCGACCGTGGCGGCGTCATTGCGGTCGAGCAGATCCCCCGCGGCACGCACCCAGACATCGCCCAGGCGGCTTTCGACCCGTTCGATCCCCAGGTCCCCGCTGAGCTGATCGATGGCAATATCGCCACCGGCCAGGGCATTGAGGCGGCCATCGGCGTGCTGGGCCAGGGTCAGGGGTGCGGCCAAGGAGCCGATCGCATCGCCGGCCGCCAGACTCAGGTTGTTGCCCTTGACGTGGACACCGCCAAGGGCACTGCCCGCCTTGAGCGAGCCCTCGGCAGACAGGCTGACGTCGCCCCAACCGCTGTGGGCGCGTAGCACGATCAGGTCAGCGTTTTCGTGCGCCAGATTCAGCGGACCACGCTCGGTCACGGCGTCCACCGTCATGGTCATCGCCGCAGCGCCGCCAGCGCCCTCGATGGACAGGAGCTTCAACGCCGAACCGTCACCGATACCGTCCGCTGCGCGCAATACCACGCTGGCGCCGGAGACCCGCACATCACGGGTCGGGTCATTGTAGTGAAGAATCTGGCCATCGCTGTCGATGCGTGTCTCGCCGTTATAGTTGGCCAGATCCCCGAGCACCACCACGTCGCCCACCGAATCGATATTGATCGAACCCGTAGCCTGGCCGAAGAAGCTGATATCCACCGACTTGTTGGCGGCCACCGAGTGGGTGTGCAGGATCTGACTCGACTGTTCCTGGACGAACTTGGCGTAGTGGGTCTTCTTGCCATACCAGGTGCTGGTCGACCACTTGTCGACGAGCTGCGGATCGGTCCACTCGCTGGCGTTGACCTCGCTCTTGTTGTACTGATAACCGGTCTCGCTGCTGGTATAGAAGTAGGACAGCGAATCCTGCAGGCGCCCAGGCGATATCTCGGATTCGCCCCAGTTCAGGGTATCCGGGTCGGCGGCAAAGGCGTCGATTCCCGCCCAGGCGCTGGAGGCGGTCTGAGCATAACGCCGCTTGGAGCTGTCCTGGACCACGCTGAAGCCGTAGCGCACATCACTGTCCGGCGTATAGGTGTAGGTCTTGCCAGGATCGGCGAAGTCGTAGCGATACTCGGTCACCAGGGGATTGGTACTGGAGCCCTTGTACTTGTCGGCGATCCGTAGATAGCCCTCGCCATGACGGCTGACGTCGAGATCCCCCACCGCCAGGGTGTAGGAAGTGTTGTTGGTGATATTGATCGCACCATAGCCCCCCAGCACCTCAAGCTTGCCGTTGCCGGTATTGGCGATGTGACCGGTGATATCCAGCTTGCCGCCGCTGATGGCAAGGCCGGTGACCTCGATCTGGCGAGTATGGCCATTGAAGATCACCAGGGCGTCGCCGGAGGACGCCGACAGCGTCAGGCTACCGCTGGAGCCGCTGCGGATGTGGTCGGCGATACGCTGGGCATCGGCGGCGCCGATGGTCAGGTCGTAGCCGTCGACGCCGGCACGAATATAGCCGTTCAAGTTGACATATTCGGCATCGATGACGATGCTGCGCGCCTCCACTTGTGGGCTCGCGCTCGCGCTGTTGGCGATCGCGGACAGCGCATCGGCGTCCAGCGCCCCTGCGCCATCGTCGCCATCGGCTCGCACCGCCGCGGCATCCGCGTTACCCCCGGGGTTGAACTGTGACAGCCCCTTGATCGTCAGCTCGCCCGGCGAGCTCAACAGGATGCTTTCAGCGCGCATCTCGTTTTCCACCGAGATGGATCCCTTGGCGTAGCCAATCAGCTCGCCGGAAATATTGCGGGTCAGCCCACCGAACACCAGGCTCGAGGGCGGAGCGGTGTCGAAGGAGCGACGATCGTAGAGCGACTCCGCGTCGCTGTAGCCAAGCGCCCCCATCAGCACGTCGCGGATCTTCTTCTGGTTGGCGTCGTTTTCATCGAAGGCAACACCGTAGCTGTTGACCACGGTGATGCGCGGCTGGCCATTCTGGGCGCCAGGGTCCCCCTCCACCGACAAGCCGGCGCTCTCGCTCGCGTTGATGGCGTCGATCTCGGCGCTGGAAGCCACCTGGGTCAGGTTCAGGTAAAGCCCCCCGGTAACCTGGGGAATCTCGATATCGCCCAGTACCATACGCGAGGGCGCCTTGTTGAGGATGGTGATGCTGGCGTCGGTGGGCGCCTCGACATCGCCGCCGCCGCTCAAGTCGTCGGCGTAGACGTAGACCGCCCCCGCCTGGGCCCAGACGTCATCCAGGGTGATGGTCAATTCGTCCACCCGACTGACGATCAGCTGGCCATTGACCTTCTCGCCATAGCCTTCATCGACCAGGGCCTGCTCGAGGCGCGCGATCTCGCCCTGGTAGAAGTCGACCAGCCGGGTATTGCCGGAGTTGCGATAGACGTTGTATGCCTCGCGAATGCGTTGAAGCTCGTCGACCAGTCCGCTCTGACCCGGAGTGACGCTCACCGCGAAACCAATATCGTCGTGGCCGGATTCAGCCACGATATAGTTGCCACTATTGGCCACCTTGGCCGCTAACTGGTCCTCGAGGGCTGCCATTTCGGCTTCTTTCTGGGTGCGCTCGGCAGGGGTCAGGCTGGTGCTGTTGAGCGCTTCTGCGAGGGCATTGATGCGCGAATTGAGATCCGCGATGTCTTGCTGTTCCTGCGTTACATCGATCACCCCGAGCACCAGCGTCTTGTGGCGCCCAAGGCCGGTTTCCACCCGGCCGTCGATGATCACGTCGGCGTCGGCGTCGGTCTCGACATCGCCGTCCACCAGTTGAGCGCCGCCGCTGCCGAGGGCTGCGTCGATGGCACTGCCCACCGCCGACAGCCAGTTGACGCCCTTGGCCCGCGCCTCCATGTCGCTGAAGCCAAAGCGCTCGGTAAACAGCAGGATATCCCGCGCACCGATGACCTCGGCCCCGCTTGCCACCTCGATGCGGTTGGTCTGGTCCATCTTGGCCAGGGCGTTGAGGTCATCGATCGGAATGATGCTGCCGGCAAAGCTGTCGAGCACCGCGCTGACCGCGTAGCGATCACGCTCGCCCTGGGCACTGCCACCGGCCACGATATCGATATTGCCAAGCGCGGACACCTTGGCACCACCGCGCACGGTGACCCTGTTGTCCGGAGTCACCACCACCTTGGCGCTGCCCACCCCGACGGTGGCCGCGCCATAGGTATCCATCAGCAGGGTCGCCGCCAGGTCGCCGCCGCCACGGGCCGACATCAGCAGTTCGCCCTGGCTGACCAGCTCGGCGTTGCTCTTGATCTCGACGCTGGCGGCCAGATTGGTGGTCAGGATGTCCACCGTGATACCGGCGCCGGAGGCCAGGCCGCCGGCGGTCAGGTTGACCTTCTCCTTGAACACCACCTGGTTCTTCGCCGCCAGGCGAAGATCACCGTCACTGGTGTGCAGGTAGGCATCTTCGCCGACCACCACTCGGGTATTCAGATCGAGACGGGCGACGCTGGAGGCGCCGGCGCCGGCCACCGCACCACCGGCCACCCCACGGATATTGCCATCGTCGGTGCCTGCCAGACGCTGCTTGTCCAGCCGGGTATCGCTGAATACGTCGATCGCCGCAGCCTTGACCAGCGCCTTGTCACCGACCTCGGCCAGGGTATTGGCGGTAATCCAGTAGCGCGACTCGGCGCCGCTTCCGGCGAACACGCCCCCGGAGACACTCATGATGCGGGCGTCGACGTCGAAGCTCTGATCGGCGTGCACGGTCAGCAGGCCGCTGTTGCCGGCAGCCTTCACCAGCAGCAGTTCGGCGGCGCCGATCAGCGCTTCGGTGGTGGCATGCTGGGTGACGTGGGTGGCGGCGCCGGCGCCGGCGGCCACACCGCCACTGCCGGCCAGGGCGTCGAGGGTCGCTTCCAGCTGCCCGTTCGCACGGACGCTGGCGTCTCCGGCGAGGATGCCATTGCCGCTGCCGATGCGTGCGCGACTGACGGTCCGCTGTTCGACGGTAACCTTGGCAGCCCCCGCCGCCACCAGGCCGCCGACGATGCTGCTGGACTTGCCAGAGAGGCGCGAGATCAGGTCGCTGGTGACGTCCAGCCGCCCGGCGATGGCAAGATTGGTGCTCTCGCGCAGGCTGCTGCCGCTGCCGTCCTCCAGGGAGGTGTCGGCGATCTCTGCCACCACCTCAGTGCTGTCCTTGAGCGTCACCAGGGTCGCATCGACGCCCAACAGCGCCCCCCCGGCGGAACCCAGGGCCTCACCGCTCAGGCTGTTGCCATTCGCCAGGGTATTCAGGGACGCGGCAACGTCCATGGACCCGGCGGTGATGCGGATATCATGGGCCGCGCTGGAGTCAGGCGTGCCGACCCGCGCCAGCACCTTGGCCTTGAGCTCTCCTTCGACCACCGAGACGCCGATGCCGACGCCCGCCGCCACCGATACCCCCAGGGTCTTGATCTGTACCGCAGGCGTCAGGCTGGCGTTGATGCTCAGGGCGTCAGACAACGAGATCCGCGCGCCGTCACCGATCCACGCCTGCACCTCCTGGGACAGGGTCACCAGGGCCACGTTGGCGCTGCCGCCGGCCATCCCGGCGGCCACCGCCACCACCTCCAGCGCGACCCGATCGATACTCGTGGCCGAGACGTTCAGCGAACCGACGCTCTGGTTCTCGCCCACCCTGGTATGCTCGCCGACCCAGGCCCTCGTCGCACCGCTGATCTCGACGGTGCCCACCGACACGCCTGCGGCCACCAGGCCGATGGCCCCACCTGCAGCCCTCAGTGAATAGTCGCGATCGGCGCTGGCCATAATATCGACGCGATCCGCCGCCTTGATCAGGGTGCCGCCAGCGGCGCTCGTGGCGCCTTCCAGCGAGGCAAGCTGCTGGGTGCGATCCAGCAGGATGGCCACCTGGCCACCCACCGCGATGCTGGGTGCCGCCGAACCGCCATAGGCGCTGATCGACACGTCACCGTCGTAGTCGCTCGCCACCTCGATGGTGTCCGCCGCATCCAGGGTCGAGCCGCGGCCCACCTGGGCGGTCACCGCCCCGTTGAGCTCGACCACCCCCACCGACAGGCCGACACTGGCAACACCGCTGACCGCACCGGAGCCGGTCAGGGTCTGCACCTTGAGGGCTTCGCTGGCCTTGACGCTGACGTCCCCGCCGGCGGTAATCACCACGCCACGTCCCAGGGTCGCGGCGGTGTCACCTACCTTCAGAGGCGACTTGACGTCGAACAGCTTGTCACCCGAGAGACCACCGGTCAGGGTGCTCAGGGCGCTGTTGGTCGAGGTGCGGTTGGCCTTGTTGTGGTTTCCGGCATCGTCGGGACGATCGAAGTCACCGTCGAACGCCGCCTGCTCGTCGCTGTCCAGCGGCGTATCGGTGCCGGAATCAGAGTCTTCGGCCTCGGCCTTCATGGCGAACTCGCCGCTCTGGAAGCCGGCGAAGGTATCGCTCACCAGGTCTTGCAGGTCCTCGACCCGCTCGAAGCTCTCCTCACTCAGCCCCTTGCCCAGACTGATCACCGAGATGGCGCCACTGAGGCTCAAAGAGCCGGAGCCAGCAAAGGCGATCACCGTGGAGTTGAGGGTACGCGACAGCCTGGCCTCGGCGGTCACATCGCCCCCCGCGATGATCTGCGCACCATCCGCCACACTGACACGGGTCTGCTCGCGCAGCACCATGACGTCCACCGAAGCACCGAAGCCCGCCGCGCCGACGGCGGCAGCGCCGACCCCCTGCAGATAGCCGGCCAGGCCACTGCGCTCATTGACCAGGGTGGTGGTGGATGCCTCGAGCAGCACGTCATTGCCGGCGTTCAGTTCGCTATCGCCGGACACCAGCACCTGCGTCACCGAATCCGCCGTCATCACCGATACCGCGCCGGCCACACCGACCGCACCGCCACCGGCGGTGGCTACGGTGATGCCCAGATCCAGGCGCTGGCTTGCCGACACCGCGATATCATTGCTGGCAGTCACTATTGCCTTGTCCAGCGACACTCGTGCCTCGGGGTTGAGCAACCCCAGCGCCAGCGAGGCGCCAAAGCCGACGGAGCCACCGGCCACCGCACCGACGATAAAGCGGCCGTCCACGTCGTTGTCGGCACGTACCGCCACGTTGGTGCCGGCGACCTCCACGTCCTTGAGATAGGCCAGGGTCTCAAGCGACAGATCGACCACGCTGGCCGATCCCGCACCGGCGACGCCGTTGAGGCCCACCGCCGCCCCCATCACCGTGGACAGGAAGCTCACGTCGGCGCGGGCCTCCACCGCCACGTCGCCGCCAGCCTTGACCATCAGGCCGTCGCTTTCAGCCGAGTGGTCGAAGCCGTCACCGCTGATGAAGGCCTCGGTCTTGTGCTGGAAAAGGGTGACATCGACACCAGCGGCGCCGGAGCTGCCCCCACTGACCGCCGCCGCGCCACCGCCACTGTCGGCGTCGCCACGATGCAGGGCCCGTACCACCACGTCGGCGGTGCTGTCGATGCGCGCCTTGTCGATGTAGGCGCGGGTCGCGCCGGTGACACCATCCACCACCACATTGGCCGCCAGGGCATTGCCGGCGGCGCCCGCCGCGGTCACCGCCACGCTGGTGAAGGACACCTCGCTGGTGGCCAGCACCACCACACCCTTGTGGCTGTCTGTCGTCCAGCCATTGTTCCAGTCATCGCGCACCGATACGGCCGCACCGCCGGCGCCGGCGCTGACGCGCGCACCACCACCGATCCAGGCTTCAGAGGTGCTGCCCAGCAGGTCGACCCCGACACCGCCGCCCAGCGCCACCGCACCCACGCTGACGGTGCCCAGGGTAATAGTGCTGACGTCCTTGCTGTCGCTGACCACGCTGACGTTGCCGGCGGCATCGACGCTGCCGCCGTCGATGCGCGCGACGCTGGTGTTGTTGATCAACGAGCTGCCGGCGTTGCCGGCACCTGCGCCGAAGGTGCCGTAGCTGACACCGGCTATCACGATCAGGTTGGTGGAGCGCGAGCGGGCATCAATGGCGATATCGCCGCCGCTCGAGTCGAGCGTGGCGCCCTGGCTACCGGCCAGGATGCTGTTATCGATGTCCAGGTAGGCCACCGAAAGACCGGCCGCACCACCCTTGACCGCCACGTTGACCTGGGCACTGGCCGCCGAGATCGCGCTGGTGTCGCTGGCGCTTACCGCGATGCCGCCGGCGCCACTCACCTCGGTGGCGCTGTCGCGAATATCGGCGACCACGTCCTTGCGGGTGAAATTGAGCGAGGTGGTACCGCTGAGTGCGGCGAAACCGGCCACGGCACCACCCAGGGAGTAGGCGCTGATGCTCGAGGATGAGACCGCTGAAAGGCTGACCTTGCCGTCGCTGGACGCCACGCTGGCGCCGCCCTTGATCAGCGCGTGGATACGGTTGGCGCTGTCGCTGGTGGGGTCGTCCGGATCACCGCCGATATAGTTGTAGGCCAGGTAACCGGCCAGGGCGAAGGCCCCGGCACCGGACCCCGCCACGGTAAAGGCATTGAGGCCGAGATCATCGCTGGCCGACAGGGCAATGTCTCCCGTCGCCGAGACCGTGGCCTGGTCGATCACCGCCGTGACGCTGCCGCGCAGCCAGTTGAGCGACAGCGCCCCGGCCACCGCCACCTTGCCGGCACCGGCACCGGCCAAGGCAAAGCTCCAGACCTGGTCACCCTGCCCGGGCGTCGCCGGGCGATTCTCGTCTGAGTCTTCTGGCGGTATCAGGCTGTCATCGACCTTGACCAAAGGCACATCGGTGATCCGAATCAGCTCGGCCTTGACGTCGACGCGCCCACCCGCCGTTACCTCGGTGCTCGCCCCGAGGATGCTCGCGCTCAGCGCCGACGCCATGTCGTTGGTCGCCGAGGCGCCGGCAAGACCGACGGAGCCGGCACCAGCCGCCGCGCCGGCCACGTTGATCATGATCGGCGCCACCGAGGCATGCACGCTGACGTCACCGGCGCTGGCCCTGACCACGGCACCATTGCCAATCGATGCCAGCACATCGTTCTGCATGAAGTTGATGCCGATGGAGCCGGCCAGGGCCACCGCCCCGGCGCCCGCACCGCCGGCGGTAATATTGAGCATGCTGGCTTCGGAACGGGCGTCCACCAGCACGTCGCCACTGGTGGCGGTCACACTGGAGGCATCGATCAAGGCGGCGATCTGGCCCACGCTGTAGCCGTGGTCGCTGCGCTCGCCCTGGAGGATGAAGGCGTCTTCGCTGGCGTCTACGTTCTGGTCGCTGGAGTTGTCGACGGTGCGCGAGGGATCGCTGGGGTCGCCTCCCAGATAGTTGAAGGCGATCGCCGCGCCCCCCGCCGCATTGCCGGCACCGGCGGCGCCGAAGGAGAAGTTGACCAGGCCCTTCTTGTCCTGGGCCAGCACGCTGACACTATCAGCGGCGGTGATACTGGCGCCCCCCGAGACTTCGGCCAGCACGCTGGAGCGCAGCCAGTTGAGCCCCACCGCAGCGGAGCCGGCCACGCTGCCGGCGCCCGCACCGGCGATGGTCAGGTTGATCACCCCGGCGGTCCAGTCCATGTTGGACATGTCCCGGGCGGCAATATCCGATGATCCCGTGCTCGGATTGGTCTCGGTGCCCTGGGTCGCCGGGTCCACCTCAAGTCCCAGTGCCGACAATTCCAGCGCGGCGCGACCGCTGCGCTCGGCCAGGCCCGCCCAGACGGCTACGTCACCACCGGCGATCAAGGTGGCCCCCGTCACCCGGGCCACAATGGCGTTGTCGACCTGAACGGTGCCGCTGCTGACCCCACCGGCCACGGTGCCGGCGCCCGCGGCGCCGATGGCCACGACTACCACCTGGGCACTGTCGGTGGCCTGGATGCGAATATCACCGGTACTGCTTTCGACGCGCCCACCGTCGATCAGCGCCTCCACCTTGCCCTTGATCAGGTTAACGCTGACGGCACCGGCGAGGCCCACCTTGCCGGCCCCGGCACCGCCAAGAGCGACCGACACCACCAGGCTGCTGGCCTCGGCGTCCACCACCACATCGCCGCCGGCCGAAACGCTGGCGTTCTGGATCAGCGCCTGGCTGTCGTTGTCGATCAGGTTGACCGAGACGCTGCCGGCCAGGGCCACCTTGCCGGCACCGGCTCCTGCGCCGCTGATCGCCACAAGCTCAGCGCGATCGCGGGTGGCCACCAGCACCTGGCCGACCGTCGAGACGTTGGCGTTGCTGATTGAGCTGCGCAGGGTATTGGCGATCTGGTTGACCGAGACGCTGCCTGACCCGGCGAACTTGGTGCTGGCGCCGACCCCCAGGGTCAGCGATCGCACCAGACCGGTGTTGGCCGCTACCACCGACACCGCGCCGGCGTTGGCGATGGCACCGCCACTGATCAGGGCCAGCGTTTCATTGGACAGACTGTTGACCGACACCCCGGCACCAAAGCCGGCGGTGCCACCGACACCGACGGCGCCGGCCAGCGTCCAGACGCTGCTGTTGTCCTCGGCGTTGATCTCCACTTTCGGCGCCGGCGCAAGGGCGTCACTGCCCTTGTCCAGAAAACTGTCGACCACACGCGCCTGGGTGGCATTGTCGATCAGGTTGACCGCGGCGGTCCCCGCAAGGCCAACCCCCTTGGGCCCGGTACCGATGCCGGCCG
Organism: Halomonas sp. DP1Y21-3; assembly: GCF_019801245.1. Classification (NCBI taxonomy): domain Bacteria; kingdom Pseudomonadati; phylum Pseudomonadota; class Gammaproteobacteria; order Oceanospirillales; family Halomonadaceae; genus Halomonas; species Halomonas sp. DP1Y21-3. The sequence goes on from NZ_JAHVJM010000001.1 coordinate 29,030, forward strand.
AACCGGCCAGGCTAATGATCAGGGTATCGCTGAGCGCCTGAACCGAGAGTCTGCCGATCACCAGCGACTCGCTGGCACTGCCCAGTGCTTCAACGTGGGCGTCGACGTCGTGGCTGATATCGGCGAAGGCCGCCGCCCCGCCGACGCCGGCCTTGCCGGCGCCAGCCACCGCGCCGGCGATCAGTACCGCGTTGGCGGCGTCACGCGCCACCACGCTGACGTCCCCGAGATCACCGGACTGGATGTTCAAAAGCCCCGCATCGACGGTGCGCGCGGAGGTCAGCACACTGGCCGCCCCGGCCACACCAAAGCCCTTGGCGCCCGAAGCGACGGCGACACCGGCGGCAGCGACCACCGTCCAGCCCTCACGCGCCGCGCTGAGTGCCAGACCGCCCGTATCAAAGGAGGTGACGCGATCGATCCGCGCCCGGGTGATGCCGCTGTCGAAGGCCAGGGCGGCGGCCCCGGCCACCGCCACCTGGGTGCCACTGCTGCCCAGCGACAGCGCCGCGCCACCGGCCAGCATGCCAAGATGACTGCTGTCCTTGGCGGCCACCGACGTCTTGCCGGTGATCTTCAGCGTCTCGATCCCCTGGATCAGGGCTTCGGTACGATAGTCGGCGATATTCACCACCACCGAACCCGAGACACCGAGGCCGAAGCTACCCTTCTGGTCACCGCCGGACGAGGTGGAAGACGTGCCGCCGCTGCCGCCGGAAGACGCCTTGGCGGCACCGCCGAGCTTGCCACTCAACTCCTTGAGCACGCTGTCATAGTTGCTCTGGTTGTTGGGCCACTTGTTGGGGTCGTCCTTGGTGGCGCTGCCCCCAGCCGAACCACCACCAGCGCCCGAGCCGCTGGCGTCACCGGCCGAATCCAGCCCGCTGGTACCGCCGCTGCCCGCCTTGGCTCCGGCCAGGGCGAGGTTGGCTACCACCCCGCCGTTATTGGCCTCGACCAGCAGATCACCTCCTACGGTGATGTTGCCGTTGGCGCTGGCTGGCGTGGTCACACCACCGATCACCGCTCGGGTGTCGCGCTCCATCACCGAGACCACCGCCGACACACCGACGCCAGCGCTTTTGCCGGAGGCGACGCTGCCGCCGATACCAAAGGCGTAGGTGTCGTCGTTGGCGCCGACCCTGAGCGCCGGCCCACTGGCCCCGTCCACCGAGACGGCACCAATGTTCAGCGATACCCCGTCCTGAATCTGCGCCAGGGTGGTGTTGTCGACGATATTGGCCACTGAGGTGGCGTTGAAGGCGACCTTGTCGGCCTTGCCACCGGACACCGCCGCCCCGATCAGCAGGGTGTCGCTGTCGGCGCGCACGTCCAGACTGCTGGCGACCAGCGCCACACCGGTCTCGATGACCGCACGAGTATCCGCGCCGAGCAGATGCACGCCGATGGAAGCACCGATGGCGCTGCCGTCGGACTGGATGCCGGCGAACCCGGACTTGATGGTATCGATATCGCTCTTGAAGGCGTCACGCCAGGCCTCGGCGCTGGCCTCGTCGGCGCCGGCAAAGGTCGGCAGGCTGAGATTGCCGACCAGCGACAGCAGGTGGTTGTCGCTGCGAGCGATGACCTCGACCTGCTGCTCGTCGCTGGGTGTGACGCTGGCCACATCGGTGGCGCCCCCCAGATTGATCCGGGCACCCTCGCGGATGCGGGCCTCGCTATCCTGATTGACCAGGAAGACGTTGGCGGCACCGGCGATGGCGAGCTTGCCCCCCTCGGCGGTGGCCACGGTCCAGCTGTCGAAGCTGCCGCTGATCCCCAGATTGCCGGTAGTAAAGGCGTTGAGCGCCTCGACGAATTCCTCGATACGGGTCTGCAACGGCGAGCTCAGGGCAGTCCAGCGGCTGTCGTCGCTGAAGTCTTCACTGGCGAGATCCACACCGCTGACGTCGGCCCCCTCGAACTGATAGATCAAGCCGGCCTCGCCCCCGCGCTGGTGGTCATCGGCCACCAGCACCTTGTCGCCGTTGGCCAGGTCTGCCGTACCTTCCGCGCTTGCATGGTCGTAGGTGCCATCGAGTTCACCCAGGGCCTTGCCCGCCACATACAGGTGACGCCCCCACAGGCTATCCATATCGACGCTGTTGAGGCTCTCGGCGGTGACGCTGATGGCATCGCCGGCGTCCAGGTCCACCAGGCCCTCGACCACCGCATCGGCGTGGTTGTTCTGCAGCGCAAAGACGAAGCCGCCGGCGACACCGACATCGGCTACCTGGCTGTCTTCCTTCTGATCCTTGGCGCTGTCGGTGCCCTGGACCTCGGACTCCGCCGCGGCGTCTCGCAGCTTGCCGATCAGGGTGTTGCCCAGCACCTTGTCGGTGAAGCTCTCTTCCTTTTCCTTCTTGTTGGGGTCGACGCCGGTAGCCGAACCCTCTGCACTGACCGCCGGGCGGTGGGCGCTGGTGGCGCTGACACTGACCGCGCCGGCCACCTCGATGTCGCTGCGCTGGGAGGCGATGGCGCCCAGTCGCGTCACGTTGGTGCCAAGGCGGGCCTCGGCACGATTGATGTCCACCGAGACCGCCAGGGCGGCGGCCACGTCCAGGGCGTTCTTCTGCTGGCCCTGGGATTCCTTGAAGTGCTCGCCGATGGAGGCAGGCCCGCGGTCGGCGATGCCTTCCTTGATCTTGTCACCGATGACGCCGCTGAGCGCCTCCTGAAAGTTGCCGATCACCGATGTCGGCGACAGGTCCTCGGCGCTGGCCGTGGCCCCGTCGACAAGGCTATCGGGGCCACCACCGGGGGCGGTACCGGCGCTGGCGCTGGTACCGCCATGGCCTTCGCCCTGGGAGGTCTCGGCGCTCAGCGTCAGATCGCCGCCCACACTGACGTCACCGGCCAGTTGCGCCTCGGTGTTGCTGGTCTCGACGTTGATCGCCAGGGCGATGCCGACCTTGCCCTTGTCAGGGGCGGAACTGGCGGAGGTTTCGTTTTCCTCCACGCTGGTCGCCGCGACCACCAGATCATTGCCTGCACTCAGGCTGGCGTCTTCCCACACCATCACCCGGGAATCGCTGACCAGCACGCTGACCGCTACCGCGCCGGCCACGCCCTTGAGGCCATCCGGTTCAGCAGAGACGCTCTGGGCGGTGCTGACACTGCTGCTCAGGTTGATGTCATTGGCGGCGCTCAGGGTACCGTGGACGTGCACACTTGAGCGGGTGATCAGGGTGCTGACCGACACACCCAGGCCCCAGGCCTTGCTGGCGCCCACCTCGGTACTGATGTCGAGCTCGGAGGCTACGGTGATGTCCCCGCTAGTGGCGGTGATGACCGCGTCAGAGCCGATATCGATGGCGACCTCGGCCACCATCACCGAGACACTGCCAAACAGCGACAGCCCCTGAAGGAAGTCCAGCGCCGTATCGATGCCCTGGTCGAGGAAGGCCACGCCGGTGCGCAGGTTGAACCAGTCGCGATCGGGATCCACCAGACGCGCATCGATGGTTACGTCCCCGCCCTTGAGCGTGGCCTTGTCGATATCCACCGACAGGTCGAACAGGCCCACGTCGACCAGGCCATTGGCAGGCGCCAGCAGGGGTTGAAACAACTGCGCGCCAAGGTGCAACTCGCCGCTACCGGCATCGATCACACTATCGCCACCGATCGTCAGCTCACGCGCCAGGATCGACAGATCGTGTCCCTGCGTCGGATCACTCATGCTCAGATCGACGTTGTCCAGGGTCAAGGCCCCGTCGGCACGCAGCTCGACACTGCTGGAGAACGTTCTGGTCACGTTGGACAGGGAGGCGTCGCCATCCCAGTAGCCCACCAGGCTGGCGCCCTCTCTGACGGTCACGTCGTCGAGCCGGGCGAGGCTCCCCGCCGCCAGTTCCACCTCGACCTGATCGCCAGGCTTGGCGTTCACGATGGTGTCGGTCGCCGCCTCGGCGATATCGATGGCCAAAGCGCCGGTAAAGGCAGTGGCCGTCAGGGTCTTGTCGGCGCCTCCGGTCAGGCTCAGGCGCGCCGCCTCGATCCCGGACAGCGTGGTTGTGGCCGAACCAACGACCAGACCGGTATCGGTCAGCGTCATGGAGTCGCCCGCCGCCGCCAGCAGGCTGTCGGTGCCGGCGCCGCCGGCGACACTGGCGGCGCCGGACACGACGACGATACGGTCATCGCCACGGCTACCGATCAGGGCATCGCTGCCGCCGGCACTGGCGTCCAGCACCACGCCGGTCCCGCTCAAGGCGGTGCTCTGCCATTTGTCGGCACTGACGCCCATGCCGAGTGCATCGGTCAGGATCTTCGCGGTGGCGTCGGCGCTGACGGCGAAGCTCGCGCTTCCCGTGGTGGTGTCGGTGACCACAAGGCGCCCGCTGGCACCATCGAAGCTCGCGGTCAGACCTTCGACGTTGTCCAGCAGCACCAGCAGGTCGCCTAGGGTGCGGGCGTCGGCCACATTGAGCACCCGCGTCTCGCCATTCTGCAGGGTGAAGCTCAGGTGCGCGCCGGAGTTCTCGAGTTCGCTACCGGTGACGTAACGCGCCAGATAGGACTCGTACTCCGCCTGGCTGGCGAAGTCTTCTGCACCGGGAATCGCATCGCCCAGCGCCGAGAGGAAGGTCTCGATCTTGGCGTTGGAGGCGCCGCCAGCGGCCATCAGCGCAGTGACCCGGGTCTGTTCGCCGACCCCGTGCCAGCCACTGGCATCGAGGGTGTTGGCGCCGGCGTTGCCGACCAGCGTCAGCGCCTCGATATCGCGATAGCTCGAAGCGGTCCCGCCGTCGATGCTGAAGCTGTCCCCACTTACGTTGATGGCGTTCTGGCCATCGGCCAGGACGATTTCCAGACGATCCTGGCCGACGCCGCCGCGGATCTCGTTCTGCCCAGACCCGGCACGAATGACGTTATCCCCGGCTACCGCCACGAACTGGGTCGTGGCCTCGCCACCGATCATCAGGTCGTTGCCGCTGCCCCCCTGGAGATAGACACTGCCGCCAAAGCCGCTGGCGTCGAGCACGGTGTCGCCAAACTCGGCACGCAGCATGCCGTGCTCGATGCCGACCAGGCTGTCACGCCCCGCTTCCCGAGCGCGCACCTGGGTCGAGGTCACCGTGGCGCTGGCCCCGGAAGCTCCCAACGCCAGACCACTGCCGACCAACGCCTTGGCGAAGGCACCGTCGTCGGCCACGGCCATGAAGTCGCCGATAAAGCTGACGCGCCAGCGTACCTGCTGCTCACCAGCGGATTCGAACAGCTCGCGGGCCACCTGCAGGTTGCCTTCGCCCACCGCAGACAGTGCCTCGAGCGCCTGCTGTACCGCCAGGGCGTCGGCGTCCCAGGCCAGCGCGTCTGTCTGCTCGCCGGCGAAGTGGAAGACCACCGTCTCACCGGCGCTGCGCGACCACACCAGCTCGCGCTCCTCGGCGACGTCACCGCGCACCAGGGTGGCGCTGCCGCTGCCGCCGAACAGACGTAAGCTGTGGGAAGTACTGCCCAGCACCGAGTCGCTGCCGCTGCCACCATCGAGGCTGTTGCTGCCGCGATTGCCGAACAGCACGTCGTCACCGACACCCCCGACCAGGATGTCGTTGCCACTGCCGCCCAGGAGTACCGCGTCGCCGGCGCCGGCCTTGAGGGTGTTGTCACCGGCGACGCCTTCCAGCTGAACCGAACCGCTGAACGCAGAGGCGTCCAGCACATTGGCAGAAGCACCGCCCACCAGGGTGGCGAGTTCGACGTCGCCCAATACCCAGTTGGTCCAGCCGGTCACGCTCAGCGCGGTATCGGTCAGGGTCATGTCGGCGTCGGCGCTGGCCTCGATGCGGTCGTTGCCGCCACCGGCCTGGACACTGCCGCCCCCGGCGCTGAGCACGAATCGGTCGTCCTGCGCGCTGCCGACAAGTTGGCTATTGCTGGCGCCATCCAGGCTCTGGAAGGTCACGCCGGAAAGCGAGTAGCCGCTGGCATTCAGCGTCTGGCCGGTCCCCGCGGCGGACAGCACCAGTTCCACGGGCTGGCGCTGGAAGCTCAGGCTGCCGTCGCCGGTGGTGATCGTGGCGGTGGCGCCAGCGCTGGTCAGGGAGATGTCCCCGGATGCGCGCTGCACCACATAGGTCAGCTCGGCCTCCTCGGGGGTGAACTCACTGCCCAGCTCGCTCTGTTCGAAGCGATCGCTGCCGCTCACCGACACCAGGGTACTGCGACCGGCGCCGGCTTTCAGGGTATCGTCGCCGCCGCCCCCGACGATCAGGTTGTTGCCATTACCCCCGTCGAGGATAGTGTCGACCTGCGAGGTGACATCACCGATCAGGCGGTCGTCGCCGCCGGTACCGATAACGTGATTGAAGCCGTCGATACCGACGAAGCCGGTGGCCTTGCCGGTCCCCAGATCGACCTCTACCGAGGTGGAGAAGTCGCTGAAGTCGAGGATCTGGCCGGCCCGACCGTCGAGTCGGTCGATGCCGTTGAACGCGATATTGCCAAGCCCCAGACTGCCCTCGTCGTAAAGCGACCAACGCGCCCCGTCCTGGCTGCTCGAGAGCCGGTGCTGGGCGGCATCGTCCGTGGCTGACAGCACGCCGTCGTCGCCCTGGCGATAGGAGGCGGCGTTCACCGTCTCGATGCCCGTGAAACTGAGCCAGCTATCGTTGCGCGCCGCCGTGGTGGTGCTCGACCAGTCCACGCTGCCCGCCCCATCGGCGCTCACCTGCCACTCGGTGTTGCCCTGGATGCCCTCGATGCGATCATCGCCCTCGCCCCCCGCGAAGGTGATGGTCAGCCCCTGGCTATGCTCGAGTGCCAGAACGTCGTCGCCGTCGCCGCCCTGGAAGCTCACCAGCAACCCATCCGCCTTGCCCAGCAGGCTCTGGTCCACGCGCAGGATGTCCTGGGCGTCGCTGCCCTGGATGACCACGCCGCCACTGGCCTTGGCCTCATCGAGACCGCGTGAGGCCACCACCTGACTGACGCCTTGCTCGTCGAGTTCGACCACCTGCAGCACCTGCTGCTGGTTCTCCTCGACCACCCGCAACGTCATCTCGGCACCACCGGCCACGCTGGCGGTCAGCGGGTCCGCCGACATCAGCATGCGTGGCTCGAGTCCCTCGAACACGAACCGGGACGGCTCTGCCTGGGCACGACGAGCACGCCTGGGCTGGCGGAGAAGACGAGCGATCAATTCGGACAGAGGCTTGCGCTGGTGGCGACTCATGGGGGGACTCCGGTGGCGAAAAACGTCAAGAGGCGCATCGCGGCGACGATACGCCCCCTGATCTCGGTCGATCAGTGAACGGGAGTGTCCTGTTCGGCGTCGGACGCGACCGCCTCCTCGGCGGGGTCGCCCTTGGCCAGAGCACCCAGCCGCGAACCACCCTGCGCCTGACGGCTCAGTCGATTGAGATTGCGCAGCGACTGCAGGTGGACGTAGAGCAGCTCCAGTTCGTCACTGTCCAGCAGCGCCTTGAGGCTGTCCTCAGGCAGCGCCTTGAGCTTCTGACGGTTGACCGCCTGGAAGCCGGTCAGGGTGCGCTGACCACCTTCCGGCAAGCGAATCTGGGCCTCGACCGACTCGAGCAGGTCGAGCTCGACCAGACGGGCGCAGAAGGCGTGGGTGCGCTGGAAGTGCGCCTGATAGTCCTGAAGGAAGTCCAGCACCTTGCCCAGGTACTGGGTCTGCTCACCGTCGGCGTCGAAGAAGCGCTCGCCGCGACCGTCACGATTGAGCCCTTCGTAGTCATCATCGATGCACAGGGTGAAGGTCTTGTCGTTGTCGGCGGAGGCAAACACGAAGGGATAGCGGCGGAAGAAGGCCGGCACGTACTCACCGCGCCACTGGCCTTCACGGTCCACCAGCAGATTCTGGTCCTGCTCGAGTCCCAGCACGGCGACCGGCAGCACCCCGTCGTCGGCCTGGGTGAAGACGATCGGCAGGTCGGTGGCGGCGGTCGGAAATTCGGCCGCCATCAGCGGCACCGAGTTCACCCCGCTGGCAAAGCCGAAGTCCTTGCCGACCTTGAGCGACAGCTCGCCATGCTTGTCGCGGGTGATCGGCTGAACGTTGCGATAGATAAGAAGTTGAGTCGCCATGAAAGAGTCCTCTAGTACTTGAGTGTCGTCCCTGGGCCTGGACGTCAGCGTCGTTGCGCGGCCAGCGCGCCGGTGGAAGTCGGGGAGACCAGAGTCACCCCGTGGTAGAAGGTCACGAAGGGTTCGCCTTTCGCATCGAACCCCAGAGAAAGGTTGCTCAGCGGCTTGTCGCCGTGGGCGGCAATCCACTCGATCGCCTGTGCGCGCGACGTACAGCGCCACTCGCGAGCCAGCGACAACAAAAGGCCCGCCAGTTCGCCCAGACGTATCTCGGCCGGATGTAGATGCAGATTGAGGGAATCGCGGCCGGTATCGCGACCCTGGCGCCGTTCCTCGATCCTCACGGTCAACGGTGGCCAGGGCTTTCGTGCCAGCGCGTGGCTGACCTCGAGCTGTTCGATCACGTCGCCGACGAGCGGGGGCATCGCCGCAAGCGTGCTCGCCATTGCATGGCGCACCGCCTCGGCGCTCTCGAGCAGGACATAGTCGGAGACACTGGCGTCGACGCCAGGGCGCCACTTCCACGCCTGGTACAGCGGGAAGCGACGCCCCGGCAGGGCCTTGTCCGGCAGCGGCGCTTCCCAGTACACCTTGGTGGTCGCGGCCTCCAGCCCGAGATGCAGATAGTGCGCCATCGTCTGCGTCGACAGTCCGGCGACAAAGGCCCTCCGGTCGCCAGGCGCCAGCGCCAGCGACTCCAGCAACCCCTCGAGGCGCACCGCAAGATCGTCGGCGTCAACGCCCTCGAGCGGCACACTGTAGAGCCTGCGCTGAGGAGCCCAGCGGGCGGGAGCGCACTTGACCGAGCGCTCGGCACTGTAGGGACGCGCGAGGCTATCGAGCCAGGACTCGATCAACGCCTGACGCTCGGCGAAGGGCCGGGGTTCAGTGCTGGAAGGCAAGGAGGTCCATCCGGTCATTCATATGGGCGTCGATCTCCGCCAGGTCTTCGCCATTGATGACGCCGGCGGCATGCTTCAGCCGCAGCACGCTGATCAGGTAGTCGTAGCGCGCACTGGCAAGTTCGCTGCGGGCGAAGAACAGATCGCGCTCGGCGTCGAGCAGTTCGAGCACCGGCATGACTCCGGATTCATAGGCCACCTGGCGGTATTCGACGATGCGCTGGTTGGCGGTCAAGGACTCGCTGAGAGCCCTGACCCGGGACATGGCGGTGACGATACCCTCGAAGGCCGCACGTATCTCGCGGTCGAGTTCACGCCGCACCTGTTCGAGTCGAGCCTGCCCTGCCTCGATCAGACGGGTCCCTTCGCGCACCTCCGACGACACTCGCCCACCGCTGTAGACCGGCACATCGAGGCCGACCCGAATGGTCTGGGTCTCGACCTCGCTGCCGCCGCCGAACAATGAGCCCTCGGTCTCGTCGTTGTCGTAGTCGAGACTCAGATCGAGGGTCGGATAGTGCCCACCGCGACTCACCTTGACCTGCTGATTGGCCACTTCCACCGCCAGCCGTGCGGCTGACAGACGAGGATTGCGCTGCATCGCCAGCTCGATCCAGGCCTCGACTGACGACGGTTCCGGGCTTGCCAGGGTCAGGTCCTCATCGACCAGGCTAAGCTCCACCGGACGCACGCCGCTGACCTCGGCCAGGGCATTGAGGGCATCGCGCAGACGGTTGGCCACGTCCAGCTCGCGCGCCTCGACCTGCAGAAAACGCGCCTGGGCGTCGAGCAGATCGATCTCGCGAATCAAACCGTCCTCGAAACGCGCCCTGACCTGCTCGAGATTGGTCTGGACCTGCTTCTTTTCGGCCTGCAGGAAACTCAGGTTTTCCGACAGGGCGAGTACCGCAAAGTAGCGTTCGGCCACCCGCAGGTAGAGATCCTGGCGCGAGACCTCGAGCTCGGACGCGGCCTGCTGGATCTCCAGCTTGGCCTGGCCAAAGGCTGCCCAGCGGGAATAGTCATAGATCGACTGCTCGAGCGAGACACCGTAGACGGTGGTCGGGTAGGACGTGCTGCCGCTGCCGTAGACCTCGTTGTCGGTACTGACGATGTCCTGGGAGATCTCGCTGCGCTCGACATTGACATTGATCTGCGGCAGCAGCGCTGAGCGCGCCTGATAGTAACGCTCATCGGTGGCCTGCTTACCATAAAAGTCGGCCTGAAACTGAGGATCGCTGTCCACCGCGAGCTCGTGAAGTTCCAGCAGACTTTCTGCCAGCACGGACGGAGCAAGCAGGCACGCCCACCCGCCCAACGCCAGGCCGAACGCAAGCTTGTTGAGATGCATGATGATTTTTCCCCTGCGCACCGGTGGGACAAACACCGGCATTACGCAACTGCTTTGTAATATTTTATTAACAACGGATGTACGATATTACCCACATCTTTTGTAGGAACACAGCTCCTATCTACTCTTTTGCAGGCAACATGATCAACGCAGTATCGACGCAGTAGGAAACTACATCGCAAAAGATGAGAAAGTTCATACCCGCCATCGCATTCCGCCACCGAAGGGAATCGGGTAACACATTGAAACCTGAAAAGTTCAGGAACTACGCCTAGGCAGGAGGCACTCTTCGGGGCCGAGGGTGTGGTGAAAATCCCGTGACGGGAAGGTGATACCAGGGCCTGCCAGCCGCTGTCACCTCAGCCCAGCCACCTGAGATTACCCAACCACCCACACTGGGCCTTTCAGACTAGACCGAAAGCACGAGCAAAGTCCTACGCCAGCGATGACAACGCTGCACCTGGCGACACCTGGGCACTATTCATCCAGGCTGGCAATGCGGTTGCGACCACTACGCTTGGCGCTGTACAGGCGCCGGTCGGCGCGCTCGAACAGCGGTGCAAACCCCTCCCCCTTGCGATACTGACTGACGCCGATGCTGATGGTGATGCGAATCGTCTGTCCATCCGACAGGGTGATTTCCCCCCCTTCCACCGCACGACGCACCCGCTCGGCCGCCTTGATCGCCTCGGGCAAGGCGGTGCGCCGCATGACCACCACGAATTCCTCGCCGCCGGTGCGCGCCACCAGATCGCCATCACGCAGGCAGTTGGCTACTGTTTGCGCCAGCCAGGTGAGCACCTGGTCACCGGCCGAATGACCGAAACCATCATTGACCTGCTTGAAGAAGTCGATATCGACCGCGGCCAGCGAGAACACCATCCCGCCACTGTCGCATTCCTCGATCAGGCGGGTGACGTGGCGATCCAGCTGGCTTCGGTTGGGGAGTCCGGTCAAGGCATCGGTCATCGCCTGATCTTCCAGTTGATCACGTTCGAGGCGTATACGATCGACCTCCATCTCGTTGGAAATGACACGTTCGACGGCCCCGACCAGTAGTCGGACCAACTCGATGTCGACCTCGCTGAAGGCGTGCCGCCGCGCCGACGGACTGGAGAAGTTCAGGGTTCCCCAGACCTTGCCCTGGATCCGCAGCGGTGCACCGATATAGGTCTCCAGCTGAAAGTTCTCGTAGCAGGGGTGGCCCTTGACTCGCTCGTCCTGCCCGGCGCGGTGGGTATGGAAGACGTCATCGGCGTCGAGGGTCAGCCGACAGTAGGTGTCACCGAGTGCAAAGCTGTCGCCGGAGGCGACTGGCGCATTATCCGAGGCCGCCCAGCGAACCGTGTAACGCTCCCCCTCGACCTGACTGACAAGCGCGATATCCAGCCTCAGGTAGCTCAAGGCGTCACGCAGCAGCATGTCGACGATCTCTGATACTCCGATATCGGTGCGATTTACCCCGGTATGGACATCCCGTAACAACTGGATCATCGAGCGATACTCGGAGACGTCCTGGATGATGGCGTAGAAGCCCATCACCTCATCTTCCACCAGGTCCGGCAGATAGTGGACCTTGAAGTAGATCTGGCGACCATCCTGGAGCACCAGGGAATCCTCGTAGCTGACCTCCTGCCCCGCCAGCGCCAGATCGAAACGTGGCCGGATCTTGGCGTAGGAGTCTGCATCCAGCACCGAAGACACCGGCTGCCCCATCAGCGCCTCGGCAGGCAGGCCGATGAAGTCGAGGTAGGCACGATTGTTGAAACGGAAGCAGAAGTCGCGGTCGACGTAGGCCACCATCACCGGCAGGTGGTCGGCCATCCGCGCGATGACACCGCGGCTTGCCTTCTGCCGAGCCGACAGTCGCAGCACCAGCCCACCATCGGCCAGGCGACAGCAGCTGCCATCGCCCAATTCCAGCGGCATCGAAGGCTTGGCAGCATGAGCAGCACCCCGGGAGACCCAGGCTTCAGCTACTGCCGCGGCCTCGCCAGGCAGCTCTGCCAGCCCCCGCCCGATCCAGACCTCTCCAGGCTCGCCCAGCACGCGCACGGCATCACCGACCACGTCGTGCACCTGCAACTCCGGCGTCAGGCGTACCAGCACCGTTCCGGACGACACCAATGCCTCTTCCACCCAGGCAAAACGCTCCATGAGGACATCTCCTTGCGTAAGCCCTGCCCTGGACCGGCAGCAGGTCAATACCCTGGCGGCTCGCATACCGTCTTCTCTAGCCTATGAAAAGATGCTTATAGATGCCGGATTATTTCGCTTGCCCGCTTCCACGTTATGCTGGCGTCGCCGACACCGCCGCGGGAGCTGCCCATGAACCACCAGGATCTTGTCGCCATCGAACACGCCCTGACGCTGGCCAATCGCGGGGATACCAGCTGGCTGTGCACGCGCCTGGACACCCCTGCTCCCGCCTGCCCCCACCTGAGCGTCACCAGCGATGCCGATGGCCCCAGGTACGCCGGACAGCCCATCTTGCTGACCCAGGCGCGGGACGGCGGCGCCTGCCTGGTCAATATCGACAACAACGCCAACGATGGCACCCCCTGCCTGGTCGAGCGCCTGTCACCGAGCAGCGAGACCCTGGTGCACCTGGAGGTCATCCATGCAACGCTCGCCGGCCAGCCATCGCTGATTCGCCGCGTCAGCCTGGGCAGTACGTCCATGAACCTGCAGCGACCCACGCCAACCAGTCCGTTGGTCCAGATCGGCGACGACGTCGTCGAGGTGCTGATCCAGCCGGCCTTGCGTCTGGTGCTGACCGGCCACTCCCCGGTCAACGCCGACCTGGCGCGCCAGGGACAACGGCTCGGCTTCGAGGTCATCCTGTGCGCCCCAGACCACCCCGACACGCATCACTCGACAGCGCCCCTGCCGGCAGGCGTCGAGTTCCAGCGCGCTCCCGCGGCCCCCTTCCTGCGCGGCGGCGGCGGGCACCGACGCACCCTGGTGATGGACGCCACCGACGCCTCGACCATTGTGCGAGCGAGCCGCGAGGCCTGCTGTCATGGCTATCTGGCGATGGCTGACATCGATCCAAGCCGAGCGGCAAACTGGCTTTACGATGGCTGGCACAGCCTGCGCACCTCGCCCACCGTCTGACGCCCCGTCGCTGCGGCCAAAGCGCCAATTGACAGCCATCGGAGGCGGTCCTACGCTGTGCGCATTCCTGGGGGAGCCTGACGGCTGAGATTCCGCATCACGCGGTAACCCTTTGAACCTGATCCGGGTCATGCCGGCGAAGGGAAGGATGGTTGCGTCATCTCCTCTTTCTTCCTGTCCGCCGCTCGTCCCGCCTGTCCACCGGTCCCTGCGGACAACGACAAGAAAGAGGTCTTCTTTCGATGATGCTCGATCCCACCTGGACGGCGCTGTGGCTTCTGCTGTGCGCCGCCATCTTTGCCATCCCCGGCCTGATCTATGCCCGACGTCGTCAGGGCGGCCTGGATGACTACATCTCTGCTCGCAACAGCCAGAACACCCGCGCCACGGTGTTGACCCTGGTGGCCACCACCCTGGGCACCTGGATCCTGTTCGGCCCCGCCCAGGCGGCCACCTGGGGCGGCATCGGCGCGGTACTGGGCTATGCGCTGGGTTCCATGGTCCCGCGCCTGGTGATGATCCCGCTGGGACGACGCATGCGTGAGCTGATCCCCGAAGGCCACGGCCTCACCGAGTTCGTGATCCATCGCTACGGGCGCACCATGTACGCCTTCACCCTGACGATCATGCTGTTCTATCTGTTCATCTCGCTGGCGGCAGGCCTCACCGCAATCGCCCATATGGTCACCCTGCTGGCGCCGATCCCGCTGTGGCTGACCGCCTGCGTAGTGATGATCGCGACCCTGCTCTACACCTTCTACGGCGGCCTGCGCACCACCATCTTCACCGACAAGGTACAGATGCTGGTGATCCTGCCGTTGCTGGCGCTGCTGCTGGTGTTCGGCTGGCAGGCCGCCGGCGGCGTCGCGCCGACGCTCGAGGGCCTGCAGGAACGTGCGCCCCAGTTGCTGGATGTCACCGATGCCGGTGGCCTGCGTGCCGGTCTGACGTTCTTTATCGCGGTGATGCTGACCGGCCTGTTCTACCAGGGCACCTGGCAGCGCATCTACGCCGCCCGGGACAGCAAGGTGCTGCGGCGGGGCTTCTGGATCGCAGGGCTGTTCAACTTTCCGGTGATCGTGCTGATGGGCCTGTTCGGCCTGGCCTTCGTCGGCCTCGGGCTCGAGGGAGACGGTTCGGTGGCGCTGTTCAGCGTGCTGCTGTCCGAGGTGCCGCTGTGGTTCGCCCTGGCCTTGATTCCGCTGGGTCTGGCCCTGGTGATGAGCAGCGCCGACACCACCGTCAACGCCACCTCCAGCATCATCGCCGTCGACATGCACCGGCTGCTGCCCCAGGCCAGCGAAGCCACCCTGATGCGCCTGGCACGCTGGCTGATCGTCGCCGCAGCGGTGCCGGTGACCTGGGTGGCAGCCCAGGGCTACAGCGTGCTCTATCTGTTCCTGCTGGCGGACCTGCTGTGCTCGGCGGCGGCCTTCCCGGTGTTCTTCGGTCTGTTCAATCGCCGCTACGACGGGCGCAACGCGGTCCTCAGCACCGCTGCGGGCCTGGTCGCCGGCCTGGCGATGTTCCCGTCTCCCAGCGGCGGTACCGCTACCCTGCTGGAATCCTTCCTGCTGGCGGCCTTCGTGCCGGTGCTGGTCTCGCTGGTGCTGATGAAGCTGCTGCCATCCCGCCAGGACTATGACTTCACCCGCATGGGCAGTCTGGTGCGGCGTTTCCAGAGCTGACACCGCCACGCTGACAGCCTGGCAAGGTGGGATAAAAAACAGCGGGACGTGCTGACGCGTCCCGCTGTTGTCGTTTCAAGGCCTGGCGATCAGGGGCCCTGGCAGTTCCGGCTCATCAGCGACCGGGCCGCGCCAGTCCCAGGTGGTCGCGCAGGGTGCGGCCCTGGTACTCGCGTCGAAACAGCCCGCGACGCTGCAGTTCGGGCACGACCTGTTCGACCACGTCCTCGATGCTGTCCGGCAGCGACGGCGGCATCAGGTTGAAGCCGTCCGCCCCGCCCTGCTCGACCCAGCGCTGCATCTCGTCGGCGATACGCTCCGGGGTGCCGACCATGGTGCAGTGGCCGCCACCGGCGGCGAGCCGTCCCAGCAACTGGCGCAGCGTCGGTCGTTCGCTCTCGATGATCCGCAGAATCGTGGCGTAGCGCCCCTTGGGCCCGCTGAAGGCCTCCAGTGGCGGCAACTCGGGCACCGGGGCGTCGAGCTCCCAGTCGCTCACGTCCTGGCCGATGAACTGACTCAACTGGCGCCGTGAGCTGTCCACCGGCAACAGTTCGTCGAGCTCCCGCTGCTTGCGTCTGGCCTCCTCTTCGGTGGAGCCGACGTAGGTGACCAGCCCCGGCATGATCGCGACCTTCGGTCTGCCAGCGGCCTTTACCCGGGCCTGAAGGTCGCTGTAGTAGGCCTGGGCGGAGGGCAGATCGTAGGCCACCGCGTAGATGGCCTCGGCGTAGCGCGCGGCCAGGTCACGGCCCTGATCCGAGGCGCCTGCCTGGAACAGCACCGGGTGGCCCTGGGGCGGACGCGGCACCGTCAGCGGGCCATCCACCAGAAAGTGCTCGCCGTGATGATGGATGGGACCGACCCGGCTGGCGTCGACGTAATCGCCCTGGCGGTCCCTCACCAGGGCGTCGTCACTCCAGGAGTCCCACAGCGCCAGCACGGTATTGGCGAATTCCTCCGCCCGGGCATAGCGCTCGGCGTGGCTTGGCATGGCCTCGAGCCCATGGTTGCGCGCCTCGCTGTCGAACATCGAGGTCACCAGGTTCCAGCCCAGGCGTCCGCCGGAGATATGGTCCAGCGAGGCCAGCATGCGCGCAGCATGAAACGGCGTATAGAAGGTGCTGGAGACGGTCGAGATCAGCCCGATGTGTTCGGTGGCCCGCGCCATGGCCGCCAGCATGGTCAGTGGCTCCAGGGTCCACAGCGGGCCGTCGGCGACGCTGCCCACGGCGTGACCATCGGCGAAGAACACCGCATCGAAGCGACCCCGCTCGGCGAGCCGCGCCAGCTCCTCGTAGTAGCGGATATCGGCCAGGCGCTCGACGCTGGAACGGGGATGACGCCAGGCCGCCTTGTGGTGGCCACAGCCCATGATGAACAGATTTAGGTGCATGCTGGCCATCAGTCCTTCACCAGTCCGCCGTCGACCACCAGGTTCTGGCCGGTGACCGCTCGCGACCAGGGCGAGGCGAACAGTAGCGCGGCGTCGGCAAACTCCTGCGGCGTGGTCACCCGTCGCAGCGGTGTGCTGGCGGCGATCAGGTCGAACACCGCCTCCGGCGTGGCGCGGGAGGCATCGGTGGTGCGCAACAGGCCGCCGGAGATCATGTTCACGGTGATGTTGTCCGGGCCCAGATCGTGGGCCAGGGTGCGCGTCAGCGACAGCAGCGCCGCCTTGGCGGCGGTGTAGTCGTGGTAGGGCACCACCGGGTTCTGGAACAGGTTGGTACCGATATTGACGATGCGACCAAAGCCGGCCTCACGCATGCCGGCAAGCGACGCCTGCACCGTGTTCAGTGCTCCCCGGGCGACGCCCTGAAGCTGATGATCGAGGTGCTCCCAGGTCAGCTCGTCGGGACCGGGACGGGCGTCGCCGTTGAAAGCGAAGTCCGGCAGCGCATTGTTGATCAAGGTGGTGACCGGTGCGCCGAAGTGCTCGCGGGCACGCGCGAACATGGCATCGACGGCGCTGCGATCACAGACGTCGGCGGCCACTGCCAAGGCTTGCTCGGGATAGTCGGCTACCAGCGCGTTGGCGCCCTCTTCGCTGCGTCGATAGTTGACCACCACCCGCGCGCCCTGCTCGAGGAAACTGCGCGCCAGGCTGACGCCGAGGCCACGTCCGGCGCCGGTGACGACGACCAGCTGGCGGCAAATGGGAAGCGCGGGCGGGCTTGCGGAGGTAGCGGGTGAGGCGTCGGAAAGGGTCATCTGGCGGGTCCTTGGTCGAGGCGAGGAACGCACGCCGACCCCTGGACTGACGACTGCGCTGACATCCCTTCGCCGGTATGAACTGGATCAGGTTCGACGGGTGTTTCTCAGCCCCGCTATCGTGCGGGACACCCCGTGCCATGCGCCTTCGACCTTAGCCCATCGGAGCGGGACGGACAAGCCGCGCAGCACCTGGAACATCACCGCAGCCAGGGCATGCAGATGGGCGCTTCAGACCCGACGGTCAGCCCGGTGCCTGGACGGCTTCCATCAAGTCACTTCCTTCCTCTCCCGCCCGATTGACCCTGGTCGAGACCGGCCATGCCCCGAAGGCGCCAGCGGGTAGATGCCGCACCGTCTGGCGCATGACGTCGCGATCACTCAGGGCAGGATCGAGCCAGGGTTCAAGGCTGCCGTCGTCCAGCGCCAGCGGCATCCGGGAGTGCACCTCACTCGCGCAGCCCCGGGCAGGTTCGGTGAGGATGGCAAGGCCCGGCCTGCCGTCGGCCCGTTCACTGAAGATCGCCGCCAGCCACAGCGGCGCGCGATCTTCACGACATAAAAAATAGGGCTGCTTGCCGGCCTCGCCCGGCAGCCACTCGTACCAGCCGTCCGCCGGCACCAGGCAGCGATGGCGGGCAAAGGCCCCACGAAAATAGCGCGAGGTGGCGACCTTCTCCACGGTGGCGTTGATCGGCTCCGGCGCCCCGGCCTGGGCCCAGTGGGGTCGATAGCCCCACCACATCGAGGTAAAGGAAGGTACAACCTCCCCGTCCATGGCGAGTGACGTGATCCAGGTGCCCGGCGCGACATTGTAGCGAGGTGGCGGCTCCTGCTCGGGCAGGCGCGGCGCCACCGGCAAGCGCATCAGCGCCGCAAGCTGAGCAAAAGGTGTGTAACAGGCGAAACGGCCGCACATGGATACCTCCTTTACCGGACCCTGCAGGATCAGCCTAGCACCATCTCTTGCGTCCACTCAGGCCACCTGTGCGCGCTACAGGTTAGTCATCTGCGAACGTTAAGTTTTCGCTAAGCTAGGCAGCCTAGCCTTGCCATCAACTCCTCTTTCAAGGACGCGATGACATGGCCCCGGCAATCGCAGCATCGGCCTCGAAGACGACAGCCCACACGGATGCTCCCGAGCCGAACATGCCCTCCGGCCTGTGCTGGGCGTCCCCGGAGCGGCTGGGTGAGGCAAACGCCTTCATCTCCGACGTCTATCGTCTCCATCACAATGCCTCCCTCAGCAACCCCTACCAGCGCTTGCTGACACTGCGAGACCCCCATGGCGCGCTCGTCGCCACCACAGGACTCAGGCGTGCCGATGAAGGCCCTCTCATGGTGGAACACTACCTCGAGGCACCTGTCGAGATGGTGCTCGCCACTCGTGGCCTCTGCGACCTTGCGCCGCCGCGCCACCAGGTCATGGAGGTCGGCGCCCTGGCCAGCGCATCGCCAGGCGCCGGCCGACGGCTGATGCTGTCGCTGGTGGTGGTGCTCGAGCGACTGGGTATCGACTGGCTGGTGGTGACGGCATCCAGAGACGTGCGCAACGGCCTCGCCCGGCTCGGCATCGAGATGGACACGATCGGTCGCGCCCATCGCCACTGCCTGGACAACCCTGTGGACTGGGGACGGTATTACGAGCGGGACCCCAGGGTCGTGGTGATTCGCCCCCTCGAGGTGGCCAACAGCATGCGCGCCACCCCGCTCGGCGCTTTGCTTCTCGCCGGCGCAGCACAGCTTGCCCCGGAGGCGGCAGATCCCGTACCGGCGCTACCCCATGTCCACGCCTGCTCGGCGGCCGGGGACGTGCCCCATGGATAGGCTACACCAGCGCCTGCGCCAAAGGGCGAGGCTGTCGCCGGATGTGGAGAGCCTGCTCGGGCAAACCCCGGATGGCGCTGACATCCGACTTACCGCCCGGCAACTGGAGGCCGCCACCGACACTGTCGCGCACCAACTCGAGCAGTCGGGCGTTTCTCACCTGGGCCTGCTGGGTCACAACTCTCCTGGCTGGCTGGTCGCCCAGCTCGCTGCCTGGCGGGCTGGCCTGCCAATCACCCCGATTCCTGCGTTTTTCAGCGAACAACAGATCAACCATCTGCTCGACACCACCGGCTTGGACGGTCTTCTGCTCGCGCATGACAGCCCGCTGGACGCCTGGCTGCCATCTGCCCGCGCCAACGACTTCAAGCGCCAGCCACTCGACGCTCCGGCCGGCCTGTCCATCGCCTTGTTCCGGCGCCCCTCGACGCCCGCGCCACTGCCGGACGGAACGCGACTGATCACCTTTACCTCCGGTACCACCGGCACCCCCAAGGGGGTCTGCGTGTCCGGGCCTCATCTCGAGTCGGTCATTGAAGGGCTGGAACAGCGCCTTGCAGGTGTAACCCTGCATCGTCACGGCGTGGTGCTGCCCATGGCGGTGCTGCTCGAACATCTGGCCGGCGCACTCTTCGCGCTCTGGCGAGGAGCCACGATCGTTATCGATACGCCCAATCTGACCGGGCTACATGGCAGCGGTACGCTAGACCCCGACCAGTGGCAACGCTGGCTGGCCAAGCGCCGACCCGACAGCCTGATTCTGGTGCCGGCGCTGCTCAAGGCGCTAACTCACCTGGCCTCACATCATTCTGCGGCAAACGGTTGGCAACAGGTGTTGTCGCTAGTCGCCGTAGGCGGTGGCCAGGTGCCCCGCCGCCTGCTCGAACAGGCAACCCAGCTGGGACTCCCTGTCGCCCAGGGCTACGGCATGTCCGAGATGGGCTCGGTGGTCTGTCTGAGCCGCCCGGACGAGCCCCAGGATGGCCGTGTCGGGTGCCCCCTCAAGGGATTGCGCCTAAGCACCGATGAGCAGGGGCAACTGCTGGTCCACGGTCGTTGCATGCTCGGCTACCTAGGGTCCGATCATCACCTTCCATCAACCGAGATGCCCTGGCCCAGCGGAGATCTCGGTCACCGCCTGGCGGACGGTCATTGGCGCCTGGACGGGCGTCAGCGCAACGTCATCATCCTGTCGAACGGACGCAATCTCTGTCCCGAGTGGCTCGAGGCGGAGCTCGAGCTCATCGACGGTATCGATCGTGCCTTCGTCTTCGGCGAAGGCTTGCCGGGGGTGCTGGCGCTCCTTACCCCTTCAGCCGCTATCCAGCCCCCCCGCCTGGAAGCCCACATTGCCGCGCTCAATCAGCGCCTGCCCGACTACGCCAGAGTCTGCGGCTGGCAGTCGTTGATGCGGCAACTGCCAGGGGTCGCTGCACCGCTTTCGATTGCCAGCAACGAACTGACCGCCAACGGACGCCTGCGCCGGGCCAGCATTCAGCTCCGCCGTCGCTGCGACATCGAGCGGCTTGTCGCCAGAACCTTCCCTGGCCATGAGCAGGTGTCAGCAGCGCTTTCCTCCGCCGCCGACGGCCTCCCTTCATACCCACAGGAACCCCCACCCCCATGAACACGCTGACCGATACCCCGATCGTCACCTCGCCACCTGTCGACAACGACAAGCCCGATGGCTTCTACCGCCACCTGCTCGCTGCCACCGAAGACGAACGCCAAGCCTTGATGGGAGGGGAACTGATCGGGCGCGCCCAGGGTGGCAAGATCACGCTGCCCGAATATCGCGCCTTTCTCGCCCAGGCCTATCACCATGTGCGTCACACCGTCTCACTGATGATGGCCTGCGGCGCCGAGTTGTCCGCTCCGAACTTCGTGCTGCGCGAAAACCTGCGCATGGCCATCGCCGAGTACATCGACGAGGAAAAGGGCCACGAACATTGGATACTCGATGACCTGGAGTCCACCGGCGTCGATCGGCACCACGCGCGTTCACGCCCACCGCTGTTCGAGACGGAATGGATGGTGTCCTACGCCTACGACAGCATCAGACGGCGCCATCCGCTGGCCATGTTCGGCATGGTGCTGGTGCTCGAGGGTACCAGCACCTCGGCGGCCAGCGCCGCCGGCAGGGCCATCCGCGATAGCCTGGGCCTGACCGATGACGCCTTCCACTACCTGTTTTCCCACGGCGAACTGGACATCTCCCATATGGCCTTCTTCGCCGAACTGATGGACACCATCACCGACACCGAGGAGCAGGCCCAGATCATCCATTCGGCCCGTGCCTTCTATCGCCTCTATGGCGCGGTCCATGACGCCGCCCTGCGAGACGCCGACCACTGGACGGACGAAGCGCTGGAGGCAAACTCATGCCATCACTGAGCGAGCGCAGGATTCTGGTGACCGGCGCCACTGGCGGCATCGGCTCGGCGCTGGTAAAGCGGCTTGACGCCGAAGGCGCCAGCTTGTGGCTGGCAGGGCGTGATAAGGGCAAGCTCAGCGCCCTGGCGGGCGAGCTTGGCAAGGCTGCCTCGAGACACACCCTCGTCGCTGGCGTCGATCTGACCACCGCGATGGGCCGCCAGCGGCTACTCGACCAGCTAAGTCAGACAGTTCCCGAGCAACGACCTTCGACGCTGGTCCACCTGGCCGGCATCAATCACCTGGGCTGGTTTCGCGAAGCCTCGCCAGACGACGTCACCCGGGTGCTCGATACCAATCTGACCTCGACCCTGCTGCTGACCCAGGCCCTGCTGCCCTTGTTTCTCGGACAACCCAGCGCCAACCTGCTGTTCGTTGGCTCGCTGCTGGGGCATATCGGCCACCCGGGCTATGTCGCCTACTGCGCCAGCAAGGCCGGCCTCAAGGGCTTCGCCGAAGCGCTGTCGCGGGAACTGGAAGACACCTCGGTCCGGGTGCAGTACCTGGCCCCCCGCGCCACCCGGACCGCCATGAACGGCCCCGACGCCGAAGCCATGAACGAGGCCCTTGGCAACACCGTGGACAGCCCCGAGCGCGTGGCCGATGCCATCATCACGCAGCTGAAAAGTGGCCAACGTCGCGCCGCTCTCGGCGGCAAGGAGCGCCTGTTCGCCCTGATCAACGCCATCGCCCCCACCCTCGTCGATCGCGCTATCGCCCGGTCCCGAGCCGATATATCCCGCCACCTGGATCCCCCTGCACAGGTTGTCCAGGACTAACCAGCCGATGACCGTATCGCCTTGACCCTTGTGCTGCACAAGGGTTTTAGTCTGTGGTGAAGATGCTCGAACTTGCACAGTAGTGACGGAAGCCTCAGGGGCCACCACCCTGGCCTGTCTGGGCTTTTCTCAACCACCACAGGGAGAGGAAATGAGCACGAACACAGCAAGCCCGGCGCAGCGGGCCTCATCCAGCACTGCCCGCCTCTATCGCATGAAGACCGCGGAGCACCTCTGCCCCTTCGGCCTCAAGACCCTGTCGCTGCTCAAGCGCAAGGGCTACCAGGTCGACGACCACACCCTGACGTCACGTGAAGCCATCGACCGCTTCAAGCAGGAAGCCGACGTGGACACCACACCCCAGGTGTACATCGGCGACGAGCGCATCGGCGGCTACGAGCAGCTGCGCCGCTACCTCGGCATGAGCGTGCCCGGCGACAAGGAAGTCAGCTACCGTCCTGTCATCGCCATCTTCGCCACGGCCCTGCTGATCGGCCTGGCGGTGGGCTGGGTGTCCGGCCAGTCGCTGGTCTCAGTGCGCACCATCGAGTTCGCCGTCGCCTCGGCCATGGTTCTGCTGGGCCTGCAGAAACTGCAGGACGTGGAAAGCTTCAGCACCATGTTTCTCAACTACGACCTGTTGGCCCAACGCGATGTACGCTACGGCTACATCTACCCCTACGCCGAAACACTGGCCGGGATACTGATGCTGGCAGGCAGCCTGATCTGGCTCGCCGCGCCTGTGGCCCTGTTCATCGGTACCGTGGGGGCCATTTCGGTGTTCAAGGCGGTCTACATCGACAAGCGCGAACTCAAGTGCGCCTGCGTCGGCGGCAACAGCAACGTTCCCCTAGGCTTCGTTTCCCTGAGCGAGAACCTGATCATGCTGCTGATGGGCCTGTGGATGCCGGCCAAGGCACTGTTAATGTAAGACACGCTTGCCCTGACGGCTCCAGACGTGCAGCAAAAACC
Organism: Halomonas sp. DP1Y21-3; assembly: GCF_019801245.1. Classification (NCBI taxonomy): domain Bacteria; kingdom Pseudomonadati; phylum Pseudomonadota; class Gammaproteobacteria; order Oceanospirillales; family Halomonadaceae; genus Halomonas; species Halomonas sp. DP1Y21-3. Next base: position 52,368 of record NZ_JAHVJM010000001.1, read on the forward strand.
CGCCAGGCATTGCCTGGCGGGGTTTCCTTGAGTGGCAGCCATGTCCGCAGAGGGATCAAAACCAGACGCGTAGCCCGGCAACCACTGCGGTGTCCTCCACTTGCCCTCCTTCATCACGCGCCATATCGGCAGTATCGCCATAAAGTTTCTGCCAATAGGCGCCGATATAGGGCGCGAACTTGCGATGTAGTTCATAGCGAAGGCGCAGGCCGGTGCGCAAGGAATTGAATCCCTCCCCTACACCGAACTCCTCGGCATCATCGAACGCCACTTCCATTTCCAGGCGAGGTTGCAGATAAAGCCGCTGGGTCAGTCGCAGATCATATTCCTGCTCCAGGCTCAAGGAGGTATCACCATCGTCACTGACACGAAGATCCAGCTCGGTTTCCAACCGGTAGGGCGCCAGCCCCTGCAGACTGATCACGCCGAAATAGCGCTCGGGATGGTCATCGCTGCCAAGCCCTCCCTGATAGCCAAGCCCTCCCTGTAGCTCCCAGAAGTCGGCGATCAGTCGGCTATACAGCAGATCCAGCGATTCAAATTCCGCATCTTCGCCATCCCCTTGGGTATTGTTCCCTTCCCCCTTCAGGTAGACGCGATGAACGTCGCCTCCGTACCAGGCCTGAAAATCCCAGGTTACTGCCTCGCTGTCTTCAGACGGCCAGACGTATTCCAGACGGTCGACCAGCACCGAGCCACGCAGATGTTCCTGCATCGGCGACGGCCAGTGATCTGGCGCGTCGTAGCCATCCTCAGCCAGCGCCAGCGACGACAACCCCAGGCCCGATAGCGTTGCCAGGCAAATACGGCCCACACGAATTTCCATGCGTCATCTCTCCTCAGGCAACCTTGACGACGCGGAACATGCCGGCGTCCATGTGATAAAGAAGGTGGCAGTGGAACGCCCAGCTGCCCTCGGCATCCGCCGTGATCAGTGCAGAAAGGCGCTCGCCTGGCTTGACGTTCAGGGTGTGCTTGCGCGGAATCAGCTCACCGGCACCATTCTCCAGCTCCATCCACATGCCGTGCAGGTGGATCGGGTGCTCCATCATGGTGCGATTGACCAGGATGAGGCGCAGACGCTCGCCCTTGTCGAAGTGGATCGGCCCCGAGACCTCACTGAATTTCTTGCCGTCGAAGGACCACATGTAGCGTTCCATGTTACCGGTCAGATGAAGCTCGAGTTCGCGACCAGGAGGACGACGGTCAGGCCATGGCGCGATGGCCTTCAAGTCCTGATACACCAGCACACGACGCTCGCGGGCATCCAGGCCGATTCCAGGCTGATCGAGGCGGGAGCCTGGCTGCGCCACGCCCACCGGAAGCATGGCGGTACCAGTGGCGCTCTCCGTACTGTCCATCTGAGCGTGATCCATTCCCGCCATGTTCGAGTGATCCATACCGGTCATCGAGCCATGATCCATGCCGCCCATGTTCGAGTGATCCATACCAGCCATCGAGCCGTGATCCATACCGGCCATCGAACCGTGATCCATACCAGCCATCGAGCCGTGATCCATGCCCTCGTGGGCTCCCATGGCCTCCATTCCTCGATCGGCAATACGTCGGCGTTCCGGCAGCGGCGCCACCATCCCCATACGCGGCGCCAGGGTCCCCCTGGCAAAGCCGCTTCGGTCCATGGACTCGGCAAAGATGGTGTAGGCCACATCGTCTTTCGGCGTCACCAGAACGTCATAGGTTTCCGCCACCCCGATGCGGAACTCCTCGACGGGCACGGGCCGAACCGGCTGGCCGTCGGCCGCCACCACCGTCATTTCGAGCCCCGGAATCCGCACGTCGAAGTAGCTCATGGCGGAGCCATTGATGACACGTAGCCGCTGCGTCTCGCCGGGGCGAAACAGGGCAGTCCAATTGTCATTGGGAGAATGACCGTTGAGCAGATAGGTGTAGGTGGCGCCGGTAACATCGGCGATATCACGGGAGCTCATGCGCATCCGGCCCCACATGGCACGCGCTTCCCAGGTGGAGGCGAGCCCCTGACGGTCCACATCGGCGATGAAGTCTCCCAGGGTGCGCTCCTGGAAGTTGTAGTACCCCTCCCCGGTCTTCAGGTTGTGGAAGATGGTCGAGGGGTCCTCGAAACTCCAGTCGGTCAGCAGCAGCACGTGCTCGCGGTCATAGCGAAAGGGTTCGCGCTGTTCGGCGTCGATGACCAGGGGGCCCACATGGCCAATCTGCTCCTGCAGTCCTGAGTGGCTGTGGTACCAGTAGGTGCCGCTTTGACGGAGGGGAAAGCGGTAGTTAAAGGTTTCACCCGGCATGATGCCGGCAAAGCTCACGCCGGGGACGCCATCCATCTCCGGCGGCAGGAGAATGCCGTGCCAGTGAATCGAGGTGGGCTCGTCCAGCAGGTTGGTCACCCGCAGCGTCACGTCCTGCCCTTCCTTGAGCCGGATCAGGGGGCCAGGGCTGGTGCCGTTGAGGGTAATCGGCCGTGCAGACTGGCCAGCGATGGGCACGCTCTGGCGACGTATGGCCAGCGAGATATCCGGACCGCTTTCCACCCCCTTGGGGTAACTCGAGGTCTGTCCCCAGGGGTTGGCCCAGGCAGGCGCCAGACCGAGGGCGGCGGTGCCGATTCCCAGGGCTGCGCTTCCCTTGATGAATCCTCGTCGTGATAGCCGATGTGGCGGCAGAAGTGTCGTCGACATGGGTGCTGTCTTCCTGTGCGATGAACTTCTGCCATCTTCCATCGCCAAGCTGAAAGCCAGCTGAATCCTTAGGCGCTGTCCGAAAAGTCGACGAGCGAAGGTTAGACAAGGCAAAAATCGGTGAGAAAGCGCAGTTTACGGGGTGTAAATGAGCATTTTGATCCGATTTTTAACGCCGTATTACCGAGCGCAGGCACTTTTCAGACAAGCCCTAACGCACGGCCTCTCTCTCGGAGGTTGACGCCAGCGCCAACGGCAAGCGGATGGTCACCTCGAGTCCACCGCTGGGCGGCGCCTGAAAGCCGACCTCTCCCCGGTACTGCTCGACCAGTTCAAGCAGAATCGACAGGCCAATGCCGTTGCCTGGCCGCCCTTCATCCAGCCTGTGCCCTCGCCGGCCCAACAGCGGCAGCAACTCCGCCGCCACTCCGGGGCCATCATCCTGGATCTTCAGCTCTAGACATCGCCCCAACGTCAGCGCGAGCCACACCGACTGGTTGGCCCACTTGCCCGCGTTGTCGAGCACGATGCCAATCATTTCCAGGAAGTCCTGTCGCTCCATCTCGATGCAGGCATCCTCGGCGTCCCCGAGGGCCATGACGAAGCGCTTGTCGGGGTACAGGCTTCGAAACATGTCAAAAAGCTGGTCGAGTTCCCGCTTGACCCGGGTGTGCTGGCCGCCACCGGGGCCCGCCAGACGCGCCTGACGCAGATGGGACTCCATCAACTCCTGCATCAGCGTCAACCGCTCCAGCAGACGCTCACGGCGGGATTTATCAAGCTCACGCTTGCTGCGCAGCGCCTGCATCACCGCGGTCAGAGGGGTCTTGAGCGCATGGGACAGGTCTGCAACGGCGTTACGCGAACGCACCAATCGGCGCTCCTGGCTGTCCATCAGACGGTTGAGCTGCGAGACCAGAGGGCGGAACTCCTGCGGCACCTTCATTCTGAGACGCTGTCGCTGACCACTTCGCAGCTCGGCCAGCTGGCGCTGCAACAGATCCAGTGGCCGCAGGGCGGCATTGACCGCCAACCCGTTAAGCAGCGAAAGAGCCAGCAGCACCAGACCTGCGATGGCGCCAATCCACCAGTGCAGGGCCGCAAGGCCTTCCTCGACGCTGTCGAAGGATTCTCCGATGAGCAGCACCCCAGGCCTGCCGTCCACCGTAAAGGTTCGCCTCAACACCAGCAGGTGACGTCCCTCCAGGTGTACATCCAGCAGCGACCTGTCAGGCCCATCCAGATGGGGCGTCAATGCCGACAACCAGCTCGGATGGGAGGTGGTGACGAGCTCGCCGCGCTTGAGCACGTACAGGTGATGAAAGACCTCGGCCGACAGGCTCGAGGGCAAGGTGGGGGCCGGTACCGGGTCTGCGGCTTGACGCAGTTGCGCCAGGCGATACTCCGCCTCCTGCCGCAGTCGGTCACCCAGAAAGTCCCGCGCGGTCTCGCGCAGCAGCAGGCCATGCATGAACCAGGTCAACCCCATGACCAGCAGGGACACCGCCCCGAGGCTGACCAGCAGGCGCAGACGGAGACTATTGCGTCTAATGCGAAACAAGCACGTACCCCTGGCCACGGCGGGTCTGGATGACATGCTTGCCCAGCAGACGCCTCAGGCGCGCGATATAGACCTCCACCAGATTGGGCGCCGGGGCATCCTGCTCCAGGGCGTAGAGCTGATCGAGCAGCTTCGTCTTGGAGTGCACCCGGTCAGGGTGGTGCATCAGGTAGCGCAGCAGGCAGAACTCGGTGGCGGTAAGCGTCTGCCATGGGCCTCCCGCGCAACTGACCTGGCGCTGCTCCTCGTCAAGGCGGATGCCATTGACGATCAGCCGCGCCGTCAATTCGGTACGCCGCCGCAGCAGCGCCTGTATCCGCGCCAGCAGTTCCTGTTCGTGAAAGGGCTTGGTGAGGTAGTCATCAGCCCCCCGACGAAGGCCGTCCACCTTGTCCTGCCAGGCATCGCGAGCCGTCAGGATCAGCACCGGAAGGCCTAGGCCGTGTTCACGCTGGAACTCGAGCCAGTCGAGCCCCGAACCATCGGGCAGGCCGATATCCAGGATCATCAGTGCATACTCTTCGCTGTGCAACAGCGCCTTTGCCACGCTCAGTCGCTCGGCAACGTCGACGCGATAGCCATGATCATCCAGCGTATCCTTCAGACTCTCGCAGAGCAGGTCATCGTCCTCGACCAGCAACAGCTTCATCACCATCATCTCCCTGCCAGCGGGCCCAGGCATGCCACGCCTCACTCGAGCCGGACGGGGTGGCCCCGTCCCAGGCTTGCCGCCTATTCTCCCACACTCAGGGTGCCATGCATGCCCGCTTCAAAATGTCCGGGTACATTGCAGGCGAAGGTCAGCGATGCCCCCTGCTCCGGCGCCTGCCAGACAAGCGTCCTGGTCTCTCCCGGCGCCAGAGTCACCGCCGGCATGTCCATGGCGCCGTGCATCTGACTCAGGTCGTGGCCGTCACCGTGCATGCCATGCCCTCCCCCCGAGGCCATCTCACGCATCATCTTGCGGTGTGCGTCCTGAGCCTCGGCGGAGCCGATCACGAACTCATGCTCGAGCTGACCGCTGTTGGTGACCTCGAAGGCCACCACCTCCCCGGGGGCAACGCTCAAGCTCTCCGGGTCGAACCAGATATCGCCGGCCTCGACGGCGATGGTGCGATCCGCCTGATCGGGGTCCATGGCCTCCGATTGAGTGTGGCCGGGACCTGCCAATGCCTGGGTCGACAACAGGCCAAGAGCGACCACCATCAGTGTGCTGCGCATGACGTCATCCTTCCGTTTTGGGTGTCTCCCTCTGTTTGTAGCGCAAGAACCTGAATCCATACTGAATCGGCGATAGATGGCCATGCGGTTCGCTGCGCCTACGAATGCTTCCACTGTTCCAGCAGCAGATCGATAAACAGCTGGGCGGTGCCCGAGATACTGTGCACGTTGCTGCGTACCAGGCCGATGGTGCGCTGGATGCGTGGCTCCGGCAGCTCCCGCGAACACAGGATCTCGTGATCCGGGCCCGGCATGGTCATGCGCGGCAGAATCGCCACCCCCAGGCCCGACTCCACCAGCCCCAGCGAGGTCGACAGATGCTGTACTTCGTAGAAGCTGTTGAGGTGGATGCCCTCGGCGGACAGCGCATTGTCCAGCAGGGTGCGATTGCCGCTGTCGCGACTGACGGTGATCAGCCGCACCTGCTCGAGGTCTGACCACTCGATTTGCTCCCTGGCCGCCAGAGGGTGATCGGAGCGCAGCGCCAAGACGAAGGGGTCTCTCATCAACTGGGTGAAAGACACCTCAGGCCGCTGGGCGCTGAACATGTTGATGCCGAAGTCGGCCTCGCCGCTGATGACCTTCTCGAGACCCTCGTTGGCGCTGACATCCAGAATACGAATACGGATGCCCGGCCAGGCCTCGCTGAACCCCCTGATCACGCTTGGCAGAAAGTAGAAGGCAGCGGTCGGCAGGCAGGCGATGGTCACGGTGCCGGTCTGGTGGGTGGCCAGCTCGCGGATACCGAGGATCGAGGACTCGTACTCTTCGATCATCCGTCGCGCCCGAGGCAGAAAGTCGGCGCCTATCGGCGTCAGCCGCGTACGCCGGGTGGTGCGCTCGAGCAGGCCCACCTCCAGCAACTCTTCGAGCTTCTGGATTCGCCGTGACAGCGCAGGCTGCGACAGGTGCAGGCGCTGAGCCGCCTCATGGAAGGAGCCCAGCTCCGCGACCTGGATGAAGGCCTGCAGATCGAGAAATTCAAGACGGTGCTGCATCGGGTCACTCTTGCATGAAGGCTTTTGGACTAATAACCATAGCGCATTAATCCTCATTTCGCATTGATAGACGCCAAACTTTGCATTTGAAGCATCAATAGACGCCTGACAAGCTGATACCACGACCTCCAACAACGGCGTGGCATCACGATGATGAACAGCATCCCCTGCATGATCATGCGCGGCGGCACCTCCCGCGGGCCCTTCCTGCGCATGAGCGACCTACCCGACGACGAGCCCGCCAGGGCGGAAATCCTGATCAGCCTGATGGGCTCCGGCCACGCCCTGCAGATCGACGGAATCGGCGGCGGCGACCCGCTGACCAGCAAGGTGGCCATCGTCGAGCGCTCCAGCCACCCGGACGCCGACGTGGACTACCTGTTCGCCCAGGTGGACGTGCTCAACCGCCGTGTCGACTTCAACCCCAACTGCGGCAACATGCTGTCTGCCGTCGGCCCCTACGCCATCGAGTCCGGCCTGGTGGAGCCGCAACCGGACTACACCCTGGTGCGGGTACGCAACCTCAACACCCAGCGACTGATCGAGTGCCACGTACCCACCGACGCCGGCCAGGTCCGCTACGACGGCGACACTCGCATCAGCGGTGTTCCCGGCAGTTCCGCCGCCATTCAACTGAGCTTTCTCGACATCGTCGGAACCAAGACGTCGGGACTGCTCCCGACCGGCCAGGCCGCCGACACCATCGACGGTGTCACCGTATCCTGCCTGGATGCGGCCACCCCGATCATCATGATCGACGCGCGAGAGCTTGGACTGAGTGGCCGCGAGACGCCGCTCGAGCTGGACGCCGACAGCGACCTGCTCAAGCGTCTGGAGAGGATCCGTCGTCATGCAGGAGAGCTGATGGGGCTTGGTGACGTCAGCGACAGCGTGCTACCGAAGCCAGTGCTGGCCTCGCCCGCCGAGGATGCCGAGCGCACCCTGTGCACCCGCTACTTTGTCCCCCATCGCTGTCACAAGGCGATCGCTGTCACCGGTGCCATCGCTGTGGCGAGCGCCGTCAGCGTCCCTGGCACCGTCGCCAATCGCATCGCCATCGATGCAGGGCAACTCAAGGCCGGTGACCTCAAGGCGGCCGTCAGCCTGGAGCACCCGTCAGGGTTCATCGACCTCCAGGTAGAGCACCGCGACGGCGACCCCGGCGATATCGCCCGAGCCTCATTGATCCGCACCGCCAGAAAGATCATGAGCGGCACCCTGTTCTACGCCCTGCCCGACCCTACTCTGCCCGGCACGTCTTCCAGCCGCCCCGGCCCGGACTGATCTGCACCGACAAGGACGCTGCCGGCTGCGCCGAGCGCCGCCGCGCCCGACAACCACAACCGCCATAACAATCACCACCTCCCCAACCGACATAACAATCGTCACAACGACCGTCAGGAGACACGCCATGAAGACCCGTAAACCTTACTCGTTCACCGCATCACGCCTCGCCTTGTCCCGCGTTACCAGGGCCGCGGCACTCGGCATCGCCATCGCAGGCACCAGCCTCGCCGGCAATGCCCAGGCCGCAGAGGTCGAGGTACCCGCCAATATCAAGTGGACCGTGCCGTTCGGCGTCGGCGGCGGCACCGATGTGTGGGCGCGCTTCTTTTCGCCCTGGCTCAGCGACTATATCCCCGGCGAGCCGACCATCATGATCGACAACGTCCCGGGAGGCGGCTCGATCAATGGCGCCAATCTGTTCGCCATGCGCGCCAAGGCCGACGGTTCAAACTGGCTCGGCACCTCGGCCTCCACCCAGTACCCGGCGATGCTGGACGATCGTCGCGTGCGCTATGACTACAGCGAATGGACGCCGATCCTGGCGACCCCCACCGGCGGGGTGGTCTATGGCCAGCCGAGCCTTGGCGACACCGCCGACACGGCGATCGATGCCCTGCTCAGCCAGCCGGTCAAGCTGGCCGCCCAGAACCCGACCGGTCTCGAGCTGCCCGTGCTGATCGCCCTCGACCTGCTCGGCGCCGACGTCCAGGCGGTGTTCGGTATGCGTAGCCGCGGCGAGGGACGACTGGCCTTCGAACGCGGCGAAGCGGACATCGATTTCCAGACCAGCTCGGCCTACCTGAGCAACGTCACCCCGCTGGTCGAGTCCGGCAAGGCAGTGCCGCTGTTCTCGCTGGGCCTGCTCGACGACGACGGCGAGATTGTTCGCGACCCGGCCTTCCCCGACCTGCCGACCTTCAACGAGGTCTACCAGGCGCGTCACGGCGAGGCGCCCTCCGGGCCTGCCTATGAGGCATTTCGCAAGTTCTTCGCCTCTGGCTTCGCCCTGCAGAAGCTGATCATGGTGCCCAGGGACACCCCTCAGGAGCTGGTCGACGCCTACCGTGACGCTGCCCGCGAGTTCGTCGCCACCGATGAGTTCAAGCAGGACGCAGAAGCCCAGCTCGGCCCCTATACCCCGGTCATCGGTGACGTCATCCAGCGCCACCTGGAAGACGCCATGTCGATCGATGAGGCGACCCGTGAGTGGCTGGCCAAGTGGCTCGAGGAGAAGCACAACGCCAGGATCTGACACCGTTCGGGAAGCGCCGGCCGCGACGGCCGGCGCCTCCTGGCTCAACGACTTCAACAAGACGCCCTCGGGCGTCACCAACAACTCGAGAGCCACACGCCATGCTTGATATCCTTCTTTCCAGCCTGGGACAGCTGTTTACCCTGTCCCATCTGCTGTTCATGACGCTGGGGGTGCTGGTTGGCCTGGTCGTCGGCATCATTCCAGGCCTCGGCGGCATCGCCGGCATGTCGCTGCTGCTGCCCTTTCTCTACGGCATGGAGCCCACGGTCGCACTCGGCATGCTGATGGGCCTGGTGGCGGTCATCCCCACCGGCGACACCTTCGCCTCCGTGCTGCTGGGCATTCCCGGCTCCAGCGCGTCACAGGCCACCGTCATCGACGGTTTCTCCCTGGCCAAGAAAGGCCAGGCCGCACGGGCCCTGTCCAGCGCCTTTCTGTCATCGATGATCGGCGGCCTGATCGGTGCCGTGGTACTGACCGGCTTTATCCTGATCGCAAGACCGCTGGTGCTGTCGTTCTCGTCATCGGAACTGTTCATGCTGACCCTGCTCGGGCTTTCCATGGTGGCGGTGCTGTCGGGAGCCGACCTGTTCAAGGGTCTGGCCGCCTGTGGCCTGGGTCTGCTGGTGGGGGGTATCGGCATGGCACCGGCCACCGGAGAATTTCGTCTGAACCTCGACATCGACTACCTGTTCGATGGCCTGCCGCTGGTGGTCGTCGGCCTCGGCATCTTCGCCCTGCCGGAGATCTTCGATCTGCTGGTCAAGCGAGGCGCCATCGCCGAGAAGCCATGTCGCCTCGGTGAAGGCTGGCGTCGCGGTATCCAGGACGTCGGTGAGCAGCGCGGGCTGGTCGCGCGCTGCGCCGCCATCGGCAGCCTGGTCGGCACCATTCCGGGGCTCGCTGGCTCGGTGGTGGACTGGCTGACCTACGGCCATGCGGTGCAATCGGCCAAGGACAGCTCCGAGTTCGGCAAGGGGGATATTCGCGGCGTCATCGCCCCGGAGTCGGCCAACAACGCCTGCGCCTGTGGCGCGATGGTGCCGACCTTGCTGTTCGGGGTGCCCGGTTCAGGCACTGCGGCGGTGTTCTTGGGCGGCCTGCTGCTGCTCGGCCTGCAGCCGGGGGTCGGCATGATCGAGACCCATCTGGACCTAACCTACACCATCATCTGGTCGCTGGCCCTCGCCAATATCCTCGGTGCCGCGCTATGCCTGATCCTGGCCCGTCCCGTGGCCAACCTGACCCGGGTGCCCTTTGCCACCCTGGCGCCACTGATCACGGTGCTGATCATGTTCGCCGCCTTCCAGGCCACCCGCGCCACCGGCGATCTGCTCGCACTGGGCGCCATCGGCGTGCTGGGCGTGCTGTTCAAGCAGGCCAACTGGTCACGTCCGGCCTTCCTGATCGGTTTTGTGCTGGCACCGGGCGCCGAGGCCTACTTCTACCAGGCGGTCCAGTTCCAGGGCACCGACGCTTTCCTGCGCCCCGGCGTGCTGATCATCGGCGCCATGATTCTTGCCGCCATGTTCATTCCGGTGATCGGCAAGCAGATCAAGAAGCGGCGTCAGCCGATGTCGGTGGGCGCCGCGGCCACCGAGCCTAAGCCCGACGCTGAATCCCATCGTCTGGGGATCATCGATATCGTGCTGCTGGGAGCCCTGCTGGCGCTGGCGGCCAGCGCCTGGGTCAACGTCTCGGAGCTGTCACTGATCGGCGGCATCATGCCACGGCTCGCGATTGCCATCATGGCCCTCGCCTGCCTGGCCGAGATCGTCCGCAGCGTGGTACGTCGCCCCCGCTGGGAGCGTCAGACCTTCGCCCGAGAAGCCATCTGGCTGGTCGGCTTCTTTGCCCTCGTCGCCGCCATGCTGACGCTGGGCTTCATCACCACGGCCACACTGTTCACCCTGGTGTTCCTGCTGGCCATCGCCAAGCTCAAGCCCTGGGTCGCGGTGCTGATGGCGCTGGGGGTACTGGCATTCCTGCTGGCCATGGCAGAGTTTCTGACCCTGACCTATCCCCAGGGCATCCTCGACCCGCTGTTGTTCTACTGACCCCCGAAGCGACCCGCAGCAGCCCTGCGAGTACGAAAGCCACCGCTGTACACCGTTGTAAAGAGATAAGCCCCGCCTCGGCGGGGCTTATCCTGTAAAGACGTGCGTGAGGGGAACACCATCGAGGTCGACGAGCATCGTCGACGGGGCTCGCTCGCTGGCCGGGCTATCGAGCATAGCGAGGGCCACGAACTTGGCCTGAGCCACCTCGAGATTCACCAGCGTCGGCAAGATCCCCTCTGGCGGCAACGAGCCTTAGGAAAACGACTGACTGTCAGCCGCCTGGTGGATACGATTGGAGTCGGGCGTGCCATCTGGACATGACCACCGCGCCCCGGCTAGCTTCACAATAGGTCGCCTGAGCTCGGAACTGCTATTCACACTACTTCCTGTCAGGCCTCTTGCACGCCATTGCCACGAGAGCAGCACCAGCATGCTCGGGCAGGAGAGGTTGAATGCCTACAATTTCAATGTTTTATGGCATCATCATTCGGATGTACTATGCTCCAAAAGAGCACCCGCCGCCGCACTTTCATGTCTACTACGGCGAACACAAGGGAACGATCAATATCCGTACATGTGAGATTATTCAAGGAGATCTGCCAAGGAAGCAAACCAAGCTTGTCCTGGCATGGGCCGAGCTTCATCAGGACGAATTGATGGCAGACTGGCGACTGGTCATGAACGGCGAAGAACCCTTCAAGATCCAGCCATTACAGTGAGGGGGAAATCATGTACCCATCTGTGAAAAAGGTTACACCGATTGACGACTATCGCCTCTCGATCCATTTTGACAACGGAGAGAATGGCGTCCTGGATATGAAACCCTACCTGGATTTTGGAGTGTTTCAGAAGCTAAAGGATCGCAAGGCATTTGATCGCGTTCGGGTATCATTTGACACCATCGAATGGGAATCAGGAATCGATCTTGACCCAGAGTTTGTCTATGCCAAAAGCCAGTGTACTGACGTGCAACATGGAGAGACAAGCGAAGAACAGGGCACACACAGCTAAGCACGTCACCAGGCCAGACAGCTGGGCTGTCCATGCGCAGATAAAGAACACTCGCTCCGGAATACCTTCCTTTCTTCCGAGTCCCGAGCCACTCAGCGACCCACTTCAAAATTATCCTGGAGGGCCGCGTTCAGGCACGCCAGCAGGCCCCCGCGCCCTTATTGGCTCCCCTCGAACATGCGATGCCGGGCGTTGTCGATATGGGCGCGCATGGCGGCTTCGGCGCGCTCGCCATCCTTGTCGCTGATCGCCTCGACGATAGCCAGGTGCTCATCCTGGACCAGCTTCAAGCGCTCCTGAGAGGCCATCAATGACAGCCCCCGGGTCAGGTTCATGCCTTCCTTGATGCTCTCGTTGAGCGACTTCAGCACGGTGATGTAGTAGTGGTTGCTGGCCGCCTCGGTGATCGCCAGGTGAAAGCGATAGTCCTCGTCGGTGGCCAGATCGTGGCGGGCGTTGGCCTCATCGATGATGTCGTAGCAGCGCCGGATCTGGTCGAGCTGGTCCTGGGTGCGTCGCAACGCCGCCAGGTGCGCCGCCCGCGCCTCGACATTGGTACGAAACTCGAAGCAGCGCTGGATATCGGCGATGCTCGAGATCGGTGCGAACTTGAGCACCGCACTGTCGGGCTGACGGATCACGAAACTGCCGGAGCCCCGCCGGGACACCACCAGTTCGTCTTCCTTGAGGCGCGCCAGGGCATCACGCAGCACCGGCCGGGACACTTCGTAGCGCTGGCACAGTTGCGCTTCGGTCGGCAGCTTCTTGTTGACCGGATACTGGCCCTCGATGATCGCTTCCAGAATCTTCTCGTAGACCGCCGAAGCCAGTGAAAATTTTTCGTCTTGTGCCATCTTGCCCTGCTCCGGTTCTCTGTTCCCTGGAAGCCGCCTGGCTTGTACCATCAGGCGCCACCTCCCTTTTACCACTGCAAAAGGCGCCCCGCATTGGGCCTTTAGGCCACACAGGGCGCCTCTCGCCTCTTCCTGCCCTGTCCGGGCGGATCACCACCGCCTGCGGATCAGGATGCCTCGGTGGTTACTCCGCCGCCCTTGCCGGCCTTGCGGCCCTTCCACACGCCGTTGGCGATGATCAGGGTCCAGGTCAGGATCGCCAGCCCCGCCAGCACCATGGCGATGGGTCGGTCGACGAAGGCCATCAGGTCACCGTCTGACTTGAGGATCGAGCGCATGAAATTGCTCTCGATGATCGGGCCGAGAATAAAGGCCAGAATCAGCGGGCCCAGCGGGAAATCATTCTCCATCAGGAATACGCCGACCAGTCCCAGACCGAGCATCACCCAGACATCGAACATGCTGTTATTGGCGGAGAAGGCCCCCACGATACAAAACATCAGGATCAATGGGTAGAGAACGCCAGTGGGCACGGCCAGCAGCCTGCCGGCGCCCTTGATCGCCATCAGCCCCAGCGGCAGCAGCAACAGGTTGGCCAGCACGAACACCATGAAGATGGCGTTGACCAGAGCCCCCTGCTCGGTGAAGACGTCGGGGCCCGGGGTGATGCCCTTGGTGGTCAGCACGCCGATGATGATGGCGGTGACGGTATCCCCCGGAATGCCGAACACCAGGGCCGGGATATAGGCGCCGGACAGGGCCGCGTTGTTGGCGGCACTCGCCGAGACCAGCCCTTCCGGATGGCCGGTGCCGTACTTCTGCGGCTCCCGCGACAGTTTGCGACTGATGGCATAGCTGATCCAGGAGGCGATGTCGGCGCCGGCGCCCGGCAGTGCACCGATCATGGTGCCGAGCAGCCCGCCGCGGGCGACGCCGCCCTTGTAGCGCCAGGTGGTACGGGCCACGCCGTCGAGCAGCTTGCCCTTGGGCGTTTCCACCCTTGAGGCGCGCTGCCCGGCGTTGGGCAGGCTGCGCAGCAGCTCGGTGATGGCGAACAGGCCGATCAGCACCGGCAGCAACGAGATACCCGCGAGCAGGTCATAGCTGCCCATGGTGAAGCGCATCTGGCCGGATACACTGTCCATGCCGATCATCGCCAGCGACAGGCCGATCAGCATCGAGATGGCGCCCTTGAGCGGATCACCGCCGGCGACCAGGATCGCACAGGACAACCCCAGCAGCGCCAGCCAGAAGTACTCGTCGCTGGTGAACTGCAGGGCAAATTCGGCGATCCGCGGGGCAAACAGCGCCAGCACCGCGACCCCGATGATGCCACCGAGCATCGAGCAGGTGACGTTGATACCAAGCGCCAGGCCGAGCTTGCCCTTCTTGCCCATCAGGTAGGCTTCGTCGGCGTAGACCGCCGACGCTGGCGTCCCCGGCATGCGCAGCAAGGCACCGGGAATGTCACCGGCGACGATCGCCATGGCGGTGGCGGAGACGATGGCGGCGATGGCCGGCAGCGGCTCCATGAAAAAGGTCACCGGCACCAGCAAGGCGGTTGCCATGGTGGCGGTGAGACCAGGGATGGCCCCCATGAAGAGTCCGAACAACGAGGCGGCGACAATCACCAAAAGCACCTCGCCGTCGAGCACCATGGCAGCGGCTTGCATCAATTCATTCATCAGTAGAGCACCCGTTCAAGCAGTCCTGCCTCCAGCGGCACGTGCAGAAGCTGTGCGAACAGCATCCAGATCACGGTCGTGGCAATCACCGCGATCAACAGCGCACGCCCCCAACCACGACGGTGATAGGCGCGAAACAACAGCGTCAGAAGCGCCACCGCAACGATCGGAAAACCCAGCAGCGGCGTGAGCACCACGTAGGCGATGACACTGGCGACCACCGCCGCCAGCGCCAGCACAAACGCTCGGCCGGACACCTTGGAGGTCCAGCGCGCCCAGGGCTGGCGTTGGCGCAGGCCCTTGAGCACCAATAACCCTCCCATCAACAACAGCAGGGCCCCCACCACCTTGGGGAAGGTGCCAGCGCCATAGACCTGGCGCGGCAGCGGACTCAAGTCCGCGGAAGCGACGATGAGGGCGGCCCCGAGGGCCGCCGCCATGGTTCCCGATACCGCGTCACTGGTACGCATGATGACGATCTCCCGGGCGTTACCGCACCTTTGTCAGTGCGCCGCCGATGCGGCGCTCAATCGGGTGTATTGCAGACTGTGCCAGTCGACCGCTCGGTGAGCTTTCTGTCACCGAGCGATCTGTCACTGGGCCTTCGTTTACTGGGCCTTCAGCTACTGGGCTCTCGGTTACTGGGCCAGGCCAAGCTTGTCGATGATGGAGGCGTTGTTGGCATCCTGTTCGGCCATGAAGGCCTCGAAGCCTTCCGGTCCTTCCCACACGGCGCCGAAGCCGCGGCCTTCCATGAACGACTGGAAGTCCTCGGAGTTCCACACCTTCTCGGCGGCGCTCAACAGACGTTCGGAGACGTCTTCAGGCAGACCCTCAGGGCCGACCAGCCCACGCCAGGAACCGTGGGACCAGTCATCACCGGTCACCTCGCCGGCCGCCGGGATATCCGGGAAGGCTTCTTCGCGTTCACTGGACAGCACCGCCAGAGTGCGGACGCGGTCGGATTCACGCATGGACTCGGTTTCCGGCAGCGACGAGAAGACAATGTCGACACCGCCCGCCGCCAGCTCCTGCAAGCCCGGCGCGGCGCCTTCGCTGGGTACCAGATTGACGGTATTCGGATCGATGCCCTGCTGGTCGAGGAAGCCGGCGAACGACAGGTGGTAGGCAGCACCTGGCGCAGAACCCGATACGGTGTACTCGTTGGGTGACTCGGCCAGGTCGGACAGGGCGTCTTCCAGGTTCTGCCAGGGCGACTCGGCGTTGACAGTGAAGGCCGCATAATCGAGGTTGAGCAGCGCGATCGGGGTAAAGTCCTCGTAGGACAGGTCGGCGGTGCCGATATGGCGATAGGTCGCGATCTCGGCGGTGCCCAGGCCCAGGGTATAGCCATCGGGACGCGCCATCTTCATCGCCATGTGGCCGACCACACCGGAGCCACCGGTACGGTTGACCACGTTGACCGGCTGCCCCAGCTCTTCCTGCAGACCGGCGGCAAACTGACGACCGACGGCGTCGGTGCCGCCACCGGCGGACCAGGGCACGATCAGGGTGATCGGCTTGGAGGGATAGTCGTCACCGACGGCAACCGTGGAGGTGGCCACCAGCAGGGAAGCGCAAAGCAGGCGTGGGAGCGTTCGCATGAGTTATCTCTCTTGTCGTCGAGCGTCTGGGGATCCGGTCAAGGTCGTGGCGACCCGCCACCGGAAAGAACGCTTGCAAGAGTGCCGCCACGGCGCCAACTAGACAAGTTATTACAACTTATACTTTATGCTAACGGGCCCCGGAGACGAGCCGTCACCGCCACCTGTCGAGAGGAAAAATTGATCGCCGACGCCCCACTAAAACCTTTTATTTTCAATGCTTTAACACACATGTCAATCGTAAGCACTGCGCTTTCCAAAGTTCTCTTTGACAGCAGCTCCCTGCCCACAAGACCAAAGTACCATGCCCACTTGTTAGTATTTGTTTGAAGTCCATCAGGCGCTAGGCTAAGGTTTATCCCACAATCCCAGGCTGGTCGCGCTGCGCCCTCCTTTCTCCTATCAACATCCATGATGCGGCCTGTTGCAGGCCCGATTCGTTCAGGAGCACTTCATGTTCGCCGATCTCAACGACAAGACCGTCCTTATCACTGGCTCCACCAAGGGCATCGGTCGTGCCGCCGCGGTGGCCTTCGCCCGCCAGGGTGCCATCGTCGGCATCAACAGCAGCCAGAAGGACAGCGCCGCCGAGGAGCTGATCGCCCAGCTGGAGTCCGAGGGTGCGCGCTTCGCCTACTATGAGCGCGACCTGACCAAGAGCGGCGAGTGCGAGACCCTGGTCAACGAATTTGTCGAGCAGTTCGGCAGCCTTGACGTGCTGGTGAACAACGCCGGCGGCCTCGGCGTGCGCAAGGGCCTCGAGTCCCTCGAGGACGACGACTTCAACCTGGTGATGGACCTGAACCTGCGCTCGGTGATCATGACCACCCGCTTCGCCATGCCGCACCTGAAGGCCTCCGCCGAGAAGCGCGGCGAGACCGCCAGCGTCATCAGCACCGGTTCCATCGCCGGTCGCGAAGGCGGTGGCCTCGGCGCCTCCCTGTACGGCGGCTCCAAGGCCATGCTGCACAACCTGCATCGCAACTGGGTGAAGGAATTCACCAAGGACAACGTGCGCTTCAACATCGTCGCACCGGGCACCATCGACACCGCCTTCCACGCAGACAAGAGCGCTGAGGTGAAAGAGAAGATCGCCTCCACTATCGCCATGGGCCGCCTTGGCACCTCCGAGGAGGTTGCACCGTCCTTCCTGTTCCTGGCCTCCCACGCTGCCAGCGGCTACATCACCGGCCAGGTGATCGACGTCAACGGCGGCCAGATGTGCCCCTGAGGCATATCGCAGCATCCCGGGCCACCGGCGTGACGGCGCTATCGACGTCTACCCCTTGAGCCCCGAGCGGCCGGACATGCTTCCGGCCGCTTCGCTATCCACTCCCCTGCTCGGCGTTCGCTGCGCACTGCGATTGCAGGTTTCGTGCGCGTCGACCCCGGTTTGGCAGCGGCCGCCCCTTGCCACCTTTCATCATCTTCACTGCGCAATAACAGGAGTCCCCATGACACTCGAAGGTCATCATCTGATCGGCTTCGCCTCGGTGGCCGGTGCCACCGACGGACGCACCATCTCGGCGGTCAACCCCGCCTCCGGCGAGACCCTTGCCCCGGCCTACCCCCTGGCGGGCCAGGCCGAGGTCGAGCGCGCCTGCCAGCTGGCCGAGGACGCCTTCCTGGCCTACCGCCGCCTGCCGCTTGCAGACCGCGCGGCCTTTCTCGAGGCGGCAGCCGACAATATCGATGCCCTCGGCGATACCCTGACCGAGCGCGCCATGGCCGAGACCGGCCTGCCCAGGGCACGTCTTGAAGGCGAGCGTGGCCGCACCTGCGGACAGCTCAGACTGTTCGCCGAGGTCCTGCGCAGCGGTGACTATCTCGACGTGCGCATCGAGGACGCCCTGCCCGAGCGCGCGCCCATGCCACGCCCCTCCCTCGCCCAGCAGCAGGTGCCGCTGGGTCCGGTGGCGGTGTTTGGCGCCAGCAACTTCCCGCTGGCGTTCTCGGTGGCCGGCGGCGATACCGCCGCCGCGCTGGCCGCGGGCTGCCCGGTGATCGTCAAGGCCCACTCCGCCCACCCCGGCACCTCGGAGCTGGTCGGGCGCGCCCTGCAGCAGGCCGCCAAGAGCAGCAACATGCCCGAGGGCGTGTTCTCGCTGCTCTACGGCAGCGGCAGCGAGCTCGGCCAGGCCCTGATCAAGGACCCGCGCATCCAGGCGGTGGGCTTCACCGGCTCGCGCAACGGCGGCACCGCCCTGCTGCGCACCGCCCAGGCACGCCCCCAGCCGATCCCGGTCTACGCCGAGATGAGCAGCATCAATCCGGTGCTGCTGCTGCCGCAGCACCTGGAAGCCAACGCCGAGGCCCTGGGCGACGCCTTCGTCGCGTCGCTGACCATGGGCGCCGGTCAGTTCTGCACCAACCCGGGGCTGATTTTGGCACTGTCCGGCGCCGCGCTTGAGCGCTTCGTCGAGCAGGCCGGTGCCGCGGTACGCGAAGCCGCCCCCCAGCTGATGCTGACCCCCGGCATCCACGCCGCCTACGAGCAGGGAGTCGCCCAACTCACCGACCAGCCGGGCGTCAGCCTGGTCGCCAAGGGCAAGGCCACCGGCCATCTTGCCTGCCCCTGCCAGCCGCACCTGCTGCGCACCAGCGCCAGCACCTTCATCGGCAACGCCGCTCTGCATGACGAGGTCTTTGGAGCCTGCGCGCTGATCGTCGAGTGCGACTCGGTAGCACAGATGCAGCAGGTGCTGACCGCGCTGGAAGGCCAGTTGACCGCCACGGTCCACCTCGAGGAAGCCGACTACGCGCTGGCCGACCAGTTGCTGCCGCTACTTGAGCGTCGCGCCGGTCGCATCCTGTTCAACGGCTGGCCCACCGGCGTCGAGGTGTGCCACTCCATGGTCCACGGCGGCCCCTGGCCTTCGACCTCCGATTCGCGCACCACCTCGGTGGGCAGCGCCGCGATCCAGCGCTTCCTGCGCCCGGTGTGCTACCAGGCGATGCCCGAGGCCCTGGCCCCGGACAGCCTCAAGGCCGACAACCCTCTGGGGCTGACCCGCCAGGTGAACGGCAAGCGCTAACTCAGCGTTCTTTCTTTTTCTCCTTCTCTCCTTCTCTACACCAGGTGACGCCGCTCCTGGAGCACCATCAACGAGGCCCTCGCCACCGGCGAGGGCCTTTTTTTGATGACGTCGATCTGCGCTATGTAAGCGCTAGCCACCTCTTGTGTGCCCACAGTGGGAGATCCCACTTCGGGCACATCTGAGCATCCCGAATATCTGGCTAGCCTTAAGGTCCCACAGGAAGCCCCCTACTCACTACCTAAAGGGTTATCCTGATTGATGGGGTCGATTTACGGAACGTGTAGTTAAATTGATGGTAAACAGGCTGATCGGTTTTCGTCAGGTAGAGCTATATTGCGATAGACAACACAGGTGCCAGAGGCCCTGACCCTTGCGAGAGGGCCAGGGCGATACAGTCCACTTCAACGATTACATCATGCGTTTAAGCTCACCGTAGTTGCCGTCGATTCGCAGTTCCACGGTCACGTCGTTGTCGTTTCGGTTGCGAAAGAACCAGCCATGATTGCCAGTGAAGGCTGCCTCCAGCTCACCCTCGTCCTCAGGCACACCGCGTCCCTTCTCATAGCTGATGGAGTTGCCATTTCCGTCACCGTGAGTATCGAAATTGATCGGTCCTCCGCTGGACGACCAGGCGAACGTCGCGACGGCTCCCTCCTCCATGGTCAACTTGTACTCGGTGCCCTCCCCTGGCGTCAGGGTGAAGCTCACCACATCGCGCCAGGAGGCCGTTTCCTCGGCCGACTTCGACGGTTGTTCTTGGGTCGACGAGGCGTTGGCCAGCTCTTGGCTTGGCTCTGGCTGAGTCGCCTTCTGGGATGGTGCAACATTAGTCACTTGGCCGGCCTCGCCGTCCGAGGTCGGTGACTGTAGATCAGCAGCCACGGCAGCGGACTGATTGCCCTCGGCATTCTGTGCCACAGTGGATTGCGCCTCCTTTGCTGTGGCGTCCAGTGTCGTCGCCCGATCGAGCTCGGCCTCCTCGGCTAACTGCCTTTTGATTTCCCCCATCTCGGTTAGCCCCAACAGGCGTCCCGCGCCGGTAGGATCGATGGCGTATTCCGCCGGCAGTACCACAGTGATCAACAGAGCACTGGCGACAACTGCAGCCAGCACAGTGGAGCGAAGTAATTTACCCGTAGAAGGCAACTCGGCACGGGTGGGAAGGTCGGTATTGTACATCTCGGGACTCCTGTATCAGGCGGTGAATAGGCCGGTGAGCTGATAGCCGATCAACATGAAACCCGCGCACATCATGGCGACGTTGGCGGTATAGGCGTGGCGCAGGAAGCCGGCGGTACGCCGCCAGAAACTCATGATGATGAGGATGGCACTCAAGGCCAGCAACTGGCCCAGTTCCACCCCGACGTTGAACGCCAACAGGTTGGGCAGCAGGCCATCGGGCGAGATTTCGTATTCAATTATCTTGGTCGACAGGCCGAAACCGTGAAAGAAGCCAAAGATCAGCGTCGCCGCCCGGGTGTTGGGCTGAAAACCGAACCAGCGCTGGTAGGCGCCGAGATTGTCCAGCGCCTTGTAGACGACGGACAAGCCAATGATGGCATCGATGAGATAGCTGTTGATGCCAATATCGAAGTACACCCCCAGCAGCATGGTCGTCGAGTGACCAATGGCGAAGAGGCTGACGTAAATGGCGATGTGCTGCATTCGGTAGAGGAAAAAGATCACCCCCAGCAGAAACAGGATATGGTCGTACCCGGTCACCATGTGCTTGGCGCCGAGATAGACGAATGAGATCAAGTGAACGCCATAGATCTCCTGTATATATCCCTTGTCGCCTTCGGCAACAGCGTGAGCAAGGGCGTCACCGCTAGCTCCCAGGAGCATTATCAGCAACGTTAGAAGGGCCAGGGCGTGCCGGCGGGCCATATCTGGCAGGCCAAACGCACTCCCCATTCGAGATGGAAACATGAAACCTCCACGGGCAAGTCTTGAGAGTCAGCCGTCCAATGGACGGCACCGATCATTCAGCAATGACCCAGTCGTGGAGGGCGCTCCAGGCGATAAACGCGGCGCAGCGGGACACCGTTCCGATCGCCGATTCGCAGGGCGTCATTGAAGCCTGGTGCCAGGCTCACGCCTGTCGCGAGACGATCCGCCGTTTCGTGAAAGTGGCTACCACTATCATGATGAAGGTGGTGACCGTCCCCTTGGCCCCTGTCGTCCAGTTGGACTTGGTCATGGTCATGGTCATGACCGCCCCCATGATGCCCCAGCTCAGCCTCCTGCACTTCCTCCGAGCTCAGCGGCCCATGGGCACGCGCCTCGCCGACACTGTTCAGCGCCAGGCCGGGCAGGAACAGCAGCAGCAGGATCAGATAGCCGAGGCGATGGCGCAGCCGGTGGAGCATGGAAAACCAACCAGATTGAAAGGGGAGTCCGAAGACACGTGCAGCACCCTTGTTGAATCGGGCATTGGCACGACGTCGGAGAGAGCTTAACATCCCCCCCCGGAGGATAGGAATAGACCAAAGGAACAGAAGATGACAGAGCACACCCACCGTACCCACCCGGACATCATCAAACGCCTGAACCGCGCCCGGGGCCACCTGCAGAGCGTGTCCCTGATGCTCGAGGAGGGACGCCCATGCCTGGACATCGCCCAGCAGCTGCACGCCGTGGAGAAGGCCATTCAGCAAGCCAAGCGCGTGTTGATCCACGATCACATTGAACACTGCCTGGACGACGCGATTGGCCCCTTGGATCCCGCTAAGCAGCAGCATGTCGATGATTTCAAGGCCATCGCCCGCTACCTGTGAGCGAGCACCGAACTACTTCACAACATCAATCACACTGTAACGGCTCGACCGTGACATGCACCAACGAGTGACAGTTGGCCTGAATGCGCTGCTTGTAGGCAGTTGGCGCTTCCGGTTGATGAGACACAATCGACACAATCGCTGCATGGATGTTGGGGCCAATGGACCAAATATGCAGGTCGCTGACCCGTGCATCGTGGTTCTCCACTGCCCCTTTGACGGCGTCCTCCAGGTTACGGTGCTGTTGGTCCAATAGCACCGTAGACGTGTCTTTGAGCAGGTGCCATGACCAGCGCGTCACCAACACGGCGCCGATGATACCCATTACCGGATCCATCCAGTACCATCCCGCGTACTTACCGGCCAAGAGGGCAACAATCGCCAGCACCGAGGTCAGCGCATCGGCCAGGACGTGGAGGTACGCTGCTCGGCGGTTATGGTCGTGCTGGTGATGGCTATATCCGTGATGGTGATCGTGGCCATGTTCATGCTCATCACCCCCCAATATCCAGGCTGAAACCCCGTTGACCACCAAGCCAATCACGGCGACGAAAATCGCGCCATCGAAGGAAATCTCGATGGGGCTAGCAAAGCGTTCGACGCTCTCCACCACCATATAAAGGGCAAAAACAGCTAGAAGAATCGCGCCAGCAAAGCCTCCCAGCGCGTTGACCTTGCCAGTGCCAAAGGAAAAGCGCGCGTCGCTTGCATGCTTGCGTGCATAGGCATAAGCGAAAACTGCAATGCCAAACGCGACTGCATGGGAGCCCATGTGCAACCCATCTGCCAGCAGTGCTATCGAGCCGTAGACCACGCCCGCCAATATTTCCCAGATCATCATCGCCAGGGTCAGGCCGACCACGATGAGTGTTCGCGTCTCTCCCGTTCGCTTTTTGTCCTGGCCGAAGCGGTGCTCATGTTGCCAGTGATCAAGTCGATGGTGATGCATTATCAGCGTTCCTGGCTCAAGAAGTGGTTATTTGCGCGGCTGACCGGTCCAGCTCTGCATTTTGACCTATCCCCCCCGGGGGGATAGCATGAAATGCTAACGGAGATCGCCTCCAGCAACAACGTTCGTGCCCGTAGGCGCTTTGTTGTGCAGCAAATCGCTGAAGCAACACTATCGAATCGTCTCATCATGAGAGCCCTATGCTTGCCCCCCTTGAACACCGAACCTATCGCCACCTGTTCCTGGCCCAAGTCATCGCGCTGATCGGCACGGGTCTGACTACGATCGCCCTGGTGCTGCTGGCGCATGACCTGGCAGCCGGGGAGGCGGGAGTCGTTCTGGGCACGGCTTTGGCGATCAAGATGATGGCCTACGTGGGCATCGCCCCGCTGGTAGGAGCCTATGCGGCGCGTCTGCCCCGGCGCTGGCTGCTGGTCGGCCTGGACCTCCTGCGTGGAGCCGTGGTCTGCACGCTGCCCTTCGTCACAGAGGTGTGGCAAATCTATGTTTTGATTTTTCTGCTCAACGCATGCTCGGCGGGTTTCACTCCGGTCTTCCAGGCAACGATCCCCGACATCCTCGAAGACGAGGGGCAGTACACGCGGGCCTTATCCCTGTCGCGTCTCGCCTACGACCTGGAGAACCTGCTGAGTCCCTTGGCCGCGACAGCGCTACTGTTGCTGATGGGCTTCGATGCGCTGTTCCTGCTCAACGGCCTGGCCTTTCTTGTCTCGGCTGGCTTGGTCGGCTCGGTGGCCCTGCCCTCTCCCCAGGCTGCCAATGATGAAGCGCCAGGAATCTGGCGCCAGGTGTCCCACGGCATGCAAATCTACTTGAAAACGCCCCGGCTAAGAGGACTGTTGGCCATGAGTATGGTTACTTCAGCCGCCGGAGCTATGCAGATCGTCAATACCGTGGTCTATATCCGTTCTGCCCTGGGCCTGGGTGAGCAAGCGGTCGCCATGGCCTTCGCGGCGGCAGGGAGCGGGTCGATGCTGGTGGCCCTGCTTCTTCCGAAGGTACTGGAGCGCTTGAGCGAGCGCCCGATCTTGCTTGCGGGCGGCAGCTTGATGACAGTGAGCCTGTTCCTTGGCCTGCTTGCCCCTGGGTTTGTCGGCCTGATGGGGCTTTGGTTTCTGATGGGCATCGGCGCCTCGCTGGTCATGACGCCCACCGGCCGCCTCATCAAGCAGTCGTGTCACGTAGAGGACCGGCCGGCGCTATTCTCCGCGCAGTTCTCGCTGTCGCACGGCTGCTGGCTGGTGACCTATCCGTTGGCCGGTTGGGTCGGGGCCAAGGTGGGCCTGCTCGAGACCTTTGCTCTACTGGGGACTATTGCTCTGTTGTCGACGCTACTCGCGGCCCGTGTCTGGCCGTCACGAGAGCCGATCGTGCTTGAGCATGAGCATGCTCCTTTGACGCACGCCCACCTGCACTACCATGACGACCACCACCAGCATGAGCACGAGGGTTGGGAGGGACCGGAACCACACCGCCATCCGCACCAACATGAAAGAGGACGGCACCAGCACGCCTTCATGATCGATGGACACCACACCAGATGGCCATCGTGAAATGCCAAAAAAAGCGCCTGCCCCGGGCGATATGCCGTCGGACAGGCGCTGAAGTTTCCTGCTCTGGAATCTGTACGGGCCTCAGGTCGTGTTCTGGCTACCCTTCAACTGAACCGGCTTGCGGATCGCCAGGAAGTAGACAAAGACCCCGGTCAGCACGATGAAGAACAGGCTGTCTGGCTGGGTCACGAAGACCGTCAGGTCGCCGTTGGACAAGGTCAGGGAACGGCGCAGGTATTCCTCAAGGCCCGGGCCGAGGATAAAGCCGAGCAGCAGCGTCACCACCGGATAGCCGTGCTTTCTCAGGTAGAAGGCCAGTACCCCCATGACCAGCGTCATCATCATCTGGAAGGTCGAGTAGGTCGCCACGTAGCTGCCCACCACCGCCAGCATGGCGATCGAGCCAAACAGCACATCACGGCGAATGCGCACGATGCGGATAAAGTAAGGCCCGAGCAGGTACATGGTCAGCGGAATCAGGATCAGCGCGCTGAAAATCAGTGCCGCCAGCATGGGCGCGATCAGCCCAGCCTGGGATTCCATCAGCTGCGGCCCCGGCTGGATGCCGTTGATGACCAGCACACCGAGCACGATGGCGGTGATCGGGTCGCCCGGGATACCAAAGGTCAACATGGGCACCAGGGCGCCGCCGCAGACCGCGTTGTTGGCGCTTTCCGCCGCCGCGATCCCCTGGGGATTGCCCTTGCCGAAGCTGTCCGGCTCGCGCGAGGTACGCACCGCTTCCACGTAGGCCAGAAAGCCACCCATGGAGCCCCCTGCCCCGGGCAGCGTGCCTACCAGATAGCCGATGGTGGAAGACTTCAGATAGCAGGCCGCGCCGATACGACGGATCGCCGAGCGCGACGGGATAAAGTCGCGGCGACGAATCTTCGCCACTCCCTTGAGCTTATCGCGAATGGCCTGGGCCTTGTCGTTCTCGGCAAGCTGGGTCAACAGCTCACTGATGGCGAAGGTACCGATGATCACCGGCATCAGGTCGATTCCCGCCGCCAGGTCACCCATGCCGAAGCTGAATCGGGCCACCGGCACCATGGCGTCTAGCCCCACGGTGGCGAGCATCAGCCCCAGACAGGCGGCGATAGCCGCACGGCGGACATTGCCCCGCTGGGCGATGACGATGACGATCAGCGCAAACAGGATCAGCGCGCACTTGCCGGTGGTCTGCACCAGCAGCGACAGGTCGGCGATCAAGGGCGCCAGCAGCACCAGCAGTACCGCCCCGAACACGCCGCCGATCATCGAGGCGAAGGAGGCATGGCCCAGCGCCAGAGGCCCTTCGCCGCGCTGCTGCATCGGGTAGCCCTCCAGCGCCGTCATCATCGACGAGGGAGCACCGGGAATATTGATGGTGGTAGCGGTGATGCTGCCACCACACATGCCGGCCATATAGATGCTGGCACAGGCCATCAGCGCCGTGGTCACGTCCAGGCTGTAGGTCAGCGGCAGCAGCAGCGCCAGCGCCAGGGTCGCGGTCAGGCCAGGAATCGCCGAGAACACGGTGCCGATCAGAAAGCCAGCCACCACATAGAACAGCACCGTGGGATTGAGCAGCAAACCGAAGCTCGCCAGCACCTGGGTCAGGAAGTCCATGGGTCACCCCCGGCGTGTCGCCCGGCAGCGAGCGCCGAGCGGGTTGCATCAGTCGTCATGGCTCACCCCCAGAGTGTCGGTAGACGGACGTTGAAGACCTGGTTGAACAGCACGAAGCCCACCGCGGTAATGGCCAGCGCGATCAGGGCCTTGCTCAACCACTTGTCGAGCCCCGAGAACAACAGCATCACGCCCAGTACATAGACCAGGGTGGACAGCACATAGCCGAGTGACTGAAACACCAGGACATAGACCAGAGTCGCCAGCATCAGGGTCAGCTCCGGCGAAAGACGACGGCCCCTCGGCCTATCGCCTTCATCGGCCGCATCGTCCCGATCCAGAGCACCGGCGCTGCGCACCGAGGACCACCACTGCAGCACGCACAGCACGGTGGCCAGCACACCGATCAGCAACGGAAAGAAGGATGGCGTCAGCTTGCCGGCCTCCAGCGGAGGCCCCATCGCCAGGCCACCGATCAGGTAGCCCAGGGCCAGCAGCGCCAGCACGCCGTGGAAACGGATCGCGCCAGCACTGGAGCCAAGGCCAGGGCCAAGGCCAAGCGCACGCGCCAGCAGAGATGAAGATGAACGAGACATGCGAAACCTCTCTCGGCCCCCAATGACGGGAGACCGACAACACAGTGTTCGTTGGAAGGGAAGTGAAGCGGGCCGGCAGAGGCAGGTGCTCTACCCGCCCGCTCCAGATGGAGGCAGGAAGCGAAAGGTCGCTGCGTGAAGCTCAGACATGTTTCACCGGACTTTTCACCGGACTTTCCGCCCCAGACCTTGCACCCCGGACTTACAGGTCCAGCTCATCCATGGCGGCGAAGGTCCGCTCCTGGTAGCTGCCGATCCAGTCGTTGACTTCCTCGCTGCCGAGCCAGCCCGGGGTGACACCGATACTGGTGACCCACTCTTGGAACTCGTCGCTCTGGTAAGCCTCGTGGTAGGTCGACTCCAGGGTCTCGATGGCGTCTTCCGGGGTATTGGCCGGCGCCGCCAGCACGATGAAGCTGCCGGTCTCGAGATCCACGTCGAATTCGGAGATCGGCGGCACCTCGGGATAGGCCGGGTTCTGCGAACCGGACAGCTCGACCACACCAAGCGCATCCCCCGAGGACAGGATCCCGGAGAAGTCTCCCAGGCTCGAGATGGCGGCGTCGATCTCGCCGGACAGCAGCGCCTCGGCCTCGGCGGTGGACGACCCCGGATAGGAGATCACGTTGAAGGTTACCCCGGTGGCCGCCTCCAGGCGACGTACCGCCAGGTAGGGACCAGAGCCCTGGGGCGCCACACCGATGCGCACCGTGCCGGGATTTTCCCTGGCTGCCTCGATCAACTCCTCGTAGGAGGTGAAGCCCGACTGCTTGGATACCACGATGGCGTCGGCTTCCTGGGTCACGCGGGCGAACGGCTCGAGCTTGTCCAGCGAGTAGCCGGGCACCATGTTGCCCCGCGGCAGGGTGACGATGCTGTCGTAGGTCAGCACACCGATGGTGTGGCCGTCGGGACGCGCCTTGGCCAACTGCATCAGGCCGGTGGCGGTCACCGCCCCGCCGATGTTCTCGACGTAGATCGAAGTCGGCAGCGACTGCTCGGCCAGGTTGCTGATCTTGCGCGAGATGGCATCCGCGCCGCCGCCGGCGGGCCAGGGCACGATCATGCGGATGTCACGCTGGGGGAAGTCGGCCTGGGCCGTCGGCACGGCGACGACCGCGGCCAGCGCCACACCGGCCAGGGTAGCGCCGGTCGCGCCCTTGATCAGGCGCTTGCGCAGGGTCGTGCTGAGGGTGGCGTTGAGGGGAGTGAGAGCAAACATGGCGACTCCTGGAATTATTTTGTGATTGTGTGGGGATAGATGAGGCGGCGCTTGTCTGGCCGCGCGACTCCTGCTTCAGCCGCGAGATTTCTGCTCGCGCAGGTAGGCCTGGTATTCCTCCTGGGCCTGTTCGTTCGGCGGATAAAGACCGATGACCGCCGCGCCGTTGTTGACCTTGTCCAGCACGTAGGCTTCGAAGGCCTCCATGCCACTGGCTTCTTCGGCGATCTCGTCGGCCAGCTCGAGCGGCACCACCATGACGCCGTCGCCGTCGCCGACCAGCACGTCGCCGGGATAGACCGGCACGCCGCCACAGCCGATGGGCTGCTGGATGTCCACCGCGTGGTGCTTGGTCAGGTTGGTCGGGGCGCTGGGCTTGGTGCAGAACACCGGCATCGACATGCTCTCGGCGTACTCCGAGTCACGCACACCGGCGTCCGACACAAAGCCCGCGCACTCGCGCACCTGCAGGCGGGTCAGCAGGATGCTGCCGGCACTCGCGGCGCTGGCGTCCTGACGGCAGTCGGATACCAGTACGCGGCCAGGCGGCACACTTTCCACCGCCAGACGCTGGGGGTGCTCCGGATCACGGAAGGCGGCCACCACGTCCAGGTCCTCGCGGGCCGGGATATAGCGCAGGGTGTAGGCCTGCCCCACCATCTTGACCTGGCTCTTGTTCATGCGACCGACGTTCTGGATATAGGTGTTCTTCAGACCCCGCTTGTGCAGCAGGGTGTGCAGCGACGCCGTCGAAGCCCGCATCAGTCGCTCGCGGGTCAGGTTGGACAGCTCTGCGTGGGGGTAATCGTTGATGATGCTCATGGGCTCCGCCTATCGCTGGCAAACTGGGTTGTTCGTTGACGGAGTCACTATAGGAAGCGCCGGAAGGCTTTTCAAACAACTTTTTACAACTTGGCTTTCATCTTGACCTCCACACGACACCCGAGACCATATCGAGAACCCAAAACAGTCCATTTAATCGTTTATTTTCAATTGTTTGACAAACCCCTTTCACTCAGGACCGATCAATATTCCTGCCCCTTAGACATAGGTCTAATAAGAAAGAATTTGTCTTTAAAAGGTACAAGATGTGGTCGAGACGGAGCACTGCCATCCGCACGATGTCCCTCCCCGGCCTTTCCCGCGCCCGGGATGCCCACTAGGCTGGTAGCCCCTTTGCCATACATGCCCGTTCGATCACTCAGGAGATTCTCGATGGCTGTACTGACGACCTTTGCACTCGACGGCAAGACCGCCCTGGTAACAGGCG
Organism: Halomonas sp. DP1Y21-3; assembly: GCF_019801245.1. Taxonomy (NCBI): domain Bacteria; kingdom Pseudomonadati; phylum Pseudomonadota; class Gammaproteobacteria; order Oceanospirillales; family Halomonadaceae; genus Halomonas; species Halomonas sp. DP1Y21-3. The sequence continues at coordinate 81,613 of NZ_JAHVJM010000001.1, forward strand.
CGAGACGCGGCATCGGCGCGGCCATGGCGCTGGGCCTGGCCGAAGCCGGTGCCAACATCATCGCCGTCAGCACCAGCATGGCCGCCGACGGCGGCGACCTGGGCGAGCGAGTTCGCGCCCTGGGGCGAGACTGCACAGGGATCGCCTGCGACCTGTCGGACCGCAGCGCGCTGATGGCGATGGTCGAGCAGCTTGCCGACCGGCGTATCGATATCCTGGTCAACAACGCCGGCACCATCGAACGCGCCCCCGCCACCGAACACACCGATGCGCTGTGGGACAGGGTCATCGACGTCAACCTGAGCGCCCCCTTCGTGCTGACCCGGGAGATCGGCAGGCAGATGGTCGCGCGAGGCAGTGGCAAGGTGATCTTCACCGCCTCGCTGCTGTCGTTTCAGGGCGGCATCACCGTGCCCGGCTACGCCGCGAGCAAGGGCGGCATCGCCCAGTTGACCAAGGCCTTCGCCAACGAATGGGCCGCCCACGGGGTCAACGTCAACGCCGTCGCTCCTGGTTACATCGCCACCGACAACACCCAGGCACTGCGCGACGATCCCGAGCGTTCCCGCGACATCCTCGCGCGCATCCCCGCCGGTCGCTGGGGGGACGCCGATGACTTCAAGGGACCGGTCGTGTTTCTGGCCTCCAGCGCCTCGGACTATATGCACGGCAGCGTGATGACCGTGGACGGCGGCTGGATGGGGCGATAGGCAGACGAGGGCGCACCATCGGGGCCCCCTACGCAAACGCCCCCGACGATGTCCGTCGGGGGCGTTGGTTGTCAGGGGCGCAACGTGTCCCCTTGCCTGCTCGATGCTAGGGCTTGTCTGAAAAGTGCCTGCGCTCGGTAATACGGCGTTAAAAATCGGCTGGTGCGCCAGCCCGGTCAAAATGCTCATTTACACCCCGTAAACTGCGCTTTCTCACCGATTTTTGCCTTGTCTAACCTTCGCTCGTCGACTTTTCGGACAGCGCCTAGCGATAGATCAAGGTCGGCAGCCACAGCGAGATGGAGGGCACGAAGGTGACCAGCATCAACACGATCAACAGCGGGATCAGGAACGGCAGGGTCGCCGAGGCGCAGCGTTCGAAGGGCACCTTGGACACCTGCGAGAGCACGTAGAGCACCAGTCCCACCGGTGGCGTCAGCAGGCCAATCATCAGGTTCAGCACCATGACGATACCGAACTGCACCGGGTCGACGCCGAGGTTGACCGCGATCGGCAGCAGGATCGGCACCAGGATGGTGATCGCCGCGATGGTCTCCATGAAGCAGCCCACCACGAACAGGATCAGCGTCATCAACAGCAGGATGATGGTGGGGTTGGAGGTAACCGCCAGCATCCAGTTGGCGAAGTTCTCGGCCACATGATGACTGGTCAGCAGCCAGGAGAAGATCGACGAGGCGGCGATGATCATCATGATGATCCCGGTGGTCTCGATGGTCTCCATGGTGACCGCCAGCAGTCTCTTGAAGGTCAGGGTGCGATAGACCACCGCCCCCAGCAGCATGGCGTAGATCACCGCGGCGATGGCGGCCTCGGTCGCGGTGAAGATGCCAAGCACGATGCCGCCGACGATGATCACCGGGGTCAGCAGCGATAGAAAGGCACGACGGAAGGTCAAGGCGATCCAGCCCAGGGCGAAGCCGACGTCACGCGGATACTGATAACGCACCGCGTACCAGGCCACCATCAGCATCAGCGAAAGCGCCATCAACAGTCCCGGGACCAGGCCGGCGGCGAACAGCTGACCGATCGAGGCCGAGGCCATCACGCCGTAGATGACCAGCGGCAGGCTAGGCGGAATGATCGGCCCGATGGTGGACGAGGCAGCGGTGATGCCCACCGAAAAGCCCGGATCATAGCCCGCCCGGCGCATCGCCTTGATCTCGATCGCGCCGAGCCCACCGGCGTCGGCCACCGCGGCACCGGACATGCCGGCAAAGATGACCGAGGCGCCGACGTTGACGTGGCCGAGCCCCCCGGGCATCCAGCCCACCAGGGCCCTGGCGAAGTCGAAGATACGACTGGTGATGCCGGCGGAGTTCATCAGCGCACCGGCCAGGACAAAGAAGGGAATCGACAGCAGCGGGAAGCTGTCCATGCCGCCGACCATACGGTGCAGCACGATAAAGTCGGGGACGCTGCCATCCACCAGGATCGCCGCCAGCGACGAGGCGCCAAGCGCCACCATCACCGGGAAGCCCATCACCAGCATCAGCAGCAGGCCGCCGAACAGGACCAGTAGCGTCATGATGCCTCCTCGCCGGTGGTCTCAGCTCGCTGCGCCGCCAACCACTGTTTCGGACCGCTCGCCCGCACCAGCTGCCAGGCCTGACGCAGCGCCATGATGGCGATGCTCAACAGCACCACGCTGTAGAGTGTGTCCATGCCGACCGCCATCGAGGTCATCTTCTGTGCACTCATCAGCGGCAGGATCTTCCAGGTGACCCACCCCAGCAGCACGAAATAGACGAGCTGGCCCAGGTCGACCAGCCAGATCATCGCCGCCGAGGCACGCAGGGGAAGGTAGCGATACAGCAGTTCGAGGCGGATGTGGCTGCGCTTGCGCACCCCCACGGTCGCCGCCAGAAAGCCGACGCAGATCAGTAGATAGCGGGCGACCTCCTCGGTCCAGCCCAGCGGCGAGCCAAGCACGTAGCGGCTGAAGAACTGGGCGAACACCACCGCTGCCATGGTCCAGAAGACCACCAGGGTGAGCGCGTCCTCAAGCCCGATGTCGCGCCAGGCGAAGGTCGGGCCGTCGTCGTCAAAGTCGATATCCGGGCCTTGCGGCCCCTCACGGGCATCCTCCTCGGATGCCCGTGCGGGGCCCAGGGCCTCGCTGTCAGTGTGGTTCATAATGTTGTTCCCGAGGCGTTACAGCGCCTGCAAGCGATCGAATTGTTCCTGGGTCCAGGTCGCCTCGTCACCGTTGAGCACCGGCAACGTCTTCTCGCGGAAGGCCTCACGCTCGACTTCCAGCACCTCCACGCCCTGCTCCTTGAACCAGTCGATGGAAGCCAGCTCCTGCTCGCGCACATCGTCGGAGACCTTCCTGGCCACCTCGCCGAGCACCTCGCGGAAGATCTGCTGGTCCTCCTCGGACAGGCCGTTGAAGAAGGGACCGCCGGCAACGATCAGGTTGGAGCCGGTCACGTGGCCGGTCAGGTTGATGTAGTCCTGGACCTCGTAGAACTTCTTGGCGCGGATGGTCGGCAAGGGGTTCTCCTGGGCGTCCACCACCCCCTGCTGCAGGGCCAGATAGACCTCGGAGAAGGCCACCGGTGTCGGCTGGGCGCCGACCGCACGGGGGAACAGGCTGTAGATGGGCGCATTGGGCACCCGAATCTTGAGGCCTTCCATGTCGGCGGGCTCGACGATCGGCGTATTGGAGGTCACGTGGCGCTGGCCGTAGTAGCAGTCACCCAGGATCACGTTGCCGCCGGAGGCATCACGGTAGCCGTCGGCGAATTCCGCGAACAGCTCGCTGTCGGCGTAGGCCTTCCAGTGCTCGTAGTCACGGAACACGAAGGGGGCGTCGGACAGCGCCAGCGGCCCGTAGGTCTGGGCGGCGAAGCTCTGGCCGGTGTAGATGATGTCGACGGTGCCGAGCACCAGCCCCTGGTTGATCTCGACCTCCTTGCCCAGGGTCGAGGCGGGGAAGACCTCCACTTCGTAGCGACCGTCGGTGCGCTCGGCGATCTGCTCGGCGCCCCACTCGGCCCAGTGATGGTAGGCCTCGGAGGGTTCGTACACATGGGCCCACTGGACGGTGTCGGCAGCCTGGGCAGCACTGGCTGCGGCGGCAAGACCTACGCTCAGGGTCAGCGGCAGAAGAGTCAGGCGTGTCATCGGATGCTCCTTTTTCATTGTTGCTATTGGTTGCTGTCGGTTGCTGTCGGTGCTTGAAAATCCGTTCAGTAGGTCAATGCATCGCCGCCCCGGAGACCTTCGTCTCGGGCGCTGCAGCGCCGCGCCGGGCGTCCTGCCCCAGGCCCGCATCCTCGCCGATAAAGTCGGCGCAGCGGCTGCCCAGCATCATCGCCGGGGCGGTAGTGTTGCCGGCGGGTATATCGGGCACCGCGGACATGTCGCAGACCCTCAGCCCGCGCACCCCACGAACCCGCAGTCGTGCGTCGAGCACCGCCATGGGGTCGTCATCGGCACCCATGGCCGCAGTACCGGCCGGGTGGTAGTTGGTCTTGACGAAGCGTCGGCAGTGTTCGAGCAGCTCATCGTCATTGGCGCCGCTTCCGGCGAAGGGCAAGGCCACACCGTGCAGGTTTTCCTTGAGCGGTGACTGCTCGAAGGCCCGCAGAAAGAACTTCTGCCCGTCCACCATCGCCTGAATGTCGTCGGGATGGCCAAGCAGGTTGGGCGACACCCGCGGCATGTCGCCGGGGTCGGCCGAGCGCAGGCAAACGCTGCCTCTGGCCTTGGGCTTGACCACCACGGTGGTCACCGTCAGGCCGTAGTCGTCCTTGAGCGCGTCCCGGGTATCCCGGTCCAGATAGACGATGGGTACGCAGAAGGCCTGGATGGTCGGTGCCGCCTGAGGGTCGACGGGATTGACGAAGGCGCCCGCCTCGACCCCGGCCGAGGTCACCGGGCCACTGCCGAACAGCTTGAACTGGAGCCCGTTGGCCAGCATCCGCCAGCCGACGCCCTGGCGATAGTAGCCACACGGGGTCCTGGCGTAGGCGGTGATCGGCACCTCGGGATGGTCGATCAGGTTCTGCCCCACCCCCGGCAGGTCCGCCTTCACCGCAATGTCGTGCTGCGCCAATTGCTCGGCCGGCCCGATACCGGAGAGCATCAGAAGCTTCGGGGTCACCAGCGCACCCGCCGCCAGGATCACCTCGCCCTGCGCGCGCACCCGGTGCACCTTGCCCTTGCGGTCGCGGTACTCGACGCCCACGGCGCATCCGTCTTCGACCAGCACCTGCTGGACCTCGCAGTCGAGCGCGACCTCGAGCCCCGGGTGCTCGCGCAGCGGCTCCACGTAGGCGTAGGCGGCAGAGCAGCGCTTGCCCGCCCGATTCATGAACTGATAGAAGCCGACCCCGGTCTGACGCTCGCCATTGAAGTCGCCGTTGTAGGGCAGCCCCGCCGCCTGGGCGGCCTGGATAAACCAGCGCGAGGCCACATCCACATGACCGGGATCAGAGACCTTGAGTGGCCCGCCGCGCCCATGGTGTTCATTGACCAGACGGTCGTTGTCCTCCATCCGGCGAAAGTGCTCGAGCACCCCTTGCCAGGACCAGTCGGTCCTCGCCGCGTTGCCGGCGAGTCGCCGATCCCAGTCGTCGTAGTCCTCGGGCCGCCCGCGCATGTAGACCTGGGCATTGACCGAGGTACCGCCGCCGAGCACGTGGCCCTGGGGAATATCGTGGACCCGCCCCCCCAGATGAGCCTGCGGCTCGGTCTGGTGATAGCGCATGAACTTCGAGCCATTGATCATCTTGAAGATGCCCGGGGGCATGTCGAGCAGCGGGTGGTGGTGGGACGAGCCCGCCTCCAAAAGCAGCACCCTGGCACCCTGCTCGCGCACCAGGCGGGCGGCTACCACGCACCCGGCGGCCCCGCCCCCGACAACAATATGATCGACGTCGCTCACTCGTTCTCTCCTGCAAAGAAGGTGCTTCGCACAAACTCCCATGAGGCCTCGAGGTGATCGACCAGGGCGCGCTCCGCCGCGTCGGGATCACGCATCAGGATGGCCTCGTAGATCGCCTGGTGGGCCAGGAAGTTGTCGTGATTGCGCTGCTCGCTGCGTGGCATCCGGCTCCACTGGGGCGCCAGCCACTCGACAAAGCCGGCGTGAATGGCCGGATAGGCCGGGTTGCCCGAGATGGTGTAAAGCACCCGGTGAAAGGCCACATCGGTGGCGTAGAAGCGCTCGGAATCGCAGATCGCCGCCTGGTTGTCGTCCAGTGCATCCTTCAGCCGCTTGAGGTCGTCCTTGCCCGCCCCGGTGGCGGCGTCCCGCACCAGCACCCGCTCGAACAACACCCGTACCTGGTAGAGGTCGTGTACGCCTCGGGAGTTATCGAGCAGGTGCTTGATAACGCCTCCCGCCGCCTGCATCGCCGAACTCGCATCCGGGCGACAGACGATCGGGCGATAGCGCGGACGACTCTTCAAGAATCCCTTGGCGGTGAGCGCGGTGATCGCCTCACGAATCACCGTGCGACTGGCGCCGTACTGCTCCATCAGCGCCCGCTCAGCGGGCAACGGACGGCCTTCCTCCAGCTCGCCGGCAACGATGGAGCGCTCAATATCCAGAGTGATCGAGTCCGCACTGCGTCCGCTCATACAACACCTCGTTTATCGTCGTACCAAACTAATCATTAAATTCTCGACCAACAACTACAACCAATGACTAATACCGCCACAACAACCCATAAAATCGCTATGTTTCATGAGCTTGAAGAAAATATAGACAATGGTCGTAGCACCTTACGCTTGCCAGCCACCTCGACCACCAACAGTATATGGTCGTACCAAACGTCATTTCAGCGTTATCCAACAGACGTTCTGACCACCCCAACGTTGTTCTGGCGTTATCCAATCATCGTTCTGGCCTTACCCAACAGAGGACGCCCCATGGATTTCCAACAGTTCGGTGCCACCCCCCTGGAAGGCCGCATGTGGGTCGATGGTAGCTGGTTTGAGCATGCCGGCTCCCACGCCATCGAGGTGGACAACCCGGCCAGCGAGGCGCTGCTTGGCCAGGTCCCCGCCGGTGACGCCGCCGCCGTGGACGCCGCCGTCGCCGCAGCCACCAGGGCTCAGTCCGACTGGGCCAGGCGACCGGCCAACGAGCGTGGCAAGCTGCTGACCCGCTGGGCCGAGGAGATCGATCGCCATCTCGAACCCTTCGCCCGGCTGATTGCCCTGGAGCAGGGCAAACCCCTGTCCCAGGCTCGCGGCGAGGTCGGCGCCTGCAGCGAATTTCTGCGCTACAGCGCCCAGTGGGCCAGACGCATCGAAGGCGACATTCTGCCCTCGGACAATCGCCACGAGGAAATTCAGATTCGCTCGCTGCCGCTCGGGGTGGTCGCCGGACTGACCGCCTGGAACTATCCGGCGGCCCTGGCCACGCGCAAGGCCGGCCCCGCCCTGGTGGCGGGCAACACCTTTATCCTGCTCGGTCACGAGATCACCCCCTTCGCCGGACTTTATCTGGCGGCGCTGTCCGAGCGCGCCGGGTTTCCGCCCGGCGTCTTCAACGTGGTGACCGGCCAGGGCCCGGTGGTGGGCCAGGCGCTGGTGGAGCATCCCGACACCGATCTGATCACCATGACCGGCAGCACCCGGGCGGGGCGCCAGATCTTTCGCAGCGCCGCAGAGGAACTCAAGATCGTGCGGCTGGAGCTCGGCGGCAAGGCGCCCTTCATCGTGATGGAAGACGCCGACGTCGACGCCGCGGTGAAGGCCGCCGTCACCGCGCGCTATACCAACTGCGGCCAGATCTGCACCTGCAGCGAGCGTATCTACCTGCATCGCCAGATCGCCGACGAGTTCATCGACAAGTTCATCGCCGCCTCGCGCGCACTGAGCATCGGCAATCCGCTGGATGACCCCGACATGGGCCCCAAGGTCAGCCGTGGCGAACGCGACAAGGTCGCCGCCATGGTCCAGCGCGGTATCGCCCAGGGCGACCGCGTGCTGCTCGAAGGCGGCCCGCTCGACTCAGGCGACTACGCCAAGGGCTACTGGATCGCCCCGACCATCGTCGAGACCCGGGACAATCGCTCGCCGCTGATCGACGACGAGGTGTTCGGACCGGTGGTGCCGATCCAGCGAGTCGACGACTTCGAGCAGGCCCTGGCCTTCGCCAACGACACCTCCTACGGCCTTTCGGCCTATGTCTTCACCCGCGACCTCAAGCGGCTGATGCGGCTGCCCTCGGAGCTGCGCTTCGGCGAGATCTACTTCAATCGCGCCAACGGCGAGCAGGTCCACGCCTATCACTCGGGCTGGGGCCACTCCGGCGTCGGCGGCGAGGACGGCAAATACGGTTTTTCCGCCTACTTCAAGAAGCAGACGATGTACGTCAACTGGGGCGATTGAACGCCCCCTCCCTGCAGCACGGAGCACTGCCGACGCGGTGCTCTTTTGACAACAAGCACAATAGCCCAGGAGAACACGATGCCTTCGACCCACCACTCCCCGACTGCCCGTCACCCCCGCGCCCGCCGCCTGGCGGGGCTTGCCACCGCCGCCCTGCTGGGACTTTCCGCCATGCCCGGCTGGGCCCAGCAGTTGCCGCCGCTGGAACAGAAGGACAGCTACCGGGTGGGCTTCGCCCAGATGGAAAGCAACAACCCCTGGCGCATCGCCGAGACCCAGTCGTTTCGTGATATCGCCCCCGAGTGCAACTGGCAGCTGACGGTGACTGACGCGGCCGGTTCCGCCGCCAAGCAGGTCGCCGACGTGGACAGCATGATCGCCCAGGGCGTCGATGCGATCTTCCTGCCCCCGCGCGAGGAAAAGGCGCTGATCCCGGCGGTGATGAAGGCCCGTGCGGCAGGCATCCCGGTGTTCCTGGTCGACCGTATCGTCGATGACGAGGTCGCCAAGGCCGGTGAGCACTACGTCAGCTTCCTCGGCTCCGACTTCATCGAGCAGGGGCGCATCGCCGCCCAGTGGCTGGTCGATAACTTCGAAGGCGATCAGGCCCACATCATCGAGCTCGAGGGCACCACCGGCGCCTCCTCGGCCAATGACCGCAAGGAAGGCTTCGATGCGGTCATCGCCGAACAGGACAACATGGAGATCATCGCCTCCCAGTCCGGCGACTTCGCCCGCGATACCGGTCGTCAGGTGATGGAGACGCTGCTCCAGGCCCATCCTGAGGTCAACGTGGTCTACGCCCACAACGACGAGATGATCATCGGTGCCATCCAGGCGCTGGAACTGGCCGGACGCACCCCAGGCGAGGACGTGCTGCTGGTCTCCATCGACGGCACTCGCGACGCCCTGCAGGCGATCCTCGACGGCAAGCTCGGGGTCAGCGTCGAGTCGTCGCCGCGCTTTGGTCCGATGGCCTGCGACGTGCTCAACCGCTACGCCGCCGGCGAGACCATCGAGCCCTGGGTGCGCGTCGAGGACCGTGTCTTCACCCAAGACAACGCCGCCGAGCATATCGACGACGCCTATTGAGCCACGCCGGTTGATCCCGACCTGACATTCCAACCAGGTACCACGTCATGACAGCGCTTATCGACATGCGCGACATCCACAAGCGGTTTGGAGGCACCGTCGCCCTCGACGGCGCCTCACTCACGATCGCGCCGGGTGAGGTGCACGCCCTGATCGGCCAGAACGGGGCGGGCAAGTCCACCCTGATCAAGGTACTGACCGGGGTCTACACACCGACCAGCGGCCAGATCCTGCTCGACGGCAAGCCTGTGGCCTTCTCCGGCCCGCGCCGGGCGCAGCAGGCAGGCGTTGCCACCATCTACCAGGAGCTCAACCTGGTGCCGCTGCGCTCGGTCACCGAGAACATGATGATGGGCTTCGAGCCCCTTCACTGGTGGGGCGGGATCGACTGGCCCCAGGCCCATCGACGGGCCCGCACGGTGCTCGAGGAGCTGGGGCTGGACATCGACGTCCGCCGTCCGCTCAGCGAGTACTCCACCGCCATCCAGCAGCTGGTGGCCATCGGCCGAGCGGTGTCCCAGCAGGTCAGGCTGGTGATCATGGACGAGCCGACCAGTTCGCTGGACGAACGCGAGGTCCAGCGGCTGTTCGAGGTCATCCGACTGCTCAAGTCCCAGGGCACCTCGGTGCTGTTCGTCTCGCACTTCCTCGAGGAGCTCTACGCGGTGTGCGACTGCGCCACCATCATGCGCAACGGCGCCACGGTGGAGCAGCGCACCCTCAGCGAGACACCGCGCCTGGAGCTGGTGGCCTCCATGCTTGGCCGCAAGGCCTCGGACATCCAGGCAAGCGGCACCACCAGCTTTCGTGAGATGGAACTCGACACCGACGAGACGCTGCTCGAGGTCGAATCCCTGGCCACCGACAAGGGCCTTCGAGGCGCCTCGCTGGAGGTGCATCAGGGCGAGATGGTCGGCCTCGGGGGTCTGCTCGGGGCCGGTCGCAGCGAGCTTGCCCGCGCCCTGTTCGGGCTCGATCGCGCCACCCGGGGCAGCATGCGGCTGGCCGGCCAGCGCTACGCCCCCCGCCACAGCCGCGACGCCATCGCCGCGGGGGTGGCGCTGCTCAGCGAAGACCGCAAGGTCGAGGGCATCATCCCCGAGATGAGCGTGCGCGAGAACATGACCCTGCCCCTGCTCGGCACGCTGAGCCGTCGCGGCGTCATTCAAAGGCGGCGCGAGCGCGAACTCGCCGCACACTTTATCGAGGCGCTCAAGATCAAGACCGCCTCCATGGAACAACCCATCGGCCAGCTGTCCGGCGGCAACCAGCAGAAGGTACTGCTGGCGCGTTGGCTGGCGACCCAGCCGCGACTGCTGATCCTCGACGAGCCGACCCGTGGCGTCGATATCGGCGCCAAGCGCGAGATCCAGCGCATCGTCCAGGACTATCAGGCCCAGGGCGGCGCGGTGCTGATGATCAGCTCGGAATTCGAGGAACTCGCCGAGGGCGCCCAGCGGGTGGTGATCATGCACGAAGGCCACTCGACCCGGGTGCTCGACAACCCCGGGCTCAGCGAAGACACCCTGGTCACCGCCATCGCCACCGCCCAGCACGACCGAGCCGACGGCGCGGCGCGTGACGACGCTGCACCGTCTGCTACCGCCACCGACCACCAGGAGACCGCACCATGACGTCGCTCCACTCCTCCCGTCAGGCGACGCCCCGGTCGGCCAGCCCGCGATGGCGCCAGGCCATGCCGGTGAATCCCCGCAGCCTGGCGCTGCTCGTCGCCCTGCTGGCACTGATCCTGTTCAATGTCGCGATCACCCCCAACTTTCTCGAGTGGCAGACGCTGTCGGTCAACGTCTCCCAGGTGTCGACCATCGCCATCGTCGCCATCGGCATGACCCTGGTCATCGCCACCGGTGGCATCGACCTGTCGGTGGGCGCGGTGATGGCCCTGGCCGGTGCCCTGGCGCCGCTGATCTTTCTGTCGGAGTTCGGCCAGCAGGCGCCGCTGGCGATGACCCTGGTGGCCATCGTCGTGGCCCTGGCGGTCGCCGTGGCCTGTGGGCTGTTCAACGGCGTGCTGGTCAGTCGCTTCGGCGTGCAGCCGATCATCGCCACCCTGGTGCTGTTCATTTCCGGCCGCGGTCTGGCCCAGGTGCTGACCAACGGCAACCTGCAGACCTTCGACAATCCCGCCTTCGAGTTCCTCGGCGCCGGTCGGCTACTCGGCCTGCCCTTCCAGGGCTGGCTGGTGGTGGTCATCGCCCTGGTGGTGGCCTGGGTCATCGCCCGCACCCGCTACGGCCGCTACCTGCTGGCCACCGGCGGCAACCCCCAGGCGGCACGCATGGCCGGGGTCCCGGTGACCCGCGTCAAGCTCGCGGCCTACACCAGCTGTGCCCTGCTCGCCGGCCTCGCCGGGCTGATCACCGTGGCCATCAATTCCGCCTCGGACGCGGCCAAGAACGGCAACCTGATGGAGCTCGACGCCATCGCCGCGGCGGTGGTCGGCGGCGCCCTGCTAAAGGGCGGCAAGGCCCCCATCGCCGGGGTCATCCTCGGTGCCGCGATCATTCAGCTGGTGCGCTATACCCTGCTCGCCAATGGCGTCGCCGACGAGGTGGCGCTGGTGGTGAAGGCCGCCATCATCGTGCTGGCGGTGTATCTTCAGACGCCCAGAGGAGCCCACTGACATGACCACCGTCTCCTGGCGCCAGCGCCTTGCCGACAATGGCCAGGCCACCGGGGTCTGCGTGATCCTGCTGGCACTGGTCTGCCTCGGCCTGATCCGCTACGACAATTTCGGCAGCGCCTACAATCTTTCATCCTTTCTCAACTACAACGCCATGTTCGTGCTGATCAGCCTGGGCATGTGCCTGGTGATCATCACCGGCGGCATCGACCTGTCGGTGGGCACGGTGGCGGCGCTGTCCTCGGTCACCGCCGCCTACGTCAGCCCCTACGGCCTGGTCCCGGCGCTCCTGGCGGGGCTCGCCACCGGACTGGCGGCGGGTCTGGTCAATGCCGTGATGATCACGCGTCTGCATATCCCTCCCTTTATCGCCACCCTGGCGAGCCTGCTGGCGGCCAAGGGCACCGCCCTGATCATCAGCGGCAACCAGACGGTGCCGGTGGACTGGGCCAGCGGCTTTACCCGACTGGGGATGGAGTCGATCGGCGGCCTGCTGCCCTGGAGCTTCGCCATCACCCTAGTGGTCGGCGCCGGTCTCTGGTGGCTGCTGGAACAACGCCCCATCGGCCGCACCATGCTCGCGGTGGGCGACAACGAGGAAGCCGCCCACCTGATGGGCCTGCCCGCACGCAAGGCCAAGACCCTGGCCTACCTGATCAGCGGTGGTTGTGCGGGGCTCGCCGGGGTCTTTCTGGCCTCGGGCTTTGGCGCCGGCCAGCCGCTGGAGGGACTAGGCTGGGAGTTGACCGCCATCGCCGCCGTCGTCGTCGGCGGCACCCTGCTGACCGGCGGCAAGGGGTCGCTGGTGGCGACGCTGATCGGCGCCTTGATGCTCGGTCTGATCTTCAACCTTTTGAACTTCGAAAACGGACTCGGCACCTTCAACCTCAGCGCCTACTGGCAAATGGTCATCCGCGGCGCCTTTCTCTTCGTCGTGATCGCGATCCAGGTGCAGATCACGCGCACACGCAACACAGGATAATCCTCCCATGTCGACGATCACCTCCATCGAGCTCGACCTCTACCGACTGCCGCTGAGCGAGCCCATGGGCGATGCCAAGCATGGCGTGCACACCGACTTCGAGGTCGTGACCGCCACCGTCACCACCGCGGATGGCCACAGCGGTACCGGCTACACCTATACCGGCGGGCGCGGCGGACACGCCATCCTGGCACTGCTCGAGCACGACCTGGCGCCGATGCTGCTGGGGCGTGACGCCGGTGACATCGCCGGCTGCTACGACGACATGCTATGGCATATCCACTACGTGGGCCGCGGCGGCATCGCCGCCTTCGCCATCTCGGCGCTGGATATCGCGCTGTGGGACCTCAAGGGCCGCCGCCTCGGCCAGCCGCTATGGCAGATGGCCGGCGGCCAGGGCCGCCAGTGCCAGGCCTACTTCGGCGGCATCGACCTCAACTTCTCCCTCGAGCGGCTGCTTGCCAATGTTCAGGGCTACCTCGACCAGGGCGCCGAGGCCATCAAGATCAAGGTCGGCCGCCCGACCCTTGCCGAGGATGTCGAGCGGGTGGCCCGGGTGCGTGAGCTGATCGGCCCCGAGCGTCCCTTCATGGTGGACGCCAACTACGCGCTGAGCGTCGATGGCGCCATCGAGGCCGCCAGGGCCTTCGCGCCCTACGACATCACCTGGTTCGAGGAACCCACCCTACCCGACGACTACCAGGGCTATGCCCGCATCGCAGAGGCAACCGGCATGCCCCTGGCCATGGGTGAGAACCTGCACACCACTCACGAATTCGGCTACGCCTTCGAACAGGCGCGGCTATCCTTCATCCAGCCCGACGCCTCCAACTGCGGCGGTATCAGCGGCTGGCTCGATGTCGCCCGCCAGAGCCGCCACTACGGCCTGCCCATCTGCAGCCACGGCATGCAGGAATTGCACGTAAGCCTGGTGTCGGCCCAGCCCAACGCCGGCTGGATGGAGATCCACTCCTTCCCCATCGACCACTACACCCGACGTCCGCTGGTCCTCGACCAGGGTCGCGCGGTGGCCCCGGACAGCCCCGGCATCGGGGTCGAGTTCGACCGCGACCGGATGGCCCCCCATCGCACCGGCGGTGCACGGCTCGGCAGCGACAGCGGTGCCGAGCGCCAGCAACACAGCGCCTGAATTCTCCCTCTTCACAACGCCCCGACGACACGAGGAACCCCCATGGAAGCACTGGTCTATACCGGCCCCCGACAGGTCGAGGTCACCGAGGTACCGGAGCCCGCCGAGCGGGCCGGCGCCGTCAAGGTTCGCATGCTCTACTGCGGTGTCTGCGGCACCGACATCGGTATCTACTCGGGCAAGCACCCGCGCGCCCAGGCGCCCCTGGTGCTGGGCCACGAATTCGTTGGCCGCGTGGAGCAGACGCCGCCGGACTCGCGCTTCGCGGTGGGCGACCGAGTGGTGGCCTACCCATTGATCTCCTGCGGCGACTGCCACCCCTGTCGCAACGGCACCCCGCATGTCTGCGCCAACCTGCGCCTGATCGGCATCGATCGTGACGGAGGCATGACCGACCATCAGTGGATCGACGAAAGCGTGCTGTTCAAGGTGCCGGACAGCCTGTCCGATGAGGTGGCGGCGCTGGTGGAGCCCCTGGCGGTGGTGGTCAGGACCCTGCACCAGGCACGCTTTGCGCTGCTCGACAGCGCAGTGGTGATGGGCGCTGGCCCCATCGGCCTGTTGACCGCCATCGTGCTGCGCCACTCAGGCGCCTCCCGGGTGATCGTCTCCGACGTCGACGAAGGCCGCCTGGGACTTTGTCGCCAGCTCGGCTTCGATACCGTGGACGTGCGCAGCGAGAGCCTGGTCGAGCGGGTGGCCAGCGCCACCGGCGGCGACGGCGCCGACGCCGTGTTCGAGTGCTCCGGCGTCGAGAGTGCGGCGCTGGAGATGACCAAGGTAGTACGCGTCGGTGGCACCATCTGCCTGACCGCCACCCACAAGGCGGCCCACGCGGTCAATCTGATCGACGTGAACTTCAAGGAGCTGACCCTGATCGGCTCCCGGGTCTATACCCACAAGCAATTCGGCGACGCTCTGGCTCTGGCCGACACCCTGGCCGATGAACTGCGCCAGACCATCACCCAGGTGGTGCCGCTGTCCGACGCGGCCGGTGTCTTCGAGATGATCGCCACGCCCTCCCTCAACACCGTCAAGGTTCTGGTGGACTGCCAATCATGAAGCTGTTCGATCTACACGGCCGCAAGGCCATCGTCACCGGCGGAACCCGGGGCCTCGGCCTCGGCATGGCCGAAGCCCTGCTCGAGGCAGGCGCCGAGGTCGTCATCCTGGGCTCGTCGGACAAGGTCCATGAAGTCGCCTCGGGCCTGTCCACGTCGACCAGCGCCTGTCATGGCGTGGTCGTCGATCTGGCTAGCCGCCAGCAGCGCAGCGAGGGCTTCGACGCTGCCCTTGCCAAGCTCGGCGGTCGCCTCGACATCCTGGTCAACGCCGCCGGCGTCCAGCGCCGCCACCCTTCCGAGCACTTCCCCGCCGATGACTGGGAGGCGGTGCTCGAGGTCAACCTGACGGCGGTGTTCGAGCTGTGTCAGCTCGCCGCCCGGCATATGCTTAAGCGCGACGTCGAAGGGCCCGACGGCCAGGGCAAGATCATCAATATCGCCTCGCTGCTGTCGTTCTTCGGTGGCATGACGGTGCCGGCCTACGCCGCCAGCAAGGGCGGCGTGATGCAGCTGACCAAGGCCCTGGCCAACGAATGGGCGGCCAGGGGCATCAACGTCAACGCCATCGCCCCGGGCTACATGGCCACCGACATGAATAGCGCTCTGCTGGCCGACGAGGGTCGCAACGCCGAGATCACCGCACGCATTCCCGCCGGGCGCTGGGGCAATGGCGACGACATGAAAGGACCGCTGCTGTTTCTGGCCTCCCCTGCCTCGGACTATGTCCACGGTGTCACCCTGCCCGTCGATGGCGGCTACCTCGGCCGCTGACAGGAGACTTGCATGAAGATCGTCTTTACCGACCTCGACCACGCCAACCACGACGTGGAAACCGAGATCTTCAAGCGCGCGGGCTTCGATGTCCCGCTGCTTGAATGCCAAAGCGAAGATGCGCTGATCGAACAGCTCCAGGGCGTCGATATCGCCCTGAACCAGTACGCCCCCTTCACCCGCCGGGTATTCGAGGCCCTGCCCGATCTCAAGCAGATCGTGCGCTACGGGGTCGGCGTCAATAACGTCGACCTCGAGGCCGCCAGCGCCGCCGGGGTCCAGGTCTGCAACGTCCCGGACTACGGCATGCACGAGGTCTCCGATCACGCCCTGGCGCTGAGCCTGGCGCTGATTCGCAAGCTGGTGCCGATGAACGCCGGCTGCCAGGCCGGACGCTGGGAGTACGCCGATGCCATGCCGATCCGGCGCCAGACCCGGATGACCGCCGGGGTGGTCGGCCTGGGTCGCATCGGTCGGCTCTACGCCCGCAAGATGGCGGCGCTGGGCTTCAATGTCATCGCCCACGACCGCTACCATCAGCCCAACGCCGAAGACGGCACCGACCAGCTTCGTTGCCTGGAACTCGATGAGTTGTTCCGGGAGGCCGACGTGATCGGACTGTTCTGCCCCTTGACCGAGGAAACCCGCCATCTGGTGGACGCCGCGGCGCTGGAACGGATGAAGGACTCGGCCTATCTGATCAACACCTCTCGTGGCGGCATCATCGACGAGACGGCCCTGGCCCAGGCCCTGAAGGAAGGCAGGCTTGCCGGCGCCGCCCTGGACACCACCGAGCAGGAACCCTTGCCCGCTGACAGCCCGCTCAGGGGCATCGACAACTGCCTGATCACCCCGCACATGGCCTGGTATTCAGAAGACGCCGCGCAAGAGCTCAAGCGCAAGGTGGCCGAAGAAGCGGTGCGCTTCGCCAGCGGCGAGAAGGTGCTGTGGCCAGTGAACCGACTGCCAGCCTGAAGGCCTCGCCGGCCACCGAAAAGCCTGCCTGGAGAGAACGCGTGGAGAGAACACGTGGAGTGAACGCCCGGAGACCGCTCCGGGCGCCTTCGGCGTCGTCCGAAAAGTCGACGAGCGAAGGTTAGACAAGGCAAAAATCGGTGCGACAGCGCAGTTTACGGGGTGTAAACGAGCATGTTGACCGGACTGACGCACCAGCCGATTTTTAACGCCGTGTTACCGAGCGCAGGCACTTTCTCAGACAAGCCCTAGTAGTCGACCCCGGTCATCACCCATACCACCCGGGTCTCGATATCGCCGGGGTTGCGGATAAGGTGGGGCTGGTCGCCGGTGATGGAGAAGCTGTCGCCCGCCTCCAGCAGATGGCATTGATCACCGATGGTGAGTTCGAGCTGCCCGGCTTCGACGTAGCCGGCCTCTTCGCCCTTACGCTGCCTGGGCACCTCACCGCCACTGCCGCCTGGTTCCAGCCGCGTCATGATCAGAATCAACTGGCCGCTGAGACGCGGCGACAGCAGCTCTTCACGGACGCCGATGCCTGAAAATTCCATGGAGCGGCGGCCGGAGGCGCGCACGATCACGTCCCGCTCGTGCTCGGGCACGTCATTGTCGGCCTCGAAGAACCAGCTCACCCGCACCCCCAGCGCCTCGCTGATCGCCTGCAGCACGCCGATGGGCAGCGACGACGCGCCCCGCTCGACCTGGCTCAGATAGCCCACCGAGCGGTTGACCCGTTCGGCAAGCTCGGCCAGCGTCATCTGACGCGCCTTGCGCAGATCGCGGATCTGCTGACCGAGCCGCAGGGCGTCTTGACCCTCGCGGGTATCCCGGGTGGCCTCCTTGCTGGCGTCCTTCGTCCTGGCCATCGCTTTTCCCATCGTTATTGGCGTGGACCTAGACTACCAGAGGCTCGACCGGGATCGGATGCCGAGGCGATAAACGCCGGCGTTCCTTGGCCTGCTGCACTCACGCGTCGCTTGGGCTCTAACGCATCGCCCGGGGGCTAAGGCATCGCACGGGGGCTAGGGCAGCGCACAGGGACTAAGGCATCGCACGGCGACTAAGGCGTCAACTGGGGTCAAAGGCGGGACGCTGCTTGCGAAACGCCTGCTTGCGGGTGATCTTGCCATCTCGCACGCTGAACAGATCGACCCCGTCCGCCTCGACTCGCTTGCCGTCGGGCTGGGTGGCGACGAAGGTCGACTCGGAGACGATACGCTCGCCGCCAGCGCCTGGCCCATCGCTGCCACCGTCGGCGACGCCGCCCGTGACGAAATAGTGCCTGCCGTTGATCCACTGCACGTCAGGCATGGTCCCCCAGGTGTTCTCGAAGGCGGCCTTGACGGCCTCCCTGCCCACGATGCGGGTGCCATGGGCCTGGTCCCCGGCGACGGTGTCGAAGACGATATCGTCGGCAAAATAGCTCATCACCGCGTCGATATCGTGGGCGTTGAAGGCTGCGAAGAGGCGATTGAGCGTCTCGTTTGTCATTGTCGTCATGGGGTGTGTCTCCTGTCGGGACATGTTGGCCGCTGTGTGTAGCGGTCGCTGTGTGTAGCGGTCGTCGTGAATCCTGGTGGTGAAGAGGACGCCAGGCCCTCCATTGCCATGGCTATCGCAGGCTGTCGAGCACTTGGAAATACCGGTAAAGGGCACGCTGGCCCAGACGACGCACCGGCCTCAGCGGGTGCCCGGGCAAGGGCGAATTGAAGATCGGCAGGTCGGCCTCCTTGAGCGATTCGCCGGCGATCAGCGCCGCCATCTTTTTTGAGGCGTAGGCAGAAAATGCCACGCCATTGCCGCTGTATCCCTGGGCGTAGAAGATGCTGCTGCCGGGGTCCGGCTGCACGATCCTCGGCATCATGTCGTGGGAGATATCCATCCAGCCGTGGGAAAACCAGGGCGTCTCGATACCGGCGATGGCCGGGAACTTTCGTGCGATGGCATCGTGGACCACCTTGAGGTGTCGCGGGTTCTGGGCGTCGGCACCGCTGATCGCGCTACGGGTGCCGATCTGCAGGCGCCTTTCCGGCAGAAAGCGATAGTAGTAGCGCAGCTTGCGGGTATCGGTGGTCAGCACAGTGGAACGAAAGCCGCAGGCCTCGACCTCGTCGTCGGTCAAGGTCCGGGTCCACACCGAGTTGGCCATGATCGGCATATTGCGGTAGGCCGTGACTCGGTGCAGCTGGGGGCTGGTATAACCCGCGGTGGCGATGCCCACGGCACGCGCCCGCACCACACCCCCCGGGGTCCTGAGGTGATGCACCCCACCCTCGGTGGTCCAGCCCTGGACGGGGCTTGCGGTGTGAATCCTGGCTCCGAGCCGCCGTGCCACCCGGGCGTAGCCGTAGGCCAGCTTGAGCGGCTGAACGGCGATTCCCACCGGCTCCAGCATGGCGCCCTGGGCCTCCTGGTCGCCGATGTAACCCTCGAGCACATCATCGCGGCCGAGCACTCGAGTCGGGTAGCCCAGCAGCCGATTGCACAGCCGTGACTCCTCCTTGAGTCCATCGAGTGCCTTGGCGCTGTGAGCGATCAACAGGTTGCCGTGGTTCTGCGGCTCGCAGTCGATCTCGGGGTCCTCGGCCATCGACTGGAACACCTCGAAGCCCTCGAGGCTATTGGCGTGAAGACGCCGGGCGACGTCCTGGCCCCAGCGCTTCACCCACTGGCTGCGACTCAGGCGGCCCCAGGCGAGATGCCCCTGGCCGCCATTGCGGCTGGTGCAACCCCAGCCGATCTGGTTGGCCTCCAGCACGGTCGCCTTGATGCCGTACTCACGCGCCAGAAAGAGCGCAGTGGCAAGGCCTGTAAAACCAGCGCCGATCAGCACCACGTCGACGTCCATGTCGCGATCCACCGGGCCGTCGTCCTGCGGTGGAGGCCCGGCGTGATGGCGCCAGTAGCTCGGCGCGTAGTCCCGCCCGACACCGGGAGTGGCGTCTTTCAACGGGTCATAGCTGGGGTCGAACGGCGTGAGTACTGACATCAGACACTCCTCCTCGATGGTTGGCGGCAAAGGACGACGACACGGGGTTCAAGCTCGATCATCACTATGCCTCTCGCCATTGGCTCCCTGGCGGCCGATCTTGTAAGGCACCATGCCTCGGTAGAAGACGCCGATCCTGTCGTTGTGCACACCGCCTTTCTTGGCGGACTTGAGCATCCGGTAGACCGACACCATGTAGGCGATACCCACCACGAAGAAGGGAGCGCCGACCACGATGGCGAGGCTTCTGATCGCGTCGAAGCCACCGGTCAACTGGAACATGATGCCGGTAAACCCGATCACCACGCCCCACAGCAGGCGCATCGACACCTTGGGGTTTTCATCGCCGTTGGAGACCTGCATGGCGGCAAAGAAGGACGCCGAATCGGAGGTCGTCACCGCGAAGATGACGATATTGAAAAGCACCCCCAGACTCAGCCACCAGCCACCCGGCATGCTCTCGAGCAGGGCATAGATCCCCGACTCGGGCTTTTGCTGCACGCCTTCCCATAGAGGCGCGATACCGGTGACCTCGACGTAGCCGGCGGAGCCTCCCCAGATGCTGAACCAGCCGATTGCCAGCAGCATGGGCACCAGGATCACGCCGACGATGAACTCGCGCAGGGTCCGGCCGCGGGAAATCCGCGCGATGAAGCCGCCGCAGAAAGGGATGTAGGAGATGTACCAGAGCCAGTAGAACACGACCCACCAACCGAGCCATTCACGCTGCTCGAAGTTGCCGGCATCGCTCCAGAACTGCAGCGCAAAGACCTCGCCGAAATAGTCGCCGACCTGCTGGGTGGCAAGGTTCAGCAGATATTGAGTGGGCGCATGGCCGAAGAACAGCAGCGCCAGCAGAATCGCCCCAGCCATCACCATATTGGCCTGGCTCAGCACCTTGATGCCGCGCTCCACACCGGTGGCGGCGGAAATCACGTAGGCCACGATCACCACGATCATCACCAGGGCCTGGCCGACGGGACCAAGGTCCCATCCGAACAAGGTCGCCAGACCGTAGTTGATGGAGGCCACCCCGAGCCCGATCATGGTGGCATTGCCGCCGATCGTGCCGATGATCCCCAGGGCATTGGCCAGGCGCCCCCAGACACTGGTGTTGCAGCGCTCTCCCAGGATGCCATAGAGACCGGTGGCCACCGTCAGCGGCAGGCCCAGGCGGTAGGCCGGAAAGGCGATCGCCCAGGCGGCGATGGCAAATACCGCCCAGCCATGCATGCCCCAGTCCAGCAAGGTCAGCTGGACCGCCTTGGCGACCCCGGCGGCTTCTCCCGTCGCCCCCATGTCGATGACGTGGGAGGACTGATAGAGGTGGGTCAACGGCTCGGCCACGCTGAAGAACACGAAGCCGATGCCAAAGCCGCAGCTGAACAGCATCGAGATCCAGGCGCCGTAGGAGAACTCCGGCACCTCATCGTCGGCGCCAAGCTTCAGATCACCATAGGGGCTGATCACCAGGTAGAGACAGAACAGCAGCGCGCCCCCCATCCCCAGCAGAAAGCCCCAGCCGAAGTTGAAGATCAGAAAGTCGCGGGTCGAGGACAACACCTGACCGGTCAGGGTCGGAAAGAACAGCGCGCAAGCCATGATCAAGCCGTAGATCAGCAGCACAGGCCAGAACAGCGAGCGATCATACTGGCCGAAGATGCGGCTGACCGGTCCCGCTGGCGGATGGCTTTCGACATTCGTTATCGATTGTTGGGTCATCGAAAACTCCTTGGTGGATGACACCCGAAGGCGGTGACACGCCGCCAAGCCGCAACCCCGGCCCCCGCGACAACACCGCCGACTTCGAGCAATAGCTGGCGTAAAACGCTTTGACTTCACAAAAATGAAAAATAGCAGCTATTTTTTCACCAACAAGAAACGACGCGGATTTATTTCAAGATTCTAGACCAAAGTTCTAGCCTGGTATCCATCGCTCAGATGCCGTCCAGCGCGCCAGGAAAGCGGCCCATATGCCGGAACATCAGCACCTTGGCGAGACAGGGGCGTCTGTCCCCGAGCGTTGTACGAAGCGCAGACGAAAACGCCCCCGACGAAGTCCGTCGGGGGCGTTGGTACTGCAGGCCATCACAGCGCCTGACCGTTACAC
This sequence comes from Halomonas sp. DP1Y21-3, assembly GCF_019801245.1. Taxonomy (NCBI): domain Bacteria; kingdom Pseudomonadati; phylum Pseudomonadota; class Gammaproteobacteria; order Oceanospirillales; family Halomonadaceae; genus Halomonas; species Halomonas sp. DP1Y21-3. The sequence goes on from NZ_JAHVJM010000001.1 coordinate 103,471, forward strand.
CGGCGCCGGTGGCTGGGCATGATCAGCTCTGGGCTTTGGCCAGCTGAGCCCTGCGCGCGTGCAGTTTCTTGTAGCTCTCGATCAGGCGCTGGTGCTTTTCCAGCCCTTCGAGCGCCATGCTGGTCGGGGTAAGGCCGGGGAAGCGCAACTCGCCGCTGACCACACCGACCACGCTGTCCATGGTCTCGTCCCCGAACATGCGGCGCAGGTTGTAGAGGAAGTCGTCGAGCTCTAGCTCGTCGTCCAGCGTGATTTCCAGCACCGCCCGCACCGCCTGGTAGTAGAGGCCACGCTCGACGGTATTGTCGTTGTACTGCAGGAACATCTCGACCCGATCCAGCGCCTCCTCGTGCTGACCGAGCGCCAGGTGGAGCATCAGCTTGAGCTCGAGGATCGTCAGCTGGCCCCACACGGTGTTCTCGTCGAACTCGATACCGATCAGGGTGATGATGTCCATGTGCTCGTCGATCTGGCTCTCTTCCAGCCGCTCGAGCAGATCCGCGAGCTGGTCGTCGTCGAGACGATGCAGATTGAGGATGTCCTCGCGGTAGTCCAGCGCCATGTTGGTGTTGTCCCACACCAGGTCCTCGACCGGATAGACCTCGGAATAGCCCGGCACCAGGATGCGGCAGACCGGCGCGCCCAGGTCCTCGTGGACCATCATGTAGGCTTCCTTGCCCATCTCCTCGAGGATGCCGAACAGGGTCGCCGCCTCCTCGTCGTTGCTGCCGGAGAAGTCCCACTCGACAAACTCGACGTCGGACCTGGCGCTGAAGAAGCGCCAGGACACCAGCCCGGAGGAGTCGATGAAGTGCTCGACAAAATTGTTGGGCTCGGTCACCGCCAGCGAGTTGAAGGTGGGCGGCATGAAGTCATTGAGGCCCTCGAAGCTGCGCCCCTGCATCAGCTCGGTCAGGCTGCGCTCGATGGCGACCTCGAAGCTCGGGTGGGCACCGAAGGAGGCGAACACGCCGCCGGTCTTGGGGTTCATCAGGGTCACGCAGGCCACCGGGAACTGGCCGCCGAGCGAGGCATCCTTGACCAGCACCGGGAAGCCCTGGGCCTCCAGCGCCTTCACCCCTTCGACGATGTCCGGATACTTCGCCAGCACCTCCTCGGGCACGTCTGGCAGGGCCAGCTCCTGCTCGAGAATCTGGCGCTTCACACCGCGCTCGAAGATCTCCGACAGGCACTGCACCTGGGCCTCGGCCAGGGTGTTGCCGGCGCTCATGCCGTTGGACAGGTAGAGGTTCTCGATCAGGTTGGAGGGGAAGTAGATCACCTCGCCATCGGACTGGCGCACGAAGGGCAGCGCGACGATGCCGCGCTCGACATTGCCGGAGTTGGTGTCGACCAGGTGCGAGCCCTGAAGCTCGCCGTCGGGATCGAAGATCTCCAGGCAGTAATCGTCGAGGATGCCCTTGGGCAGCTCGTCATTGGGCCCGGGCTTGAACCACTTTTCGCAGGGGTAGTGGACGAACTCGCTCGAGGCGATCTCCTGGCCGAAGAACTGGTCGTTGTAGAAGAAGTTGCAGCTCAGCCGCTCGATGAACTCGCCCAGCGCCGAGCACAGTGCGCTCTCCTTGGTCGAGCCCTTGCCGTTGGTGAAGCACATGGGCGAGGCGGCGTCGCGGATGTGCAGTGACCAGACGTGGGGCACGATGTTGCGCCAGGAGGCGATCTCGACCTTCATGCCGAGCTCGGCAAGCATCCCGGTCATGTTGGCAATGGTCTGCTCCAGCGGCAGGTCCTTGCCCTCGATCCAGGTGCTCTGGCCCTCTTCCGGCTCCGCCATCAGCAGCGCCTGGGCGTCCTCGTCGAGGTTCTCCACCGTCTCGATCTGGAACTCGGGGCCTGTCTGCACCACCTTCTTCACGGTGCAGCGCTCGATAGAGCGCAGGATGCCCTGGCGGTCCTTGTCGGACAGGTCTTCGGGCAGCTCTACCTGGATCTTGAAGATCTGGTTGTAGCGGTTTTCCGGGTCGACGATGTTGTTCTGCGACAGCCGGATATTTTCGGTGGGGATATCCCGGGCGACGCAGTAGACCTTGACGAAGTAGGCGGCACACAGGGCAGACGACGCCAGGAAATAGTCGAAGGGGCTCGGCGCCGAGCCGTCACCCTTGTAGCGGATGGGCTGGTCGGTAATGACGGTAAAGTCGTCGAACTTGGCCTCGAGCCTCAGGTTGTCGAGAAAATTGACCTTGATTTCCATGGAGTCAGCACCGGAGTAATGGGTTTGGGTCGCCGGACACTCGCCACCGACAACGCCTTTGGGGCGCATTATCCAGTTTTCCCCCGGCGACGTCTTGGCCAGCCGGATGAAATTTGCTCGTGATGGCCTGGCGATAACCTCTATTGCTTCAGCAGTCGCGAGACAACCAACTGACACAAGGCCACGATCACGAAGAAGCCGGCGCCGAGCCAGGTATCGGCGAGTACCGCCAACAGCAGCGATACCAGCGCGACGTACCGCACCAGTCGCGGCGCCAGCTTGCGCGACGGCCCACCGCTGTCCGGCGTGGTGTCCGCGGCCACCGGGCGCTCCAGCCGGGCAAACAACTCGTCGACCTCTGCCTGGCGGGCGGCGCTTCTTGGCGGGGCGTGAACGAAACGCGCCAGATAGACGAAACCCACCACGCTGACGACCTGCAGCGTCAGCGAGACCGCCAGCTTGATATCGACCAGTTGGGAGGGATGGATCGACGGCAGGCCGAGCCATTGGCCGAACGCCTCGACGTCGAGCCACAGATAGCTCGTGGTGGTCACCAGGATACCCACCAGCACCCCGCCCCAACCGGCCCAGTCAGGGGCGCCGGTCCTGGCGATGGACAGCATGGCCGGCAGCGCCAGCGGCATCTGGAAGATCACCCCGAACATCACCATGATGTCGAACAGGCTGAGGTGGTGGACCTGGCCCAGGGCGTTGGCCAGCGTCACGATGATGACGGCACCGATCACCAGGGTGACGAAGGCCACCCGAACATCGAACACCGCGCCGAGAAACAGTGACACGCCATAGAGCGCGATGGAGGCGGTCATCAGGGTGAGAAGGATCTGGCTCACCACATAGAAGAGTTGGGTGACCCTGCCGTAGCTCATTCGAATATTGCAGACATACGACAAAAGACGTATAACTCGAAACCAAGAGATAAAACCCTATTTCACAGTTTCTGGAATCTTGGCCCTATGGCTACTGAAGCGAAGGTCGACAACGTCACGGCGGTACTCAAGGTCATGGCGATCCTGGAGGCTCTGGATGAGGGCGGAGAATCCAGCCTGGCGGTGCTGTCACAACGCGCCGTGATGTCAAAGAGCACCGCCTATCGCTTTGTGCAGACGCTCAAGAACCTGGGCTACGTCGCCCAGAATCCGGAAAGCGAGAAATACCGGCTGACGATGAAGGTCTTTGCGCTTGGCAGTTCAGCGCTCGGCAAGGCCGACCTGATCAAGATGGCCGATCCCGACATGGCGGCACTGTCTGAGCTGACCCGCGAAGCCGTGCACCTGGGCACCCTGGACACCTCCACCGCCGAAGTGATCTACGTGCACAAGTACAACTCTCACTTCAACCTGTGCATGCACACCCGCATCGGCGACCGTAGCCCCGCCTACACCAATTCCATCGGCAAGGCCCTGCTGGCCCACCTGCCCCCGGCGCAGCTCGACGCCCTGCTCGCGAACGTCAAGTTCGAACCACGCACCCAGAATACCGTGACCACCGAAGCGGCACTGCGCGAAGAGCTGGCCGAGATCGCCGAGAGCGAGCTGTCCGAGGATCTCGAAGAGATGGATGAAGGCGTCTGCTGCTTCGCCACCCCGATCTTCGATCACACCGGGCGCGCCATCGCCGCCCTGAGCATGTCGATCCCGAGCATCCGCTACCACCAGGACAAGACCTCGGAGTACAAGCGCATTCTGGTCGAGGCCGGTCGCAACATTTCGGGCAACCTGGGCTACCTGGCGCGGCGCTGACGCGACCTCCCTGCCCTGCCGGCTGCCGTAACCAAAGAAGCCGCCCCAAGGGGCGGCTTCTTTGGTTACGGCCTGTCCCTCGCATCGAGGGCAGGTATCGCAACGGGTCAGTGCGAGTTGCGTCTCACACCAGGGTGCGGTGGCCCTTTTTCGCCTCACGACGATCGCGGGCAACGGCGCGGCAGATCAGCAGCAGCACGCCCAGGGTGAGCGCAGGCCAGATCAATACGTAAAAGCCAAAAAGCAGGGTCATGGGGAATCTCCGTCGGTGGGCGCCGCCAGCCTGCGGCGCCCGTCAAACAAGGGTTCAGCGCTGGGTCGCAAGTCCTGCCGGAGCGGACTTGGACGAGCGCTCGTCGGCTACCGTCACGGCCTCGGCGGCATCATAGTTGCCGACCCGCTCGGCGATGGTGTCGAAGTCGAACCGCTCGCGGCTGGCGAGGCTCATCACCACGCACACCAGGGTGCTGGTGCCGTAGGCGGTCAGCGACGCCAAAAGCACCGTGTACTCCCTGAGGAAACCGGTGGCGAACACCAGCATGGCGACAAAGGCAGCGAGCCCGGCGACGGCGCCGGCCACACGGCCGAGGAAGCCGAACACCATCAGCGCGATGATGATGCCACCACCGATGCTGGCCAGGAACTCGAAGCCAAGGCCGGCCACACCGGTCATCGGCAGCCATTCGAAACGCGCCACGCAGAAGGTCACCATGGCCACCAGCACCGAGGTGGTGAAGGCCGCGTTGGTGACCCGGCTCCAGAAGCAACTGGCGATCACCGGGAAGACGATGGCCCCCCACAGTGCCCCGACGAAGACCAGCATCACCAGGATATCCAGCGAGAAGCTGGCGAAGACGATACCGATGGCGGTGGCCACGATCATGGTGATGCGCCCTACCAGCAGCATGCGGCGGGGGTCGGCCTTGCCTCGAGCGATGTTCTTGCCGTAGACGTCGGCCATCATGATCGCCGACAGCGCCGACAGGTCGGAATCGGCGGTCGAGGACAGCGAACCGATCACCAGAATAAAGAAGGCAGCGATGAACACCGGCGGCAGGTAGCTCGACACCATCTGCGGGATCAGGTTGTTCATGTCACCGTTGAGCGGCTCGACCCCCAGGGTCAACGCCATCAGGCCGATCATGCCAAGGCCGATGACGATGGCACCGTAGCCCACGGTGGCGGTGAGGAAAGTCGGCTTGATGTGGTCCTCGTTCACCGCGAACAGACGCTGGGAGATGGTCTGGTTACCGATGGCATAGGCCAGCACCGCAACGAAGAAGGGTGCGCCCTGATTGAGGATGGCGTCCATCGAGAAGAAGTTGGCCTGCTCGGCGGTGAGGTTGTCGAGCCCGGCAACCAGTTCAGTGGGCCCGCCCATGGCGAAGAACACCGCCGGGATGATCACCACGGCGATCGCCATCAGCGCCACCAGTTGGGCGAAGTCCGTCAGCACCGAGGCGCGAAAGCCCGACCATAGCGTGTACAGCAACACCCCGACACCGGCGATGATGACGCCGGCCTGGAACGACAGCGGCGAAAGCACCGATACCAGCGCCCCGGCGGCGGTGAAGTTGACCATCAGGCTGATGATGCTGCCCAGCAGGTTCGATAGCGCCAGGATCAGCTGGCTTGAGGAGCCGTGGCGCGCGTGGATCAGCTCGCCCAGGGTGTGGGCGTTGGGCGCCAGCCGCCGGAAGCGGCGGCCGAACGGATAGATGAACAGGATCATCAGCGCGCCCCACAGCCCGTAGTGGATCGGGCCGGACACACCATAGGTATAGCCGGAGGTGGCAGCGGCGTAGAAAGAAGCGGCCCAGATCCAGGTGGCCGTCATGCTGGCGGCACCGATGCCGAAGCCGACCCGGTGGTTCGAGACCATAAAGGCGTCGGCGTCTTCCTTCTTCTTGCGGATGCTCAGGGTCAGCAGGTAGGTGCCGCCATAAAAAGCGATCATCAACAGGATGACCGTCAGGGTCGAAAACTGGTGGAGGGAGGCGCTATTCAAGGGCAATTCTCTTGTTGGTGGAACACAGGCGAGCGACGGTTCATGCGAACGCATGCCGGCACTTCACCGCGAAAAACTCACTAGACGAGCACGACAACGCCAAAGGAATACCGCCCACGAAAAGGACGAAACTTCCTCGGGATCATTGAAGTCTCAAGGGCCAAAATAAAACGGATTACTGCCGCTTTTTCGGTACAGAAAGGCGTCGGGACGCGCCGCAGCACATGGCCAGCCATTGCAGCAGGGGCAGGCGGGCCGACATTGCGACAACCGGCGGGGCGTATCGAAGACGCCAGCAGACCTCAGATGGGTCAGGGAGGCGGGCGGCGCGGCATGCAGCGGCCCTGGTCGGTGTAGTGGGGCGACATCTCGGTCCTCTCCAGCGACAACGCAGGAACAGCATTAGACAAGACAAACAGGTCCCCGCCGGGCCATTGGCCCCGGGGCAATCCAGTCGGGAAGGTGCCACATCCATCCAGCGATGGCACTTCTCCTGGCGGTATAACGCCAGCTAGGCATCGGATCGCGAGCCAGGATAAGGGCTCGGCGTCCAGAGCGACGTGAGGCCTGTAAAAGGCGGGATAAAACCATCGCTGCGGCGCACATACCCTACTGTGCTGTGCAGAAAATGTCCAACCTGACGGACGAAAGATAATTTACCCATTTTCGACCGGACGTCAAGATAGCGGAATTCTCTCGGATGGTGGCGTAAAACCTTCGGCAATCTCGCTCTTCCCTTCCACACGCATCGCCTCCGGTAGCCGATCGAAAATCCAGACAACAAGAAGCAGGTACTGCCTGGCCATTTTCATCAGCGACACGCTTTGCGTTGGTCCCTATTACTGAAGGCTATCCTGCCCATCTACGCGTCAGTTTCCCCATGTGAGGTCAACGAGGAGAAGCGGCAAATGATAATCCTTACCAATTATTCACTCACCAACTTCCAATGTGCGAAGCAACAAAGTCTGCTTTGATCGGGAAAGGGGCGGGACAAGGCGCCGGGAAAAACCCAACGATCGGTGGTAGGCTTTTGTCGATATCAGACGCCAGTTTCGGAATATCGACGTGAGAATCCTGTTTATTGAAGATGACGATATCCTCGGAGATGGACTCTCCGAGGGGCTATCGCTGCTCGGCCATCAGGTGGACTGGCTGACCCGTGGCGACACCGCGGCCCACGCCCTTGCCGACAACGCCTTTGACGCGGTCATCCTCGACCTGTCCCTGCCGGGCTTTACCGGCATGGAGCTGCTTAGGCGCTGGCGGGACGAGGGGTTTCGTGAACCGATTCTGGTACTGACCGCCGACGAGGATACCCGTCGCTGCGTCGAGGCCCTCAACGAGGGGGCAGACGATTACATCACCAAGCCCATCGACCTGGACGAGCTGGACGCTCGCCTCAAGGCGCTGCTGCGCCGAGCCCGTGGACATGCGGACAATTTGCTGGAATGCGGCGACATCCGTCTCGACCGAAGCGACAGGCTGGCATGGCTCGGTGGCGAACCGCTGGACCTCTCGGCCTACGAATACGTGGTACTCGAAAGCCTGCTGGAGCGACCTGGCCGCGTGGTCGCCCGTAGTCAGCTCGAAGCGCGTCTGTACGGCTGGGGCGATGGTCCCGACAGCAACAGCCTGAGCGTGCTGATCCACAAGCTGCGCAGCAAGCTCGGTGACAACAGGATCGAGACGTTGCGCGGGCTAGGGTATCGGGTGTCGCCATGAGCGCCTTCTATACCGGGTTGCGCAAGCGCGTGGTGCTGCTGTCGAGTCTACTGATCGTGCTGACCTGGATCGCCAGCTCGCTGGCCACCCGCACCGGTATCGAGCAGGCCTCCGACGAGCAGCTGGCCCAGCGGGCCCAGGCCGTAGCCTGGCTGATGTTGCGTGCCGCCAGCCAGACCGACGAGCCGGTCACCGGAGACGCCCTGATCCGCCAGCTGGAACAGATCGGCGACAGCCTAGGCGAAACGATGGCCTACGAGTTTGGACGCGCCTCCGACGACCAGGCGATGCGCTCTTCCTCCTTTCCCGAGCTCTCGAACGAAGCCGCCAACGGCTTTTCGCGTCACTCGGACGACGGCGGTGACTGGCGTGTCTTCACGGCGATGAGCGAGGACCAGTCATCCTGGTCCCGGGTTGCCTTTACACCGACCGAGCCCAAGCCGCTGACCGAGATGTTGCTGCTGACGCTGCAGCAGCCGCTGGTATGGGCCATCACGCTTCTCGGTCTACTGGCGATCGCTATTCAGAATCGGTGCTTTACCCCGCTCAAGAAGGTCGAGGACGCACTCGCAAATCAAGACCTGCTCAACCCTCGCCCCCTGGCGTTGGATCCGGCGCGACTGCCCCGCGACGTGCGCCCACTGGTGACCCAGCTCGACCGGATTCTTGACCAGACCAAGAACCTGCTGGAAGAGCAACGCACCTTCGCCTACGGCGTCGGACATGAGCTGCGCACCCCCCTGGCCGGCTGTCTCAGCCAGGTCCAGGTGGCCCAGCGCATCGAAGACCCTTCCCGCCTCAAGCAGTCGCTTGCCAAGGCCGAGCGCGCCCTGTTGCAAATGACCCAGCTGGTGGATCAATTGCTGCTGCTGGCCCGCACCGACCCGTCTGCACCGCTGGAGAATCCTTCCCGCATCACCCTCAGCGCTCTGGTGCAAGAGAGCATCGAACGGCGCACCGTCACCGCCCAGCGCGAAGGAGTGGTGCTCAAGTGGCGTGTCGACGGCCCCCACGACTCCGAGATCGAGGCCAAGCCTGAGCTGGTGCGCACTCTGCTGACCAACCTGATCGACAACGCCATCCGCTACTCGCCTCGCGGCGGCGAGATCCTCACTCGGGTGGACTGCAGTGACGACAGGTGGCTGGTACTCAGCGTGTCCGACCAGGGCTCGGGCATCGATGCCAAAGAAAGCAACCAGATCTTTTCGCCCTTCTACCAGAGCGAGACCGGCAAGAGCAGCGGGCTGGGCCTGGCCATCGTGCGCGCCATCGTCAAGGCCCACGGCGGTGACGTCTCCGCCCACCGCAGGCCGATGCTGGGCACCGAGATCCGCGTGGTCCTGCCCCGGGCCTGAATCTGATCTTCGGCACCAGCCCTGGGCACGACACTGTGGATGTTCGCCGCGAAACGTGCGTCTTGCGACCCACACCTTGATGGCGGTACGCCTCGCTAGAGGCGCAACGTGGCGGTTGTTCAGCTTTCCAGGTTTGGCGCGTCCATCAGCAACTGGTGCAGGGTCTCGATGGCCAGATCCCCCTCGCCTTCCAGCACGCCGTCGAGCCATAACAACGCCGCCTGCTGGTTGGCGGTTTCAAGCCCCCTGGACGCCAGGTAGGCCTTGGCCAGCGCCAGTCGCGCCGAGCCGTGCCCCTCGAGCGCCGCGTCGACCAGATACTCGGCACCACGCTCACGATCCTGCTCGAGCGCCTGGCCTCGTAGCAGCTCGCGCCCCAGGGTCGCCTTGGCCCCGGCATGGCCAGACTCGGCGGCGGTGGTCAGCCAGCGACGGCCTCGCTCGGCGTCCACCGACAGCGGTCCCTCGCCACGTACCAGGGCGGTGCCCAGGATCTTCTGGGCCGAATCGCTACCCGACTCGGCAGCCTGGGTCAGCCAACGGTCGGCCCGCTCGCCATCGGCGCTCACGCCCTGGCCGTCGAGAAAGGCCCGGCCGATCAACTGGGCGGCGTAGGCGTTGCCGGCAGCGGCTGCATCGCGCAGCAGCGACAAGCCTCGCTGGCTATCGGCCGCCACGGATTCCCCTTCCAGATAGGCCTTGCCCAGCGCCAGCTGGGCCCCAAGGCGGCCATGTCCGGCGGCGCGTTCGAGCCAGGCGACACCCTGTTGCGGATTGGCCGCGACGCCGTCTCCTTCGAGCAGGGCGCGCCCAAGGTCGACCATGGCGTGGCTGTCGCCCGCCTCGGCCGCCTGGCGCCACAGGTCCATGGCCCTGCCGGCGTCCCGGGCCACCCCGATGCCCTCCATGTAGATGCGGCCCAGCGGCGCCGCGGCGCTGGTATCGCCACTACTCAGTCCACGGGCAAGCCAGGTACGCGCCTGTACAGGATTGCGAGCGATCCCATTGCCCGCCAGGTAGGCCTGGCCAAGCTGGGTCATGGCACCGGCGTGGCCGGCCTCGGCGGCACGACGGAGCTGGCGGATATTGCCGGCGTCACCCTGGGCCAGACGGGTCCTCATCAAGGCCTCGCCAGCGGAGGTGTGGCCGGCCTGCTCGGCACGTTTAAGCCATTCGGCCGAGCGCGCCAGGTCGACGCCGACGCCGGTACCCTTGCGATAGGCGCGCCCGAGCACCAGCATGGCGTAGGCGTCGCCTTGCTCGGCGGCCTGCTCAAGCAGCGAGACGCCCTGGCCTCGGCCACCACCCCCCGCCAGCTGGCCGGTGAGTCGAGCCTGACCGAGCAGCGTCATGGCACGCACGTCGCCCTGCTCGACCGCCTGCGTCAACAATTCCTCGGCTCGCGCCGGGTCTGCGTCCAGCACCTCACCTTCGAGCAACGCCGCGCCCAGGGTGCGTCGCGCCGCCGCGTGGTCCTTGTCGATGGCGTCCTGCAGCAGTGTCATCGCGCGCAGCGGGTCCTGGCCGACATGATCGCCTTCCAGGTAGGCCTTGCCGAGCTGGTAGCTCGCCCAGGGGTGGCCAAGCTGCTGTCCCTGGCGCAGATGCTCGAGCGCCAGTTGCGGTTGGGCAGGCACCTTGTCCCCGTCCAGATAGAGGCTTCCGAGCACGGCGTGGGCCAACGGGTCGCCCTGTTCGGCGGCCCGGTTCAACAGCGCCGTGCCCTCGTCCAGATCTCGCTCAAGGCCGTTGCCTTCCACCAGGGCTCGCCCCAGTACCACCATGGCGTTGACGTCCCCGGCGGCCACAGCGCGATCGAGCCAGCGACGGGCGAGGCGCGCATTGCCGTCGCTGGCCCTGAGGTGGTCACGTCCCAGCGCGGTCATCGCCGACACCTCACCGGCGTTTGCCGCCCGCGACAGCCATTGCCGACGCCGTTCACTGTTGCCTGGATGCCAGCCACCCTCGGCATAAAGCTCGGCCAGGTCGACCATGGCCGCGGGTTCGCCGGCCTCGGCCTCGCGCTCAAGGGCCCTGAGCTGACGCCGGCGATAGTCTTCCACCAGCTCCGGCGCCTCGGCCAGCCAGCCGCCCGGCGCATGGGCCTCGGCCAGCGCCGCCATGGCCTCGCTATCACCTTCATCGGCCAGTTCCTGGTACAGCGTTCGAGCCTTCGCCGGATCGGCACGCACGCCGTCCCCTCCGCGGCTGAGCAGCGCTGCCAGCCGGGCCTTGGCGTCGCGCCCGACGTCCTCCTCGATGGCCTGCTGGAGCAGGTAGTAGCCCAGCAGATCATCACGCTGCACACCGTCGCCTTCCAGGGTCAGTCGCGCCAGGTTCAGCGACGCATGGCCGCGAATCCAGGAAGGCGTTGCCACCGCCTTGCGATAAAGCTCGGCGGCTCGCTCGGCATCGCGCGGCACGCCAAGCCCCTGGTCGTAGATCTTGGCCAGCTCGTAGTAGCCCTGGGGCAGCCCCTGATGGGTCAACCGCTCCAGCGCCCTGATGGCCTGCTGCGTGTCGCCGGCGGCCAGGGCTCGATCGGCCTCCTCGACGCGGTTCTTGTGCATCCACAGAAGGTTATTGGCCTGGCCGCCGTCAAACAGCGCCTGGTCCTCGGCGGCAAGCTCGCGTGTCCCGTGGGGCCCCAGGTCGCTTGCGGTGGTGACACAGCCGGATAACAGCAGTGCCACGCCGGCGGCGCTGCCCCAGTGCCTGACATTTGTGATCAATCTGGGTGTTGTCATTGTGGGCCTCCGTTATCGGGTATCAGCGAGACGCCATCGGCCTCGTTGAGTGCCTCCAGGGTCTGCTGCTTGCGCGACTGATCCTCGAGCTCCAGGTGTTGCTGGGCTCCTGGCGCCATGAAATAGAGCGTCACGTAGCCCCCGGCGCTGCGGTTGTAGATCGGCCGACGCTGCTCGAGAAAATCGGCGATGCGTGGGTCGTCGAAGCGCGACTGGTAGACCTCCATCCACGAGAAGTACTGGGGGTCTGTCAGAAAGCCGCGGTACTGCTCGCTGGGGGCCATATCCCCCAACACGCCAGGGTCATCGATGGCGCTCATGGTGAAGTCCACTGCGTCATGGATCGTCTTGCCGTCCACCTTCAGCGAGAAGATGTCGTAGCCCTGACGGGCGATCACCTGCATGTTGGTAATCAAGTACAAGAGTGCGTAGTTCTGGTAGTGGGTGGCGCGACGCCCCCGCTCCATCTCGAGCGGAAAGGCGCCTTGCTCGGTCATGTCATTGAGCGCCGAGTGGATGGCGCTGACGCCGAAGCGAAACAGCTCGTCGTTTTCCACCAGCACCCCCACCGTGCTGGCGTACAGCGCCCGCCGGTAGAAGTGGTTGTTGCAGCAACTGTTGCCGGCGTCGCCGGGGATCGCCGAATGCTCAAGCGCCAGATCCTCGAGCCAGCGCTCGACCCTCTGCCTCGGCTCTTCCAGACCGTCCACCTCGGGGCGCACCACCGAGTAGGCCAGCGCCGCGGCGAAGATCATCGACTCGGTGGCAAACCAGGCCTGGGGCTCCTCGGGCTCGTAATGGAAGCGAGTCAGGGCGTCCTGGCTGGCCCAGTGATCGAGATAGCGCACCAGACAATTGGCGTAGTAGTCATCGCCGGTGGCGACGAAGGTTCCCGCCAGCAGCGACACGCTGTCCTCGAACTCGAACAGCGGCGCCGAGGCTTCACGCCACTCCTCGGGGCTCGGGTAGAAGCCGGGAATGCGCATCTGCGAGGTGATGGGCGGCGGCTGCAACAATTGACGACAGCTGACACCCTCACCCAGGGAATCCTGTATCTGCGTCAGGATGCTGTTGTCCTGCTCTTCCAGCAGCGCCATGCGCGCCTCGACATCGAAGTAGGAGGCCTGTGGGTCCGAAACCCGGTAGTCCTCGAGGTCAAGCGCCTGGCGCTGCTCCAGGGTCAGGGCGCTGGCCACGGGCAGCCAGCCACCCAGCAGCAACGCAAGGCCGCCTGCTCGCGCCAGGCGCGGCAGTGTTATCGCTACATTCAGCATCGTGTCTCCTAGCCGGCAGCAGGTCGCTACCGGCGATAAAATTCGAAGTCGGCAAAGTCCAGGTGCTGGTCTCGCGGGGTGCGCCAGGACTCGCCGGTGCCACCGAAGAAGGTGGAAAACATCAGGCCGTCGATGTAGCCGTCCTCGACGTCGCGAAACTCCACGCCGGATACCTCGAGTCGAGGCTCGCCGTCGATCCACACCCGCATCAGGCCATCCTGACGGCTCGGCTCATTGAGCCGGATTTCCTGCTCGACGGTGACCCAATCGCCACTGGCGAAGTGCCAGCTCCCGCGCCCCAGCGAGGCGCCGTAGGCCGTATCCTGATTGACCACGTAGGCGTAGAGCTCACCCTGACCGTCGCGCCGCCACATGAAGCGGGCGCTGAAGCCGTTGTCACCGGTCGCCTGGGTGCCGCCACTGGGCGCCTCGCCCCCATAGAGCCCGGGCAGCTTGCCGCCCTTGACAAAATCGAAGCCGTCGGGAAAACGCAGCCGATAGCGCAGGCAGGCATGCTCGGCCCCGGCCAGGGCCTGGGGCGCGGCGTAGAAGCCCGCACCGCCACGTTTACCATCGCTGGGTGAAGAGGTGCCCGCGGGATAGAAGGCCCGCAACACGGCTCCCGCCTCGGGGTCCTCGACCAGGCCCAGGTTCTCCAGGCCCCAGTCGCGATGGCTACCGAAGCGCTGCTCGATGATGTCGTCGATCTCCCCCTCGACGTCGTCGAGATCCGGCGCGAATACGGGTCGCAGCCGCTGCGAACAGGGTGCCGCCGAGACGTCGCGGGTGACCTCCATGGCGTCGGCCCCTGCCCCGGGGGCCAGGGTGGCAAGCGAGAGCCCCAGGGCGAGCCCGACATACAGCGTCGGCCCGGTCTGTGACTGCGTTGTGTCGATGGTCTTGTCGTGGTGCATCGGTCGCTCCCGTCGGCCCGTTCGGGCCCTCGGTGGCGGTCATCACCGTGACGGGGTCTGGTCGGCCCCGCCACAGGGGCGTCTCGAGTGCTGCGCTAGACGTTCTCGCGCACGCTCTCTTCTACCTGCTCATAGAGGTCCTGAGCCTCGTTGAACACGGTACGGCCGCCCTGCCAGACCCGCTCGACGGTCTCGCCGATGATCGGGGTCTCGTTGAAGCGAACGTCCACCGGGGTACCGACGCTGCTGGCAGGTAGCGGTTTCTCGGGAATCAACAGCACACTGGCCACGTTCTTCTGCTGGCGAACCCAGCCAGGAAAGCCGGCGCGCGGCTCGCGCTCGACATCCAGCGCCACGCTGCGCACCCGAGCGTCGATCATGCCGGACTCGTGGGGCAACGAGATAAAGGCCTTCTGGTTGGGCTCGATTCGCTCGATATCGCTCATGTGAACCAGTGCCTCGACCATGATCTCGTCGTCACCGGTGCGCACCAGCGTCATGATCCGCTCGCCCTGGTCGATATAGGTGCCGTCGGCGCTGGACAGCGCCCAGGCCACCAGGCAGTTGCAGGGACTGAAGATCTCGTTCTGGGCCTGCTCGGCCTCGAGCGCGGCCAGGCGCGAGCTCTGATACTCGCGGGCGGTCTCGAACTGGTCGATGCGGGCCCGCGCCACCGCCGGTGACACCGTGTCGTAGCTCACCGAACTGCGCCCGGCCGGCTTCGACGAGTTGGCCACACTGACCGGGCCGGAGCCCGCGGCCTCGAGGCTCTGCTCCAGGTTGTCGATCAGCTGGTCGTTATACTCCTGGGCGGCCTGGGTCAGGATCAGCCCGGACTGCAGCTCGTGGTTCCTGACACTGGTGAGCTTTTCATCGCGCTCGACGCGATCCCCGGCGCGCAGCCCGTGCTCCATCAAGACGCCGGGCCCGGGGGCGCGCACCTCGATACGCGGTGCGCTGACCGCGGCAAAGCTTGGTTCGATCAGCATGAAGTTGCGATACAGCGCCGCCGTCAACACCAGACCGAGCGCCGCAATACCGGCGACCAGCAGCAGATAGCGGCCCCAGCGCCGACCACCGCCACCCTTGTGGCTGGCGCCGGCACCTGCGCCACCCTTGCGCTTGCGCGGTGTCTGGGCGTTCTCGCTGCCGACCATCGACTGGGGATCGAGGTGGCGGCCGCTCAGGCGTGCCCGGACGATGTCCTTGACCAGCGCCAGGTGCTGCGGCTCGATCGAGGTGAATTCCCAGCCGGTCAGCGGCGCTTCACCATGGTGGGCTTCGGTCTTGTGGCGGCACACCGCCGAGAAGGGCACGATGAACTCGCGCCCGGCTTCCTGGATACGCAGCTCCGCCTGGATCCAGTCGCCGGGGGCGTGGCGCTGGTCGCCTCGCATGGCCATGCCGCCCAGGGAAAGATCGATGCCCCGGGCGTGCTCGCCCTGCGGCATCACCACCTCGAAGTCGGGTGAGACGCGAATATGGTGACGCTCGCTGCGAGCTTCATGGCTGACCTGATCCATCCGGCTCGCGGTGTCGTCACGCCTGTTGCCGTCGTTGTCTGTGGTCATGGTTGATCCGTTGTGCTTGGTGTCCGAAGGGCGCGCCCGCCTCTCGGGCCGGGACGCGCTTGCTTGCTGTGGTGTCGTTAAGTTGGCGAGTGGCAGGCACTCTGCGCACGTGGTGTCGCGCGGGCGGTGTGACGGTGGCTAGAGCACCTGCACCTCGAGGCGTTCCAGGGCGATCTCCTGCCCGCCCAGGGACAGTGCACAGCCGGCATCGACCGGGCAGCTCACCCTGGCCTCGCGGCTCGCGGTCAGCCCCGGCAGCCTGAGTGCCTGGGCGGCGAATTCGGGGCTCAGCGACAGCACGGTGGCGTCGCCGTCATCGGCGCCGAGCAGGCGCTCGACACGCACCTCGTCCTCGCTGCCCAGTTCGCTGGCCAGCTGATGGTCCAGCGCCACCACGCCGGGGGGCAGGCGCAGCGCCGCGCCTTCCGGTGCCCGCACTGCCGCCTGGGACAGCCAGCGGTTGTCGCTGCCGGCGTCGGCCTGGTCGGCGGCAAGCTGCTCGCTCAGCAGGTTGGCGCTGGGCAGATCAGGGGCCTTGAGTGCCCCGGTGACCAGCACCAGCACCAGCACCAGTGCACCCATATGGAAGCCATGCAGCAGGTGGCCCATGCGCCGCTGGCGACGTGCCGCCCGGGGGTCGTCGGGCTCGCCGGCGGCGATGCCCTGGCGCGACCATGCCTGACGGTTGAAGCGAAAGCTGACGTAGGTCTTCAGCAGCGCACCGAAGATCTGGTTGTAGTAGAGCAGCGGCAGCCACAGCACGCTGAAGCGGCGACGCTGCAGGGCCAGCACCAGAGTCGCGATACCGCGGGTGAACAGGATCCACAGCAGGTAGGCGAAGATGAACGAAGGCCGCACGAAGAGCGTGACCAGGATCGCCACCGTGGGACCGATCAGGGTGGTCCACATCGATAGCCGCTGATCGACCAGACACCACCAGGTGAACCAGCCCATGGGCCTGGGGCCGAGCTGAATAGCCCTGCCACTGGTGCGCAGCATGTTGCCGTACCAGCGACGCATCAGATCCGTGGTGGAATGAAAGAAGCGATGACGATCGGGCAGCTCCTCGAAACCACTGACGTACACGTCCGGCACGTACAGCATCTTCCAGCCGCGCTTGAGCAGGCAGAACCAGGTGGACTTGTCGTCCCCGGACAGAAACTTGAAGGTGCCGAAGCGCCAGTGGTCGATATGGTCGCTTTCGACCGTCTGGATAAACTCCCGCTCCACCGCCACATCGGCGCGAAACACGCTGTAGCGACCGGTCAGCACCAGTTGGCGCTCGGAGATCGACATCGAGCTCATCATCAGGTGACGCTGGGCGTAGCGCAGGTCGTACCACTCGCGGGTAGCGTCGCCACCGGTCACCCTGGCGCGGTTGTTGGTGGTGATGGCGCCCAGGTCCGAGCGCATCAGCAGAAATGGCAGCGAGCGCTCGAGGGTGCCCGGCTCCAGCAGGATGTCCCCGTCCATCGACACCAGCAGCGACGAGGGCCCGGGCATCTGGCGCGATATGGCACGCAGCACCTCGGCCATGGCCGAGCGCTTGCCGTCTCCGCGCTGAAACATGTAACGCACGGACACGTTGGCCGGCTGGCCGCATACGTCCATCACGTGCTGGATCACGTCGACGTCGGTGCGGTCGGACACCGAGGCAAAGATGGTGGTCGGCACGCCGTAGTTGGCGCACTCTTGCACCAGCGCCTCATAGACCGGGAAGCTCACCTCCGGCTCGATGCGAAAGGAGGTGCACAGTACGAAGAGTTCGTCCGGCCGTATGGCCTGGGCCGTGGCGTCGGCGTCACGGCGCAGCTGCGGAAAACGCACTCGGTTGTACCACAGCGAGCGCGCCGCATGGATGAACCACCAGCTGTAGCGCCAGGCACCGATGGCCCCGATGGCAAAGAAGAAGCTCTGCGACTCGGGGGAAAAGACGTCGTCGGGCAGCTCCAGTACCAGGATCGTCAGCAGCGCCAGCAACAGAAGCAGGGTTGCAAGCTCGGTGACGCGGCTGGCCCTGGAGGAGGCGAAGGTCGCCTTGCTCATGCCTCCTCCTCAGCCGTTGGCCACGTGACGGCGGCCGATGGCGTGGTACTGAAGCCCCGCCTCACGCACACGGCTTGGCTCGAACAGGTTGCGTCCATCGATGATCACCGGACGCTTCAAGCGCTCGCGGATGGTGGCAAACTCGAAGCCACGAAAGCTCTTCCACTCGGTGCAGATCACCAGGGCATCGGCACCCTCGAGCGCCTGTTCGGCGGAGTCGGCCAGCGCCAGGTCGTCACGCTCTCCATACAGACGCTGGCATTCCGCCTGGGCCTCGGGGTCGTAGGCGCGAACGCTGGCGCCGACCTCCCACAGCGACTCCATCAGCACTCGGCTCGGCGCCTCGCGCATGTCGTCGGTGTTGGGCTTGAAGGCGAGCCCCCACAGGGCGATGGTGCGCCCGGCGACATCGCCGTCCAGGGCCTCGTCGAGCATCCGAAACAGACGATGCTTCTGGCCCTTGTTGACCTGCTCGACGGCCTTGAGCAGCGCCACCGGCTGCTGGACTTCGTTGGCGGTCTGAGCCAGCGCCTTGACGTCCTTGGGGAAGCAGGAGCCACCGTAGCCGCAGCCCGGATAGATAAAGTGGTAGCCGATGCGCGGGTCGCTGCCGATGCCGTGGCGGACCTGTTCGATGTCGGCGTCCAGCTCCTCGGCCAGATTGGCCATCTCGTTGATGAAGCTGATCTTGGTGGCAAGCATGGCGTTGGCGGCGTACTTGGTCAGCTCGGCGCTGCGCACGTCCATGAAGATCATCTTGTCCTGCTGACGGCTGAACGGGCTGTAGCACTCCCGCATCAGGCGGCGGACCTCGTCGGAGTCGGTGCCGACCACGATGCGCGCACCACGACTGAAGTCATCGATGGCCGCCCCTTCCTTGAGGAATTCGGGGTTGGAGCAGACATCGAAGGCCTGCTCGGCGCCACGTTCGGCCAGGGTCTGCTCGACGGTCTGGCGAACCCGGTCGGCGGTGCCCACCGGCACGGTGGACTTGTCGATGATGACCTTGTAACCCTCCATGTGTTGACCGATGGTGCGCGCCACGCTCAACACATAGTGCAGGTCGGCACTGCCATCCTCATCCGAGGGCGTGCCGACAGCGATGAACTGCAGGGTAGCAAAGGCCACGGCCAGGGCCGGGTCGGTGGTGAAGTTCAGACGGCCGGCCTCGACGTTGCTGGCGATCAGCGTTTCCAGGCCAGGCTCGTAGATCGGGATGTCGCCTTGTTCAAGACGCGCGACCTTGTCCTTGTCGACGTCCATGCAGATCACATTGTGTCCCGCGTCGGCCAGACAGGCGCCTGTCACCAGGCCGACGTAGCCCGATCCAAAGATGGTGATATTCATGCGGTTCTATGCTCCAGCGACGAGCCGCCTCGATGCCTGGCAACGCAGGTCGACGCGTCGGTCGTTGTCGTCGAATGATCTTCCACTGCAGACCGGCGCAAGCCGCGGGCTCGCTTGAACACTGCGCGGTGGGCTCGTCGCCGGGTGCGAAAACGGGTGGTCGGGATGCCTTGCCAGTCCCTTCATCGGGCGTCCCTGGCTTGGGACGCCGAGGGCATCCCGACGCAAGGAGTGGTTCCGTCCAACTCCGAGGGGCACGTTAGGCGGCGAAGATTAATCCAGTATTAGCGGAAGGAAATTCTTTGCCGACAACCACTTGCTGACCCGATCGAGGCGCCCCTTGCCGATCAGCGGTACGCCGGACACACTGACGATTAGCGGCGGCGGCGATGGACCGGCGCCGCGGTACCCCAGCCGACAACAGACTTCCGTCGCCCCCTCCCCGGACAAGCGAGGCCGCCGTGACCACATCGACTCCCACTTCCACCCTGTCGGCGGCCTGGAGCCTCTGGGCGCTGCTACTCGGCGTCGGCCTGCTGATGCTCGGCAATGGACTGCAGGGCAGCCTGCTCGGGGTGCGCGCCGCCGAGGAATCCTTCGGCAACACGGTCACCGGGCTGGTGATGTCTGCCTACTTCGTCGGCTTTCTGGCCGGCTCCACCCTGACCCCACGCAAGCTTCGCGACGTCGGCCATATCCGGGTGTTCGCCGCCCTGGCCTCGATCACCTCCATCGCCATCCTGGTCCACGTCATGTTCATCGACCCCTGGGTGTGGGCGGCGATGCGGTTGATGACCGGCTTCGCCTACGCAGGGCTCTACGTGGTGACCGAAAGCTGGCTCAACGGCCACGCCAGCAACCACCTGCGCGGGCGTCTGCTGGCGTTCTACATGGTCATCAGCTATCTCGGCATGGGCGGCGGCCAGTTGCTGCTGAACGTGGCGGACCCCAGCGGCATCCTGCTGTTCTTGATCGTCTCGATACTGATGTCGCTGGCGCTGGTGCCGATCCTGTTGAGCTACACCCCGCAGCCGGACACCAGCCAGCCCGAGGCGATGAACCTGCTGCGCCTGTATCGACTGTCACCGCTGGGCACCCTCGGCTGCCTGCTGACCGGGATCGCCAACGGTACTGTGTTCGGCATGGGCGCGGTGTTTGCCGCCAACCATGGCCTGGAAACCCACCAGATCGCCGCCTTCATGGGGGCGTTCATCCTCGGCGGGGCGCTGTTTCAATGGCCCCTGGGCAAGCTCTCCGACAAGACCGACCGCCAATGGGTGATCCTCATCGTCGCCGCCCTGGCCACCGCCTTCTCGCTGGCCGGGCTGCTGTTCGACCAGGGCGCAAGCCATGCGCTGACGCTGCTCGGCGTGCTGCTGGGCGGCACCACCCTGACGCTCTATTCGCTGTTTCTCGCCTGCGCCAATGACGTCCTGACACCGCAGCAGACGGTGTCCGCCAGCAGCAGTCTGGTGCTGGCGCTCGGCATCGGCGCCATCCTCGGCCCGCTAAGCACGGGGCTGTTGATGGACCTGCTGGGCTCTGCCGGCTTTCTGTGGGACCTGGCGCTGATCCACGCGCTTATCGTGGTCTTCGGCGGCTACTGCCTGTGGCGCTATCCGAACCAGCCGTCGGACACCCACGGCCACTATGTCGCGGTCCCCGCCGGCACCGCCTCCCTGGGGGCAACCTGGGTCGAGGAAGCGGCCGACGATCCGGTGCAGCTCGACCTGGAACTCATGGAAGCAGACGAGGAGTCCTCCCTGGAGGAAGGTCAGGTGAGCGCCGCCGAACCCGGGCGCAGCTGACAGGCCCCTGCCGAACGCGCCCGCCAGAACACGCCTACCGTCGTTTTTCCCCGCCAGTGCCTTGCGCTGGCGGGGCCCCGCATCACCGCCAATGTCCCTTCCCACCTCCAGCGGCGTCTTCTACCGCCGGCCGCCTTCTGCCAGATCGTCTTGCCCCTGGTCGTTCGCGTCAGGGCTGCTCTTCTTGCCTGGTTTCCTTTTCTTGCCTGACCTTCTCTTGGTTCCTGACCTTCTCCGCTTGCCCGGCCCCTGCACCAGGCCAATGGTGCCACTTCGCCAAAAAGTTCTGCCGTTTTGTGCATTTGTGGCATCTCGCATAGACAACTTGGCAGCGCTCATAAACACCCACCAATGGAAACGTGAATAATTTGCATTCTTAAAACATAAACAGGGAACCCCTTTCGTGCCGTACCATTCCGCTCCCCTCACCTGCCTTGTTCCAAGCCGTCTCGTTCCTGGCCACCTCGTTCCTGGCCGCCTGGCTATCGCCATTGCCCTTGCCTCCGGTGCCGTCCTGTCGACCCCGGTGCTGGCCCAGGACGCCGAGCAACTCGCCAGCATGACCGTGGTCGGTGACGACCTGCGTGCCACCACCGAATCGACCAAGAGCTACCAGGTGGCCTCCAGCACCAGCGCCAACGGCCTGACGCTGACGCCGCGCCAGACGCCACAGTCGATCAGCTTCCTGACCCGCCAGCAGATGGACGACGAGGCCATCACCAGCACCACCGAGGCGGTGGAACGGCTGCCCGGCGTCTCGTCGATCCGTCTGGACGGTACTCGCACCAGCTTCCAGTCCCGCGGCTACACCATTCGCAACTTCCAGTTCGATGGCCTGCAGAGCAATACCAGCGCGTTCTGGCCGTTCGGCGACGCCGAGTGGGACACCGCCATCTACGACCGGGTCGAGGTCGTGCGCGGCGCCACCGGCCTGATGACCGGGGTCGGCGATCCTTCCGCCACCGTCAACTTTGTGCGCAAGAAGCCGCTAGACGAGGCGGCGGGTAGCGTGACTGCCGCGGTGGGCCGATGGGACCGGGGGCGCGGGGTGGTCGATGTCAGTACCCCGCTGGACAGCGAGGGGCGTGTCGGCGTGCGCTTCGTGGCGGCCAAGGACAGCTCGGACAGCTTCATGGACGGCGTCGAGAACGACCGCGAGACCCTTTACGGGGTGATCGCCGCCGAGCTGACCGACAACACCGAGCTCAGCGTGGGCATCGAGTACCAGCACTACGACCAGGACGGCGCCTACATCGGCGTACCGCAGTACTACCTGGACGGTGGCCGTACCGACTTCGACCGCTCCACCGCCAACAACACCGACTGGGCCAACTTCTTCACCGAGAACACCCGCGCCTTCGTCGACCTGACCCACCACTTCGACAATGGCTGGTCTGCCCGCGCCGCCTACAGCTACGGCGACGCCAACTATGGCCTGACCTACAACTACCGCGGCGGCTATCCGGATCGCGAGACCGGTGTGCTCTACGACACGCCCAGCTACGCCACCGAATCCTACCTGGTCGACTATCGCGGCGATCGCACCCAGAAGAATCTGCATGTCAGCGCCGAAGGTCCCTTCACCCTGTTTGGTCGCGAGCATCAGCTCGGCTTCGGCTACATGGACCTGCACGAGGACTACCAGATCAACAGTCGCGGCCCGGCCGGCGACGTGCCGGCGCTGGGAAGCTTCAGCGACCGCAACGACCCGGCCCTGGCAGAACCGGTCTGGGGCGAGTGGGGCCTGACCGACGACACCGTGACCGAACAGCAGGGCTACTACGCGGTATCCCGCTTCTCGCTGGCAGACCCGGTGCACTTTATCGTCGGCGCGCGCATGACCGACTGGAAGATCGACCAGGACTATCGCGGCGAGCGTGAGTACGAGTACGACAACGAGTTCACCCCCTACGCGGGTCTGATCGTCGACATCACCGACGACCTCAGCGCCTACGCCAGCTACACCGAGATCTTCAACACCCAGAGCGAGCGCTCGCCCAGCGGCGCCCTGCTGGATCCGCTGGAAGGCATCAACTACGAGGCCGGTCTCAAGGCCGAGCTGTTCGACGATCGTGCCGACGTGTCCTTCGCGGTGTTCCACAGCCAGCAGGACAATCTGGCGGTGGAAATCCCCGGGGTCTTCGTCGCGGGCACCACCGACCAGGCCTACACCACCACCGACGGCGCCGAGGTCGAAGGCTTTGAGCTCGAGATCGCAGGCGAGGTGGCCGACGGCGTCAACCTGTCCGCCAGCTACGCCCTGGTGGACGCCGAGGACGCCGACGGTCAGCAGCTCAACACCAGCTATGCCCGCCAGCAGGCCAAGCTGTTCGCCAGCTGGCAGCTGCCTGGCCGCTGGTCGAACCTGACCCTCGGCGGCGGTGCGCGCTGGCAGGGTGACACCTACCGCGACAACGACACCCCCAACGGCACCGAGAAGATCGGTCAGGGTGACGTCTTTGTCGCCGATGCCATGGCCCGCTATCGCATCAACGACAGCATGAGCGCCCAGCTCAACGTCACCAACCTGTTCGACGAGGAGTACTACTCGCAGCTCGGCTTCTATAGCCAGGGTATCTATGGCGAGCCGCGCAGCGCGCTGCTGAGCCTGACCTACGACTTCTAGTGCCCTGGAACGCCGAAACCTCGACATCCGCGTCGGGCGCTGCGTGCCCGACCGGCACTCGCGACACCACTGTCAAACCGGCTCTCCTGCGAGAGCCGGTCATCGCCTCTACAAGGAAGACCCCATGCCCCTGATCCACCCACGCTGGCCGCTCGGCCTTGTGTTACTCGCCGCCGTCCAGCCTGTCCTCGCCGCTGGCGACGATGGCTATCCGATCGAAATCGAGCACGCCCTCGGCGTCACCGTGATCGAGGAAAAGCCCGAACGGGTCGCCACGGTGGCCTGGGCCAACCACGAGGTGCCGCTGGCGCTGGGGGTGGTGCCGGTGGGCTTTCCCGCCACTACCTTCGGCGATGACGATGGCGATGGCCTCTGGCCCTGGGTGGAGCAGCGCCTTGACGAGCTCGACGCCGGCCCCCCCAACCTGTTCGACGAAGGCGATGGCATCGACTTCGAGGCGGTGGCCGCGAGCCAGCCCGACGTTATCCTGGCGGCCTATTCCGCCCTCAGCCGCTCCGACTACGACACCCTCAGCAAGATCGCCCCGGTGGTGGCCTACCCCGAAGCCCCCTGGTCG
Organism: Halomonas sp. DP1Y21-3; assembly: GCF_019801245.1. Lineage (NCBI taxonomy): Bacteria > Pseudomonadati > Pseudomonadota > Gammaproteobacteria > Oceanospirillales > Halomonadaceae > Halomonas > Halomonas sp. DP1Y21-3. The sequence goes on from NZ_JAHVJM010000001.1 coordinate 127,441, forward strand.
TCGGGCTGGCGCGACATGATCCGGCTCAACAGCGCAGGCATGGGCATGGCCGAGGAAGGCGAGGCCTTGATCGCACGCCTGGAGGCCCAGGTGGAGCAGCAGATCACCGAGCACCCGGAACTCGCCGGCAAGAGCGCCATGCTGATCAGCCATATCAAGCCCACCGACCTCAGTCAGATCAACTTCTACAACGACAACGACGCCCGGGTGCGCTTCTTGCACGAGATCGGCCTGACCTCACCCCAGTTCGTCACCGACAGCTCCGTTGACGGCCGTTTCGCCGGCTCCATCAGCGCCGAGCGTATCGACGAGATCGCCGATGTCGACATCATCATCACCTACGGTGGCGAGCCGCTGGTGGAGCGACTCAACGAGCATATGCTGACCTCGCGCCTGCCCGCGGTGGAACAGGGCTCGCTGGTGCTGCTCGGCAACAATCCCACCGGAACCGCGGCCAACCCGACGCCGCTGTCGATCCCCTGGGTGCTCGACGACTACGTCGAACGACTGGCCGAAGCCGCTCGCAAGCGTCAGCAACCCTGAATGGAGCGTCTGGACGGGATGGATACGCACAAATGAGCAGGAAGGGAAGGATATGAAGGCAAGGCCGCTGGCGCCTGGCAGGCCACGCCATTCGCGCCCGACCGGCGTCTATCTGCTGCTGGCGGCGCTGGCCGCCAGCGTCATGATGTCGGTGGTCATCGGCGCCAGGCCGACGGATCTGACCGCGCTCATGGGTCTGCTGGATGGGCGTATCGACTCCATCGACGAAGCGGCAATCGCCAGCCGTCTGCCCCGCACCCTGCTGGCGTTGCTGGCGGGGGCCGCGCTGGCCGTGGCCGGGGCGACCATGCAAGGCCTGACCCGCAATCCTCTGGCCGATCCAGGCCTGCTCGGGGTCAACGCCGGCGCCGCGCTGGCAGTCGTCATCGGCATCGCCTGGTTCGATATGCAGCAGGCCTCTGGTTACATCTGGGTGGCCATCGCCGGCGCCGGCGCCAGTGCACTGCTGGTCTACCTGGTGGCCAACCTCGGACGAGGCGGCGCCACCCCTCTCAGGCTGGCGCTGAGCGGCGCGGTGGTGACCGCCGCCCTGACCTCGCTGACCTCCGCTGTGATTCTGCCCCGCACCGACATCGCCGGGCTGATCCATTCCTGGCTGATCGGCGGCGTCGGCGGCGCTACCCTCGATCGCATCACCCCGGTGCTGCCCTTCCTGGCCCTGGGCATTGCCGCGTCGCTGCTGGCGGCGCGCAAGCTCAACCTGATGGCGCTGGGCGATGAGGCGGCGACCGGCCTAGGCGAGCGCGTGGCCATGGCCCGAGCGCTGGCCGCGGTGGGGGCCATCCTGCTGTGCGGGGCGACCACCGCGGCCTGTGGTCCCATCGGATTCGTCGGCCTGGTCGTGCCCCACGCGCTGCGCCTGCTGGTCGGTGCCGACTACCGCCGCCTGCTGCCGCTGTGTGCCCTCGGCGGCGCCCTGCTGGTCATACTGGCCGACACTCTGGGCCGGGTGCTGGTCCGTCCGGCAGAACTCGACGTCGGTATCGTCACCGCCCTGCTCGGCGGTCCGGTCTTCATCTGGATCGTCCGCCGCCATACGCTGAGGTCACTGTGACGACGACACCGACCACCTCCCAGCGAGCGACGGCCACTCAAGCCATGTCCTGCCGAGCGACGTCCTCTCAAGCCATGTCCCCCCGAGCGACGTCCTCTCAAGCAAGGTCCACCCAAGCAAGGTCCACGCCGTCGACCGTCAGGCAACTGCGACGGCAACGCCAACGCCAGCGCCGGCGGATCATTGCGCTGCTGCTGTGTGCGCTGCTTGCCGGGGTCTGCCTCACCCTGATGCTGGGCCAGTCGTGGATCGACCCTGCCACGGTGATCGCGGTGCTGTCCGGCGAGCAGGTACCCGGCGCCTCCTTCACCCTGATGGAGTTGAGGCTACCCCGGGCGCTGATTGCTGTGCTGGCCGGGGCCTGCTTCGGCCTCGGCGGCGCCGCCTTGCAGACCATGCTGCGCAATCCGCTGGCCAGCCCCGACGTGATCGGTATCAGCGCCGGCGCCAGCGCAGCGGCGGTCTTCGCCATCGTCATGCTGTCGCTGCGTGGCGCTCCGGTGGCACTGGTGGCCATCGTCGGCGGTCTTGGCGTCGCCGTGCTGATCTATGCCCTGTCGTGGCGCCGCGGCGTCGCCGATACCCGCCTGATTCTGACCGGCATCGGCCTCGCCGCCATGCTCCAGAGCGCCATCGCCTACCTGCTGACCCAGGCCCCGGCCTGGCCACTGCAGGAGGCCATGCGCTGGATGACCGGCAGCCTCAACAGCGTGCACCTGGATCAGAGCCTGCCCCTGCTGCTGGCGCTGATCGTGCTTGGCCTGCCGCTACTTCACTTCGCCAGGGACCTGGAGGCGATGCGCCTGGGCGATGACATGGCCCGGGGGCTCGGTGTCAGGCTGTCGCTCACCCGCCTGGGCATCGTGGTCGCGGCGGTGGGGCTGGTCGCCTTTGCCACTGCGGTGACCGGGCCGATCGCCTTCGTCGCCTTCCTCAGCGGCCCGGTCGCCGCCTGGTTGATCCGTCACAATGGCTCGGTGCTGATCCCCGCTGCCCTGGTCGGCGCCCTGTTCGTGCTGATGGGTGACTTTATCGGCCAGCATCTCCTGCCGGCCCGCTATCCCGTGGGGGTGGTCACCGGCGTGATCGGCGCCCCCTACCTGATTACCCTCGTCATGCGCGACAACGCCCGAGGATCCACCTGATGACGCCTACCCGACTCAGTGCCCGAGGCCTGACCGCCGGCTACCGTGACCGTGCGGTCCTCGACAACATCGATCTGGAGGTCAAGCCAGCGGGTATCACCGCCATCGTCGGCGCCAACGCCTGCGGCAAGTCGACCCTGCTGCGTTCGCTGTCACGCCTGCTGGCGCCGCAGCGCGGCCAGGTATTGCTCGACGGCCACGACCTGCACCGGCTGCCCGCCAGGCGCCTGGCCCAGCGCCTGGGACTGCTGCCTCAGGCGCCACTCGCCCCTGAAGGCATCACCGTGTTGGAGCTGGTCAGCCGTGGCCGCCACCCCCACCAGGGCATGTTTCAGCGCTGGAGCCGCGAAGACGATGACGCCGTCAGCGAGGCGCTGGAAGCCACCGACACCACCGGCCTCGCCGAGCGTGTGCTGGAGGAACTGTCAGGCGGCCAGCGCCAGCGGGTATGGATCGCCATGGCCCTGGCCCAGCGCACCGACGTGCTGCTGCTCGACGAACCCACCACCTATCTCGATATCCACCACCAGGTCGAGGTGCTCGATCTGCTCGAGGACCTCAACCGCCAGCGCGGCACCGCCATCGTCATGGTGCTGCATGAGCTCAACCTTGCCGCGCGCTATGCCGATGAGTTGATCGCCATGGCCGCCGGCAAGGTCTACTCAAGCGGCCCGGCCAGTGAGGTGATGACCACCACCATGGTCAGGGAGGTATTCGGACTGGACAGCCACGTCTTCGCAGACCCCGTCAGCGGCCGTCCAATGATGGTCCCGCTGGGTCGACGGGACCGCAGGCCACACTCGCAGGCAAGGGCAGTGCACAAGGATCGTCGATCGACGGTCCCCGACACCGAAGCGTCATCATCGTGACATGACCTCGGCAGCACGCTGGGACTCGCGGTGGCGACGGTCGGCCGCCCTGATCACGATGCTGGCCATGATGTTGGCCAGGATACGGGCCAGGGTGCCGACGCGATGCTGGCGCGATGGTTGAGCAGCGCCGCCGCGGCACGTTAGGGTCTCGGGCTGACAAATGCCCAGAGGCAAGCGCCCAATGGCCTTGCCAGGCGCTACGCCCAGGCGTGCCGCGACCGTTCCTTTCCCCAGACAGGAGCACGATGATGAAGACCATTCTGATCACCGGCGCCGGCAGCGGACTCGGCGAAGGTACGGCACTGGCCCTGGCCAGGGCGGGACACAAGGTCATCGCTACCACGGAGATCTGGCCCCAGGTCACCTCGCTCAAGGAAAAGGCCCAGCAGCAGGAACTGACGCTCACCGTCGAAAAGCTCGATATCACCGACAAGCGCGACCGCGACGCGGTGTTTTCCAGCTACGGGCACCAGGTCGATATCGTGGTGGCCAACGCCGCCATCGGCGAGACCGGTCCGCTGGCCGAGATCCCGGTGGACCGGGTACGCCGAGTGTTCGAGACCAACGTCTTCTCGACCCTGGAATTCGTGCAGCCCTACGCCCGCGAGTTCGTCGAGCGAGGCAAGGGCAAGATCGTACTGACCTCCTCCATCGCTGGTTTCACCACCTTCCCCTACCTCGGTCCCTACGTCGCCTCGAAGCACGCCCTCGAAGGCATGGCGCAACTGCTCTACGAAGAGCTCGCCCCGCTGGGTGTCAAGGTGGCCACCATCAACCCCGGCCCCTTCCGCACCGGCTTCAACGACCGCATGTACAACACCCTGGACCAGTGGTACGACCCCGACGCCTGCTTCACCCCTGAAAAACCGATTCGCTCGGTGCAGCAGCAGTTTGCCGGCGACGACCTGCAGCAGGACCCGGCGGCGATGATCGACGAGATGGCACGACTGATCCCGCTGGACGAGCACCGCTTCCGCAATGTCTACCCGGACAGCTTCGAGGCCAGTGCCAGGGAGTATCAGGATGGGCTGTGGGATCGACTCATCTGAGGCTTGTCTGTTGATCGTGTCCCGGGGCCTGTAAGGTTGTTGCCCTGCTAACGACCAACCCGGGACACCTTTCTTCAGGAGTAGAGGCCGACATGCCCACATCCCCAGATAGCCGCGACAGCGACACCACCATCACCGTCGACATCGTCTCCGACGTCGTCTGTCCCTGGTGCATCATCGGCTACCGCCAGCTCGCCGAGGCGGCGCGCCAGAGCGGGATCGACATCGAGGTGCACTGGCACCCCTTCGAGCTCAATCCGCAGATGGGCGAGGAAGGCGAAAACCTGCGCGAGCATATCGCCGCCAAGTACGGCACCAGCGATGAGGACTCGCGCAGCGCACGGGAACGGCTCACCCAGATGGGCGCCGACCTCGGCTTCACCTTCAACTACGCCGATGACATGCGCATGGTGAACACCTTCCGCGCCCACCAGTTGATCGACTGGGCGGAGCAGCGCTCTCCAGACGAAGGCCACCGCATGAAGCAGGCCCTGTTCAGCGCCTTCTTCACCGAGCGCCGCGACCTCCACCGGGTCGACGTGCTGGCCGATGTGGCGGCGAGTCTCGGCCATGACCGCGACGAGGTTGTGGCGATGCTCGAGTCGGGCGAGCGTGGCGAATCGGTACGACAGCGCCAGGCCTTCTGGCAACAGCAGGGCATCAGCGGGGTACCCGCCATGGTGTTCAACCGCCGCTACCTGGTCACCGGCGCCCAGGGCGTCGAGAACTACCAGGAAGTCCTTGCGCAGGTGGCCGCCGAGCGAGCCGAAGTGACGTCATGACGACAACGCCGGGTGCCACAACACCCGGCGTTATTGGTCAGGCCCGCGGGCCTGACCCTACGTTCTGACGAACGGAAAGGTCAGTTCAGCTCAACCCTAGATGGCTCTAAGACTCTTCGAGCGGAAGATCGACCGAGGCATGTAGAAGGACACCACCCAGTTGGGCTGATCGACGATCTCGCTGACCCGTAGCCGCCCTGCCACGCTGCAAAGCGCGTAGGCCAGCTGCTCATCCATGCCGGCCTGACGGTGCAACCGATCGATCATGAAGCGCACCGCGTCACGGGCGCCCTGCATCAAGTCCGGCCCCACCCCGGTGGTGACCAGAAAGCCCGCATCTTCCTCGCTCGACGCTCCCGGCGGCACGTCGAACATCGGCGCAGGAATATTGCCCGCCTTGTGCAGACGCAATGTGGCCGTGGCGGCCATGCGGGTCTCTACCGCGGTTCCGCAGACCTCACCGTCGCCCTGGCAGGCGTGGGTGTCGCCGATGCTCAGAAGCCCTCCCTTGACCTGCACCGGCAGGTACAGCCGAGCTCCCTTTACCAGGTCACGGATGTCGAGATTGCCGCCGCAGATGCGCGGCGGCACGATGGAGTGCTGCCCCGGCTCAGCAGGCGCGAGCCCGATGGTACCGGCGAAGGGCCGAAACGGAATCACGATGTCCTCGTCGAAGTACACCGACTCGCTGTCGTACTCCGACACCTTGAGCCAGGGCGAGGTGAAATCGTCGGCCAGCAGCCCGAAACCCGGGATCAGCCCCGTCCAGCCCCACTGCCCCGGCTCGAAGTCGACCAGCTCCACCTCGATCACATCGCCGGGTTCGGCATCCTCCATATAAAGGGGGCCACACACCGGATTGAGCTCCCCTGCCGGCAGTCGGGTCAGCGCGTCGGCCTGGCTGTGTCGGGTAATCAAGCCGCCGCTGGCATCGAGAATATCGAAGCGCCGAGTATCACCGGAACTGATCGTTTCCTGCGGCTCGAGGGCGTGGTCAAAACAGTGATGAACGTCGTGTATCGTCTTGATCTTCATTCTTGCGTCTCCACCTCGAGGCGCCGATCGTCTCCGCCGACCGGCGCCTCGAGTGTTTTCAATTGGCCCAGGGCGCTGTTCTCAACATCGACGAGCGCAGGCACTTTACAGACAAGCCTTAGATTTCCATCTGCACGGCACGGCCACCGCGCTTGGCAAAGGCATAGACGCCGACACCGACAACCGCCCAGGCCAGCCCGATCAGCACGGTATAGGACTCGAACCCGCTCCAGATGTAGCCGACCACGGCGAGGCCGAGCAGCGGACACAGGATATGCAGGAAGGGATTGGCGGCCTTCTTCTTGAACACGAAGTAGTAGAGCGTGGTGATGTTCAGAATGATGAAGGCGGTCAAGGCGCCGATGGTCACGATGGAGGTCAACAACGCCAGCTGCTGCATGAAGGCGATCCCCGCGACGATGGACACGGCACCGACCAGCAGCGCACTGACGTAGGGCGTCTTGAAGCGCGGGTGAACGCGAGCCAGCGGCGCCGGCAGCAGCCGATCACGGCCCATGCTGTAGAGGATTCGCGCGGTCGCGATCTGGGCCACCAGGGAGTCAGCGACGCCCCAGGCGATAGCGGTGGTCGCGGCGGTCAGCACCGCCAGCCAGCCGCCCCCGGCGATACGCGCGGTTTCATAGAAGGCGGTGTCGAGATTGTTGAACGAGGCGGGATCGGGCTGGATCAGCGCCGCCACCCAGGTCTGGGCGATGAACAGGCCACCGATGATCAACAGCACCAGGAAGATCGCCTTGCTGACCGCCTTGCCACCGCCCTTGGCCTCTTCCGCCAGGGTGGAGATGCCATCGAAACCCAGAAAACTGAGCACCGCGATCGGCACCGCAGAGATGATCAGCCCCAGCGAGAAGTCATCGGCATCGTAGACCGGGGCCATCGAGAAGACCGCACCGTTGACGTTATTGCTGATGGCCACGACCCCCACCACCAGAAACACCGCCAGCACCAGCAGTTCGGCCACCAGCATCCAGCGGTTGAAGGCGGCGGTAAAGCTGATGCCGCGAATATTGATGTAGGTGTTGAACACGACGAAGGCCACCACCAGCAGGATCGGGGACAGCGACGGGAAGATGTCGTGAATCGCCAGCGCCCCAACCACGTACAACAGCGCCGGAATCAGGATGTAGTCCAGCAGCATGATCCAGCCCGCGACGAAGCCGGCAAAGCTGCCCGCCCCGCGGGACACGTAGGAGTACACCGAGCCTGCTACCGGGAATTCCTTGGCCATCTGGGAGTAGCAGATGGCGGTAAACAGCATCCCCACCAGTCCGATGACATAGGCGGTGACGATCATGCCACCGCTGGCGCTCATGACGTGGCCGAAGATTCCGAAGGGAGCAATCGGCACGATGAAGATCAGGCCGTAGATCACCAGATCCCTCAGCTTGAGCGTTCGTGAGAGTTCCTGGGTGTAGCCCAGACTCTCCAGGGTATTGTCACTCATCGGTGACCTCCTCTTGTTGTAGTTGGCAAGGCGGGGATCTCCCGCCATCGAGCGGTCGAAGACGTCCACCGGGGGCGAGGCTGCTTGCGTGGCGACACTGGGCGGCCTCTTGCTGTGCATTCCCTTGGCCGGTCAAGAATCTGACGGCGCCGTGTATACTCGAACCCGCCAGCAGACCCGGACGCGGCTCGCGACCTGCGACAGTGCGCCGGACACAGCGACGTTGGCCGCTTCATTTTTAGAAAATCACACTTAAAGGTATTGTGACAATACCTTTTGGAGAGAACCCTATGCTTGAACCGTCTCGAACCGACCTGCCAGGCGCCGGCGGCGCCCGCTCTGCCACCCAGGAGCTGGCGGACCGGATCGTGACGGCGATCGCCATTGGCGCCTACTCCCCCGGGGATCGCCTGCCGCCGGAGCGCGACCTGGCGGAGCGCCAGGGGGTCAGTCGCGTCACCGTCCGCGGCGCCTTGAAGATCGTGGGCGAGCTTGGCCTGATCGAATCCCGTCGAGGCCGCGATGGCGGCACCTTTGTCACCTTCAAACGGGTCGACGAGGCCTCGCCCAACACCGCCCAGCGTATCCTCGGACAGGAGCTGCCCCAGCTCAGGGACTTCTTCGACTATCGCTGTCTGGTGGAGGGGCTGGTGGCCAGAACCGCCGCCGAGCGTCACGACGAGGCCCAGGCCAGGACGTTGCAGGGACTGCTGGACCGCTTCTGTGACACCGACGACGCCTCCGTCGCCCGCCAACTCGATGAGCGCCTTCACGACTGCATCATGGAGATGGCCGACAATCACCATCTGGTCGCCCAGTCACGCCAGCTGACGGCGCGCGCTACTCTGGGATTCGGCTCCGAGCCCTACCCCGCCGAATCATTGCCAAGGGCAAGACGGGAACATCGTGAACTGGTCCAGGCCATTCTCGAGCGACGCGCAGACGACGCCTTCAGCGTCGCCCAGCATCACTTCACACTGACGCTTGCGATCATGGAACATTCACTGGATGGGCGACCGCTCTAGCCCGACTCCCGGGAAAGCGGCTTTGGTGAGGGGTTTGATGAAGGGCTTTGCAAGCGGCTTTGGCGAGGGGTTTGATGAGGGGGTTTGCTGAAGTGCCTTGGCAAAGAGTTCAGAAATCAAGGAAGAGAACCGGTGGACGAACGAGCCGGGCAGGCCCTCTGATTCGCCTAAAAAAATGGCCCGCTATTCGCGGGCCATGGTCGTCTCGGCGCGTCCGTCTTCAGGCTTCACAGAACTGCGCCACACCGTCCCTGAATGACCAGTCGATGTCCTGGTTCTCGGTGATGGTGATCATGACGTTATGCGGGGGGATGCCGGGGTTTTCGGCAAGTGACTCGACGACCCTGGCGTAGAACGCCTTCTTGTCGGCGTCAGGGCGACCACTTCGCATCACAAGGTGCATCATGACGCGATCCGAATCACGCCTTTGCAACTGCAGGTTCTCCGGCTCGCACTCATTGATCACCTGATAGCGATCGTCGTCGGGGAAGCCCATGGTATCGATGACGGCGGCGTTAACCTGATCCGCCACGGCCCTGACGTAGTCTCTCGACTTCCCTTTCACTAGATTGATCGTCACAAACGGCATCCACCCCTCCTGTCCCGGTCAATGACTGACGCTAAGTATTCGACGCTGTTGGTTGTCTTTCGTCGCTAGCTCGGCCGACGTCTAGCGATGGCGGAAGACCGGCGCACGCTTCTTGACGAAGGCATTCATGCCTTCCTTCTGCCCCTCGGTGGCAAAGGCCGCCTGGAACAGTAGACGCTCCTGGCGCAGGCCTTCCGCCAGCGGGGTCTCGAAGGCCGCGTTGACCGCTCGCTTGGCCATCTTGACGGCTGGCGCGTTGTAGCCTGCGATGGTGTGCGCCGCCTCGAGGGCGTTCTGCATCAGCTCATCCTTCGCCACGACTCGCGCCACCAGGCCGATCTCCTTGGCCTCCTGGGCACCGATGTTGCGACCGGTCAGCACCAGGTCCATCGCCATCGCCTTGCCGACCGAACGTGCCAGTCGCTGGGAGCCACCGATACCGGGCAGGATCCCCAGCTTGATCTCGGGTTGCCCGAACTGGGCATCGTCTGAGGCGATGATCATGTCGCACAGCAGGGCCAGCTCGCAGCCTCCGCCCAGCGCAAAGCCGGCCACCGCAGCGATGATGGGCTTGGAAATCTGGCGCACCTCGTCCCAGGGGGCCAGGAAGTCATCCATGTAGAAATCGGTGAACGACTTCTCGGCCATCTCCTCGATATCGGCGCCGGCCGCGAAGGCTCTCGGGTTGCCGGTAATCACGATGGCACCGATGCCGGGGTCGGCATCCAGCTCGCGCAGTACCGCGAGCGTTTCTTCCGCCAGTTGGCGATTGAGTGCGTTCAAGCTTTTCGGGCGATTCAGGATGATCAGCCCGACCCGTTCACGGCGTTCCACCACGATCATCTCTGGCTCACCGTTACCTGCCTCAAGCGAAGCCTCCGAGGCGACATTCTGTGTTTGTTCTTCGACCTTCTTGTTCATCTCTTGTCTCCTGACGTTACCCGTAAACCAGCTACGTATCGGTTCGATACGCTCCCACCTGCGGCCGCCACCTCGCCTGGTCGTGATGCGACCTGACTGCGCCGCGCCACACCGGATATTCACGACCCGATATCGCCAAGCGGCGTACATCTGATGAAAAAACGCGTCTGACGACTATGGTTTTCCGACCCGTTTGCCCAGATCTCGAGCGGATTCTTGACCCTGTTTGTCGGAGGCCGACTGGCCACCCTTTATCCGGGTGGCGGCGCTGCCACTCGCCTTGCGCGAGTCTTGCCTGGCCCTCGCTGCTTGATCACTCTGGGCTCCTTGACGTTGCCCCGAAGATGTCGAGCCGGCCTTGGCCGACCGCGCCTTGTCGGCTTGCCCTGGCGTGGAAGGCAGGCAATAGGAGCCGTGACGCGCCATCAACTCATCGAGAATGGCCTGTCGATGTTGACCCAGGCCTGGCGCCACCAGCGGTGTGTCGCTGCCAAGGTCCACCCTGCCGGTCATCTTTATCGGGTTGCCCGCCGTCCTGAAGGGCTTCCCGGCGCTTCCCTGGACCTGGACGATCATGTTTCTCGCCTTCAACTGGGGATGATCGAGCAGTTTGTCGATGGTGTTGATCGGTGAGCAGGGAACGCCTTCCTCGTTGAGCAGGTCGACCCAGTGCTGCACGGGCCTGGTCGTCAGGATGCGCTCCATCTCCTCCACCAGTGCCGGGCGATTCTGGCAGCGAAGATCATTGGTGATGAACCGGGGATCGAAGGCCAGTCGCGAGGCGCCGATGGCATCGGCCATCAGCAGAAACAGGGTGTCGTTGCCGGCGGCGATGACCAGCTTGCCATCCTCGGCCTTGAAGCTTTCGAAAGGCGCCAGCGACGGGTGGCAATCACCGGTTCTATTCGGTACGACGCCTTCGATGTCGTAGCGTGCCAGCGCCGTTTCCATCATCGCCGCCTGGCAGTCCAGCATGCCGATATCGACACGGGTCCCCTGGGCGTCCTTGGTTCGGCTATACAGCGAAGAAATGATGCCCACCGCCGCAAACAGGGCCGCGCTCAGGTCGCCAAAGCTGGTACCGACTCGGGCCGGTTCACCGTCCGGCCAACCGGTCAGACTCATCACGCCGCCCATGGCCTGCACCACCATGTCGTAGCCTGGCAACTCACTGAACGGGCCGGTGTGACCGAAGCCTGAAATCGAGGAATAGATCAGGTGAGGATGGGTCTGGGCGAGGCGCTCCGGACCATAGCCAAGACGCTCCATGACCCCGGGTCTGAAGTTCTCCACCAGCACATCGGCCTCGTCCAGCAGGCGCTCCAGCAACTCGCGATCACGCGGCGACTTGATGTCCAGTACGATGCTTTCCTTGTTTCTATTGAAGCAACTGAAGTAGGCGCTTTCGTTTTCGACAAAGGGGCCGAACTCTCGTGTGTCGTCACCGGTGCCGATCTTCTCGACCTTGATGACGCGGGCGCCAAGGTCCGCCAGGACCATGGTGCAGTAGGGCCCTGCAAGCACCCGCGAGAAGTCCAGTACCGTCACGCCGTCCAGAGGCCCTTTCTTTGGTTCGTCCAGTGGTGTGTTGGCCATCAACTTGTCTCCTGTGTTGTTGTATCGAGCGCCAGCGTCAGCTGGCGACTGGCCACACCGGAGGCACGGTGGCAGGCGTGCTGATGGCCCGGAGAGGCACGTTCACCGATCTGGCCAGCGACGAGATGGGAAGCGATAGCGGTCATGGGGATCGGCCCTTTATAAAATTTGTTTAATCTGCACCGAGGAGAATCGACCCTTGGTGGGGCTCCTTCTTGGTTATACCCCAGAATATGGGGACTACAGACCAGTACAATTCAGTTATTCGCAATCCAGATATAAGTTTTGAAAATATCAAAACCCACTAAGTGAGAACCCGATACGGTACTCACCGCCCGAAGCGCGCCAGCATCACGATGGTGTGCCCAGCCGATCGACATCACGGCGCCATCCTCAGCAGCCGATCACGTCCTGGCGTTGCATCTAAAGTTGAAGCCACAAACAACGACGCCCGGGGGACCGGACGGTATTGGGCGTGCACGGGTTGGGGATGGTGTTCGAGCGCCGTTGCCTGGCCATCGGCGTGCAGGGGGCGGGCAACTACCGCAAGGGGCTTGCCGTGGGGGCTGTCGAGCAGGCCGATGTGTTTTCATGGCCTGAAAACGGGCGCGGACGGCCTGAAGAATCGCTTTCAGGCCCCAGCCGCGCCCTGTTGCAGATCTTAAATCGCCTGCCATGCCTCCGGCAGTTCCACATGCCCACTCAGTGCCGATCCGACAAAGGAGGCGGCAGCCTCGAGTCCGGCCAGCGCCATGGCGCCACCTTGCCAGCCGAAGATGCCGTCGCCGGTGTCCCGAGAAGATTCAGCGCTGAAGGAAGCCTCGTCATCGAACAGGTCACCAAGGTGAAGGGCGTCATCACGGGCCGCTGCCGAGAAGACCCTATCGCCGGCATCGGCAAGCGCGACCTCTTCCCTCGACCACTCGCCGCCTTGGCCGTCCTGGGGTGCATCGACGAAGGCAATATCGCGATCGAACCAATCGAATCGAAACTCGTCTTCCAGACGATCGTCTTCGATAACGTAGCGCAGGCCGGGACCGGCACCGCGAAAGCCGCCGCCGTACTCGAACTCGATGCGCTCGATGCCGCCCGCCAGGGTCAGGGAATCATGGCCGGACACGCCAATCCGCCCATCATCCAGCCGGTAGACCTCGTAGTCATCCGCCTCTCCCTCGAATAACAGGGTGTCGGTGCCCTGCCCCCCTTCGACCTGGTTGGTGCCGGTCGAGACCCGGATCTCGTCGTCTCCGGCAAAGCCTTCGATGTAATCATCGGACGCGCCGTCACGCAGCAGGTCGTCAAAGACACTGCCGACAATAAAGGCCGGCTCGCCCGCGTGATTGGATGTCGGCGAGTCGATATCGCCCACCCAGTGCATCGCGCGCCCACCGGCACCAAGTGAGGACACCACCACTACGCTGTCCTGACTCATCAGCTCATAAAACGATGAGGAGACAATGCGCGCGACCGCGTCCGACGTGATGCCACCAAGATGCGCGCCCCAGGCGAAGGGATTCAGGCCGCTGTCGCTGGCCAACAGCCAGGGCGACTTGCTGTAGACAGCATCGAACAGCACCAGATTGTCCACGGAGCTTGAGTAGTTCTCATCGCTGTTCTCCAGAAAGCCATCGAAGCCCTCGAGCGCCGACTTCAGATCCTCGTGGTCACCGACGAAACGATGGATGACGTCGTTCTCGAAACCGATATTGAGCACATTGTCGGCTTCGAAGATCAGCGGTGACGCATGGCCAAGATAGTGACTGTCAGCGAAGAACCCGCCCGCCAACTGATCCGAGAAGCGCGCCTGGATATTGGCCAGCGCCCCACCCAGGCTATAGCCGGTAATGATGGCGTCATCACCCTCAAGCCCATGCTGGTCCATGAACGACGCCACCCCGGACAGCACGGGCGCCATGGTCTTCGCGATCTCCTTGCCGGAATTCAGAAAGGAGTAGTCGACGATATCTACCGGGGCATTGGTACCGGCATAGGCCACGCTGACGCGGCTGATGTTGCCCAGGGCGTCCTGCTCGGCCAGGACCTTGAGCTGGGGGCCACGGGAGACATTGCCGAGCAAGGGGCTCTGAAGCGTGATGTAGCCATCGACGTCCACCAGAGAGGATGGCAACCCCAGTTCGCTGGCCGAGACTTCTCGCCAGCCACCCGGCAGGCCACTGGTGACCTGATTGGCTGAAAAGGTCCCCGGTCCTGCGATGTTGTCCAGGGTCACCAGCATCTGTCCAAGGGGTAGCCCGAGCGCACGGTCTGTCTGCGAGTAGGTCGCCAGCGCATGCGAGGTGACGGCGAGCTCGGCAGAGGCCGACGAGTCAAGCCCGGAGATCGTAAAAAGTGGCATAGAACATCCTCACCTGTGAACTTCAGCACAAGAAAAGACAACAGCCTAGCCCAGTTTCTACGCTTTCCGACCCCATCATTGCTTCACCGACTTTTCAGGCAAAGCAGCTGCGATAAAGCGTCGAAAAAAAGAAGCGATATGGAAAGAAGATTCCTCCCATCTATCTTGTATTTTACGAGCTATCAAGACGGTGAGTTTTACCGGACCACCATGCCCGAACCAGTGTCGATCGCTGCGTAGATGTGCCCGAACGGTGTCCTGGCAATGGCCTGAAAAACATCTGACCGGCCATTGCTGGCGTATATCTGCAGACGGTATCGACCTCAACGGTAGTCCCTCGACTGCGGTAGAATGGCGTTTTTTACGCTGGAGTCAGCGTTCGATGAAGGCCCGTCATCTCCCCTCGACCACCACGCTTCAGTGTTTCGAAGCCGCCGCCCGGCACCTGAGTTTCACCCGGGCGGCGGATGAGCTGAGCATCACCCAGAGCGCCATCAGCAAGCAGGTGGCCCAGCTCGAGGACTACCTTCAGCACAAGCTCTTCCGTCGACTCAGGCGCACCCTGGTGCTGACGCCGGAGGGCTCGCTGTACCTGACCGAGGTGCGCAAGATCCTGGCCCACCTCGAGATGTCGGCCAACGCCATCATGACCTACAGCGGCCACGGTGACGTGCTCAAGGTGGCCACGCTTCCCACCTTCGGCACGCGCTGGCTGTCGTTGCAGCTACCGGCCTTCTTCGAGGCTCACCCCGGTATCACCCTGCACCTGTCCGACCGCGTGGAGACCTTCGATCTGGAAAACGAAGGCATCGACGTAGCGATCTTCCACGGCCACGGCAGCTGGCCCAACCTCGAATGTCACAAGCTGTTCGAGGAAGAGGTAATGGCAGTCGGCGCACCCGGCTACCTGGCGCGCCAGCGCATCGACAGCCCCGCCGATCTGGCCAACTGCCGGCTGCTGCACCTGTCGACCCGCCCCGACGCCTGGCACCGCTGGTTCGACGAACAGGGTATTCGCACCGATCGCAGCTACCACGGCATCCGCTTCGAGACCTTTCAGACGCTGATTCGCACGGTCATGGCCGGCGGCGGCCTTGCCCTGATTCCACGCTTCATGATCGACCATGAACTAGAAGCCGGCGCCCTGGTCCCCGCCTGGCCCACCCTGTTGCGCGGTCCCGACGCCTACTACCTGGTCTATCCCGAGCACCTGGGAGAGCTCGCAAAGGTGCGCCAGTTCGTCGACCACCTCAAAGGCTGCGCCGCGCCACAGGCCCCGTCCGAGCAGGCCCGGTCAAAGTAGTCCCCGCCCGGCTAGGCCCGGTCAAAGTAGTCCCCGCGCGAGTAATCCCCGTCCGAGCTAGCTCCGCCCGAGTAAGCCCCATCCGAGTAAGCCCCGCCCGAGTAGCTCCCAGGGGGGCAGCCGGCTGAGCCCCTCCGTTTTCGGTGGCTCGGCAAATGGCCTGGCCCCTTCGCTGCTCCTGCACGAAAAGTTTTCTTCTGGTTGTAAGGTCCCGCTTTCAGATGCGACACAGCCCCCCACGGCGCTCGCCCATCGAGCGCCATCCCCTAGAAGACGACCAAGGAAGCTCAGATGCACACTGAAGGAAACGAGATGGCGGGCCTCAAGGGCGGGCTGCTGGCGATGCGTATCGGCATCTTTCTGGTACTGCTGGTCTGGACCCTGAGCAAGTTCATCAATCCAAGCCAGGGCAGCGGGATCATGGACAAGTACTTCGGCATCGCCGGCGTCGGCACCGCCGTCGTGGTGGCGCTAGGTGTGCTCGAACTGGTGCTGATCCTGGCCTTCGTCAGCGGCAGCTTCAAGCGCATAAGCTATGGTGGCGTGCTGCTGGTACACGGCGTCTCGACACTGGTGACTATCCCGGCGATGGTGAC
This sequence comes from Halomonas sp. DP1Y21-3, assembly GCF_019801245.1. Lineage (NCBI taxonomy): Bacteria > Pseudomonadati > Pseudomonadota > Gammaproteobacteria > Oceanospirillales > Halomonadaceae > Halomonas > Halomonas sp. DP1Y21-3. The sequence continues at coordinate 143,793 of NZ_JAHVJM010000001.1, forward strand.
CGATCCCTTCGGCCATATGCTGTTCTTCGCCGCCCTGCCGATGCTGGCCGCCTGCTACACCCTCTATCGACTGCGCGACCACGACACCCTGCTGACCCTGGAACGCCCGGCGCCCCTCGCCACCGCCTGAGGCGACGTCGCCAGAACAGACGCGCCCCCGATGAGCAACCACTTGCTCACCGGGGGGCATCTAGGCCATCAGCATACCCAAGCCCCCTTTTCGCTAGCGACGTCAGCAGGGCTACACCAGCCCGACGAGAGAAAGACCGCCCATCCTCCCCCCTCATTGACAGCCGGTCACCTGCGGGATAGGTTGTAACCAGCGCCGATTTGAATCTCAGCTTGCGGGCGCTTTAAAAAATGCAGCTAAAGCGACGCCAGAGGCCCGCTTTAGCTATTGCTGAGCGGGTTTTTTGTTGCCCGAACACTTTTTATTACCGAACAACGTAACGCCGCCGATTTAAGCACCAACTTGCGGGCGGAATACAAGTGCAGCTAAAGCGGCGTGCGACTCCTAACCCCTGGGTCGGCGCTTGCCGACTCACAAGGGGACCAGGATACAGACATGACCACTTCCACCCGCCCTGCTCGCAGCCTCACCACCTCTTCCAAGCCGTCCGCCCAACTCAAGACACTGTGTCTGACACAGGACGATCTGGTGCGCGCGGAATTTCGCAACGACGTGATTCTTGCGGGTCTCGACAGCCGCTTACGCCCCCCCCTCGCGCCACCATTCACGCCAAGGCTCGACACCGGATAACACTCGCGACAACTGGCGGCCGTAGAGAGCTGTCGCCTGGAGCCAAATCCAGGTTAGCTTGACGGCCATGAACCCCTCTGCGCGTATTACAGCGTCTACCTCAGGCGTCCGGTACTGCCGGGCGCTTTGCCATCACGGGTATAAAGAAAATGCATGGTGGAGGATAAGCCAGCGCCTCTACTCCTTCGCCGGGAGATGGCTCAGCATGCGCGCCGAACGCTTGCCAGACACCGGAGACCCGCGATGCGAAAGCCAACCTCCCGCCCTGAGTTCGTCATCCAAGAACAGCCCCCGGCCATCGTTGTCATCGACGGCCAGCAGTCCCGCGAAATCAGCCCGCTGTGGCTGCGCGAACGCACCCAGGCGCCGGATCAACTGGAGCCGATGACCCAGCAACGGCTGTTCGACTCCCATGCCATCGACGCGAATCTGGCGCTGACCCAGGCGACCCAGGTCGATGAGCAGCATGTGGCGCTGGCCTTCAGCGACGGCCATCGCGAGACCTACGATCTGCGCGTCCTGGCCGAGGAACTCGGTGAAAGCGAGCTGTTTCCGGCCGCCGAACCCTGGGACGCCTCGCTCGATCAGAACAAGGTGCGCTTTGACTGGACCCAGGTGCTTGACGACCCCGACGTCTTTCGCGAGTCACTGGATGCCTATCTACGCTACGGCTATCTGGTGCTTTACAAGGTACCCACCGACCCGGAACGCATCCTTCAGGTCGGCAGCCACTATGGCTACGTCAAGGAAACCAACTTCGGTCGCTATTTCGAGGTCTATTCACGCCCCAGCGGCAATGACCTGGCCTATCGCAGCGTGGCGCTTGGTCCCCACACCGACAACCCCTACCGCAACCCGGTGCCGGGTATCCAGCTGCTGCACTGTCTGGTCAACGAGACCAGCGGCGGCCTGTCCACCCTGGTCGACAGCCTCAAGGTTCTCGAGCGGCTACGCCAGGAGACCCCCGAGGGCTACGAGCTACTGAAACATACCCCGGTACGCTTTCGCTTCGTCGACGCCGGCACCCAGCTGGTGACCCAGCGCACCATGATCCAGACCGATGACGACGGTCGCCCCACCGGCGTTCACTACAGCCCGCGCCTGGATGGCCTGCCGCTGCTCTCCGACGCTGAGACACGGCTGTTCCACCGCGCCCGCCAGCGCCTTGGCGAGCTGTTTGCCGACCCGACCTACGAGGTACGCTTCGCGCTCGGCGCCGGCGAACTGATGCTGTTCGACAACAGTCGCGTACTGCACGGCCGCACCAGCTATGACAGCAACGAAGGACAGCGCCACCTGCAGGGTTGCTACCTGGATACCGACGGCCCGCGGGAGCGTTTCGCCAGTCTCTTGAAGCAACATGCGTCCATCGAGGAGGTCGCCTGAATGGAAAAGGTCACGTTTCGCCAGATGAAGGACGGGACTCGGGAGGAATACGTCTTTCTCGAGCAACTCGAAGATAACTTCAACCAGGGGTTGGTCGACCGCCTGCTGGACGCGCTGCGCCGACTCGAGAACAGCCTGAGCGGCTACCAGGTGACGCGCCTGGAACACTCGCTGCAGTCGGCGGCACGGGCCGAAGCCGACGGTGCCGACGAGGACATGATCGTGGCCGCGCTGCTGCACGATCTCGGTGACGACCTGGCACCCTACAACCACTCCCAGCTGGCCGCCGCCATCATCCGGCCCTATGTGCGCGCCGAAGTGACCTGGGTGATCCATCACCACGGGCTGTTTCAAAAAGTGTACTATGCGCACCACTTCGGAGAGGATCCGCACGAACGCGATCGCTACCGGGACCATCCCTGGTACCAGAGTTGCGTGGACTTCTGTGAACGCTACGATCAGGCGGCGTTCGATCCGGACTATCCGACGCCACCACTGGAACACTTCGAGCCCATGCTGCGGCGCATCTTCGCTCGCCAGCCCTTCGATCCGGAGGTGATCGGCGAGGAGCATCCGCTGGAGCCATGAGCCACAGGTCTGACGCGGCGGCTCGCCCCGAGCCGCCGCGCCGACAAGGCCGCTCACGGTAGCGGCAGCGGGATCGCCGGCCCGAAGGTCCGGCTCAAGAGGACATAGACTATCGCTACTCCAGAATCATCTTCCCCGGGGTCTCCCCCCGACGACAATCCCCACGCGGTAATGGGCACCGACTACAAGGTGACCGAACTCGAACAACGCGGCCCCTTCCAGGGCATGCACCGCGGCATGACGATCACGTCAGGGGCACTGATCCTGCTCTTCGTACTGTTCACCGGTCTCAGTTCCGACACCGCCGCCGTGGTCTTCGGCACCGCACGCGCCTGGATCGAGGGCACCTTCAGCGGCTACTACCTGGTGACCGTGGTCGCCCTGCTGGTGGTCTGCGCCTTTATCGTCTGCAGTCGCTACGGCAGCATCCGCCTGGGCACCGACGACAGCCGACCGGAGTTCAGCAACTTCGCCTGGTTCTCGATGCTGTTCTCCGCCGGCATCGGTATCGGCATCCTGTTCTTCGGTGTCGCCGAGCCGATCTTCTATCTCGATAACACCGACTCCTTCGGCTACCCCAACAACCCCCACGCCGACATGGCCGGGGCCACCGCCATCGGGCATGAGCGCGCCATCGACGCGCTGCGGGTGACGGTCTTCCATTGGGGGCTGCACGGCTGGGCGATCTACGTCATCGTCGGCATGTCGCTGGCCTACTTCGCCTACCGCAAGGGCCTGCCGCTGGCGTTAAGATCGGCGCTTTACCCCTTTATCGGCGATCGCATCTTCGGGCCCGCCGGGCATCTGTTCGACATCTTCGGCGTGCTGGGCTGCGTGTTTGGTGTGGCCACCTCGCTGGGACTCGGCGTCAGCCAGATGGGCGTGGGACTGGAAAAGCTGTTCGGCATCGACGATGGCCTGCCGACCCAACTGGTGCTGATCGCGGTGATCTCGACGCTGTCGATCATCTCGGTGGTCAGCGGCGTGCAGAAGGGCATCCGCATCATCTCGGTGCTCAACATCTGGGTATCCGCGGTGGTGATCGGCATCTTCCTGTTCGGCGGGCCGACCCTGTGGCTGATCCAGACCTTCGGCGAAACACTGGCGGACTACGCCACCGAGGTCATTCCCATGGGCCTGTGGTACGCCGAGCAATCCGGTACCAGCGAATGGCAGCAGGCCTGGACCATCTTCTACTGGGGCTGGTGGCTCGCCTGGGCTCCCTTCGTCGGGCTGTTCATCGCTCGCATCTCCAAGGGCCGCACCCTGCGCGAATTCGTCCTCGGTGTGCTGCTGGTACCGACGCTGCTGGCCTTTGTCTGGCTGGTCATCTTCGGCGGCAACGCCATCCACCAGGAGCTGAACGCCGCCGGTGGCGCTGGCACTGCCGGCATCATGGAGATGGTGCGCGCCTGGGATCTGCCGTCTGCGCTGTTCGCCACCGCGGACGGGATCGTCGGCTCTGGCGTCTTCGGCTGGGTGCTGTCGGCCATGATGGTGTTCCTGCTGATGAGCTGGTTCATCACCTCATCCGACTCCGGCACCCTGGTGCTGACCACCATCCTGTCGCTGGGCGATGATGATCCGCCCAAGCTGTTCCGCGTCTTCTGGGGTGTGGTGATCGGCCTGGTGGCCGCCGTGCTGCTGGTGGTCGGTGGGCTTTCCGCCTTGCAGACCGCCCTGATCGCTGCCGCCCTGCCGGTCAGCGTGGTCATCCTGGTCATGACCCTCGGCGTGCTGCTCTCGCTGTTCCGCGAACCCGGCGATCCCTATCGCCAAGGGTTCCGACTGCGCCCGCGCCGGCGCTGACAGGTCGCCCCGTGCCCACATCGGGCACGGGGTCTTGGGCCCCGCCTCTCTCTATCCTCGTCACCTCTCTTCCTCTCTTCCTCTCTGCACCTTTGCCATCACCATGGCGAACGCATCCACGCCCAACGCACGCCCTGCGTTACCTCAGTGCGTCTTATCTGCCCCGATCTGGCGCCCCCTCAGCGCAACCGCCCCGGGTCTCCCGAGGTGGCTCCCTCACCACGATGCACCGCGTCCAGCAGCCAGTCCCTGACCGGATCCGTGACCGCGCTGCGCTGGTGTTTGACGCTCAGCCAGTAGCCATAGTCTTCCCGCGTGACCTGCGGTCCCAAGGCAGTGAGCTGGCCGGTGACCAGATACTCCTCGACCAGGTTCGACCAGCCCAGCGCCACGCCCTGATGCGCCAGCGCCGCGTTCAGCAACAGCGCGTAGTTGTGGTAGGCGAAGATATCCTCCGCCGGGGGTGGAGTTAGCCCCGCATGGCGGCACCACTGGGCCCAGTCCAGCCAGCGCGGATTCCTGATGTCCTGGTGCAACAGCGAGAGCCGTGACAGGTCCTGTGCCGACAGGGGGCCGGATAGCCCATGTGCCTGCGCGTAGTCTGGGCTGCACACCGGGAAGACCGCCTCCCGGGCCACCAGCCGCCCTTCTTCCTGGGGCAAATAAGGCCCGAAACGAATCGCGATGTCGGCGGCCAGCAGCTGCGGATCGTCCGAGCGGTCGATCGGCATCAGGTGAAAGCTGAAGTCGGGAAAGGCCCGCTTGAGCGCCGGTAGCCGGGGCAACAGCCACAGGTGGGTAAAACCCGCGTCGGCTGCGATGACGACCGTTGGCGCTGGCCCCTGGCCGTGGCGCACGAAGCGATCACAGGTGTCTCTGAGGGTGGTGAGACTCGGCGCCATCTCGCGGTAGAAGCGCTCGCCCTCGACGGTCAAGCTCAGCCGGCCACCGTGCCGGTCGAACAGTACCAACCCCAGGTATTCCTCCAGCCCCCGGATTCGCTGGGAGATGGTCGGCTGGGTGGTTCGCTCGGCCTCCGCAGCGGCGGTCATGGAGCCGAGCCGGGCCGTGGTCTCGAAGGCGATCAGCGACTTCATGGAAGCGGGGTTGGGGTTCATAGGCAGAAGATGTGATGGGCCGGGTAGTTTGCAGGGACGCCCCTGGGGTGACAGGCAGCGGCAGACAACGGCAGATAGCACCAGCCATCCAGTCCGAGGCAGGCTGATGGCGAGCGCGCCGCGAAGGGTGCGGTGATCTGAAGGGGATATGGTGAGGGAATCGGCAGGCAGATGCCAGGCAAGAGGGGCGCTCGGCCAAGTACCACCTGGCCGAGCGTTTTGCATGGGGAAGACGGGTGAACAGCGCTCGATACCGCACCACCACACGGGTGGCGCGGTATCATTCAGCCGTCCAGGGACGCTAGGCGCTGTCCGAAAAGTCGACGAGCGAAGGTTAGACAAGGCAAAAATCGGTGAGAAAGCGCAGTTTACGGGGTGTAAATGAGCATTTTGACCGGGCTGGCGCACCAGCCGATTTTTAACGCCGTATTACCGAGCGCAGGCACTTTTCAGACAAGCCCTAGAGCTTGACCGTCACGTTCTTGTTCCTCAGGTAATTGTCGAGTGCCAAAAGGCCCTTTTCTCGGCCAAACCCTGAGTGCTTGGTGCCACCGACCGGTGCGTATATTCCGCCGGCAAAGTACTGGTTGATGGTGACCTGACCTGCATCGATCTCGGCGGCAAGTCTAAGCGCCCTGGCGACATCGCGGCTGTAGACACAGGCGGCAAGGCCATAGTCGGTGCCATTGGCAATCGAGAGGGCTTCCTCATCGCTGGCGACCACCTGCACCGCCAGGACCGGACCAAAGATCTCTTCCTGCACCAGTCGGTCATCACGCTCTAGTCGATCAATCACGGTGGGCTCAAAGAAGAGCCCCTTGCCGCTCTCAGGGTCACGGGTAACATTTCCGCCACAGCGGATGGTCAAGCCGCGCGCCTTGGCGTCGTCGACGAAGGAGGCAATCTTGGCCAGGTGGCCGGCGGAGTTGATGGCGCCGATGTCTCGTCCCTTGAGGCCATGTCCCAATGTCAGCTCCGCTACTCGCGGCAGAAAGGCCTGCATGAAGGCTTCGTGCTGGGACTCGTGGATCACCAGGCGTGAACCGGCGGTGCATACCTGGCCGGCGTTGTAGTAGATCGCCCAGACCATGTCCTCGGCGACCTTGTCGATATCGGCGTCGGCCAGCACCACGGCAGGGGACTTGCCGCCCAGCTCCAGCAGCACGCTGGAAACATTGTCGGCAGCCGACTTCATTACCTGCTTCCCGGTCGCAACCGAACCGGTAAAGGTCACGTGCTGAACCAGACGATGGGACGTCAGGGCATCGCCAATATCGTGACCATAGCCGGTCACGACATTGACCACACCGTCGGGCAGGCCGGCTTCGCTGAACAAGGCCGCCATGACCAGCGTGGACAGCGACGTCAGCTCGGACGGTTTGACGACCGCGGTACAGCCGGCCGCCAGTGCCGGGGCGATCCCGCGTACGGCGGTCAACAGCGGAAAGTTCCACGGAGCGACGTGGGCGGTCACCCCCACCGGCTCGCGACGATTGATCGAGACAAACCCGTCGCCCAGGGGGGTGGTGCTTCCCTCGATCTTGTCGGCTAGCCCTGCATAGTAGGCTAGCTGTGACGCTGCCCCCTGAATATCGGCTTCGGCCTCGGCGTAGGGTTTGCCCGAATCCAGACACTCGATGACCGAGAGCAGTTCGCTATTGCGGCGCACCGTGTCGGCAAGACGAAAGAGGTGCTCGGCCCGGTCGGCAGGCGCAAGGCGGCGCCAGTGTTCGAAGGCACGCTGGCTGCCGGTTACTGCAGCCTCGACGTCTTCCGGGGTGCCCCTGGCGATGTGCGCAATCGTGCTCTCGCTGCCGGGATCGGTAACCTCGATAGTCTCGCCCGAGGTAGACGTATGCCACCGCCCGTCAATGAAGTGCTGCGGCGTAAGGTGCGGCGTCGGATCGATCACGCCGGCTTTCTCGCAAAGAGTCTTGAGTGCTGTCATGTCAATTCGCTCGCTCGGTAGTGGGCGGATTCCAGCCAGTCCTGGCGCACGCGGATGCCCCAGCCTGGCTCGTCGGGGATGGCAACCTTGCCATCCTTGGCCACCGGGAAGTTGTCATAGATGCCGTACTGCCAGGGATAGTAGTCGTCTTCCTCGATGGAAAACTCGAGATAAGGGCCAGCATTGTCGATGGCCCCTTGAAGGTGCAGGGTGAAGATGGTCACCAGGCTGAGATTCGCGGTGTGAGGGGTCACGACACGCCCAGCCTTGCGGGCCATTTCCACCACCTGAAGGGTGCGTGTGATGCCGCCCATGTAGCAGATGTCTGGCTGCAGCACGTCGACCACGCGGTCATCGATCATCTTCTGCCAGGCCGGCAGATAGTGATCCTGCTCGCCCCCTGTGACGTCCAGCGACAGCGCGGCCGTGACCTGGCGGGTCCACTCCATTTCCCAATAGGGGCAGGGTTCTTCGAAATGCTGGATGCCATTGTCCTGCAGAAGACGCCCTACCTCGATGGCGCGCTCTGGGCGAAAGCAGCTGTTGGCGTCGGCCAGCAGGTCGACGTCAGGCCCCATGGCTCGACGAATGGTCGGGATGATCGCCTCCGTGCGCCCCGGCCATTCATCCTGGTTACGACCGCACTCGGCGCCCACACGAAACTTGAAAGCGTCATAGCCGTGGCGATCACGCAAGCGTAGAAAGCGTTCAGCTTCCTGCTCGGGGGTAATGTCGCGCTTCATGCTGGAGGCATAGACCCTGAGCGGTCGAACCGTACCACCGAGTAGCTCGCAGACCGTCTTGTCATGAGCCTTGCCGAGCCAGTCCCACAGCGCCGTCTCGACACCGCACAGCGCGCGATAGAGATAGGAGCCCAGAAACTTGTGCTGGCGTTCCAGCACCAGGGCCACGCTGTCAGCGATATCATCAATCCCGTTGATGTCGCGCCCCTCGAACAAGGGAACCACCTGACGATGCATGATCTCGACACTGATGTCGGCGTTGTAGGTGGACACCTGGCCCACGCCCTGGCTGCCGTCGGCCATGGTGACGCGGACGATACCAACGTCCTCGCTGTAGAAAGATTCGACCTTCTTGATTTTCATCTAAGTGTTCCAGGACTGGCGAATGATGTCGGCGGCCACCTCGGCCACCATCAGGGTGGGGGCCTGGGTATTGCCGGAGGTAATGTTGGGAAAGATGGACGCGTCGACGACCCTCAGGCCCTCGGCTCCGTGAACCTTGAGTGACGGGTCGACGACTGAATTCTCGAGCCGGGTCCCCATGGCGCAGCTTCCGCAGAGGTGGTAGATCGACCCGCACGACGCCCTGAAGTCGTCGAGAATGGCCTCGTCACTGTGCATATCGGCGTAACCGCGGTGATCGACCAGGATGTCCTTGAGCGGCCCCGCGCTGGCCAGACTGCGAACCTGACGAAAGGCCGCGAGCAGTTCTGCCTTGTCACGAGCATCGGACAGGTAACGATTGTGAATCGCCGGCGCATCGTCGGGGTCAGCGCTCTTCAGCGTCACGGAGCCGCGACTGTAGGGTCGGCAGACATTGTAGAAAAGCGACACCTCGGCGTGCCGATGCAACACCAGGCGCCCCCCGGCCTCTTCCGGCAGGGCGTAGGAGATGGGATTGAAGAACACCTGCGCCTTGGCGTGACCATCGCCACTCTCTTGCACCGGGTGCTCCCCGTGACCCGACAGCCCCGTCCCCTCGAGGGGGACAAAGGCGCCAGCGTGCTTGACGCCAAAGGCCAAGGGGCCCTGGCGGCGACTCACGTAGTCCCAGCCAGCCCGCAACTTGCCCGCCAGCCGGCCAAGCGTCACGTTGAGTGTCGGCTCGCGACTCTCGAAGAACAGACTGCCGCACAAATGATCCTGCAGATTCTGCCCAACCCTGGGGTTGTCGATGACACTGTCGATGCCCAGTTGCGCCAACGCCTTGGCGTCACCAACGCCAGAAAGCTGCAACAACTTCGGGGAATCCACCGCTCCGGCACACAGGATTACCTCCTGACGGGCCTTGATCGTGCGTCGTTCGCCACCGCACGCGACCTCGACACCGACGGCACGTCGCCCCTCGAATACCAGTCGCCTCGCCTGAGTCTGCGTCATCAGCGACAGATTCGAGCGCTTCAGCGCCGGGGTCAGGTATTCCCGAGCGCTCGATGAACGCAGACCGGCCCGAACATTCATGTCGTAGAAGCCATAGCCATCCAGGCGCTCGCCGTTGAAGTCATGATTATTCGGCAGTCCAGACGCGTCACAGGCAGCGAAGAAGGCATGGCAAAGCTCGGGGGCACTATCCCGGGTGGAAAGGACCCCAATGCTGCCATCACGACCGTGATACCGTGTGTCCTCGCTATGGTGTCGCTCCAGGCGCCGAAAATAGGGCAGGACAGCGTCATAGGACCAACGTGGAGAGCTGACCGCAGCCCAGTCATCGAAGTCCCGCCGATCACCACGCACGTAGATCATGGCGTTGATCGCACCGGAGCCACCAACCCCCTTCCCCCGGGGCTGGTAGACCCGCTGCTGCCCAAGCTCGGGCTCAGGTTCGGAGCGATAGCAGTAGTTGTAGCGGGGACTGTTGAAGTGATGGACGAACCCTGCCGGCACCGAGATTGTCGGCGTCTTGCCGCGTGCTCCTGCCTCGATCACCAGCACCTGTCGATCGCAATCCTGTGACAGCCTTTCCGCCAGTACACAGCCGGCGGAGCCTGCTCCAATGATGATGATGTCGACCTCTGAAACCATGCGGGCTGCTCCAGCCAGGAAAGGTGATGACTGGCCATAATCTAACATTCTAGATTTGGTGTTGTGAAGACATGGAATAGCCATAGTCATCACAAAATCATAGACTTTTGTCGTAGCGAAAAAGCTTTAACCAAAACAAACAAAACATTTATATATTTGTTTTTTATGCGAATTTTATGGATCGATCAGTCACATCCCTCACTCTAACACGACATCACCCTCGCACAGCAGTTGAAAGACAACCCCTAAACTAGCATTTTAGATAGCCACAACACGCCTGCCCCCTGCTTCGACAGGGTTTTTGTTTTCACCTGCAAAGGCTTCGCCCATGCGCTATCAGAAAATAAGAAAGGAAATCGCCGGCATCGATCCAGCGGTGTTCATGCCTGCACTCCTCCTCACCCTGCTACTGGCTCTGGTCTTTTCCCTCTGGCCCGAGCAGAGCGGGAACCTCCTCCATCAGATTCACGCCTTCACCACCAACGAACTTGGCTGGTTCTTCCTGCTGGCCACCATCGGCGCGATCAGCTTCTGCCTGTATCTGGCGATGTCGCGTTACGGCAAGGTGGTTCTGGGAGACCGCGACACTCGTCCAGAATTCTCGACCCTCACCTGGCTGGGCATGATCTTCACCTCGGGCACCGGCGGTAGCCTGCTGTACCTCAGCGCCGCCGAATGGATCTGGATCATGCAGTCGCCTCCCTTCGGCGCCGAGCCCGGTAGTGCAGAGGCGGCACGCTGGGCCAGCGCGTTCGGCATGTTTCACTGGGGCCCCTCGGCATGGGCCTGGTATATCGCCTGCGCGGTACCGATCGGCTATGCCATGTATGTCCGCAAGCAACGCAACCTGAAACTCAGTGAACTGACTCGCCCGGTGCTAGGGCGCTGGGCCGATGGCCTGGTCGGTCACGCCATCAACTTTCTGTATATGTTCGGCATCATCGGCGGCGTCATGACGTCGATCGCCCTTGGCACGCCGCTTATTTCGAGTACCTTCGCCTACGCATTTGGCATGCAGGCAGGCAACCCGGTACTCGACGTCTTCGTGATATTTCTGTGGACCGCCATTCCCATGATGGCGCTGATCCTCGGCCTGCAGAAAGGCGTCGCTCGTCTGTCCAATTTCAACGTCCGCCTGGATATTGCCTTGCTGATGGGCGTCCTGGCGTGTGGCCCGCTGTCTTTCACGCTCAACCAATCGGTAGACGGGCTGGGCCTGATGCTCCAGAACTTCGTCTACATGAGCTTCGCCACAGACGTTATTCGCAATACCGGCTTTCCCCAAGCCTGGACGATCTTCTACTTCTCCTGGTGGGTCGTCTACGCCCTGCCTTACGGACTTTTCATCGCCAAGATATCGCGTGGCAGGACCATTCGGGGAATCGTCTTCGCCGGCCTGGTGGCCGGGTCGCTGGGCTGCATGGTGTTCTACATGGTCTTTCCGGCATTCGGCATCCACCTCCAGACCAGCGGCCAACTGGACCTCATCGCGGTGATGAACGAGGCGGGTCGCGGCGAGGTGGTGAAGGCCATGCTCGAGCAACTGCCTGCCGCAGGACTGTTCATCGTGGTGTTCGGCCTGGTAGCCCTGCTGTCCTATGTCAGCGGTCAATGTGCGGTCGGCTATTCACTAGCCTCGGCGACGCAAAAGACCCTGCTTCCCGAGCAGGAGGCGTCACGCTATAACGCGTCTTTCTGGCTGGTGCTGGTCGGGCTGGTCTCCACAGCGCTCTACTTCCTCAATCCAGAAAGCTTGACGCCACTACAGACGATATCGATCCTGACGGGGTTCCCGCTGTGCTTCGTCATCGCCATCGTTGGACGTAGCTTCATGCTGATGCTGAATCGGGATCTGTTCAACGAAACGGCGGTGCGAGATATCGATGGCAAGAAGTATCTAACGCCGACCACCACTGGCATCGATGCACCAGTCAATACCGGCGCAGTATCGCCAGAACTGGACTAAGTCCACGATCGACAGTAAAACACACGGGCTTGGTGTCATTGGCACCTCGCCCGTTGTCACGGCGGAACGGATACGGTCTGAAGAGCAAGAACAGGAGAAGAAGGATGGCCGACGGTGCCGAGTCGATGTCGCAGCAGGCATATACCATCATCAAGGATCGCGTCCTGAAAGGCACCTATGCCCTGGACCAGAAGATCTCGATCAAGGAATTGACCGAGGGCCTCGGGATTGGACGCAGCCCGGTAGGCGAGGCGTTGAAACGCCTGCAGCATGAAGGGCTGATCACCATTTCACCCAAGAGCGGCAACAGGATCTGGAACCCCACGCTGACCGAGCTTGAACAGCTCATGGCGTACCGAAAGATGATGGAGATTGGCGCCCTGCACATGTCTCGAGATGTGTTATCCCTCTCAGACAGTCTGTTGACCCTGTGCCATCAGATGGATGAAGCCATCTCGAAAGAAGACTGGCTGAGCTATGAAGCATTCGATTACCAATACCACATGACCTTGATCGAATCTTCCGGCAATCAATATCTCATCGACTCCTATCGCCTGGTGGCAGACAAGATCCGTCTCGCTCGCAACAACATGACCCGCACCTTCGATCTATCCAACGCTGGGCACTACGATATCGCCAACGCACTGAAGCGCAACACCTTCCTGGCCGAGCGGGAGCTGGACAAGCACTTGACGGTATCACGGGACCGCTTCACCCGTTTACACACGCCCACCAACACACGAGGCTAAACCGAGACTGCCAACCCCTCCCCTCTCACGACGTACCGCCAAGATTCACTCCACGTTTGGCCTTCCCTGCCCCGCCGGCCGGCAGCTGCCGGTGCCGCCCGGTTCTCGAGTAGCTAGCCACCGGGTCAGACGCGTACAATGCGCCCTCCACTTTGGTCGAAGCCCCTTGCCGTGCCGGCCCAAGTCTCTCATTCATGTTCATCCCGCGAGATACTCCGCCGTGCTCTCTACCGCCAACATCACCATGCAGTTTGGCCCCAAGCCGCTGTTTGAAAACGTTTCTGTCAAATTCGGCCAGGGCCACCGCTACGGTCTGATCGGGGCCAACGGCTGTGGCAAGTCGACCCTGATGAAGATCCTCGGGGGCGACCTCGAGCCGACCAGCGGCCAGGTGATGAAGGACGCCACCACTCGCCTGGGCAAGTTGCGCCAGGACCAGTTCGCCTTCGAGGACGAACGTGTCATCGACACCGTCATCATGGGCAACGAAGAACTCTGGAGCGTGACCGCTGAGCGCGAGCGCATCTACTCCCAGGCCGAGATGAGCGAAGAAGACGGCATGGCGGTGGCAGACCTCGAAGTCCGCTACGCCGAGCTCGACGGCTACACCGCCGAGGCTCGTGCCGGTGAGCTGCTGCTGGGTCTGGGGATTCCGCTTGAGCAGCACGACCAGCCGATGAGTGTGGTGGCACCGGGCTGAAAACTGCGCGTACTGCTGGCCCAGGCGCTGTTCAGCGACCCCGATGTGCTGCTGCTCGATGAGCCGACCAACCACCTGGACATCAACACGATTCGCTGGCTCGAGGACATTCTTCGGGCGCGCTCGTCGACCATGATCATCATCTCCCACGATCGCCACTTCCTGAACAGTGTGTGCACGCACATGGCGGATCTGGACTACGGCGAGCTGCAGCTGTTCCCCGGCAACTATGACGAGTACATGACCGCCGCCACCCAGGCGCGCGAACGTCTGCAATCCGAAAACGCCAAGAAAAAGGCAGAAATTGCCGAACTCAAGCAGTTCGTCAGCCGCTTCTCGGCCAATGCCTCCAAGGCCAAGCAGGCGACCTCACGCCAGCGCAGGATCGACAAGATCCAGCTCGACGAGATCAAGCCGTCATCACGGATCAGTCCGTTCATTCGCTTCGAGCAGAACAAGAAGATCCACCGCCAGGCGCTGGAAGTGGAAGCGCTTTCCAAGGCCTGGGACGACAATGTCCTGTTCGAGCGCTTTGGGCTGCGTATTGAAGCCGGAGAGCGGGTCGCCATCATCGGCCCCAACGGCATCGGCAAGACCACCCTGCTCAACTGCCTGGTCGGCGCGATGGAGCCCGATGCCGGTGAGGTCAAATGGACCGACGCCGCCGAAGTGGGCTATTTCGCCCAGGACCACGCGGCGGACTTCGAGGGGGGCGAAACCCTGTTCGAATGGATGCAGCAGTGGACCACCGCCGGTGAGCAGATCGTGCGCGGCGCCCTCGGGCGGATGCTGTTCTCCAATGATGATATCGGCAAGTCGGTGAAGGTGATTTCAGGCGGCGAACAGGGACGCATGCTGTTCGGCAAGCTCTCGCTGCAGAACCCCAACGTGCTGGTGATGGACGAGCCCACCAACCACCTCGACATGGAGTCCATCGAGGCGCTCAACCTGGCGCTCGAACACTATCCCGGCACCCTGATCTTCGTCAGCCATGACCGCGAGTTCGTCGGCTCACTGGCCTCCCGCGTCATCGAGATGAAGGACGATGGCATCGTCGACTTCAGCGGCAGCTACGACGACTACCTGCGTAGCCAGGGCGTGCTCGGATAAGTTACCACTCACACACACAGGGCAGCGCGTGCTGCCCTGTGTCGATAGTAAGTGGAGACTCGGCTGAGAAGCCGCAAGCAGTTTGAAAACCTCGATACGACTATCACATCGAAAAAGCCCCCCCCCCTGCCGGCGCGCACCGGCAGGGAGGCCTGGCCCTTTGTCAGCTCAGGTGATCTGACCCAGGAAGTTCTGTAGCCGTTCGTTCTGCGGGTTGGTGAAGAACCCGGTCGGTTCGTTGATCTCGACGATCTTGCCCGCGTCCATGAAGACGATACGATCGGCCACGGCCTTGGCAAATTCCATTTCATGGGTCACGCACATCATCGTCATACCCTCCCCAACTAGACAAAACAGTCTGAGCCAATCGGCCAGCATAAACTTGCATCAAAACCGCACGTTTGTTGCACTACCCTTCCCCCTTCTTCTCGTGAATGGGATCAAAAAAAGGCGCGGCGACGAGTATCTTGTTCTCCTGGCTGACCAGGTACCCCGCCTCGGCGCTTTTCGCGAGATATTCTTTCCACTCCGGGTCTGCCTGTAGCTTCTGGCGCTTGGCTGCGCGGTCGGCCGCATCCTCGTACATCCACACATGAACATAGGAGTTGACATCACCCGTTTCAACCGCCCCATAAACGACGGGATAACCCAGGTGTTTACTCTGCACCTTCCACCCGTGGTCTTCATAGAGCTTCATGTGTTTCTTGATGGCACCCGGGCGGCAGGTGTATGTTCTTAGATCGTAGATCATCTTACTTCTCCTTCATCATGGTAGAAAATGGCGCTTTAACGTCCGCGATCGATTCAAACAGATCACGCAATGAGTAAATCATCATCAATGTTCCCGAGATGGGGATAGCGGCATAGAAAAGCCCCGTCGGAAGGTTCAGTACAGGCGTTACTGCACTGCTCCGTGCCGTCAGCTCCCATCCGTACCACGTCATGGCGAGCATGAACCCAAGGGATAGAAATGCCAGAAAGGCCCCGAGCAAAGGTGCCGCACGCTTTTGCCCTATCACCTGCTCGAGCCAATCCACTCTGAAATGTGCCCGCTCTCGCCATAAGGCAGCGGAGCCCATAAATACCATCCAGGAAAACAAGCCCCTTACCACCTCATCCAGCCATGCGAAGCTCGCAAGTTGAAAGCTGCGCGCAATGACGCTTGAAAACAGCAGGATGAATAACGCTGCCAAACAGAACGAGGCAATCGCGCGCAGGAGTTGGCCCACCACTCGATCAAGTTTATTCATGAGTTCATCACCAGATCAGGGAGCCATGTCGATATCGCTGGAATCATGACGACGGCCATCAACACCACGAAAAGACCAATCAAGTAAGGCGTCAAGGCACGCGACAAGCGGCCGACGCTGATTTTGGCAATCGACGATGTTGCAAAGAGAACCATACCCACGGGAGGCGTCAGCAAACCGACCATCGAACACATGCTCATGATCACGCCGGCTTTTAGTCTCAAACTACTTAATGTCAGTTTGTCTGACAACTGTTTTTAGTGCTACCTTTGTCGCACTAGCTCCTTGCAGGTCGCATGGCCTACGCTTCAACGACGCGTCGCGGCTTGAGCTGTTCAGACGATCAGGAAGACATCCCAATGCAGGATTTTGAAATCTATGGGCGTATTGATCGCCCTCGCCGGCTACCTGATGAGGTCGCGGCAGCCCTGACCAAGGCGATCGAAGGAGGCCAGCTTCAGCCTGGCGACCGCCTTCCCACCGAGGCGGTACTTTCCAAGAAATTTGGCGTTGCGCGCACGGTGATCCGCGAGGCGATTTCGCTTCTCAAGTACGATGGCGTCGTCGACTCACGACGTGGCGTCGGCACTTTTATTACGGAAACCACCAATCGGTCAGCGTTTCGCATCAGCCCGGGATGTTTCGAAAAACGCAAGCAGATCATAAAGTTGCTTCAGCTTAGAGCAGAGGTGCAGGCAGGAGCCTCGGCGCTTGCCGCTGGAACACGCACGGCTGAGCAAATGCAGGCTTTAGAAGAACTCTTTGCAGAAATCGAGCGACTCGACGCACTCGGTCCAGATGGAGCGCTTGAGCAAAGAGTCGACACCGAGCTCGAATTCTATCGCCGCATTACCGAAGCTTCTGACAATGAATATTATGTCGAGGTTATCGGCATGATTGAGGGGAATATACAGAGCAACCTGCGCTCGGCCTTTCTGAAGAATGCAGCGGCTTCTGAATTCGGCCCTTCCATTCTGGATGAACATCGCGCGGTGAGAGATGCACTGGCAATACAGGATGCGTCGCTCGCCCGCAGCGCGACACGCCTACGCTTCGAACGCGCGGCTGAGCGCCTGGCAGCACGCGAAGACTTTCTATAAGAACAAGGGTCTAGATTTATGAGTGAACAACCGTCACGTCATGGTGGGAAAGTTCTCGTCGAAGCCCTCGAGGCACAAGGGGTGGAGCGGGTATTTTGTGTGCCTGGAGAAAGCTACCTGGCCGCTCTTGATGGGCTTTTCGATTCCGGCGTGGACACCGTCGTGACGCGACACGAAGGCGGGGCCTCGCTGATGGCCGAAGCCGATGGGAAACTTACCGGCCGTCCCGGCATCGCTTTCGTCACTCGGGGCCCCGGCGCCACCAACGCTTCCTGTGGCGTACATGTCGCCTACCAGGACTCGACGCCCATGATCCTCTTCATTGGGCAGGTGGCGAGCGATCAGCGCGACAGAGAAGCCTTCCAGGAAGTCGACTACCGGGCCATGTTCCATCCATTGGCAAAATGGGTCGCGGAAATTGATCGCGTCGACCGGATTCCTGAGTACGTAAGCCACGCCTTCCATGTCGCTCAAAGCGGCCGTCCGGGTCCTGTTGTGCTCGCACTTCCCGAGGACATCCTTTCATCAGACTACACTGGCGCCCCGGCTGTACCGGCTGCCACGCTTCCTTCGGGCAAGGCGGCTGAGAGCGATGTCGGCGCCATAGTCGACATGCTGGCGAAGGCCGAACGCCCGTTGGTTATCGTCGGCGGTGGGCCCTGGTCACAGAAAGCCGCCAATGCGCTCGGACGATTTGCCGACAAGGCCGCGCTACCGGTGGGAGCCTCTTTTCGCTGCCAGGACTATCTCGACAACCGACATTCACACTATGTTGGCGACGTTGGTATCGGCATCAACCCCAAGCTCGCGGAACGCGTCAAGAATGCCGATGTCATTCTCTCACTCGGTGCTCGACTGGGCGAAATGACGACCAGCGGTTACACCTTGCTGACGCCTCCCCTGCCGCGACAGACCCTCGTACACGTCCACGCAGACGCTGCGGAAATTGGTCGCGTCTATCGACCGGCCCTCGGCGTCGTCGCGAACGCTGCTGAGCTCGTCTGTCAGCTGGCCGATGCAGCAAGGTCGCCGGAGTCACCGCGTGAGCAATGGATCACCGGCGCGCGCTCGGACTACGAGGAGTGGCAGCAACCACAGCAGAGCCCCGGTGACCTGAAGATGGAGCAAGTCATCTCTCACCTCAACGAGGCGCTGGGCGAGGATGCCATCCTGACAAATGGTGCCGGGAACTACTCCGCGTGGCTTCATCGCTACTATCGCTATCGCAACTGGCCCACCCAGCTTGCCCCCACCAGTGGTTCAATGGGCTACGGCTTGCCAGCAGCGATCGCCGCCAAATTGCGCCACCCCGAGCGAGACGTGGTCTGCCTGGCAGGGGATGGCTGCTTTCAGATGGTGATGCAAGAGTTTGGTGTTGCCTGTCAGTACGGCGCAAATGTCATCGTTCTGGTGTCCAACAACGGCATGTACGGCACCATTCGCATGCATCAGGAACGAAAGTATCCGGACCGCCCCTCGGGAACACGAATGCACAATCCCGACTTCGCTGCACTCGCCAGAAGTTACGGGGGCTTTGGCGCAACCGTGAGCAGCGATAGCGAATTTCCAGCCGCGCTGCAGGCAGCCAGAGAGGCAGGGGTTCCCGCGATCCTGGACTTGAAGGTAGACCCACACGCCCTGTCGCCCAAGCTGACCCTGGCCCATCCATGAAGGCAGTAGCCAAGAGATACCCGCGCGGACCTGAAGCAGCCCTGCCATCGCCAGGGTAGGCCTGACTCACCGCGACGACCCTGCCGGGCCGCAGCAGCATCTCAGTCTCAAGCTGCACTTAGTAGGAAGCAGCGCTCGCGTAGAAAGCTGCACTCGCGCAGAAAGCCGCACTCGCGGCCCGGGATCGGCTAGCTTGATGGCATCTGATGTACAGCTTGGACTATGGCATCGGCGGCGAGCGAGGATGGTATTTCACAGACCTTTCACTGGTAAGTGATCCACCGCCAATGCGAAAAGCTCGCCACACGTATTTCGATAGCCGGTGATCTTGCGGTACGGGAAATGATCACCACCAGGCCGGTTTGACGCGCCTTTCCACACCACCGCGGGGTGAGATCAGCCCCCCTCGTCAGGCCTCTCTGCGCAGGGCGTAGACGTAGGCCTCGACCCTACCGCCATCATCGAGGCTGACGGTGACTGGGGTACGTTGGTACTCGGGCCCCTCAAACTCGTCCAGGGCCGCCCAGTGTTCCGGTAGTGCGTCGGACACGAAGACGTGGCCTTGGATATCGTCGCCGGCGTCATCCAGCACCAGGCCAGGGAAGCCCATCTCGGCGCCCCAACCCGCCTGGTGCAGCCGTCCCTTGATGCTGCCCGGTTGCCAATGGCCGCCGATGGCCTGCATGACGTGTTCGTTGGGTCCGCCCGGCCCCAAGGTCCCGTAGATAAACAGGTGTGCCAAAACGCACCTCCCTCTCAATAGGTAAACGACTAATTTTCTCCGCTAGCCCCTGGGCTGGGCAAGCCCGGCCTGCTGCCAGCGTGCTGTGCCACGCGGTGGAGATCTGCCGTTTGAGAGTGGGAGGTATCGTCAATTCCGGTGCTGTGAAGCGAGGCTTTACCGCTGCCAGATGGATCAGGCTGGCGAACCTGAGGAAGGACAGACACCCTGCATGGATTGGGGTGGGGTCAACGCGGATAGAATTCACATAGAAAAAAGCCGCTGATTTCTCAGCGGCTTTCTCAAATTCTGTGGCGGAGGGGGAGGGATTCGAACCCTCGAAGCCTTTCGACTTACACACTTTCCAGGCGTGCTCCTTCGACCACTCGGACACCCCTCCGCATTGTCATCTCGAGAAACATGATGCCCGCGTTGCGCGGTGCTTATCCCTCAAGACGGCGCATACTTTATCGCCTTAAGCTCTCGATTGCAAGCCGTTTTTCGGCTTACATCAGATTCGTCGTGTAGCCGTTCCGGGTCTGATGGCGAAGCGGCGCGATGGCGTCAGCGTGCTGCGATGGGAGGTTCGCTGGCCAGCACGGCGTAGTCACCCCTCGCTTCCAGGCAAAGGGTGTCGCCGCACCACAGCTGCTGGACCAGGGCTATGCGGCCCTTGCCGCGTTCCGCCAGGCGCTGCTCCAGCGCCGCTTCGGCGCCTGTTTCCCTGCCGACCTGCCCGGCACTACCCTGCCCTGCCGCACCACTGGCATCAACGTCTGCGGAGCCGCTTGCCTCGGGTCGGCAGATCAGGCGGTAGTCGCCGGTGACCGGTGCGAGAAAGCGTTGGCTGGCCTCGGCCACCACCACGTCGCGGTTGTAGCCTCGACGACGCAGCCACAGGGTGGTCCAGCACCAGCCGAGCAAGGTGGTCTGGGCGGCCAGCGAGCCGCCGAAGCCGGTGCCCTTGTCGTTGAGGTTCGGGGTCAGGGCAAGCTCCCAACACAGCGACTCCTTGTCGCGCGCCATGCAGGTGATGCCAAGCGATCCGACCAGGGGGATCGCCTCACCCAGCCAGTCGAGAAAGGCCCCGGGGTCGTCCTCGCCTCCCTCGGGCGGCAAGGCGGGCCGCGGGTGGGCCGTGCCAACGCGTCTGATCAAATCATCCATGGTTCAGTCCCAACGCTCGGCTCTCTACTAGTCCCAACGCTCGACAAAATCCTCACTATCGTGACAGGCGATGGGCTTGTGGCGGCCACCGAGCTGGCCGATGTAGATAAAGGCGACCAGTTCGTCGTCGTCGCCGAGCCTGAGGCCCTTGCGCACGGTGTCGTCGAAGGCGTACTTGCCGCTGCGCCACATGGCGCCGAGCCCCAGGGCGTGGGCGGCCAGCAGGATGCCGTGGGCAGCGCAGCCGGCGGAGATGACCTGCTCGATCTTCGGCACCTTGGGTACGTCCGGGTCCACCTTGGCGACGACGCCGATGATCATGGGTGCGCGCTTGGGCTTCAATCGGGCGCTATTGAGGCACTCGTCTGTCGCCTTGGGGTCTTCGCGAAATTCGGCCTCGGCGAACAATTCACCCAGGCGGTCGAGCCCCTCGCCGGAGAACTCGATAAACCGCCAGGGTCTGAGTTCCTTGTGATCCGGTGCGCGCAGGGCGGCGCAGTAGATCGCCTCGAGTTGTTCGCGGCTGGGGGCCGGTCCCATCAGCTTGCCCATGGAGCTGCGCTCGTGCAGCAGTGTCATTGCATCCATCGTGTCACTCCAGAGGGTCCGAGCCCTGTCACTGTTCAGCGATCGAGAATTCTTCGCATTACCCTACCAGATCACTCGGGTATTGTCTGTGGCGCTATCGCTATCGCCCTGAGCCATTGCCGACTACTGGCGCGCCAGGCGCAGCGGCGTAGGCGGCGCCTCGCCGGGGGTACCACGCCAGGGGCTGATGTCGAGACCACCGCGGCGCACGTAGCGTGCCAGCACCAAGAGCCGTTCTGGGCGGGCCTTGTCCATCAGGTCCATGAAAATATGCTCGACGCAGTGCTCATGGAAGTCCTGATGCTGGCGATAGCCGACGATGTAGCGCAGAAGGCCTTCGCGATCGAGCCGGGGACCGCGGTAGCGGATCATCACGCTGCCCCAGTCGGGCTGACCGGTCACCGGGCAGTTGGACTTGAGCAGATGGGACGTCAGCGTTTCCTCGACGATCTCATCACTGACCGAAAGGTGCTCCGGGCTCGGCGTATAGTCGCTGATCTCGATGTCCTGATCGTCGATGCACTCCCCCGGCAACGGGCGCGGGTTGAGCTCGGCGTCGTCCACCGCCAGGATCTCCACGCTGAGCTCAGCACCGGCGGCCTCGCTCAGGTCGCGCTTCAGCGTTTCGATCAGTTCGTCGTGGCCAGCAAAGCGGGTCTGATTCAGGCTATTGAGGTAAAGCTTCCAGGACTTGGACTCGATCAGCCGGGGTGAGCTAGCCGGCAGGCGAAAGCGTGCCACGGCGACACAGGGCTTGCCCCTGGGCGTCAGCCAGGAGAGCTCGAAGGCGTGCCATTCATCCTCGCCGACGAAGGGCAACGCGCCCTCCTCGATCCCCAGCGGTTTGCGGTTGGCGGCGCGTTCGATGGGAAACAGAAGCTGCGCATCGTAGCGCTCGGGATAGTCCGATTCCCGCCCCAGGGGCGCATCGGTCAGGGTATCGGGGCGGTGGTGGGGATCCCGAGGGATAGTGGACATGGCAATACCTGAACAAGAGAGAGTCCGAGAGACAAACGGCTACCGGCCGCCCGTGGCGGCCGCTGCGATCAACTACGAATGCCCTTGCCGTTTTCCAGCATCCACAGGGCAATGGCGAACAGCACCACGATAAAGCCGAAGATAGCGGCGAGCGCCCAGCCGACCGGGATGTCGGAGACGCCAAGGAAACCGTAGCGGAAGACGTTGACCATGTAGAGGATGGGGTTGAGCATCGAGGCGCCCTGCCAGAAGGCCGGCAGCAGCGAGATCGAGTAGAAGACCCCACCCAGGTAGGTCAGCGGCGTCAGCACGAAGGTCGGCACGATGGAGATATCGTCGAACTTCTTGCCGAGCAGCGCATTGATGAAGCCGCCGGTGGCGAATAGTGCCGCGGTCAGGATCACCACCCCGATGGTCAACAGCGGGTGGGCCACCTCGATGCGGGTAAAGAACAGCGACACCCCGGTGACGATGATGCCGACACCGAGCCCGCGCGCCATGCCGCCGAGGATAAAGCCCGCCAGTATCACCCAGTTGGGCATCGGCGAGACCATCATCTCCTCGACGCTGCGCTGGAACTTGTTGGAGAAGAACGACGAGGCCACGTTGGAGTAGCTGTTGGTGATCACCGACATCATGATCAGCCCCGGGACGATGAAGTCCATATAGCTGTAGCCGTCCATCTCACCGATGCGCGAGCCGATCAGGTTGCCGAAGATGATGAAGTACATCGTCATGGTGATCGACGGCGGCAACAGGGTCTGCGGCCAGATCCGGGTAAAGCGCCGGACTTCCTTGGCTACCAGGGTCCACAGGGCGATCGCGATCTGACTCGGGTTCATCCTCTCAGCTCCTTGTCGGCGTTGCCGCTTTCCACCATGGACACGAACATTTCCTCCAGCCGGTTGGCCCGGTTGCGCATCGACAGCACCCGCACGCCGTCTGCCTTGAGGGCATCGAAGACGTCGTTGAGGCACTGCCCTCGATGCACCATCACCGATAGCTGGGCGCTGTCCACCTGCTTGACCTCGAAGCCTTCGATGGCGGGGGCATGATCGATGGGTTCGGCCAGATCCAGCAGGAAGGTCTCGGTGTCGAGCTCACTCAGTAGCTCGCGCACGCTGGTGTTCCTGACGATCTCGCCGTGGTTGATGATGCCCACGTTGCGGCACAGGCTCTCCGCCTCTTCCAGATAGTGGGTGGTCAGGATGATGGTGGTGCCTTCCTCGCGGTTGATACGCCGCATGTACTCCCACATGCTGCGGCGCAACTCGATATCCACCCCGGCGGTGGGCTCATCGAGGATCAACAGCTTGGGACGGTGCATCAGCGCGCGGGCGATCATCAGGCGGCGCTTCATACCGCCGGACAGCATGCGTGCGCTGCCGTTGCGCTTGTCCCACAGGCTGAGGTCCCTGAGCAGACTTTCCGCCCGAGGCAGGGCTTCACGGCGAGGCATGCCGTAGTAGCCGGCCTGGGCCAGCACGATATCGATGACCCGCTCGAACTGGTTGAAGTTGAACTCCTGCGGCACCACCCCGAGATGGTACTTGGCCCGGGCAAAGTCCTCGTCGATATCGATGCCGAAGATCTTTACCTGGCCGGCGGTCTTCTGCACCAGCGAACAGACCACGCCCAGGGTGGTGGACTTGCCCGCCCCATTAGGGCCAAGCAAGGCGTAGAAGTCGCCCTGCTGGACGTCGAGGTCGATGCCCTTTAGGGCCTTGAAGCCATTGCCGTAGACCTTGGTCAGGCCTCGAATGGACAGAGCCGGTTCGGCCATGAGGGATCCTTGGTGTCAGGGTTGAAAGCTTGGGCTTTGAAGCATGAGATCGGACGCCAAGCGCTGCACGCCTTCGCTAGCTTGCCTGTCGCGGGTGACTCGACGTTGACGGTTGGCATCGGCTTGCCCAACCCGTCGCGATCGCGCCGTGCCGAGCGACGGGATTCGCTATTCGATAGAAGGCTTAGCATATGGGGTCGGTCGGGAGCATCTTCAACCGGACAAAGCGGCAAATGCGGCGTCGACGCAAGGGGCACTCGATGGTCTTACGCCGGACTCGCTTCGCGCAAGCACAAAAAAATCGCCGATCAACGCGATGATTCGCGTCGCTCAGGCGACTGTTGCTGCTTCTGGCGATGTGCTTTCCACAGGTATTTGAGACGCTTCTCGATACTGGAGCGGGAAACGAGATTCGAACTCGCGACCCCAACCTTGGCAAGGTTGTGCTCTACCACTGAGCTATTCCCGCTTGATCGATGCAGTCCAACGATGTCTTCATCGTGTCCTGCCTGCGCTGCGAAGTGGCGTCCCATAGGGGGTTCGAACCCCTGTTCCCGCCGTGAAAGGGCGGTGTCCTGGACCACTAGACGAATGGGACGCATGGAGCGGGAAACGAGATTCGAACTCGCGACCCCAACCTTGGCAAGGTTGTGCTCTACCACTGAGCTATTCCCGCAAACGCATCGCAAATTGTACCGGAAAGTGGCGTCCCATAGGGGGTTCGAACCCCTGTTCCCGCCGTGAAAGGGCGGTGTCCTGGACCACTAGACGAATGGGACGCATTGGAGCGGGAAACGAGATTCGAACTCGCGAC
The DNA here is from genome assembly GCF_019801245.1 of Halomonas sp. DP1Y21-3. NCBI lineage: Bacteria > Pseudomonadati > Pseudomonadota > Gammaproteobacteria > Oceanospirillales > Halomonadaceae > Halomonas > Halomonas sp. DP1Y21-3. The sequence goes on from NZ_JAHVJM010000001.1 coordinate 168,764, forward strand.
CCCAACCTTGGCAAGGTTGTGCTCTACCACTGAGCTATTCCCGCGCTGCGCACTACTGCCGCATTCCGGCCTCGAGATTCGAGTTGGCGTCCCATAGGGGGTTCGAACCCCTGTTCCCGCCGTGAAAGGGCGGTGTCCTGGACCACTAGACGAATGGGACGCATCCGCCTCGTCTCATCTCGAGGTGGCGCGTATGTTACTGAACACCCTCAAAAGTGTCAACCCCGGCTGAAGGATTTCCTGCTCGATTCAGCGCCCTTCTCTATATAGGCTCTTTCTATACGCATTCACTCTCCATCGACGCTTTAGCCACCCTCCCCTGCATCGTGGAACGCAGGAGTTGGTCAAACTGCAGCAAACGTCTTAGCTTGAATACCGAGGCTGCGACTTTGATGCAGTCGTGGGTGCCGCATCGACGCGAACCACGATGCGCAAGCCTCGACCGAACGTCACGGGAGACCGTCCATGCGCAAGAAGATCGAGAAGTCCGACGCCGAATGGCGAGAGCAGCTTACCCCGGAGCAGTACCACGTCACCCGCGAAAAAGGCACGGAACGTCCCTTTACCGGTGACTACCAGATCACCGAGGTGCACGGCATCTATCACTGCGTGTGCTGCAACGCCCCCTTGTTTGAAAACGAGCACAAGTTCGACGCTGGCTGCGGCTGGCCCAGCTTCGACCGCCCGCTGTCCTGCGAAAGCGTGCAGCGCCATGAGGACACCAGCCACGGCATGCACCGCATCGAGGTCACCTGCCATCGCTGCGATGCCCACCTGGGCCACGTGTTCCCCGACGGTCCGACCAGCACCGGAGAGCGCTTCTGCATCAATTCGCTGGCCATCGACTTTCATGAGGGGGAGTAGGCGTTGCGCCCTCCCCCGGCCTACGCCTCAGACGTCTCTCTCCCCTTGCCCCTTCCCTCCTCGTTGCAAGCCCCTGTGCCCGCCGCCAGGTGTTTCTCGGCGGGCCTGGCGCTCTCGTCGCCCGGACCTTGCGACCTCGCCTCCCGCCGTGTGCGACCCTGCCCTCCATCATCTGCGACCTTGTCATCCACCGCTCGCGACATTTGCCTCGCATTTCCATAAGATGGGGAGCCATTTGCGCAACACCCTTTAGAAAAGGCAGGAGAACGAGATGCTGGGCTGGTTTCCGGGACATATGAACAAGGCGCGACGCCAGATTCTCGAGGCGCTGCCGGAAATCGACGTGGTCATCGAGGTGCTGGACGCGCGCCTGCCCTATTCCAGTGCCAATCCGATGCTGGCGAGCCTGACCCGCCACAAGCCGGTACTCAAGATCCTGTCCCGAGCCGATCTGGCCGATCCTGAGGGTACCCGCGCCTGGACCGCCCACTTCGACGCCCAGCCAGACACCCGCGCCCTGGCGGTGACCACCACCAATACCCGCGAGCTCAAGCGCATTCCCAAGCTGTGCCATGAACTGGCTGGCCAGGTGCGTGCCGACCGCGACGTGCGGGTGATGGTGATGGGCATCCCCAACGTCGGCAAATCGACGCTGATCAATGGTCTGGCGGGACGCACCATCGCCAAGACCGGTAACGAACCGGCGGTGACCAAGCGCCAGCAGAAGGTACGCATCCAGGGTCGCGTGGCGCTGACCGACACCCCGGGCGTGCTGTGGCCAAAGATCGAGGATCAGGCCAGTGCCTATCGTCTGGCGGCCAGCGGCGCCATCCGCGATACCGCCATCGACTATGTCGATGTGGCCCTGATCACCGCCGCCGAGCTGGCCAAACGCTATCCAGAGGCGCTCAAGGCACGCTATAAACTCAAGGCGCTGCCGGCCTACGAGGCCAATCCCGACGCCGACAAGGTCGAGGCCGATGGAGACGCTCGCCCGGACCTGATGGCGCTGGCCGGCTTCGACGGCCACGCCATCCTCGCCGAGATCGCCGCCAAGCGCGGTGGCCTGCGCGCCGGTGGCGAGATCGACCTGCACCGCGGCAGCGAGGTGCTGTTGCACGAACTGCGTGATGGCAAGCTCGGGCGCCTGACCCTGGAGACCCCGGAGGACATCCCGGCGCCTGAGGAAGCCGCTGTCGAGGCCGAGGAAGATGCCTCGGAAGACGGCTCGCAGGATGTCGCAGAAGGCGCCTCGAAGGCAGCACCTCACCAGGGTGCCCAGGGCGAAGCGGCGAGCGACGACTAGGCCGCACGCCCGGCCACCGCCGCCCCGGCAACGCATCGACAGGACTCACCAACAACGACACTCCCGCCCCGGCGGGCACGGACACACGGACCCAGCGAGACCCGCGCCATGGACACGCCCACCCTTTCCAAGTCTCACAAGCTCGACAACGTCTGCTACGACATCCGCGGGCCCGTGCTCGAGCACGCCAAGCGGCTGGAGGACGAAGGACAGCGCATCCTCAAGCTCAATATCGGCAACCCTGCGCCGTTCGGCTTCGAGGCGCCGGAAGAGATCCTGCAGGACGTGATGCGCAATCTGCCCACCGCCCAGGGCTACTGCGACTCCAAGGGGCTCTACTCGGCGCGCAAGGCGATCATGCAGGAGTGCCAGCGCAAGGAGATCCCTGGCGTCGGCATCGAGGACATCTACATCGGCAACGGCGTCTCCGAGCTGATCGTGATGGCCATGCAGGCGCTGCTCAACGACGGCGACGAGGTGCTGATCCCGGCCCCCGACTACCCGCTGTGGACCGCTGCGGTGAACCTGTCCGGCGGGCGTGGCGTACACTATCTGTGCGACGAACAGGCCGACTGGGCGCCAGCGATGGACGATATCCGCGCCAAGGTAACCAGCCACACCCGCGCCATCGTCATCATCAACCCCAACAACCCCACCGGTGCGGTCTACCCCCCCGAGGTGCTGCGCGAGCTGCTCGACATCGCCCGTGAGCACAACCTGGTGGTGTTCTCCGACGAGATCTACGACAAGATCCTCTACGACGACACCGTGCACGTGGCCACCGGGGCACTGGCCAGCGAAGACCAGCTGGTGGTGACCATGAACGGTCTGTCCAAGAGCTACCGCTGCGCCGGCTTTCGCAGCGGCTGGATGACCCTGTCCGGGGCGGTGGCACGCCAGCGCGCCAACGACTTCATCCAGGGCCTGACCATGCTGGCCTCGATGCGCCTATGCGCCAATGTGCCCGCCCAGCACGCCATCCAGACCGCACTGGGGGGCTACCAGTCGATCAACGACCTGATCCTGCCCGGCGGGCGCCTGCTGGCCCAGCGCGACATCACGGTGGAAAAGCTCAACGCCATCCCAGGGGTCAGCTGCACCACGCCCAAGGGGGCGCTCTACGCCTTTCCGCGCCTGGACCCCAAGGTCTTCAATATCCAGGACGACCAGCAACTGGTGCTGGACCTGCTGCTGCAGGAGAAGATCCTGCTGGTCCAGGGTACCGCCTTCAACTGGCCCGACCCGGACCACGTGCGCATCGTCACGTTGCCCTGGGCCGATCAGCTCGGCGACGCCCTGGATCGCTTCGCCCGCTTCCTCTCGCGCTATCGCCAGTAGGCGGTCACGCCGACGTCATCGCCGGGTGCCAGCATCGAATCCGCTATCTCGACGCTGGCACGGCGATAGCGTCATCCGCGCCCGGGCGCTTGAAACTTGTCGCTCCAGGGCTTATCTAAGCATCTGATTCCTCCCGTCGAGCCGATTGGCTCGGCAGGTTTCCTTCCTTACGGAGAATGTCGGCAATGATGAGAATCCTGCTCTTCCTGGGCACCAACCTGGCGGTGATCCTGGTGGCGAGTATCACCCTGCGCCTGCTCGGCGTGGAGCCCTACCTCAACGCCCAGGGCATCAACTTCAACAGCCTGCTGATCTTCTGCTTCGTGTTCGGCATGGCGGGTTCCATGGTGTCGCTGTTCATCTCCAAGTGGATGGCCAAGCGCTCCACTGGCACGGTGATCATCGAAAACCCCTCCAACGCCACCGAGCAGTGGCTGGTCGACACCGTCGCCGAGCTGGCCCGCGAGGCCAACATCAAGACCCCGGAGGTCGGCATCTTCCCGGCCCAGCAGTCCAATGCCTTTGCCACCGGCTGGAACAAGAACGATGCCCTGGTCGCGGTGTCCGCCGGCCTGCTCAATCGCATGCAGCCCGAAGAAATCAAGGCGGTGCTGGCCCATGAGATCGGCCACGTCGCCAACGGCGACATGGTCACGCTTGCCCTGATTCAGGGCGTGCTCAACACCTTCGTGATGTTCTTCGCCCGGGTGGTCGCGCAAGTGGTCGACAGCTTCCTGCGGCGTGACGACAACGAGGGCCTCGGCTTCTTCGGCTACATTGCCGTGGTCATGGTCGCCGAGATCGTTTTCGGCATCCTGGCCTCGATGATCGCCGCCTGGTTCTCGCGCTTCCGCGAGTACCGCGCCGACGCCGCCGGGGCCAAGCTCGCCGGTTCCGGCGCCATGATCAATGCCCTGGCTCGACTCAAGGCCGAGACCCAGATGCCCGACCAGATGCCGGACACCCTGACCGCCTTCGCCATCACCACCGGCCAGACCCGCAAGCTGATGGAAAAGCTGTTTGCGAGCCACCCGCCGCTGGATGATCGCATCCGCGCGCTCAAGGAAGCCGCCTACCGCCAGTAAGCGCACACTTGATACGCTCTCAACGCCCCCGCCCGGCCCTGCCTGGCGGGGGCGTTATCGTTGGAGCCGGCTTTCACTTACTCCTCTCGGCACACCCAGGATCGCTTCGCCATTTGCGCGTACGCCTCGTCACGACAATAGTTAAGCAGCGTACAACGAGGCGTTCTGGCCGCACGGCCAGCGGCCTGCAACGATCTATTGAAAACACGAGGGTATGCCATGTCAGTCTCCTACTCCCTGCGCGGGGCAATCGCAGGCTCGGCGCTAGGGCTCGCTCTGGGTCTCGTCTCGACCTCGGCGCTGGCCGACAGTCAGGCGATCCTGGAAGGCGAACGCTTCCATCCTGAGGTCAGCACCCGCGGCATGGTCGCCACCAGCCACTTCCTGGCCTCCGAGGTGGCCCGCGAGGTGCTGGCCAACGGCGGCAATGCCGTGGACGCCGCCGTCACCGCAGGCTTTGCGCTGGCGGTCACCCAGCCGCGTTCGGGCAATATCGGCGGCGGTGGCTTCATGCTGATCTCCGACGAGAACAGCGATGAAGTCATCGCCATCGACTACCGCGAGAAGGCGCCCAAGGCGGCCTACGAGACCATGTTCCAGGACGACAACGGCGACGCTGTGGCCGAGCTGTCCCGCTACACCCACAACGCCGCCGGCGTACCCGGCACCGTGGCAGGGCTGGCACTGGCGCTGGAGCGCTACGGCACCATGAGCCTGGCCGAGACCCTGGCCCCAGCCATCAAGCTTGCCGAAGAGGGCTTCGCCGTGCCCCAGCGCTTCGTCGACGGCATCGACAGCGCCAGCGAACGCTTCGAGCCCTGGGAGGCCAGCCGCGCCAAGTTCTTCAAGGAGGATGGCTCGCGCTACCAGGTCGGCGACATCTACCGCCAGCCGGACCTGGCCGCCACCTTGAAGCGCATCGCCGAACAGGGCCCCCGTGAGTTCTACGAGGGTGAGACCGCCGAGCTGATCGCCGCCGAGATGGGGCGTCACGACGGCCTGATGACACTGGAGGATTTGGCCAGCTACGAGGCCACCGTGCGCGAGCCGGTGCATGGCAGCTACCGTGGCCACGACGTCTACGCGATGAGTCCGCCGTCCTCCGGTGGCGCCCATATCGTGCAGATCCTCAACATCCTCGAGGACGACGATATCGGCGAGCTGGGCTTCAACTCGGCCCGCACCATCCATCTGATGGCCGAGGCAATGAAGCGGGCCTACGCCGATCGCTCCCAGTATCTGGGTGACACCGACTTCGTCGAGGTGCCCCTGGCCGGACTGACCTCCGAGGAGTACGCCGCCGAGCTACGCAGCGATATCGCCGCCGACCAGGCCACCCCAAGTGCCGATATCGCGCCAGGCAACCCACTGCCCTACGAGTCCAACGAAACCACTCACTTCTCGATCGCCGACGGCAACGGCCTGGCGGTGTCCAACACCTACACCATCAACTTCAGCTATGGTTCGGGCATCGTGGTCGACGGCGCCGGCTTCCTGCTCAACAACGAGATGGACGACTTCTCGGCCAAGCCGGGGGTACCCAACGCCTACGGCCTGATCGGCGGCGAAGCCAACAAGATCGAGCCGGAGAAGCGCATGCTGTCATCGATGACGCCGACCATCGTCAAGCGCGACGGCAAGAACTACCTGATCACCGGCAGCCCCGGTGGCTCGCGCATTATCACCACCACCCTGCAGGTGCTGATGAACGTGATCGACCACGACATGAACATCCAGGCAGCGGTCAGCATGCCGCGCATCCACCATCAGTGGCTGCCCGACGAAATCCGCATCGAACAGGGCGTCAGCCCCGACACCCTGGACCTGCTGGAGAGCATGGGCCACACCGTCAGCCAGCAGGAGGCCATGGGTGCCGCCCAGTCGATCCTGATCGAGGACGGCGTCTTCTACGGCGGCGCCGATCCGCGCCGTTCCACCTCCTCGGCCATGGGGCTGTAGCCTGCTGACACTCAGGCAACGCCAAGACTTGGCCGCGACGCCAAGACTCAGCCGCGCGATGGAAGTCGCAGTAGAGGATGTCCGCCACAACAGACAAGGGCCCGGCGCATGGCGTCGGGCCCTTGGGGTGTCCATGCAGCTGGTCGGGAAAGACCACTTGGGCGGCGGTGCCGTCTGTGTCAGCGGTGCCGTCTGTGTCAACGGCAGTCCACTTGAAAGCCGGCCCCGGACAGCAGGGGCGCCAGCTCCTGCGCCTGGCCGACAAGCTCCAGCGTCAGGGTCGAAAACTCACGACGCAGCGGATAGCTCGCCCGACACTGATCAAAGCCCTTGCCCGGGTCATCGACGGCCATGGCTCGCAGCAGTCGATCATGGTCGCGCCGCGGGTCATACACCGCCCGCATGCACAGCGCCAGCACCTCTTCCGGCGACAGGCCGCCATCGAGCACCAGGCGTGACAGCGCGGGAGCGGGCAGCAGCTCAGCGAGGGAAACCCTTTCCCCCAGCCCCAGGTGGGCCACCAGCGCCTGATGGATCTGATGGGTACCGCGCAGCTTGCCGTCCAGGCTATGCCCCGCGATATGGGGCGTGGCCAGGGCGACCTGGTGCGCCAGTACCTGGTCGATGGAGGGCTCTTCCTCCCACACGTCGAGCAGTGCGGTGAGGTCATCACCGCGAGCCAGGCGTCGGCTCAGCGCCTGACCGTCGACGCAGTCGCCACGTCCGGCATTGAGCAGCAGCGTACCGGGTGCCAGCGCCTCGATGCGCCGGGCGTCGAGCAGGTGGCGAGTGGCGTGGCGTCCCTCGCGCACCAGCGGGGTATGCAGGCACAGCACGTCGCAGCTGTCGATCAGGGCGTCCAGCTCGACAAAGTCCTGGCCGTTCTCGTCACCGGCTCTGCTGCTGGCTTCCCTCTCGGCCCGGGGCGGGTCGCACAGCCGGTGCTCGATGCCCATGGCGGCCAGACGGGCCGCCAGCCGGCCGCCTACATTGCCGACGCCGACGATACCCACGCGACGCTCGAGCAGCGACTGGCCACGACGCTCGCAGGCCAGCATCAACGCCGACAGCACGTAGTCCACCACCGGCTCGGCATTGCAGCCCGGGGCGCTTGCGAAGGTGATGGCATGGCGCGCCAGGGCGGCCTGGTCGACATGGTCGGTGCCAATGGTGCAACTGCCGACAAAAGACAGCGGCGAGCCCTTGGCCTTGGTGGCCTCGATCAAATCGGCGTCGAGACGCGTGATCGAGCGAATCACCAGGGCATCCACATCGGCCAGGCTGTCGGCGTCGATCTCGCGCCCCGGCCGGCGGCTGACCTGGCCAAGCGGCGCAAAGCAGGCATCGGCGGCGGGCACGTTGGCATCGACAAGAATCTTCATGGGGTTCCCCGGGTCGCAGGTATCGGGCTCCCGGTCATGCAACCGGGCTATTTGTGGATTAGCCTCAAGGGCTTACAATGCCCATGATAACCATAATGGAAACACTGCAAAGGCTTTATCAGCGTTTCCAGAAACGGAGCCGGCGCCCGCCCTCCGTAGCCACCAAGTGATATGACGGGAGTCGCCGTGATCGTCCGCTGGGAAACCGACCATGACTATGTCCTCGTGCACGTGCACCAGGACATGTTCGGCGACTGGATCTTCAGCCGTGCCTGGGGCCAGATCGGAACCCAGTTCGGCGGGCTCAAGCATCAGCTGGCCGATGACTACGGTCAGGCAATGATGTGGCTGGAAGACGAGAAGACCATCCTCGGATCGCGAGGTTTCACCAAGGTCCTGGAAGCCGACGACCATAGCCCGGAAGGCCGTGAAGCCATGGGGCAATTGTCACTGCTGGACGAGCACTGAGCATGGCGGACACCTCCCCTGCCAGCCTGGCTCCCCGACTGCGTGCCCTGCTGGAGAGCCTGCCCGACAGCGCCCTGCCGATCACCTACCAGCAGGCCGCCGAGGCTCTAGGGCTCACCCCGCCACGCACCATCCGCCGGGTGGCCGAAGCCCTGGAAATCACCATGCGCGAGGATGTCGCGGCCGAACGACCGCTGATCGCCGCCCTGGTGGTCAGCCGCCAGGCACCCCAACTGCCGGGCCCTGGCTTCTTCGAACTGGCGGTGGCACTTGGGCGTCTTGACGAGGAGCCGACCTCACATCTCGAGGCCTACCAGCGAGAGCTGGCCGCTGCCCTGGCGACCCGCCGCTAACGCGGTGGCCGCCATGGCGACGAGGCCACCACTACGGGCGCTCTCGCCATAGCCCTTGTTACAGTCATCCTACAGCCATCCCGGCACCCGCTCAGAGCTTGCCGAAGACGCGGCGTCCCTTCACCCGGGACGCTGTTACTGCGGGAGCCTCCCTCCCCTGGCTCGCCGAGTCCGCTTCGGCTTGCACAGCGACCACTTGCTCGCTCAACCACCCGCGTGTCGCCAGCCAGCGCATGACGGCATCCGGCTCCACCCGCCCCTCCAGGACGTCATCGGGACGTTCAGCGTCGATCAGCACCGGGATCCTTTCGCCGTAACGGCGAAGCAGGGTGTCGTCTTCGCTGATCTCGATACGCTCGATGGTGAACTCCACCCGGGCAAGGGCACGCACCAGGGCTTCCATCTGCTCGCACAGATGGCAGCCCAGGGTGGTGTAGAGCGTCAGTACCATCACGACGCCTGCCGATGGCGGATGAGGAAGCAGTGGTGCAGGTCCGGCCGGCGGCTGAAGTCAGGGTCGAAGGTCTGACGCGAGATGTCCTTGACCTCGAAGTCGACGGCAAGCTCGTCATCCATCTGAAAGCGCCGCTGGTTGTTGGAGAACACCAGGGTACCGCCCGGCGCCAGCCGAGCCATGGCCAGGCGCACCAGGCGCGGGTGGTCCCGCTGGACATCCAGGGTGTCTTCCATCTTCTTGGAGTTGGAGAAGGTCGGCGGGTCCATGAAGATCAGGTCGAACTCGCCGCCTGCGGTCTCCAGCCAGCGCAGGCAGTCGTCGCGCACCACCCGGTGGCGCGACGGGTCGAGCCGGTTGAGCGCGAAATTGTCCCGCGCCCACTCCAGGTAGGTGTTGGACATGTCGACGCTGACACTGTCACTGGCGCCGCCCTCGGCCTCGCTGCCGAGCGCTGCCTGCACCGTGGCCGTGGCGGTGTAGCAGAACAGGTTGAGAAAGCGCTTGCCGGCAGCCATCTCGCCGAGCATACGGCGCACCGGGCGATGATCGAGAAACAGCCCGGTGTCCAGATAGTCACGCAGGTTGACCCACAGCGTCGCGCGACCTTCGGTGACCTGGAAGCGCTGGCCGCTTCGCCCCTGCTTCTCGTACTGGGACTTGCCCTGCTGACGCTTGCGCCGCTTGATCACCACCTTGCCGGGGTCCACTTCCAGCACCTCGGGAATCACCCCAAGGGCATCGAACAGACGCCGCTGGGCCTGGGACGGGTCGATGGACTTGGGCGCGGCGTACTCCTGGACGTGGACGTGATCGCCGTAGACATCGATGGCCAGGGCATACTCGGGCATGTCGGCGTCGTACAGCCGATAGCAGCTCTCGCCGCTGCGCTTGAGCCACTTGCGCAGCTTCTTCTGGTTCTTTTCCAGACGGTTGGCAAACATCTGGGCGCCCTCGCTACGAGGTGCCGTGGATGTTGCCTGGGTATCGGAGGATGCCGACCCTTCACCTGCCCCGGTGGCCGGGCTAGCCTGGCCGTCGACCGCCGACGTTGCCTCAGCGTCATGGCGGCGACCCTGGCTCCGATCCGGGTTCTGACCCTGGCCCTGGTTCTGGCTCTGGCCATCGCGGCGTGCGATATCGATCAGCAACAGCTTGGCCTCGAGCGGGCCGTTTCTCAGCGCGTACTGCTTGTGGGCGCGCATGCCGAGACGGTGGCCAAGGTCCGGATTGCCGGTGAACAGCGCCAGGCGCCAGCCACCGAAGTCGGCCTTGAGCCGCTCGCCCAGGTCCGAATAGAGCCGCACCAGCTCCGGCAGCTCGCCGATACGCTCGCCGTAAGGCGGGTTGCTGATCACCAGCCCCGCAAGCTCGGGGTCGAGCACCCGCGGCCGCGCCAGGCGATGCACGCTGGCGCCATCGAGGTGGATCAGCGCCGGGATGCCGGCGCGCATGGCGTTGGTCTTGGCCGCCGACAGCGCCGGCGGGCTCTGGTCGAAGCCAAAGATCACCGAGCGCGCGCGTTTTCGTCCGATGCTCGCCCGGGCCTCGGCCTCGCGCAGGACCTCGCGCCACAGCGCCGGGTCGTGGCCGGCCCAGCGGGCAAAGCCGAAGCGCTCCCGATTCAGGTTGGGCGCCATGTCGGCGGCCATCAGCGCAGCTTCGATCAACAGCGTGCCCGAGCCACACATGGGGTCAACCAGCGGCGCGCCCTGCTTGGCCAACTCCGGCCAGCCGGCGCGCACCAGCAGCGCCGCCGCCAGGTTTTCCTTGAGCGGGGCGTGGCCGGTATCGCGACGATAGCCGCGCCGGTGCAGGCTGTCGCCGGACAGGTCGATGCCCAGCGTCAAGCGGCCACGGTGCAGGTGGGCATAGAGGCGAACGTCGGGATTACGGACGTCGACATCGGGACGCGCCTGGCCGGCCGCACCAAGACGGTCGACCACGCCATCCTTGACCGTCTGGGCGCCGAAGCGGGTGTGTCGAATCTCGTCACTGCGACCATGAAAGTCCACCGCAATGCTGGCACCGGCAGGCAGATGGCGCTGCCAGTCGACGGCGGCGGCGGCATCGTGCAAGGCATCCGGCGTTTCGACGCCTTCCGTCCGCGACAGACACAGGATGACCCTGTTGGCCAGGCGCGACCACAGACAGGCCCGGTAGGCACCCTCGAGATCGCCCTCGGCGTTCACGCCTGCCACGGTGGTCTTGCCCGGTGTCAAGCCGAATGTGACTAGCTCGTCGGCTAACAGTTGTTCGATGCCCCGCGGACAGGTTGCCAGAAGGTCAAGCTTCTCAGGCACTTGCTTCTCCTACATTAATGATGACTGCGAAAGCCATTATTCGGTTAACCATTTCATGACGACAAGGTGAACAGGTTGTTACAAAACAACAGTCGACAATGCCGAGCGGCTTACGCTATCAATGGAATGGTAGCTACGAGATACGACACATGTGTCCCTGTCAACAAGCCTTCATTTCGTGCGACTCGGGAGAGCCTGCACATCGCAGGGCTTGGGCATCACGGGCCTGCCGCTTGCATCCCCCGAATTTCCCGCAGGGGCAGGTCAGATTGGTACCTTTGTCACGAGGTAGACCCATGAAACGACAGAAACGTGATCGCTTCCAGCGTGCCTATGTACATGGCTACAAGGCCGGTCTCTCGGGTAGATCCCGCGATGACTGCCCCAGCCAGGACATCAATCTACGGGAATACTGGATGAGCGGTTGGCGTGAAGGTCGTGGGGACCAGTGGTCGGGCATGACGGGAGTGTCCGGCATTCACAAGAACCCCATGGTGCTCTGATAACGCAGTACTGTCGAGGTAAAGGAAAGACCCGCCAAGCCCATGGCAAAAGACGCCATGGGCTTTTTGCTGCCCGCCCTTTCAGCGCGCCGACGCCAGCGCCCTGGCGCACTCCCGGACCAGCCCCGGTCCGCGGTAGATAAAGCCCGAATACACCTGCACCAGATCCGCCCCTGCCTGACGCTTGGCCACCGCCGCCTGGCCACTGTCGACGCCGCCGACGCCGATGATCGGCATGTCGGGCAACGCCTGGCGCAGCCGCTCGATCACAAGGTTGGAGGCATCGAACACCGGGCAACCCGACAGTCCGCCCTGCTCATCGGCGTGCGCAAGCCCTTGCACCGCTTCACGGGATACCGTGGTGTTGGTGGCGATCACCGCGTCGATGCCATTGTCCGCCAGCGCCCGCGCCACCAGAACGACCTCTTCCTCGTCCATGTCCGGGGCGATCTTTACCGCCAGCGGCACACGACGCCCACTCTGTTCATCGAGGCGAGTGCCTGTCGAGCGCAGGCGTCCGAGCAACTCATCGAGGTGGTCGCCGAACTGCAGGTTGCGTAGCCCCGGAGTATTCGGTGACGAGATATTGACCGCCACGTAGTCGGCGTGAGCGTGAACCCGCTCCAGGCAGTAAAGGTAGTCGTCACCGGCGTCCTCCACCGAGGTGGTCAGGTTCTTGCCGATATTGATGCCGATCACCCCGCGGTAGCGGCTGGCCTTTACCTGCTCCACCAGGTGATCCACGCCGAGGTTGTTGAACCCCATGCGATTGATGATGGCGCCACGCTCGGGCAGGCGGAACAGCCGGGGCTTGGGGTTGCCGGACTGGGCCCTGGGGGTCACGGTGCCGACCTCGACGAAGCCGAAGCCCAGCGCCCCCAGGGCGTCGAGGTGATCGGCGTTCTTGTCGAGCCCCGCCGCCAGGCCGATACGGTTGGGGAAGCTCAAGCCCATCACGTTGACCGGATCGTCCACGCGGGCACCTGCCAGCAACCGCGTCGCCTTCACGCGCGCCGCCCAGTCCAGCGACGTCAAGGACAGGCCGTGGGCCCGTTCGGGATCCAGGCGAAACAACAGGGAGCGGGCGAGATCGTACATGGCGTCTCCGAGGCGAAAAAGGACGAGGGCGCGCGGCCGGGCGCGAGTATAGCGCAGCCGCGACGCCACGACGACTTCCTGAATCAGACCTCAGCCGTTTTGCCCAAACGGGCTTTCATCCCAGGTCGTCAGTGTCCAATGTCCCCTTCGGTAAACAGAAACTCGCGTAGATACTTGTCCATGGCGGGATCCTTGCGGCGCAGCCACTCCAGGGTCATGGCCGCGTGCTCCTTTTCCTCATCACGGTTATGTTCGAGGATCTTGCGTAGATCTTCGTCCTGACAGGCGTCAACTCGCTGGTTGTACCAGTCGACTGCCTCCAGTTCCTCCATCAACGACACGATGGCGCGATGGTAATCCCGGGTCTGCGCCGTCAACTCTTCCACCGGTTCGTGGTAGCCCTCGCTCGATCCAGCCATTCGCCACTCCTTTTCTTTGTAAATAGTTGTGTTCTACTAACTCCATCAACGTAGGACACGATCGTTGTCTTGTCAGTCAGCGACATATGCCGGGAGGGCCCATGACAGAAGTGACCGAGACGTTTGAAAGCCAGCTGTCGCGCATCCACCTGGCCCTGGAAGACGAGAACCCCCAGGAGGTCTCCGAGGCCCTGGAGGATCTCGAACCCGCCGAGGTCGCCCTGCTGCTCGAATCGCTGCCGCTGAGCGAGCGCATCAGGCTATGGGAACAGGTACCGGCGGAGGACGACGGCGAGGTCCTGCTGCACGTCCATGACGAGGTGCGCAGCACCCTGCTCGAGGACATGGACCCCGAGGAGATCGTCGCCGCCACGGCAAGCCTGGACACCGCCGACCTGGCAGAGCTGTTCGAGGACCTGCCCAAGCAGGTGGCCGAGGACATGCTGCGCACCATGGACGAGATGCAGCGCACTCGTCTGCAGGAGACCCTGTCGTTCGAGGAAGACAGCGCCGGGCGCCTGATGCGCACCGACGCCATCGGGGTGCGCTCCGACGTCACCCTCGAGACAGTGCAACGCTTCCTGCGCTGGAAGGAGTCGATCCCGGACAACACCGACAACCTGATGGTGGTGGACCGCATCGGCCACTTCGTCGGCGTGCTGCCGCTGGCCCGGCTGGTTTCCCATGATCAGGAGACCTCGGTGGCGGAGCTGATGGACGCCGACGTCGACGTCATCCAGGGCGACATGAAGTCCCGCGACGTGGCCACCCTGTTCCAGACCCACGACCTGACGTCGGCCCCGGTGGTGGACAACGACGGCATGTTGATCGGCCGTATCGTCATCGACGATATCGTCGACGTCATCCAGGAGAACTCCGAACAGGCGCTAATGAACATGGCCGGCCTCGACGAGGAGGAAGACCTGTTCGCGCCGGTTTTGCCCAGCGCCAAGCGTCGTGCGGTATGGCTCGGCATCAACCTGCTGACCGCCTTTCTCGCCGCCTGGGTCATCGGTCAGTTCGAGGATGCCCTGGAGAAGGTGGTGGCGCTGGCGGTACTGATGCCGATCGTCGCCAGCATGGGCGGCATCGCCGGCAGCCAGACCCTGACCCTGGCCATTCGCGGCCTCGCCCTTGGCCAGATCAGCAAGACCAACAGCAACTGGCTGCTGCGCAAGGAGGTCGGCATTGCCCTGCTCAACGGTATCGTCTGGGCACTGGTGGTGGCGGTGCTGGCGGTGCTCTGGTTCAAGAGCGTGGCGATCGGCGTGATCATCGCCGCCGCCCTGGTCATCAACATGCTGGCCGCCGGGGTCTGCGGCATCGTGATTCCCCTCGTGCTCAAGCGCATGAACATCGATCCAGCGCTGTCCGGCTCGGTCATTCTGACCACCGTCACCGACGTGATCGGCTTCATGTCCTTCCTCGGCCTGGCGACGATCTTCCTGCTGTAGCGCTTCGCTGAGCGGATTCATCGACCGGCCATCACTGCCCCACGGGCACTGATGGCCGATCGGTGGTCCCGCCACCTCGTCGCCTATCTACCGATTCCTGCCTCCCGCTTGGTACGCCCCTCGTCTGCTGTCGCCTATCTACCGGCTCTTGTCTACCGACTGCTTCGTGCGCCCCTCATCTGCTGTCACTTATCTACCGGCTCTTGTTTGCCGACTCTTGTTTGCCATCCCTTGCCTGCCGTCTCCTGTCTGCGACACCCCCCGTCGCCGGCACGCTACTCTTGTGCTGCTGTGCTGATTCGTTAGCATGGTCAGCAAGGCGCGGGTGACAAGCGCCCATCCCTGCTGGAAACAGGGATCCCCGAGACGGAAAAGGAGAGACCGCATGATGATCAAGACTCGCCCCATGATGCTTGCCCTCGGCGCCATTGCCGCCCTCGGCCTTGCCGGCTGCGCCAGCGACAGCGCCTCGATGGAGAAAGAGAGCACCGACTACATCGTCACCGGGCTCGGCGACGATCGCCAGGAAGCCCTGGAAGAGGCCAAGGAGCGCGCACTGGAGCAGTGCGAGGCCCAGGATCGCGACGAATTCATCATCGAAGAGCAACAGGTGCTTGGCCCCAACACCAGCCCGGAAAAGCGTGAGCGCGCCGAGGCCATGGTCGAAGGCGGCACCGTCAACGAAGACACCAACCTGGCGGCGCTGAACGACGATAGCGAAGGCTTCAAGGCGATCTGGAGCATCAGCTGCCGCTAAGCCTCGGTCCGTTGGTTGCCGACAAGGCCTACGAAGGCCAGACGCAAGAAGGGCGCCCCCAGGGGCGCCCTTCTTGCATTGTGTGAACCGCCACCTGGTGTGAACCGCCACCTTGTGTGAACCAACGTCACGGATTCACTCGATCGGTGTTGGCTACGACGAGGACGCCCGTGGGCGTCCTCTAGTGGTCGACTCACTGACCCGGGGTCTAGACCTCGCTGTTGCTCTCGGCCAGATCCACCAGCTCACGCACCGCCACGGCAAACAGCGGGAAGCCGCCCTGGGCGCCACTGTCGACCTCGTTGATCAGGCGGCACCAGCGCTTGTGCATGGACTCGTGGTGCTTGAGCCACTGATCGACACGTCCGGCGGTATCGCGGGCGCCGCTCTCCATCTTCATCACGCTGGCGGTCAACGCCATCTGCTGACGCTCGATGTCGTCGCGGAAGGTCTCCCGCGCCTGGGCCTGCCAGCTATCCTTCACCGGCAAGGCGGTAACCTGCTGGATCATCCACGGCAGCTCCAGACGGGCGCCGATCTCGTAGCAGACCTCGGCCACCTTCTGCGGCTTCTCGTTGACCTGGCGGGCGGTCTGGATGATGCCCAGCGCCGCGTACAGGCTATCGGCCGCGGCCACGGTGGAGGCCAGCGCCTCGGGCACCCCGGCGTCGACGAGTTCGTCACGGCGGGCCTGCCAGGCCTCGAGTTCCTCGCCACGCAGACGCTTGCCGATATTCTCCTGCAGCTGGGCAATACGCGGCTGGTAGTACTCGATGCAGTCACCGGCAGCCTGGCCCGAACGATGGCGCAGGAACCAGCGTGAAGCGCGGCGAATCATGCGCATCAGGTCGAGCATCATTCCGTACTGGATATCGGTCGAGACCTGATTGTCGAGCGCTTCGATCTGCTCCCACAGCTTGGGCAGCTGGAAGCTGTCACGGGCGATGACGTAGGCCCGCGCGATGTCCGCACGCCCCATGCCGGTGGAGTCGATCAGCCGGCGGGTGAACACGATGCCCATGTGGTCGACCAGATCGTTGGCCAGCTGGGTCGCCACGATTTCGCGCTTCAGGCGGTGGCTCAGGACCTGGTCGCGGTAGCGCTCCACCAGGCTCTGGGGGAAGGCCCGGGTGGCGTGCTGGGCGATGATCTCGTCGTCGGGCACGTCGGAGGCGATCAGGTCGCCCTTGAGCGTGCTCTTGGCGTAGGAGATCAGCACCGACAGCTCCGGCAACACCATGCCCTGGTCATTGGCGGAACGCTCCTGGAGCTCCTCGTCGGAGGGCAGGAACTCGAGTTCGCGATCGATCTGACCGGCCGCTTCCAGTTCGCTGATAAAGCGGCGATAGGGCCCGATCCCCTGGTGGGACAGCCGCTCGGACAGATCCAGCGCCAGGGTCTGACGATAGTTGTCGGTCAGCACCAGCTCGCTGACTTCCTCGGTCATGTCCGCCAGCAGCTGATTGCGCTGCTTGTCGGTCATGTCACCGTTGGCCACCACCTCATCGATCAGGATCTTGATGTTGACCTCATGGTCGGAGCAGTTGACCCCGCCAGCGTTGTCGATGAAGTCGGTGTTGACGCGCACACCACGCGCCGCCGCCTCCATGCGCCCGCGCTGGGTCAGGCCAAGGTTGCCGCCCTCGCCTACCACTCGGCAGTTCAGTTCCTTGCCGTCGATGCGCAGCACGTCGTTGGCCTTGTCGCCGACCTCGGCGTCGGTCTCGGTGCTGGCCTTGACGTAGGTGCCGATGCCGCCGTTCCAGATCAGGTCGACCTTCGAGCGCAGCATCGCCTGGATCAGCTCATTGGGCGGCAGCTTGTCTTCGCTGATGCCGAAGACCTCCTTCATCTGCGGCGTGATCTTGATCGACTTGGCCGCACGGGAGAAGACACCGCCGCCTTCGGAGATCAACGAGGTGTCATAGTCTTCCCAGCTGGAGCGCGGCATCTCGAACAGGCGCTTGCGCTCCTTGAAGGTGCTGGCCGCATCCGGCGTCGGATCGACGAAGATGTGCATATGGTTGAAGGCACCGACCAGGCGAATGGTCTCGGACAGCAGCATGCCGTTGCCGAAGACGTCACCGGCCATGTCACCGATACCGACCACGCTGAACTCGTCGGACTGGGTATTGATGCCGAGGCCACGGAAGTGACGTTTGACCGACTCCCAGGCGCCCTTGGCGGTGATGCCCATCTTCTTGTGGTCGTAGCCGTTGGCGCCGCCGGAAGCAAAGGCGTCACCCAGCCAGTGGCCATACTCGATGGAAATCTCGTTGGCGATGTCGGAGAAGGTGGCGGTGCCCTTGTCGGCCGCCACCACCAGGTAGGGGTCCGCCTCGTCGTGGCGTACCACGTTCTTCGGCTCGACGACCTCGCCACCGACCAGATTGTCGGTCACGTCCAGCAGCGCGCGGATGAAGGTCTGGTAGCAGGCGATGCCTTCCTTCTGGGTGGTCTCGCGATCGGCACCTTCCGGCATGCGCTTGCACACGAAGCCGCCCTTGGCCCCCACCGGCACGATCACCGAGTTCTTGACCTGCTGCGCCTTGACCAGCCCGAGCACCTCGGTACGGAAGTCCTCGTGGCGATCCGACCAGCGCAGGCCGCCACGGGCGACCTTGCCACCGCGCAGGTGAACACCCTCGACCCGCGGCGAGCAGACGAAGATCTCGAACATCGGGCGCGGCTTGGGCATGCCGGTGACCTTGGACGGTTCCAGCTTGAACGACAGGTAGTCCTTGAAGCCGCCGTCTTCGGTCTTCTGATAGTAGTTGGTGCGCAGGGTCGCCTGGATCAGCTCCACGTAACGACGCAGCAGCCGGTCGTCGTTGAGGCTGGCGACGTCGTCGAGCAGGCCATTGATGCGCTCGACGCAGGCCTCGATCTCACCCTCGGCGGGACGATCCTCGGGATCGAAGCGCAGCTCGAACAGGGTCACCAGCTCGCGGGTGATCTGCGGGTGGGCCACCAGTGCATTGGCGATGAAGTTCTGGGAGATGCCGAAGCGGATCTGCTTCAGATAACGCGCGTAGGAGCGCAGCATCGCCACTTCACGCCAGTCGAGGTTGGCGCCGATGATCAGACGGTTGAAGCGGTCGTTGTCCGCCTCGCCGGCCCAGATGCGCTGGAAGGCCTCGATGAACGGCTTGCGCATCTCCTGCAGGTTGACCTCGGTGTCGGTGTGATGCTCCAGATCGAAGTCGTGGATCCAGTAGCTCTCGTCCACCGCCTCGACCTCGTAGGGGCGTTCACCGATGACCCTGAGCCCCAGGTTTTCCATCATCGGCAGCACGTCGGACAGCGGAATCGGCTTGCGCTTGTGGAACAGCTTGAGGTTGACGCCGCTGCCCTCTTCCTCGATCAGTCGGTACAGCGACAGCGCCAGCGGCTTGCCGTTGTCCAGCTCGCCGATGTGCTGCAGGTCGTAGACCGCGGTGCGGGCACTGAAGTCTTCCTGGTAGCTGGCCTGGAAGGCGTCGCGGAAGCGATCCAGCAGCTGGTTGGCGTGTTCCTCGCCGAAGCCTTCGATGGCGGCATTAAGCAGATCATCGCGCCAGTTGCGGGCGAGCCGCGCCAGCTTCTCTTCCAGCGCCTTGATGTCGTAGTCGGTCGGCGTGTCGCCGTTGAAGCGCAGGATGAACTGGATCCGCGCCAGCACCGATTCGGACAGGTAGGTGTTGAAGTCGCCGAAGGTGGCGTCGAGTTCCTCGCACAGCAGGTTCTGCAGACGCAGACGAAGCTCGGTCGAGAACACGTCGCGCGGCACGAATACCAGGCACGAATAGAAGCGACCGAAGCGATCCTCGCGGATGAACAGCCGCACCCGGCGACGTTCACGGATATCGAGGATACCCAGCGCCGTCTGGGCCAGCTCGTCTGTGTCGATCTGGAACAGGTCGTCGCGGGGATAGACCTCGAGGATCTGGGTCAGCTGCTTGCCGTTGTGGCCCTTGGGGTTGAAGCCGGCGATATCCATCACCGTCTTGAGCTTGCGCCTCAGGATCGGAATATGACGCGGCGAGTCGTTGTAGACCCCAGCGGTGAACAGCCCCAGGAAGCGACGCTCGCCGATGACGTTGCCCTTGTCGTCATAGCGATCGATAGTCACGTAATCCGGATAGGTGGGACGGTGGACGCGGGCGTGGAAGGCACTCTTGGCGAATGACAGAAGCTGCGGCACCAGCACGTAGCGATCGCCCTCGACCCCCTGGTCGGTGCGGATACGCTGGCGATACTGGGCATCGGACAGACGGAACAGACCGAGCTCGCTGCCGTCGACCTGATTGAGGCTCTGGCCACCGTTGTCCTTGTCGACGGTGAACTCGTCATAACCGAGGAAGGTGAAGTTGTCTTCCAGCATCCATTCGAGGAAGGCCACCGCCTCGTCGTGATCGGCCTTGTCGATCGGGCCCGGGCAGCAATTCTTGAGCTCGTCGATGGTCTCGCGGATGCGCGCGCGCATCGGATCGAAGTCCGCCACCGCCGTGCGCACTTCCTTCAGCACCTCGTGGATGCTCTGCTCGATGGCCGACAGCTCCTCGGGGTCGGAGTGACGATCCACCTCGATGGCGATCAGCGACTCACGATGCTCGGGGGCGTCCTTTTCACCCGGAGACGACACACGCTCGACCCGGTGCTGCTTGTCACGAGCGACCGACAGGACCGAATTGTGGATGGCGTGGACGGTCATGCCACGACGGTTGAGCTCGATGCGCACCGAGTCGACCAGAAACGGCATGTCTTCGTGCAGCACCGCGACAAAGGTGTGGGTCGACTGCCAGCCGTGCTCCTCGAAGTCAGGGTTCATGACCTTGACCTTGGGTGAGGCCGGATCGAACTGCTGCAGGAAGTGCCACACCGACAGGGTGGCGCCGTACAGATCATCCAGGCGCCGCTCGCTGAGATCCTCCAGCGGCACCGTGGAGTAGAAATGGCGAGCGAAGTCACCCACCAGACCGGCCTTTTCCTGATCGAGGCGTCCTTCCAGCTTTTCCTCGAGTTGCTTGAGCAGATCCTCGCGACTGTCATCCTGTGCGACGTGTAACATCCTCACCTCGGTTGGCGGCGGCCACTTCACTGTGGCCTGTGTAAAGGTAGTGACGAGCGTGCTGCGCGGCGCTACGCATCCGGCGCTCCCGGCGCATTCGGCAAGCTTACGCCAATCCCCACCCCACCCCCATCCAGATGCCCGCCTTCTCATGGAGCATGACGGTTACGCATCCCCCCTTGACAGCACGCTTGCGTTAGGCTCGTTGGCGCCTCAGAAGCGCCGTTCCAGCAAGACCCCGCACTCACAGTGATGGGTGAAGGGGAACTGGTCAAACAGAGCGAAACGAACGATGCGGTGCGTCCTGGTGAGCTGTTCGAGATTGACGGCCAGGGTGTCCGGATTGCATGAAATATAGACGATACGCGGGTATTCACTCAGTTGATCACAGCTGTCGGCGTCCAGACCGGCCCGCGGTGGGTCTACCAGCACTGTGGAGAAGTCATAGTCACCCAGGCACATCTCGTCCACTCGCCGGCCTGTTTTCTCCCCTTTGAGCGCAGAAGAGAAGTCTTCGGCAGACATCCGCGCGACAAAGGCATTGGTCACCGCGTTGGCCTCGAGATTGACCCTGGCGCTGGCCACCGAGGTGCGCGAGATCTCGGTGGCCAGAACCCGGCGAAAATTCTCTGCCAGGGCGATGGTGAAGTTGCCGTTGCCGCAGTAGAGCTCGACCAGGTCCTGCTGCTGGCTGCCCGCGGTCACCTCCCGTGCCCAGGACAGCATGGAGGCGCAGATGCGCGCATTGGGCTGGGTAAAGCTGTTTTCCACCTGCTGGTAGTGCAGTACCTGTCCGTCCACCTCGAGACGTTCCCACACGTGATCACGGGTCAGCACCAGCCGCTGCTTGCGTGAGCGGCCGATGATCATCACCCCAAGCTCGCGCTCGAGTTCCCGGGCATCCCGCTCCCAGTCTTCTTCCAGCGGGCGGTGGTAGATCAGGCTGATCAACGTCTCACCCGCCAGGGTGGTCAGAAACTCCACCTGAAACAGCTTGCGCCGCATCACCGGGTTGTCACGGATGGCGTCGAGCAGCGCCGGCATCAAGGCATTGATGCGTTCGCTGGCCACCGCGAACTGGTCCATGCGTACCAGTCGCTTGTCGTCGGGGTCCTCGGGATTGACCTCGAACATCACATAGTAGAGATCGTCGCCCTCGTGCCAGACGCGAAACTCGCAGCGTTGCCGGTAGTGGCTCGGCGGTGACGGATACACCTCGAGTTCGGGCGGAGAAAACCGCGCAAACTGCTCGACCAGGCGATCACGCTTGGCGGCGAGCTGTTCGGCATAGCGTTCGGGTTCAACGACGGGTATGGCCACGGAAACTCCTGGAAAAACGATGAACAATAAACAAATGACGTGGGCGATGACGGCGTGGTCAGCGCCGGTGCCGAACGGTGTACAAGAGATGGGTCAAGCGCTGGGCACGTCCAGCAGACAAGGGGCCGCAAAGCCGAAGGACGCAAGCCCTCGCGTCAGCCTTTCCGAGGCGTCCGTCGCACCTGACGAATCCCGCAATAGACTCGTGACCCAGGCCGCATCGAGGCCCTGTCGGGCGTCCGGGCCCACCGCCACCTGGGCCGTCCGTCGGGCAATGGCGTCGCCGGAGTCTACCCAGGTGACGGCCCGCGGCATGGCCTCGTCGAGCCAGCGACGCAGCAAGGGAAAGTGGGTACAGCCCAGCACCACCGTATCGATACGGGCATCCTCCACAAGCGCTGCCAGCGCCTGGCGAACCACCGCAGGATCGATAGCGTGCCCCTGGATGGCGCGCTCCGCCTCGGCCACCAGCGCGTCGGCGGCCACCTTCTCGACCTGGCAGTGCGGCGCATAGCTGTCGATCAGCCGCTGGGTGTAGGGCCGGGCGACCGTTGCGCTGGTGGCCAGCAGTGCCAGATGCCCACTGCGACTGGCCTGGGCGGCCGGCTTGATCGCCGGCACCGTGCCCACCACCGGCACGTCCAGGCGCTCGCGCAAGGCCTCCAGTGCCAGGGTGCTGGCGGTATTGCAGGCCACCACCAGGGTATCGGCACCGGTACGATTCACCGCCGCCTCGCACACCGCGACGATCCGCTCGACCAACCAAGGGTCCGGCCGCGTACCGTAGGGCAGCATGGCGTTGTCGCAGCAGTAGGCAAGCGCCGTATCGGGCAGATGGCGTCTGAGCGCCGCCACCACGGAAAGCCCGCCCACGCCGGAGTCGAACACCAGCACAGGCCCGGCCATCAAGCCTCCTCCCTGACGGGCAAAGCCCATGCCCACCGCCACTGCCGGACGGCGGGGAGATATCCCCCACGATCGGATCGGGCCGCCATCGAGACCGACCGGATACGGGGAAGGAGGAGGGGCAAGAGGCTGAGCAAGGGAAACGGCGCCTGAATCAACATGGGCGCCATTCTACCCGACATTGGCGGACCTGCATAAGCGCAGCAAGGGCGCTCACGGATACGCCAGCGCGCCGAGGTGAGCGCAGACGTCATGCGGCCCGAACCGGAGTTCGGGCCGACGACGTGGCGCTCGAGAAGCAAGGGGAAAACAAGGGAAAAACCGATCAGGCGGGTACCGGCTCCTCGCGTAGCTCGGCATAGAGTTCAGGGTAGGCCGCCTGGAGTCGCTCAAGTTCGGCGGTGGCGTTCTCCGGCAGGGCGTGGGCCAGGCGATCGAGATCTTCGTCCGAGAAGTGCTCGCTGATCAGCGGAAACAGTTCCTCACGCTCTTGGCGAAGGTAAGCACGGTGGCTGTCCAGGTACTGCTTGAGGTCATCGGCAAACTGGTCCATGGGGATGGCGACATCCATCAGGATCATGTCGATGTCACGGGACAGGCGCGTCAGCCGGGCCTTGAGCTTGCGGTAGTCGCCGGACAGCTGCTCGGCCACTGCCTCGCTTTCGGGGGCCAGCTCCTTGAGACGGTCGGTACAGATCTGCTCCAGGGGCAGGGTGAAACCCGCCATGTAGTCGAGAATATAGTCAACCACCTCCCTGACGAGCTGGAAGTTGGGCCGCTCTCCCTGCGCGAGGGTCTTTTGCTTGAGTTGCAGGACGTGCAGTATGCGCGCCATGTTGGCATGATCCCGTCGCAGTTGCTTTAGCATGGGCATGACGGAAACCTCCTGTGGTCAGCATGAGCTGAAGGCACCCTAGCTTAGACTGGCCTTCTCGGGTCAGGTTCCGGATCGTGCGGGAACCGGAATGTATCACCCTAGACGCATAATCGAGTTTTTGCCCGACGAAAATTGCCACATTAAGAAGGGTTGATTTCCTACACACCGCCTGAGCGTTGACGTCTGGCGCTCAATTCATTCTTCTCAGGAGTCGTCGATGGACATGTTCGAACAGGCCCACCAGGAAGACGCCGCGCCCCTGGCCTGGCGCATGCGCCCGAGGTCCCTGGACGACTACGTGGGCCAGCCGTCGCTGGTGGGGCCAGGCAAACCATTGCGGCGCATGGTAGAAGCCGGCCAGGTACGCTCGATGATCCTGTGGGGGCCACCCGGCGTCGGCAAGACCACCCTGGCCGACATCCTTGCCAGCGCCTCCAGCGCACGGCTGGAGCGCTTGTCGGCGGTCATGGCCGGGGTCAAGGACATTCGCGAGGTGGTGGAGCGCGCCCGGGTGGCCCAGGGCCAGGGGCAGACCACGGTACTGTTTCTCGACGAGATCCACCGCCTCAACAAGAGTCAGCAGGACGCCCTTCTGCCCCACGTCGAGTCGGGGCTCTTGACGCTGATCGGCGCCACCACCGAGAACCCCTCCTTCGAGGTCAATTCGGCGCTGTTGTCCCGGGCCCGTGTCCATGTGCTCAAGGCGCTGGACGAGGCCGCGCTGATCGAGGTCATGCGCCGCGCCCTGGCCGACCCCGAGCGCGGCCTTGGTCACCGCGACATCCGCGTCGACGACGAGGTGCTGGCGATACTGGCGCGCGCCTCGGCCGGCGACGCCCGGCGCGCCCTGGGCCTTCTGGAGACCGCCTGCGACTTCACCCAGGCGGAAGGCGGTGCAGAGCGTCTGCCCCGCGAGGCGCTCGAGGACGTCATCGGCCACACCGCCAGCGCCTTCGACAAGCAGGGCGATCACTACTACGACCTGCTGTCGGCGCTGCACAAGTCGGTACGCTCATCGCGCCCCGACGCCGCCCTTCTGTACATGGCCCGCTTTATCCAGGGCGGTGGCGATCCGCTGGACGTCATCCGTCGCCTGGCGGCCATCGCCTCGGAGGACGTCGGCAACGCCGACCCGCGTTGCCTGCCACTGGTCATGTCGGCCTGGGATGCCTACCTGCGTCTGGGCGACTACGAAGGCCAGCGCGCCATCGCCCACGCCGCCATCCACCTGGCGGTGGCGCCCAAGAGCAACGCCATCGACCAGGCCTGGAAGAAGGCCCAGACCTTTGTCGCGGCCCAGCCGAGCCTGGAGGTACCGACCTACCTGCGCAACGCACCAACCAAGCTGATGGCTTCCCTGGGCCACGGCGACGGCTACCGCTACGCCCACGCCGAGCCCAACGGCTACCCGGCGGGGTCGGCCCACGATTGCTGGCCCGAGGCAGTGCCGACCGAGCGCTTCTACCGCCCCACCGATCATGGCCAGGAAGAGCGTTTCGCTCGCATCATGGCCTGGCGGGCGCAGCTCGATGAGGCCGCAGATAGCGGATGAGATAGCAGCGGAGGTGGCAGCTCAGATACCACTTGAGAAAAACCATCTGTCTTCGACGTGGGAAGGAAATAGGCCGCTGCAGCACAACCAGGCATCGTAAGGAGCGAGCCAGGACCGCGACTACTGTGGGACTCAAGTGCCCATGGTGGGCACCCGATGCTCCGGAGGGACTGTCATGTCGGCCACCCAGCTACAGCAAGCTCGTCAGATCCTGGTACAGAACGCCCGTCGCCCCAACCATCACGACGTGCTGCTGGCCTACGCCCGCCAGCAGGCGACACCCGCGGTACGTCGTGCGCTGTTCAAGCTGCTGTTCGGACCGAACTGAGGCCCACTGTCTGCCACATGTTGACCGCTCAGGCCGGCGCCTCTTGCCAGGTCTGGGCCGCCCACGGCGACCCAAAGGGACAAGTTCGCCGGCCACGTTGATCAGCCCTTGGGTGCCTCGCCCGGCTCAGCCGCCGACGGCGACTCCTGCTCCCAGCCGGGTTCGACGGGCGTTGGCTCGATAGCGGCGACGTCTTCATCAGACTCGTGGTGGTTCACCTCGAGCACGCCATCGTGGTAGCCGTCTTCATCGAAATAAGGCACGTACTGACCTTCCTCCGCTGGCGGCCCCACCATGGGCTCGGCCACGTCCACGTCCGGCACCACGTCGGACAGGTCTTCCATATGCTCGTGCTCCTTGGCGCCCGCCACCCACTCGTCGGTGACCACGAATTCCGCACCCACCGACGACAACGGCGTCGCCGGGGAGAACGGCACCACCGGCACCGGCGCCGGACGCACCAGGCGACGCCAGGCGAAGAACAGCACCAGGGCGCCACCGAGGGCGCCGAAGGCCATGAACAGGGCGGTATCGCCAAGCGCCGCCATTACCGGGCTGACCAGAGGCGGACTGACCGAGGAGCCAAGCGCGCTGATCAGCAAAAGCCCCTGACTCATGGGCACCAGGGCGCCGGCGGGGGCACGGTCCGCCGAGTGGCTGACCGATACCGGATACAACGAGAAGACGCCACCGCCCAGCAGGAACAGCAGCGCGGCCAGCCCCCAGCTCGGCAACGGCAGCAGCAGCACCGCCAGCGAGATGGCCAGGCAGAACAGACCGATCAGGATCAGCACCAGCTGACGGTCGTGACGATCCGACCAGCGGCCCACCGGATACTGCAGCAGCATGGCGCCGAGTACCGTTATCGCCATCAGCTGGCCGACCTCGGCCAGATCAAAGCCGGTACGCTGCAGATACAGCGGCATCAGGGCGTACACCGCAGCCGCCAGCATGCCGGAACCGAAGGCCCCCACCACCCCGGTGGGGGTGAGGATCATCAGGCGCAGCGGCGACAGCGGCTCGACCTTGTCGAGCAGTGGCGTGACCCGCGGAATCATCGCCATCGGCAGCACCGACAGCGAGGCCAGGGCACCGATGACCATGAAGGGGGCCGTTTCGCCCATATTCTGGGTGATGCCCAAAAGCAGCTGACCGAGCACACCTGAGCCGTACAGGGCGATCATGTACAGCGCCAGCAGACGCCCGCGCACCTTGGAGTCTCCGGAGGCCAGCAGCCAGCTCTCGATCACCAGGAAGACCCCGACCGTGGCCCAGCCACCGATCAGACGCAGGCCGAACCAGGCCACCGGATCCAGGATCAGCCCCTGCAGCAACACCGTCACCGCCACCAGCGAGGCGAAGCTGCCGTAGGCACGAATATGGCCGATGGCGAGCAGCAGCCGGTCGTTGAACAGGGCACCCAGGCCAAGACCGATGAAGTAGGCGCCGGAGACCCAGCCGATGACCACCGGCGATTCACCGGCGGCGTCCAGGCGCAGGGTGATAAGCGAAGACAGAAAACCGTTGCCGATGCCCAGAATGAATAGCCCCAGAACGGGGGGCAGGGCCATGGCCAGGAGTTGGGGAGACATGAGGAGTCGGGCTCCAGCGATGCGGACGACGCGGACGGCGGCGGCGGGTGGGTGTTGATGTTTCGAGTCCGTCCGTCGCGGTGCGTATCGACGACTCTTGGGCGGCGAATATACCCCCCTTTTCGCGCCTGTCAATGTCTTTCGAAGGGCGTCACCCATGCATCTGTAACGCATTGTTGGTCAAGCATAAATCCGGCCTCAGTGACTCGTGTCACGGCGCATCAGAACCACATCGGCCGCGGGGAAGTCGACACTCATGCCAAGTGCCTCGGCCAACCAGCGAAAGCTCGTCTCGCTGAAGAACACCACATGGGTGGGATCACGAATATAGTGCCAGCGGGCAAAGTCCTCCGGCGTGCGCTTGGTCATCAGCCCCAGCCAGCCACCGGGTCGCAGTTGTCGCGCCAGCGCAAACAGCACCGGGCCGGGCGCGAACAGGTGCTCGACCACCTCGGTGGCGGTGATGAAATCGTAATACCGCTTCAGGTTCTCCGGCGCGGGATGGTAGTAGGGATCATGGATCCGAGTGGCAAACCCCGCCTCCTCGAACATCAGCGACAGCGTCGGACCGGGCCCCGCACCGAAATCGAGCCCCTCGGCACCCGGCGACAGACGCTCGCTCAGGGGATCAAACAGGCGACCCAGAAAACGACGGTAGCCGGGATCATCCGGGCGGTTGTCGTGCTGATCGTAGACCGCCTTCTCGGCCTGCGGTCCCAGTCGCTGCTCGGGAGGCACCGCCACCAGGTCACATACCGAACAGCGAAAATAGTCGCGGCGCCCGTCCGCATGAAAGTGGTGCGTCGTCGGGTTTGCGCATAGCGGACAGCTTGGCATCGTCGTATTCTCTGGGACTTGGATCATTTGTGGAGAGAGGCATGCTGTCAGGTCTAGATCACCTGGTCATCACCGTGACCGATATTTCCCGCGCCGTGGACTTCTACACCCGCGTTCTGGGCCTGGACGTCCGCTATCGCGATACCGAGCGGGTCGACCTGATGCTCGGCGAGCTGGCCCTGCGCCTGCACTGGACCGCCACCGACGTGACCCCCAGGGCCGCCACCCCTACCCCAGGCAGCCTCGACGTCTGTTTCAAGAGCCATCTGCCGCTGGCTGAGGTGAAGGCTCACCTCGATGCCCTGTCGGTCGAGGTGGAACTGGGCCCCGTGGAACGTCAGGGTGCCACCGGCAAGATCGAGTCGCTGTATCTTCGCGACCCGGACGGCAACCTGCTGGAGATCAGCCGTCCGCTCAAACAGGAGTAACGTCGGTCGTCCCTGCGGGTCGCTTCGCCTGTCATGGCAATGCGGCACAGGCTGGGTATGATAACGGGGCCGTATGACATGCACCCAAGGGACCATGGATGAGCCAACACGACCTTACGCCTCAACGACCCACTGTCGAGCCTCCCTCACCTGGCGACACGCCCCCCGCCGACACCACCATGTCGCTGGTGGGCTACGCGCTGCTGCTGGCCAACCTGGTCACCGGCTTCACCGCGGTGATCGGGGTGATCATCGCCTACGTCTACCGTGGCAAGGGCCCCGAGTGGCTAGACGAGCACTATCGCTACCAGATCCGTACCTTCTGGATAGGCCTGCTCTACGGCATCGTGGCCTCGATCCTGACCTTGATCGTGATCGGCCTGCCGCTGCTGCTGGCCCTGGCGGTGTGGTTGATCGTGCGCTGCGTCAAAGGCTTCAAGGCACTGCAGGAAAAGCGCGCTCCGGACAATGTGGAAAGTTGGTTGATCTGATATGAACGTCCCCTGGCAACAGCGACTCCAGGCTACCGCGATATCACGCCTGTGGCGGATACTGTCACGACTGTCACCGACGACCCTGTGGCGACTCAGCGTCGCCCTGGTCAATGTGGCCTACCCCCTGCTCAAGCGCGAACGCGCGGTGACCAGGCTCAACCTGGAAGTGGTCTATCCCGACCTTACCGAGGCCCGTCGCGCCACCCTGGGGCGCGAAAGCCTCAAGCATTCCACCGCCACCATGCTGGAACTCGGCTTTGCCTGGCAGGGCGACCCCGACCGAGTGGCCGACAGCATCGTCGAGGTACATGGCCGCGAACTGCTGGATGATGCCCGCGCCGAGGGCAAGGGCGTGATCATCCTGGCGCCTCACTTCGGCAACTGGGAGGTGCTGAACTTCTGGCTGTCGAGCCACTTCCCCTTCACCGCCATGTACGAGCCGCCCAAGCTGGCACCGCTGGACCCGATCATCCGCGCCGGGCGCGAGCGCTGCGGCGCCAGCCTGGTGCCGACCAACCCCCGAGGCGTGGCGGCGCTGCTCAAGGCGCTCAAGCGATCCGAGGCCGTCGGCATCCTGCCCGATCAGGAACCCAGCTGGGGCAGCGGCGTTTTCGCGCCCTTCTTCGAGCGCCCCGCCTACACTGCCACCCTGTTGCCCAAGCTGGTGTCGCGCACCAATGCAAGGGTCGTGACCGGCGTCGCTCTGCGCCGTCCCGGGCGGGGCTTCGCGCTGTACTTCCTGGCCGCCGACGAGCGCGTCTACGATGAAGACGAGACCATCTCCTGCAGCGGGGTCAATGCCAGCATCGAGGCGGTGATCGCACTCGACCCGGCCCAGTACCAGTGGGAATACAAGCGCTACACCAAGACCCTGGAAGAACAACGTGGCGATCCCGACTTCCGCCGTTACCGCCTCTACAGCTCGAGGAACATGAAGTGACGACAGCGTCGGTGTCACCGCCGCCGGAGACTCGCGTCGGCCACGTCCTCTATCTGCTCTACCTGGCAGGGCTGGTGAGCGGATTCGTGACACTGTTGATCGCGCTGGTCGTCGCCTACGTCTATCGCACCGACGCCGCCCCCTGGCTGCGTGCCCACTACCAGTTTCTGATCAGCACCTTCTGGATCGGCCTGCTCTACATGGTCGCCGCGGTGGTACTGTCGGTGCTGATCATCGGCCTGGCACTGCCCCCACTGCTGGTCACCGCCTGGTTCGTGATCCGCTGCATCGTCGGCTGGCGTGCCCTGCACCAGCGCCTGCCGCCGCCCAGGCCATCCAGCTGGCTATGGTAGGCGCGGCAAGACTCTTCCCCCAAACATGCAACCTCCCTTCCTGGACTCCCAGTCGTTCGCTCTTGGCCACCTGAACGTTACCGCTCAGTAACCTGCCCACCCCGACACCGTCGCTAATCGGCGACACGGAACCCGAATTAGCACAAACCCTCAAATGCACTCCGATGACATCTATTGCAACTTTTGTCTCGGCCAATAGGCTAGATTAAAGGCTGGCTCGATCTGGCATAGAAAGTGGCATAGAAGGTCGCATAGAAGATGCCATCGATGTGAACGGCAGAAGGATCCCCTACACCCCCAGCGGGCGACCCCGAGCCACCGGGCGTTCGTCCGCTCGCAAGGAGAGCGCACTTGGACACGGCAATATCTCGAGCACGACACACCCTTGCACGGCGGCGACCTGGCTCGCGCAACCTGGCGCTCGCCTTCGTCGGCGTCATCACCAGCGCCGCATTGACGACGCCGGCCATGGCCGTCGAGACCGGCGCGCTGTTCGAACAGGTCACGAACCGGGCCAAGGAACTGGCCGCGTCCCCCTATGAAGAGGCCTCGGCCGAGCTGCCCGAGGCCCTCACCGAGATGGACTACGATCGCTACCGACAGATTCGCTACCGCGATGAGCGGGCACTGTGGAAGGATGATGGCGATTTCGAGGTGGAGCTCTTCCACCCAGGCTTTCTGTATGACCAGCCGGTGGATATCCACCTGCTGGAGGATGGCGAGGTACACTCGCTGCCCTTCGAGCCTGAGCGCTTTCGCTACGACGACGATGCCGCCGACCTCGCCGAGCTCGACCTGAGTGGGCTCGGCTATGCCGGCTTTCGCCTGCACTACCCGCTCAACCGCGCCGACTACAAGGATGAGTTCGCGGTATTTCTGGGCGCGTCCTACTTCCGCCTGGTCGGCCGCGACCAGGGCTACGGCCTGTCGGCCCGTGGCCTGGCCATCGACACCGCCCTGCCCCAGGGCGAGGAGTTTCCCGCCTTTCGCGAATACTGGCTGGTCAAGCCGCAGCCCGGCGATACCCACATGACCGTGCTGGCGCTGCTGGACAGCCCGTCTCTGGCCGGCGCCTACCGCTTCGACATCGCCCCGGGCAAGCGCACCCAGGTCGACACCGAGGCACGCTTGTTTGCCCGGGAAGACGTCGAGAAGCTCGGCGTCGCACCGCTGACCAGCATGTTCCTGCATGGCGAGATGGATCGCCGCCAGGAGGACGACTACCGCATCCGGGTACATGACTCCAGCGGCCTGCTGATGGCCACCAGCACCGGCGAGTGGACCTGGCGCGTGCTGGAAAACCCCGAAAGCCTCCAGATCTCCGGGCTGCAGGACACCTCGCCCAAGGGCTATGGCCTGGTCCAGCGGCCCCAGCACTTCAACGCCTATCTGGACATGGAGGCCCGCTACGAGCGTCGCCCCAGTCAGTGGGTCGAACCCCAGGGCGAGTGGGGTGAAGGCCACGTCGAGCTGGTGGAGATCCCCACCGACAGCGAGGCCCACGACAACATCACCGCCTACTGGGTGCCCGCCACCCCGCTGATGGCCGGCGACTCCCGCACCTATCGCTATCGTACCTGGACCTTCGGCGACACCCCCACGGCCGAGCCGCTGGCTCGTGTGGTGCGTTCGCGCCAGGGCTGGGGCGGTGTGCCGGGACAGAGCGATCCCCCCGACGAGCGCCTGCGCCAGTTCATCATCGACTTCCGCGGCGGTGAGCTCGAGGGACTCGATGCCAGCCAACCGGTCGAGATGACCCTGACCACCTCCAGCGGCGAGACCGCCGAGGCCAAGGTCACACCGCTGCCCGACAACGACACCTGGCGCGCCAGCTTCACGCTGCTGCCCGACGGCGACCAGCCCGCTGATATCCGCCTGACTCTCATGCTTCGTGGCGAGCGCCTGAGCGAAACCTGGAACAGCATCTGGAGCCCCTGATGAACGCTCATACTCCCGAGGTACCCTGGCCACGCCTGCGACGTCTTGGCGTCGGCCTGGCCATTGCCGCCACCACGGCGCTGGGGGTCTGGACCATGTTCAGGATCCTCTACGTGGAGGGCATCAGTCCGCTCGAGATGGCGATCATCGGCCTGTTCGCGATCACCTTCGGCTGGATCACCATGGCCTTCTGGAGCGCGCTGATCGGCTTCGTGCTCAACCTGACCGGGCGTGACCCGCTGAGCCTGAAGCCGCGCCATTCCTATCCCATGCGGCCCGAAGGCTCCCACTCCCGCACCGCCCTGGTGATGCCGATCCACAACGAGGACGTGCTGCGAGTCGCCGCCGGACTCGAGGCCACCTGCAAGGATCTGGATGACCTGCCGCAAGGCATCGAGGTGGAAGCCTTCGTGCTCAGCGACAGCACCGACGACGAGGTGGTGGCCGAGGAAAAGGCCGCCATGGCCGAGCTCCAGAAGCGCCTGGAAGGCCACTGCCAACTGCACTACCGCCACCGTGACAGTAACGTCGGGCGCAAGGCAGGCAACCTGGGCGACTTCTGCACCCGCTGGGGCAGCCACTACGACTACATGCTGGTGATCGACGCCGACAGCCTGATGAGCGGCACCACCGTCATCGAGCTGATCGACGAGATGATGGCCAACCCGCGCCTTGGCCTGTTGCAGACGGTGCCGATTCCAGTGCGCCAGGACAGCCTGTTTGGCCGCGCCAACCAGTTCGCTGCTGCACTCTACTCGCCGATGCTGGCCAGCGGTCTGAGCTTCTGGCACGCCACCGCGGCCAACTACTTCGGCCACAACGCCATCATTCGCGTGGACGCCTTCACCGATGCCTGTGGCCTGCCGGAGCTGCCCGGCAAGCCACCGCTGGGTGGCGATATCCTGAGCCACGACTTCGTCGAGGCGGCGCTGCTGCGCCGTGCCGGCTGGCAGGTGCGCATGCGCACCGACCTGGGCGGCAGCTTCGAAGAGATGCCGAGTCATATCCTCGACTACGCCAAACGCGACCGGCGCTGGGTCCAGGGCAACCTGCAGCATATGCGCCTGCTCGGCGGGCGCGGACTGCACGTGCTCAGCCGTCTGCACTTCTTCTTCGGTGCCCTCGCCTACCTGTCGTCGCTGGTGTGGCTGGCGATCCTGGTGATCAGCACCATCGACGCCCTGATCCGGGCGCTGGTGCCGACCAACTTCTTCACCTCGAGTTCGCAGCTGTTTCCCGACTGGCCGATCGCCCCACCCAACCTGATCATGCCGCTGCTGATCGGTACCCTGGGCATGCTGCTGATGCCCAAGGTACTGGGGCTGGTGCTGGGGCTGATCCAGAACCCGCAGGCCTATGGCGGACGGGCCCGGCTCGTCGCCAGCATGCTGCTCGAGACGCTGTTTGCCATGCTCATCGCGCCGCTGATGATGGTGTTCCACAGTCGTTTCGTGATTCAGGTACTGAGCGGCCGCACCGTGGCCTGGGATCCACAGTCCCGCGAGGGCCGCGCCCTGCCCTGGAAGGAAGCCTTTCGCCACACCTGGCTATGGTCACTGATCGGCGCCTTGTGGGCGCTGGTGACCTGGGCCTTCACCCCGAGCTTCTTCATCTGGCTGACGCCGGTGTGGCTCGGCCTGGTGATGGCCGCTCCGCTGGTCCGCTGGAGCTCCAGCCTGAGCATCGGCCGGGCCCTGAGGCGCGCCGGCCTGTTGCTGGTCCCGAGCGAGACCCGCCCCCCGGCGGTGGTAGGCGAGCTTCGCGTCGCCGAGGCACCACCGCCGCCGGCGACCCCGGCCGAGCCGCCACGGGAAATCCCCCGCGAGATGCCGGTGCAGTCCTTTCGTGAGCACGGCACGGAATCGGCGCCGGAAGTCTCCGGCGAGAAGCCCGTCGACTGAGCCGGTGCCGTGGCACAGCGTTGTGTCCTCCCCCTCCTTTTGCATCATCCGGAGGGGGAATCCCAGCGGACTACAACACGTCAAGCATAGTGGCGTGATCCATGATTCATCTGTTTGCCGCTGTCTGGTGGTAACGCTTTGCTCTACAAAGAGCGTTCTCCAGCTCCGAATAACACACATCCGCCAGGACAACCCTTTGTCAATCTCTACTTAAAAAGCAGGATAGCCACTTTTTCCCGAACTCTTCGTTCATATGCCTGATATCATGGTCTGGATGCGCTTCCTCATCCATGGCATCCCCTACAGGCAATCTTTTACTTCCCTTCGAGAGCTCCCGCTCCGTAAAACATCCGTTGACGATGGTATCAGCAGGCTGAGCGATCAACTCGGCATTGCATTTATCATACACTTCATCGTTCATCAAATTTATTCCGGACAGGTAGCTTTCCGGAGGATAACTTCTATCATCACCTTTCTTCTGAATAGGCAGGGGATTATGTCCAACATATATCTTTTTGTTGGTCACGCTCCTGATCATTTCCATGATCTTCCAGGACGTCGTACCCTTGACACTATCCAGCACGGTTTGCTTTATTACTGCTGATGAAAAAAATTTGCCAGGTTCGACAAAAAAAACTTCCATCTGAAGTCCGTAAATCAAGAATAGATCATATTCAACGATATCAATCTCACTCTTGCCACCCGATGTATAGGTGATGGTCCTCTTTAATCTATCTGTTTTTGGAACCAGTTTGTTATCGATGAGAATCAGTCCACCCAAGCCATTACTTCTAGCGGTAAAGAAGACAAGATTATATTCTTGATGCCACTCTGGCATCAGGTCCCAGGCTCTTTTCAAAGCACCAACGTGGCTATTGCCCAGCACACAAATATTCTTCTTCATTCCTTACCTCCAAAGGCGTCGAAGATCTCTTCTTCGCAAACCAGATCATTCATTTTCTTTACGCTACCTACCCTCTTGTTTTGTTTTCCGAAAATCTCAGCGCCAAACTTTGTCCTCAGAGAAGAAAAAAAATGATTCATCACAAAATCGACACCGTGGGGGTTAACACTTCGTTGATTGGGTTCGAAAAACACCCCCTTGAAAACCGGGCTGTTGATTATTTCATACGAAGGAAAATAATCCACATAATTACAACCTCTAGAAATCTGCCCAGCCACGGCACGCAACACTGACTTGGATTCCATTGTAGCGACGATCACGTTGTTCCTGGAGTTTGTCGCTACCAAAGGAACAGGGGAAACTGTCAATATAAAGCGTAACTCAGGATTCTCATGACGCATTATTTCTATGGCATCTCGCAGATCATTCATCACAGAGGGATACATCTGATTCTTGAACGCATGGATACCTTTCAGGTAGGTCCCTGCTGAAGTCCCGGGACACATCGGATACTCGTAGCCGTATTCCGAATTGAACCAGCTTTCAGTCAACCCTAAGGTGAAGACAAAGAAGTCTGATGAGAAGATGCATTCCCTAAACGCTTTTATTGTCTCCTCTCGAGAGAGCATTAACTCTTCTTTACTACAGAAACCCTCTGGTTCCACCACGGGGCGAAAGGGATCATAGAACCGTCCGTTCTTTTCCCAAATCTCCTCAGGCGGCTCTTTTATCCCTGTTGCCCACTCTACCCACTGCTTCAACAATGAGGTGGTGTATATATTCCCGGTTCTGGCCGAAAAAATATTGTAATTGTATTTTTTTGCATTTTCCTGCGAGAGCCCCTTGGGTGGAGTTTCTGTCGAGACCCAGTTAAACCCTCGGCTATCAAGAGCATTTCCAATATGTTGCGCAAAGCAGGAACCGAAGGTAACCACCCTACTATCCTTTGTGATCTTGAACTTTGGAGACCACAAATTGGATATGTCAAAAATCGACTTTTCGGATACAGCTTTTTTCCAGAAGGCACGGTCTGGAAGTGTCGAATATGGATTCATATTAATCACCTCAAACATAAGATATAACATCGGTCGTGAACGAACAAAATTGATAACGTCTATCTTAAATCACCCATTGCCACGACGAATAGGAATGTTTACGCCAACACCGGCATCTCGTCTTCCTTTCTAAAATATTTGCATAAAAAAAGATAGGCGAAATATTTGTCTATTGTGTTGAGAAACGAGCACTGACAACGGCCCCGGAGCCCTTCATAAAAACCTTCCCCATGCACCATTTACCTGACCCACGGGTGGTTCAAAAGAGAACAAAGCAAGCATTTTTAGCTTCCATGAAAACTCGGCGAACCAATGCTGCCAATAAAACGGGACCAACACACCTGTCACTTTCTGCCCTTCTTCACAAAGGAGTCATCAAGCGCACAACGACTGTCAGAATATCGATAAAACAAACGTACTTTTTTCACTCTAGATTCTCTCACATATTCTCTATCAGGCAGCCGCAAAACACGCAAATACAATCCAGAGAACATCCAAGAAAAACCACGCAAACATCCCTTTAAATAACAACAAAATCGTCGAAACTTTGTCGAATTGATCAATCAGGACTCTACTTCGCCACTTTTCCTCAATCGGATAAAATGCATTCTCAACCATGCGGAAACTTCTCCAGATATCTGGGCAGTTGCACTCTCGCGATATCGTGGAAACCTCCTCCCCCCAGCGGCGTATCTACTGATCGGGATCGGTTCTTGCCAAGCCGAGGTGGACTCCCTTCGACGTCATGCTAGACTCGATCCAGACTCGCTTGACGGGGTGCCGGTGAATCCGGCTGAGATGGCGCAGGGCCAGGGTGACGAATCACCGGCCGCCAGCGCCGATCCCGTGGAACCTGATCCGGGTGCGGTGTGGCTTCACACCTTGAACCGGCGTAGGGAATCAGGCGGTGGTGCCAGCCCCTGCGCGCGCACCTCCCTCCTTTCTCGTCGCCGTGTCCTTTGCCGCCGCCCTCCGGATCCGCACCAACCGGAGGCAACATGGGCTACCGCTTTACCGATCTTGTCGACGCCTGCCGCGATGACTGGCACGCCTACATCGCACACGACTTCGTGCTCGCCCTTGGCCGTGGTGAACTGGCCGACGCGAGCTTCCGTCACTACCTCAAGCAGGACTATCTGTTTCTGCTGCAGTTCTCCCGGGCCTACGCCCTGGCGGCCTACAAGAGCCACAGCCTCGACGAGCTGCGCGGCGCCTTCGACGGCATGAAGACCATCCTCGACGTGGAACTCGGCCTGCATCTCGCCTTCTGCCGCGACTGGGGCATCGGCGAGGCCGAACTCAGTGAGCTGCCCGAAGCCCGCGCTACCCTGGCCTATACCCGCTACGTGCTGGACGCCGGCAGCCGCGGCGACCTCCTGGACCTGCACGTGGCGCTGGCCCCCTGCATGGTCGGCTACGCCGATATCGCACGAAACCTCAACGCCCGCCCGGACACCCTGCGCGGTGCCGACAACCCCTTCGACGCCTGGATCGCCATGTACGAAAGCGACGACTTCCAGGCCGCAGCGCGCCAGGAGCAAGCCTGGCTCGACGATCAGCTTGCCCAGGTATCCGGCGAGCGCTTCGCGCGACTGTCACGGATCTTCGCCGACGCGACACGACTCGAGATCGACTTCTGGCAGATGGGGCTCGATCTAAGCGACTAACACAATCAGCACCACGCTTGACGGGGGGCCGCCAGAGGCGGCTGAGATCATGCAGCGCATGGGACCCGTTGAACCTGATCTGGGGGTAACCCCGATGCCATGGCATCGCGGTGAGGACCAGCGTAGGGATCAAGCGCTCACGGCCCAGGCCACGACGCCCCCTCCTTCCTCACGCGATGCACACAACAACGCCAGCACCCAGTGCCGTGAGAAGGACAAGCCAATGCCACTCGATCAACCCGTTTCCGCAAACAAACCCCGCCATAGTGCGCACTTCCTGGCCGAGACCGCCCAGGTCGACCAGGCCGCGGTTACGCCCCTGCCGGGTTCGCGCAAGGTCTATGTAAAGGGCTCCCGCGACGACCTGCGGGTGCCGTTTCGCGAGATTTCGCTGTCGGCGACCCGCACTTCCGGGGCCGACGAGGCCAATCCGCCGCTCTTGGTCTACGACACCTCTGGCCCCTACACCGATCCCCAGGTCGAGGTCGACCTGCGTCGCGGGCTTGCCGAATTGCGCCGGCCCTGGATCGAGGAGCGCGACGACACCGAATGGCTCGATGGCCCGACCTCGGACTACGGTCGCCGACGTGCCAACGACCCGACACTCGCCCCGCTGCGCTTCGAACTGACCCGCACGCCGCGTCGGGCACGTCGTGGCGCCGACGGCAGCGCCGGCAATGTCACCCAGCTGCACTATGCCCGGCGCGGCATCATCACCCCGGAGATGGAGTTCATCGCCATCCGCGAGAATCAGCGCCGTCAGGCCCTGGCCGATGGCTATCGAGGCAGCGACGAGGTCGAGCGCATCCTTGGCCACCAGCATCCCGGGCAGGGCTTCGGCGCCCGTCTGCCAGAGGAGATCACCCCCGAGTTCGTGCGCCAGGAAGTCGCCGCCGGGCGCGCCATCATCCCCGCCAACATCAACCACCCGGAAGCCGAGCCGATGATCATCGGGCGCAACTTCCTGGTGAAGATCAATGGCAATCTGGGCAACTCGGCGGTGACCTCCTCCATCGAGCAAGAGGTCGAGAAGATGACCTGGGGCATCCGCTGGGGCGCCGATACCATCATGGATCTGTCCACTGGCCAGAACATCCACGAAACCCGTGAGTGGATCATCCGCAACTCGCCGGTACCGATCGGCACGGTGCCGCTCTATCAGGCGCTGGAGAAGGTCAAGGGCGTGGCCGAGGACCTCACCTGGGAGGTGTTCCGCGACACCCTGATCGAGCAGGCCGAACAGGGCGTGGACTACTTCACCATCCACGCAGGCGTGCTGCTGCGCTACGTACCGCTGACCGCCAACCGGGTCACCGGCATCGTCTCCCGCGGTGGCTCGATCATGGCCAAGTGGTGCCTTTACCATCACCAGGAAAGCTTCCTCTACACCCACTTCGAGGAAATCTGCGAGATCTGCAAGCAGTACGACGTGGCCTTCTCGCTGGGCGATGGCCTGCGCCCGGGCTCGGTGGCCGACGCCAACGACGAGGCCCAGATGGCGGAGCTCAAGACCCTGGGTGAGCTGACCCATATCGCCTGGAAGCACGACGTCCAGGTGATGATCGAAGGCCCCGGCCACGTGCCCATGCACCTGGTCAAGGAGAACATGGACAAGCAGCTCGAGTACTGCGACGAGGCGCCCTTCTATACCCTTGGGCCACTGGTGACCGATATCGCCCCGGGCTACGACCACATCACCTCGGGCATCGGAGCGGCGATGATCGGCTGGTATGGCTGCGCCATGCTGTGCTACGTCACCCCCAAGGAGCACCTGGGCCTGCCCGACAAGGACGACGTCAAGACCGGCATCATCACCTACAAGATTGCCGCCCACGCCGCCGACCTGGCCAAGGGGCATCCCGGCGCCCAGCGCCGCGACAACGCCCTGTCCAAGGCGCGTTTCGAGTTCCGCTGGGAGGACCAGTTCAACCTGGGCCTCGACCCTGACACCGCCCGCGCCTATCACGACGAGACGCTGCCCAAGGACTCCGCCAAGGTGGCCCACTTCTGCTCCATGTGCGGCCCCAAGTTCTGTTCCATGAAGATCAGCCAGGAGGTCCGCGACTACGCCCGCGACAACGGCCTGGAGGGTGACGGCGACGCCGTCATGGCCGGCATGGAGGAGCGCGCCCGGGCCTTCCGTGAACAAGGCGCGGAGCTCTACAAGGAAGTCTGAGACAAGCCACTCCCCGGCGCATCCCCGGGCAGCGTTCGACTGCCCGGGGATGCACGTCTTGTACGCCTGGTCCCAGTTCTGCCGCACAAAGTTAGACAAAAGTCTAACTCGAAGATTCATGCACTTGACGCTCATCACGGCTTCGTCGGATCCACCAGCAAAGCCGTTCGACTACCTCCCCAGGCCAGTTATTCGCGCCCCGGGGCGGTGCTAGATTCGCCGCCATCCCACGCATTCTCGCCTCACCAAGGCGTCTTTTCTGGAGATGGCATGAAAGCCCCGATTCTGGTGATCAACTGCGGCTCCTCTTCGATCAAGTTCGCGCTGGTCGATCAGGCCCCCGACGCTCCCCGACTGTCCGGTATCGCCGAGCGCCTGGGTAGCCACGAGGCTCGCCTCAAGCTTGTAGACGAACACGGCAGCGCCCGCGAGGTCTCGCTTCCCCGAGCGACCCACGCCCTGGCGCTCAAGACCATCCTCGAGCACCTTGACGTCCACCGGCCCATCGGTATCGGCCACCGGGTGGTACACGGCGGCGAGCGCTTCACCGCCGCTACCCTGCTCGACGACGCCGTGGTGCGCACCATTCGCCAGACCATCAGCCTGGCTCCCTTGCACAATCCGGCCAACCTCGACGGTATCGTCGCCACGCGCCGGCTGTTCGAGGATCTGCCTCAGGTGGCGGTGTTCGATACCGCCTTCCACCAGACCCTGCCGCCCCACGCCTACCGCTACGCCATCCCCGAAGAGCTCTACAGCCGACACGGCATCCGTCGCTACGGCTTCCACGGCTCGAGCCATGCCTACGTGACCGGACGCCTGACAGAAGTCAGCGCCCGTGGTGAAGGCGGCTGGCTGATCGCCCACCTGGGCAATGGCTGCTCCGCCACTGCGGTATGGGCCGGCAGGAGCCTGGACACCAGCATGGGCATGACCCCGCTGGAAGGCCTGGTGATGGGCACCCGCAGCGGTGACGTCGACCCCGGCCTGCACCTGCACCTGGCGCGCCAGCTAGGCATGTCGCTGGAGGGCGTCGATCAGTTGCTCAACCAGAAGAGCGGACTGCTGGGGCTGTCCGAGCTGACCAACGACATGCGTGAGCTCGAACAGGCCGCCAGTGAAGGTCACGCCGGCGCGAGCCTGGCCATCGAAGTGTTCTGCTACCGCCTGGCCAAGTCCTTGGCGGGCCTGGCCTGTGCCCTGCCCCGGATCGACGGCATCGCCTTCACCGGCGGCATCGGCGAAAACTCTGCCCTGGTGCGCGCCCGGACCCTGGGCCACCTGGAGGCCCTCGGTGTGCGCCTGGACGCTGACGCCAACGAGAGCCTCCCGCGTGGCGAGGAAGGCCAGATCCACGACCGAGGCGCCAGCTCGGCGCCGGAGATCCGCGTCATCCCCACCGACGAAGAAGGCTATATCGCCAGCCAGACCCGGGAATTGATCGCGAGCCTGACGTCCACGCCAAAGCTCGAGGAGGTTCTGTGAGCACCCAGTCCCGCACGCTGCTGCTGATCCCCATCGACGACGGCGTCGCCCTCACCTCCGCCGGCCTCGGCCTGCTTCGTGCGCTGGATACGCTAGGGCTGGACGCGGGTTTTCTGCAGCCCTTCAGCCAGTCCGAAGGTGGCGAGCAGGCAAGTGACAACGACGAACGCGCCCGCTCGCTGGTGGCCAGTACCCTGGGCATAGGTTCGCCGCGTCCGATCTCGCGCCAGACACTGGAGCAGTATCTCGGCCGCGACGATCGCGATGGTCTGCTGGAACTCGCCGTGGAGCGTCACGCCCGCGTCGCCCGCCCTGCCACCGGCAAGGCACCGGCGCTGATCGTGGTGGAGGGCGTTCGTCCACTGCCGCGAAACGCCTACGCCTTCGACCTCAACGTGCGCCTGGCCAGTGCCCTCGACGCCCAGGTGGTACTGGTCGCCGATGGCCAGATCGCCGATCCCCAGGAGCTGGCCAAGCAGTTGCAGTTCCATCGCCAGAGCATCGACGCGGTGGGTTCGGTGCGCACCCTGGGCGCCATGCTGATGCGACTGCCGGGGGACGGCGACGGCTCGGCCATCGACCAGACCCTGGCCTCGGTCAGCGAGGTCGAGGCCCGCGCCCACCGCCAGCACTGGCAGCAGCAGCTCGCCAGCGGCGCCGATCTGACCCTGCCGGTGGTCGCGGCGGTGCCCTACCGGGCCTCCCTTACCGCACCGCGAGTGGTAGACGTGGCCCGTGCCCTCGATGCCAGGATCCTGCACCACGGCGAGGCCGATCGCCGCCGCGTCGCCCACTCGACGCTGGGGGCCCGCAGCGCCGAGCACCTGCTCTACGCCCTGCGTCCCGGCGAGCTGATCGTGTCCCCCGGGGACCGCGACGACACCCTGCTGGCGGCGGCCCTGGCCACCATGAATGGCGTGCCCCTGGCGGGCCTCCTGCTGACCCACGGCGAGTCACCCAGCCAGCAGCTGATCGACGTCTGTCGCCCGGCGCTGGCCTCGGGGCTGCCGGTACTCTCGGTGGACACCGACAGCTACGCCACCGTGGCCCGGCTTACCGAGATGTCCGGCGGCATTCCGGTGGATGATCACGAGCGCGCCGAGGCCATCTGCGCCTTCGTCGCCGATCACCTGGATCGTGACTGGCTGCTGGCACTGATTCACGACGACGCCCAGCGCCGCCTGTCACCGGCGGCCTTCCGCCATCAACTGGTCAGCATGGCCCAGCACAAGCGTCGGCGAATCGTGCTGCCCGAAGGCGACGAGCCACGCACCCTGGAAGCGGCCATCCTGTGCCAGCGTCGTGGCATCGCCAACTGCGTGCTACTGGGCAAGCGTCGCGCCATCCTCGAGGTGGCCAAGGCGCGTGGCCTTGAACTGCCCGACGACCTGCAGATCCTCGACCCGGACGCCGAGCGTGGTCGCTTTGTCGCACCCATGGTCGAGCGCCGGCGTGGCAAGCTGACCCCGCTGACCGCCGAGGCCCAGCTTCATGACAGCGTGGTGCTGGGTACCATGATGCTCGCCGAAGGCGAGGTCGATGGCCTGGTCTCCGGCGCCGTGCATACCACCGCCAACACCGTGCGCCCGGCCTTTCAGCTGATCAAGACCGCCCCAGGCTACGGCCAGGTGTCGTCGGTGTTCTTCATGCTGCTGCCCGACCAGGTGGTGGTCTACGGTGACTGCGCGGTCAACCCCGACCCCGACGCCGAGGCGCTGGCCGAGATCGCCCTGCAGAGCGCCACCAGCGCCGAGGCCTTCGGCATCGAGCCGCGGGTCGCCATGATCAGCTACTCCACCGGCGAGTCCGGCAGCGGCGCCGACGTAGACAAGGTCCGCGAGGCCACCCGCATCGCCAGGCAACGGGCGCCGCACCTGGCCATCGACGGCCCGCTGCAGTACGACGCTGCGGCCATCGCCAGCGTGGCCCGGCAGAAGGCACCGGAGTCCCCGGTGGCCGGCCGCGCCACGGTGTTCGTGTTCCCCGACCTGAACACCGGCAACACCACCTACAAGGCGGTCCAGCGCAGCGCCCGGGTGGTCAGCATCGGCCCCATGCTTCAAGGCCTCAACAAGCCGGTCAACGACCTGTCCAGGGGCGCCCTGGTGGAGGATATCGTCTATACGATTGCGCTGACCGCGATCCAGGCCGGTCAGTAACGACCAGCACAGCGCCACAGACCGTCAGAAACGCCGAGGCCCCGGGAGTACCGGGGCCTTGGCATTTGTGTGGGCTTTGGCCCGGGACCGCTCGCTACCACTCGGCGATGCCGGTATACAGGCACACCAGCACCAGCCCAAGCAGGAAGACGGTCTCGGCGACCATCAGGATGACGGGCTTCCAGCCGACCACGGCGAGCTTCTGGAAGGAGGTCTTGATACCGAGTGCGGCGATGGCGGTGACCAGGCACCAGCGCGACAGGTCGGTCATGCCCTCGACCATCACCTGGGGGATCACACCAAGGCTGTTGATCAGCACCAGCACCACGAAGGCCACCAGGAAGCTCGGGAACATCGGCACCTTGCCGCCTTCACCGCCACGGGCGCGGCGAAACAGC
Source organism: Halomonas sp. DP1Y21-3 (assembly GCF_019801245.1). NCBI lineage: Bacteria > Pseudomonadati > Pseudomonadota > Gammaproteobacteria > Oceanospirillales > Halomonadaceae > Halomonas > Halomonas sp. DP1Y21-3. The sequence continues at coordinate 212,867 of NZ_JAHVJM010000001.1, forward strand.
AGCATGAACACCATCACCGCCGGCACCAGCATGGCGACCCGCAACAGCTTGACGAAGGTTGAGATGTCGCCGGTCTCGTCGGAGATCATATAGCCGGCACCGACCACCTGGGCGACGTCATGGATGGTGCCACCAAGAAAGATGCCGGCCTGGGTGTCGGTCAGTTCCAGCGCGCCGACCAGCAGCGGGTAGAGCACCATGGCGGCGGTGGACAGCGTCGTCACGCCAACCACGGTCAGGATGGTATTGCGCTCGGCGATCTCGTTGCGCGGCATCGCCGCAGACAGTGCCAGCGCCGCCGAGGCGCCGCAGATCGCCACCGACCCGCCGGTCAGCAGCCCCAGGTCATTTTTCAGCCCCAGCAGTCGCGCCAGCACGCTTCCCGCCAGAATGGTCAGCACCACCCCGGCGACCACCGTCACCACCGGGCCGATCCCGAGTTCCGCCACCTGCTCCAGGGTGATGCGTACACCCAGCAGGGCAACACCCAGCCTGAGGATGGTGCGGGCGGCAAACTCCACCCCCACCAGGCAAGGGCCCTGCTCGCTGAGAAAGTGCAGGGTCATGCCGAACAGCAGTGCGTAGAGCAGGGTCGGGCCACCGTAGTGATCGGCGATAAAGGTGGTGGCCAGGGCAATGGTGATGCAGATCAGCACCCCCGGCATGCGCTCCCGGGCGGGCTCCAGATGGCGACGCCATCCGGTCACGGGCGTCTCGGGCTTGGCGTGTGTCGTTGGCTGGGACATGGGCGTCCTCTCGTTTATTCGTTGTTCGCGTAGCAGGGGTCGCGCTCAGCGGGTCAGCCGATGACGCGCTATTGATTTGATCCTGGCCCAGCCCGCTGTCGCGACGTTAGGGCCAGAGCGCGGCCTCGAGTAAGGCCAGGCCCCGATGGCATCGATCCGCCGTCGAGATTCCAGCGCTGCACGTCAGGCGACGCGCGCCTGGGCACGGCGATCGGCCTTGATCATGTCCGCCGCGCGTTCGGCGATCATGATGGTCGGGGCGTTGGTGTTGCCCGAGACGATGATCGGCATGATCGAGGCGTCCACCACCCTCAGGCCCTCGAGACCGTGCACCCGCAGTCGGTCATCGACCACCGCCAGGTCGTCGTGGCCCATCTTGCAGGTGCCCGCCGGGTGGTAGATGGTCTGACTGTAGCGCCGGGCGGCCTCGAGCAATTGCTCGTCGCTCTGATACTCCCGCCCCGGCACGTATTCATCGGTGATCACCTCGGCAAGCGGTGCCTGCTCGGCGATGCGTCGCGCCACCTTGATGGCGTCCACCGCCACGCGGCAGTCTTCTTCGGTGCTCAGATAGTTGGGCTGGATCGAGGGGTAGACGGCGGGGTCGGCGCTGGTGATGCGAATACGCCCCCGGCTGGTCGGACGCAACTGGCACACCGAGGAGGTGAAGGCCGAGAACGGATGCACCCCTTCGGCCGGCTTGTCCGCCGACAGCGGCTGCATATGGAACTGGATATCCGGGCGATCCAGGCCCTCCCGCGACTGGGTGAAGATGCACACCTGGCTGGCCGCCAGGGTCAGCGGTCCGGTGCGGGTCAGGGCGTACTGGGTGCCTACCGCCAGCTTTCTCAGCGGATGACGCACCTCGTCGTTGAGGGTGCGACAGGAGGTCTTGAACACCAGCCGGATCTGCAGATGGTCCTGCAGGTTCTCGCCGACGCCCGGTAGTGCGTGGTGGCAGTCGACGCCGACCTCGGCCAGGTGGTCGGGGTCCCCGATGCCGGAGCACTGCAGGATCTGCGGCGAGCCGATGGCGCCGCTGGACAGCAGCACCTCGAGCCTGGCGCTTGCCCGATGGGTGCTCTGCCCCTGGCGGTACTCGACCCCGACCACGCGCTTGCCCTCCAGCAGCAGCCGCTGACAGTGGGCTCGCTTGACCAGGGTGAGATTGGACCGCTTGAGCGCCGGACGCAGAAACGCCTTGGCGGTCGAGCAGCGAAAGCCCTTGTAGGAGGTCTGCTGGAAGTAGCCCACGCCTTCCTGGCTGGCCCCGTTGACGTCGCGGTTCTCGGGAATTCCCGAGGCCTTGGCCGCCTCGATAAAGCGTTCGGCGATCTCGCGGCGCAGGCGCAGATCCGAGACCTTCAAGGGCCCGTCGGCGCCGTGGTAGTCATCGGCGCCTCGCTCCTGGCACTCCGACTTCTTGAAGTAGGGCAGCACCGAGTCATAGTCCCAGCCGTCATTGCCAAGCTGCGCCCAATCGTCGTAGTCCTCGCGCTGACCGCGGATGTACAGAAGCCCATTGAGCGAGCTTGACCCTCCCAGCACCTTGCCCCTGGGCCACTGCAGCCGGCGACCGTCGATGCCCTCGTCGGGATCGGTGAGGTAGCACCAGTCGGTGGCCGGATTGTGCATGGTCTTGAAGTAGCCCACGGGCACGTGGATCCACGGATTCCAGTCGGACCCGCCGGCCTCGAGCAGCAGTACCGACACCTCGGGGTCCTCGCTCAGGCGGTTGGCCAGCACGCAGCCGGCGGAGCCCGCCCCCACGATGATGTAGTCGAAAGCCTCTGGCGGTGGTGTTGTGGTTGTCATGTCGCTCACTCAATCGAGACGTTTTGTCTCAATTGATGCTAGACAATTTTCTCAAAATATCAATATCGAGACAAAAAAACTCATTTTTATTGATCTATTCCCGAGAGACTTCTAAGGTGTGGTCAAGGCCCTTTGTCGGGCCCGGTGCCAGGCGACGATCGCCAAGCGCGAACGCCCCGGCACTCCCCTGCATCCCTACACCAAACACAAGACTGGGAGCCTTCCATGAGTTCACGCCTCTTCTCATCAGACGTGTCGCGCCGCGACTTCCTGAATATCTCGGGTCGCTTCGGCATGACCTCCACGCTGCTGGCCGCCAGTGGTCTGGGTGCTGGCCTCACCGCCTCGAGCCTGGCCCGAGCCGCCGACGCCGAGCAGCAACGCCGCTATCAGACCGAACCCAAGTTCCAGCTGCGCTTTGGCGCCTCGGGCTTCAACGAGCGCAATCTCGATATCCAGAAGTCCGGGCAGCTGTTCTTCGCCCGTGACGTCGAGGAGCGCACCAACGGCGCCATCCGCGTCGAGTTCATGGGCTCCAACGAGGTCTGCAACCAGCTCGATTGCGTCAGCAAGGCCCAGCAGGGCATCGTCGACATCTTCTCGGCCTCGACCCAGAATTCCGCCGGCGGCGCGCCCTACCTGAACGTGCTGGACTTCGCCTACATGTTCCCGAGCGTCGCCTCGATGTTTCACTTCTTCTACGACCCTCGCAGCGAGGCCCTGCTGCGCGAGCCGATGCGCCAGCGCCACAACCTGCAGTTCCTGTTCACCCACTGCGACCTGCGCGGGCTGATGATGGGCCAGAGCTGGGCCGACAAGCCGCTGGTGGACAGCCTCGAGGTGCTGCAGGGCACCAAGAACCGCGTCACCGGCACCCAGCTTGGCCGCATCGCCATGGAACAGCTTGGCCTCAACCCGGTCCCGGTGGCCTGGGAAGAGACCCTGGACGGCCTGCGCCAGGGCCTGCTGGACGGCGCCGAGACCTGGATGAGCGCGGTGGCTTACGCCGGCATGGCGCCGGTGGTGTCCCAGGCGGTCGACCTGCGCTTCTTCGCCGGTACCGAGCACACCGCCATGAACCTGTCGAAGTTCGAGGCGCTGGATGCCGAGCTGCAGGATCAGGTGATGGAGTCGGCCTACGCCGCCCAGATCTTCACCCAGGGCATGAACGAGGCCGGCCGCTACCAGATCGTCGGCGCCACCGAACACCCCGCCGCCGGCACCGTGTTCGCCGAGAACAACGTGCGGGTGGCCCCGCTATCCGACGAGATCCGTGCCCAGGCCGAGCAGCTATGCGCCCCGGAGTTCAACCCAGAGCCCTGGGAGCAGTGGCGCGAGCGGCTCAATGCCTGGGCCGGCGACGTCGACATCTACAAGGAAATCCACACCATCGCCCGGGAGATCCCGCGTGAGATGGCGGCGGTCAACGTGGCGCCGAAGCGCTGGTGGAGGGCGTAATGACCGATCACAAGGCCACCGCGGCCCAGGCGACGTCGAACGACGTCGCCGATCGGCCGACCCCCGCCTGGCTGGCGCCGATCAAGTGGCTCGACGCCAATCTGGAAAAGGTGATCATCCTGATCTCCTACAGCGGCATGGCGGGCATCATCTTCGTCGAGGTCATCCGCCGCTTCTTCTTCAGCCTGCAGGCGCCCTGGAGCACCAGCATTCCGGTGCTGCTGTTTCTGTGGCTGACCTGGTTCGGCGCCTCGCTCAACGTCAAGCAGCGCACCCACCTGTCGCTCAACGAGATTCGCATGCGCCTGCCCTACGCCGGTCAGTTCGCCTGCCAGGTACTCGACGCCGTGCTGTGGATCGGCTTCGGCGCCCTGGTCATCCACTTCACCATCGCCCAGGTGGAACTGGCGCACATGAACTTCGCCATCGTGCCGGGCACCGACAACGTGATGCAGTGGTGGTTCTACCTCGCCACACCGCTGGCCTGGGCCCTGATCATCTTCCGGGTACTGCAGAACCTGGCCAGCGACATCGCGCGCTTCCGGCGCCGTGAGCCGTTCAACCTGCAACCGTCCATCATGGACTAGGAGAGACGTCATGACCGACGGCATGCTTATCGGCCTGGTCACCGCGGGCTGCACCACCATCTTTCTGCTGGGGGTACCGATCTTCCTGGTGATCGGCCTGTGGGTGGTCGGCACCAGCCTGATCATCGACTTCACCCTGGCCAATATCGGGGTCACCCTGTTCCAGGGCCTGAGCTTCTTCGGCCTGCTGGCCCTGCCGCTGTTCATCCTGACCGGCGACTTGATCAACGCCGCCGGCATCGCCAAGCGACTGTCCGACTTCGCCTATTCGGTACTGGGCTGGCTGCGTGGCGGCATGGGCATGGCCACCCTCGGCGCCTGCGGCCTGTTCGCGGCGATCTCCGGATCCAACGCCGGCACCACCGCCACCATCGGCTCGATCATGCAGCCGGAGATGGTCAAGAACGGCTACGACGAGCGCTTTTCCGCCGCCACCGCCGCCTCCGGCGGAACGGTCGGCATCATCATCCCGCCGTCGATCATCTTTATCGTCTACGGCTTCATGATGAACCTGTCGATCAGCGACCTGTTCATCGCCGGCATGATCCCCGGGGCGATGATGGTGTTCGGCATGATGGCGGCCTGCCACCTGGTGGCGCGACGTCACGGCTGGGGCACCCTGATTCCGTTCAAGGCGGGTGAAAGCGCACGTTTTGCCAGGCGCGCCTATCTCGGCTTCGCCACCATCGGGGTGGTGATCTACGGCATCTATTCGGGCAAGTTCTCGCCCACCGAGGCCGCCGCCATCACCGTGGGCTTCACCCTGATCGCGGGGCTACTGATCACCCGCGAGATTCGCTTCACCGCGCTGCCCTCGATCATGCTGCGCTCGGGCCAGATCGCCGGCATGCTGGCGCCGTTGATCGCGATCTCGGTGGTGATGCAGCAACTGCTGTCGGTGCTGGGCGCGGGCCAGGCGCTGCAGGACCTGCTCAGTGGCCTGGGAAACTACTATGTGATCCTGGGGGCCTGCATGCTGATGATCCTGCTGGCCGGGATGATCCTCGAGAGCCTGCCGGTGACCATCATCCTGGCACCGATCCTGGCGCCCATCGCCCAGAACGCCGGGGTCGACCCGATCCACTTCGCGGTGATCTTCCTGGTCGGTGCCGCCATCGGCTTCGTCACCCCGCCCTTCGGCCTCAACCTCTACGTGGCCTCGAGCATCACTGGGATCCCCTACCTGCGCCTGGTGAAGTTCGTCATCCCCTACTTCATCGCGCTGATCAGTTGCTGGATCGCGATCTCGATGTGGCCGGCGCTGTCACTGATGCTGGTGAACCTGTAACACCGACAGGCAAGCAGGAGCACGCGGCAAGCCTCACCGGGCTTGCCGCGTTATCATGAGTGCCTGCCACCATTTTCCGTCGTCAAGGATCGCGTATGTCTACAGCAAGCACTCGGACCACGACCAATTCGACGCTGCAACGAGGCCTGGTACTGCTGGAAACCATCGCCACCTCGATCCACGGCGTCAGCGCCTCGGACCTGGAGCGTCAGCTCGACATTCCCAAGCCCACCCTGCATCGCCTGCTCAAGCAACTCGAGGAACAGGACCTGATCGTGCGCGACGTGGAAGGACGGCATCTGCTTCCCGGCGAACGACTGCACCGTATGGCCATGGGCGTGCTCGCCAACGAAAGCCTCAAGGCGCCGCGCCGTATGCTGCTCAAGCGCCTGGCCGAAGAGGTCAACGAAACCTGCAACCTGACCCTGCTCGAAGGTCACGAGGTGCTCTACTACGAACGGGTGGAGACCAACTGGCCGGTACGCATACAGCTGCCGCCGGGCTCACGTCTTCCGCTGCACTGCACCGCCAGCGGCAAGATGTTTCTGGCGCTGATGGGGCCGGCCCAGCGCCGCCAGCTGCTCAAGCACCTGCCGCTGGAGGCCTATACCCCCTACACCGCCACCGAAGCAGACGAGCTGGAGCGACGCCTGGCGGACATCGCCGAAAAGGAGCTGAGCACCGACAACGAGGAGTTCATCCAGGGCATGGTGGCCATCGCCGTGCCGGTGTACGACCAGACCGGGCGCATCCAGGCGACGCTGGCGATCCACGCGCCCCGGCTGCGCCACAGCATCGACTCGCTGATGGAGTGGGCGCCCTTGATGCGGCGTATCGCCGGGCAGCTGCAGGATACCTTCGACCACTGAGCATACGAACGCATGAACGCATGAACGCATTGCCAAGGTACGCTGACTGACCGATCGGGTCAGGACACGCTCGGCCAGCCAGACTGACGTTCTTCGTGGCTACATCGGTGGCACCACCACCACCGGCACACTGGCACGCTTGATCACGCCCTTGGTCACCCGGCCTGCATAGGACGAGGCGAAGCCGCGCTTGTTGGTGGCCATGATGATCATGTCGCAGTCATGGCGCACGGCGTAGCGGGTAATCTCCGATGCCGGGTAACCCTCCAGCACCGACTTGGCGGCCACCACCTCGCGCCCAGGCAGGTTCGCTTCGTGCTCTTGCCAGAAGGCCTCGACAAATTCGTCCAGACGCTCTCGCGCCAGACGCAGGCGCTGCTCCATCAAGCCATCCAGGGTGGCGCGTTCACCGATGTTGGCCTTGAGGGTATGCATGACGTCATCGGACAACGACTTGACCGCATGCAGCACGTGAACCTCGGCCCCGGTGGCCTTGGCCAGCGTCAGGGTGTGGGCAAGCACCTGGCGGCAATCGTCCTTCAGCCCCAGGCAACAGAGAAGACGCGAGATCGAAACAGGCATGGCGTGACTCCTTGGCGAGAGGCCGGGTCGCCGCGACATGCGAAGACACCCGGCCTTTTTTGCGGTGCGCTGACGGTGCGCAATCAATACCCCAGCATACGGGGTAGCCACAGCGATATTTCCGGGAAGTAGGCGATCACGAACAGCGCGAACACCGAGCTTGCGGCAAACGGCAGCGCCTTGATCGATATCTCCTCGATGGAGGCGCCGCCAATGCCCGAGGCCACGAACAGGTTCTCCCCCAGGGGCGGCGTCTGGAAGCCGATGGCCAGGGCACAGACGACGACGATACCGACGTGCACCGGGTCCATGCCCAGCATGTACATGATCGGCAGCAATACCGGCGTCAGGATCATGATAGCCGCCAGGGTTTCCATGAACATGCCGACAAAAAGCAGAAATGCGATAACCATGGCCCAGATCAAGTACAGGTTATCGGTCAGTCCCAGCATGCCCTCGGCGATCACCGCCGGCACCCGCTGTTCGACCAGCAAGCGGCCGAATACCGTGGCGGTGAACAGGATCAACAGCACCCGTCCGGTGATCCAGGTGGTGGTCTCCAGAGTCTTGAGCGTAGGCTTCCACTTGAGCTCGCGGTGCAGGAAGATGCCGACGATCAGGGTGTAGGCGATGGCCACGATGGCCGACTCGGTGGGCGTAAACAGGCCGCTGTAGATACCGCCGAGGATGATCAGCGGCGCCAGGATCGACCACACGCCACGCTTCAGACTCCTGGCGATGGTGTCCCAGGACCAGCTGTCGCTCAGCCCGCTGTAACCGCGCCGGCGCGAGATGATGTAGTTGACGGTCAACAGGCAGCCAGCGATCACCATGCCGGGCAGAATGCCGGCGATGAACAGCTTCGGAATCGACAGCGTCTGGAAGGCGCCGTGCGCGGCCACGGCCTCCGCCGGTGGCTGCAGACCCATCCCCGAGATACCAAAGATGACCATGGGAATGGACGGTGGAATCACCACGCCGAGGCCACCGGAGGACGCCGTGATGGCAGAGCCATAGCCGCGATCATAGCCGCGGTTGGCCATGGCCGGGATCATCAGCATGCCCACCGCCGCGGTGGTGGCGGGCCCTGAGCCTGAAATCGCGCCGAAGAACATGCAGGCGAACACCGTCGCGGCGGCGAGACCGCCGGTGACCGGCCCGGCGAAGGCCTCGGCGATATCCACCAGGCGTCGCGAGATGCCGGCGGCTTCCATCAAGGCCCCGGCGAGAATAAAAGCCGGCAGCGCCATCAGCGGAAAGGACCCCACCGAGGTGAAGGCGATCTGCACGAAGGCCATGGGGTTCTCCCCCAGCGACAGATAGGTGGCAAGCGCGGCCACCCCCAGCGACACCGTGATCGGCGCGCCCAGCACCAGCAGCAGAAAGAACACGCCGAACAGCACGTAGATGATGGTCGTCTCCATGGATCAGTCTCCCTTCTCGTTGGATGACGACAGCGTCGAGGACTTGGCCTCGGCGATGGCCTCGGCCTCGGGATCGACGGGCTCGCGATGCTTGACGAAGCGCAGGTAGTTGTTCTGCAGGATGCGCAGGGTCATCAGCACGAAGGCCAGCGGCAGGATCAGGTAGAACACCTTCATCGGGATGCCCAGAGTCTGGGACTTCCAGAAGGTGTTCATCTTGTTGAACACGAAGTCGTAACTGAGCCAGATGAAGACCAGGTTGAAGGCGATCCAGATCAGGTCGGTCAGCGCACCGCAGGCCACCTCCACCCAGCGCGGGAAGAAACGGAACTGGAAGGTGACACGGTTATGGGCCGACTTCTTGGCGGCGTAGACCGCCCCCAGGTAGGCGAACCAGACGAAGGCGTAGGTAGCCAGCTCATCGGCCCAGGGCAGCGAATAGCTGAACAGGTTGCGCAGCATGATCTGGGCAAACAGCAGCGCCACGAAGGTCACCAGCAACAGCTGGCACAGCCAGTTCTCGAGGTTGTCCACGAGCTTCCATAGACGATTCATCACGACGACCTCTGAGCAGGCACCACCTGGCGTCCAATGGCAGACGTCCGGCGGTGCCATGATTCTTGGCGCCTGGAGTCAGGCGCCGGGAGGATTCAAGACGATAGCGACGTCGTGACTGATCAGGGGGCTGGCTCACGTCCCAGCGCGGCGAGCGCCTCGTCGAGCTTGGCCTTGCCGCCGATGCTGTCGTAGAAGTCGGGCCAGATGGCGGTGGCCTGTTCGATCCACGCCTGCTCGCCGTCGGCGGGCTCGGTGATCTCCATGCCGTGCTCTTCCACCAGCCGGGTCTTGATCGCGTCTTCCTGGGCCAGCAGATACTCGTAGCTGTGATCGGTGGCCTCCTGAGCGGCCTCCAGTACCCACTGCTGCTGCTCCTCGGACAGGCTCTGGAACATGCCTTCACCCATGATCAACGGCTCCATGGAGAACACATAACAGCTGTCGGTGACGTGATCCTGGACCTCGTAGAACTTCATCGCGTCGATGGTGATGTAGGGGTTGTCCTGGCCGTCGACGACGCCCTGCTGCAGGGCGGTAAAGGTCTCCGACCAGGCCAGCGGGTTGGGATTGACGCCCCAGGACTGGTAGGCGGAGATCATGATCTCGTTCTTGGGCACCCGGATGACCAGGCCATCCAGATCCTCGGGGCTCGCCACCGGCCTCGCCGAGTTGGTCAGACGGCGACAGCCGGAGTAGGCCCAGCCCAGTATCCGCACGCCGGCGTCACGGATGGTGTTGTCGACCATCTCCTGGCCGATCTCGCCCTGGGTCAGGGTGCGGGCGTCCTCGGGACTCTGAATCACGTAGGGCAGCGTCATCACCCCGACCGTGGGCGAGAACGGCGTGATGTTGTTGATCGCCAGTACCGACAGGTCGAGCAGGCCCATGCTGGCGTTGTTGACGGTGTCCTGCTCACTGCCCAGCTGGCCGTTGGGAAACAGGTCCACGCTGACGTCGCCGCCGGACTTTTCCTCGATCAGCTTGGCGAAGGTCTGTCCCATCTCATGCTGGGTGCCACCGGCGGCGTCGCCCAGCGCCATCTTCCAGGTCGCCGCCTGGGCCGAGCCAGCGGCGCCCAGCAGCGCCAGGGCGACCGCCGCCACCAGCGGGCGTGGGCCCAGGCGCCGGGTCGAGGCGGCAGCGCCGATGGCCGCAGGAGTCATGTTGCGCGGGGGCGTGGTGCGGAGGAAAGGGGACTTGGTGTGCATGCGGAACTCCCATCATTGTTGTGCCGCTTAAAGCGGAATCTTGTTGCGGGTGTCACATCTTGATCGTCATTGGCTGGCGAGCGCCGTCAGGTCCGACCCGCCATGTGACTCACTCTCCCCCGTCGAGCATCGACGCCATAGGACCAGTGGCCCCACATCGATTGGGCCAGGCACCCGCGAGCCCTCGACAAGACGTCGACGCTGTAAGATCGTAGGCAAGCGTGGCCGCCAGGCCTGGGCCACGCCGGAACTCGTCCAACAACCACCATCCGGGAACCCGTCGTCGGTATGAGCGCCCCCCTGTTTCGACTCGACGCAAAGCGTCAGGAAAGCCTTCAGTGCCAGCTTCGCGAGCAGATCGCCCACGCCATCCTCGAGGGGCATCTGCCCACCGGTGAGGCCCTGCCTTCGAGCCGCAAGCTCGCCAAGGAGCTGGGCGTGGCCCGCAACACGGTGATGATCGCCTACGAGCAACTCTTGGACGACGGCTACCTGGTCGCCCGGGAGCGCAGCGGCTACTTCGTCAATCCGGATATCCTCGCCGGACGCGTCACGCCCCCAGCCGACATCGCCCCCCCAGCCGCCAGCGCCACCTCCCACTCCGGCACAGCGACGCCCTGGGACGAGCTGTTGACGATGCGACCCTCGCGCCAGCCGACCATCGTCAAGCCGGCCAACTGGCTCGACTATGACTACCCCTTCCTCTACGGCCAGATCGATCCCAACCTGTTTCCCACCCAGCACTGGCGGGAGTGCAGCCGCGACTCGGTCAGCGTACCCGCCATCCGCCGCTGGTCGGCAGACCACCTGAGCGAAGACGACCCGCTGCTGATCGAACAGATCCACCAGCGACTGCTGCCCCGCCGTGGCGTCTGGGCCCGACCGGAGGAGATCCTGATCACCGTGGGCGCCCAGCAGGCGCTATGGATCACCGCCATGCTGATCCTGGGGGCGGGTCGACGCTTCGCCATGGAGAACCCTGGCTACGTCGACATGGTCAATATCGCCCGCACCTTCACCGACGAAATCGTCGCGGTGGACGTGGACGACCAGGGCCTGGTGATCGACCAGCGCCTGGCCGATTGCCACCTGGCCTACGTCACCCCGAGCCACCAGTCGCCCACCGGCGTGACCCTGCCGATGCAGCGCCGCCGCGACTTGCTCGACAGCGCCAGCGCCAACAACTATCTGGTCATCGAGGACGACTACGAGAGCGAGACCAACTTCGTCGACAACCCGACGCCGGCACTCAAGAGCCTCGATAGCGATGGCCGGGTGATCTACGTGGGCAGCCTGTCCAAGACCCTGGCGCCGGGCCTTCGGCTCGGCTACATGGTGGCGCCCCCCGCCTTTATCGCCGAGGCGCGCGCCCTGCGCCGGCTGATGCTGCGCCACCCCGCCACCAACAACCAGCGCAGCGTGGCGCTGTTTCTCGACCGCGGCTACCACGACGCGCTGCTGCGCCAGATTCGCCAGACCTACCAGCGCCGCTGGCTGTTGATGCGTGACGCCCTCGCATCCCACCTGCCCGAGCTGCGTATCCGCTCCACCTTCGGCGGCTCCTGCTTCTGGCTGGAGGCCCCCGCCGACACTGACGTGGCACTGCTGAAGCGGCTGGCCGAGGAGCACAGCATCCTGATCGAGAACGGCGAGGTGCACTTCCTGACCCCGGCGCCTCGCCCCACCCTGAGGCTCGGCTTCTCGGCCATCGACGAGACCCGCATCGAGCGCGGCATCGAACGCCTGGCGGCCTTGCTGCCCCAGGCACGTCGCACCGGCTGAATCCGGGAGGCACTGGGCTAGCGCCCGATCGGTGCCATCGGCGCCGTATCAGTCTCGCTGTCGAGCTGCGCAAGCTCCTCCATCAACCGGGTAAAGCGTTCGCCCCGACGCCCGATGCACACCAGCACGGCGCCGGTGGCGGGCGGCCCGTGGCTCTGCCAGGCGAGGCGCTGCCCGCTCAACTGCAGACTTCGCCATTCTTCCCCGTCCGCCAGCCGACAGCGGACAAAACCCTTGGCGCGAAACAGGCAGTCGCGGTAGCGCTCGAGCAGCACTTGCAGCTCCTCGGCCACCAGGGAGTGGCGAAGGTGCAGGGTGGCATCGGTCAGCCCCGAGTGTCGGGCACGCACGGCGAACGGCTCCGCCGATGCCTTGGCGCCATTTCCCTGCCAAAAGGCCGGGCCAGAGGACGTCGTCCTGGACGACGCGGGAGCGACTTGTACCGGCTCTGTCGCCACCGCCGCACCAGGGGCGAGCTGGCCCAGCCACCCGAGCAGCTGGTCGCGCGCGCTGTCCTCTTGGGGCAGACGATTGACCAGCAGACGATGGGCGGCGTGCACCTGGGCGCGCCATAACTCCCCCACCTGGGCGTCCAGCGCCAGACGGCCAGCCTGGCTCGCATCCACCAGTACCACGATATCGGCAAGCTCAAGCCCCGGCGCCAGCCTGGCGATATCGGCGATCCGTTGAGGATTGGCCACGCCGCTGGCCTCGATCAGAATTTCCGTTGGCCTGGCCTTGAGTCGCAGCGCCTGGGACAGCTGCTCGGCCAGCGTGCCCCCCAGGGTGCAGCAGACGCAGCCGTTGGACAGCGACAGCACTCGATCATCGCGGTAGTCGATCGCCGCTACATCGACGTTCACCTCGCCGACGTCGTTGACCAGAATCAGAGCATCCTCGATATCCCCCGACGCCAGCCGACGGTTGAGATAACTGGTCTTGCCCGCCCCCAGGAAACCTGCGATCACCGTCACCGGCACCCGATCATCACACCTCATGCACCTGTCCTCCCGACACCGTGGCGTGTACCCGGATGTGTCGCAGATCCTGTGCTGAAACTTGCAATGGGTCGTCGTCCAGTACCGCCATATCGGCAAACTTGCCGACGTCCAGGCTACCCACACGGTCGTCCATACCCAGCGTGATGGCAGCGCCCAGGGTGATCATTTCCAGTGCATCTTCCACGCTCACCGCCTCATGGTGACCCAGCGTCTGGCCACTGGCGCTCTGCCGGTTGACCGCACACCAGGCGGTGAACAGCGGCCCCAGCGGGGTCACCGGCGCATCGCTGTGGATGGCGGTGACGATGCCCAGTCGGCGGGCCGAGGCCAGCGGCTCCAGGCGCTGGCAGCGCGTCGGTCCCAGGGTGCGTTCCAGGTGCACATCGCCCCAGTAGTAGAGATGATTGGCGAACATGTTCAGGCACAGTCCAAGACGGGCGGCGCGACGTAACTGGGCATGGTCGATGATCTGGCAGTGCTGCAGGGTATGGCGGTGATCGAAGCGCGGCCATAGGGTCAGCGCCTCCTCCAGGGCGTCCAGCATCAACTCCACGGCCTCGTCACCGTTGGTGTGAATGTGCAGTTGAAGCCCCGCCTGGTGGTAGGCGTGCACCAGCGCCACCAGTCCCTCTGGCTCGGCGTTCCACAGCCCGTTGGGATGACCGTCATGGTAGTGGGGCCACTTCAGCCGCGCGGTATAGCCCTGGATCGAGCCGTCGGTCATCAGCTTGGCCGGGCCAAACACCAGCCGCTCATGGCTGTGGCCCATCGCCGCCTGGAGCCGCGCGATGCCCTCCTCGGCCGACCACGCCAGCACCCCCATGGCCGGCACCAGGCGCACCGGAAAATCGGCCTCCCGGGTCACCTCGACCATCAAGGCGATGGCGTCATCGCTCAAGGGGTTGTACAGATCGGTGATGGTGGTGACGCCCTTGGCCGCCGCGATGGCGCCGTAGCGCCTGAGCACCTCGGGTGACGCCACCGCCTCGAACAGATTCCTGCCAAGGGCATCGAACACCACGAACATGGCGGCCATTTCCTGGAGCTCGCCATTGGGCTGGCCGTCCTCGTCGAGCATGATGCCCTCGACCCGCGGCCCCTCGCTGATGCCGGACAGTGCCAGCATGGCCGAATTGACGGTCATCACGTGCAGGCTTGCGTGCAGCACCACCAGCGGTCGATCTCCCACCGCCTCATCGAGCTGGTGGCGACTTAAGCGCTGGCCGGGAAAGTAGACCGGATCAAAGCCCCAGGCGACCAGCGGCTCGCCCGGCGGCAGGCTCTCGGCATGCTGGCGCAGCCGGGCCTGCATCTCGGCGACGCTCTTCAGCCCCGGCCACTCCTTGCCCTCGGCATCGACCCGGCTGAAATAGCCGAGATAGAGGTAGTCCCACATGGCGCCTTCCAGAGCGTGGCTGTGGCCTTCGACGAAGCCCGGCAGGATCACCTTGTCGGCAAAGCGATCATCGATGCGGGCGTCGGTTGGCATGGCTTGCGCATCCCCCACCGCCAGGATGCGATCTCCCTGCACCGCGACATGGGTCGCCTCGGGCTGGGACGGATTCATGGTCAGGATGCGTCGAGCGGGATAGACGGTGATGCTCATCAGGAGGCAGCTCCCTTGCTGATGGTGGGCGAAGACGCGGAGGCTGAGTCTGACTGGGCGGCGGCATGGCCTTGTGTGGGAACACCCTCGGCCCAGCCCGACGAGGGCGATGAGGCTCTGCCGTGCCGCCCCCACATCAGCATCAGCGGGATGCAGGCGATCAGGGCGATGGCGGTGCCGCCGAACACCAGCAGATAGATCGCCGGCGTCAGCGACGGCACGATGGGGGCGAAGATCATCAGGATGTGCAGGTTGACCACCACGATGGCCAGATTGAAGAAGGCCAGTTCCTTGGGCACCGAGGTGGAAAAGTCGGCGTCCATCATGCGCAACAGCAAGAGCCCGGTACCGGTGGAGCCGCAGCAGCAGCCAAACGAGGTCACGGTACGCTCTGGTCCCAGATTGCCGCTCAACCGCCCGAGCAACAGACAGCCCACCAGGGTGGCGATCGTCACCGTCACGGTCACCAGCAGGATCGGCGCCAGCAGCGCGTAGAGCACCGCGAACTGGATGCTCATGAGGGTTCCCACCACCATGAAGTCCACCGCGCTGCCGGTGATCCGCTTGAGCGTCTCGTCATCGACACGGTGGGAAAGCCCGAGCCGATCGATCACCATGCGCATCAGCACGCAGACACCCAGCCCGTGCAGAAAGAACAGGTTGTGGCTGAACAGCACCCCGACGTTGATGCCGAACGGCGAGGCATTGCCGATGATGCCCTGCACGAAGGTCAGCCACAGGTGGGTGATCACGTAGGCGATGGCAAGCAGGCCCAGATGGTAGGCCAGCGAATCCAGATTGCCCGGGTGCGACACCATGCGCCCCATCCCGGGAGCCTGCTGGTTGCCCTCGTCGTCGCCCGCCCGGGTAAAGAAGCCCAGGCGAAAGTTGTCATCCAGGCGCGAGGCGCGATTGGCGTTCAACCCCTTGGTCAGGTAGCGCCGGGCAAGCGGCACGCCCAGGGCAAACGCCATCAAGAATCCCAGAGAGGCATAGATCAGCCCCACTTGGGCGGCATTGGCGATGCCGTACTCGGTCTCCCAGATGGTGCCGTAGGTCAGCGCCTGGCCCGGCCCCTGGGTAAAGCCGTGGGTCACGATGGCTCCCAGAAATCCGCTGACGTCGCTGCCGGTCACGGCGTCATAGCCGGTCACCACCAGAAAGCCGATGGCACCTTGCATGCCCAGGCTGATACTCCAGGCAAGCGTCAGCCAGAGTCCGCCGCGCACGATACTGCCGCCACCACCGGGCGCGTCCTGGCGACCACCCCCGGTAAGGCATAGCGACATGAAGCTCAGGGTGAAGAAATGAAAGGTCAGAGCGGTGAAGTCGGCGGGTGAGTAGCCCGGCAGCAGATCCAGCGAAAGCGCCAGGAAACCGATCAGGCCGCCGACGATGCTGGCCGGAACCAGCGAGGCCCGAAGCCAGCTCAGCCGGCTTCTCAGCTGGCTGCCGACCCACAGCATGAGGGCAAGCAGCGCGAAGGCGATCACCCCGTGAAAGGAGTCTTGCATGATGGAGTCACCTCGACGTTGTCGTTGTTGGAAGTGAAGCGAACACTTCCAGCCTAGGCACGCCATCGTTGCGCGTATAATATCATTTAACGTTCACTTGATACCTGTGAGGCATCAATGCGCATTGAGCTTCGCCACCTTTACGCCTTTGTCGCCGTGGCCGACAGCCTGCACTTTCGCCGCGCCGCCGAGCGTCTCAACGTCGCCCAGCCGGCGCTGAGTCGCACCATCGCTCAGCTCGAGGACGCCATCGGTGAAGCGCTGTTCGTGCGCAACAATCGCCAGGTCCGCCTCACCGATCCGGGACGCATCATGGTCGAGGAGAGCCGCCAGATACTGCGCCAGGTCGATGATGCGGTGCTCAAGACCCAGCGAGCGGGCCGTGGAGAACTGGGCCGGCTGGCCATCGGCTACACCGACTTCGCCATCACCGGTGAGTTGCCGGCACTATTGGACGACTTTCGCCGCCAGAATCCGGACATCCACTTCGACCTGAGCTTCGGCTCCACCGCCCAGCAGCTCGACGAATTGACCGAGGGACGCCTGGACTTCGGCTTCGTTACCGGCCCGGTGCTGACCCCGGGGCTGCGTTCCCGTCCCATCCAGCGAGATCACTTTATCGCCGCGGTCGGTGACAACCACCCGTTGGCCGGGCGCAAGAGCATCCGGCTGGAGGAGTTGGCCCGGGAGCCGTTCATTCTTGGCGCCCGCAGCATGTGGCTGCACTTTCGCCAGATGCTCGAGCAGATCTGTCGGCAGGCGGGCTTCGAACCCCATGTCGCCCAGGAGACCTTCAACAGCGAGACCATGTTTGCCTTTGTCGCCTGCGACTTCGGCGTCACCGTGCACCTGGAGTGCGCCACCAACTATGTGCGCAAGGGCGTCACCCTGCTGCCGCTGGAGGGGGTAAAGGAGTGCCTGGTCACCGAGGTGGCCTGGCGGGAAGACGGCGTGACAGCGGTTCAGCAGGCCTTTCTCGACCGCCTCGACAAGATGCTGCCACCGGAGGAAGTGAAGTAGCCGCAGCACCCACCGCAGCACTGCAGACATTGAAAAGCCGCGACCCCAGGGTCGCGGCATCGTCGTGAGGGTTACCCATATCCAGAACGGGACCGATCGAGTTCAGAGCACCTCATCCTTGAAGTAGTAGTAGCGATAGAGGAAGCGCTGGCCGAATCGGCGGAAGGGGGCGAAGGCCTCCGACTCGATACGTTCGCGCAGGTTGGGAAAGGGCAGCTTCGAGGTGAAGATCGGCAGATCCAACGACCTGCCCTCCCCGGTGATCCACTGGGCCAGGCGCTTGCCGGCCTGGGCCGAGTACATCACCCCGTTGCCGCCATAGCCCAGGGCGTAGTAGACGCTCTCCTTCGGGTCCGGCTGATGGATGCGCGGCATCATGTCGTGGCTGACGTCGACCCAGCCCCACCAGGAGTAGTCGATCTCGATGCCGGCAAGCGCCGGGAACTTGCGCTCCAGGTCGGCCCTGAGTACCGCCGCGTAGCGCTCCCTGGGGGCATCGCGGCCGCTGATGGCGCTGCGACTGCCGATCTGCACGCGGTTGTCCGGCAGCAGCCGATAGTAGTGGCGCAGGATTCGGGTGTCGGTCAGCACCTGTCGGGTGCGGAAACCGGTGGCCTCGATCTCGGCCTCGGTCAGCGGCCGAGTGACCATGGAGTTCGACAGAATCGGCAGCAGCCGGTTCTTGAGGTGGGGGCTCAGCTGGCCGGTGACGTAGCCGCCGGTGGCCATGCCCACCGCCCGCGCCTTGACCACGCCGCCTGGCGTGCGCAGATGGTGCACGTCGCCATGGGTCTCCCAGCCCAGCACCGGGCTCGCCGGGTGGATCTTCACCCCCAGGGCGCGCGCCTTGCGATGGTAGCCGAAGGCCAGCTTGGCGGCGTGGATACCGATGCCCTCGGGCTCGTGCATGGCGCCGGCCGCCTCGCTGTCGCCCACCCACTCGCGCTTGACGGTGTCGCCGTCGATGATGCGAGCGTCGTAGTCGAAGGTCTCGCGCAGAAGCCGCGCCTCCTTCTCCAGGCTCGGCATCACCCTATCCTTGTGGGCGATATACAGGTGCCCGCCGGGCTGCGGGTCGCAGTCGATATCGGCGATCAGCGACTTGAAGGTCTGCATGCCCTCGACACACTCGCGGTGCAACTTGAGCGCGGTATCGAGGCCATAGCGCTGGATCCACTGAGACCGCTTGAGCCGCCCCGAGGCGCACTGGGCCTGGCCGCCATTGCGGGTGCTGCATCCCCAGCTGACGCGGTTGGCCTCGAGCACCGTGGCCTTGATGCCGTAGCGCTCGGCCAGAAAGATCGCCGCCGTAAGACCGGTGAACCCGGAGCCGATGATCACCACATCGGTGTCGGTGTCCGCCACGATCGGGCCATCGTCGGCCGGGGGCTCGCCGGCGGTGGCGATCCAGTAGGTCGGCGCATAGTCACAGCCGGTACCGACCTGCCTGGCGGTCAACGGATCATAGGCGGGATCATAGGGGGCCTGGGCCGGAGTGGCCCGGGCGGCATCGTCCGACGAAGCGGCCAGCGGGGTCTGTAGATCCAGCATGTCGAAGCTCCCGAGTCAGGTATCCGAGGTCGCTCAGCCGTTGTTGACCGGCGTGGCGGGGCGCTGCTTGCGGTAGGCGTTCTTCACCGCGATCTTGCCGTCACGGAAGGTGAAGGCGTCGATCATCCGCGCCTCGGAGCGCATGCCATCGGCGGTGGTGCCGCTATAGGTGCTTTCGCTGTAGCCGCGATCTCCCACGACCTGATGCACGCCGTCTAGCCATTGGGCGTCCGGCGCGTTTTCCCAGGCGGCACGCAGCCCGGCGCGAACCTCCTGCTGACCACGAAAGGTCTTGCCGA
The DNA here is from genome assembly GCF_019801245.1 of Halomonas sp. DP1Y21-3. Classification (NCBI taxonomy): domain Bacteria; kingdom Pseudomonadati; phylum Pseudomonadota; class Gammaproteobacteria; order Oceanospirillales; family Halomonadaceae; genus Halomonas; species Halomonas sp. DP1Y21-3. The sequence continues at coordinate 232,175 of NZ_JAHVJM010000001.1, forward strand.
GCAGGTCGGGACCTGCGACTGCATGAAATTCGCAGTCGTCGGTCATCATCGACATCACCGCATCGATATCGTGACGGTTGAGGGCGTCGGCGAAGTCGGCGAGAAACTGGGCGTCGGGCTGGCTCATGGTGAGACTCCTTGTTATTGGCAGCGCGGGTGGGTGTCGCTCACGCTGTGTCAGCAAAGTGGTGGCGAGGCGCAGCGCGCCTCGACTCACCTTGAGCCTATAGGGGCCGGTCGTCTGCCACTTAGCACCAGTTGCCCGCCGTCGATTGGGCCAGCCCCGACACGGACGTCGAGCCAGGGGTAGAGACAGGGCCCGCCGGCTCTTCGCGCTGGATGCGATAGGGGGCCGGATCCACGCAAGGGGTGCGCCCCAGCATCAGCTCGACGCCCAGCCGCGCCGCCGCCGGCGCCAGCACCAGGCCGTTGCGAAAGTGACCGGCATTGACGTGGAGGCCACGACATCCCGGCACCTCACCGATAAAGGGTATCCCCCCGGGGGAGCCGGGACGCAGGCCCGCCCAGTGGTGCTCGATCGACGCCCGGGCGAGCGCCGGCAGCAGGCGCACGGCACTGCGATACAGCGACACCCGGGCCTCACTGGTGGTGCGCTTGTCGAAGCCTTGATGCTCAAGGGTGGACCCCACCAGGATGCGGCCATCACGCCGTGGAATCAGGTAGCGCCCATCGGCCAGCACCACCCGCGACAGCGGCCGCGGCGTGCCGGGAGCCGGTCGCAGCACCATCATCTGGCCCTTGACCGGTGCCACCGCCATGCCGACCCCGAGGTGCTTGAGCAGGGCACCGCTCCAGGCGCCGCCGCATACCAGCACCCTGGACGCGGTGAGCACGCCGGTGGCGGTGTCGACGCCCTGGATCTGCCCGGCCACGACCTTGAAGCCGGTCACCTCACAGCCCTCGCGCAGCTCGACCCCTGGATGCCGCTCGAGCCGCACACGCAGGGCACGGCCCAGGCGCGGATTGCGCAGACTACCCAGGGTCGGCATCCACAGTCCGCCCAGGCCCTGGCGGACCCAATGGGTGTCGGCCAACGCCGGCTCCATCCGGCGGATGGCATCGGCGTCGATGTCCTCGAGCGGCTTGGCCTGACACCTGGCCCAGCGACGCGCCGCGTCGGCATCTTCCACCGCCAGGTACAGAAGCCCGTGTCGGCTGAACTGAGGGTCTACGCCGGTGGTCTCCCTGAGTTCATCGCAGAGTCCCGGATAGACCTCTTCCGATAGTGCCGACAACGCCGACACCGGGGCGCTGTAGCGCCAGGGGTAGAGTGGCGAGACGATACCGCCACCGGCCCAGGAGGCTTCCCGGGCACAGCGCCCGCGCTCCACCAGGGTCACCGAAAGCCCCGCCTCGGCCAACTGCCAGGCGCTCATCAGGCCGATGACCCCGCCGCCTACCACCACTACATCGCTCATGCTCGCCTCCTCGCTCGTCTGCCCATGTCAATTCAGCGCCGCTATCGCGACCGCTGCCACCACCGTTATCACCGCTGTTATCACCGCCAAAGGCCAATCGTCGCAGCGACACAAGATCCACCAAATCTCATTTTTCGATACAATTTGCGTTATTTTTTAAAACAGGTCTATAGTGACGACACACCTTTCCACCGCGTTTCAGGATTGACGACCATGGCCGACGCCTCACCCCTGCTCGACGACGCCCTCCCCGCCCAGCGTTGGCACAGCGCCCGGGAAATCTTCGGCATCGAATCCGACCTCCAAGTCCCGGTGTTCGAGACGCGCGACGACCATGTGCCGGCCATCGATGACGCCTATCGCTTCAATCCCGACGTGACCCTGGCGATCCTGGCCGGCTTCACCCGCAACCGCCGGGTGATGGTTCAGGGCCTGCACGGCACCGGCAAGTCGACCCATATCGAGCAGGTGGCCGCCCGCCTCAACTGGCCCTGCGTCAGGGTCAACCTGGACGGCCATATCAGCCGTCTCGATCTGGTCGGCAAGGACGCCATCGTCATTCGCGACGGGGTCCAGGTCACCGAGTTTCAGGAAGGCATCGTGCCCTGGTCGCTGCAGCGCCCGGTGGCGCTGATCTTCGACGAGTACGATGCCGGGCGTCCCGACGTGATGTTCGTGATCCAGCGCATTCTGGAGCGCGACGGCCAGTTCACCCTGGTCGATCAGAACCGGGTCATCAGCCCGCATCCGATGTTTCGTCTGTTCGCCACCGCCAATACCGTGGGGCTAGGCAACCAGGACGGCCTCTACCAGGGCACCCAACTGCTCAACCACGCTCAGGTGGACCGCTGGAACATCGTCGCCAAGCTCGACTACCTGCGCCGCGACGAGGAAGTGAAGATCGTGCTCGCCCGGGTGCCGAGCAAGGACAACGAACGTGGCCGACGCCACATCGACGCCATGGTGGCGGTGGCCGAACTGACCCGTAAGGGCTTCGCCAACGGCGACCTGTCGACGCTGATGTCGCCGCGTACCGTCATCACCTGGGCCGAGAACTGCGAGATCTTCCGCGACCCGGCGCTGGCCTTCCGGCTATCGTTTCTCAACAAGTGCGACGAGCACGAACGGCCCCTGGTCGCCGAGTTCTACCAGCGCTGCTTCGATGCCGAACTCAGCGAATCCGTGGCCAGTGTGTCGTCAGACGACGATTCACAGGCCAGCGATTCACTGGACAAGAAAGCAGACGCCGGGGAGGCGCCATGAGCGCAGCGGGCGAGGCGGCGCTGGCGCTCGCCCGCCAGCGCCGCCAGCAGTACCTGGAGGAGCTGGAAGCCGCCGTGCTGCGCGCCCATACCGGTGAGCACGACTGGTTCTACGCCGGTCGCAGGCTCTACCGAGGGGCGTCCCGGGTGGCCCTGCGCGCGCCTCACCTCAAGCTCGCCGAGGACTGCCTGTCGCTCGCCGACTATCGCGCCGTCAGCGACGCCCTGGCATTGCGCCAGCGCTTCAGCGACGACCGGCTGCACCAGCGCCTGCGCCCCGAGGAACCCGAGCCGCGACTGATCTACGACTGGCTCGAGCAGTGTCGGGTCGAGGCCCTGCTGGACGGGCCAGCCCCAGGCATGGCGCGCAACCTGAAAGCACGCTTCGAGCGCTGGTCGCTGGACTATCACCACGCCCAGCTCACCGAGAGCGCGCTGGGCCTGTTGCTGTTCTGCGTGATCCAGATCAGCCGGTCACGGCTGATGGCGGCGCCCATGCTCGAGGAATTCGAGGACTTGCTGGAAGCGACCCGCGCCAATATCGTACCGGCGCTGGGCCACGCCCTGGCAGGACTGCGGCGCGAGCGCCACGACCAGCAAGGATTCCAGCGTCACGCCCGCGACATCGCCGACTGGATCGCTGCCCAGCTCGAAGGTTACGAGCCCCAGGGCGAGCGCGAGGACGAAGCCAAGGACCCACGCCGGGCGCTGGCACTGCTGCTCGACAGCGAGGACGAACTCGACGACGAGGTGCCCCTGGCCGCCACCGGCCAGAGCCGCACCCTAGCCGACGGCGCCCATCGTTATCGCGCCTTCACCACCGCCTACGACAGCGAGCGCGAGGCCGACAGCCTGGTGCGTCAGGCCCAGTTGGAAGAGTACCGGGCGCGCCTGGACGAGCGCCTGCACGCCCAGAAGGTCAATGTGCGTCGTCTGGCCCGCCAGTTTCGTCGCCACCTGTCGGTGGCCGATCGCGATGGCTGGCAGGACGGCGAGGAAAGCGGCGTCATCGACGGCCGCCGACTGTCCCAGATCGTCTCCTCCCCTCAGGAGCGGCGCGTCTTTCGGCGCGAGCGCTACCGTCCGGTCAGTGACGCCCAGGTCACCCTGCTGATCGATTGCTCCGGCTCGATGAAGGCCCACGGCGAGTCCATCGCCATGCTGGTCGAGCTGTTGACCCGGGCGCTGGACATGGCCGGTGTCGACAGCGAGGTGCTGGGCTTCACCACCGCCGCCTGGAACGGCGGCCGGGCCCAGCGCGACTGGCTCAGGGCCGGGCGCCCCGCCACGCCGGGACGGCTTAACGAGGCGCGCCATCTGATCTTCAAGGACGCCCAGCAGCCGTGGCGACGCGCGCGAAAGCGCTTTGCCGCCCTGCTCAAGGCCGACCTGTACAAGGAAGGGATAGACGGTGAAGCGGTCGAGTGGGCCTGCCAGCGCCTGATGGCGGCAGACGTCAATCGCCGCCTGCTGGTGGTGATCTCCGACGGCAGCCCCTCGGACAGCGCCACCAACCTGGCCAACGACCGCCACTACCTCGACAACCACCTGCGCTCGGTGGTCGCAACCTTCGGCGGCGGCAACGGCCGTCGCCCCGGCCCCATCGATATCATCGGCCTCGGCGTCGGCCTGGACCTGAGTCCCTACTACGCCCGCCACCGGGTCATCGCCCTGGACCAGACCCTCGACAACGCCCTGCTCGACGAAGTGGTGGAGCTGATGTTGTCGAGGCGTCGTTACTAGGGCTTGTCTGAAAAGTGTCTACGCTCGGTAATACGGCGTTAAAAATCGGATCAACATGCTCATTTACACCCCGTAAACTGCGCTGTCTCACCGATTTTTGCCTTGTCTAACCTTCGCTCGCCGACTTTTCGGACTAAGCCTAGCGCTCGTCTATCAGTGCTGATCTCAAAGTGCTCGTCTAGAATCGCCCTTCCTAAAACCGTGCAGGGGACAAGCTGGCGACGTAGTCAGGCAGGGCTTCGCCGTGGATCATGGCCGCGATCAATTCGCCGGTGTGGGCGGACTGGGTCAGCCCCAGGTGGCCGTGGCCGTAGGCCACGAAGAGCCCTTTTCTGCCCGTTACCTGCCCTACCACCGGCAGGCCGTCCGGTGTCGAGTGGCGCACGCCCATCCAGCGCTCCGCCAGGCTCAGGGGCCGTCCGAACAGCGCTTCCCCCCAGCCCTTGAGCCTTTCCCAGCGGCGCTCGTCGGCGGCGCGGTCAGGAGCGGTAAACTCGGTGGTGCCCGCCAGGCGAACGCCGCCATGCATGGGGGTGGCATAGAAGTGGCGGGCCAGCCAGCCCACCGGGCGCGACAGCGAAAGCGGCGTTTCAAGCCGCACGTGGTAGCCGCGCTCGCTCACCACCGGCAGCGACACGCCGAGCGACTTGAGCAGGGCATCATTGGCGATGCCCGCGCACAGCACGACCTGGTCGGCCTGGTACTCACGGGACTCGCCGTTCTCGCCCTTCTCACCGATCAGGCGCCAGCCCCCCGCGGCCAGCGGCACCAACCCCCTGATGCGGGCACCATGCTGCACCACGCCCTCGCCTGCCAGGCGCTGCCACAGGGCTCGGCTCACCGCCAGGGAATCCTTGAGGTGGCGCGTCTCGGGGAAGTACAGGCCGCCGACGAGATCCGCGGGATGGATCGCGGGTTCCAGATCGCGCACCTCCTGCGCCGTAAGCACCTCACAGGCCACCCCATCGGCCCGCTTGGCACGGGCCGACGCCTCCAGGGTCGCGGCCAGCGGGTCGCCTTGGCGGGCGAGTTGCAGACAGCCGGTGTCGGCGTACAGATCCGGCGCCTCGAGCGACTCAAGCAACGCGTGCTGAGCCTTGACCGCATCCTGAATCAGCGCCACCAGATCCGACTTGTGGTGGGCAAAACGCGACGGTGTAGCCGCCTTGAGAAAGCGCGGACCAAAGCCCGCCAGGCGGGCCAGATAGCGAGGGTCAACAGACAGCGAGGCGTCACGCCGACACAGCTCTCCAGGCAGTTGCCTCAAGGTATCGATACTGGCCATGGGCGAGGTGGCGTAGTTGGCGATCAGGCCGGCGTTGCCGAAGGAGGTGCCCTCCCCCGGCGGGCCCGGGTCAAAAAGCTGTACCCGGTGGCCACGTCCCGCCAGCGAACGCGCCACGGCCAGCCCGACGATGCCGGCACCCACGACGGCGATGGTATTCATGCACTGTCTCCTGTTGGACGAGGGCGGCCGGCCCGTGCTTGGGGCCAGCCGCGTCTTGTGGGCGATATCGTGGGGTTCAGTTGTCGCGATAGAAGCGCCAGGAGGCGATACCCACCCCCACCGCGGTGAGGATGCTGACAGCACTGACGGTATACAGAGCAAGAGCGTACAGAGTCATGGGAATCTCCTTCACTGAGCCTTGGCGGCGACAGGGGCGTCGGGGACCGAGCGGAACAGTCGGTAGACCAGTACAAACACCAGCACATTGGCGATGACGCCGGCGATCAGCGCGGTCAGACCAGTCGCCGCCTGCAGGTCGAAGGGCCCCCACTTCCACAGGATGGTCACCAGGGCGCCGGCGAGCATGGCGGCGACCGCCGAGCGGGTGCAGCGCAGATCGAACAGCACCGCGAACACGAAGGGCAGCAGAATGGTCGGCGCCCACAGCGCGTAGCTGAGCAGCAGCGCATCGATGATCGAGGTGGCGTAAAGGGCAAAGACCACCGCGCCGAGGCCAATCAGCAGGTTGACCAGTCGCTCGATCCACAGCCGCTTCTTCTCGCTGACGTCAGGCTCGATAAAGGGTTTGTAGATGTCACCGACGAAGATCACCGCCGCCGAGTTGAGGTAGGAGTCGGCGGTGGACATCACCACGGCCAGGAGCGAGGCCAGCACCAGTCCGGTGATGCCCACCGGCAGGGCGTCGCGGATCAGGGTCGGCATCGCCTGGTCGGGCGAGATGGTCGGATAGAGCACCAGCGCGACCAGCCCGATGGTGGCGCTGACCAGATAGAACAGGAAGCCGAAGCCGCCGGCCACCGAATAGCCGATACGAGCGTGGCGCGAGTCAGGGGCCGACAGGGCGCGCTGGGTGTAGGGCGGCACCAGGGTCTCGCCGAGCAGAAAGGCGATGAAGATAGACAGGAACATGCCCACCGAATAGTCGCCCATCAGGCTGAAGTGGCCCTCGGGCAACCGCTCCACCAGCGCCTGGGGGCCGCCCAGATCATGGATGCCGATCAGCATGGTCACCGGCAGGAACACCGCCAGCATCAGAAACTGCACCACGTCGGTCTGGATCACCGCCCACATGCCACCCACGGTGGAATACAACAGCACCACCGCCATGCCGATCAGGATGCCGGTGGAGACCTCGATACCGAGGATGGCGTGGAACACGGTGCCCACCGCCAGGGCCTGGGCGCCGAGGATGCCGATGCAGAACACCAGCGAAAAGATGCCGGTGAACAGTCGCGCGCTGGCACCGAAGTGCTGCGCCATGATGTCGCCTACGGTCTGGGCGTTGACGTAGCGCTTGAGCCGGGGGGCGATGAACAGACCCGCCAGTACCGTGGCCAGGGGGAAGGCCGAGGCGGCGACCATGAAGGCGTAGCCTTCGTCGAAGGACTTGCCGGCACGCCCCATGGAGGCGCCGCCGCCGAGGAAGGAAGCCGCCAGGGTGGCGAACAGCACCGGCCAGATGATCTTGTTGCCGGCCACCGCAAAGTCCGCGCTGCCGGAGACCTTCTTGGCGCTGCGATAGCCGATGTAGATCAGTATCGCGAAATACAGAAGCAGACCGCCGAGGTCGATGGGATTCATGGAACTACCCTCGTTATGGTTGTTGGGGGTGGTTTCAGCATCGACCGCCATTGCCATAAAGACAACTTTGAGATAACTATGAAACCATAAATACAATTTAGAGGCGCTCACTCACTTCCCGAGGGCGCCCGGAGGGACGCCCATGAAGGTTCGTCACCAGCTTCGCCAGCTCCAGATATTTCGTGAGGTTGTGCACACCGGCAGCCTGTCGAAGGCCGCCCGTCGTCTGGAACTCAGCCAGCCGGCGGTCAGTTCGGCCATCGCCAATCTCGAGCAGGAGGTGGGGTTCTTGCTGTTTCGCCGCAACAACTACGGCACCGAGCTGACCCCCGAGGCCCGCTATCTGATGGAGGGGGTCGACAAGGTACTGGCGTCGGTGTCACATCTGGACGAACTCGCCGATGGCCTGCGCCAGGGCCGCGCGGGCAAGCTGATCCTGGGCTGCATGCCGGGGCTCTCGCCCACCGCCATGCCCGGGATCATGGCCGAGTACCTGGCCGACTATCCCGATACCCGGCTGTCGTTGCAGACCTTCAGCTCGCGCAAGATCCGGGACTGGGTGGCCGAGGGCCAGTTCGATGTCGGCGTGATCGAACGCCAGGATGACCTTAACGACCTCGATGCCCGCCACCTGTCCCTGCGCATGCACCTGGCGGTACCGCGCCACAGCCCGCTGGCGGGCCTTGCTCAGGTAGAGGCGGCGGATCTTGACGGCAAGGCCCTGGTGACCCTGGACGAGCACCACCAGAGCACACTCAAGTTGAAGCAGGCGCTCAGACAGGCCGGCGCCGACTGGCAGATCGCCGCCGAAACCCACCTGTTCCCTTCCGCCATCAGCCTGGTCAATGCCGGCATCGGCCATGCCCTGGTGGACCCGGTCTCGGCCTGGAGCTTTCTGATGCGTCGCGACTGCGCCGTGGCGATCCTGCCCTTCGTTCCCGCCATCGACCTCGATATCGCCGTGATCACCTCGCGCTTTCACGCTCTCTCCAGGCAAGGTCAGCACTTTCTGCCCTATCTCGAGGCCGGTCTCGAACGCTGGCGCGAACGGGCGCTGTCACCGATCACGCTGTGAATCGTACAAGGGTAAACGGCCGACCTTCGCTCCCTGCTTCGGCCTCACGCCCTGGTCCACAGCGCCAGGCTGCCGTCGAGCATCAGCCCCACGCCGATCACCATCAGCGTCAGCATGGCCACTCGTCTCAACAGCACGGCGCTGCAGGGCGGCGGATAGCGGCGTCCGGCCCAGGTGGCCAGCGCCACCGCCGGCAGGGTCCACAACGCCAACAGCCAGACCTGGGCGTCGAGCCCGCCGGCGGCGCCGACATACAGGGTGCGCACCCCCGAGGTCATGGCGAAGCAGGCGATCAGCAACAGCCGGATGGTCTCGGTGGGCAGCGGCTGGCGATAGCAGTGGTAGATGACCGGCGGCCCCGGCATGCCGAACATCCCGGCCAGAAGGCCGGTCATGACGCCATTCGCGGCGAAGCCTGCCGAGGACGATACGGCCGCGCGTGGGCGCGGCCGCAGGCCCACGCTGAGCCCGCCATAGAACACCAACGCCCCCAGCATCAGCATCAACAGCGCCTCGGCGCTGACGCTCAGCCAGTTCAGCGCCCACACCCCGAGGCCGATGGACGGCACGATGCCGAGCCCCAGCGCCAGCAGATGACGCCGGTCCAGATGATGCAGCTTGCCCGGCAGGGCCACGGCGCTGTTGACCAGGGTCACCAGACTGACCACCGCCACCAGGGTGGCGACGCTGACCAGCTCGAAGCCACTGGCCACGCCGATGATGATCATGCCGATACCGAACCCGGACACCGTGTGCAGGTAGCCTGCCAGAACGGTGATCAGTATCACCGCCAAAAGGCCAGACAGCTCCATTCCCTCGGGTACCAGTGTCATCTTCCCTCCCGGCCGGCCAGATGAGTGTTACGCCACCGACAGGCGCTGGGCCTGGACCGTGGTGACGGCGATCACGTTGACGATATCCTCTTCGCTGCACCCCCGCGAGAGGTCATTGGCGGGCCGCGCCAGGCCCTGCAGCAGCGGCCCGATGGCCTCGGCGCCGCCGATCCGCTCGGCCAGCTTGTAGCCGATATTGCCGGCCTCAAGGTCCGGGAAGATCAGCACATTGGCGTTGCCCTTGACCCTGGAGTCCGGCAGCTTGCGCTCGGCGATCTCGGCGACGATGGCGGCGTCGAGCTGCACGTCCTCATCGATGGCCAGGCCCGGGCGCGCGTTCTTGACCTTGCGCGCCGCCTCCACGACCTTGTCCACCGAGGCGTGGTGGGCGCTGCCGCTGGTGGAGAACGACAGCATCGCCACCCGTGCCGGTTCGTCGAGCAGCGCCTCGGCGCTGTCGGCGGCGGCCATGGCGATCTGCGACAGCGCCTCGGCGTCGGGGTCCACCACCAGCCCGCAGTCAGAGAAGATCATGCCTCCCTTCAGGCTATGGAACTCCTTGCACAACATCATCAGAAAGAAGCTCGACACCAGGCTCGCCCCTGGCGCCTTGCCGATCAACTGGATCGCGGCGCGGACGACGTCGGCGGTGGTGTGCACCGCCCCGGCCACACAGCCGTCGGCCAGGCCGTCGCGGACCATCAGGTTGGCAAAGATCAGCGGCTCACGTACCCGCTGGGCGGCATCCTCGGCCGTCATGCCCTTGGGCCCGCGCAGTTCAAGCAGGAGCGTTGCCAGGCGATCGGTGTGCTCGGAGTCGGCGGGATCGATCAGCTCGATCGCCCCGAGCTCGAGCCCTTCGGCCTCGGCGCGGGCGTCGATCGCCTGACGCTCCCCCACCAGCAAGATGCGGGCATAGCCGGCCTGGCTTGCCGCCAGTCCTGCCTTGAGCACCCGCGCATCGTCGCCCTCGCACAGCACGATACGTCTGGGGTCCTGGCGGGCCATGTCGCGTATATGATTGAGCGCTTTCATCGGAACAGCTCTCCCGGGGTCATTGTTATCGGAGACTCCGCCCATCCCTTCACTCGGCCGGGGCTCTTTACCACCCTCTGGCGAATGTAAAAAAGCCCTGGCACCAGGCCAGGGCAATGTCGTCATACCGGACGAGAGAGTCTTGCGTGGCGAGTCAGACAGGGGAGTCCTTCGCCGCCGGTATCAGACGTAGTCCTGGTACTTCTCCAAGAGACGCACCGGCTTCTTCAGGGCGTCACGGCGGAAGGGGTCGCCCAGTTCGCGGGTACACATGATCTCGATGATGCAGGTCTTGCCCTCGTTCATCTGCATGTCCACCGCCTTCTTCAGCGCCGGGCCCACCTCTTCCAGACGGTCCACGGTGATGCCCTCGGCACCCATGGCGCGGCCGATCTCGGCGAAGCTCTCGTTGTCGAGCTCGCCGGCCACGAAGCGACGATTGTAGAAGTCGACCTGGTTCTTCTTCTCGGCGCCCCACTGGCGGTTGTGGAACACCACCGCGGTGACCGGGATACCGTGACGCACGGCGGTCATGGTCTCCATCAGGCTCATGCCCCAGGCACCGTCACCGGCGTAGGCGATGGCTGGACGATGCGGCGCGGCGGTCTTGGCACCGATGATGGTCGGCAGGGCGTAACCGCAGTTGCCGAAGCTCATCGGGGCGAAGAAGCTGCGCGGCTTCTCGAAGCGCAGGTAGCTGTGGGCCACCGAGTTGATGTTGCCGATATCGGTGGAGACCATCACGTCTTCCGGCATGGCCTTCTCGAGCTCACGCAGCACCTGACGCGGGTGCAGGTACTCGCCGCCGGAGAACGGCTTTTCGTCCTTGGCTTCCTCGATGGCGTCGAGGCTGAACGGATCACGCTCGTGGGTCCACTCGTCGAGTTCCTTCTCCCAGGCGTCCTTCTCGGCCTTGATCTTGGCAAGACGCTCGTCCTTGGAGGCGTCGCAGGCCAGGTCACGGCCCTCGAGGCGCTGGCTCAGCTCGACCGCGGCGGCCTTGGCGTCGCCGCAGATACCGACGGAAATCTTCTTCACCAGGCCGAGCATCTTGTGGTCGGCGTCCACCTGGATGATCTTGGCGTCCTTCGGCCAGTAGTCCATGCCGTGCTGCGGCAGGGTACCGAAGGGCCCGAGACGGGTGCCGAGTGCCAGCACCACGTCGGCCTGGGAGATCAGCTTCATGCCGGCCTTGGAGCCCTGGTAGCCCAGCGGACCACACCACTGCGGATGGCTGGCGGGGAAGGAGTCATTGTGCTGGTAGCTGTTGACCACCGGCGCGCCGAGGCGCTCGGCCAGGGCCTTGCACTCTTCCACCGCGTCGGCCATGACCACGCCACCACCGGAAACGATCACCGGGAACTTGGCCTCGGCCAGCAGGGCCGCCGCCTCGTCCAGTGACTGAGCGCCACCGGGGCCGCGGTCGATGCGACGCGGCTCGGGAATCTCGGCCTCGATCTCGCCGTAGAAGTAGTCACGCGGAATGTTCAACTGGGTCGGACCGATCTCCGACATGGCCCGCTCGAAGCAGCGACCGGTGTACTCGGCCATGCGCGCCGGGTGTGTCACGTGGCCCTGATACTTGGTGAACTCTTGGAACATCGGCAGCTGGTTGCACTCCTGGAAGCCGCCCAGGCCGATACCGGTGGTGCCGGTTTCCGGTGTGATCATGACCACCGGGCTGTGGGCCCAGTAGGCCGCCGCGATGCCGGTCACGCAGTTGGAGATGCCGGGGCCGTTCTGGCCGATGACCACACCATGGCGGCCGGAAACACGGGCATAGCCGTCGGCCATGTGCGCCGCGCCCTGCTCGTGCACCACCGGAATCAGACGAATGCCGGCGGGGGCAAAGATGTCCATGGCGTCCATGAAGGCCGAACCCATGATGCCGAACATGTCGGTGACGTCATTGGCGACGAGGGTTTCGACGAAGGCCTCGGAGGGCGTCATCTTCTGCTTACCCTTCACGACCTGGCGCTTGTTGGTGTTGTCGTTGTGACTCATGGGGCTCCTCCAGGGAACAAAAGCGGATGCTGGCGGCGTCGGCCATCAGGGCCTCGGGCCTTGTCTTGGCTTGAGCCGCTCCGGATCGGTCGCCTCAAGCTTTTCGATACCATAAGTTCCGTTTTTCGGAACTTGAGCCAAAGGTAGCTTTCCCATCGGAGGGAGTCAACATGGATTTCAAAAAACGATACGAATTGCGTTCTTTTCAGAAACGAATAGACTGAAGGTCACAGGGAGAAACACCATGAGCACAGCAAGCTTTGACACCCGGATCATCGAGGGCGACACCCCGGCCCAGCGCCTGCTGGCGCTGCTCGAGGTGATCGCGGAGAAGGACCAGTACTTCACCCTGCAGAGCCTGGTGGACGAGACCGGCCTGCCCAAGCCGACGCTGCACCGGATGCTGCAGCAGCTCGAGAACTCCGGCATGCTGCAGCGCGAAGCGGACAACCGCCACTACAGCAAGGGCAGCCGCCTGCGCCGGCTGGCCGAGACCCTGCTGCTCAACGACACCGTTCAGGGCGCACGTCACGGCGTGTTGGCTGAGCTGGTCCGCGAGGTCGGGGAAAGCTGCAACATCACTGCCCTGTCCGGCAGCGAGGTGCTCTATCTGGACCGCGTCGAGACGTCGGCTCCGCTGCGCTTCTATCTACACCCCGGCTCCCGGGTGCCTGCCCATTGCTCCGCCAGCGGCAAGCTCTTTCTGGCGCAGATGAGCGCCTCCCAGCGCCGTCGGCTGCTCGCCGATGCCACCCTGGAGGCCTTCACCCGAAACACGCTTACCGACATCGACGCTCTGGAAGCGGAGATCGAGCAGGTCAAGCGCGACGGCTACGCCTTCGACGACGAGGAATTCCTGCCGGGGCTTCTGTGCATCGCGGTGCTGGCCCCCAACCCCACCGGGGTCTCTAACGTCGGCCTGGCGATCCAGGCACCGGTGATGCGCATGGATAAGCAGCGCGCCCTGGATTGCCTGCCCGCGCTGGAGCGCGCCGCCGCCGCCATCGCGCGGATCAACCAGGGTGCCCTGCCCGAGCCCATCGCAGAACCCGAAACCTCTGCCTGACGCCCTAGCCGCAGCAACCCCGCATGGCCGGAACCCTCACCAAACCAGACGCCAAACAGCAAGGCGCCACCACCGCGACAACGGTGATGGCGCCAAGGCGCAGGCGAGTCGCTCCTGCAACGAAAGCTGCGAGCGCTGCCGAGGTGACACAGGCCTCAGTTGTAGAAGAAGCTGACGCAGCGCACGAAGCTGCTGCCTCCCGCGGTCACACAGCGATGTCGTATCCAGCGGTCTCGCTTGGATAGCCCCTCATACCGGGTCCACTGCCAGTAGCCTGAAGGCAGGTGAAAGGTATGTAGATGCTTCCAGTTGCCAAAGACATTCTTGTAGTAGTGCAGGGTGGCCGCCGGCCCATGGCAGGCAGTGGTGACACCAAGAGAGTTGCGACGCTTGCGGTCAGAGGTCCAGCGATCCCGGAAGGAATAGTGGGCCTCCGGGTCGCACCACCACCAGGTGTTGCTCGGGAAGGAGACGGTCTCGCAGTTGTGGTTGCGAAACAGATGATAACCATCGCCCGGGACACAGTATTGCTGGCCTGGTCCGCCTCCTGCCGAGGACCCTGCCCTGGCAGTGTCCGGCGTTATGCCCAACTCGTCCAGATCCACCTCGATGGGTTCTTCCAACCGCTCCACGGTGCGATTCTTGAACGCCTTGCGGTCGATGTCGGGATTCAGCTCGAGCAGCATCTTCGGGATGGGCACCTCCTGCGGGGCGAGCATGAGGTAGTGATCCAGCGCGGACTTGCCAACTTCGCTTGCAAAGGTTCGCGGGGTCGCACGATCGCTCACGCCCAACTCCCGCATGCCTACCTGGGCCTCCTTGTTGTCGCCTCTAAGCCCGACGAATTCGATGCGGTTGCCGTTGCTGAGATCGAAACGGGCCAGCGGCATGGGCTCCGCAGGACCGCTGACCAGCGGCGCCCCATCGGGCCCCAGTCCCACCGCGGCCAGGTCATCTGGCCTGTCCAGCTCTGCCGGCTCAGCCAGTATTTGCTGATATCGTGCCGCCAGTTCCTGTGCCAATTGCGGGTTTCGCGCCAGCAGCGCGTCGAGCTGCTCAGGCGTCAGTCCAGCGGCCTGACACGTACATGATGATGGTTCGTTCATGATCGACGTCCTCCACCTGGGAAGATCGTGCTCCGCCGGCCGGACCGCCCGGCGTCACCGACGGCGTTAGACGAAACACGCTGCGACGCCTTATTGGCAGCGGTCTTCTCAGCATGGTCAAAGTTTGCTTTGCCAGCCATCGGTCATGCCAAGCTGCTTCAGCTACTGAGATGACCTCTACGCGAAATGGCTGATAAGTCTCATGAAAATCCCTATTGGTGGGTTAGTCCGTTTTTTACTCGAATCAGTACAAAAACACATATCACGACGGACTCGGATGTAACGACAGTCACACAAGGAAAATGACCGCGCCACGCGCGAGCCGCCGTCCTCTGGCCGCCACCGCCCTTTGACCTTATGCTGTAGAGAATAATGAGCGCCGAGCCCTAGCCGCTCGGCGCCGTCGTCGCTGACGCAGTCCGCGTCTTCGGCTTGTTCAACGCCCACTGTAAGGATGCGCCTCATGCCTGGCTTGCTCCCGGACGTCGATCCCGATGGCCTGCTGGAATACTCCGTGGTCTATACCGACCGCGCCCTGAACCATATGTCGCAGAGCTTTCAAGGCGTAATGCGCGACATCTCCACCACCTTGAAGCAGGTGTACAACGCCCACAGCGCGGTCATCGTGCCCGGGAGCGGCACCTTCGGCATGGAGGCGGTAGCCCGCCAGTTCGCCCAGAACCGCAGCGCCCTGGTCATCCGCAATGGCTGGTTCAGCTACCGCTGGCACCAGATCCTCGAGATGGGCAAGATCCCGGCCGAACTGTGCGTGGAGAAGGCCCGACGTCAGCAGGACAGCGATCCGACCTCAGCGTTCGCCCCGCCCCCCATCGAGGAGGTCGAGCAGGCCATCGAGCGACTGCAGCCGGACATCGTCTTCGCCCCCCACGTGGAAACCTCGTCCGGGATGATTCTGCCGGACGACTACATCCGTCGCGTATCCGATGCGGTGCACGCCCACGGCGGCCTGATGGTGCTGGACTGCATCGCCTCGGGCACCGTCTGGGTGGACATGCAGGATACTGGCGTCGACCTGCTGATCAGCGCCCCCCAGAAGGGCTGGAGCGGCTCCCCCTGCTGCGCCATGGTGATGCTCTCGGCCCAGGCGCGAGAGATCATCAAGGAAACCACCAGCACCAGCTTCGCCGCCGATCTCAAGAAGTGGCTCGAGATCATGGAGGCCTACGAGAATGGCGGCCACGCTTACCACGCGACCATGCCCACCGACAGCCTGCGCGAG
This sequence comes from Halomonas sp. DP1Y21-3, assembly GCF_019801245.1. Classification (NCBI taxonomy): domain Bacteria; kingdom Pseudomonadati; phylum Pseudomonadota; class Gammaproteobacteria; order Oceanospirillales; family Halomonadaceae; genus Halomonas; species Halomonas sp. DP1Y21-3. The sequence continues at coordinate 248,027 of NZ_JAHVJM010000001.1, forward strand.
CTACGCGAGATCATGCGCGAGACCGACGCCTACGGCTTCGACAAGGTGAAACAGGAACAGTGGGCCCTGGGTCAGGGAGTGCGTAGCCTGCTGGCCGAGTACGGCTTCAAGAGCGTCGCCGCCGAGGGTTACGAGGCGCCCGGTGTGGTGGTCTGCTACCACAACGACCCGGGGCTGGTCGGCAAGTTCGCCGCGGCCGGCGTCCAGGTCGCCGCCGGGGTCCCGCTGATGTGCGATGAAGGCGACGATTTCCAGACCTTCCGCATTGGCCTGTTCGGCCTGGACAAGCTGCATCAGCCCGAGCGCAGCATCGACCACCTGCGCAAGGCGCTGGACAGTATCAAGGGATAGACGGGCCGATACCCACCAGATCGGGCCGCACAGAAAAGCCCAGATAGAAAGAGGGGCGACGCATCAGCGTCGCCCCTTTTGTCTTACCCGTATTGTCGGTCTGAACGGTCCGGTCTTTCACGTCTCGAGTTTCACTGCTCTCGGGTCATCCCCGTCGACTTGTCACTCTTTAGCCGACCTCTAGTCACCCTCTAATCACCCCAGCAGCGACAGAATGATGCGCTCGCCGTAGCCCCACAGCAGGACGGTCATGCCGAGCAGTCCTTCGAGCACCAGTACCCCCACCGCAAGGGTGGTGCTGGAGACGACGAAGCCTTCCTTTTCGCTGATATCGAGGAAGGAGGGAATGCCCAGATACAGCAGGTAGGCGGTGTAACAGAGGCCGATAACGCCGGCCAGCAGGCACAGCCAGATGATCGGGTAGATCGCCACGATGCCGCTCAGGAACATCGGGGTCGCCACATAGCCGGCAAAGATGATGCACTGGCTCTGGCTGGGTGTCTTGGGAAAGCGTTTGGCCGAGTAGCGGATGGTCTTGCCGACGATGTAGACCGCCGCCAGGATCACCAGATAGAAGGCGATCCCCGCCCCCAGGGCGTCTAGATAACTGAGCTTGATGGTCGTGCCGCCGCCGAGACTCCAGCCGACCTGGGTGGTACCGATGTACGAACAGATCACCGGTATGGCGGCCAGCAACAACACGTGATGCGCGTACAGGTGCGTTATCGTCTCCCTTTCCTGCTTGATCTGCTTCCATTCGCGATTCGGGTGGGCCATCAATCCCCAGACGTGTGTCAGCATACTGACTCCCTCCTGCTACCGCTGAAGTAAGTCCCGAGACCGGCACTCGGCGCCCGCGACTCCGTTGTCCTTAACTTGCAGTATAGAAGCGATTTTTCGCTTCGCTACCAACGTTACCGTACATACTATACAAGTCCTGTACAACACTTGACCTCTAGTCACGCTTCACCCATACGACTGATAAACACAAAAAAAACCCCGCATCGGTGAAGATGCGGGGTTTCGGTTTCAGCGCCACCCGATCAGGACATGGAGGTCCACATCGGCGTGCTTGGCATCAGCGTCGCGTCCAGTGACATCATCAGGCTCAGCGCCGTGATGGTGAGGATCGAGATGCCGAATACCTGTCGCGCCCAACGCACGTTGTCGTCCGTACGGTAGCCCTTGGCCGCGATATACAGCCAGTAGACGCCCAGCACCAGGGCAACGATGAAGTAACCGGGTCCAGCGTAACCGGCCAGACTCAGCGACAGCGTCGCACCGATAAAGGCCAGGATATAGCCCAGGATATGGTGCTTGGCCGTACCGATACCGCGAACCACCGGCAGCACCGGAATGTTGGCGGCGCGGTAATCTTCCATGCGAAAGATCGCGATCGCGTAGGAGTGCGGCATCTGCCACAGGCTGAAGATCACCAGCAGGGTCAAGGCGCCGGTATCGAAGCTGCCGGTCACCGCGCAATAGCCCACCACCGGCGGCACTGCCCCGGAGAGGCTGCCGACCAGAGTGCCGAACTCGGAATTGCGCTTCATGTAGAGGCTGTAGGCCCCCACATAGATGACGAAGCCGAAGGCCGCCAGACCCACCGTCAACGCATTGGTCCCCAGCGCCAGCAGACCGAAGCCGGCGATGCCCAGCAGGGTGGCAAACCGAAGTGTCGCCGCTTCGCTGACCCGCCCCTGCACCAGCGGGCGGTTGCGGGTGCGCTCCATCAAGGCATCGATGTCCTTGTCGATGACGTTGTTGTAGGCGCAGCCCGAGGCGATTACCAGGGCCAGACCCAACAGCGCCGACAGGAACACCATGGCATCGAACTGGCCCTGGGCGGCCAGGAAGTAGCCGCCCAGAACAGAGATCACGTTGCCGCCGATGATGCCCGGCTTGGTGATGGTGAGGTAGTCCCTGAGAGTGTCCCTGAACATCATGCGAGTCGGCGTCAGCCGATCATCATGTTGTGATGCAGGTGGTACATGATCCATAGGGAACCTCCGATGACCAGAACCAGGATCGCCACGGTGAAGACGAAGGACATGAAGTTCCAGCCTTCATCGGCCTTGGTGTTCATGTGCATGAACAGCACGAGCTGCACCAGCACCTGAGCCACCGCGGTACCGACGATCACGATCACCGTCGCGAAAGTGTCGAAGGCGCCGGTCATCACCGCCCCGAAGGGAATGACGGTCAGCACGATGGACAGGATCAGGCCGATCACATAGGACTTGACGCTGCCATGGCTGTGATGGTCGTTGGCGTGTCCGCTCATATCACAGGGCTCCCATCAGGTAGACGAAGGAGAAGACGCAGATCCAGACGATGTCCAGGAAGTGCCAGAACAGGCTCAGACACATGATGCGCGGACGCACCACATCGTCGAGACCACGCTGCTTCACCTGGATCATCATCACCAGGATCCAGATCAGACCGGCGGTCACGTGCAGACCGTGGGTACCGACCAGCAGGAAGAAGGCCGACAGGAAGCCTGAACGATCCGGACCAAAGCCCTCATGGATCAGGTGATGGAACTCATAGAGTTCCAGCGCCACGAAGGCCGCGCCCAGCAGGAAGGTGATCCCGAGCCACTTCATCACCTTGGATGCCTGATTGGCGTTCATGGCGAGCACCGCCATGCCGTAGGTGAAACTCGAGAACAGCAGCAGGAAGGTCTCGACCAGGATGAACGGGAGCTGGAAGATCTCGCCCGGGGTCGGACCATCGGCCGTGCCCCGAAGGAGCACGGCGTAGGTGGCGAACAGTGACCCGAAGATCACCAGGTCGCTCATCAGATAGACCCAGAAACCGAAGACCTTGGTGCCCGCGGCATCATGATGGTCGTGGTCGTGATCATGGTCATGCCCGTGGGCATGACCTTGCTGGTTGAGGGTGTCGGTTGCCATGGTTATGCCTGCATCTCCACACGGTTCTGGTGTTCGCGCTCGATACGCTCGACTTCCGCGGCCGGCACGTAGTAGTCGACGTCATCGTTGAAGATACGCGCGATGAAGGTGGCAAACATGCCCAGTGCGGTCACGATGGCAAGCCACCAGATATGCCACACCAGGGCGAAGCCGAAGACCGCGGAGATCAGACCGATCACCGGACCTTCCCAGGTGTACTTGGGCATGTGAATGTCCTTGTACGGTCCCTTGGACACGCCGGCCTTGCCGCCGTTGGCCTGCTTCTGGTTCCAGAAGTCGTCGATGTCCTTGATCTCGGGCAGATGCGCGAAGTTGTAGAACGGTGCGGGAGACGAGGTCGCCCACTCTAGGGTACGCGCATCCCAGGGATCGCCGGTGACGTCCTGGTTCTTCTTACGATCACGGATACTGACGTAGAACTGGATCACGGTGCAGGCGATACCACACAGAATCAGCACGGCACCGATCCAGGCGATGATCATCCACGGCTGCCAGGCGCCGTTGTCATAGGACTGCATGCGACGCACCGCACCGAAGAAGCTGAGCACGTACAGCGGCATGAAGGCCACGTAGAAGCCGGTCAGCCAGAACCAGAAGGAGCGCTTGCCCCACTTCTCGTCGAGGGTGAAGCCGAAGGCCTTCGGGAACCAGTAGGTCAGACCCGCCAGCATGCCGAACACCACGCCGCCGATGATGACGTTGTGGAAGTGGGCGATGACGAATAGGCTGTTGTGCAGCACGAAGTTGGCCGCCGGTACCGCCAGCATCACACCGGTCATGCCACCCAGGGTAAAGGTGATGATGAAGCCGATGGTCCACAGCACCGGAGAGGTGAACTCCAGACGACCGCGGTACATGGTGAACAGCCAGTTGAATACCTTCACCCCGGTGGGGATGGCGATGATCATCGTCATGATGCCGAAGAAGGCATTGACGTTGGCCCCGGCCCCCATGGTGAAGAAGTGGTGCAGCCAGACGATGAACGACAGGAAGGTGATGGCGATGGTCGCCCACACCATGGTGCCGTAGCCGAACAGCCGCTTGCGAGCGAAGGTCGCGATGACCTCGGAGAACACCCCGAATGCCGGCAGGATAAGGATGTACACCTCAGGATGGCCCCAGGCCCAGATGAGGTTGACGTACATCATCATGTTGCCGCCAAAATCGTTGGTGAAGAAGTGAGTCCCCAGGTAACGATCCAGCGTCAGCATCGCGATGGTCGCGGTCAGAATCGGGAAGGACGCGATGATCAGCACGTTGGCGCACAGCGACGTCCAGGTGAAGATGGGCATACGGAACAGGGTCATGCCCTTGGTGCGCATCTTCAGGATGGTGACGAAGAAGTTGATACCGGTCAGGGTCGTACCGATCCCCGATATCTGCAACGCCCATATCCAGTAATCCACCCCGACGCTGGGACTGTACTCTATCCCCGATAGTGGCGCGTAGGCCAGCCAGCCGGTCGCGGCGAACTCACCGACCACCAGCGAGACGTTGACCAGGATGACACCGGCAACGAACAGCCAGAAGCTCAAGTTGTTAAGGAAGGGGAAAGCCACGTCGCGCGCGCCGATCTGCAGCGGCACCACCAGGTTCATCAGACCGATGACCATGGGCATGGCGACGAAGAAGATCATGATCACACCGTGGGCGGTGAAGATCTGATCATAGTGGTGAGGCGGTAGATAGCCCTCGGCCCCGGCCGAGGCCATGGCCAGCTGGGTACGCATCATGATGGCGTCGGCGAAGCCACGGATCAGCATCACCAGCGCGACCAGGAAGTACATGATACCGAGCTTCTTGTGGTCGACGGAGGTGATCCACTCGCGCCACAGATAGCCCCACTTCTTGAAGTAGGTCAGGCCGCCGACCACGGCGATCCCGCCCAGGGCGATACCGATCGCCACCACCATGATGATGGGCTCCTGGATCGGAATCGAGTCTAACGTCAGTTTTCCAAACATGATTTACTCCGCTGCCTCTGCGCTCATGGACTCGCCGTGAGACTCGCTCTCGTCGCCATGGCCGCCTGCGCCGTGCCCGTGGACCACGCCGCCGTAGGTCTCGACGAACTCGGCATGCTTGCCGCCGGCCAGGAAGCTCTTGATGATGCGCTCATAGAGCGCCGGGGTGATCTCGGAGAAGTACTGGACCTCGTTGTCCTCGCTCGGCGTGGCGAGATCGTAGTACTCCTCGGGGAAGGTCAGCGTATCGGACGAGGAACGCACCTTCTCCACCCACTCTTCGAAGTCCTCGACGGAACCCACGTGGGCGTCGAAGGTCATCTCGGAGAAGCCTGCACCGCTGTAGTTGGTGGAGCGGCCCGGATAGACGCCCTGCTCTTCGGCGATCAGGTGAACGTCGTTATCCATGCCGGCCATGGCGTAGATCTGGCTACCCAGGCGCGGAATGAAGAAGGCGTTCATCACCGAGCCGGAGCTCACCCGGAAGCGCACCGGAGTGTCCTCGGGGAAGGCCAGTTCGTTGACCGTGGCGATGCCCTGCTCCGGGTAGATGAACAGCCACTTCCAGTCCAGCGATACGGCCTGGATCTCCATGGGCTCGTTCTGCCCTTCCTTGGCCTCGAGACTGCGGTGCGGGTCGAGACTGTGGGAGGTGTACCAGGTCAACAGCGCCAGGAAGACGATGATGACGCAGGGAATGAACCAGACGATGGCCTCGATCTTGGTCGAATGGGCCCAGTCGGGTGAATAGGTGGCATCGGTGTTGCCACGGCGATAGCGCCAGGCAAACCACAGGGTGAGCACGATGACCGGCACCACCACGATCTGCATCAGACCGAAGGCGGTGAGGATCAAGGTACGCTGCTCACGGCCGATCTCCCCCTTGGGGTCGAGCAGCGCCGATTCGCAGCCCGCCAGCAACAGGGGCAGCGCCAGCATCAGCACAACGCTGAGCACGCGCAGGTACGACTTTCTTCTCATGTAGCAACCTCGTCAGGGCTTGGAGGCGGAATACCAGAGATTACGAGCTCAGGCTCGCGCGATGTGCAGGGGCCGCTGAGGTGGAACATTGCATGCACCTTTGGCAAAAGTTGCATGAAATGTGCCGAACCACGGACTAGACCCGCAAAATTTCGCATCCCCTACCCTGCCTCGGTACCACGACAAGACGTCGTCACCTGAACAAAAGAAGTAGATGGAATGCGACCGGGGCGTATTGTCGACAGAGCGACCAGACTTGAGAAGCGACGATTTGCCGCAGGGGTGTCGCACCTTTCCTTGATCTGTCGCACCAAGACGTCGCAACAGTGCACAAATGGCCAATTGCCTGGGCTAGCAGAACCTGCCCTGCGACCCGACACCACACCCAGGAAGCACCACCAGGAACCGTATCAGCGAGGCCGGACCCCATCCCATGGGAAAGGCGATCTGATGGAAAAGAACGATAAGCCGCGCCGCGCTATCGTCTGACGTTATTGCCTGACGCTACTGCCCGAAGTTATCGCCTGACGTTATCTCCCCCAACGCCATCACCCCAACGCCAGGACGAAAACGATGACGATGTCGAGAAGGCCAGACCGTGAAGAGGGCTATAAGGAAGGTGCAGATAGAAAAGGATCAGATAAGGAAGGATCAGATAAAGAAGGACCGGCTCACCAAGGGCCTGGTCATGAAAGAGCGAATCGGCGACGAGGGCCAGATCAGCAAGGAGGCCAAGGGAAGGCTCGAGCAGAAGGGACAGACCACAACGAGAGGCGCAACCGTGCGCCCAGGGGACCACTATCGAGAAAGGCCGTCAGAGACTGAAAAGCCAAGGATCCACAAGTCAAGGATCCACGCTGGGCAAGAAACCGAAACCGGGGAATCAGGGATGAACCAGCCGAGACGCCACTTCCGGCGTACGTGACAGGCCTGCGGCACCCTCGCCGTGGGTGATGATGACATCGGCGTCGATCAGGGCGCCAAAGAAGGCGGGACGCAGCACGCCCCACTTGCTGTCGTCGAATACCAGGATCCGCTGGGCGGCGGTTTCGATGGCGGCCTGCTTGGGCGCCACTTCATGAAAGTGAAAGCAGCTCAGGCCCCGTGCGGCATGCACCCCGGCGGCGGAGAGAAAGGCGCGATTGATGCCGAGTCCCCGGACCTGGCGGGCGATGTCATCGCCGTCGAAGGACTGGGAGACGCCCTGATAGACGCCGCCCAGCAGGATCAGTCGGATGCCATCGAAATGGCTGACCGCATTGGCCACGTTAAGGGCGTAGGTCACCACCGTCAGGTCTCGTCGGCTGGCCAGTTCTGCGATCATCGGCACCAGGGTGGTGCCGCAATCGATAAACAGGGTATCGCCGTCTTCCACGTAGCCACTGGCGCGGCGACACAGACGCGCCTTGATATCGGCGCCGCGATCCTGTTGAGTTTCCAGGTCGTAGACTGGCGTGAAGTGGGGGTCGTCGCGGCGAACCAGATGCCCGCCCATCAGCATCAGAGGGCTGTCCTTGGTGGACACGTCGCGCCTCAGGGTCATCTCTGACACACCGCAGAGGATGGCGGCGTCCGCCAGCCTCAGGCTGCCGCCTCCGGCGAGCGCCTGCAAAAGGCGCTCCTGTCGCTGAATACTGCGCTGATTCATGGATTCTCCCCCGCGCCTCGACGGTCATGGCTTGCTGCCGTCGTTTTTCAATAAGCATGCCCTGAACTACCGGGTTCAGCCAGTGCCCGGGCAGGTAAGAAAACGCCACTGCACAAATGTTATTTTTCTCACATCAAGTGTTACTATACACTCATTGACGGATGGGCCCAGCCCGTGCCGGCCAATTCCGCTCGACAACAATCACTCGACACGAGCCGCCGCCATGCCCCATCACCTCTATAATTCCTGTTCTGATACCCCATTCGGCACAAGAGATTTCCGCCCCGTTCGAGGCAATTGCCCGCTATCAACGCGATGCGGGACGCCAGACCAGGCCCGAAGTGCGATGATCTATTCTTCAACGTTCATATTTTGATGAGGCGAAGGAACCTATGACACTCCTGATGAGCCTGGTCGGCATGGCCACCCTGATCGCCATCGCCGTCGCGTTCTCCTACAACCGCCGTGCCATTCGCCTGAGAACCGTGGGGGGCGCCTTCCTGATCCAGGCTGGTCTCGGGGCCTTCGTCCTTTACGTGCCCTTTGGCCAGAAGGTCCTGAAGACCGTATCGGACGCCGTCAGCCAGGTGGTGCTCTACGCCAACGACGGCATCGATTTCCTGTTCGGCGGCCTGGCCAACGCCGACAGCGTCGGCTTCGTGTTCGCGGTCAAGGTGCTGCCGGTCATCATCTTCTTCTCGTCGCTGACGGCGGTGCTCTACTACCTGGGCATCATGCAATGGGTCGTGCGGCTGCTCGGCGGCGCGCTGCAGAAGCTGCTCGGCACCTCACGCACCGAGTCGCTGTCCGCCACCGCCAATATCTTCGTCGGCCAGACCGAGGCGCCGCTGGTCGTGCGGCCCTTTATCGCCCGCATGACCGCCTCCCAGCTATTTGCGGTGATGTGCGGTGGCCTTGCCTCGGTGGCGGGCTCGGTGCTTGCCGGCTACGCCGCACTCGGCATCCCCATGGAATACCTGGTGGCCGCCTCCTTCATGGCGGCCCCCGGCGGCCTGCTGTTCGCCAAGCTGATCATGCCGGAGACCGATCCCGAGGCGGACAAGGCCGACCGCGTCTCCGAGGTCATCGAGGACGAGGACAAGCCGGCCAACGTGCTTGACGCTGCCGCCGGTGGCGCCTCGTCCGGCCTCAAACTGGCGGCCAACGTGGGCGCCATGCTGCTGGCCTTCATCGGCTTGATCGCCCTGCTCAACGGTATCCTCGGTGGCGTCGGTGGTTGGGTCGGATTCGAGGATCTCAGCCTCGAGCTGATCCTGGGCTGGGTGTTCTCGCCGCTGGCCTTCCTGCTCGGCATTCCCTGGGAAGAGGCGACCCTGGCCGGGTCCTTCATCGGCCAGAAGCTGGTGGTCAACGAGTTCGTCGCCTTCATCAACCTGGCCCCCTATATCGACGGCGAGCAGCTCGTGGCCGCCACCGGCGAGGTGATGAGCGACCACACCGCCGCGGTGCTGTCCTTCGCGCTGTGCGGCTTTGCCAACCTGTCCTCCATCGCCATCCTGCTCGGCGGGCTCGGCAGCATTGCCCCGAGCCGTCGCCACGACATCGCCCGCTATGGCCTCAAGGCGGTACTGGCCGGCACCCTGTCCAACCTGATGTCGGCCTGCATCGCCGGCTTCTTCATGACCCTGGGCGCCTGATCCCACGTCGCGGATCCAGCGCCCGCCCTCACATCTTCGGCCGCCCGAGGCGGCGGCCTGTCCCACTCCAGGAGCCTCCCATGTCCCCCAAGTCGACCAACCCCTCCGTGATCGCTCGCCAGGCACTGTCCTTGATGGATCTGACCAGCCTCAACGATGACGATACCGACCATGTCGTCGAGGCCCTGTGCCAGCGGGCCAAGACGCCGCTGGGCCACACCGCGGCGGTGTGCATCTATCCGCAGTTCGTGGTGCCGGCGCGGCGCGCCCTCACCGCCCACAACCTCAGCGGCCAGGTCAAGATCGCCACCGTGACCAACTTCCCCCACGGCGAAGACGATGTCATGGCAGCCGCCCGCGCTACCCGCGAAGCGGTGGCCTCCGGTGCCGACGAAGTGGACGTGGTCTTCCCCTACCGCGCCTTCATGAATGGCGATGATCAGATCGGCCAGGAGCTGGTCGAGATGTGCAAGGCCGCCGCCAGCGGCCGCACCCTCAAGGTGATCCTGGAAACCGGCGAGTTGAAGGACGCCGAGTTGATCCGCCGGGCCAGCGAGCAGGCCATCGCCGGTGGTGCCGACTTCCTCAAGACCTCCACCGGCAAGGTCGCCGTCAACGCGACGCCCGAGGCCGCCCGAGTGATGCTGGAAGTCATCCGTGACGCGGACCGCCCGGTCGGCTTCAAGGCCGCCGGGGGCGTTCGCAGCGTCGAGGACGCCGCCGTCTATCTGGAGCTTGCCGCCGAGATCATGGGTGCCAACTGGGCCCGTCCCGAGACCTTCCGTTTCGGCGCCTCGGGCCTGCTCGACAACCTGCTGATGACCGCCGGTGTCGGTGTCGACGGCGGGGGCCGGTCCGGAGGCTACTGATGCTGTTGCAGGATATTCTTGCCGCCAAGCGTGACGGCCAGGCGCTGTCCAGTGAGGCCATCCGCCAATTCGTGATGGCCATCGCCGATGACAGCGCCGGTCAGGAGCAGATCGGCGCCTTCGCCATGGCCACCTATCTCAACGGCATGACGCTGGATGAGACGGTGGCGCTGACCGAGGCGACCCGGGACTCCGGCAGCGTGCTGGACTACCGACAGCTGGACCTGCCGGGGCCTATCCTCGACAAGCATTCCACCGGCGGCGTGGGCGACCCGGTATCGCTGATCCTCGGACCCTGGCTCGCCGCCTGCGGAGCCCACGTGCCGATGATCTCCGGTCGTGGTCTGGGCCACACCGGCGGCACCCTGGACAAGCTCGAGGCCATCGCCGGCTATGACGTCACTCCTCGGCGCACCACCTTCGAGCGCCTGCTCAAGGACGTCGGTGTGGCCATCGTCGGACAGAGCGGCGATCTGGCGCCGGCGGACAAGCGCCTCTACGCGGTGCGCGACGTCACCGCCACCGTTGCCTCGTTGCCGCTGATCGTTGCCTCGATCCTCGGCAAGAAGCTCGCCGAAAACCTCGATGCTCTGGTCATGGACGTCAAGATCGGCAACGGCGCCTTCATGGCGAACGACGACGAGACCCGGACCCTGGCTGCCACCATCGCCGACGTCGCCCGACGTGCCGGCACCCCGACCACGGCGGTGCTCAGCGACATGAACCAGACCCTGGCCGAAAGCGCCGGCAACGCCATCGAGGTACGCGAGTGCCTGGCGATCATGCGCGGTGAGCGGCGCGATTCGCGGCTGCTGACGCTGACCCGTCGGCTGGCGGTGGAAGCACTGCTGGCCGGCCGACTGGCGGCGACCAGGGAAGACGCCGAACGCCTGCTCGAGGCACGCCTGGCCAGCGGCGACGTGGCCGAGCGCTTTGAGCGCATGGTGGCAGGCCTCGGCGGACCGACCAACCTGCTGGAAAACGCAGGCGCCCTGCCCGCCCCGGCCCCGGTGATCCAGGACGTCCTGGCCGAGCATCCGGGACGGGTGGCACGTCAGGACGTCAAGGCGCTGGGCATGGCGGTGGTCGAGCTGGGCGGCGGGCGCCGCCGTGCCGGCGACGCCATCGACCATCGTGTCGGCCTGGACGCCATCGCCGCCATCGGCCAGACGGTCGACCGTCACACCCCGCTGGCGCGCATTCACGCCGCCAGCCAGGCGGACGCCGACAGACTCGCGGCGCGGGTACGTGAGGCCTTCACCCTCGGCGACGAGGGCACGCCCCCGCCACTGGTGCACGAGACCTTGTGCGATCCTTCGATAACGGGAGAGACACCATGAGCCGCGCGATCGTGCTGGTAATGGATTCCTTCGGCATCGGTGCTGCCCCCGACGCCGAGCGCTTCGGCGACGCCGGCGCCGATACCCTGGGCCATATCGCCGAGGCCTGTGCCCGCGGGCAGGCCGATGACCGTGGCCGCCGCGGCCCGCTGCAACTTCCCAACCTGGCCCGCCTGGGGCTCTATCACGCCCACCGCGAGGCCACCGGCGCCAGCGCCGCAGGCATCCAGCTGGGCGAGGTCGACGGCGCCTACGCACACGCCATGGAGGTGTCCTCGGGCAAGGACACCCCGTCCGGGCACTGGGAAATCGCCGGGGTCCCGGTGCGCTTCGACTGGGGGTACTTCGAGGACAGGGAGCAGAGCTTTCCGCCGCAACTGCTCAAGGCATTGATCGAGGAGGCGGCACTACCCGGTGTGCTGGGCAACTGCCACGCCTCAGGCACCGAGATCATCGCCCGTCTGGGTGAAGAACACTGCGCCAGCGGCAAGCCCATCGTCTACACCTCCGCCGACAGCGTCTTCCAGATCGCCGCCCATGAGGACAGCTTCGGCCTTGAGCGCCTGCTGTCATTGTGCGAGACCGCCCGGCGGCTGCTCGAGCCCTACAATATCGGTCGGGTGATCGCGCGCCCCTTCGTCGGTGACGACGCCGCGAGCTTCCAGCGCACCGGCAATCGTCGCGACTATAGCGTCGAGCCGCCCTCGCCCACGGTGCTGTCGAAGCTTCACGACGCCGGCGGCGAGGTCGTGGCGATCGGCAAGATCGCCGACATCTATGCCCACTGCGGCATCAGTCGTCTGATCAAGGCGTCGGGCCATGACGCTTTGATGGAAACGACCCTGGCGGCCATGGATGAACCGGTGGCGAGCGACACCCAGCGCCTGATCATGACCAACTTCGTCGACTTCGACATGGTCTACGGCCATCGCCGCGACGTGTCCGGCTATGCGGCGGCGCTGGAAGCCTTCGACCAACAGCTGCCGGCGCTGCTCGAACGGCTGACCGACGACGATCTGCTGGTGATCACCGCCGACCACGGCTGCGACCCCACCTGGCAAGGCAGCGACCACACCCGCGAGTTCATCCCGGTACTGGCCAGTGGCGCCGGGCTTACGGCCGGATCGCTGGGGCGTCGGCAGAGCTTCGCCGACATCGGCCAGAGCCTGGCGAGCTATTTCGGTCTTGCCCCCATGGCCGACGGTGAAAGCTTTATCGAGCGCAAACGAGCATTGGATAGACGAGGAGCTTAGATGGCTACCCCCCACATCAAGGCCGAACGTGGTGATTTCGCCGACACCGTGCTGATGCCCGGCGATCCCCTGCGCGCCAGATACATCGCCGAGACCTTTCTCGAGGATGCGCGACTGGTCAACGAGGTGCGCAACATGTACGGCTACACCGGTCGCTACAAGGGACGCGAGATCTCGGTCATGGGCCACGGCATGGGCATCCCCTCGGTATCGATCTACGCCAAGGAACTGATCACCGAATTCGGCGCCAGACGGCTGATCCGCGTCGGTTCCTGCGGCGCCGTGCGCGACGACGTCAAGGTGCGTGACCTGATCATCGGCCTCGGCGGCAGCACCGACTCCGGCGTCAACCGCTCGCGCTTTCGCGGCCTCGACTTCGCCGCCATCGCCGATTTCGACCTGACCCGCGCCGCCGTGGACGCCGCCGGCGCCCAGGGCACCCCGGTCAAGGTCGGCAACATCTTCTCCGCCGACCTGTTCTATCACCCGGACCCGGCGCTGATCGACTGCCTGCGCAAGTTCGACATCGTCGGCGTCGAGATGGAGGCCGCCGGGCTCTACGGCGTCGCCGCCGAATTCGGCGCCCGCGCACTGACCATCTGCACGGTATCGGACCATATCGTCAACGGCGACAGCCTCTCCAGCGACGAGCGCGCCACCAGCTTCGACGAGATGATGACCATCGCCCTCGAGGCCGTGCTCGAGGACGACCGCCAGCAAACCAGCCGCCAGGAGACCACCCGATGAGCGATCCAAGGACGCCAGAGACCGTCGACGCCGATATCGTCAAGGCGCTGATCGAGGTACGCGGCCGCGCCTACGTGCCCTACTCCAGCCACCCGGTGGGCGCCCTGCTGATCAGTGACTCGGGAGCCCGCTATGTCGGCGCCAACGTCGAGGTCGCCCACTACAAGGGGCTGTGCGCCGAGGCCTCGGCCATCGCCGCCATGGTCACCAGCGGCGAGACCCGGCTGAAGGAGGTCTACGTCATCGGTCCCGGCGAGCACCTGTGCACGCCCTGCGGTGACTGCCGTCAGCGCCTGCGCGAGTTCTCCTCCCCCGACACCCTGATCCGGGTGGTGGACGCGGACGGCCAACTGCTCAAGCGCTACACCATGGACGAGTTGCTGCCGGACTCCTTCGGGCCAGAAAACCTGGGCAAGGACTCCGCTTTCGTCAGCTAGGCGAGCGAATTCACTTCCTCGGAGTTGTCCGCTCTGGCGCTGCCGAATCGGCTCGATTTGCCTGGCAGATCTGCCTGAGCGCCAAACGAACTGACTCGGCAACCGGAGCGCTACTGGATGCCCTGAAACAATCTCGGATTGTAGATCCGTGCCCGGATGTCGATGAGCGAGACTTTGTCCATGTCCGGGTGCAGCGGATTCACCACCGCCACCTGATCAATACCTGCAGCAGCGGTACTTGGCACCAGCAGTATCAAGTTGCGGGCCGCCGACAGGAACGCGGTACCGAGTCGCCGCGTGTGTTCAGGAGGGGGAAACAGGTCCCAGCCATCAGGCAATTCATCGACTCCGACCTTCTCGACGGCGCTGCTCTGGACATCATAGATGCCCAGGCGAAAATCCTTCGGGACCAATCGCGGGTCTGGAATATAGTTACCCATTTCCAGCATGGCGACGGAGGCACTGGTACCGAAATACAGCACCGGATGGCCGGGGTCATTCCAGCGCGCCCCATCGTGATAGCTGGCACCGCGCCCGGACAGGTTGGTCAGAAAACGCTCAGGGGCGATACGGTACAGCCTCATCAACTGAAGTCGCCGTGACTGATCTTGCGCAGCACCTGTCGTACCAGTTCACGGCCAGCAAAGGTATCCAGGAGTTCGATCGGGCGCGAGCCGGCGAGTGCGGGTACCTCGGCGTGCAGCCATTGATGACCGACCGCTTCGTCAGCGAACACCTCACCTACCTCGACAAACAACTTCAGCGTGTCGAGCACTTCTTCGCTTTGCGCACGCCCCAGCGCCTTGCGCTTGTAGAAGCGATGCAGATTGCCGGAGTCCGTCTCCAGCAGTCGTACAAAGAGATCGCGGTCGGCCGACAGTGCATCGATCGCCTGTTTGAGCACGCTTCCCGGCAGCCCTTGCCTGACGGTTCTGATAAAAGCGGCTGAATCGGTGTACACCTCGCGGGGCAGGTCGATCTGCGCCATCACTCCGCCACCCGCTGCACGGTCCTTTTCGAGAAGCTCCATCGCGGTCTCCCGGCGCTCACTCGCTGGCACGGCGCCAGCAACATTCCCACCTGTACGCTTCAGCATACATCAGATCGAAGTTTTACCAACATCAATATGACCCAAACTCGGCAAGGGTGCACTTTCGCCGACTCGCCACCACACAGCGGAACGCGTCACCGCCAGCGGGCAGCACCGGCCCGAGCCAATTCGGCCTATGCTCAATACTGTTCAGCGCGACCCCGCCCGGCTCACCACAATCGCTCGAGACGTGACGTTCGCTTTGGCCGCGAGGCAGGACGAGGGGCACTCGCGCTGCATCACCTTGTGCACGTCCTCGGGGTGGCGGCCATCAAGGCGCAAGCTCCTGCGTCCAAGTACCCGCCTCAATTCAAACAACAAGGTAACGGTCCATGACCACAGACTTCTCTCCCGGCGACAATATCGCCATGAAGATTCCGGCCCACGAGTACGAGGCGACCGTTGCCTTCTACCGCGAGATCCTGAAGCTCGAGGAATTGACGCCACCCGGTGACCGGGAGACGCCGCGCTTTGCCTTCGGCGACAAGGTGCTGTGGCTGGATCGCGAACCGCACTTGAGCCAGGCAGAAATCTGGCTCCAGATCCTGGCCAGCGACATCCAGGCCGCCTCGAGCTACCTCGAACAGCGTGGCTGTCAGCGCTGCGACGAGATCGAGCGCCTGCCGGAAGCATTCAACTCGTTCTGGATCACCAGCCCCTGCAATATCATCCACCTGGTGTCACCCGCCGATGACTCGCCCCCCGACGATGTGACAAAGGAAAACTGAGCCAGTTGACTGCAGGTGCCGCAGCCAGCCGGACGCAAAAAAGGCCACCACTGGTGGCCCACAAGGCTTGCTGGACTTGCCTGAGGTCGGTTCCATCAGACGTGCTGTAGTGTCTTTCGCGTGGCGAGACTGGCGGTGACGCCACGCGATGCGAAGGCTCGTTTGTCCCAAGTGGTGGCCGCGCTTGCTTCAGGCCGCTTTGGGTTCATGAGTCCCACGACGTCAGACACTTTGCTTCAGGCTACCTTTCCCTTGCTGAAGCGCTTCTTCAGGTAGGCGACGATGTCCATGGATTCGTACATCCAGGTCTCGCTGCCGTCTTCATTGGTGATCAGCAGACACGGCACCTGAATCTTGCCGCCGCCTTCCTTCAGTGCCTTGCGGTGCGCCGGGTTGGCGCCCGCGTCGCGGATATCCACCTCGACGCCGAGCTTGTCGAGTTCACGGCGCACAAAGGCGCAGAACGGGCAGTGGGCGAAATGGTAAAGCGCGAGATCCTTGGCAACGGTCATGGTGACGACTCCCTCGTGGGTGATACCGCTCGTTGACGATATGGTCGGTGACGTCACTCCCTTCAAGAGTCGACGACACCCGAAACAGTTGGTGCAGGCGACGGCGCGTTCCGGAGGTTCAACCTTGGCGCTGAGCCTTGGTACCAGACCTTGCCGCCGCCCGACTTGCTGACTTGGTGTCGCCACTCGCGAGTTCCTGACAGCCTTTCCCGACTTTTCTCACCTCAGTGCAATGTATGCGGGGTACAGCACAACGCCATCAGGTTCCCGGGTCGGGCGAGGCGCCGGTAGCACTGGTTTGATGATGGGGGTCTGCCACCCCGGCCTGGCCCCGGGCGCGCCCGCTGGCATCGCGCCCCTGGTGGTCGGCCTCGCCCTCGCTGGTGGTACCATCGAGACGCCCGCCGCCACGGCCTTCCATGCTGACGCTGAGGCGCGGCGCGCCCAGTTCGACGCCCATCTCCTCCATGCGCTGCTTGAGCAGCATGTTGAAGGCACGGGCCACGTCCCACTGCATTTCCGGCGAGGTGCGAAAGCGCATCCGCAGGATTGCGCAGCCATCCTCGAAACGATCGATACCCTGCATTTCCAGCGGTGACCAGATGTGGTGGCGCATGATCGGATCCTGGCGCAGATCCCGGGCGGTCTCCTGCATCAGGGTGGTGGCGTCGTCGATCTTCATGTCGAAGGGAATGCGGATCTTCATCAGCGCCACGCCGAACTGCCGCGACATGTTATGGATGGAGTCGATACGCGAGAAGGTCAGGATATGCACGATGCCGTCCAGGTCACGCAGGCGTACGGTCCTGAGCGTCAACCCTTCCACCGTGCCCATGTGGCCGTTGATCTCGACGAAGTCGTCCACCGCCAGGGAGTCCTCGATCAGGATGAAGATGCCGGTGATCAGGTCCTGCACCAGGGTCTGGGCGCCGAAGCCGATGGCCAGACCGATCACCCCGGCACCGGCCAGCAGCGGCGTCACGTTGACCCCCAGATTGGCCAGGCCGACGATGGAGGCGATGATCACGATGGCTGCGAAGATCACGTTGCGAATCATCGGGGTGATGGTCTGGGCCCGTGCCTGGTTGACCCGGCGCCCCCGCGAGCGCGCCGAAGAGGTCAGCGCCCGCTGGATGGCGGTATCGGCGAAGATCCACACCAGCCAGGCCAGCAATACGGTAAAGGCGATCGCCAGGATCGCCTGGCCGATGCGCACGCTGGCCACCCCTTCGCGGCCGATGCCCACCAGCGAGCCGCCCCACACCTGCAGCGACAGCTCGGCGAACACCAGCCAGGCAAGCACATGCCCCAGGGTATAGGCGAAACGTTCGAGCCTGCGGCGATACTCGCTGTGGTGGCGGTGGCGACCCCGGCTGTGGTCATGACGTTCGTTCTGGCGGCGCAGCAGCGCGGTGACCACCAGCGTCAGCACCAGCAGGGCGGCATTGATGATCGAACGGGCCAGTGCGGTACCGACATCGCCTCCGGTGACGAAGATCGCCACCAGCGAGGCCCCCACCAGCAGCAGAGCGGGAATATGCCACAGCCGACCGATCACCCGGGTGACCTCGGTAGGACTCGAGCAATCGCTGCGGATGGCATAGGTGCGGTTGCGAATCAGATGCTTGATCGGCCGCTTGAAGCGAACGATGAAGCGGAAGGTCAGCACCGCGGCCAGGATATTGGCCAGCACCGAGGCTAGCGAGGACAGGTCGACCCCCAGCAGGTCCACCAGACGTTCGGTCTTGAAGGCGTCGCCGAGGGCGATCAGTGCGCCGATGACGAACAGCGGACGCAGAGCCCGCTGCTGCAGCAGCTTGACCGCGGTATAGCGATGCCCGCGGGTGAACACCGAGATGACGATCTCGACCACCACCGACAGGATGCGCCCGCACAGTGCGGCGTAGGCGATCACCGATACGACAGTGCGCCCGGCGCTGCCGGGCACCAGCTGTGACACCCCCAGCACCGCCAGAAAGGCCAGCGCCCAGGGCAGCATGCGGCGCAGAAAGTGAGCCGCCAGCAGCCACGCCTTGGGCTCTCTCGGCAGGTCCATCGGCCAGCCCCGGCGGGACCCGATCAGACGCCCCAGCGCCACCAGGATGATCACCATGCCACCCCAGATCGTCAGCAGGATGCTGAACTCCACGGCGAACTGGGCCAGCTCGCTATGGCTGGTGTCGGCGATCAGGCCATTGATATCGCGCCAGCCCTCCGCCAGCTTGGCGCGCCACTGGGCCATGGGCGACCCGGCCCCTTCGGCCTGCTCGCCAAGCTCGGTGAAGGTGTCGGCAAGCGCCCCCAGCAGTCCCTGGGAACCGGTGCCGGTTTCCGCTGCGGCCTGGCCCGCGTCGCGCAGTGACCTGAGGCTATCGAGCAACTCCTGACGGCTCTGGTCGCTTTCCAGCGTCTGGATCAGGGTATCCAGGGATCGCTGCAGCTCTTCGGAGGAAGCTTCCTGGGGGGCCTGTTCACCGCCCCCGGCCAGGGCCTCCAGCGCCAGGCCCTGGGCCGACGCCTGAACGGGCAAAATACATGACCCAATTAGAAAGAGAAGCACAAACCATTGAAATATGTGAACTATTTTACTTCTATGCAGCAACATTCGTGCTCCCTGCCGGTGAGGACTCGGCGCCGCCGCCGATGAAAAGTGACCGCCTATGGTAGTCTGCGAAGTAACGTCCCACTAATGCCTTATCAGGATGCCGCCATGAAAGCTCAAGCGCCACCCGAGCCCACCACCGCCGACGGAGACATCCGCAAGGTGGGAGTGGAAATCGAGTTCGCCGGCCTGGACCCCATGGCCACCGCAGAGATGGTCCAGTCCCTGTTCGACGGTCGTATCGAGGTCCAGAGCGCCCACCGGATGAAGGTCAGCGACACCCAGTGGGGCGACTTCAAGATCGAACTGGACTCTCAGTACGTCCACCCCGAATCACCCGAGGACGCGGCCAAGACACCCGGCGACGACTGGGATCGCATGCGCCGCGACCTCGACCGTCGCTCTCGCGAGCTGCTTGGTGACATGGTCACCGGACTGGTGCCGACGGAGATCGTCTGCCCCCCGGTCCCCTGGGATGAGCTCGACAAGCTCGACGCGCTGTTCGACGGACTGCGCGAGCACGGCGCCAAGGGCACCGAGGCCAGCCTGATGTACGGTTTCGGTCTGCATCTGAATCCGGAGCTCCCGAGTCTCGAGGCCGAGGACATCCTGCGCTATCTGCGCGCCTACCTGCTGACCGCCGACTGGCTGCGCGAACAGATCCGGGTCGATATCACCCGGGAGGTGCTGCCCCACGCCAATCCCTTCCACAAACGCTACTGCCTCAAGCTGTTCGACGAGGACTATGCTCCCGATATCGACCAGTTGATCGATGACTATCTGGCCGACAACGACACTCGCAACCGCGATCTGGACATGCTGCCGTTGTTCGCCCACCTGAGGCCCGACCATCCCCACGAGCTGTTTCGCAAGGAACTTGTCCAGCCGCGACCCACCTTTCACTACCGTCTGCCCAACGCTCAGCTTTCCGAAGCCGACTGGGGCGCGGTGACCGAATGGAACCGCTGGCTCGAGGTAGAACGCCTGGCCTGCGCGCCCGAGACCTTGCATGAGCGTATGGCGGAGTATCGAGCCCGTCACCTCGACAGCTCGCTGTGGCAAAAGATAAAGCACAAGCTCAAGGGAGACTCCAAGGATGGCTGAACGCCCGGTGATCGGTATTTCCACCTCCGACCACAAGAGCCTGCTGGCCTGGTGCTTCGACTGGTTCGCGGTGTGGCGCCATGGAGGCAAACCGCTCAGGCTATCGCCGTCGCGGCCACGACCGGACCGGCTCGATGGCCTGATCGTCGGCGGAGGTGATGACATCCAGGCGCATCTGTACGGCGGCGAGATGCAGCTCGACGTGCGCGTCGATCCAGAACGTGACGAACTGGAACTCGAGCTGCTGGCCCGCGAGATCCCGCGCAATACACCGGTACTCGGTATCTGCCGCGGCTCGCAACTGATCAACGTCCACCTGGGTGGCACCCTGGACAGCGACATCTACACCACCCACGAAGGGCTCAAGCGCCGGCGCACCGTGCTGCCACGCAAGACCGTGGACATCGTCGAGGGTAGCCGACTACATCAGCTGCTGCGGGTCAGCTGGTGTCGCATCAACAGCCTTCATCACCAGGCGGTGGAACACACCGGTCGCGGTGTCGATATCGTGGCACGTGACCGGGACGGCCTGGTTCAGGGGATCGAGTCCCGTGAGCACGACTTCCTGCTGGGGGTTCAGTGGCACCCGGAATTCCTGATCTTCAATCGCCCCCAGCAACGACTCATCCGCGCTCTGGTCGACGCGGCGAGAAAGCCCCACGCCGAGCGCCAGGTGCCACCGGAACCCCGCGCCGAACGTCCCACGCAAAGCGCCTCCTGAGCACGAGCCTTCGAGGGTCAATGCAGCTGCGCGAAAAAGCCCGCCAATCGGCGGGCTTTTCCATGTGGCAACAACATCGTGGCAACGACGTCGCTGACGCGACCCGGCCGGATCAGGCCAGCTTGGCGTCCAGGCTGATCTCGGCGTTCAACAGCTTGGAGATCGGGCAGCCGGCCTTGGCCTTTTCGGCGGCCTCCTGGAACACCGACTCGTCGGCGCCGGGGATGCTGGCGCGAGTGGTCAGATGCACCTTGGTCACGGCGAAGCCACCGTCGACCTCATCGAGGGTCACCTCGGCGCTGGTGTCGATGCTGTCGGCTTCAAGGTCGGACTCGCCCAGAATCATCGACAGTGCCATGGAATAGCAGCTGGCGTGGGCCGCACCGATCAGCTCTTCCGGATTGGTCCCGGCCTGGCCTTCGAAGCGCTGCTTGAAGTCATAGGGAACATCGCTGAGCGCGTCGCTGTTGGTGGACACAACGCCCTTGCCCTGCTTGAGACTGCCCTTCCACTGCGCGGATGCGGTGTTGGTGATACTCATGACGACTCCTTCCAGTTGAGATACACGGGCTGGTAAACACACTACGGTGGCGCCTCTTCCTGAGGCGCTCGCCCCGCCACCTCCCATCGATGGGCGGTACCTGCGGGGCCAATCATCCCTGGCGGGACAACTGATGACTTCACCATGCATCTTGTACCGAGGTCTGTCCAGCCTCGTCTTGCGCGTCGACGGTCATGGCTGCGATAGTCGATCACATCTCTGGAAAACTATTCCGCAAAGGTGTGCGACATGACGACTGCCAAGGTTCTGCTGGAAACCGGAAGCACCGCCGAGGCCCTGCCTGCCCTGGGCCAAGGCACCTGGTACATGGGTGAAGGGCGTGCGCCCCGGCGCCAGGAAATCGCCGCCCTGCAACGTGGGCTGGAGCGAGGTCTGCGGCTGATCGACAGCGCCGAAATGTACGGCGACGGTGCCGCCGAACGCCTGGTCGGCGAGGCCATCCAGGGTCGCCGCGACCAGGCGTTTGTGGTCTCCAAGGTCTACCCCTGGAACGCCGGTCGCGACAGCGCCATCGCCGCCTGCGAAGCGAGCCTTGAGCGCCTGGGCACCGATTACCTGGATCTGTACCTGCTGCACTGGCCGGGAAGCATCCCGCTGGACGAAACGCTGGAGGCCTTCGATCGCCTGGTCGCTGCCGGCAAGATTCGTCGCTTCGGTGTGTCGAACTTCGACGTGGACGATATGCAGACGCTGGCTCGCCTGCCCGGTGGCGGCGACTGCGCGGTCAACCAGGTCCTCTACCATCTGGCGTCCCGAGGCATCGAGGTCGCCCTGAGGCCATGGCAACGCCGGCAGCGGATGCCGCTGATGGCCTACTGCCCACTGGCCCAGGCCGGCGCCGTCGGCGCAGATCCCCTGGCCGACCCGCAACTTGGCGAACTCGCAGCGGACCTCGGCCTCACCCCGGCGCAGCTACTGCTGGCCTGGGCCATCCGACCGGTCGAGGGCCTGCACGAGGTCATCGCGATTCCCAAGGCCGCCTCCCCCGAGCACGTCGACGACAACGCCAGGGCGCTGGAGGTAACCCTGGACGCGGCAACACTTGCGCGACTCGACGCCCTGTATCCGGCGCCCCAGCGCAAGGTGCCGCTGGATATCGTCTAGCCGGGCCGGGCTCGACGAGACACGGGAGTTCGCCTTCGACTCAGCGAAAGCGTGCTTTCAACTCGGCCAGTTGCTCGGCCAGACTGTCGCTGCCGATCTCCCTCAACCTTTCGATATTACGCTCGGGGATAGCCTCGGGGTCGGGATAGTGGGCCAGCGCCCTTTCCAGACCCTCTTCACGCAGCAGATGCCAGACCGGCCAGGGAGAACGATTGGTGAAGTTGGCCGGATCATCATCCTCCACGCCGTCGAAGACATAGTCAGGGTGGAAGCTCGCCAGCTGGAAGACGCCCTCGTAGCCACGGTCGGCGAGCAATGCCTCGGCCATGGCCAGGGCGTCGAGATAGTCGTCGAAGTCGGCAAGCCCTCGGGTGAACACCAGCAGACTGGTCTCCACCTCGGGTGTCGTCTCGAGGTGGTGGCAGGCCTCCATCAGCGCCACCAGGGCGTCCTCGAGCCTGCGCCCGTCGACCTCGATATAGCGAATCGATCCGCGTGTGACCTCACGCCCGGCGAAGGGGCAGACGTTGAGGCCAACCACGAATTCCTCGACCCAGGCTGCGGTGGCCGCAACGCCGGGTGATACCTCTGTGTCGGACATGGCGAGTTCTCGGATGCTTGAGTGAAGGCCGGCTCAGCGCCGTGACGCCAGCCTGTCGGCCAGCCTTGTGGGTTCGGGCAACTTGTAGCGGCCGAGGCAGGCCACCGCCCAGGCCCTGGCCGAATCCACCGACAGCCGGTGGCCCGGCGACACGAACACCGGCTTGACGCCGGCGCGCGAGCGTAGCACGACCCCGATGCGCTCGTCGCCGTCCATCAGGTCGGTACTTTCCGCACGCCCCTCGGGGACCTCGCCATGGCGCCCGGTCAGGCGTTTCTTGGCCACGCCCAGGGTGGGCAGATCCAGCCACAGTCCAAGGTGCGCCGCCACCCCGAGGCGCCGGGGATGGGCGATGCCGTGGCCATCCACCATGACCAGATCCACGCGGCTGTCGAGTCGTTCGAAGGCCGCCAGGGCCGCCGGTATCTCACGAAAGGACAGGAGCCCCGGCACGTAGGGCATGCGCGTCGGCTGACGCGCCACCACCTGCTCGATCGGCGCAAGCCCCGGCCAGGACAGCACCACCACCGCGGCGCGGGTGGTGTCGCCTCCATCTTCGAAGCCGATATCCACTCCGGCAATGTGTTCCACTTCACCGAGGGCGTCCTCGCGTATCAGGCGTCCTGCCAGGGTACGCTGCAAGGCGATGGCCTCCTTCGGTGCCAGGTCCCAGTCGTGCAGCGCAGTCTCTCGTGTCCTGGGGTGCTGGGTCATGTCACCTCCCTGTTGATGACCTGCGGTGGCTGAAGACACCACCCGCTCGCGGTAGACTACGCGCCAGTCACGGGGATCAACAAGCTGCCGGCCGCAGGGCCTGGCGCTCCATCAGGGAGGACGGATGAGGATCATCCACACCGCAGACTGGCATCTGGGCCAGAGCTTTCACGGCCAGGAACGTCACGAGGAACATCGCGCCTTCCTCGACTGGCTGGTCGACATCCTCGCCGAACGCCAGGTGGACGCGCTGCTGGTCGCCGGCGACGTCTTCGATGTGGTCAATCCGTCGCTGCGCGCCCAGGAGCTGCTCTATGACTTTATCGTCAGGGTCCACCAGCGCTGCCCTGACCTGACCATTGCGCTGATCGCCGGCAATCACGACAGCGGCAGCCGCATCGAGCTGCCCGCCCCGCTGATGCAGCACCTGCGCACCCATGCCCTTGGCCGGGTGCGCTTCGTCGATGACGGCGCGCTGGACAGCGATCGCCTGCTGGTGCCCTTGCGCGATGCCCAGGGTGAGGTCCGCGCCTGGTGCCTGGCGCTGCCCTTCCTGCGTCCGGCGGAGATCACCGGTCGTGGCCGGCAGAGCAGACAAGCGGCGGACGCAGCAGAAGAAGAGACGAACGCCGGCGACGACTATGTGGCCAGCGTCGAGCGGGTCCATCGCGAACTGATCGCGGCGGCCCGGGAAAAGCGCGAGCCTGGCCAGGCGCTGATCGCCATGAGCCACGCCCACCTGCGTGGCGCCACCGTCTCCGAGGCCAGCGAACGCCCTATCGTCATCGGCGGCGAGGAATCGCTGTCGGCCTCGCTGTTTCCCGAGGACATCGACTACGTCGCCCTGGGGCACCTGCACCGCGCCCAGCGGGTCGGCGACGAACGCATACGCTACAGCGGCAGCCCGCTGCCGCTGGACTTCAGCGAGGTCGACTACCCCCATCAGGTGCTGATGGCGGAATTCGCCGATGGCGCCCTTGCCCATGTCGAGCCCATCAGCGTGCCGCGGGCGGTGGCCATGCGTCGCCTCGGCCCTGCCCCGCTGGAAGAGATCCTGGGCGCGATCGAGGCGCTGCCGGCCCGCGACGGGGCCGGCCCGGTCGAGCGCTGGGACTGGCTCGAGATCAACGTGCGCCTGGACGCCCCGATGCCGGAGTTGCGCTCGCGCATCGAGCAGGCGCTGGGCGACCGGGCGGTACGCCTGCTGCGACTGAAGCGCGAGCTGCCGGTCACTGAGTCACAGGCACCCGGACGTGGCGAGCGCCTCGAGGACATCGGACCCCGTGAGCTGTTTTCGCGCACCTGGAAAGAGCGCTGGGGCGAGGCGCCGGACGACAGCGTGATCGCCGACTTCGACTGGTTGTGCCAGCGCGTCCAGGACGCGGATGCCGAAGACCAGAGCGCGGATGGACAAGACCAGGGCGCCGCCGAAGGGAGCACGCAGCCATGAAGATTCTCGCCCTGCGCCTGTCCCAACTGGCCTCCCTGCCCGGTCCAGTCGAGCTGGACTTTACCGCGGCGCCACTGGCCGATGCCGGCCTGTTCGCCATCACCGGCCCCACCGGCGCCGGCAAGAGCACCCTGCTCGACGCCCTGTGTCTGGCGCTGTTCGGCAATACGCCCAGGCTTCGCCACGCCCCGGGGCGCGACTCCCATCTGGAGGACCTGGACGGCTCGCGGATCGCCACCGCCGACCCCCGCAGCCTGCTGAGGCGCGGCGCCGCCAGCGGCTACGCCGAGGTCGACTTCATCGGCCGCGACGCTCGCCGTTACCGCGCGCGATGGGCCGTGCGGCGCGCCCGGGACAAAGCCGACGGCAAGCTGCAGGCGGTGGAGCAATCGTTGACCGACCTGGACGACGAACGCCTGTTGACCGCCCAGAAGCGCGAATTCGCCGAGCTGATCCCCGAGCGCCTGGGGCTATCGTTCGAGCAGTTCACCCGCGCCGTGCTGCTGGCCCAGAGCGAGTTCGCGGCCTTTCTCAAGGCCGACGACAACGCCCGCTCGGACCTGCTCGAGAAGCTCACCAATACCCAGGAATACTCGCGCATCTCGGTCGAAAGCTACGCCCGGGCCAAGGAGGCCCGCGACGCGGTGGCCCGCCAGCAGGCGCTGCTCGCCGAGGACGCGCCCAGCGACGACAGCGCACGCCAGGCCATGGAGCAGGAACTCGCCGAGGCCGGAGGCGAGCTGGACACCTGCCAGCGACAGATGAAGGCGCTGGACGAAGAGGCCCAGTGGCTCGCCCAGGACGCCCAGTGGCGCCAGCGCTGCGAACAAGCCGACGCCAGCCTGGTCGAGGCAGAGGCCCGATGGGAGGCACTGAGCGAGCAGCGCCGTGAGTGCGAGATGCTCGAGCGCGTCGCACCCTGGCGCCCCCAGTTGCTGCGCCAGCGTAGCCTTTCTCGACAGTTGCCGGACCAGCGCCAGCAGCTCGATGAAGCCAAGTCAGCCCTGGCCCAGGCACGCACCGCCCTGGAACAACAGCACCAGCAAACCAGCCGTCGCCGCCAGACCCTGGAGGACAGCGAGCAGGCGCTCGAGCAGGCCCGGCCCGCCATCGCCCAGGCCCGTGAAATTGCCAGCGAACTCAAGGGCCGCGAGCAACAGCATCGACAGCTGGAGGACGAACACCAGAAGCGCAAGCGCCAGCGCGAGGATCTCGACGGGCAGCAGCGAGCGCTGGCAGAGCGCCATCGCCGCCATCTGGAGCAGCGCGACGCCGCCACCCGCACCCTGTCACGCCATCTTGGCCAGCATCAGCAGGTTGCAACGGCCAGGGCCGAGGCCCAGCAACACCTCGAGGACGCCGGCCATCGTCTGCTGGCGCTGTCCGAACTGGAGCAGCGCTGGCGTCTGCTGCGCCAGCTCGATGAGCAACAGCGCCGGCTCGACGCCGAGCGCCGCCGCGACAGCGCACAGCGCGACGAACTGCTGGACCAAGGCAAGCAGGCGCGGGCGCGCCTGGACCACGCCACGGCGGAGCACGAGCAGCTCACGCGCTTTATACAGCGCGCCCGCGCCACCCGAAGCGACAGCGTCGCCGACATGCGCGCCACCCTGGAACCGGACACCGCCTGTCCGGTGTGTGGCAGTCACGAGCACCCCTGGCGCGACTCGCCCCCCGCCACCCCGGAGGCCACCCAGCTCGCCGCCCAGATCGCACTGGAGGATGATCAGCTCGCCGAGTCCGAAAGCCGACTCGGCGAGCTGCGCGAGCAGCGTGACGCCCTGTTCGGGCGCTTTCAGGCGCTGAAGGCCAGCGTCGAACAGGCCGAGACCAGCCTCCTCGCGCTTGAACCTCGACGCGACGAGGCCCAGGCCGGTCTCGAAGAAGCCCAGGCCAGGCTCGACGACCCGGCGCTCGCCGAGCAGTGGCGCGCCCTCGACGCTGAGGCCCGCCAAGCCTGGCTCACCGAGCACAGCGAAAAGGCCCGCCAGCGCCAGCAACAGGCTCGCGAGCGCCTCCAGGCACTGGACGACGCCGAACGCCAGCTTGCCCCGCTGGCAGAGGCCATCGAGGAAGACGAGCGAGAGCGTCAGGCGCTTGCCTTGCGCGCCACCACCTTCGACGAGGAACTCAAGCGTCTCGACGACCAGCGTCCCGAGCTGACCCGCAGCATCGACGAGCACAGACGACGCCTGGCCGAGGCGCTCGGCGATGACCGCTCGGCGGATGCCTGGCTCGAGCGCCTCGAAGCCCAGGTCCGCCAGGCACGTCAGGACCACGAGCAGGCCCGCCAGGCCCATGACCAGGCCCAGCGTCAGGTGCTGAGCCTGACCCAGAGGATCGAGCACGAGGGCAAGGCGCTGGCGGTGCTGGAGGACGAAAAGACCCGCCTGGACGCCGAGCTGGAACGCTGGCGCAGCGAGCACCAGGACATCACCGATGGCGACCTGGAGCGGCTGCTCGACCAGGCCGATGATGCGCTCAAGGCCCTGCACGCCCGACTGGACGGCGCCCGCGAGGCCTGCCAGACCGCCCGCACCAGTCGCGACGAGCGTCGTCAGGGCTGGCGCGCCTGGCGCGCCCGCCATCTGCCGGAGCAGGACCCGCAGACACTGCTCGACGAGGCCACCCAACGCCAGCTGGATGCACGCCAGGCCGACCTCGACGCCAGACGTGAGGCCAACCGGCCGCGGCTGGAGGCCGCCCAGCAACGCCGCGATGGCGCCCTGCACGCCGTGCGCGACGATGATCGACGCCGGCAGCGCCAACGCGATGGCCTCGAGGCCCTGGAAAGGGCCAGGGCCGAGCATCATCGCTGGGGCCGCATCGCCGAGCTGATCGGCGCCGCCGACGGCAAGACCTTCCGGCGCATCGCCCAGGCCTGGAACCTGGAGCGCCTGATCGACGAGGCCAATGTCCACCTGGCGGGCCTCAGCCGGCGCTACCGTCTGGTGAGAGGGGGCAGCCCACTGGGGCTCCTGGTGATCGATCAGGACGTCGCCGACGAGCGTCGCTCGGTGCACTCGCTATCCGGCGGCGAGACCTTTCTGGTGTCACTGGCCATGGCGCTCGGGCTCGCTTCGCTGGCCTCGGGGGAGCTGGCCATCGAGTCGCTGTTCATCGACGAAGGCTTCGGCAGCCTCGATCCCCAGTCGCTGGCGCTGGCGATGGACGCCCTCGACGGCCTCCAGGCCCAGGGCCGACGGGTCGGGGTCATCTCCCACGTCCAGGAGATGCATGAGCGCATTCCGGTGCAGATCCAGGTGCATCCCGCCGGCAATGGCGAGAGTCGGGTCGCGCTGTCCGACTGAACCCCGTCCGCCCCGCACGTCGCTGTTGGGCGGACCAGTCTTGGGCGATCCGGGAGAGCGGCGTGCTCGGGCGGTAACCCGGGGCGATACGCTGGGGCGCGTCGCCTGGCCATGGTACATTGACGCTCCTTGTGACCTCAGTCGACGGAGCCTTCATGACCGCACACGACCTGCTCAAGACCCTGGTGGGCTTTGCCACCGTGTCTCGGGATTCCAACCTGGAATTGATCGCCTTCGTCGAAGAGTGGCTCGACCGCTACGGCGTCGATCACTGGCGGGTCGAGAGCGACGACGGTTCCAGAGCCAACCTGCTGGCGCGCATCGGCCCGGCGGTAGAGGGCGGTGTGGTGCTCTCGGGCCATACCGACGTGGTGCCGGTGGTGGGCCAGCCATGGACCAGCGATCCCTTCATCCTGACCGCCGGCGAGGGCGACAATGCCGGGCGCCTGTACGGTCGCGGCACCTGTGACATGAAAGGCTTCATCGCCTGCGCCCTGGCCGAGGTTCCGCGCTGGAGCGAAATGGAACTTGAGGTGCCGATCTGGCTGGCGCTGTCCTACGACGAGGAAATCGGCTGCGTCGGTGCCCCGCGCATGATCGAGATGCTGATGGCCGAACACCCCCGCCCCGCCGCCGTGGTGGTCGGCGAGCCGACCCTGATGGAGCCGGTGGTGGCCCACAAGGGGGCCAGCAACTTCCGTACCACGGTGATCGGACGCGAAGCCCACTCGAGCCAGGTGTATCAAGGGGTCTCGGCGATCCACGTCGCCGCTCGCCTGGTCACCCGCATCGAGGACGTGATGGCGGAGCTCAAGGAAGAGGGTCGGGTCGACGAGGCCTTCAGCGTGATCCACTCGAGCCTGCACGTGGGCAAGATCGAGGGTGGCACTGCCATCAACATCATGGCCAGGCGCTGCAGCTTCGAATGGGAAATTCGCCACCTGCCCACCGATGACGCCAAGGAGCTGCTGGCCCGGGTCGAGGCCACCGCCCGCGAACTCGAAGCCCGCATGCGCCAGCGCGCCCCCGAGGCCTCGATCACCACCGAGGCGCTCAACACCACCGTGCCGGCCCTGGCCGATCGTGACAACAGCGAGGCGCTGGGCCTGTGCCGCGAACTGCTCGGCGACAGCCCCGACGGCGCCGCCGTGGCCTACGCCACCGAGGCCGGTCAGTTCCAGCTCGCCGGCCTGCCCACGGTGATCTGCGGCCCCGGCAGCATCAGCCAGGCCCACCAGCCCGACGAATACATCGAGCGCGAACAGCTCGACGCCGGCAGCCGCTTCATGGTCGCCCTCGGTGATCGCCTCAAGCGCGGCTGAATCTACACCTGCAAGCGCCCCTGGATTCCCCTTTTCGAGCCAAGACCGTGACCCACACTGCTTCAAGCCCGGCGAGGCCTGTTGAGCCGCCTCGCCTTGCCATCTTCAAGACCGGCGACAGCTTCGCCGATGTCGTCGCCGAGCACGGCGACTTCGAGGACTTGTTCAGCGCACGCCTCGACGGCTTTCGTCGTCGTGGCGGCGTCATCGAGGTGATCGACGTTCGCCGCCAACCGCTGCCGGCAATCTCTGATCAGGACGGGGTGGTGGTGACCGGGTCCCACGCCATGGTGTCCGACCGGGAAGCCTGGAGCGAAGCGCTGAAACCCTGGCTGAGGGAGGCGCTCGACCAAGGCCTGCCGATGTTTGGCGTGTGCTATGGCCACCAGCTGATGGCCGAAGCCTTCGGCGGCAGCGCCGGCTACCATCCCCGAGGGCGGGAATGCGGCACGCGTACCCTCACGCTGACCGAGGCAGGTCGCGGGGACCCGCTGTTCGGTGCGCTGCCCGATGCTTTCGCCGCCCAGCTGACCCACGCCCAGAGCGCCCTGTCACGCCCCGAGACCGCCACCGTCCTGGCGGCCAACGACCATGACCCCAACCAGGCCCTGCGCTATGGCCCAGCCCAGTACAGCGTGCAGTTCCACCCGGAATTCACCGTCCAGGTGACCGCGGCCTACCTGGCGCACCAGCGCGATATTCTTGTCGCTCAGGACGAGGACGTCGAGGCACTCGAGCGGTCTGTGGTCGAGACCCCCGAGGCCAGCAGCCTGCTAGACGCCTTCGCCCTGACCCTGTTCGATCGGCGAAGCTAGCCAGACGAGACATCTCCAGGCAAGCAGGTCGCCTGGCGCTGGGCGATACGCGGCGCTGCACCCTGGTGCGGCGTCGCCTCGCGTTGCGGCTCCAGTGTCAGGCGGCAGCGCTCCCGCGGGCTCGGCCCCCAGCGAAGCTGATAGCCGCGGTGTGCATCGATTCCCCTGACCACTGCCATGCGCCCCTGACCCAGCACCGCCAGCACGTCGCCATCGGCGTCGATCAACTGCGCGCCGAAAGGCGCCGGCGTGGTCACCCGCACCAGGGTCGGCGCCCCCACCAGGGTGTCGTAGGTCAGCCTGACGATAGCGCCTCGGCGAGGCGCTATCCGCCTGGCATTGCCCTTGAGCTCGACGCCATCGGTCATGCCGGAGGGATCCAGCGCCACCCGGTTGTAGCGGTAAGGCGTCAGTCCGCTGATCGCCCCCTTGCCCCGCCCGTCCAGCAACACCTGGTCATGTTGAGAAATCGCCGCGCCCTTGGCGCCCGGCGCCTCGATGACCGCCATGGTCTCGCCTTGATCCCGCGTCAGCACCAGGCCACCCGCATAGGCAATGGCGGTGCCATCGGCGCTGGCGCTGTAGCTGCGGTAGTCATCTCCGGCGCTGAGGTTGAGGCCAAGACGTACCCTGGAGGTGTCCATCCCCAGGTTGCCGCCATAGCTTGAATCGTGCGACCGGTCATCACGGCTGTGGTTGACGTAGACACCATAGTTCAGCGCGCCGCTGTCGCCGCTGAGGTTCAACTGGCCCGAGCGATGATTGCCCCGATGGGCCAGATTGGAGGTCAGTTGCAGGTGGCCTCCCAGCGGAACGCTGAGATTGAGGTAGAACTCGTTGGTGTAGTCGCCTTCGGTCTCGCTACGGCCTGCGGTGGCGCTCAGGGTGCCCCAGGAGAAGCCACGACTGACACCGACCTGATAGGTGGTCGCGTCCTCGCGATCCCAGTAGTCGGCGCTGATGCCAGAGGCAAACAGCCTGGTGCCGCCGGCCAGGGTCTGGGTCAGATTGACCTCGAGACGCTGGCGCTCGCGGTCCCGTGGTGAGGATGTCATGCCGTCATCGCGCAGCAGCGCAACGTCCGAAAGGCTCAGATAGTGCTGACTGGAAAAACGGTAGTTGACCACCGACAGCTCGGTGTCGGTGGGATCAAAACGGGTGTTGTAGCTCACACGAAAGCTCTCGCCACGCGGGCTCTCCGGCTCATCGCTCAGCGCCTCCAGGTGATTCGCCCGGGTCATGGTGGCATCCAGCGCGAAGGCGCCCAACAGGGTCGACACGGCGCCACCGGCAAGCCCCGCCATATAGTCCTCGGCCAGGATGGCGCCGGAGTATAGCGTCAGCCGATTGCTGACCCCGCGTCGGTATTCGGCCTGAACGAACCGGGGCAGGTCGACGAGGCCGTCATCCCGATACTCCCCCAGGGTCAGGTGGAAGCGGTGGGCGCCGGGTCGCAGCAACTGTGCCACCGAGGTATAGGGCAGCACGAAGGCGCGCTCGCTGCCGTCGGCCTCGGTAATGGTGACCTCAAGGTCGTCAGCCACATTGGTGGCGTAAAGGTCGTCGATGGCAAAGGGGCCGGGCGTCACGCTGGTCTCGTAGATGACGTCCTCCCCCTGACGGACCGTCACCCTGGCGTTGGTGCGAGCGGTGCCTCGCACTACCGGGGCGTAGCCCCGCCGGGAAGGAGGCAGCATGGCATCGTCGCTGGCGAGCTGGACGCCGGTGAAGGGTATCGACTCGAATCCCATCCCGGAGGTCTGATACTCGCCGATGACCAGGTCGGCCTGCCAGGGCGTCACGTCGTGGCGCAGGTAGGTGTTGGTGACATGATAGTGGGCGGTCTCGCCACTGGCGTCATCGAGACTGGCATTGTGACGAAGCTGCCAACCGCCAAGGTTCACCCCGGCGTTGATCCCGAGTCGATAGTCCTCACGGGACTCCTGCCCGTCGCGCTCGCCACGGAAGGCATTGCTGTTGTAGCGAACAAAGGCGCCATTGATGCCGTCCTGCCACGCCTCGGCCGGCACCTTTCCCCTGACGCGATGCCGCAGATAGGCCTGGGGCACGCTCAGTTCAAGTCGCATGTTCGCCGAGTCGATCGAGCTATCGACGTAGGGATAGCGAGCGGCCAGATCGACGCACTCGCGGCCTGAGTCGCCTCCCCCTGCCGCGGGCTTCAGCGGCAGGCGCTTTATCGCATCAAGCGACAGACACAGACGCGTCCCTTCCGGGTCCTCACCGATCGTCACCGTCTCGCGACCGAACGCCTGGCCATTGACCAGAACGTCGAGTTCATAGCGACCAGGGGGGACCGTCATACCCTGCTCGAAGCGGGTCAGGTCCATGCCCTGGAGTGATCCTTTCAGCAGCTTGGCGTTGAAGGCGTACTCGACCCGGCGCTCGGACGCACCGCCGGTCACCCTGCTACCGTCGTCGGCCCGGGCGGACAGACCGGCGTCGGTGACGAGGGACAGCCCCAGCGCAATGAGCACAGACAGGCCTCCGTGCCGCCGCAAGCCTCGAACCTTGCCGGCTGCTGTGCCAGACAGACGTTTCACAGCTCGAATCGGCGCCGCTGCGTCACCCCGTAGTCATTGATCCAATCGAAGAAACCCTGGGAGGTTGCCAGCGGTTCGATGCCGAAACGGCGGGAGCTCTGGGCCGGGATCAGGCTGCCACGAGCCGTGACCTGGTGCTCTTCGTTGCCTAGCCCGACCCGACGAAGCGACACACTGTAGGGGCTCTCATTACGGGCCACCAGCGTCCAACGGCCTGGCCCCCGCTCAAGCTCCCAGTGAAGCTGCTCGGCGGCCTGCTCGGGGGAAGCGGCAAGCCCGACGGGTCGATAGAACAGCTTGATGCGGGTGCGGTATGCCAGCTGCAGCACGTTTCGGTCCGGCGCCGCCTGGGTGGCGGGCACCTCCAGCACGTTCAACCAGTAGACAGACTCGCGATCGACAGGCGCCACCTCGCCCAGATAGGCGATCCGAATCGCCTGTCCTCCATGGGCATTGATGCGTGTCACCGGCGGTGTCGTCAGAAACGGCACCTCGACACTCTCCGGCGTGGAGTCCGGGTCGCCACGATCGATCCACACCTGCACCAGCGAGGGCGTATCGCCCGCATTGGTCAGCGCGACGCTCACATCCCTGGCATCGGCGGGGTAGATCACCCGGGTGCCCGAAACCACCACACTGGCATCGACACGACTGACAAGGCTGCAAAGCGCCACCAGCGCCAACAGCGCCACTCCCCTTCCCCACGACTCCCGTACACGCATGATCCCTATGCCTTTCTGTAGCCTTGCCAGACGCCCTACCTCCGCGCACTTCTGCCAGTGCGGGCGGACTGCGAGATCTATTGGTAGTTCAGGGTATACACCGCTGAGGTGCTGACGGTCCCCGCGACGGCGTCCGCGCCACTGGCGTAATAGCGCGCGGTGTAGCGAAGTTGAGTCGCCGTGGTGTCGTCGGCCAGATCCATCGCGGTGGCATCATTGGCGATCAGATTGATCACCTTGTTGGTATGGTCGAGCAGTTGTATCTCGACGTTCTTGGCGCCGCCGGTACCTGCGGTATTCACCAGATAGCCGGTGGCGGCATCGACATTGGTAGGCTCGAAGTACGGCTTCACATTGTCCACGGCAGCGGAGCAGTTCATGTCGATGGTGAAGGAGGTGTCACCCGCCGTCTCACCGCTCTTCAAATCGCTGACACTGACCGAGGGAAGCACCACAGTGCCATCCCCGGTTCCCGCATTGTTGACCTTTACCGTACAGGTCGTGGCAAGCACCTTCCCGGATATCGTGATGGTGCCGGTGGCGGCGTATCCATTGCCTGCCAGGGTAAAAAGCATGACGCCAAGCAGCCATCCCTTGCCTGTTTTCCGTTCCATGTCCCGTCGCTCTCCATTGCAATCATGCCTTCAGCCCGGCCGGGACAAGAGAGACCCTGTCACCGCACCCGGATGTTACACTTTGCAACATTATGTCGTGCTTCGGCCATCAGGAGCGGCAGCATCGGGTCAGAGGTTGACGTAGGTCAGGCGGGGAGAAAGTCGACATGCAAGGGAATGGGATGAACATCGGGCCCGATGCCAGGGAGCCAACGCCCAGGGAGCCAACGCCCAGGAAGCCAGCGAAACATGCACACGCAAACGGGCCGGTGGATATCCACCGGCCCGTTCACGAAACTTGCCTTGTCGTGATCCGAAGCGTCATCGGATCAACAGGGGCCTTGTACCAGCTGTCGGCTCAGGCCCCTGGCACCTCGATCAGGCGCGCGACTGGCGACGCACAGGCGCCTCGTCATCGCGACGACGACGGGGAGCACGCTCGCCGCTGCGCTCGCCACCACGCTCAGCGCGATCACCGCCACGGTCTTCGCTGATTTCCAGCGGACGACCGGCCACACGGGCACGTGCCATCTTGGCCAGGATGCTGGCCGGCAGACCATTGGGCAGCTCCACGGTGGAGAAGCCGTTACGGATGTCGATGCGGCCGATACGGGCGCCTTCAATACCACCTTCGTTGGCCAGGGCTCCGACCAGTTGGCCAGGCTTGACGCCATCCTTGTGGCCGACGGAGACGCGGTAGCGGGTCATGCCTTCGCTGGGTCCACGGCTCTCGCGGCGACGCTGCGGCTTGCCGTCACGCGGGGCGCGGTCATTGCGCTCCTTGCGCGGCGCCTGCAGGCGACCGATGGGTGCCTCGTCGGCGCGCGCCATGGCGGAGAAGGCACAGGCCAGCTCGATGGGATCGTAACCTTCCTCGACCAGACGCTCGACCAGAGCACGCTGCTCTTCGGCACCCTTGGTGACGGCGGCGATCACGCGCTGATGGAAGACGTTGTCGCGGTGGGCACGAATGGCGGCCTCGTCAGGCAGCTCCATGACCGCCATCTTCTGGCCGGTGGCCTGCTCGAGCCAACCTACCTTGCGGCCTTCACGGAAGCCGGCGAAGGTGATCGCCACACCGTTGCGGCCGGCACGGCCGGTACGGCCGATGCGGTGGGTGTAAGCCTCGGCATCCTGGGGCAGGTCATAGTTGATGACGTGGGTGATGCGCGGCACGTCGAGACCACGAGCGGCCACGTCGGTAGCGATCAGCACATCGACCTTGGCGCGCTTGAGGCGAGTGATGGTGCGCTCGCGCAGGCTCTGGTCCAGATCACCGGACAGGCTGGCGACGTTGACGCCACGCGCAGACAGCTGCTCCATCAGCGTGGTACAGGCGGCACGGGTGCGCACGAACACGATGGCGGCGTCCACCGGCTCGACTTCAAGGATGCGCGACAGCGCTTCCAGCTTGGCGCCACCATCGACGCGCACCAGGCGCTGTTCGATGCTCTCGGCGGTGGTGGTACGCGCCTCGATGGCGACCTTGACCGGATCCACCAGGTAGCGATTGACGATGCGCTCGATCTCGGTGGGCAGGGTCGCCGAGAAGAACACACGCTGGGCGTTCTCGGGGGTATCGGCGACAACACGCTTGACGTCGTCGATGAAGCCCATGCGCAGCATCTCGTCGGCTTCGTCCAGCACCAGAGCGTTGAGGCCGGAAAGCTTGAGGCTGCCACGATCCAGGTGATCGATGACGCGGCCGGGCGTACCGACCACTACCTGGGCGCCACGACGCAGCGCGCTGAGCTGCTCACGGTATTCCTGGCCGCCGCACAGGGTGGCGACTTCCAGACCCTTGAGGTTCTGGCCGTACTTGCTGAAGGAGACGGCTACCTGCTGAGCCAGCTCGCGGGTCGGCGCCAGTACCAGCACCTGGGGCTCACGCCGATCGAGTTCAATACGAGACAAGATGGGGAGCGCGAAGGCAGCGGTCTTGCCGGTGCCGGTCTGGGCCTGGCCCAGCATGTCGCGGCCTTCCAGCAGGGCTGGAATGGTCTGCGCCTGAATGGGCGAGGGAGTCTCGTAGCCCAGGGTCTCGATGGCGGAGAGAACGGCAGGCAGCAGGGCCAGATCACCAAAAGACGGTGAAGCGACAGTCGTCGAGGTCATGAATCACACCTTGGTAGGCCGGGGTTACCGGCAAAATAACGTGGTTGGCGTCCCTGACGCGCCCGTATTCGGGGCGAACAGAAATACGTCGCTCTACTCGTGGTAGAGCAAGGTCAACAAGTCTGTTGTCAACATTCGGAGTCGGGGACGCCGGTCGCACCTGGCATCGGCTCACGCAACTGCGTGGAGCCATCGTGGCGACCGTTTGCACCGCGGGCGTCGGGATCGACGTCGGGTGCTCCATCTTCACAATTCGAACGCGTCTTGCGCGTTGCAGCATCTGTTTAAACTCTCGAGGCCGCTTGGGCGTCGGAGGTCGCTGCGTCATGATGGTGGGGTCAACACATGCGAGGAGGGCGCATGCTACCATCGACTCATGGCTCTGACCAGCCCTTTTATGATCGAGCCCCCTTTTTCTGCCCCGGAGACACCAATGCCCCAACTATGGGTCGACGCCGACGCCTGCCCCAGAGTCGCTCGCGACATCATCGTCCGCGCCGCCGAACGCACCACCACCCAGACCTGGTTCGTCGCCAACCACCAGATCCCGTTGCCCAGTTCGAAGTGGGTCAAGGCCATGGCGGTGAGCCATGGCTTCGACGCCGCCGACAACGAGATCGTCAGCCGCATCGCACCCGGTGACCTGCTGGTCACCGCCGATCTACCGCTGGCACTGGAGGCGCTGGACAAGGGGGCCATGGTAATGACCAACAGAGGCGAGACCCTGGATCGCAACAACATCAAGGCACGCGTACAGATGCGCGACTTCATGGAGACCCTGCGTGCCAGCGGCGAGCACACCGGCGGCCCCAAGGGCTACTCGGACAGTGATCGACGGGAGTTTGCCAACGCCCTCGATCGCTGGCTGGCCAGACACGCACGCTGATCGAGCCGCCCGGACCGGCTCACGAGCCGGTCCCCTCCCCCACCCACGGCTCACCAGCGGATCCTCTCCGCCAGCGTCTGACTCAGCCCTGGTAGATGCCTTCTGAGGCCAGACGCTCTCTGTCGTGGTCCCGATCCAGTCTCAGCACAGGCCCCAACGGCACGATGGCGTTGGGATTGATGGTGTCGTGGCTCATATAGTAGTGGCGCTGGATATGATCCAGGTCCACGGTCTCGGCGACACCCGGCCACTGGTAGAGCTCGCGCAGGTAGTGCGACAGATTGGGATAGTCCTCGATGCGATAGAGATTGCACTTGAAGTGGCCATGGTAGACGGCATCGAAACGCACCAGGGTGGTGAACAGACGAATGTCGGCCTCGGTCAGCCAGGCTCCGGCCAGATAGCGATGATTGGCAAGCCTCGCCTCGAGCCTGTCGAGACAGGCGAACAGCGCCGAGACGTGACGTTCGTAAACCGCCTGATCGGAGGCAAATCCCGCCTTGTAGACACCATTGTTGATGTTGTCGTAGACGTCGGCGTTGATCTCGTCGATGGTCTGGCGCAGGAACTCGGGATAGAAGTCGAGGCGATTGCCGGTCAGCTCGTCGAAGGCCGAGTTGAACATTCTGACCAGTTCGGCCGACTCGTTGTTGACGATGCGCTTGCGCTGCTTGTCCCACAGCGCCGGGACGGTCACCCGACCGGTGTAGTGAGGGTCGGTCAGGGTGTAGAGCTCATGATGAAAGCTCACGCCGTTGATCGAGTCACCACTGGAGCCTTCGGCCTCGTTGTAGCTCCAGCCCTTGTCGCCCATCAGCGGACTGGTGTGGGAGACGTCGATCAGCGCGTCAAGCCCCTTGAGTCGGCGCATGATCAAGGTGCGATGGGCCCAGGGACAGGCCAGACACACGTACAGGTGAAAACGTCCCGCCTCGGCCTTGATGCCTGGCTGGCCATCGGGGCCCGGCGCGCCATCGGCGCTGACCCAGTCTCGCAACTGGGCGGACTCTCGCACGAACTCGCCGCCGGTACTCTCGGTGTCGTACCACTGGTCGTGCCAGACCCCATCGATTAACAGTCCCATACGGTCTCTCCCGTGAAGCGCCTTGGAGAGCCCAGCATACGGTGGAAAGAATCGACTACAAGCGCACATTTTGCCGCCAACCTTTCGATTCTTTCGAACCCATTGCCTCCGATGTGCCCAGACCTCAGCAACTGCAGTCCCGGACAGCCTGGCGCAGATGCTCCGCCATGGCCCTGGTGGCGGGTCCCGCCCGGTCGGCGTCGCGATGATACAGCTGGATGGGCACCTCACGCGTACCGCCGGCCTGCAGCGGCAATGGCTTGAGCCGGCCACTGGCCAGTTGGTCGCGAATGCGGGTCTTGGGCAACCAGGCAAACCCCAGCCCGTGCTCGAGCATCTCCACCGAGGTGGCGATATGGCTGACGGTCCAGCGCTGCTCGGCCTTGAGCCAGCCCGAATCGCGCGACGCCCTTTGCGACGAGTCCCTCACCACGACCTGGCGATGGTGCTCCAGATCCCTGAGGTCCAGCGGCCTGCTCATAGCATGTAGAGGGTGGTCCGGGTGAGCGACCGCGATAAAAGGCACGCTGACCAGGGGTTCGCCCAGGTAGCCTGACGTGGTCACCCCTGACACCACCAGGTCGGCTCGGCCATCCTCGAGCATTTCCACACCACCATTGAGTACCGACTCGTGCAATTGCAGCCTGACTTGCGGAAGAGCGCTGGAGAAAGCTTCCATCGCCTTGGCCAGTACGTTCGAGGGAAAGATCTGGTCGATGCTCAGCACCACCTCGGCCTCCAGGCCTTCTCGCAGTCGAGCGGCGATATCCACGAGCGCGTCGGAGCTCTCCAGCAGCTGGCGGGCACGGCGCAGCAGCAAGGCCCCTTCCTCGGTAAGCCGAACCTGGCGCCCCACCGGTTCCAGCACCTTGACCCCCAACTGCTCCTCCAGCTTGTGCACTGCATGGTTGAGGGTCGAAGGGCTCTTGTGAACGGCTTCGGCGGCCCTGGCAAAGCCACCGTGATCGACCACGGCGGCCAGCATCTGCCACTGTGCGAGCGTGACACGCGACATGCTTGAATCCTTTTGACGGTATCCATTGAGCATGCCAGCCGACAGCGCCAATGGCACGACTTGCCATCGATGAAAGTCGCATCGATGAAAGTCACGATACGCCCCTCCCGCGCGAGGCCTTGTACGGCGCCTGGCCAGTCATTGGACTTATATCAACAAAATGAGACTTATCGTCCTTCAGGGGGAGTAGAAAGCACTACGACTTACCGGGGGGTTGCATTTGTTCAACGCTAAGGGTCCAATGAAGAACAGTTAATAAACAGCGTTCGAACAAGGTTTTGTCACAGCTTCATCCATTCCTGGCGCCCCCGGTCACATAAACCACCGGGCGATGCGCCATCCGCTGTATGGCCATACAGTCTAGGCATACCATACTTCATGGGGTATGGTGCAATAGCCTATATATTTACCTTCATCAATTTTTCTATGGCCCTTTTACCATGATGCGAATCCTCCATTCGCTGCCCCGCACGCACAAGCTGCTGCTGTTACCCGTTGCCACCATGGTCACCGTGCTGGGCGCCCACAAGATTGTCACCACCTACGAAGACGTTCAGCGAGGCAATGAATCGCTGGAGTCAGTTCTGGTTCCGCTAGGAGAGTCTGCCTCGCCGGAACTGCCATCGCTGAACTTCGAGCGAACCCAGGTCGCCGAAGCCATCGACCTGGCGCTGGATGCCACCAGCCAGCACATCCCGATTTCTCAGCTCAAGGCCAGCGAAATCGTCGACATCGACTTCGTCGACGAGGCCCACGCCGACGTCAAGTTCGAGAACGCCATGCGTTCATCGTCGGGACTACCTCCTCTTACCTTACAATCCTCTCGCACGCTTCCTGGCGCCGCTGATTCATCTACCGCGGCGCCAGTTGCGTTGGACGGCAATCCGCAGCCGCCCGCCTTCAAGCTCGACGAAGGCTCCCTGCATATCGCCGTGGTGCTCGGTACCGTGGCCAGTGGGCTGCTGGAGCAGCAGTCACTGGACGTCGCCAGCGACGCCACTTCCTATGAGGATGTCAGCGAAGACGAGCTCGAACTGTTCGATGAAGGCCCGATCGTGCTCGAGGAAGAGATTGCGGCCAACGAGCCGTTCGTCCCGACCTGGCAGACCTATCGCGTCCAGCAG
Source organism: Halomonas sp. DP1Y21-3 (assembly GCF_019801245.1). NCBI lineage: Bacteria > Pseudomonadati > Pseudomonadota > Gammaproteobacteria > Oceanospirillales > Halomonadaceae > Halomonas > Halomonas sp. DP1Y21-3. Next base: position 288,968 of record NZ_JAHVJM010000001.1, read on the forward strand.
GGCGACACCTTCGCCGAAATGGCCGAAAAGACCCTTGGGCTGGGCTACAGCGAGGTCATGGCGCTGCTCGAGGACCTGCCCGACCAGAACGTGCTGACCCGCTGGCGCGTCGGTAACACCTTCGAGTATCAGCTTGGCGAGGACGGTCGACTGCTGGCGCTGCGCATCATGAAGAACGTGCGCGACGGCTACCTGATCGAACGCCAGGATTCAGGCTTTGACGTGGCGACCATCGAGCGTGCCGGCGAAGCCTCACAACGCCTTTACGCCGGCACCGTGAGCGGCAGCTTCGCTCGCTCCGCCGAGGCCGCAGGCCTGAGCCGTGCCGAAGTCTCGGAGATGGCCCGGGTGCTCGAGAAGAAGCTCGACTTTCGCCGCGACACCCGTCGCGGAGACAGCTTCCGGGTACTGGTCGAGTCCGACATCATCGACGGCCAGCGCCTGGACCCCCGCGTGCTGGCGGTGTCCTACGACGGCGAGCGCATGGACCTGACGCTGGTGCGCAATCCCGAGGACAACAACTTCTACACCCCCGAAGGCCAGAGCCTCGACCCGGCCTTCAACCGCTACCCGTTCTCCGGCAGCTACCGCATCAGCTCCAACTTCAACCTCAACCGCCGCCATCCGATCACCGGCCGCGTCAGCCCGCACAAGGGCACGGACTTCGCCATGCCGATCGGTACCGGCATCGAGACCCCGGCCAATGGTCGCGTGGAAAAGGTCGGCAACCACCCGGCGGCGGGTCGCTATATCGTGATTCGTCACGACAATGGCTACAAGACACGCTACCTGCACCTGTCGCGCCCGCTGGTCAGCACCGGACAGCGCGTGACCATGGGCGAACGGATCGCCCTGTCGGGCAATACCGGTCGCAGCACCGGACCTCACCTGCACTACGAGGTCATGGTCAACAACAATCAGGTCAATGCGATGCGCGTGGCCCTTCCGGAAAACCAGAGCCTGTCCGGTCAGGCGCTGGCCTCCTTCCAGCAGGAAACCGGCCCCACCCTGGCCGCGCTTCAGACCGCCAAGCCCGGCTCCGAAGTGGCGCTGGCCAACGACCTGGCCGCCGACAGCGACATCTGATGCTCCGCTGCGGTTGATCACGACAAGGCCCTGCGACAAGCCCCTGCGACAAGCCCCTGCAAACAAGGCCCTGCTGCGACACAGCAGGGCCTTGTCGTTTCAGCCCAGGAGACTGGGGCAGAGGGGACAGCGGCACACGAGAGACAGGTGCAGAGAAGACAGGCTCGGTCGGTTCGGCGTCAGGCGCGCCCGCGCCAATAGTCCATGCGCCGGACCAGCTGGTCCTTCCAGTGTTGCGCCAGGGCTTCGACGCCGTGCAATTCGGCCATGGTATCCAGGGGCGCCCTGCGGTCTTCCAGCACCCGCCAGCAGGCCTCCACGCTCCACCTTTCATCACCGCGCTCGACCACCTCGATGACAGGCCCCGGAGCAATCCATCCTTCCTCCAGCACGCGGTAGAGCCAGCCCATCCGGGCCTCCTGCATAAAGGCCCGCGCCAGTCCCGGCTGGCCGGTACGGGCATCGACCTTGGCACAGGGTTGCCTGGGCTGGGTCACCTGCACCAGCGCTTCGCCGATGCGATAGACGTCACCGATACGCACCTCACGCTCATCGGCCCCTTGGCTCGCAATATTCTCACCCAGCACGCCGGCCTCCAGCGCCACACCGGCGTCGGGATAGCGCTCGCTCCAGCGGGGATAGTGATCGGCGCAGTAGTGACACAGGGCGCGGTCCACCCCGCCGTGGTCGACCTGATTGGCCTGGCTGTCGTTGGAAAGCCCCAGTCGGGATAGCCATTGAGGCTCAGCGGCAGCGACCTTGTAGATACCACTCTTCTCACCGAAGCCCGGCAGCATCTGGGGCTCGCTGATAAAGGGCCCCCTGACATCTGAAAATTCCATCCTTGCCCCCATCCTCCTTCTCTTGTCGCTATTCGCCGCCTATGCTTGAGCGCTTGTCGTGCTCCTTGCCCCCGCTTGCGAACGCCGCCTGGGAATCCTCCGGCTCCGCTGGACGCCCTGCATCAAGACGCACCGGTATTCAGCCGCCACGTGCGCCTTCATACATGACCATCCAGGCGACGCCGAAGCGATCCTTCACCAGGGCAAAGCGCTCGGCCCAGAAGGTTTCCGACAGGGGCAACATGATCTCTCCACCTTCAGCAAGCCCGGAACAAAGCCGTTCGGCTTCTTCGCGTGAGTCCACTGAAAGCGCCAGAGAAAAGCCCTGAGGCGCCTCCCCAGAGGCGTCCGACCCCATCAGCACATGACCCGCCACCTCGATCTGCATATGCATGATGTGCTCTGGCGACGGTGTGCCCGCTTCCCCGCATCCAGCATCAGGTGTATCGGCGGGCATGTCCCTGTAGCGATGAAGCTCGCTCACTCGGCCGTTCATCAGCTCGGCATAGAACGCCAGGGCCTCTTCACACTGGCCGTCGAAAAACAGGTAAGGGTAGATTTGCATGAGCTTTTCCTGATGACTCAACGACGTTCTTTCGATGCTCGGGTCGGCGGTCCGAAGGACTGGCGCCGGACGTCATCAAGATAGCCCAGAAATCACTTCGACGAGGCGTAGTAGTCGTCCAGCAGCCGCATTCCCTGCTCGATGTCGGCGGTCACCGCGCGACAGAAGGCGTCCCTGTCCCCCCGGCGCAGCGCCTGGGTAATCTCACGATGGTGATCGTCGGCGATGGCGGAGCCGCCCCAACGCGTGCAGATAAAGCCCATGCTGGGACCGTATTGCTGCCATAGCTGCTCGACCAGCGGCAGCAATACCGTCGAGCCGCTCAGCCGGTAGATCAGAAAGTGAAAGGCGTGATTGCCACGCATATAGCTCTTGAGATCAGCAGCTTCGATGGCTCGATTGATGCCATCGTCCAGCGCCTCCAGGGCGTCGATGTGCTGGTGCTCGATCGCGGTAAAGGCTTGCCGGGCCAGCTCGGTTTCCAGCCGCCTGCGGGCGAACAGCACCTCGGTGAAGCGCTCCCGGCTCAAGTGCGGCACGATGATCTTGCGGCTGTCGACAAACTGCAGAGCCCCCTCGCTCACCAGCCAGCGCAGCGCCTCCCGAGCAGGCATGGCGCTGGTGTCATAGCAGGCGGCGATGCCGCGGATCGAAAGCACCTCGCCCGGACTGAAGGCCCCTTCGCACAGACGACGCCTCAGGTCCTGGTGAATTCGGGTCGAGGCGGTATCCGGCAGGTAGGGCGGAGGCGATGGTTCCGTGCCGATCGGCGCGACCATGGCGTCATCGCTATTGTCAGTATGAACGTCGGTCATTGCGCTTCCTTGTCACTCCTCTGTCCATTCCTCTCAGCCATTCCGCTCTTTATTCCCTTCTCCATTCCGCTCTCCATTCCTTTCTGCCATTCCGCTCTCTATTCCCCTCGCCATTCCCCTCGCCATTCCTTTCTCCACTTCACTCCTCACGCCAACCCACTATAACTTTTCTATCACTCCCCTTTTGCTTCTTTTGCCGGCCGCCCGTCGACCGCTCGTCTGTCACCATCGGCGGAAAACCCGACAGGCCGCTGGCCTGCCACCATCACGGCGATATCTACCTGCGTCTGGCGTCAAGACTAGCCCATCGCGATGACGATAGCCCACGCCGAGACGCCGCAGCCTGGGCCGCCCAGGGTCGAATTCGCATCTTGTGCGCATCTGCAAGCCCTGCTAGTGTGATCACAACATGTGATCACACCAATAACAAGCTGCCATCGTTTCGGGAGTCGTCATGAGCGAACCGCGCTGCGCGTCCTACTACGCCGCGACCATCCACGAAGAAGCCGAATACCCCAGGCTCGAGGGCGAGCATCGGGTCGACGTTGCGGTGATCGGAGGCGGCTTCACCGGCGTCAACACTGCGCTGGAACTCGCCGAGCGTGGCTACCGGGTAGCGCTGGTCGAGGCCAACCGGATCGGCTGGGGGGCCAGCGGTCGCAATGGCGGTCAGGTCACCGGCAGCCTGTCGGGGCAGGATGCCATGCTCAAGCAGCTCTCCGGCCCGCTAGGGCGAGAGGCAGCCGAGAACTTCGTCTGGGATCTTCGCTGGCGAGGCCACCGCATTCTGCGTCAGCGTGTCGACAAGTACGCCATCGCCTGTGACCTGAAGTTCGGCCACCTGCACGCCGCCTACCGACCGAGCCACATGGCCGAGCTTAAGCGCGACGTCGAGGCGGCCCAGGGCCACGAGATCGCCCGGCACCTGAGTCTGCTGGACGCCGATCAGACACGCGAACTGGTGGGCACCGAGCTCTACCATGGCGCGGTGCGCAACGACTACAACATGCACCTGCACCCGCTGAACCTGTGTCTTGGCGAGGCCCGCGCCCTTGAGGACCTGGGCGGCTTGCTGTTCGAGGACACCCGGGTCACCGAGATTCGCCACGGCGCTACCCCCTGTGTCGTCACCGAGCGTGGCCAGATCCACGCCGACAGCGTGGTGCTGGCCGGCAACGCCTATCACCGGCTGGAGCGCAAGGCGCTCAAGGGCAAGCTGTTCCCCGCCTCTCTCGGCATCGTCACCACCGCCCCGCTGAGCCGGGAGCAGCAGGCCGCGATCAATCCCCATGACCTGGCGGTCTACGACACCCGCTTCGTGCTCGACTACTACCGCCTGACCGCCGACGGTCGCCTGCTGTTCGGTGGCGGCGCCAACTATTCCGGCCAGGACTCAGCGGATATCGGCGCCGAACTGCGCCCCCGGCTCGAACACACCTTCCCGCAGCTCAAGGGCATCGCGCTCGACTACCAGTGGCAGGGCAAGGCGGGCATCGTGATCAACCGCATCCCTCAGCTCGGCAAGCTGTCACCCAACGTCTTCTACGCCCAGGGCTACTCGGGCCACGGCATCGCCACCTCGCATATCGTCGGCAACATCATGGCCAGGGCGGTCAGCGGACAGCTGGAGGAGTTCGACCTGTTCGCTGACATGCGCCACTGGCGCATCCCGGTCAGCGAGCGCCTCGGCAACGGCCTGTTGGCCGCGGGCATGTGGTACTACCAGTTGCGCGAAAAACTGCGCTGAGCGTCCGCCGCCGACTCGCCGTCGGCAGCTCGATATCGACCGGACCTTTCACCATCAACGACGCCAACATCAACGACAACCAATAGCTGTCACGCCACGCTCCTGATCGACGCGACCCACGGCCATCGCCAGGTCGCTTCACCAACAACAATGATCGTCCAGGAGGACATCCATGGAAGCGTTTTTCCCCGCAGGCGGCTGGCTGGTGCTGCTGCCCACCGCCGTTGTACTGCTGCTGGCACTGTGGAGCCGTCGCGCGCTCGAGCCGCTGGTGGCCGGCGCCTTCGTCGGCACCCTGTTGATCGAGCCGACCAGCGCCCTGTCCACCCTCTCGGAGAGCCTGCTCAACGTCCTGACCGACGAGGACGTGGCCTGGGTGATCGCGGTATGTGGGCTGATGGGTTCGATCATTGCACTGCTGCTGAAATCCGGCGCCTCGCGTTCCTTCGCCGAAAGCCTGTTGCGCTACATCACCAGCAAGCCCCGGGCGCTGCTCGGCTGCTGGTTCATGGGCATCGTGCTGTTCGTCGACGACTACCTCAACTCCCTGGCGGTCGGCACCTCGATGCGTCAGGTGACGGACCGCTTCAAGACGTCGCGAGAGATGCTGGCCTACGTCATCGACTCCACCGCCGCACCGATCAGCGTACTGATCCCGATCTCGACCTGGGCGGTGTTCTTCGGCGCGCTGATCGAAAAGAACGGCCTGGCCGCCGACGGCCAGGGCGTCTGGACCTATATCCAGGCCATCCCCTTCATGTTCTATCCGTGGATCGCGGTGGCCATGGTGCCGCTGGTCGCCTACGGCAAGATTCCGCTGTTCGGCCCGATGAAGCGCGCCGAGCAGCGCGCCCAGCTCGAGGGGCGCTGCGTGCCACCCGGCGCCGAGCACATCGATGAAGAGATCGCCCACCTGGCGGCCAAGGACCAGACGCGCAGCAGCGTCTGGATGTTCCTGCTGCCGATGATGTCGCTGGCCTTCTTCACCTGGTACTTCGATCTCGATTTCCTGATGGGTATCTTCGTGACCCTGGCCGGCATGATCGTGGCCTTCATCGGCCTGAAGAAGCTAACCCCCGGCGAGACCTTCGACAACATTCTGGAAGGCTTCAAGTCGATGCTGGATGCCCTGGCGGTGCTGGTGGCGGCCTTCATGTTCAATGACGTCAACACCACCCTGGGACTCAACGAGTACATCATCACCACGGTCGAACCGCTGATCAACGCCCAGATCCTGCCCTTCATCATCTTTGCGCTGATGGGCTTCGTCTCCTTCGCCACCGGTTCCAACTGGGGCGTGTTCGTGATCATCCTCCCCATCGTCACCACCCTGGGCCACAATCTGGGCGCCGACATGACGCTGGTAATCGGTGCCACCCTCTCGGCCAGCACCTTCGGCAGCCACGCCTGCTTCTATTCGGACGCCACGGTGCTGACGGCCCAGGCCAGCGGCTGCACGCCCTTCCAGCACGCCTTTACCCAACTGCCCTACGCGGCCCTGGCCGGCTTGCTGGCCGCCGCCCTCTATCTGGTACTGGGATTCATGTGATGACGAAAGCACCGTCCAACGACGCCATCTTCTGGTCACACCGAGACAACGGGCGAGTCCCACTCGCCCCCCTCTCCATTGCTGAACAGGCCATCGATGAACAGACCGGGGATGAACAGGCAGACGTGGTCATTGTCGGCGGTGGCTTCACCGGCCTGTGGACCGCCTATCACCTCAAGCGTCTGGCACCGGGGAAGGACATCCGGGTACTCGAGGCCAGGCGCTTCGGCCACGGAGCCTCCGGGCGAAACGGGGGCTGGGTGGTAGGCAACCTGGCGGGCCTAGAGCGGCACCTGAAGGGCCTGACCCTGGCCCGGCGCCAGGCGCTGTGCGAGCTTTTGTCCGCCAATGTCGACGAGATCGGCGCGACCCTCTCGCAGGAAGCCATCGACGCCGACTTCCACAAGGGCGGGGCGCTCTACGCGGCGGCGCGCTACCCGGCTCAGGAGGCGCTCCAGCGGGACTACCTCGCACACCTGCTGGAACTCGGCCATCGCCAGCATGACTGCCGCTGGCTGTCCGCCGACGAACTCAGCGACCGGGCCCGCTTCCGCCGCCCCTTCGGTGGCATCTTTCATCGTCAGGTCGCCACGCTGCACCCCGGCAAGCTGATCGATGGGCTGGTCGAGCGACTCGCGGCCATGCAGGTCAGGCTCCACCAACAAAGCCCGGCGACGAGCATCGATGACGGCAAAGTGACCACGCCCCAGGGCAGCATCCGCGCGCCGATGATCGTGATGGCCACCGAAGGCTACAACACCCTGCCCCAGCTACGTCCCCACCTGGTCCCGGTCTCCAGCCTGGTGATCGCCACCGAGCCCTTGAGTCAGAGCCAGTGGGACGCCATCGGCCTGGCACAGCGACCGACCTTCGCCGACGCCAGCCGGTTGATCAACTACGGCCATCGCAGCCGCGATGGTCGCCTGATCTTCGGCGCCAGGGGTCGCTACCGCTTCAACGCCCGTCCGCGTCACCAGGCCTCCATCACCCAGGGCGACATCCAGATGCGCAAGGCGCTGCTCCAGGATCTGTTTCCCGACCTCGGCGAGGTCGATATCAGCCACGGCTGGGGCGGCACCCTTGGCCTCTCGCGCAGCTTTCGCCCCCACGCCCTCGTCGATCGGCGAGCCGGCATCGCCACCGCCGGCGGCTATGCCGGCGAAGGCGTCGCCGCCAGCCACCTGATGGCGCGCACCCTGGCCGAGATGCTCTGTGGACAGGACACACCGCTGACACGGGCCCCTTGGGCCTTCGATGGCTGTGCACTGGACCAGGTGGTTCGTCGCTGGGAGCCCGACCCCCTGCGCTGGCTGGGCGCCCAGACCATCACCCTGAGCTACGCCACCGAGGAGGCCCTGGCGTCGCGTGAGCGCCACCTGCCGCTGATCGGCCCGGCGCTGAGCCGACTCAACGACCGTTTTGCCGCCGTGATCGAGTAGACAGCGACAGCCGCGATGCAGGCCGCACACTCGTCACCTTGCCCCGGAACTGCCAAAGGAGACACCGCCATGTTGATCGTTCATAGCGACGCCACCCGCGACCGTCGCACTCTCACCGAGCTGTTTGCCGGCCAACTGGTCGCGCCCTTCGAGTGTCCCGAGCGGGTGGACTACATCATCGAACGCGCCAGGACCGAGTCCATCGGCGAGATCCGCGGCCCCGACGAGCATGGACTGGAGCCGGTGCTGGCCATCCATGACGCGGACTACATCGACTTTCTGCGGGTTGCCTGGCGCGACTGGCAGGCGGCCGGTTACCAAGGCGAAGCGATTCCCAATATCTGGCCGACACGGCGGATGCCCGGCGGCCCCATACCCCGCCATATCGAGGGCCGCCTTGGCTACTACGCCCTGGCCGGAGAAACCTCGCTGAACGCCGACACCTTTGAGGCGGCCCTGCTCAGCAAGGACATCGCCCTGACCGCCCTGGACCAGGTGCTCGACAGCGGCGCGCCGGCCTTCGCCCTGTGCCGACCGCCCGGCCATCACGCCGCGCGGGACCAGTACGGCGGTTACTGCTTCATCAACAATGTGGCGGTATCCGCCCAGCGGGCACTGGACCGGGGCCACCAGCGGGTCGCCATCCTCGACATCGACTTCCACCACGGCAACGGCACCCAGGACATCTTCTACGAGCGCAGCGACGTGCTCACTCTCTCGCTGCACGGCGACCCCATGGACGAGTTTCCCTACTTTCTCGGCTTCGCCAACGAGACCGGACGAGGTGACGGCGAGGGCTACAACGTCAACTACCCCCTGCCCAGCGGCACCGACTACGCCCGTTGGGCGCAGGCGCTGGATGACGCCATCGCGCGCGTCAAGGACTTCGCCCCGGACATGCTGATCATCGCCCTCGGGGTCGACACCTTCGAGAACGATCCGATCAGCTCCTTCACCCTGCAAAGCGACGACTATCTGGACATCGGCGCCCGCCTCAAGCGCATCGGACTGCCCACACTATTCGTGATGGAAGGCGGCTACGCGGTGGAAGAGATCGGGGTCAATGCGATCAACGTGCTCAAGGGCTTCGACAACGCCTGAGCCCCGGCACACGGCACAAGGCACGACCGATTCGACGAAAACGCTCGACGCCCCGTACGACATCAGTAGGTCGCTTGTCCCGGACGGGCGTCGGCGCCACGCGAGCACCGCCGGTTTTCCATACTGGTTTGCCACGGGGACCGTGCACGGTTCGGCGAAACGTCTCCCCCGACGCAGCCGCCAGACCGCATCGACGACGGCAACCTGGAACGGGCGGTAGACCACGCCCTGAGCAGCGCTCAGAACAACAACAGCAACAACAGGAACCGACCCATGACACAACAACGACGTTCCAGCCTCCCCGAGGCCCCCGAAGGCCAGGACAGCGGCCTCAAGCGCATCCTTGGCCTGCCTGCCCTGGTGTTCTTCGGCCTCGCCTACATGGTGCCCCTGACCGTATTCACCACCTACGGCGTGGTCACCGAAACCACCGGCGGCCATGTGCCCATGGCCTACGTCATCACCCTGGCGGCGATGTTCTTCACCGCCTACAGCTACGGCAAGATGGTCGAGCACTACCCTACCGCCGGCTCCGCCTACACCTACACCCGCCGCGCCTTCGGTGGCCGTGTGGGCTTCATGGTGGGCTGGGCGCTGCTGCTCGACTACATCTTCCTGCCGATGATCAACTACCTGGTGATCGGGATCTACATGAAGGAGGTCTTCCCCGCCATCGATCAGGGCGTCTGGGTGGTCGCTGCCATCGTCGCCGTGACCGCGCTGAACATCCTGGGCATCAAGCTGGTGGCCAAGATGAATCTGATCATCATCGGCTTTCAGTTCGTCTTTCTGGCCACCTTCATCGCCATCTCGCTGAAGGTCATCGCCGGTGGCGAAGCCCCCTCGCTGCTGGCGCCCTTCCACAGCGAAGGGCTCCAGTGGACCACCATCGTCGGTGGTGCCGCCATCCTGTGCCTGTCGTTTCTTGGCTTTGACGCCGTCTCTACCCTGTGCGAGGAAACCCGCGAGCCCAAGCGCGACATCCCCCGCGCCATCATGCTGTGCACCCTGATCGGCGGCGGCCTGTTCATTCTGGCCTCCTGGGTCGGGCATCTGGTGTTCCCCGACTATCACAACTTCGGCAGCGCCGACTCGGCGGCGGTGGACGTGATGCGCCGCGCCGGCGGGGGCTTTTTGGTCGCCTTCTTCACCGCTGCATATGTAGCAGGCTGCTTCGCCTCGGCCATGGCCGCCCAGGCCAGCGTCTCCCGGATCCTGTTCGCCATGGGCCGCGACCAGGTCCTGCCCAAGGTCTTCGGCAAGCTCAGCCAGCGCTACGGCACCCCGCTGGGGTCGACGTTGATCGTCGGCGCCATCTCGCTGATGGCGCTGGTCATCAGCCTGGAGCTGGCCGCCACCATGATCAGCTTCGGTGCCCTGGTCGCCTTCTCCTTCGTCAACCTTTCTGTGATCAAGCACTACCTGGTGGATGAGCACCTGATGCAACCCAAGAACCTGCTGCGCTACGGCGTCATGCCAAGCGTCGGCTTCCTGTTGACCATCTGGCTGTGGTCGAGTCTGTCGCTCAACACCTTCCAGGTGGGTCTCACCTGGGTCGCCGTCGGCTTTGCCTACCTGCTCTATCTGACTCGTCTGTTCAAGGTCGAAGTACCGGACCTGGAGCTCAAGGAAAACTGAGCGCTGACCGCGGCGCCTCCGATCAGAGCGTCGCGGTTTACAGCCTCTGCCTACAGCCCCTGCCCACAGTCCCCTGCTCTACAGACCCTACCCACAGCGCCGACATCCCGGGATGTCGGCGCTCTTCTTTGGCGCACCACAAACCTTGCAAAATCGCGCATCGAGGCATCGTATCGACCTTTTTTCCGGCCGTGTTGTGGCAAGGCACAGCCATGAAGAGCACCGCTGCAGGACTGCCCTAAGGTAAGAGACAGCTATCGAGAGTCCCTTCCCATGGAGAGCCCCGCCCATGACGCTACGCCTGCCCACCCTGATGCTGTTGACACTTGCCCCGCTGTCCACCTGCCTGGCGGCAGAAACGATCTACGTGGTCACCAACAAGACCGAAGGCAACTCGGTCGCCGCCTTCCATGCCGACGATGACGGCACGCTTTCCCTTGCCTCCGAGTATCCCACCGGGGGCCTTGGTACCGGTGATCTGGAGATACCGGCTCTGGAGAAGAACCCTGACCACCCGCTGGCCAACGGCGACGACCCCCTGATCTCCGCCAACGCCATCGCGGCCTCCGCGGACGGCGGCTGGATGGTGGCGGTCAACCCGGGCGACGGTACCCTCAGCCTGATGAACCGCGCCCCCGACGGCAGCCTTCAGGCCGTCAACAGCGTGACGGCCTCGGACCGTTTCCCGATTTCTGTCGCCATCCACGGCCACCTGGTCGCCTCCGCCAGCGTGGGTGACAGCAACCAGGCCGGCTCCATCGCGCTGTATCGCCACACCCCCGAAGGACTGATCGCGATCCAGGGCAGCCGGCGCGACCTGGGCGCCCGCCCCTCGACCATCGCCTTCTCGCGTTCCGGAGCCTTCGTCATCGTCAACGAGCTGGTGACGGGCAAGATTCACAGCTTTGCGGTCAGTGACGATGGTCTGTCCGCCGATCCGATCGCCAGCGTGGACAGCCCGCGTGCGCCGGCCGAACGCTTCCACGCCATACCGGTGGGCTTCGCCATCGGCCAGGGGGACCAGGGCGAGACCCTGCTGATGTCGGAGGCACGCTTCCTGACGCCGGAGTTCGGCCTGCGTGAGGAGGCCGACAAGGTACCCCAGAGCCCGCTCTACAGCTGGCAGACCAGCTCGGTCTCGAGCTATGTGCTGGATGATCAGGGCGGACTCACCCTGAAGACCGCCGACGCCCTGACCGGCGCCGCCATGGAAGGAGGCGAGATCGCCAACTGCTGGGTCGCGCTGAACGCCGACGGCGATACCCTCTACACCGCCAACGCCCTGTCGAGTTCCATCAGCCGCTACAGCGTCAAACCGGACGGCAGCATCGCCCTCGAGGATGCCACCGCCTACAAGGACGACGGCGAATTGCTGTTCTTCTCGGACATGGCGCTGAGCCCCGACGGCGACACCCTCTATCAGCTGGTCGGCAACACCGGCCAGGTGATGGCCTTCGATGTCGCCGAGGATGGTGGTCTATCCCTGCGCACCAGTGCAGGCGGACTGCCGGAGCTCGGCAGCTACGGCCTGGTGGTGCTGGAAGACGGCTGATGTAGCCGCCGGCATCGGTGCACCCGTGGTCATATTTTCGAGGATCGTATTTTGGCTGTCTCCATGAGGGCGGTTGCTGGTATTCCGGTTCGGCCATCACATCACCCTGAATCGGCCACGCCGCTCTCGGTCTAGCCCTCGACCGGCCCCTGTCCACCTTCCATGGCGTGGAGTTTCTCCACCCGCCGGCGGTACTCTTCATCACTGGAGAACTCCGCCTCCAGAAAAGCCTTGATCAGATCATTGGCAAGCCAGGGGCCCACGATCTGTGCGCCGATACACAGCACATTGACGTCGTCATGCTCGACACACTGGTGCGCCGAGTGCACGTCATGGCCCACGGCGGCACGAATTCCCCTGACCTTGTTGGCGGCGATGGCCGCGCCCACTCCGGTTCCACAGACCATCAGTCCACGCTCGACCTCGCCGGAGGTGACACGAGAGGTCACCTCTCTGGCGATATCGGGGAAGTCGACCGGCTGGTCATCGTAGGAGCCCACATCCTGCACCTCGTGACCGAGGGATTCGACAAAGGCCACGACGGAGGCCTTCAGCGGAAAGCCCGCATGATCTGAACCAATGACGAGTTTCATGACAACTCCATTGCTGGCAAGGGAAAGTTAGCGCATCAGACCCGGCAGCCACAGCACCAGATCGGAGGCAAAGGTGATGATCGCAAGGGTCAAGAACAGCGGGACGTAGAACGGAATCAACGCCTTCAACAACTGCCGCAAGCTGACCTGAGCAATCGATGAGATCAAGTAAAGCGACAGCCCCATGGGTGGCGTCAGCAGCCCGATCATCAGGTTGAAGATGGCGACAATCCCCAGATGTACGGGATCGACGCCCGCCAGCACCATCGGCGGGGCAATCACCGGCACCACCAGCAGTGTCGCGGTAGTGGAATCCAGAAACATGCCCACCACGAAGAAGATCAGGTTGGCAATCAACAGCAGTACCAACGGATCTGTGGATATCTGCAAAATAAAGGCCGCAAAGCTCTGGGGTATCTGCTCCACCGCCAGGATCCAGCCAAACAGCGAAGCCGCAGCAACGATGATCAGGATCGCGCTGGTACTGCGCAGCGTCGCCTGCAGCGCGGACCACAGATGGGCCCAGGTAAGTTCCTTGTAGATCAGGCCACTGATCAGCACCACATAGGCTGCGGTCACCGCCGCCGCCTCGGTGGGGGTAAACAGTCCCAGCATCATGCCGGCGATCATCAACACCGGTGCCAGCAGCGCCGGCAGTGCAGGCAGCAGCGACGCGACGACCTCCCTTGCCGTCGGCCAGCGAGCAGAGCGCGGCATGTCGGAGCGCAGTGCCAGCACAGCGGCGGTGATCATCAGCAGTGCGACACAGATCAGTGCCGGCACGATACCGGCAATCAGCAACTGAATGATCGAGACGCTGGTCACCGAGCCGTAGACGATCAGCGGAATGCTCGGCGGAAAGATCGGCCCGACAACCGCAGAGGATGCGGTCACCGCCGCTGCAAAGGGTGCCTTGAAGCCGCGCTTGCGCATGGCTTCGATCTCGATCTTGCCAAGCCCACCCACGTCGGCCAGCGCCGCCCCGGACATTCCCGAGAAGATCAGGCTGGAAAAGATGTTGACCTGGGCCAAGCCTCCCGGGGCTCGCCCCACCAGGGTGTCGGCGAAGCGAAAGATGCGGTCGGTGACACCGGAGAGGTTCATCAGGTTGCCGACAAAGATGAAGATTGGCACCGCCACCAGCGGAAAACTGTCCAGCGCGTAGGTGACACGCTGCCCCAGCAGCCCCAGCGGAAAGCCCTCCACCACCACATAGGCGATAGCCGGCAACAGGATGGCGTAGACCACCGGAAAGCCCAGCAGAAACAGCACCAGAAAGGCAACGATCAAGGCCAGTCCCATCAGGAAACCTCCGGCGGATCGTCATGAGATGCAGTCGCGGACTGGCCACGCAGCCGTATCACATGCTGCAGTGCCGCCACCGCGAAGCCGATAGCGGTAGATCCCAGGAAGATCCAGAACGGAATCTTGAGGGTCGGGGTGGCATTGTTGAGGTTATCGGCGATGGTCGTGATGGTAGCGAACGCCACCACACCGCTGGCCACTGCCGACGCCACGAAAATGGTGGTATCGAGCAGGCGACGAGGCCGGCCGGTCAGCATATCGCGAAGTTCACTCATGCCGATGTTCTCACCATGGCCTACTACCAGCGGATAGCTGGCGAAGACCAGACACACCAGCAGAAAGCGCGTCAGCTCCTCGGCCCCGACCAGCGGCGACAGGAAGATATCACGCATTACCACCTGCGACAGTGGCACTACCACGATGCCGACCAGCAGCAGCGCACAAAGCCCCTGCCAGAAACGCTTCAAGCCGGACACGGCGTTCTCCTTGTTTCCTCTCGATGGACGGGGCGTCGCCCCGCCCATCGCTGACGATGCTTGCCGGTTCAATCGACCTTGGCGATCTGCTCGACATAGCTGTCAAAGGAGGGAAAGTCGGCACTGATCTGCGCGCTGACCTGCTCACGGAAGGCGTCGAGATCGAGGCCGTCGTCGGCGGTGATCACCGTCATGCCACGGCCTCTGAGCTCTTCCACCAGGGCATCTTCGGACGATTGAGCCCACTCGAGCGACTCATCGGCCTTGTCGTCGAGGACCTCGGTAATTGCAGAACGCTGGTCATCGGACAGTCCCTGCCAGACATCTTCATTGATGAAGACGGCCAGCACCGAGTGCATATGTCCGGTCAGGGCCACATGGGACTGCACTTCATCGAGCTTGTTGGCGGCGATCATGGTCAGCGGGTTTTCCTGCCCAACCACCAGACCGGTCATCAGCGCGGTCGGCAATTCCGACACCGCCACCGGCGTCGGGTTGGCGCCAAACCCCTTGACCATGGAGATCCACAGATCCAGCGGAACCGCCCGGAAGGGCTTGTCCTTGAGGTCGGCCGGCGACTTGACTTCGAAGTTGGACGACACATGCCGTGCACCGCGATAGATGCGCCCGACGATGCGCACCCCACCGTCCTCGATCAACCGTTCGTTGATCTCCTTGACCGCGGGTGTCTCGGGATCGGTGGCGGCCAGGGCGTGGGCCGCATCACGATAGATATAGGGGGCGTTGAACACCGCCGCCTCGGGAACGATACGCGCAAGGGACGCGAAGTCATGATGTCCCATACCGATGGAGCCCATGCGCACACCATCCACCATTTCGGCAACGCCACCTAACTGACTGGCCGGATAAACCTGGATCTCCAACTCGCCATTGGAGGCCTCGGCGATGGCCTCTGCCGCCTCGCTGGCATAACGTGTCTGCAGATCGCCTTCAGCCCCGACATGGGCATAGCGAATCGTTTCGGCAGAAGCGCTTGCAGCCGAAAGGCTGATCGCGAGGCTCAGGGCCACTCCCTGAGTGGCAAGGGTCGCAGCGGTCTTGAAATTCATCAGGCTCACCTCTCGTAGCGTTGTATTGTCGTTGTCGTACTTCGGTATCGATGGTGCGTCGTCACCTTCCTGGCAACAGGCTGACGCGGCGCCATGACGATGACTGGCGCTCAACGTCGGCCAAGGCTTGCTTCGGCTTCCTGGGTATAGGCGGCGATGATGCTCTTGCGGCGCAGTTCGTCGCCGATGGAAAAGTGCTCGCGCAGGCGCTGGTTGGCCTTGTCACCGTCGCCTTCGACGATGGCCAGGAACACCTGTCGGTGAGAATCGATATGCGCCTCGATCACCTCGTCCGAACCAAGGGTGATCTGTCGACGCTGGACGTGGCTCTTGAGCAACAGCGCGGAAATCGCGTGGTACAAGGTCATCAGCGACTGACAATGGCTGGCCTCGACGATGGCAAGATGAAACTGGTAGTCGGCGCGCCCGCCCTGCTCGGGATCCTCAAGCGTGGCCATCAACTGCTTGAAGCAGGTCTCTATGCGGGCGATGTCGTTATCGGTAGCGCGATCACAGGCCAGTCGCACCGCCTGACACTCGATGGCTATCCGGGCCTGCATGACGTCGTCGAGGGCGTTTTTCTCCTGAGCCAGGTAAAAGGCGAAGAAATCCGACAACACCTTGAAGTCGGCCTTGGCCACATAGGCGCCCTTGCCGTGACGGATGTCGAGGACCCCGAGCATATCCAGCGAGCGCATCACCTCACGCAACAGCGGTCTGCCGACCTTGAGCTCCAGAGCCAATTCACGCTCGCTGGGCAAACGATCGCCAGGCCGCCACTCGCCATTGAGGACTCGTTCACGAAAGACCTCGAACACTCTTTGATAGCCGTTGACCGACTCGCCCTCACGGATCGCGCTGTCCAACATTGGTCATCCTCCCACCCAACTGGTCTTACCTCTTAAGAGCCCTCAAGACCACTTCTCGACCATTTCACCTGAACCACATCAACAGCGACTCTCGCCGGTCACGACAATGCTGATCGCCGCCCTTCTTATTGCCAGTTTCCGCGAAATCCGACGCTTTCTCGTCAATGCCTTGAACCATAGTCGTCAGGTCTGGGCTGCAAAAGGCGACTTTGGTGCCAGCCATGTGGTCTTACCACTTTCAACCTCCAGCGCATTCCTGAAGCGGCAACGCGCCCTCCGCCAACGATTCAGGGGCGCACAAGCCAGACGCAGGCACATTGCACAAAAAGGCCCCGCCTAAGCGGGGCCTCAATATCTGGCGCTTGGTCGACGCACCCAGGCAAGGCAACTATCTAGCCAATACAGACGACCGACACGCCCATCTGCGAACCAGCGACTGAAGCCTGGACGTGCCGCTGCAGTACCGTCACCACCTAGGCGCTGTCCGAAAAGTCGACGAGCGAAGGTTAGACAAGGCAAAAATCGGTGAGAAAGCGCAGTTTACGGGGTGTAAATGAGCATTTTGACCGGGCTGGCGCACCAGCCGATTTTTAACGCCGTATTACCGAGCGCAGGCACTTTTCAGACAAGCCCTAGCGAAAGTGCGGATTCAGCCTACCGATTTCGTAGAGATCGTGAAGGTAGACGTCCAGCTTGTAGACCAGGTGGGTGGCGACGATCAGCAGCGCGATCAACGAAAGCAGGACGGCGGGATCGTTGGCCCAGGCGAACGCCGGTGAGCCCAGTTCATAGCCGATGGTATAGACGCTGAGCCCACCCAGCCCCAGCACCGACAGGCACAGCGCGATGATCACGATGATCAAGGTGCCACGCAGGTCCCGGCTCGGCGGGCGGGTCGTCCAGCTCGCCAGATGGCGGACCATGATGCGCCCATTGGTGACGATCTGGCGACGGCGGCGTAGCAGCATGGCGGCATTGACCGGCTCGTCGTCCCGGGAAAAGGCCGCCAGCGCTACCCTGGGGTCAACGCGGCCATCAAAGCGCTCGTTCACCGCCCGGGCAAAGGCCTCGCGATCACCGGTATTCCTGGCCTGCTCGGCCAGCCGAGACAGCTCCTCAAGCGCCTCGGCGTCCATTCCGGGACGCTTTTCGAAGTCGGCAAAGTGCTGCTCGTAGTAGATGTAGTAGACCTGATAGATCGACAACAGCACGGCCGCGTAGATCATCACGTAGAGGGCGATATCTGACATGCGTTTCTCCCTGTCCCTGGCGGTAGGCCGTCGGGACACTCGATCCCGAAGCGGCACAAAGATCCCCATTATCTGAATCTTTTATTATGGCCGGTAGCGGGTGTTTTGCCGCACCCTTGTCGGCCACCTTGTGACACAAGCAAGAGCCCCCGACGGGCATCCGACGGGGGCTCTGGCTGCAACGGCGTGGTTTCAGGGCAGGAGCCGAATGTTCGGCTCCCCTCCCTGCTCGCCTATTGTGACGCCTGATCCGGCAGTTTGTAGGCCATCACGTAGTCACCGATGGTGGTACCGATCGAACCATGCCCCCCGGCCACCAGCACGACCATCTGCTCGCCCTGGCTGTTGAGGTAGGTCATCGGCGTGGCCTGGCCGCCGGCTGGCAGCCGCGACTCCCACAGCTGCTCGCCGGTGGTCAGGTCGTAGGCACGGAAGTAGTCGTCCACGGACGCCGCCAGGAAGGCCACTCCTCCGTCGGTGATGATCGGACCGCCGATACCCGGCACCCCCATCTCGAAGGGCAGCGGCAGCGCTGTCATGTCTTCGATGGTGCCGTTCTTGTGCTGCCAGGCGACCTCACCGGTACGCAGGTCGGTGCCGGCCACGTAGCCCCAGGGCGGCTGCTGGCAGGGAATGCCCAGCGGCGACAGGAACGGCTTCATCTCCACCGCGTAGTCGGCACCGGCGTTCTCGTTGAGCCCCTGCTCACCCTGGTTGGTCTCGCCGAGTTCGGCGCCATCCTTGGGCACCAGGGTGCTGGTGAAGGCCAGATACAGCGGCATGCCGAACATCACCTGGCGCTTGGGGTCCACCGCCAGGCTACCCCAGTTGAAGACGCCGAAGTTGCCGGGGAAGACGATGGTGCCCTGCTCGGACGGCGGGGTGTACTGACCCTCGTAGCGCAGCGAGCGGAACTGGATACGGCAGACCATCTGGTCGATCAGGCTGCCTCCCCACATGTCGGCCTCGCGCAGCTTCGGCGGACGGAAGCTCAGGGCAGACCTGGGCTGGGTCGGTGCCGCGTAGTCGCCTTCGATGGTGCCCTGCGGTGCCGGCTCCTCGGTGATCGGGAAGATTGGCTCGCCGGTGGCGCGGTTGAGGACGTAGACGTCCCCCTGCTTGGTCGGCACCACCAGCGCGGGCTGCATGCCCTCGTCGGTCTCCAGGTCGACCAGGCTCGGCTGCGCCGGGGTGTCCATGTCCCACAGGTCGTGGTGGACGAACTGCTGGACCCACTCCACCTGGCCGCTGTCCAGACGCAGCGCCACCACCGAGGTGGCGAACTTCTCTTCGGCCTCACTGCGGAAGTGGCCGAGCTGGTCCGGGGTCCGGTTGCCCATCGGGAAGTAGATCAGCCCCAGCTCTTCGTCGGCGCTGGCCACCGCCCAGCTGTTGGGGGAGCTGGTGGCGTAGGTATCGTCCTCACCGATCGGCGCGGTCTCGTCCGGGTTGCCGGAATCCCAGTTCCAGCGCAGCTCGCCGGTCCTGGCGTCGTAGGCGCGGATCACGCCGGAGGGTGAATCGACGGCGTAGTTGTCATTGACCGCCCCGGCCACCACCACCAGGCCATTGGCCACCACGGGGGGCGAGGTCGAGTAGTAGAAGCCGGACTGGGTGAACGGCATGTTGTGCATCAGGTCCAGCTCGCCGTTGTCGGCGAAGTTGGCGCAGCGGGCACCGGTGGCCGGATCGACGGCCAGCAGGCGCGCATCGGAGGTCGGCATGAACAGCTGGGCGTCGCACTGGATCGGCTCCAGCGCCTCGGCCGGCTGGCTCGCCGCCGCGACGTCGAGGCTATCGCCATCGCCGGATGCCGGCGGCAGGTAGGAGACGCCACGACAGGTCTGGTGCTGGCGTGAGCTTTCCGCAGGCACCTTGGCGTCATACTGCCAAAGCTTCTCGCCGCTATCGGCGTCCAGCGTCACCAGCCAGTTGTGCGGCGTGCACAGAAACAGCGCATTACCCACCTTCAGCGGCGTGGCCTCGTAGGTGGTCTCCCCGACGTCGTCAGGGCCCTTCCTGTCACCGGTCTGATACTGCCAGGCCAGTTCCAGTTCGCCGACGTTATCCGGGGTGATCTGGTCCAGCGGCGAGTAGCGCTGACCCAGGTTGCTGCGGCCGTAGGCGTGCCAGCTCGCCTCCGGCGAATCGCCAAGCTCGGGTGACTGGACGATCTCGTCCTCGTTGAGTCGCCCCTCGATGCGATGGGCGTCCACCGCCAGACTACCCAGCAGGCCTGCACCCAGCACCGCCCAGACCGGCAGCAGCACCGCCGTACCCAGACGCTTGCCGGCACGCGGCGGCCACAGCAGCGGAATGGCAAGCAGCATCAACAGGCCCATGCGGGTGGCCAGCGGCCACCAGTCATAGCCGGATTCCCAGAGGGCCCAGGCGGCCGTGGCGACAAGCAGCCCGGCGTAAAGCAACTGCGCCGGCACGCGACGGGAGCGCGCCATGGCGCCCACCGCGATCAGCACCAGACCGGCCAGGGCGTAGTACCAGCTTCCACCCAGGGTGACCAGCCAGGCGCCGCCCCCCAATAGCGAAAGCCCCACCAACAACAGGATGAGGGAGTAGACAATCATGATCCAAGGTCCTTGCGCTGAATCGTTTAAGTGGTCGGCATGTTAATTGATTAGCATGAGAATTAACATGCCGGTGCACAGCTTCAGTGTAGGCCCTCTTCTTGTAATACAGGCAAGTTGCCTGAGTCTTTTCAAAGGCCGGGCAAGGCGACCCGGAGTCACCCTAGAAGGCGACAGCGCCTCAGCAGAGGCTTTCGCAGCGCTGCGGACGATCCCCCATCCTGGCCAGCCCTTCGTGCAATGCCTCAAGCTCGGCCCGTCGTCCCCGGGCGCCGGCTTCGAGACAGTCGAGCGCCCAGCCGGGCAGTTCGGCGCTCAGCCGGTAGTGGACCCACTGGCCATCGCGACGATCCTGGAGCAACCCACAGCGACGCAGCTCTGCCAGGTGGCGTGACACCTTGGGTTGCGACACCTCGAGCACCGCGGTCATTTCGCAGACGCAGAGCTCTCCTTCCTGCAGCAGCAACAGCATGATCGACAGGCGCGTCTCTTCCGACAGGCACTTGTAGAGGCGTAACGGGTCCAGCGACATCATCGGCGTTTCCTGTTCATCTTTGCCTGTTCATCTTTTTTCCCTGGGCAGCGGCTTTCTTCGTTCAGCGTCACGGGGTTCCTCCGCGGGCCGACTATCCTAGGCGGGCCTTGCCTCGTCACCTGTGGCTGCGGGCTCAGGGTGACCATCGCCGGGCAAGGCCAGTGCCATCAGGGCGCTGGCCAGCACCAGCGCCGCCGACACCCACAGGCAGGCTGACAGCCCCTGGCT
Source organism: Halomonas sp. DP1Y21-3 (assembly GCF_019801245.1). Lineage (NCBI taxonomy): Bacteria > Pseudomonadati > Pseudomonadota > Gammaproteobacteria > Oceanospirillales > Halomonadaceae > Halomonas > Halomonas sp. DP1Y21-3. Next base: position 310,213 of record NZ_JAHVJM010000001.1, read on the forward strand.
TTGATACAGCCAGCCCGACAGCAAGGTGCCGAGCAGGCGCCCCATGGCGTTGGCCATGTAATAGAAGCCCACGTCCATGGAGGCACCCTCGGCGCGGGCGTAGTGCACGATCAGGTAGCTGTGCCAGCTAGAATTGATGGCGAACAGCACCCCGAACAGCAACAGACCCACCACCAGCCAGCCCACCTGAGCCAGCGGCAGCACCGCCAGCAGGGCTGGCAGCCCCGCCAGGGCCAGCGCCCAGAATACCGTCGTGCGTCGCTGGCTTCCTGCCATCAGCGAAGTCAACCGGGGCGCCTGGGTCTGGACACCCCCGTAGCCGATCACCCAGATCGCCAGCAGCCCGCCCACCGTCCAGTGGCTCCAGCCATGCTGGTCATAGAGAAACACCGGCAAGGCCACCACGAACCAGACGTCCCGGGAGGCAAACAGACACAGGCGCGCGGCCGACAGGACATTGATCGCGCGGGACTTGGAAAATATCTCGGAGAACTTGGGCTTGCGCTTCGCGCGCCCCAGATCGGCCTTGAGGCGAACCAGCGAGAGGACCAGCACCGCCAGCAGCATCACCGCCATGACGATGACCGCACCACGAAAGCCGATCAGCGTCAGCAGCAGGCCGCCGAGGAAGAAACCGGCCCCCTTCAGCGCGTTCTTGGAGCCGGTCAGGATCGCCACCCAGCGATACAGGGTAGAGCTTGCCGAGGCACTCTCGGCGGGCACCAGTACCTTGACCGCGCTCTTGGCGCTCATCTTGTTGAGGTCCTTGGCGATGCCCGACAAAGCCTGGGCCGCCATGACCCAGGCCACGCTCAGCGCCGAGGACGGCACCATCAGCATGGCCAGCGCCACGATCTGCAGAGCGAGTCCCAGATTCATGGTGCGATTGAGGCCCAGCCGTGCTCCGAGCCAGCCCCCCACCAGGTTGGTGATCACCCCGAAGGCTTCGTAGAACAAGAACAGCATCGCCACTTCGAGGGGCGAATAGCCCAACTGGTGGAAGTGCAGCACCACCAGCATGCGCAGGGCGCCGTCGGTAACGGTAAAGGCCCAGTAGTTGCCGGTGATCAGCAGGTACTGGCGGATTTCGAAGGGCAGCGCCTTCACCCGCGCCATCAACGATTCAGCCACGACCCACCTTCAGCGCCAGCTCTGCGGTGCGGTTGGCGTAGCCCCACTCGTTGTCGTACCAGGCGTAGAGCTTGAGCTGGGTGGCGTTGACCACCATGGTCGACAGCGCATCGATGATCGAGCTGCGCGGGTCGGTGCGGTAATCGATGGACACCAGCGGGCGCTCCTCGTAGCCGAGAATGCCGGCAAGCTCCCCTTCGGCGGCCTCGAGCAGGGCGGCGTTGACCTCATCCACCGTCACCTCGCGCTCAAGTTCGAAGACCATGTCGGTGAGCGAGGCATTGGCCAGCGGCACGCGGATGGCGTGGCCATTGAGCTTGCCCTCGAGCTCGGGAAAGATCGCGGTGATCGCCTTGGCCGACCCGGTCGTGGTAGGGATCAGGCTCATGCCACAGGCCCGCGCCCGACGCAGGTCCTTGTGGGGCGCGTCGAGGATGGTCTGGGTGTTGGTGATGTCATGCACCGTGGTCATGGAGCCATGACGGATTCCGAAACGCTGCTGAATCACCTTGACCACCGGGGCCAGACAGTTGGTGGTGCAACTGGCGGCGGTGACGATGCGGTGACGCTCGGGCTCGTAGAGATCGTCGTTGACCCCCATGACCACGTTGAGCACGCCCTCCTCCTTGACCGGCGCGCTGACCACGACGCGCCGCACGCCCTGGTCGAGATAGGCCTGAAGCCTGTCCAGAGTCTTGTGCTTGCCGGAGCATTCGATCACCACGTCGCAGCCGGACCAGTCCGCGTCGGCCGGAACGCTTGCTCCGCTGAAGGCCACCGCGCGACCGTCGAGGTTCAGCTGCTCGCCCTCGCCATTGATCCCGCCCTCAGGCGAAAAGTGGCCGTGCACCGAATCGAACTCCAGCAGGTGGGCGAAGGTGGCGGCGTCACCACCGGGATCGTTGACGCGAACCAGGTCGACCTCCCCGGCGGCGATACGCGGCCACAGACTGCGAACCACCAGGCGGCCGATCCGTCCGAAACCATTGATACCGATACGTAGTGTCATGAAAGTCTCGCTTTAGAAAGTGAGTATCGCGCCCCGGCACCCGCCAGGCTCTGCCGACAGAGGGTTACGCCATCAATCGTCGGCCAGGTGGCGGGCGCGATCACGATCCTTGATCTGCAGCCACAGCATCAGGCGCACGCGGATTTCCTGAAGCGCCTGGGCATAGGCGTTGTCACGCTCGATGCCACGGGGATCGCGGATATCCCAATAGAGATGCTCGTCGCGACTGCCCTCCCAGTCGCGACAGGTTTCCTGGGCCTTGTCGCAAAGCACGATGACGGCATCGAAGTGCTGTCCCTCGAAGCTGTCGAGGGACTGACTGGCGAGCCCCTCGGTGCTGATGGACTGCTCCTTGAGCGCGGCCAGCGTCTTCTGATGCGGCTCGTCCGGCTCGGTACCGGCGCTGAAGGCATCGAAGCGATCACCGGCCAGGTGGCGCAGTAGCGCCTCGCCCATCAGCGAGCGAGCGGAATTGGCGTGACACAGAAACAGCACGCGTTGCTTGCGGGACTCTTGTGACATCGTCATCGGGGGCGCCTCAGAATATATGGAATTTCATATATACGAGACAAGGATGTCAATTCCGTGACCGTTTCGCGTCCACCACAAGGAATCGACGACAGCCGCCAGGATCAGTGGGCGGCGGCCGAGGCCTGGCGCCTCAGGCGCACGATGGTGATGATATTGGTGGCGAAGATCAGCGTCTCGGCCAGGGTGCCACCCAGCGAACCTGCCAGCAGATTGCTGATGATCCAGCAGAAGGCGGCGCCGGCCAGTACCAGACGCATCGCCACCCCTCTGAGCATGAACATGGCAAAGGTGCCAAGCAGCCCTGCCGCCAGGGCAGGAAGATCACGCGCATCGCTCCAGGTCAGCGCCGCTACCAGCAAGGTGGCGAGCAACATGCCGAGCATGATCGCCAGATTGCCGGGAAAGCGTCGCGCCAGAGCGATGCGCAGGATGATCAGGGCCGAGATCGACGCGGCTACCCAGCTCCCCAGCAGGGCAAACTGGGTCGCGAAGGCCAGGTTGGCTCCCAGCAGCAATACCAACAGCTTGTCGTCATGCCGGCTGGCGAAGCCGATCACGCAGAGCGTGAGCGCCACCAGGCTGACGGCCTGCCCGGCGAGCCATCGCAGCCCCATCTCCTCCATGCCAAGCCCCCAAGCGATCGAAAAAGGATCGGTCATCCTACCACGGCTGTTGCGCTGTGCCGGGCAGGCAGGCAAGCGACCGAGCCTGTCCGCATGCGTGGTGACGACGCGCGAAGGCTGGCAAGGCCGCTGCCCTCGCACTAGGCTAAACCGAACTTTGCTACGCGTAACCGCCCATGCCCCTCTCGGACTTTCCCTGCGACCAATACCTTGAGCGTATCGGCCTTGTGCAACCCGTCGAGGTGTCTGCCGAGTGCTTGCGCGCGCTGCATCGCGCCCAGCTCACCTCGCTGCCCTTCGAGAACTTCGATATCTGCCTGGGCCGCGGCGTGGATGTCAGTGCTAAGGGCATTCTGGCCAAGCTCATCGGTCAACGCCGGGGCGGCTACTGCTTCGAGCTCAACGGCCTGTTGCTGATGGCACTTGAGGCCTTCGGATTCGAGGCCAGGGCCCTGTTGGGACGTGTGCATCTGTCGGGAACCCCCACCGGGCGCAGTCATCAGGTATCGCTGGTGACGCTGGACAAACGCCAATGGCTGGTCGACGCCGGCTTCGGCACCAATACGCCCCGTGCACCGATCCCGCTGACCCCGGACACCCCGCTCCACATCGGAGACCAGACACTACGACTGGTGGAGAACGCTCGCTACGGGATCATGCTGCAATCATTGATGGGAGCCCAATGGGTCGACCTCTATAGCGTCGATTTCACCACGGTGTGCGAAGGTGATATTCAGATGGCCAATCACTTCACCTCCACCTGGCCAGGCCTGCACTTCACCACCTCGCGCATGGCCGCGCTGACCACCCCCGAGGGCCAGATCAGCCTTTCCGACTTCACCCTGAAGATCCGACGCGGGGACACGACAAGCGAACAGCTCCTGCCCCCGGGCGCGGCCTATCTGGCGGCGCTTGAAGAGCACTTCGGGATCGTGCTGGAGGCGAGCTACGAGGATCTCGCCCCACTCTAGTCGATCCCGCAGTCGATCTCTCGATCGATCCCGCAGTCGCTCCTGCTTCCACGCTATCCGAGGTCGACCGCGTCTTGTGTAGGGCTGGGCTGGGCTGGGAAAAAGAGAAAATCCGACATGGCGCCGTGGTCAGTGCCCTTAACCCCTCGCGACAGTCGCCAACAGGCCCCATTCCGTGTTGAACTATGCCCCGAGCCTTTGTCTGCCAATGGATTTGGAAAGGAGCCTGCCGTTTATGTTCAATCGCCTTGCGTCCGGCCTGCGTGCCGCCGGTGTGCTGAGCCTGCTGGCGCTGTCGCCGCTGACCTTCGCCCAGAGCACCGGTAATGCCGGACCCGCCGTCAACACCGAAACCTTCCAGTCCTGGGAGGTCAACTGCCCGGTCAACCCGTCCGACGGCTCCTGCTCCATGACCCAGCTGGTCAATGGTGCCGATGGCGAGCCGGTCCTTCGGGTCGTGGTCGGCAACCCTGCTCAGCTGGACGGTTCTGCCATGACCTTCCTGGTTCCGCTGGGCGTACGTCTGGCCCCAGGCCTGCAGCTCAAGGTCGATACCAACGAGCCGGTGGGCATGCCCTACCAGGTGTGTGTGCCCCAGGGCTGCCGTGCCGACATCCCGCTGCAGCCGCAACTGCTCAACCAGTTGAAGGCCGGCAGCACCGCCACCGTCAGCATCGTCAACCCGCGCGGCCAGCGTCAGGACCTCAACGTGTCGCTGATGGGCTTCAGCGCCGCCAAGGATCGCGTCGACCAGAACTGATCGATCCTTCACGCCACCCGCCTTCGGGTGGCGTGTCCCTTGTCTTTTCTCCTCTCCTGTCTCTTCTCCCCACCTGTCGATTTTCTGCCAGTCGCATTGTTACCGATCTTGCGCTCGCGCATTTCTTTGGCCCCTTCTCCCCGCTGGCGTTTTCGGTCGGCAGAGCCGAGGCCGTGCTACGGCACTCGCACACCTAAGTACGCTTAGCCAAGGGCGCCGACTTCGGCCCAAAGTGGAACAATAAGTTGCAGGTAAATTGCCTATGATCAGCTGCAGGGGCAAAGCCTCGACCGTGACACGCCAAGGCAACGGCAAGCATGGCGACAACGACCAGTGCAGTGCCAGTGAAGAGCGCAGCGATATCGCAAGCGCATCGACATTAAAGAGCACAGCGCCAACAAAGAGCACAGCGCCAACAAAGAGCGCATCGACAACAACAAGCACCAGGAGGTGAACGGTGATAACCCTGACGATCAACGACCAGCAGCATGAACTGGACGTGCCCGAGCAGATGCCGCTGCTGTGGGCGCTGCGCGATGTGGTGAATCTGACCGGCACCAAGTTTGGCTGCGGCATGGGGCTGTGTGGCGCCTGCACCGTTCACCTGGACGGCGCCGCCGTGCGCTCCTGCGTCACGCCGGTAGCGGCGGCGGCGGGCAAGCGCGTGACCACCATCGAGGCCATGGCCACCGACGCTGTCGGCAGCAAGGTGCAGGAGGCATGGCTGGATATCGGCGTGGCCCAGTGCGGCTACTGCCAGGCCGGCCAGATCATGAGCGCGACCGCCTTCCTCAAGGACAACGCCAACCCCAGCGACGATGACATCGCCAGCGCCATGGGGGGCAACATCTGCCGCTGCGGCACCTACAACCGGATCCGTACCGCGATCCATCGTGCAGCCGGACAGGAGGAGCAGGCATGAACCGTACCGTCGATACGCTGCTGCTGGCCAACGTCAGCCGCAGACGCTTTCTCCAGGGACTGGCCGCCGGCAGCGCGCTGGTAGTGGCCGCCCGCTGGGACCTGGCCGCCGCCGCCGAGGACAAGCAGTACGGCGCCGCCGGCATGGCCTACGGCTGGGTCGACAATCCAAACGTGTTCATCCAGATCGACGAGGACGGCAGCGTCACCGTGACCAACCATCGCGCCGAGATGGGCCAGGGCATCCGTACCAGCCTGGTGATGGTGGCCGCCGATGAGCTGGGTGCCGACTGGAGCAAGGTCAAGGCTACCCAGGCACCGGGGGATTCCGACACCTACGGCAACCAGGACACCGACGGCTCGCGCAGCATGCGCCACTGGTTCGATCCCATGCGGCGGGCCGCCGCGTCGGCCCGTCGGATGCTGGAACAGGCCGCCGCCCAGCGCTGGGACGTACCTGTGGACGAATGCCAGGCCGGCGTCCACGTCATCGTCCACACGCCTAGCGGGCGCGAACTCGGCTTCGGCGAGCTGGCGGCGGCGGCCAGGGAGCTCGATATCCCCTCCCGAGACACCCTCTCGCTCAAGCCAGAAAGCGAATGGCGACTGATCGGCAAGTCCCTCGGCCCCAGCCACGACAGTGATACCGGCAACCTCGAGCGCGCCCCGGCGGTGGACGGTGAGGATATTGTCAGCGGCAAGGCCATCTACGGCGGCGACATGCGCCTGCCGGACATGGCCTACGCGGTGATCGCGCGCCCCGATGTGCTGGGTGCAAGCGTCGCCAGCGTCGATGACAGCGAGACGCTCAAGATTCCCGGGGTGATCAAGACCGTCAGGCTCGAGGGCACCTCCCAGCCGTCGTCGTTCCACCCGCTCGGCGGCGTGGGGGTGATCGCCGACAACACCTGGGCGGCCATCGAAGGACGCAAGGCGCTCAAGATCCAGTGGAATACCGAAGGGCTCGACGCCAACGCCGGCTACGACACCAAAAGCTACCGCGAGATGCTCGAGCAGCGCGCCGATTCCCCCGGCAAGGTGCTCAGAGCCAGCGGCGATATCGAGGCGGCGCTGGCCGACGCCGAGTCCCGCCACAGCGCCACCTACTACATGCCTCACCTGGCCCATGCCACCATGGAACCACCGGTGGCCATCGCCCGGGTGAGCGCAGACGGTGCCGAGACCTGGGCGCCGGTGCAGGACCCGCAGAGCGCCCGCGACCAGGTCGCCGAGCAGCTCGGCATCGACGGCGCCAGCGTCAAGGTCAACCAGACGCTGCTGGGCGGCGGCTTCGGGCGCAAGGCCAAGCCTGACTTCGTGGTGGAGGCGGCGCACCTGAGTCGTGCCCTCGACGGCCGCCCGGTGCAGCTTCAATGGACCCGCGAGGACGACCTTCACCACACCTACTTCCACGCGCTGTCGGTGGACCGCCTGGAAGCCGGTCTTGGCAGCGACGGCAAGGTCCAGGGCTGGCGTCATCGCACCCTGGCGCCGACCATCATGTCGATCTTCCAGGACGACCCCAAATACAAGGCGACCTATGAACTCGGCATGGGCCTGACGCCCCTGCCCTTCGACATTCCCGCGCTATCGCTGGAAAACGGCGAGGCCCCGGCGCACAAGCGCATCGGCTGGTTCCGCTCGGTGGTCAACCTGCCCCACGCCTTTGCCATCCAGAGCTTCGTTGCCGAGCTCGCCGCAGCCGCCGGACGCGATCATCGCGACTACCTGCTGGAACTTCTGGGGCCGGCGCGCGAGATCGACCCGCTGGCCGTCGGCGCCACCTGGAACTACGGCGAGGACCCGGAGCGCTATACCATCGATGTCGGACGCCTGCGTGGCGTCGTCGAGCGGGCGACCGAGGAAGCCGACTGGGGCAAGTCGTTGCCCGAAGGCCGCGGCCAGGGCCTGGCGGTGCATCACAGCTTCTGCTCCTACACCGCCATCGTGCTGGACGTGGAGGTCAACGATCAGGGCAGTGTGATCGTCCACCAGGCGGACGTGGCCTTCGACTGCGGCCCCAGGGTCAACCCCGAGCGCATCCGTGCCCAGATGGAGGGCTCGGTGGTGATGGGCATCGGCATCGGCCTGCTGAACGAGATCAGCGCAAGCGGCGGTCGCATCGAACAGGACAACTTCCACCAGTACCTGCTGCCACGCCAGGCCAACGCCCCGCGTGAGGTGCGTGTCCATCTGGTAGACAATCCCGATGCGCCGATGGGCGGCGTGGGTGAGCCAGGGCTTCCCCCGGTGGCGCCGGCCCTGACCAACGCCATCTTCGCCGCCACCGGCAAGCGCATCCGGGAGCTGCCGGTGGGCAACCAGCTGAAGGGCTGACATCCACCGAGGTGAGCCCCCTTGCGCGGTGACGTCCGCGCAAAAGCGAGCGGCCAGGCTACCCTGAAAGGGTCGCCTGGCCGCTTTTTTACCGCCATTCCTTGACCGGACGGCTACCTCAACGTGAGCGCACCTCGGTCCATAGCTGCTGCAGCATGGTCAGCGAGTCCCCCTCGATCAGCGGCGTGGTCACCAGGTGACCGCTGGTCTCGGGATCGAGCCTGGAGGCCTCTCGCAGCGCCTCGTCGACCATCGGCAGGGCAGCCTCGTTGGGGGTTCTGTAGTAGGCATAGTTCGCCGCTTTGGCGGCATTTTCCGGACGCATCATGAAGCTGATGAAGTCCTGGGCCAGCTGCGGATGGGGGGCTCTCGCCGGCACCACGAAGGTATCCATGCCGAGCTGGGCGCCTTCCTCGGGGGCGAAGAAGGCCAGATCACCATAGATCTCGGGGGAATCGGCCTTGCGGTAGTCCACGTCGCCGCTGTAGGTCACCGCCACTGCACTGACGCCTCGTGCCACCTGCTCCACCGCCGCGGTACTGTCGACGAAACCGGTGAAGTTGCCCCGTTCCAGGGTCTGGCTGACCAGCTTGGCGGCGTTGATCCAGGCCTCCTGACCGACGCAGTCGAACCCAGCTCCCTGGTAGGCACAGGCCATGCCGAGTGATACCTGGGGATCGCCACCCAGCAGCGCGAAGGGCTGGTCGGGATTGATCTCGGGGTCGAACAGCACGCTCCAGGAGTGCGGCAGCTCGGCGAAGGTGTTGGTGTCGTAGACGATACCGGTAACGCCCCACAGGTAGGGCACGCTGTAGCGCTCTTCGGGGTCATAGGGCGGCTGGCGGAAGGCTTCCATCAGATCCTCTCGCCCCTGCTGGATGCGCGGGTCGTCGAGCTCCCTCACCAGGCCGGCGTCGATCAGCCGGGTGACGTAGTAGTCGGTGGGCACCACCACGTCGTATTGAGCGTCACCACCGGCGGCCAGCTTGGAGAACATCTCGGCGTTTGAGGTGAAGTAGTTCTGCACCACCTCCACCCCGAACTCCTGCTCGAAGGCCTCGACCAGCGCCGGGTCCATGTACTCGGTCCAGTTGAACAGAAACAGCTTGTCGTCATCCTGCGCCCAGACACCGGTACTGACCATGCCCAGTGCTGCCACCGCCATCCATCGTTGCATGACTTCGCCTCATTCCATGTCGTTGTTGTTTGATCTTGTCCGAAAAGCGCTTGGTTCGCAGGCAAATAATGCGCCAGCCAGACAGCGTTGTACAACGCGAAACTGACAGGTCCGCCCCTCCCCCTCACAAGGCACGACGCCGCTTGCAAGAGCGGCGTCGTGGATACTCCAGGCCTGTTACAGGATGACGGGGGCATCCAGCGCCGTTACCACCGCCTGGTCGCGGTCGTAGATATCGGGACGGAAGGCCAGGTGGCCGTCGGTCTCGGGTTGCACCGTCCAGTAGTTGAGCACCACCGGAATGCGCCGATCCAGACGCACGTTGCGGGTCTTGCCGTCGTTGATCAGGCGGCCAACGTTGGCAGAGGTGTCCGAGTCGTCGAACAACAGCTGGGCCAGCTCCGCCACCCCTTCCACGCGGATACAGCCTGAGCTCAGCGCACGCTGAGTACGGTTGAACAGCCCTCGCGACGGGGTGTCGTGCAGGTAGACCAGGTGGTCATTGGGAAAACGGATCACGACCCTCCCCAAGGGGTTGCGAGGCCCGGCCCCCTGGCGCAGCATCACCCCGCCGGGGCTCGACCAGTTGACCGAATAGGGATCAACGCGCTTGCCGGAGGGTGATAACGCCACCATGTCACGGCTGGCCAGATACCCCGGATCGCGCTTCACTCGAGGCAGAATGTCCTCACGATAGATCGTGGGTGGCACCGTCCAGGTGGGGTTGAGGGTCAGGTGGGTAATCTCCGAACGCAATGTCGGCGTGCGCCGGTAGGGTTGGCCGACGACGATACGTGAGCGCCAGACGTCGCCGTCGGGGCGGAAGTAGCTGAGCCGATAACCGGCGATATCGACCAGCACGAAAGACTCCGGCAGGCCATGCAGCAGCCAGCGGGCACGCTCCAGGTTGGCGCGGATCTGATCGATGCGAAAGCCCACCGGAAGATTGAGCGCGCTCTGGGTATTGGGTCCGACCACCCCATCGTCGGCGAGCAGGTGGCGGCGCTGAAAACGGCGTACCGCCTCGGCCAGGGTGCTGTCGTACACCTCGGCTTCGGGGGCCTCGAGTTCCACGTGCGGGTAGTGGCCGGTGTCGGCGGACATCACTTCCAGTTCACCGATCATCGCCAGGCGCTGTCGCAACAGCGCGACGTCGGTGTCCTGATCGCCGGGACGCAGCGGCGTCTCGCGACTCGGCAGCAGTGGCCAGCCCCCCAGACGTTCGATGTTGCGATAGCGTGCCAGGGCGGCCCTCAGCTGACGATACGGCTCGAAAGGAGGCCGTGCCAGCGCCAGCGCAGCCTCGACATCGCCGTCGTCCAGGGCACGCGACAACGCCACCAGGTCGAACGTCGGTGGCGCAATATCAACCTCCCAGTCACTGTCGATGCGGTGCGGATCCACCTTGCCACGTTGCAGATGGGCCATGGCGGTCAGCAGCGTTTCGGTGGCCTCGAGCTCGAAGCCTCCGGGGGTCTCGAGATTGGCCCCTCTGGCCCGGCCAAGCAGCGCGTCGGGCGCGTAGTCCGAGGGTGAGAGCCCATCCTCCTCGAGCGTCCTGAGTCCGTCGGCCAGGGCCTCCACGCGGCCCATGTCGGTCCACACCGGACGCTGGCCACGCAGACTGTAGAATCGCTGCGCCATCTCGGAGGCGCCGACCAACTCGTTGGCCAGGGGACCCGGCACGACCCCGTCGAGATCCTGAAGGTTCTGCTCGACGCTGGCATCGCTGGCAAGCCCCTGGCCGTTGGCGCCCTCGCCACTGACGTCGCTTCCATCGCTTGCCGTTGCCCCCCAGACCGGGGTAACCAGCAGACCATAACAAAGCGCTACAGCGACACCCCTCCTTGGCATGAGTCGCAATAGAACATTTGGGCTAAACATGGCATCTACTCCCTGCAACATGACGTCAATACTGGCCATCCTGGGCGGTATTGTCATAATAGAGTCGTCGGTATCGGGTTCCGCCGAGCCGACCTGATTTTTCTAGCGTGCGCGAAGATCATGTTTCTCCGCTCTTTGTATTAGCGTATCGCGTTATTTGATCTTGCGTAACGCCTGTTCGCGTATCCGCGACATCACCGACAGGAAGCCTAGAGATGTCACGAAGCTCCTCTCATGACAATGCATCACCTCGTCTCTCGATTTTTCGTTACCTCTTATTATTGACCCTAAGTGCCTTTTTTGCGGCGCCTGTTCTCGCTCAGGACTTTCTCAGGACATCCGTCAGGGCGAATGCGCCGTCAGCCACATCGCTCGAACAGACCCTGGCCCGCCTCGCCCCCAAGGCCAACCCGGGGGTACTGCGCCTGGCCGCACGGGCGCTCAACTGCGCCGACCCCGGCGCCGAGCGCCTGGCGGTCATCGACTTTTCCCTGCCTTCAACCGAACGCCGCTTGTGGGTCTTCGACCTGCGCCAGCCCAGGCTGATGTTTCGCGAATGGGTGAGCCACGGCAAGAACTCCGGCGACGCCATGGCCACGCTGTTCTCCAACGTGCCCGAGAGCTACCAGTCGAGCATCGGACTGTTTCGCACCAAGAACAGCTATGTAGGCAGCAACGGCTATTCCCTGCGACTCGAGGGTCTGGAGCCGGGGGTCAACGACAACGCCTTCGATCGCGCCATCGTGATGCACGGTGCGGACTACGTCAGCCAGGAGTTCATCGACCGTACCGGACGCATCGGCCGCAGCCACGGCTGTCCGGCGGTACGTACCGAGGTGGCGGTACCCTTGATCAACAGCATTCGCGACAATCAGTACCTGTTCACCTACTACCCGGACCAGCGTTGGCTCAACAATTCGGCCTTTCTGCGCTGTCCGAACAGCAGTGAGCGCCTGGCCCTCAACGACTGAGTCCGTCGCTTGAGGTTCCAGCGTCGGCGTCACCCGCCAGCGGCGGGTGACGCCTCCTCCTTGTTCTCTTTTTGTTCGCAGCTCTGTTCGCACATCTTCTTGAGTCGTTCTCCTTTCTCTTTCTCTCCCTTCTCTCTCCCTCTGCCTTCTCTCTTCCTGCTCCTTCTCTCTCTTCCTGCTCCTTCTCTCTCTTCCTGCTCCTTCTCTCTTCGCTACTCTCCTCTACCTTCTCCCTTTGGCACCAAGTCGGCGCACAGGGGCGGTGTCGAGTGCACAATGATGCAGCGCAATGATGCGATCCTACTGAAGTGCTATTCCGCATAAAAACCACAAGGCGTTGATATAACAAGGTTTCAATAAAAACAGGCATCCCGCTTGCTTGGTAGTGGTTAGCGAGAGCCAGACGTAGACCAGGCCCCAGCGGTACGAGTGCGTCGGACCCGACCTTCAATGGCGAAGGCCACACAAGTTCGAGTGTTCGTCCACCCAGCGAGGGCTGTGTTCATGAATCTGCGCAACAAGGCCAACAGGATTCGCCTGTTTTCCTTCTCGACTCCCCAGATGCGAGCCTTTCACTTCTCCTGGTTCGCCTTCCACCTGTGCTTCTTCGGCTGGTTCGGCATCGCGCCATTGATGGCCGTGGTCAGAGATGACCTCGGACTGACCAAGACCCAGATCGGCAACACCATCATCGCCTCGGTGGCCATCACGGTAATCGTGCGTCTGGCCATCGGCGTCCTGTGTGACCGTATCGGGCCGCGCCTGGCCTACACCTGGCTGCTGTGCCTGGGCGCCATCCCGGTGATGAGCATCGGTTTCGCCGACAGCTTCGAGTCCTTTCTGATGGCCCGCCTGGCCATCGGCGCGATCGGCGCCTCCTTCGTCATCACCCAGTACCACACCTCGGTGATGTTCGCGCCCAATGTGGTGGGTACGGCCAACGCCACCTCCGCCGGCTGGGGCAACCTGGGCGGTGGCACTACCCAGATCCTGATGCCGTTGATCTTTTCTGGCCTGTTGATGCTGGGCGTCAGCGAGACCCTGGGCTGGCGCCTGGCCATGGTGGTCCCAGGTGTGGTGATGTTCATTGCTGGTCTGTGCTACTACCGCTTCACCCAGGACGCGCCCGACGGCAACTTCAAGGACCTGCGTGCACGCGGCGAGCTGCCGGAAGCCTCCGGCGAAGGCTCCATGTCCAGCACCTTCGGCGCCGCCGCCCGGGATATCCGCGTGTGGGCGCTGTTCGTGGTCTATGCCGCCTGTTTCGGCGTCGAACTCACCATCAACAACATCGCCGCCATCTACTTCTTCGACAACTTCGACCTGACCCTGGCCACCGCCGGCATGATCGCCGGACTGTTCGGCCTGATGAACCTGTTCGCTCGCACCATGGGCGGGGTCTTCTCTGACCTGTTCGCCCGCAACGCCGGGCTCAAGGGTCGCGTACGCTGGCTGTTCATCGCCATGCTGTGTGAGGGCGTGGCACTGATGTTCTTCTCCCAGATGCACGTACTGGCGCTGGCCATCGGCCTGATGCTGGTGTTCAGTCTGTTCGTGCAAATGGCCGAAGGCGCCACCTTCGGCGTGGTGCCCTTCATCAACCGTCGCGCCCTCGGCGCGGTGGCCGGTATCGTCGGCGCCGGCGGCAACGCCGGTGCGGTGGCGGCGGGATTCCTGTTCCGTTCCGAATCGATCAGCTACCAGCAGGGGCTGTTCTACCTGGGCGCGGCGGTGATCCTGGCCTCGCTGTGCGCGCTGCTGGTGCGCTTCAGCCCCGAGGTCGAAGCCGAAGAAGCCGCCGCCTACGAACAGGCTGCCTCAGGCGAGACAAGGGGCGCGCTGTCGCTGCGCTGAGTCCGCTGTTGCGACCCCTGGCAAGACGACCTGGGCCCGGCATCCTGCCGGGCCTTCTCGTATCGGGCCCAGCCTGACGAGCCCCTCCCGTGCAGGTCCGTCCGCCAATATCCGACAGGACTCATCCTTTTCTGCTACCCGATATCCGGGAAAAGATGCCCCTTGAAAGTCGCAGACGCCGCCCGAAGGATTGCAACAAAGGCAATGGACGAGCATGCTGAATCAATCATACAGAGATAGCCCGTCAAGCCCCGTCACCGAGAGACCAGGAGGAAGCGATGCGAGAACGAGTGTTGCTGATCACCGGAGCGTCAAGCGGCATCGGGGCCGCCACGGCCAGGGCGGCCGCTCGAGAGGGCTATCACCTCGTCCTGGCGGCCCGTTCGAAGGACGGACTCGAGGCCCTGGCTCAGGAGCTGGGACCGGAGAACGTGCTGACGGTCGGCGTCGACGTGACCGACATCGAGGCCCAGAAGACCATGGTGGACGAGACCCTCGAGCGCTTTGGTCGTCTCGACGCGGTGTTCGCCAACGCCGGACGTGGTGGCTCTCCCGGCGGCTTCAGCGAGGCCGACCCGGAAAGCTGGAAGTCGATGCTGATGACCAATGTGTACGGGTTGGGGCTGACCATCCAGGCCTGCCTGCCAGAGCTCAGGCGTAGCCACGGACACATCCTGCTGACCGGCTCGGCAGCGGGGCGCACCACCATCCCCGGCTCCATGTACGGTGCCACCAAGTGGGCGGTCTCCGGCATCGGCTACAACCTGCGCGAGGAACTGCGCGGCAGCGGGATCCGAGTCACGCTCATCGAGCCCGGCATGGTCAACACCCCCTTCTTCGATGAACCACCGGAACATGCTCTGGAAGATCGCGACGTCGCCAACGCCGTGATGTACGCCATCTCCCAGCCTCACCATGTCGACGTCAACGAGATTCTGGTGCGTCCCACGCCACCGCTGGAAGAGTGAGCGTCTTCACTCTTCGGACACCACCATCACCGACGCGATTTCACCACACCCTGATGGAGACCTCATGACCATTGCTACCGGCGAACGCCTGCCCGACGTGACCCTCTTTACCAACGGCGACAAGGGTCCAGAGTCACTGACCACCGACGCCTTCTTTTCGGGACGCAAGGTGGTGCTGTTCGCTGTCCCCGGCGCCTTCACTCCAGGCTGTTCCAACACCCATATGCCCGGCTTCGTGGTCAACGCCGACAAGCTGCTGGAAAAGGCTGACGCGGTCGCCTGTCTGGCGGTCAACGACGCCTTCGTCATGGGCGCCTGGCAGAAGGACCAGAACGCCGAAGCGATCACCATGCTGGCCGACGGTAACGCCGATTTCACCCGAGCCATCGGCATGGACAAGGATGCCAGTACCGCAGGCATGGGCGTGCGCAGCCTGCGCTACGCGATGATCGTCAACGACGGCGTGGTCGAGTATCTGGGCGTCGACACCGAACGCGGCGTGATCGAGGCGTCCAGTGCCGAGACGGTACTGGCCAGGCTCTAAGGCTTGTACGAAAAGTGCCTGCGCTCGGTAATACGGCGTTAAAAACCGGCTGGTGCGCCAGCCCGGTCAACATGCTCATTTACACCCGGTAAACTGCGCTTTCTCACCGATTTTTGCCTTGTCTAACCATCGCTCGCTGGCTCTTCGTATAAAGCCTGGCGCTGCAAGCGGGGGCTGACGCCCCCGCCTTCAAGCCCCCGCCTTCACCCCCTTCTTCAAGGCGGTCATCCAGCACAGTTCTGCTAGTCTTGGGGAGTAGCCCCCACTGACGAGAGCACGGTCCATGAACGCGACAGCAGACCAGGCCATGCGCCTGAGCGGTACCTGCCTGTGCGGTGCGGTGACACTCAAGGTAGCACTTGAACAGCAGAGCGTCGGCGCCTGCCACTGCCAGATGTGTCGAACCTGGGGCGGCGGCCCGCTGTTGGCACTGGAGTCGGTCAGTCAGCTGACGCTCGAAGGCGAAGAGGCTGTCACCTTCTATTCATCGTCCGACTGGGCCGAGCGTGCCTTCTGTCGCCACTGCGGCACCCACCTGTTCTACCGATTGAAGAACGGCGAGCACACTTCGGTGCCCGTTGGCCTGATCGACAGCGGAGAAGCCTGGCGGTTCGACCTCCAGATCTTCATCGACGAGAAGCCCCACTGGTACCACTTCGGCAACGACACCCGCAATCTGACAGGCCAGGAACTGTTCGAGGCGTTTTCCAAGGACACCTGAGACTGGCTCCTGCCAGGCCCTTGGCCAGCGTTGGTGACTTTCGCCACTTGCGTCAGAGCCCGTCCTGTTCCCCCAGATAACACCAGGACGGCCAGCGCAATGCTGGCCGTCCTGTCTTTGTATCGAGCCGTGTCGAGCCGAGTCTTGTCCTGGCATCTCGGCACTTGCCGCTCGGGACGCTAAAGCATCCACTCCACCGGCAGCACCGAGATCAAGGTTACCGCCGCCCGGCGGAAGATGCCCACGTTGGGCTCGCCGTCGTACTGCACTACCCCTTGCGGCGTGCGCTCCAGCCAGATCATGCTGCCGTCTTCGTCCAGCTTGACCTCGTAGGCGTTGTCGAGCACGTCGGTATTGAACACCCGCTGCATTTCCTGAGCGAGCTCCGGACTCTCGATGATAAAGCCGAGTTCGGTATTCAGTCGCGCCGAGCGTGGGTCGAAATTGAACGAGCCGACGAACAGCCGATCGCCGTCCACGGCGAAGGTCTTGGCGTGCAGGCTGGCACCCGAGCTGCCGAAGGGGCCGGCAGATTCGCTGCGCCCCGGCGCATCTGGCGCCCGCTTGAGCTCGAACAACCGGACGCCAGCCTCCAACAGCTCGCGTCGCCGCTTGGCGTAGCCGGCGTGCACCGCGGCCACATCGGTCGCCTCCAGTGCGTTGGTCAGAATGGTCACCTCCACGCCGCGCGCCTCTAGATCGGCGAACATGCGAGTGCCCTTCTCTACCGGCACAAAATACGGCGACACCAGATGCACGCTGTCCCGGGGCGGCCCCAGCAGGCCACGTATGCGTCCGGTCAGCAGGTCTTCATCGGCGGCCAGCCCCAGGCCCTTGGCCGGATCGTCGCTGACCATTCTGGTGTTGGCCCAGACCAGCTCAAGGCTACCGTCCTCGATCGACTCGATGAACTGGCTTTCGTCCAGCGCCTGCCGGTACTCCAGCGAATCAGGGGTACGGACGATTTCCGCCGAGGCCTGCTCGAAGCGTGCCAGCCCCTGGCGCCCCGCCGAGTCGAGCACCCGACTGGCCGGGTAGGAGGACTGGCTGGCCCAGTACAGATCGAAGTCTTCAGAGACCTGCTCGACCACCGGCCCCACGGCGACGACATCGAGATCGGCGAACATCACGTTGTCGCCGGCGCCGAAATACTCGTCGCCGATATTGCGCCCGCCGATGATGGTGGCCTGGTTGTCCACCGTCAGTGACTTGTTGTGCATGCGCCGATTGGCCCGGGAAAAGTCGGTCAGGTAGCCGATAAACCGCGGTGAGCGCACCACGAAGGGATTGAACAGGCGTATCTCGATATTGGGGTGAGCATCCAGCGCTGCCAGCTTATCATCGAGCCCTGCAGTGTTGGTGTCATCGAGCAGCATGCGGACGCGCACGCCACGATTGGCGGCGTCCAGCATGGCCTGATACAGCATCGAGCCGGTGATGTCGTCGTGCCAGATGTAATACTGGACATCGAGGGTCCGCTCTGCCGCTTCCGCCAGCAACAGTCGTGCGGCAAAGGCGTCGTGGGGATTGCGCAGAGTATGGATACCACTCTTGCCGGGATGGGCACCCACATAGGGTGCCAGCATCTCGCCGAGCGCCGTGTCGCGGGCCTGCTCCAGCGTCAGATGCTGTGTCTGGCTACGCCCTTCCAGGGAGGGCAGGCCGCTGCATCCAGTTAACAACACGGCCACCGATAGCCACAGGGCAAGCATCAGCGGTTTTCCGATAACGGGCATTCGAGAGTTCCATTCGTCGCTGGGTTGGCCGTTACAGCATAGCGAAGTTGCAGAAGAACCACCGCAAGGCTTTTTCTCATCGCCGGCCTCCTCGGCCGCCCCCTCGATCAACCTCTCGAATGCCCTCTCGATGCCACCCCCACGCGGCCACCGTTGCCACCCGAACGCCATATTGACCACAACGAGCGCTTGCAGCCTTCGTTCGTCGCTGCACTGATTTACGTCAAATCTAATTTTACTTTTTCTAATAGCCTTTCCCCGATCCCCTCACGCAGGCCTTCTCCACCGCCGTGAAAAGCCGACTGCCCCGAACAAGAGGAAACCACGATGCCCGTCCGTCACTTCTCCATCGCCCGGCTGAGCCTTGTCGCTCTGTTGCTTGCCGGCACCTCGACCCAGGCCGCCGACGGTACCATCAGTTTCACCGGCGAAATCGTCGCGGCCAACTGCACCATACCGACGGCGGCCACTACCGTGACGCTACCCAAGGTGTCCACCAGCGCCTTCGGTGCCTCCGGCACCCGAGCTGGCCAGAAGGCCTTCCAGCTCGTGCTGAAATGCGCCGCCGGCACCACTGGCCGCAACAAGGTCTCGGTGCGCTTTACCGGAGATGACACCCAGGTGGATCCGGTCACCGGGCTGTTCCTGCTCACCAGCGACAGCACCGCCAAGGACGTGGGGATCGCCGTCTACGATGCCAACGACGATTGGGTCAAGGCGGCCGACAACGACAGCACCCCGCCGGTGGACATCGTGGCAGGCGATGACACGACGGTCATTTCCCTGAGCGCCTGGTACCAGTCCACCGCCGCCACGGTAACCGCCGGCACCGTCAAGGCCAGCGGCAATATCGAGATTGTCTACCAATGACCGCGATAGAAGGCCCCGGCGCCTCGCCCTTTGCCATGCGGGCGTGGCAGCGACTGGTGATACACGCCCTCGGCCTGGGTCTGAGTCTGTGTCTTGCGCTCATGATCGCGGCGTTGCCAGGCCACAAGGCCGAGGCCAGCATCACCATCAATGGCACCCGCGTCATCTATCAGGAGGCCCAGCGGGAGCAGACGCTCCGGCTGGAAAACCAGGATAGTGTCCCGGTGCTGGTCCAGGCCTGGGCCGACCGCCACGCCGGAGGGCGCCCGGCGCGGGACGCCGAGTCGCCATTTCTGGTGACGCCATCGGTATTCCGTCTCGACCCCGGTGAGAGTCAGACCCTGCGTATCCTGCGCATTCGCGACGTGCAAAGGTCCGACCAGGAGTCGCTCTACTGGCTCAACATCAAGGAGGTGCCACCGCTACCCCAGGGGACCACCAACCGACTGCAGCTAGGCATCCTGACACGCCTGAAACTGTTCTATCGTCCGACGGGCCTCGCCGGTGAACCCGGCGACGCCATCGCCAATCTTCAGTGGCATCTGGCGCCTGGCCCCGACCTGCGCCTGGTGTGCGACAACCCCTCGAACTACCACGTGTCGTTGATCGGCGGTGCCTGGCGGCAGTTCAGCGACCACGATGATCTTTCCCTCGACATGCTGGCTCCGCACAGCGAGGCAAGCTGGTCACTGCAGACGAGGCCTGCGCTAGGGTCGTCACTGTGGTACCGGGCGATCAACGACTACGGCGCCGTCGTGGTGCGCGAGGCCATCCCGGACACCGAATGAACCGACGACATGGCACTACCGTCTACCGAGTCGACGCCGCTGGCCGCTGCCAGACATCCTCCCCCCTGCCGGTGGTGCTTCACCGCCGGGCGCTACCGGTGGCGAGCGGCATTGGTGGTCGCGGCTGCTGTGGTGGCGACGGTAACTGGGCCACGGCCGGTCCAGGCCGACGAGGTGACCTTCGACCCAGCCTTCCTCGAAGACGCCAGTCTCGACATGCGTCGCTTCTCCCGACCGGACTACGTGCTACCAGGCGACTATCTGGTCGATCTGACCCTCAACCAGACGCCGCTGGGACGCTATCCGCTACGTGTCGAGGACATCCCGGACGGAACACAGCAACTTACCCTGCCCTTGGACGCCTGGTTGGCCGCACGCCTTGAGCCGGCCCTCGAACAGGAAGTGCGACATAGCTGCCGGCTGGACGCCAACTGCTTTCTGGGGGTGGACGCCGCCCTGCCCGGCGCCAGCCTGGATCTCGACATCGGTGACCTGCGTGCCCACCTCAGCGTGCCCCAGGCGTTGCTTCATCGGCTGCCTCGTGGCCAGGTCGACAGCGCGCGCTGGGAGCCCGGCACCACCGCCCTGCTGGCCAACTATCAAGTGAACGGTTATCGCTCGAGCACCGACGAAGGGCACTATCAAAGTGCCTTTCTCGGCACGACGCTCGGCGCCAACCTTGGCCTGTGGCAGTTTCGCAGCAGCCTCAACGTTTCCCGCAGCGATGACGGCGACGTCGACTGGGACAGCCTTCATCACTACGTTCAGCGGCCCCTGCCGGACCAGGGCTTGCTGCTGCGGGCCGGCGAGATCAACACCCGAGGGGACTTCTTCGATTCGCTGGCGCTGCGCGGGGTTACGCTACGCACAGAGACCCGCATGCTGCCCGACAGTCGACGTGGCTACGCTCCCGTGGTCCGCGGCAGCGCCAGAACCCAGGCGCATGTCACCATCTCCCAGCAGGGACGGCGTCTGCTCGAGACCAGCGTGCCTCCCGGCCCCTTCGAGATCGACGACCTCTATCCCACCGGCTACGGGGGCGATCTTGAGGTGAAAGTCACCGAGGCCGATGGACGCGTCGAGCGTTACAGCGTGCCCTACGCTGCCGTCCCGGGCCTGCTGAGACCGGGGCAATCGCGCCTCACGCTGGCCGCCGGTCAGTACCATGCCAAAGGCCTCGATGACCCTCCCTCACTGCTGGAGGCCGGCTATCGACGGGGGCTCGGCAACGCCATCACCGCCTACGGCGGCGCCCAGCTCAGTGAACACTATTGGTCTCCACTGATCGGCGCCGCCTTCAATACCCCCGCGGGGGCCATTGCTGTCGATGCCCAGTACGCCCATGCCGACCTTCCCCAGGGAGGGCGCAACGGCTGGAGTCTCGAGGCCTCCTACAGCCGCCACCTGCAATCCACCGATACCGACATCAATCTGGCGGCATATCGCTACTCGACCACGGGGTTCGTGTCGCTGGCCGACGCCGCCTGGATTGCCGACGCTGACGACGACGGCACTCAGGCAGACGAAGGATACGTAGACAACAGCACGACCATCGATCAACGCAGTCGTCTGCAGCTCAATCTGAGCCAGCCCCTCGGGCCACGTACACGCATCTCCGCAACCGGCAGCCTGGCGGACTACTGGCATCGCGGCGGCACCGAGTCGTCCTACCAGCTGAGTCTGAGTCACCGCATCGGGCGCGTCAGCCTGGCCCTCAACCTGTCGCGCACCGACAACCGCGAAGGAGAGGCCGAGCACCGGGCGCTGGTATCGCTGACGCTGCCACTGTCCAACGCGTCCTTCGCCCCACGTCTGGGTGTCTCCGCCAGTCGTGACAGCCGCCATCATGACGATGCCCACCTCGACCTCACCGGCACCCTGGACGACGAACGCGAGCTGTCCTACGGGCTATTCGCCAATCAGACCCGCGGCCCGAAGGAGCGCTACCGCTCCTATGGGCTCAACCTGTCGAGCGGAACCTCCGTCGGCCGCTTCACCGCGGCAGGCTCGAAAAGCGACGACTACCGGCAACTTTCCATCGGCGCCAGCGG
The DNA here is from genome assembly GCF_019801245.1 of Halomonas sp. DP1Y21-3. NCBI lineage: Bacteria > Pseudomonadati > Pseudomonadota > Gammaproteobacteria > Oceanospirillales > Halomonadaceae > Halomonas > Halomonas sp. DP1Y21-3. The sequence continues at coordinate 332,060 of NZ_JAHVJM010000001.1, forward strand.
CGCCGTGCTGGTACACCGCCACGGCGTGACCTTCGGCCAGAGCACCAGCGATACCGTAGGCCTGGTCAGCGCCCCGGGGGGCGCCGGCGCTCGCGTCACCAACGCCGCCAACCTGACCCTCGACGATGACGGCGAGGCATTGGTCCCCTATTTGACGGCCTACCACGACAACGCGGTCCAGCTGGACCCGCGCGGCGCCGCCACCTCGGTGGAATTTCAGCGGACTTCGATCGATGTCGCGCCCTATGCCGGCGCGGTGGTGCCACTGCGCTTCGCCACTCGAACCGGGCTGCCGGTGGTGATCGTGCTGGAGCAGAACGGCCGGGGCGTACCGCTGGGCGCCGAAGTCAGCGCCACCGACGGAGGCAAGCTGGGGGTGGTCGGCGCCGGCGGCATGCTGCTACTGCGCGATCTGACGCCCGGTACCTCGCTCCAGGTGACGCTGGGGGGCGAACGACGTTGCTGGGCACGTCCTGTCTGGACGCCTCCGACGGACAGCGACGAGATACCGATCGTCACCAGCCCCTGCCAGCCGACACCACCGAAAGACCTGCTGGAGACAACGTGAATGCGCACCATCGGCTTGAAGACCCGCAGCGCGAGCGCTCCGCTGCGTTTCGCCGTCAGACTTCTCGGCTTGCTGCTGTCGATCGCCGCACTGCTGTCGGTGACCTCGGTGGAGGCCAACTGCGGACGTATCAACCCACCATGGAGTGACAAGCCTCTGACGGTAAATTTTGGCGCCGAGATCGTGCTCGACGAAAACGTGGCCGTCGGCACGCCCATCGCCACGGCGGTCATCCCCGGCAGCCAGCTCTATGCGATCAAAGGAGGCTGGGTCGCTACCTGCAACAATCAGGACGACGCGATCAAGTACTGGTGGCTCGAGCAGCACTACTCCCAGTCCAGCGGCTACTTCCCGGTCCCCGGCATCAGCGTGGACAGCGCCGACGGGCGCGTCTACATCATGCAGGACAGCGGTAGCCGCAATCCCTACGGCGGCGGGGGCAGCGGCAGCGTCGGCTATACCACCGAATTGCTGGTCAACGGCAACGCCCATGCGTTCTCCTGGGTCTCCGCTTCCCCCAACAAGAACCTTCCGCCGATCGGCGAGGAGATCCACGGCATCCCCTGCCGCGACGCCCTGCTGGGGACGGGTGCCGCCGAGGGTTACCCCCCCTTGATAGAAATCAACTGCCCCATCGGCGACTACGCCGTCAACTGGCGCCAGCTTCCTCCCTTCCAGATCAAGGTCACGCTCTACCGCATGGCCGGTTCCCCCGGCACCAGCGGTGTACAGCTTCAGAACAACAACAACGCCGGCTTCAGCCTGTTCTCGTTGCTGAACAGCCAGGGCACGCCCTCCGGGGCCAACCACGAACTATTCAATCTGGTCAGGCTGCAGCTGGCCCAGAGTACACGGGTTAGAATCAATCCCTGCCATGGCATCAACAATGTCTCGGTGTCACTGGGAGAGGTGGGCAGCCATCGCTTCACCACCCTGGGCCAGCCCGCCACGGGCGTCGCCGACACCCCGGTGCACGTCACCGCCTGGTGTCACACCGACGGCGACATCAAGTGGGCCGTGCTGGGCAAGGCGGCGGCCTACGATCCCGGCGGGAATCAGGGCATTCTGGCCTTGGACAACGAAGAGCAAAGCGCCAGCGGCGTGGGTATCCAGCTGATCCACACAGGTAGCCTGGCGCCACTGCCGATCACCCCCGAAGGCAGCGCCTTCGATGCCTACCGCTGGATCGACACCAACCTTCATGCGCAGGGCGGCAACATCTTGATGCTCGACTTTCTGGCCCGCTACGTGAAGACCGGCACCGTCACGCCAGGTACCGCCAACGGCCATGCCACTCTGGTGCTGTCGCCTAAATGACAGCACCAGCCTCGAGCCCCATGCCTGACACCTTGTTCTAGACACTATCCAGTGACATCGACAGCAACAGAAAGGACAGCGTCTTGCCGTGACCATCCAGGTTCAGCGCGCCATTGACGCCACCCTGGAGCACGTCATCAAGGACCAGGTTCATCCCGCCCAGCGCAGGCATCAGATAACGTTGCACGCGTGTTACCCCTCGATGGGCGAACATGGCCTTGACCCTGTCCTCGGTCACCAATGACACCAACCGCTCATAGTCGTCGTGCCGATAGGCAAACAGTGCAATGTTCAGACGATCACCCTTGTCACCGGCCCGGGCGTGGGCAATATCGTGCAGCCGCTCTGGTGCAGCACGCCTCGCAGCATTGCTCTCCTGACTCATGCCGGTTCTCCTCGGGTTGCAGACTTGAGCCTCGCGCCGGCCACGATATCCTCGCGCCGCACCAGATAGGATGAGCTGAGCAAGCGACGCTGGAACTGCCGCCGTACCCCTCCGCCACCCGCAGGTCCTGCGCAGTAGAGTGCCAGCAGCTCCTGGGTGGCACGCTCGACCCAACGCTTCTTCGGGTGCTCTACCGCCAAACGCAGGCGGTAGTCGCCATCACGGTTTCCCGACCCCGTCAGTTGGCCGGCGTCATCATTGAAGACGCTGAGGTGCCCGATGATGTCGAAACGCGCCTTGAGATCCGGTGGAGCACGGAAGCTCAGACGCTCACGCAGCACATCGGCGGCCAACCTGGCTCGTTCCAGCGCATTGGGGCCGGCGTAGGAAATTTCCGCCTCTCCCTGCCAGCCGGCATCGTGGCATACGGTGGTCTTCAATCGGTCGGGGGCAGGCTTGCCTCGGATACCGGTCACCGCCACCCTGTCGATACCGACCTGCTCAAGACGCACGCTTGTCAGGTCCACCACCACATCGGGCGTCAGATAGGCGCTGGGGTCATGGACCTCGTAGAGCAACTGTTCCTTGACCGTCTCGATCGTGACCAGGCCACCGGTCCCCGGCGGCTTGGTCACCACCAGGGTGCCATCCGCCTCGACTTCGATGATCGGATAGCCAAGCCGCGCCATGTCCGGGACGTCCTTGAACCCGGGATCGGCGAAATACCCACCACTGACCTGCGAACCGCACTCGCCGAGGTGCCCCGCCATGGTACCTGCCGCCAGCAGGTCCCAGTCGTCCCACGACCAACCGAAATGCTTGATCAGAGGGGCCAGAAACAGCGCCGGATCGGCCACCCGGCCGGCGACCACGACCTCGGCGCCGAGCTCGAGCGCCTCCACCAGCGGCGCCGCACCAAGATAGACGTTGGCCGACACCAGGGCTCCTGCTTCGGGCAGGTCTCTGGATTCGGCCTCCCAGCGTGTCAGGTCGAGCGCCTCCAGCCGGTCACGGACGTCATCGCCAAATACCTCCGCCACCTCCAGCGCCCCCAGCTCCAGCCGTCGCGCCAGAGTGTGCACACGACAGCAGGCGCTGGCCGGGTCGGCGGCGCCGAAGTTGCCGAGAATCGCGATGCCATTGTCCTGGCAGGTGGCGAGAACCGGCTCGAGCAATTCTTCGATCAACGGCTCGTAGCCTCCTTCGGGATCGTCACGCAGACGCCGGTGAGCCCCCGCCAAGGTGCGTTCCCCCAGGGTCTCGAAGACCAGTGCGCAGGGTTCTCCGCGCCGGGCCAGTTCCGCCACCACGGCGATCGCGGCATCGGTACGATCACCGGAAAAGCCCGCACCGCTACCAAGTAGAAAGCTCATCGGGTGATCTCCTCCGAGTGGGTTTTGGCGCCGACAACCGATTCATGGGCGCTATCGAGCCTGCCCAGTTGGCGACGCCTGGAGACGAACATCGCGAACACGCCCACCAGCGCCGCCAGGGTGGATAGCCAGCCAGGGGTCAGCGCCAGGGCAATGAGGGCCACCAGCGCCAGGATATCCAGCCACGGCCGGCCGGTGAAGGCGGCGCGAGACATCAAGGAAGCGAAGGCCAGCACGAAGACCACTCCCTGGCTCGCCGCCAACAGGATGTCGATGCCATCGCCAAAGCCGGCCAGGGCCGGATATACCAGCAGCAGGAAGGGAATCACGTAGATCGCCGCCGCCAGGCGAACGGCTTCCACCGCGGACTTCAGCCAAGGTGTATTGGCGATGCCGGAGGCGACGAAGACGGCGACACAGACCGGCGGTGTGATCACCGACAGGGTGGCGTAGTAGAACACGAACAGATGGGCGATCAGCGGGTCCACGTCGATACTGGTCAGGGCCGGTGCCAGCACCGAGGCCACCAGCACGTAGGCGGCGGTGGTCGGGATCCCCATGCCGAGGATCAGACACACCAGCGCCACGATCAAGGCCACGATCATGGTGGACTGGCCTACGTCGACGATCAGGCTGGTCAGGGTCACGCCGATGCCGGTCATGCCGATCATCGCCACCAGAATCTGGGCACCTGCCAATAGCACGCCAATGATCACCATGCCGCGACCGGCGTCTTCGAGACCGGCGAACAGGGTGTTGACGATGTCTCGCGGCGAGCGCCGTGCCAGCACGGCGAACAGCACGAAGGTGATCACCGTCATGGCGATACCGTAGAAGGCCGCAGTCTGGATCGACTTGCCACTCAGCACGCCGGCGAACAGACCGCCGAGAGCAGCGAGGATCGGGATCAGACGTGACGCTCGCAGCACCTCAGACCAGGCCGGCAGGTCTTCGGCAGGCACCACCCTTAGCCCGCGACGTCGCGCGACCAGATGGATGGTCATGAACACGCCCAGGTAGAACAGTACCGCCGGCAACAGCGCCGCCAGAGCGATGCGCAGGTAACTTTCGCCCAGTATCTCGGCCATGATAAAGGCCGCAGCGCCGAGAATCGGCGGGGCCACCTGGCCTCCGGTGGAGGCCACCGCCTCGACCCCAGCCGCGAAGGGGCGCGGATAGTCCAGGCGCTTCATCATCGGGATGGTGAAATTGCCGGTGGTGGCGACGTTGGCCACCGCACTGCCGCTGACCATGCCGAACAACCCCGAGGCCACGGTGGCCACCTTGGCCGCCCCACCCGGAGAGCGCCCGCTGATACGCAGGGCGATATCCATGAAGGTGTTGCCACCCCCGGTATGCAGCAGTAGCCCCCCAAACATGACGAAGGCCGCGATGGTGGTGGCTGCCACTCCTACCAGCATGCCCCAGACCCCGAGATCCCCCAGATAGAGCGTCTCGGTGATGTAGAAGACATCGAAGCCTCGATGGCCCAGCGGCCCGGGAATGGCAGCACCGAGCCAGGCGTAGGCCAGGCCGCCGAGCACCAGCAACGGGAAGATCGCGCCGATCGCCCGACGCGACAGCTCCAGTACGGTCACCACCAGCACAGCGCACAGCGCCATGTCGCGTGGTGTGGCCCAGGGCAGTTCGGTCAGAATCCGCTGCTGGTTCAGCGCCACGTAGACGCACGCCACCACCACCCCCAGGGCCAGCAGAACGTCGACCACGCCACCGATGCGCCGCCAGGACGTGCCCCGACCCAGGGGATAAAGCGTCAAGCCGAGCAGCAGCACCAGTGTCAGGAAGAGACTGCGCTGGACCAGGCTTTCGAAGGCGCCGAACGCCGAGGTATAGAGGATCAGGGCGCCCAGCGACAACGCCAGGCCCCGGGAAAGCAGTGTCAGCATGGGACGGCCTCGATCAGTCGGCGGGGGTCAGCGCTTCGGGAATCGCGTGCCCTTGCTCTTCGTAGTAGCGAGCGGCACCGGCGTGCAACGGCACGCTACCGACCGTCAGGGTCATCTGCGCCATATCGGCACCTTCCAGAGCGCCAAAGGCGTTGACCTGAGGCTCGGGGTTCTCCATCACCGCCTTGACGATCTCATAGGCGGTCTGCTCGTCCAGTGACGGAGAGGCATGGACCGCGACGCCAAACGCCCAGGTGGTGTAACCAGGAATGTCTTCAGCAGCACCCGCCGGGATATCCACCACCGCCAGTTCCGGCATCTGTTCGCGCAGTGTGTCGGCCTGGGCTTGATCAAGCGACAGCACGGCGACGTCGGTGAAGGTCGCGATATCCAGGCTGGAACCGTCCAGGCGTTCGCCGACGCCAGACTTTACGTAGCCGGCGATGCGCCCATCCTTGATCGAGTCCACCACGTCGCTGGTGGACCCACGAACATAGTCTGGCTCGATGCCGAGGGTGGCGAATACCGCCTCGGAGGTCGCCTCGGTGGACGATCCGGTAATCCCCGGGTTCAAGCGAACGCCGTCCAGACCGGCGAGATCCTCGACGCCGGCGTCCTGGCGCATCACCACGTTCTGGGGCGCCACGGTGTAGACCCACAACAGACGGGTATCGACCGGCCGAGAGGCGTACTCGCCGGTGCCGGAATAGGCCTGATAGCCGGTGTTGGTCGTGACCAGCCCCATGTCGACCTGATCGCGGCTCAGGCGACGCAAGTTGTCGACCGTGGCGCCGGTCTCGGCCACCGAGGAACTGACGCCCTCCAGGTGCTCGTTGATGATCTGGTTGACGGCAACAAAGTAGCCGTAATGGCTTGAGGAACTGGACGTGGAGCCGATCAGCAATCGGTCCTGGGCGTAGACGGAGGATGTGGCGATCATCGCGGCGGCGGCCGCGCACAGGGTCACTCGGCGGTTCATGGCGTTCTCCAGCCCTTCAAAGGGCATGTTGTTGTTGACCGTGTTGCAGGGCTCGCGGAACCGAACAGTGGACCGGCGCTGTGGACCAACGCCGCCACGAGCCATTCGCCTGTCTCTGTGGGAAGGCGACACCCTGAGCATGGTCCCGACACCACCTTTTGACTATTGAATAGTTTTTTGGAAACGTTTTAATAAATTTATGAAACCCAGCATCCAGCAGTTGCAGGCCTTCGTCGCCGTGGCCCAGTCTCACTCGCTGTCCCAGGCCAGCGAACGACTGCATCGCTCACAGCCGGCGATCTCCATTGCCCTGCGCAATCTGGAATCCCAGGTAGGTGGTCTGCTGTTCAGCCGCGACGCTCGTCAGCTGGTGCTGACGCCTGAAGGCAGAGACTTTCTTCCGGTGGCGTTGCGCCTGCTGGGTGACTGGAAAGATGCGCTCGATGACCTGGAAGCCACGTTCTCCAAGCGCCGCGGCAAGATCACCGTCGCGGCACTACCGACCCTGGCCGGCGGGCTCTTGCCCGGTGTCATCGCCGACTTTCGCCGCCGCTATCCTCAGATCAAGCTGAGCCTGCATGACGTTCTCGCCGATGAGGTCGCCGCTCTGGTTCGGGAAGAACGTGCTGACTTCGGCCTGTCGGTCGAGCCCCAGGGCGCCGATGACCTGGACTTTCAACCGATCGTCTCTGACCACAATGTGGTGATCTGCCCCCTGGGGCATCCCCTGCTGGCGCTGGACAGGGTCCCCTGGCGGGCCTTGATGGATCATCCGTTCATCGGCATTCACCGCCAATCCAGCTCTCGCCAGGAGATCGATCGAGTGATGGCTGACATCGGAGGATCGCTGGACCTGCAGTGCGAAGCGGGGCAACTCGCCACGGTGGGTCGCATGGTGGCGGCGGGACTGGGGATCAGTGTGCTGCCCTCCCTGAGCCTGCGCCTGATCTCCCCGGTGGGCCTGGACCACCGTGTCCTCGTATCGCCATGCCTGCCACGTCGGCTCGGCATTCTCTACCGCCGCCGTGCGCCGCTGTCCGCCGCCGCATCAGCGCTGAGAGACATGCTTCAAGAGGCTGCCCGGTCAGAGGCTCCGTCGACGTTGAAGGCAGAGCCTGAACCCTGAGCGGCGATCAGGTCGCCAGCGACTAGCGACTGGCGCCGCTGGCCCCTTGTGAAGTCTGCAACGCAGCCGTTGCCGCCGCGCCTGCCGCTACCCGCGACACCACGCCGCCGACGATGATCAGGCAGGGGGATGGCAGGGGGCTCTCCGCCAGGCGCTGATCGATATCGCCAAGGGTGCCCACCAACGAGGCCATCTCAGGAAGACTGGCGTTGGCCACCAGCATCACCGGCCAGTCCTGTGGCAGGCCTGCGACACGCAGGCCACGGGTAATCGCTCCAAGCTTGTTGAGCCCCATGTAGAACACCAGGGTCTCGTCGCGTCGGGCCAGCGATGCCCAGTCCGGCTCGCCCCCCTCGCGACACTGCTGGGCGGTGATCAGGCGAAGACTCTGGGCGTGGCCGCGATCGGTCAGCGGAATCCCCATGGCGGCGCAGGCGCTGGCCGCCGCCGAGATGCCGGGCACGATCTCACGCGCTATGCCGGCCTCGTCGAGGGCGTCGAGTTCTTCCCCCAGGCGTCCAAAGATGCCCGGATCGCCGCCCTTGAGGCGCACCACCGCCTTGCCCTGGCGCGCCAGCGCCACCAGCAGGGTGCCGATCTGCGCCTGATCGACGCTGTGGTGGCCCCTGGCCTTGCCGACATAGTGGCGCTCGACACCGGCCGGAATCATCGCCAGTACCTCGGGCCCCACCAGGCGGTCGTAGACCACCGCGTCGGCGTGTTCGATCCGATCCAGCGCCTTGAGCGTCAGCAGTTCACCCGCGCCGCTGCCAGCCCCCACCAGCGCGACCCGGCCAACAGCGCCGCCTGACCGATGGCCAGCGCCGCTGGCAGCGGACAGGGAAGCCAGCCGGTCGGCCCAATGCTGGCTTTGCCCTGCCAGTCGCCCCAGCAGCATCGACAGCCCGTCCAGACGACGTGCCAGCCAAGGCTTCGTCCCCGCTTCAGCAAGGTGACCCTGCCGGTCTCTAGGCCGACTGGGGTTGTGCGCGCTCGATGCGACCACGGCTCTTCTCCTCTTCCACCAGACTCTTCAATTCGGGAATACAACTGCCGCACTGGGTGCCGCAGGCCAATCGCGCACCGAGCGCCTCGACGCTGTCGTCGCCGGCACGAATCGCCCGCTGGATCGGGGTGCGCCCCACCTGATGGCAACTGCACACGATCGGCCCCTGGTCGGCGGCGCCGTCATGACAGGCCGCCAGCACTCGCCGCCGATGCTGCTGACCCATGGCCTCGCCACGCGCGGCCTCGTCGAAGCGCTCGCACAGCCAGCCAAGCCCCGGCAGTTCGCTGACCGGGCCAACCATCAGCCACCAGCACAGGCGTCCTTGCTCGAACCCCGCCAGGCGCCAGCGACCACTGGCCGGGTCCTGGGCCACCGGGCCCAGCTCCCCCGGCAACTGGCGTGCGGCCCAGTCGAGCCAGTCGCGTTCGACGCCCGCTTTCTCAACACCCCCTGGCTCGATCGGCTCACCGGCCAGTTGCCATCGCTCCGCCGAGGCCAGCGGGACCCGCGTCCAGTAGTTCGTCCCCTCGACCACCCGCGCGGCCAGGCCCGAACCCTCGGGTGGTCCCTGCTGGGCCAGTGCCCGGGAAACCACCAGGGTCGCCTCCCAGGCGTGCTGCAGCGGCGTGACCGCCACCGCGCCATGCTTGGTCTCCGGCTGGCCAGAAAGCGGATCGACGTCCGGGGCGAACAGGCTCCCCGCCAGTGGCGAGTGACTGAAGCGCGGTGTCCAGTGGATGGGCACGAACACTTCCCCACGGCGCTGGGCGGCAGAGACCCTGACGCGGGCGCGCATCTCGCCGCTGCGCGAGCGGATCCTGGCGAGCCCCTGGTCACACAACCCCAGGGCCTCGGCGTCATCCCGATGGACCTCGACGAAAGGCTCGGAGCGGTGATTCATCAGTCGGCTGGCCCTGGCGGTACGGGTCATGGTGTGCCACTGATCGCGCACCCGCCCCGAATTCAGCCGCAGCGGATAGTCGGCGTCAGGCGCCTGGCGCGGCGCCCGCGCGTTCACCGGCCACAACCGTGCCCGGCCGCTCTCGGTGTAGAAGCGGCCGTTTTCGAACAGCCGCGCGGTGCCTCGTGGTGCGCTTGCCGTCACCGGCCACTGGATCGGTGCGAGATCGTCGTACTCGACCCGGGACAGCCCCGCCAGGCCGGAAATATCGAAGGCCCGCCGTCCCTGGTTGTCGAGGCCCGACAGGCGCGCATGCTCGTCGAAGATCTCGCAGGGGTGGCGGTAGGCGAAGGCCTCACCGAAGCCCAGGCGCTCGGCCACCTGGCACAGGATCCACCAGTCGTGGCGGGCCTCGCCAGGCGGCGGCAGGAGCCCGCGCTGGCGCGAGATACGCCGTTCGGAGTTGGTGACAGTACCGTCCTTTTCCGACCAGCCGCTGGCCGGCAGCACGATATCGGCGAGCTCCACCAGGTCGGTGTCGGCCATGCACTCCGACACGATCACCAGCGGACAGCGCTCGATGGCGCGGCGCACCCGGTCGGCATCCGGCAGGCTCACCAGGGGATTGGTGGCCATGATCCACAGCGCCTGGATGTCGCCACGCTCGACGGCCTGAAACAGCTCGACCGCCTTGTGGCCAGGCTCCCGGGGCAGTGTCGGCACCAGCGCCTCGGTCGACCAGAAGCGGGTCAGCCGTTCGATGGCGCCCGGGGTGTGATAGTCCATATGGGCGGCCAGCTGGTTGGCCAGCCCACCGACCTCGCGCCCGCCCATGGCGTTGGGCTGGCCGGTGATGGAAAAGGGGCCGGCGCCGGGCAGGCCAATCTTGCCGCCGGCCAGGTGGCAGTTGAGGATGGCCTGGCACTTGTCGGTGCCGCTGGTCGACTGGTTGACCCCCTGGGAGTAAAGCGTGACAACGTGCAGCTGGGTGGCAAACCAGTAGTAGAAGGTCTCGAGGCGCTCGGCGTCGAGATCGCAGGCCGCCGCCACCGCCTCGATGTCCGAGGCCTCGTCCAGGGCGGCGGCAATTGTCTCTTCGGCGCCGTCCACATGGCGCTTCAGATAGACCTCATCGAGCCGTTGGCGACGGGCCATCCAGGCCAGCAGGCCATTGAACAGCAAAGCGTTGCTGCCGGGACGCAGCCCCAGGTACAGATCGGCGATCTCGCAGCTATCGGTGACCCGAGGATCGATGACCACGACCCGCATCAGCGGATTGCGGGTCTTGGCCAGACGCAGCCGCTGATACAGCACCGGATGATTCCAGGCCAGATTGGACCCCACCAGCACCACCAGTTCGGCCTCTTCCAGGTCCTCGTAGTTGCAGGGGACGGCGTCGGCGCCCAGGGTGCGCTTGTAGGCCGCCACCGCCGACGCCATGCACAGCCGCGAGTTGGTATCCAGGTGCGGTGTCCCGAGAAACCCCTTGAACAGCTTGTTGGCGACGTAGTAGTCCTCGGTCAATAGCTGCCCGGACAGGTAGCCGGCAATGGCCTCTGGACCGCTGCCCTCGGCGATCGCTCCCATACGCTCGGCGACGGCGTCCAGCGCGCTGTCCCAGTCGGTCTCGCGACCGTCCACCCTGGGCCGCGTCAAGCGCCCCTGGCCGCCCAGAGTCTCCGCCAGGGCCGAACCCTTGACGCACAGGCGCCCGAAGTTGGCCGGGTGATCCCGATCGCCCTTGAGGGTAACCGCCTCGCCATCGCGACGTAGCTCGACGCCGCAGCCGACCCCGCAGTAGGGACAGGTGGTGCCTGTGGCCTCGCCGCCCACACCGCTGTCGATCTCCGTGCTGTCGCTATCCGTCCGGGTCATCGCGCTCTCCTGTCGGCCATCTTGCTGCCTTGGCATATCGTCGGCATCTCATCGGCAGATCATCGCTCCGCTAGCGGCCGGGCCTTGATCGGTCGGGTCTTGCTGCGGCCCAAAAACGCACGACGCCCATCCCGTCGAGCGAGGCTCGAGGAGATGGGCGTCGTTGCCGGATGAAATCCCGCGCTGGATTTCGTGTGTGCTAGCGCCCGTTGCGGACGACTTGTCGAACCGGCCCACGCCGCCACCAGCGTCGGGACCCTTCCTGGCTCGGCCTAGTGATCTGGCTCGGCCTAGCGATCTGGCTCGGCTTAGTCATCTGGCTCGGCTGAGTGATGCCCATGGCACCAACAACGGCACTAGCTTTGCCAGTAACCAAAGCAAACCCTGTGCCAGAACACCGCAATCGCCCCTTGCAGTGTGGAATGCCTGTGCCAGCCAATTGAAGCCACGACGTTTTTTTCTGCCGTTTACCCAGGCGATGGTGGCGAGAAGACGTCTGACAGCCCCCAGGCTCGCACCACAACGAACGATAAAGGCCACCGTTTACGCACCCTTTCGGTGCGCGAGTGCCTGCCCGGTATATCTGCGGGGGCTCGGCGGCGGCTTTGCAGGGGGTTATCTCCCTGACAGAAAACGACAAGATCGAAAATGGAACGCCTTTTGCGCTGACAGGTGCAGAGGCACCCAAGGTGCACCCCTCATCACGTCGACTCGAGCTCTATCGAGCGACAGCATCATCGAGCCACGCCCATGCCCGAACACGACACCTTGAAGGTCCTGCTGGTCGACGACGAGATAGTGCGCGCCGCCATGGTCGAAGAGGCGCTTGCGCTGGACGGACACCAGGTGGTCTGCCGACTGTCAAGCCCGGCCAGCCTCAACGACATGGTGCAGCAGCATCAACCCGACGTGGTCATCATCGACATGGAATCGCCTGACCGGGACACCCTGGAGAGCATGGCGCTGCTGCAGCGGGAAAACCCTCGACCGGTGGTGTTCTTCGCCGACCAGCACGACCCCGAATCGCTCAAGGCGGCGGTGAAGGCCGGCGTCAGCGCCTATGTGGTGGACGGTCTGGCGGCCAACCGCGTCAAGGCGGTCATCGATGTCGCCATCGCCCGCTTCGAAGCCTTTCAGGGAATGCGCCGCGACCTCGACAAGGCACGCAATCAGCTCGCCGACCGCAAGCGCATCGAACAGGCCAAGGGCCTGTTGATGAAGCATCAGAGCTGCGATGAGGAACAGGCCTACCGCATGCTGCGCAAGCTGGCCATGGACCGCGGCCAGCGCATCGCACAGGTCGCCCAGAACGTCATCGACATCCTCAAGCCACTGGAGAAGGGATCATGAGTCCATCGCTGTCTTCTGACGCGGCCAGCACGTCCAGAACTGGCGCGCCGCATCCACCCGAGCTCGCCAGCCTGACCCTGGGATTCGTGCCGCTGCTGGATGCTGCGCTGTTGATCATCGCCCGGGAAGGAGGCTTCTTCGCCGCCCAGGGGGTCGAGGTCAGCCTGTCACGCGAGAACGCCTGGTCCACCCTGCGCGACAAGGTCGCCGCCGGCCTGCTTGACGGCGCCCAGATGCTGGCGCCGATGCCGCTGGCCATGAGCCTGGGGCTGTCCCGCGCGCCTTGTGACACCCTGGCCGCCGCGGTGCTGAGCCGCCAGGGCAATACGCTGGTGCTGTCTCGCCGCCTGGCCGAGGCGGTCGGCGCTTCGGTCCACAGCGGGGAGCCCGGCGCCTTCGGCGCGGCCAGCGAACTGGCCCGACGCTTCAAGGCCTCGCTGAAAAAAGGCACCCGGCCACGCCTGGCCATGGTCTACCCCTACTCCTGCCAGCACCTGTTGCTGCGTGACTGGCTGGCTCGCGGCGACATCAACGTCGACAGCGAGGTCGAACTGGTCGCGCTGCCGCCCCCGCGCATGGTGGACGCCCTGCGCGAAGGCGAGATCGATGGCTTCTGCGTCGGCGAGCCCTGGGGCAGCCTGGCCCAGCATCGTCAGGTGGGTCGAGTGGTGGCCAGCGGTGCGGAACTGATGCCGGCGCATCCCGAGAAGGTGCTGGGGGTGACGGCCTCCTGGGCTCGGCGCTACCCGAATACCCTGTCCGCGCTGCTGCGCGCCCTCCAGGCCGCCGCCCTGTGGCTGGACAAGGCGCCTGAGGCCAGACGCCAGACCCTGGCCTGGCTGGCACTGCCCCCCTACCTCGATGAAGCCGTAGGCCATCTCGACGAACTGCCGCTGGAAGCCGCCCCGGGCTACCCCTGCATCGGTGAGCGACTGCGTCCACTGACAGCCGATTTCGAGGGGTTGATCCAGCGGTTGTCGCCGCTGCTCGAGGCTCGCGGGCGACAGCTCGACACCGCCACCCTGGAGGAGTGCTACAGCGCTGTGCATTACGACGCCGCCACGCACCAGTACGGTGCCGACACGCCCTGAACCCTGCCTGATCGGTGCTGCAGCCCGCCGCCAGGGCCTGCACCAACAGGCTGTTTTACCTGCACAAAACGTAAAACAGGCATGAAACTTGGATAGCCTGTAGCAAGTGCCGGCGAATGCCGGCGGCGGTCAACGGCGATCGCACCGACACTAGACAAAGACGTCTCTTCACCCTCCGACGCCGGAGGTGTGAGAGACGTCTTTGGCGTTTTTGGAGCCCATGCGATGCCTTATTCCACTGGTCCTTCTGACTCCAGGCCCCGTTCCTCTGGCCTGCCTGACTCAAGGTCCCGTTCCGAAATGACCCAGGCCGGCTCGTCTTCGCCGGCGAGGTCTGATGACGCACGTCTTCCCCACCTGGTGATCGTCGGCAACGGCATGGCCGCGCATCGATTGATCGAGACCCTGGCGGCCCAGAGTGGTGCCCCACGACACATCACCGTGATCGGCGCCGAACCGCACGCGGCCTACAACCGCATTCTGCTGTCGAGCTGGCTGGCCGGCGATGTCGAGCAGGATGGGTTGACGCTGACACCGCCGCATGACCCTGACGTCACGGTCGATCAGCGCCTGGGCGCGCGGGTGGAACGGATCGATCGTACCCGGCGCCTGGTCGAGTGCGACGACGGCGAGGTGATCCCCTACGACCATCTGGTGCTGGCGCTGGGTTCGCGCAGCGCCATGCCACAGATCCCCGGCATCACGCTGACGGGCGTATCAGGCTTCCGCGACCTGGACGATGCGGCGCGCCTGGCCGAAGCAGCAAAGGCTGGCGGCGCGGCGGTGGTGGTCGGTGGAGGCCTGCTGGGCCTGGAGGCCGCCGCCGGCCTCGCCGCCAGAGGCATGCAGGTATGCGTGCTGCAACGCTCACCGCGCCTGATGAACCGGCAGCTGGACGCCACCGCCAGCACCATGCTGGCAAGCGAAATCGAAGGCCGCGGCATCCGTCTGAAGACCGGGGCGCGGCTGGCCGAGATCGTCGGCGATGAGCACGGCCAGGTAGTCGGCGTACGCCTGGAAGACGACGAGCGCCTGCTGCCGGCGAACTGCGTGGTGATCGCCGCCGGCATCACCCCCAACGCCGAGCTGGGCAGGGATGCGGGGCTCGATTGCGATCGCGCCATCGTCGTCGACGACACCCTGGCCACCTCGGACCCCGACATTTCTGCCCTCGGCGAATGCTGCCAGTTCGAGGACACCACCTACGGTCTGGTGGAGCCGATCTGGCATCAGGTCGAGGTACTGGCCAGTCGCCTGTGCGGCGAGCCCTCGGCGCCTTACCACGAACGCGCCTGCGCCACCAAGCTCAAGGTTTCCGGCGTCTCGCTGTACGCCTTCGGCCCCACCGAGGCCGAGGACGGACATGAGGTCCTCAGCTACCGCGACCAGGGGGAATACCGCCGACTGCTGCTGCGCGACGGCCGACTCGAGGGCGCCGTGCTCTACGGCGATACCCGCATGGGCCCCTGGTTATTCCGGCTCGCCGAGCAAGGCCAGCGACTGGACCGAGTGCGCCACTCGCTGCTGCTGGGCCAGGCCGATACCGAGGCCCTGCTGGCGGACGACGCCACCACCGACACCGACTCATCGACCACCGAACAGGATGCCGCCTGATGTCCAGCACAAAGCACAATCTCGCCGCACACAATGCTCTCGACAGCAACGCCGCGGATACCCGCCCCACCCTGGTCGTGGTAGGCAACGGCATGGTCGGTCACCACCTGGTCGAGCAGCTGGTCGAACGTGATCAGCACCGCCGCTACCGCATCGTGGTGTTCGGCGAGGAACGTCATCTGGCCTACGACCGAGTGCACCTGTCGGAGTACTTCAGCGGCCGCGACGCCCAGTCCCTGGCGCTCTCCACCGCCGACTACTACGCCGAGCACGGCATCGAGCTCAAGTTGCACCAGGCGGTCACCGCCATCGATCGCGATGCACGGCGCGTTCACACCGACGCTGGCTACCTCGACTTCGACCGTCTGGTGCTGGCCACCGGCTCCTTCCCCTTCGTCCCGCCGATTCCCGGCAATGATCGCGAGGGCTGCCTGGTCTACCGCACCCTGGACGATCTCGACGCCATTCGCGCCGCCGCCACCACCGCCAATACCGGCGTGGTGGTGGGGGGCGGACTGCTCGGACTGGAGGCCGCCAACGCCCTGCGCGGCCTCGACCTGGACACCGCGGTGGTCGAATTTGCCCCGCGTCTGATGCCGATGCAGGTGGACGAGCAAGGCGGTGAACTGCTCAAGGAAAAGATCGAGGGCCTGGGCGTCCAGGTGCTGACCGAAAGAGCGACCCGCGAGATCGTCCCCGGTGAAGCCAGCCGCCTGCGCATGGTATTTCAGGACGACAAGGTGCTGGAGACCGATCTGATCGTGTTCTCCGCCGGTATCCGCCCCCGGGACGAGCTGGCCCGCGAGTGCGGGCTCGAGATCGGCGAACGTGGCGGCGTGGTGATCGATGACCGCTGCCTGACCAGCGATCCCGCCATCCTCGCGGTGGGCGAGGTCGCGCTGTACAACAACAGCATCTTCGGCCTGGTCGCCCCCGGTTATCAGATGGCCAAGGCCGCGGCCGACACGCTGTGCGGTGGCGATTCGACCTTCACTGGGGCCGACATGAGCACCAAGCTCAAGCTGATGGGGGTCGACGTGGGGGCCATCGGCGACGCCCACGCCAACCGCCATCCAGGCGCCAAGCAGTACCGATACTTCGACCAGATCCAGCAGGTCTATCGCAAGCTGGTGGTCTCCGGTGACGGCAAACGGCTGCTCGGCGCCATGCTGGTGGGCGACAACTCCGCCTACGACAGCCTGATGCAGTACTACGCCAATGGCCTGGATCTGCCGGCGGACCCCGCCTCGTTGATCGTGCCCTCCAGCGAACCGGCGCCGGCGCTGGGCCCGGACGCCCTGCCGGACAGTGCCATCATCTGCTCGTGCCACAACGTCACCAAGGGCGCCATCAGCGCCGCCATCGACGCCGGCTGCGAGGACCTCGGCGCGGTCAAGGGGACGACCAAGGCCAGTACCGGCTGCGGCGGCTGTGCGGCGCTGCTCAAGAACGTCTTCGACCATGAACTGGCGGCCCGCGGCATGGAGGTCGACACCTCCCTGTGCGAGCACTTTGCCCACACCCGCCAGCAGCTCTTCGATATCGTCCGGGTCGAAGGCATCAAGACCTTCAGCGAGTTGATGACCCGACACGGCACCATCCTGGACGATGGGGCCCCGAGTCTCGGCTGTGACATCTGCAAGCCGGCGGTGGCCTCGATCCTGGCCTCCTGCTTCAACGAGCCGATCACCGACGCGGCGCATATCCCGCTGCAGGATACCAATGACACCTTCATGGCCAACATGCAGAAGAACGGCACCTTTTCCGTGGTGCCGCGTATCGCCGGCGGTGAGATCACCCCGGACAAGCTGATCGTGCTGGGCCAGGTGGGCAAGAAGTACGGCCTCTACACCAAGATCACCGGTGGCCAGCGCATCGACCTGTTTGGCGCGCGCCTGGAAGACCTGCCGGCCATCTGGGAGGAACTGATCGACGCTGGCTTCGAAACCGGACACGCCTACGGCAAGTCGCTGCGCACGGTGAAATCCTGTGTCGGCAGCAGCTGGTGCCGCTACGGCGTCCAGGACAGCGTCGGCATGGCGCTGCGACTCGAGCATCGCTACAAGGGACTGCGCTCGCCGCACAAGCTCAAGTTTGCGGTGTCCGGCTGCACCCGCGAGTGCGCCGAGGCCCAGAGCAAGGACATCGGCGTCATCGCCACCGAGCATGGCTGGAACCTGTACGTCTGCGGCAACGGCGGCATGCGTCCGCGTCATGCGGAGCTGTTCGCCACCGACCTGGATGACCAGGCCCTGATCCAGGCCATCGACCGTCTGTTGATGTTCTACGTACGCACCGCCGATCGACTGCAGCGGACTTCTGTGTGGCGCGAAAACCTCGAGGGAGGCCTCGACTACCTCAAGGCGGTGGTGCTCGACGACAGTCTAGGCATCGGCGAGGAGCTCGAACGCCAGATGCAGCACGTCATCGATACCTACGAGTGCGAGTGGGCGGGCGCCCTGGCCGATCCGGACAAGCTCAAGCGCTTTCGCAGCTACGTCAACGACAGCCGCCCCGACCCGGACATCATCGTCACCGAGGAGCGCGGTCAGCTCCGCCCAGCCTGAGCCAACCACCGTTTCCGCCCTCGTGACCGACACCACGTCACGAGACGGGCTGCCAACAACGCCACAAGGAGTTTTCCATGACCGCTTCTTCCATCAGCCGTTCGCTGGATTGGATACCGCTGTGCCAGCGCAGCGACCTGGTGCCCTTCTCCGGTGTCGCCGCCTGGATCGACAGCGCCGAGGGCCCCGCCCAGGTGGCGCTGTTCTACTTGCCCGGGCATAGCCCGGAACTGTTCGCCATCGACCACCACGACCCCATCGCCAAGGCCAATGTGCTGGCCAGAGGCATCGTCGGCGACATCCAGGGAGAGCCGGTGGTGGCCTCTCCCCTGTACAAGCAGCACTTTCGCCTCAAGGACGGCAGTTGCGTGGAAGACGACAGCGTCTCGCTGCGCACCTGGGCGGTGGCCTTCGACCAGGACAGGGTAATGATCGCACCCTGAGCGCCGCAGCATTTCGGCCCGGGCCTGTGCGGCACGAAAGCTGGCGGGCTCGGTCCTGACCGTCATCTCGGGGGATAAGTCCGTCGCGGCCGAATCGCAGAGGACCGGCCTGGCGTGAGCGGGAAGGTTGACCGAAGAATTGACCTGATAGCGCAGCGTTGACACTTCGCCCTTGCAGCATTTTTGTCATCGTCCATGCTTGACTCAAGGGCACCGCTGGACCGAATCAGGGTCCAATGTAAAGAAGCGCCGTTGGCAGCACGTCTTGCGCCACAGCGGGACAAGCTGCAAGGAACGGCCAACCCGCCCAAGGGTTCGAGAATCGATTGAGAACCAGTTGAGAATCGGTTGAGAACCGTTTCATGGCCACAGGAGGAGCCTATCGTGTGCAATCCGACACCTTGGCGGCTGTCACATTCCTGACATCGCGCGCTGAGAGTGTCGACATCAAGGCGTCATGTTGACGCCCAAGGTGACAATCAGGAGAGCTGTGCCGATGGTACGCATCGACAAGAAGGCCACCCGACTGTACGTGCTGGACACCAACGTACTGATCCATGATCCCAGCGCCCTCTACCAGTTCGAAGAGCACGAAGTGGTTATCCCCATGACCGTGCTCGAGGAGCTCGACAAGCACAAGAATGGCATCCGCGAAATCGCCCGCACCGCCCGGCAAGTCAGCCGGACCCTCTCTGACCTGACCGCCAACGTCGACATCGACCAGATACGCCAAGGTATTCCCATCACCCGCGTCAGCGGACCAGATGGCCGACTGAGACTGCTCTGCTACTCCGACCTCACCCTGCCCGACAACCTGGAAGACAGCCCCGACAATCGTCTGCTCGGCGAGACCTGCCGACTGCGTCAGGAGCGCCCCGACGCCTCGGTGATCCTGGTCACCAAGGACATCAACCTGCGGGTCAAGGCCGCCGCCCTCGGCGTGCCGGTCGAGGACTACCTGACCGATCGCGCCTTCGATGACTCCGACGCCATGACCGACGGTGTCGCTGTGTATGAGGACGCCGGCCGTGGCTTGTGGGACGCCATGGCGCTGGACGTCAAGGTCGAGCGCGACCATGACCGTGTCATCTATCGCCTGAGCGGCGAGATTCCCCAGCACTGGCACCTGGGCATGCTGGTGTCCGACGCCGACAGCGAGGCCAGCTTCGAAGCCATCGTGCGCGAACTCGCCCCCCACCAGGCCACCCTGGAGCTTCTGACCAACTATCGCCACGGCGCCAGCGTCTGGGGGGTACACGCCCACGACAGCCGGCAGAACTTCACCTTGAACCTGCTGATGGACGACGCCGTGGACCTGGTCACGGTGGCCGGTAGTGCCGGTACCGGCAAGACCTTCATGACCCTGGCCGCGGCCTTCCAGCAGACCCTCGATACCAAGCGCTTCGAACGGGTGGTGTTCACCCGAGCGCCGATCTCCATGAGCGAGGACATCGGCTTTCTGCCCGGCACCGAAGAGGAAAAGATGTCGCCCTGGATGGGCGCCTTCCACGACAACATGGACAACCTGCTGCGCGACGAGCATGACGGAAGCTCAACCTGGAACCAGGACGCCACGCGCCAACTGCTGGGCTCACGCGTACAGATCCGGGCGCCGGGCTTCATGCGTGGACGCACCCTCAACGACACCTTCCTGATCATCGACGAGGCCCAGAACTTTACGCCAAAGCAGTTGAAGAGCCTGATCACCCGAGCGGGACGCAACACCAAGATCGTCTGTCTGGGCAACGTCGGCCAGATCGACACCCCTTACCTCACCGCCAATACCTGCGGCATGGCCGCAGTGGTTCAGAACTTCAAGAACTGGCCCCATGCCGGCCATGTGACCTTGAAGAGCGTCGAGCGCTCGCGCCTGGCCCTGGCCGGCGAAGAGCTGTTGTAAGCGCCCCCAGCGGAACGAAAGCGCCCCCCAACGAAACCAAAGCGCCCCCGCCCGAAAAGGCGGGGGCGCTGGCGTCTAGAGAGCCGACATGGCATGGCGGCGGTGGTACGCTCCCTACAACACCGTCACTACAGTACCGTCAAGAGCTGGCCCCATGCCGGCCAGCTCTTCATAAGACACCTTGAAGAGCGTCGAGCGCTCGCGCCTGGCCCTGGCCGGCGAAGAGCTGTTGTAGCACCTCCCCCCAAACGAAACCAAAGCGCCCCCGCCTGCAAGGCGGGGGCGCTGGCGTTCGGCCCGGAGCTGACACGTTCACTTGTGCCGCTCACTTGTCCCGGTTCATGGCCTTCTCGATCAGTTCCTCGGACTCGCTCTTGGGTGTCTTCTCGATCATCTCCTCCGCTTCGGCGTAAAGGCAGACGTAGGTCTGGCAGGAAGCGCAGTGCACCTTTTCATCGGGATTCTTGGTGCTGGGGACTCGCATGTTGTAGCTGCCGCAGTTCGGGCAGGGCTTAGGGATCCGCAGATCTTCGCTCAACGCCATCTCGATCTCCTTGTAGATGGTGGATGATGCCAGGGCCTTGCCCAACGCGAGGTTATCGCGTTCATACTCAGGAAGGAGGCCCTTCAATTGGTTGCGACCGGCACGCTTGGCATCGTAGAGCGCTCCGTCCACACGCCGCATGGCCATGTCGAGACTTTCGTCCTGCCCGACACAGATGGCTCCCATGCTCACCGTTACCTTGAGGGCACGACGGTCGACCTTCAAGGTCGATGCTTCCACGTTGCTTCGAAGACGCTCCAGTATGTCCCAGGCGTCTTCGGCATGAACGTCACCGAGCAGTACCAGAAATTCTTCGCCCCCGATACGCGCCAGCAGGTCATAGGGGCGCAGGCTTAGACGACAGGTATCGGCGAAAGCCTTCAGCACCATATCCCCGGCGGCGTGGCCGTAGGCATCGTTCAGTGACTTGAAATGGTCAAGATCCAGCATCGCCAGCACCGCTGGCTCGCCACGGCGCCGCAATCGGGCGAGTACCCGCGCTCCTGCCTCGAGGAAGGCACGGCGATTCATCACGCCGGTGAGGACATCGGTGCTGACCAGCTTGGCGACACGCGACTCCGCCTGCTTGCGCTGGGTCACATCCAGCAGCAGGCCATCCCAGACCACGGTGCCGTCATCGAATCGCTGGGGCGTCCCCCTGGCCTCGAACCAGCGCTGTCCTTCCGCGACGGTCTCCTGAGCATCACCCAGGGTGATGTCCAGGTGCCAGGGTGTGAGGCTGACCAGCGACTGGGCGAGCGCCAGCGTCAACTGCTCACGCGCGTCCTCGTCCAGCCTGGAAAGCACGACCTCGACGTCTTCAAGGGCTCTTTGACGAGACAGCCCCGTCTGGGATTCGAAGCCAGGTCCCAGGTAGTCAAACGACAAGCCTCCCCCGGGCGACTGGCGCAGCCGGAACACCACTCCCGGGAGCCTCGCCATGCGGCTTTCAATGGTGCGGCTCAGTCGCTGAGCTGACGCCGCCTGCAGTTGCAGTCGGCTGACGTCGTGCTTCATCAGCATCCAGCGGGCAGCGCACCACGACACCGGGTGGATGCTGGTACCAAGGTGACGTAGACGACCAACCCCGTCACAGGCCACCACGCCTTCCCAGCTCCCGCCTCCCTCGCGACAACGCGCAAGGGCCAGCTCCAGTGTCTCGGCTGCCGTACTGCAATGAACATCGGTCAGGCGCAGCCCCCTGATGTCTGCCAGAGACTTGCCCAGTTCATTGCACTGACGAGCGTTCGCCCAGACGATGGTTCCTTCATGGTCAAGCAACAAGGCGGACCCCGGCGCGGCGCCCAGCAGGGCCTCGGCCCCCGACTCCCCGTCACTGACCGTCATGGTCTGTGGGGGTGCGCCACTCTCAGCCTTTGTCTTGTCGCGACGGAAAAACCTCCATACAGACATCACCCTGCATCCCGTAAGCTTTTTCTTAATTTTTTGTACGAAAAAAGCTTAGAAGAACCAGACTTCCTTCGCAGGATGAAAAGTCTCATGTTCGCAGGCTGAGCAAAGCAGCCTCAGGACTCACTGTCCCAGCAGCTCACTCATCCACTCACCGATATCCCCGATCTGCTGCGGGCAGACCGCGTGAGCCATGGGATACTGACGATAGACGGTGTGATAGCCAAGCTCCTCCAGACGAGCGAAGGCGGCTCGGCCCAGGGATTCGGGTACCACCGGGTCCATGCTGCCGTGATGGATTTCCACCCTCAGGTCGCGATTGGCCTCGTTTAGCTCGATCGAGTTCGCGGTGGCGAAGTAGGTGGACATCGCCAGCAGACCGCCTAGCGGCTTGTCAAAGCTGAAGGCGGCCTCATAGGCAACGGCCCCACCCTGGGAAAACCCGGCGAGCAGGATACGTCGGCTGTCGATGCCGGCATCGATCTGGGACTGTATGACGCCCTTGATCCGCTCGGCCGACAGCCGCAGCTGCATCTCGTCCACCCGACGGTCCAGACTCATCTCGAGAATGTCGTACCAGGCGGGCATGACCATGCCACCATTGATGGTGACCGGCAGGCGCGGTGCATGGGGCAGGATAAATCGGATCTGAGCGTAACCGGGCCTTGGCAGCATGGGCACCACCGGCTCGAAGTCACGTCCATCCGCTCCCAGGCCGTGAAGAATGATCATGCAGGCGTCCGCTTCGCCTCGGGGCTCGATGACCAGCTGGTCGTTGTCGCTCATGGGCAGATCTCAGTCTATGTTGCAAAGCACAACCTCCTAGCCTACCGCAATGCGCCAGAGGGGACGAGCCAAACAGGTGAAGTCACCCGGCTACCGAGAAGCACACAGGGCTTTTTAGAACGGCCAGAAAAAGGGTGTCAGCGTCAGCACCACGACGGCAGTCAGTAGATTCAGGGGGCCGCCGAGCTTGAGGTAATCCTGAACCCGGTAGCCACCGGGGCCCATGACCATCAGATTGGTCTGATAACCAATCGGGGTGAGAAAACTGGCCGATGCGGCAAACATCACCACCACCACGTAGGGCAAGGGATTGACGCCGAGACTCTCGGCCCCTGCCATGGCGATGGGGAAGGTAATGACCGCTGCGGCGTTGTTGGTCACCAGCGAGGTCAGCAGCGCCACCACACAGTAGGTGCCCACCAGCAGCGCCCAGGGACTGTCGCCGACGACACTCAGCAGCCCACGGGCCACCACATCTGCTGCCCCGGACGTCTGCAGTGCGGCGCCCAGGCCAAAGGATGCGGCGATGGTCAGTAACACCTGGGTGTCCATGCCGCGACGGGCACTGCGGACGCTGACACAGCCGCTCAACAGGGCTGCCGTGGCGCCCAGCATGGCGGCGTTCATCATGCTCATCAGCCCGGTGGAGGCCAGCACCACTACCGTCGCCAGGATCGCCCAGGCGCGCAGCGCTCGGTCGAAGGCGGGCCTGGCCTGACCATTGACCTGGCTGATCAACAGGAAGTCCTGAGACTGTCGATGACGTTCGATAAAGGCCGGGCGCGCCTCGAGCAACAGCACATCGGAGGGTTGCAGACGAATCTGTCCGAGGCTACCCGCTACCCTGCGCCCGCCACGACAGACCGCCAGCACAGCGGCGCCATAGAGCGTGCGAAAATGGCCGTCGCGAATCTTCTGCCCGATGAACTGGCACTGGTCGGAGACTACCGCTTCCACCAGGCGGCGCTCGCGAAACTCCTTCTCAAGATGCGACTCCCCCAGACGGGATGGCCTCAGACCGCGCATCTGCTGCAATTCCACTGCCCCCTCAGTGGTGCCGGCAAAGACCAGGTGATCCCCGCCCTTGAGACGTTCACCCGGCCCCACCACGCTGACCACATTGCCACCGCGTTCGATTTCCACCAGGAAGAGCCCGGAAAGATGCCGCAGCCCGGCCTCTTCGACGGTGCGGTCGACCAGCGGCCCCTGCGGATCCACTTCCATTTCGATGGTGAACTCGCGCAGGTTGGCGAAGGCCTCCTCGCTGCCGGGGCGCCTGGACAGCAGACGAGGCGTTACAACCAGCAGGTAGACGACCCCAACCAGCGCCATGGGCACGCCCACCCAGGCGATTTCGAACAGCCCCAGGTGAAGGTCCGGGAAGCGCTCCTGCATCAGCGAATGCACCACCAGATTGGTACTGGTACCCATCAGGGTGACGGTGCCGCCGAGGATCGAAGCGAAGCTCAGCGGCATCAGCAACAACTGCGGGGCAATCGAGAAGCGACGCCCCCAGCTGATCACCGCAGGGATGAAGGTGGCCACCACCGGCGTGTTGTTGAGCAGCCCGCTGACGGCGGTGACTGGCCACACCAGGCGTGACAAGGCGTGACGTTCGCCAGAGGGGCGTCCCAGCACGTGGCGAATGATCAGATCGATACCACCGGTATCACGCAGGCTGGCGACCAGGATGTAGAGGAAGGCAACCGTGAACAGACCACTGTTGGAAAAACCGCCCAACGCCTGCTCGGCGTCGATGACCCCAAGGCTCAGAAGCACCACAAGAGCCCCCATCAGCACCATGTCGGGGCCGAGACGGGTCAGCGCCATCAACGGGAAGACGGCACAGGCAACGGAAAGGGCGATCCAGGCATCCAGCGACATGAGGTGGCCTTGCTGAAGAGAATCAGCCTATTGTGCCTCCCCCACCTTATTCTAAATAGTTACAATGTATTATTTTTTTATCTCTTTCAGGCATATGGACCCTTCACCCTATGCCACAGCGCCTTTGCGAGAGATTCACCTCGTTTACGGGTGTCCTTCACCGGCACCCACCCGGGGCGCAGAATGACACATCAGAAACGCAAAAAGGCCCGCCGTAGCGAGCCTTTTCCATGCATCAAGTGCGATGCATCATGCCGCCTGAGCGGCCATCAAGCGATCGACTTAGTCGATGACCTTGATGTTGGAAGCCTGGAGGCCTTTCTTGCCCTGAGTCACCTCGAAGGAGACCTTCTGGCCATCCTGCAGGGACTTGAAGCCGTCGGCTTGAATCTCGGAGAAGTGAGCGAACAGGTCGTCACCGTTGTCGTCCGGAGAGATGAAGCCGTAGCCCTTAGTGTCGTTGAACCACTTGACGGTACCAGTTGCCATGATCGAATCCTCGACTAGCGTATATACATTACCGGGAGATACCCGAGTTGCAGTGGGTAAAACAAGAAACCTTCCCCCGGAACATCGTCGCCAGGATGCTTCGATGACCTCTGAGACGTTCAACTTGCTAACCAACTGCGAGCAGCATGCGCCGTCTTGGCGCTCAGGTCAAACACTATTTGCACTTGGTTACGAGACGATGACGCTTTGCAGTCACCTGCAGCAGCACCTCACGACTTGCCGGCTGCTGCCTTTAGCGCGGCCTCCCTCCCGAGCCATGTCTCCGCCTTTTGCTCCACTGTGCCTGGTCGTCACCCGGTGCCGCGTGCTCTATGCCGGTGACAGGTAATGTGCTTGCATGAGTAAAGAACACAAGAAAACCGTGACTCAGGGAGAACGACATGGCCTCGTACCTTTCACGCCACGCCTCGACCCGCTTCGGCGCCTACTACATCGCCGTCGCCGGCCTGATCGTCAGCCTGCTCGGGCTACTGGCGTCACTATGGTGGCTGACGGGGGTGCTGGCGTTTGGCGCGCTGACCGCGCTGGGCACCTATGACATCGTCCAGCGGCGGCGCACGGTCAGTCGCAACTACCCGATCCTGGCGCATATTCGCTACTTCCTGGAATCCATCGGGCCCGAGTTCCGCCAATACTTCATCGAGGCGGACACCTTCGAGTCGCCCTTCTCCCGCGAGCAGCGCTCGCTGGTCTATCGACGGGCCAAGAGCACCATCGACAAGAAGCCCTTCGGCTCGCTCCGGGACATGAACGCCCCCGGCTACGAGTGGATGGGGCCATCGCTGTCACCGGTGGAGATCACCGATCATGACTTCCGCGTGGTCGTCGGCGAGCATCGCGCCAAGCCCTACAAGGCCAGCGTGCTCAATATTTCCGCCATGAGCTTCGGTGCCCTGTCGCCCAATGCCATCAGCGCCCTCAACGAAGGTGCCAAGCTCGGGGGCTTCTACCACACCACCGGGGAAGGGGCGATATCGCCCTACCACCTGCGCGGCGGCGACCTGGTGTGGCAGATCGGTTCCGGCTACTTCGGCTGTCGTCGCGACGACGGTGGATTCGATCGCGACAAGTTCAAGGAGAATGCCCGTCGTGACGAAGTGAAGATGATCGAGATCAAGCTGTCCCAGGGCGCCAAGCCTGGCCATGGCGGCATCCTGCCGGGGGCCAAGGTGACCGCCGAGATAGCCTCGACTCGCGGCGTGCCCGAAGGCCAGGACGTACTTTCGCCGTCCAAGCACTCCGCCTTCTCCACCCCCTGCGAGATGATCCACTTCATCCAGGAGCTGCGCACCCTCTCCGGCGACAAGCCGGTGGGCATCAAGCTGGCCCTGGGCCATCCCTGGGAATGGTTCGCCATGGTCAAGGCCATGCTTGAATGCGGCGACCGCCCCGACTATATCGTGGTCGACGGTGGCCAGGGCGGCACCGGCGCCGCACCGCTGGAATTCATCAACCGCCTCGGCATGCCGCTCAACGACGCCCTGATCCTGGTCCACAACACCCTGGTCGGCGCCGGACTGCGCGACGAGATTCGCATCGGCGCCAGCGGCAAGATCATCAGCGCCTTCGACATCGCCCGTACGCTGGCGCTGGGCGCCGACTGGGTCAACATGGCCCGTGGCTTCATGTTCTCGCTGGGCTGCATCCAGGCCCAGAGCTGCCACAACGACCAGTGTCCCAGCGGGGTCGCCACCCAGGACAAGGCCCGCGGCAACCGCCTGGACGTCGAGGACAAGTCGGTGCGGGTGAAGAACTTCCACGCCAATACCAAGTTCGCCCTGTGCGAGATGCTGGAGGCTGCTGGGCTGCATCACCCCAGCGAACTTGGCCCCGAACACATCATCAGGCGCCTCTCCAATGGCAAGGCGCTGCCCTACATCAGCCTGATCGACAGCCTGGCACCCAAGGAGTTGCTGGAGGGCGGTGCCAAGAACCATCCGCTGTATCGTGAGTTCTGGGATCTGGCGGATGCGAACAGCTTCGATGCCCCCTGCGCCCTGCACAGTCTGCGACAGACCAAGCTTCTCTAGTCGCCGGCCATCCTCGCCCTCCCTGCCTCCAGGGGGGCGGCCACCCGCTCTTCCCTTTCGGCTTGCCTTGCGCCTGCCTGACTTCATGCAGTGGTGTTGCTCAGCGATGATCGACGCAGTCCCCCACCTCTTCCAGTTGCATCGTGACATGCTCGATATCGAACTCCTGGGTCAGCACCTCCCGCACTGCCACCAGAGTTGTCTGGTGGTCTTCTCCCGAGCGCACGCCGACGTGCATCGACACCAGATGCCGTCCGGGTGTCAGCGACCAGGCGTGAACATGATGAACGTCGCATACCGCCGGTACCGTCTCGACGACGGCCCGCTTCATGGCATCGATGTCCAGGGATTCCGGAACGCCTTCCAGCAGGATGTGCCCGCTCTGGCGCGTCAGTGTCCAGGCATTCCTGAGGATCAGCAGCGCCACCAGCACCGACAGCAGCGGGTCGATCGGCGTCCATCCGGTCGCCATGATCACCAGCGAGGCAACGATCGCCGCAACGGAACCGAGCAGATCACCCAGCACGTGCAGCGCAGCACCGCGAATATTCAGATTGTCGCGATCGCCGCCGTGAAGAATCACGAAGACCACGATATTGACCAGCAGTCCCGCCACCGCCACCGTCAGCATGACAGGCCCCAGCACCTCGACCGGACTCAGCAGGCGGCGGAACGCTTCGATCGAGATCCAGACCACGATGGCGATCAGGGTCAAGCCGTTGACGAAGGCGGCGAGGATCTGCACCCGGTCATAGCCAAAACTGCGGGCGTCGTCGGCAGGTCGCTTGCTGAGGCGTGCGGCAAACCAGGCCAGCATCAGGGCAGCGCTGTCGGTGAGCATATGGCCGGCGTCGGCCAGCAGCGCCAGCGATCCGGAGACAACACCTCCGACCACCTCGGCCACCATGAAGGACGCGGTCAGCAGGATGCCCCAGGCCAGCCGACGCTGGCTGTCGGTGTGTACATGGCCGATGCCATGGCCATGGCGGTGCGCGTCATGGCCGTGGGGATCGTGCCGATGCTGGTCACGCTCAGCGTGCTGGTGAGCAGGGCCGTCCGCTCTGGCGCTTTCGGTCGTTCGATGTTCATGAGCCATGGGAGTCTCCCGGGAAGACGCGTTCCTCATCCTTGATGCTAGCATTTGCCAGGTGCTGACCCGGATCGGTCGCGCAGCCAGGTCAAGACAAGCGCTACCAGACCAGTCAGCGCAACGGCCACCTCGGGAACAGTCTGCAAGGCATACGCCGGCGCTCTGGCCTCCTTGCCGCTTACCGTTGATACTCTTGATGTATTCGCCATGCGCGAGGTCTCCCCCGGAACGGGGCTTACCGACAGCGAACCGACACAGGACCGCCATGACCGACACCGGAACGTCTCCCGACGACCTTCCCGCCATCCTCGCCGGCCCCATCCTGCGACGCTTGAGTCCCGAACGTCTGCGCATCTGGCTGGTGGCGAGCCGTCCTCTCAGCTTGACCCTCGAGCTGTCACCCAGCGGCGAGTCACCGCGCCGACAGCCGCTTGGTGAGGACGATTACCGGCTGGTGCCACTGGGCCGCCATGCCCTGCTCTACCTGATCGATGCACCGCTGGATGAGCCTCTGCCCCAGGACACCCGGATCGACTACGACCTCAAGGTGACGGGCGAGCGCGAAACCTCACTCGGCGAGCTGGCGCCCCATCTGTGCCATGAAGGGCACGAGACGCCGGCATTCGTGCTGGCATCGAGCCACCGACGCCTGCTGCATGGCTCCTGCCGTCGTCCTCACTACGATGGCCCGGACGGCCTGGCCCATCTGGACAACTGGCTCGCCCAGCGTCTCGACTGTCCCGAACAGTGGCCGGCCTGGCTGTTGATGACCGGCGACCAGATCTACGCCGATGACGTCGCCGGCCCCTTGCTGGTGGCGATACACGCGCTGATCGAGCGCCTGGGGCTGTTCGACGAGACCCTCGAGGGCTCAACCATCGACGACAGCCAATCGCTCTACGCAAGCCCCTTCAGCTACTATCGACGCGAAGAGTTGCTGCCCGACGTCAAGAGCTCGGCTGCCCTCAAGGATCGCTTCTTCGGGGGCGTACGCAAGCCGGTGTTCACGTCGGCCAGCGCCGCCAATCACCTGATGACCTTCGCCGAGATGGTGGCCATGTACCTGCTGGTCTGGTCGCCGACGCCGTGGCGCCTCATCGAGTGCCAGCCTCCTGCGCTTGAAGAAGAGCGACGAGAGACCTACGACGACCAGGCCCGGATCATCGACGACTTCGTCGCTACCCTGCCTGCCGCCGCCCGCGTCATGGCCCAGTTGCCGAGCCTGATGATCTTCGATGACCACGACGTCACCGACGACTGGAACCTTACCGCGCAGTGGGAAAGCACGGCTTACGGCCACCCCTTCTCCAAGCGCATCATCGGCAATGCCCTGCTGGCCTATCTGCTGTGTCAGGGCTGGGGCAACGCCCCCGAGCGGTTGAAGACACCGCTGGACGAAGCCCAGGCGCTGTTGAGCAACGCCAACGATAACCAAGGCTGGCTCGACAAGGATCAGCAGGATGCCTGTCTCGAGCGCCTCTTTCGCTTCGAGGGCTGGGAATTTCAGGTGGAGGGCAGTCCACGTCTGGTGGTGCTGGATACCCGCACCCGACGCTGGCGCAACGGGCGCAAGCCCGAACGGCCATCCGGCCTGATGGACTGGGAGGCGTTATCGGAATTTCAGCAGGAGTTGATCGACGCGCCGTCGGCGGTCATCGTCTCTCCGGCGCCGATGTTCGGGGTCAAGCTGATCGAGACCATCCAGAAATTGTTCACCCTGGCGGGCAAGCCGCTGCTGGTGGATGCCGAAAACTGGATGGCCCATCGTGGCGCCGCCAGCGTGATGCTCAACATCTTCCGCCACTCGCGGACCCCGGGGCACTACGTCATCCTGTCCGGCGACGTACACTACTCCTTCGTCTACGACGTGCGTATCCGTCACCGACACCAGGGCCCGATGATCTGGCAGATCACCTCCAGCGGTCTCAAGAACTGCTTTCCCGACACCCTGCTGGATACCTTTGATCGTCTCAATCGCTGGCTTTACTCGCCACGCTCGCCGCTCAACTGGTTCACCCAGCGCCGGCCCATGGCGGTGGAGCCCAGGGACCCGGACCGCGCCAAGGCCGGAGAACGCCTGTGGAACGGGCCCGGCATCGGTCTGGTCACCCTGGCCGAGGACGGTAGCCCCGAGGACATCCGTCAGCTCGACGCCCGTGGCATGGAGGTGGTGTTCCCACCGCCCGAGAAGGCGCCATAACCCCGTCCTTGGCTCACTTGCACTACAGCAGCCGACCCTGGCCGGGTCGGCTCAACCTTTTGTTGGGTTTGCCCAGCTTACTAGCGCTGGCTTATGCGCCCGGTCGGTTTACTTGCGCTGGACCGATTCGACCTTGCGTTCAGGTGGTCCATATCGCTGGCTCATGCGCCCGGTCGGTTTACTTGCGCTGGACCGATTCGACCTTGCGTTCAGGTGGTCCATATCGCTGGCTCATGCGCCCGGTCGGTTTACTTGCGCTGGACCGATTCGACCTTGCGTTTCAGCTTGCTCATGCGAGCACGCTCGGCCAGTGGCCGGCTGGCGTCCTCCACCGGGCCACCCTTGGCCGGTCCCAGCAGGTGGGCCATCCAGCGGGTCTGGGGGTGGCTGTCGAGGGCGATCTTCAACGTCATCGTCAGCACCACCGACAGCAACATGCCGGTGACCCCGAAGATCCAGCCCCACACCACCAGCGACAGAAAGGCGACGAAGGTGGACAACCCCAGCGCCCGCCCCATGACCCGCGGTTCGACCAGATTGCCCATGACGAAGTTGATCGACAGATAGGCAAGGCTCAGCAGCAGCGCATCGCCCATGCCCCCGTCCGGAGACACCAGCACCAGCAGCACCGCCGGCACCGCGGCGATGGCCGAACCGATGTTGGGGATATAGTTGAGCGCAAAGGCCAGCACCGCCCACAGCAGCGGGAAGTCGACCCCCACCAGCAGACAGGCCACCCACACCAGGGCCCCGGTGACCAGGCTGATCACGGTCTTGACCGCCAGGTAACGCTTGAGGGTGTGGCTGAACTCGTTGAAGCGCTCGAGGCTCGGGGCGGGGTTGGCCAGCGCCCGGGATATCTTGTCGCGGAAGTTCAGCGTCTCGAACAACATGAACATCACCAGCAGCGCCACCACGACACTCTGCATCATCAGATTGCCGAGCTGGCTGAGCAGTGCCGGAAGCCATTCGCCAAGCTTCTGGGTGTCGAGAAACCCGGCCAGCCGCTGGGTGTCGATGGCAAGCCCCATGCTGGCCAGTCCATCGAGCAGGCGCAGGTAGTATTCGTATAGCTTTTCCTCGATCCCGGGCAAGGCCTCGGCAAAGGTACCGACACTATTGGCCAGCAACAGCGCCAGCAGGATCAGCATGCCGCCGATCACCACCAGCGTGACCCATACCGACAGTCTCAAGCCCAGCCCCCGCTCGTGCAGCCACTGCACCGGGGCGGTACACACCACCGCGATGAACAGCGACAGCAGCACCGGCACCAGCAGGTCTGCCCCCGCGCGCATGCCGGCGACGATGACCACCAGTGCAGCCAGGGCCAGCGTCAGGTTCAAGGGGAGCCTGCGCTCCTGCGCCTCGACTTCATCTTCCATGGACGGTAGCTCCTCTCGTTAACCAGCCGTCGGCTCGACGGCGTTATCGGCGCCATCATGCCCCGCCAATCGTTTCAGCACAAAGAATCATGGCACATGGCGCAACATTGCCAATGTTCCGTGTATCACTCCGGCGACATTGGCCGGCCCAGGCTCAACCATGCAAGGATCGTGGAGACGCTTGAGATCCGGGAACGTCTCGCCAGGGACACCGTCCCAGTCAGTAGGCCCTGGCCGGTGCTGGACCCTGTCAGACTTGTCTGCGACGCGCCCCCTGTTGTTCGCCCTGTTGTTTGCCCTGTCGTTCATCCCCCACGTTACAAGGAGAATCCGATGTCACTCGCCACTCCCTCCGCCCGGTCACGGGCGATGCCGAGCCTTCGCCTGCGCCACCTCCACCGGCTGGCGACGGTGGGGCTCGGCCTGGCGCTGGCTTCTATGGCCGCCACGCCCTCCCTGGCCGCCGAGTCACCCACGCCACGCTATCTGGATATCCAGGCCCAGTCCGAGCTCAAGGTCGCTCCGGACGAGGCGACCTTGAACGCCCGACTGTGGGAGCTGACACCGGCCATCGCCCAGGAAAAGGACAGTGGTGACCACGGCCAGGCCCTGGCTGAGGCCCGCCAACGCCTGGAGGATCGCGCCGCCGAGCTGATCTCGGCGCTGGAAGACGCGGGTCTTTCCCGCGAGGCGATCAACGCTGGATCGCTGCGGGTACAGCAGGAGATGCTGCATCAAACGCGCCAGGGCAACGACAACCCCATCCCCATGGTACGTACTCGCCTGGAGCGTCCGGTGACCCTGGCGATCAGCGATCTCGATAGCCTTCCGACCCTGCTCGACGCCCTGACCGAAGCCGGCGTCAATGCACTGGACGGCGTCAGCTACGATCTTGCCGACCGCGACGCGGCCAGCGACCGCGCACTGACCCAGGCTCTCGAGCGCGCCAGGGCCAAGGCCGAACTGATGGCGGACGCCCTGGGAGTGGAGCTCGGTGAGGTGATCCATGTCAGCGAGACCAACGCCCCGGTGTTTCAGCCACGCATGATGGCGATGCGCGCCGACATGGCCGAAAGCGGCGGCAACGCCGACTACAGCCCCGGCAGCATCACCATCGACGCCGGTGTCCAGGTCCGCTGGGGGCTGGCCGAGGCAACCACGGATATCGATCAGGATCGCCAGCAGGTCCCGGCTGCGCCGCAATGACGATAGCGGCGACGTCAGCCCGACGGCCATGGCATCGGTGGCCAACGAGTCGCACCCGCCCAACGGAAAGCGGCCGGGGTCCGGTGCCATATCGCCTAAGCCCGTGACGTAAAAAGCCCGTGACGCAAAAGCCCCGGTGGTCTCGACCACCGGGGCTTTTGCTTAATCAAGGGCAAGCGCGCCTGTCCCTCTCGAGGGCGGATCAGACGTTGATGCGCTCGACCCCGCCCATATAGGGACGCAGCACCTCGGGAACGGTGATGGAGCCGTCCTCGTTCTGGTGGTTTTCCATCACCGCGATCAGGCAGCGGCCCACCGCCAGGCCGGAGCCGTTTAGGGTGTGCAGAAGCTGCGGCTTCTTTTCACCCTTGGCGCGGAAGCGCGCCTGCAGGCGGCGTGCCTGGAAGTCCTCGCAGTTGGACACCGAGGAGATCTCACGGTAGGTGTCCTGGCTCGGCAGCCAGACCTCGAGATCGTAGGTCTTGGCGGCGGAGAAGCCCATGTCGCCAGTGCACAGGTTCACCACCCGGTAAGGCAGCTCGAGCGCCTGAAGGATCGCCTCGGCGTGGCCGCGCATTTCCTCCAGCGCCTCGTAGCTCTTGGCCGGATCGACCAGCTGGACCATCTCGACCTTGTCGAACTGGTGCTGGCGGATCATGCCGCGGGTGTCGCGACCGTGGGAACCTGCCTCGCTGCGAAAGCAGGGAGTATGGGCGGTCAGCTTCAGCGGCAAGGCGCCAGCGTCGACGATCTCGCCACGCAGCAGGTTGGTCAGCGGCACCTCGGCAGTCGGGATCAGGTGGAATTCGCGCTCGTCATCGAGCTTGAACAGGTCCTCGCCGAACTTGGGCAACTGGCCGGTGCCGTAGAGCGAGTCACGGTTGACCATGTAGGGCACATAGCACTCTTCGTAGCCGTGCTCCAGGGTCTGCTTGTCGAGCATGAACTGGGTCAGGGCGCGGTGCAGACGGGCGATCGGCCCGCGCATCACGGCGAAGCGGGCGCCGGTCAGCTTGGCGGCAACCTCGAAGTCCAGATCGCCCTTCTTGGCTCCCAGATCAACGTGATCCTTGACCTCGAAGGCGTACTCGCCGGGGTTGCCCCAGCGCGACACCTCGACGTTGTCGTCTTCGCTTGCGCCTTCGGGCACGCTGGCGTGGGGCAGGTTGGGGATCCCCGCAGCGATGTCTTCCCACTGGCCCTGCACCTCGGCCAGCGCCACCTTGGCGGCGTCCAGGCGCTCGCCCAGGTCACTGACCTCGTCGAGCAGCGGCTGGATATCCTCGCCGGCGGCCTTGGCCTTGCCGATCGCCTTGGAGCGAGTGTTGCGCTCGTTCTGCAAACGCTCGGTCTCGGTCTGCAGCTCGCGACGGCGGGATTCCAGCGAGCCAAGCGCCTCGCTGTCGAGAGAGTAACCGCGGGTGGCCAGTCGTTGGGCGAGCGTATCGAGGTCGCCGCGCAGCAGTTTCGGATCGAGCATGGAGTCTGGTCCGTCGCCTGAGTGAAAAGAACATGTCGGATGCGGAAGGCGTCACCTGGGGGCGTGCGTCACCATCGCCAGCGTCGGACGCTGCTCTCGGGCCCCACCGTGAGGACAGCCGAAAAGCGCCCCGCTGGTGTGCCCTGGGACCACCCTCCGCGCAGGCGACACATTGTAGGCAAAAGCGAGAGGCGGCGCCATCGACCGGGGGCGAGCGCCCGCTTCTCTCGCGATCGGGATGCACCTACCCCCCGAGACGCGGTAAAGTGGACGCCCTCCCATTCTCCTGCCCTGTCGATAGCGCCAGCCGCGCCGCCGCGGGGCCTGTATCGACCGAGACCATGATCGCACCACTGCCCCTAGCTGATGCCGCGACCCCACTGGACCAGCACTACGTCGACTTTCTCAAGGCCCTGAAGGCGGAAGGTTTCGAGGGCGAAATCGCCCCGGACTACGCCAGCCGCACGGTGCTGGCCACCGACAACTCGCTCTACCAGCGTCTGCCCCAGGCGGCGGTGTTTCCGCGTCATGCAGCTGACCTCGAGCTGCTCGGCCGGCTCGCCGGGCGGGAAACCTTCCGCAAGGTGGCCCTGACACCGCGTGGTGGCGGCACCGGCACCAACGGCCAGTCGCTGAGCGACGGCCTGGTGGTGGACGTCTCCCGGCACATGAATCAGATCCTCGAGATCGACGTCGACAACCGCCGGGTACGGGTCCAGGCCGGGGTGGTCAAGGACCAGCTCAACGCCGCCTTGAGGCCCCATGGGCTGTTCTTCGCACCGGAATTGTCCACCTCCAACCGGGCGACCATCGGCGGCATGATCGCCACCGACGCCAGCGGCCAGGGCAGCTGCGAATACGGCAAGACCCGCCACCATGTGCTCGAGCTCGACAGCGTACTGATCGGCGGCGAGCGCCTGATCAGCGCCGCGGTCGACGAGGACGAACTCGAGACCCTGTGCGCCGAGGACTCGGCCCGGGGCCGCGCCTATCGCGCCGCCCGCAAGATCATCGAGCAGGAGCGCGAGCGCATCGAGGCGATCTTCCCGCCGCTCAACCGCTGCCTGACCGGCTACGATCTGGCCCACCTTCGCGACGACGACGGCCGCTTCAACCTCAACAGCGTGCTGTGCGGCGCCGAGGGCTCGCTGGCGCTGACCAACGAGGCGGTGCTCAACGTGCTGCCGATCCCGCGCCACTCGATCCTGGTCAATGTGCGCTACCCGAGCTTCATGGCGGCCCTCGCCGACGCCAAGGCGCTGATGGCCGGCGGCTCGTCACCAGAAAAGCCGCAGGCGCTTCGCCCCACCTCCATCGAGACCGTGGACGACAAGGTGTTGAAGCTCGCCATGGAGGACTTCGTGTGGGACTCGGTGGCCGAGTTCTTCCCGGTGGACGACGGCCCGGCCATCGAGGGCATCAACCTGGTGGAGTTCAACGACGACGACCCCGAGCGCCTCGAGGCCCGGGTCGACGCCTTCTGCCGGGGACTCGAAAGCGACACCAGCGTCACCCGCCTGGGCTTCACCCAGGCCATCGGCCGTGACGCCATCGGTCGGGTCTACGCCATGCGCAAGCGCTCGGTGGGCCTGCTCGGCAACGTCAAGGGCGAGAAGCGCCCGCTGCCCTTCGTCGAGGATACCGCGGTACCCCCAGAGCACCTGGCCGACTACATCGCCGAGTTCCGCGCCCTGCTCGATGCCCGCGGGCTCGAGTACGGCATGTTCGGCCACGTCGACGCCGGGGTGTTGCATGTGCGCCCGGCGCTGGACATGAAGGACCCGCGCCAGCAGGCGATGATCCGCGAAATCTCCGATGAAGTGGCGGCGCTGACCCAGCGCTACCACGGCCTGCTGTGGGGGGAGCACGGCAAGGGCGTGCGCTCGGAGTACGCCCCAGCCTTCTTCGGTGAGCTCTACCCCAGCCTGCGACGCCTCAAGGGTGCCTTCGACCCGCACAACCAGCTCAATCCCGGCAAGATCGCCACGCCGCTGGTGGAGACCGACGAAGCGGCCAACAGCCAGCCCGAGCCCGGCGCCAGCCTCAGCGACCCCGGCCTGCTGGCCATCGACGCGGTGCCCATGCGCGGCGACTTCGATCGTCAGATCGACGAGCGGGTGTGGCAGGCCCACGCCGACGCCGTCTACTGCAACGGCAACGGCGCCTGCTACAACTATGATCCCGACGACGCCATGTGCCCGTCGTGGAAGGCCACCCGGGATCGTGTGCACTCGCCCAAGGGCCGCGCCAGCCTGATGCGCGAATGGCTGCGCCTGCAGGGGAAGGCCGGCATCGACGTGGTCGAGGAGTCACAGCGCAAGAAGGATGAGACCGCGCTCGGCTGGCTCGCCCACCTGCCCCGCCGCGCGCTCAACAGCCTGCGCGGCAAGGACGACTTTTCCCACGAGGTCTACGACGCCATGGCCGGCTGCCTGGCGTGCAAGTCCTGCGCCGGCCAGTGCCCGATCAAGGTCAATGTCCCGGCCTTCCGCTCCCAGTTCCTCGAGGTCTACCACGGACGCTACCTGCGCCCGCTGCGCGACTACCTGATCGGCGGGCTCGAATTCCTGCTGCCGGCGCTGGCGCCACTGGCCCCGGCCTACAACGCGGCACTCGATAACCGCCTGGTGGACCGGCTGATGGCCCGCGGCCTCGGCATGGTCGACAGCCCCAGGCTGTCACGCGCCCGGCTCAAGAAGCAGCTCAAGGCCTGGGGCGTGGCCGAGGCCACTCCGCTGACGCTGGGACGCCTCAGCGAGCGCCAGAAGGCGCGCAGCGTGATCCTGGTGCAGGACGCCTTCACCAGCCACTTCGAAGCCAGACTGGTCGCCGACGTGGTGGAGCTGCTGTCGCGCCTCGATATCCGCGTCTTCGTCGCGCCCTACAAGCCCAACGGCAAGCCGCTCAACGTCCAGGGCTTCCTCGGGGCCTTCGAGCGCACCGCCCGCAAGCGTGCCCGAGAGCTCTCCGCCCTGGCCGCCAGCGGCGTGCCGCTGGTGGGCATCGACCCGGCGATGACCCTGACCTATCGCCAGGAGTACGTGAAGGCACTGGGTGAGCAGGCGGTGCCTGAGGTGCTGATGCTGCAGGAGTGGCTTTCGAGTCTGGGCGCCTCGCTGGTGCCCTCGGGACTCGACCTGAGCGAGGAAGCCCCCTTCCAGCTGCTGTCCCACTGCACCGAGAAGACCCAGGCGCCGGGCAGCCCCAAGGCCTGGCAGCAATTGTTCGAACGTTTCGGGCTGCGCCTGGCGCCCCTGCCCTCGGGCTGCTGCGGCATGTCCGGCACCTACGGCCACGAGGCACGCAACCTTACGACCTCGCGCACCATCTACGCCCAGTCCTGGGAACCGGTGGTGCAGGAGCACGGCGACAGCGGTCGCCTGCTGGCCACCGGCTACTCCTGTCGCAGCCAGGCCCGACGCTTCTCCGACAGCCAGCTGCCGCATCCGCTGCAGGCGCTGCTCGGCGCACTTCGTCGGGCGAGCTGAGTCAGACCATCGTTGACGCCTATGATGGCGATGGTTTGCATGATCGACGCCGCGTCAGTACGCTGCGCGGCTTTTCCCGTTTCGGAGTCGACCGACCATGGAGCATGCCGGACTCACCCTGGCGGCCGTTGGCCTGCTGGCGCTGGGCTCACAGTGGCTAGCCTGGCGCCTCAAGGTCCCCGCCATCCTGACGCTGTTGATCGCCGGCATTGCCGCAGGCCCGGTGACTGGCCTGCTCGACCCCGACGCCCTGTTCGGCGAGCTGCTGTTCCCGCTGGTGTCGCTGGCGGTGGCGGTGATCCTGTTCGAGGGTAGCCTCACCCTGAACTTTCGCGAGCTGGGAGGGCATGGCCGCACGGTGCGTCGCCTGGTCACCTGGGGAGCCCTGATCACCGCCCTGTGCGGAGCGCTGGCCGCCCGCTGGCTGCTGGGCCTTAGCTGGGAGATGGCGAGCCTGCTGGGGGCCCTGCTGGTGGTCACCGGCCCGACGGTGATCCTGCCGCTGTTGCAGACCCTGCGGGCCCGCGAGCACCTGACCCAGATCCTGCGCTGGGAGGGCATCCTGATCGACCCGGTGGGCGCCATCGGCGCGGTACTGGTCTATGAATTCGTCGCCCTGGGCTCCGGCACCCAGGCACTGCCGCATACCCTGATGCTGTTCGCCCAGACCGCGTTGATCGGCTTCGGCTTTGGCGTCGCCGGCGGCTATCTATGGGGCCAGGTACTGCGCCAGCACCTGCTGCCGCAACGGCTGCACAGCTTCGGCACCCTGATGACCATGCTCGGTCTGTTCACCCTGTCCAACACCCTGTTTCACGAGTCCGGCCTGTTGACGGTGACGGTAATGGGCGCCTGGCTCGCCAATATGCGTGGCGTGCCCACCCGACCGATCATCGAGTTCAAGGAGACCCTGTCGATCCTTCTGATCTCGGGTCTGTTCATCCTGCTGGCGGCACGTCTGACGGTCGAGCAACTGGCACTGCTGGGCTGGCCGGCCTGGGCCTTTCTGGCGGTGCTGTTGCTGCTGGTGCGTCCGCTGGCGGTGTGGCTGTGCACCCTGGGCAGCGGCCTGGACTGGCGCGAGAAGAGTCTGCTGGCGTTCATCTCGCCCCGCGGCATCGTCGCCGCCGCGGTGGCCTCGCTGTTCGCGCTGCGGCTGGAAGAGATCGGAGTGCCCGGCGCCGACCGGCTGGTGCCGGTGACCTTTCTGGTGATCATCGCCACGGTCGTATCCCAGAGTCTGCTGGCCCGCCCGCTGGGCGACTGGCTGAAGGTGCGCCGTCCCTCGGCCCACGGCGTGCTGATCATCGGCGCCAACCCGGTGGCCCGGCAGATGGCCCACTGTCTGCGCCAGGCCCGACTCGGCGTGCTGCTGACCGACTCGAGCTGGGACGCGGTGCAGGCCGCCCGCGCCGAGGGGCTCTCGGCCTACTACGGTGACCCGCTGTCCGAACACGCCGCCCAGCATATGGAGCTGAGCGGTATTGGCTACCTGATGCCGCTGTCGCCCTACCGAGAGCTCAATGATCTGGCCGCGCTGCACTTCGAGCATCTGCTGGGCCAGGGCCAGGTGTTCCGCCTGGCGGTCAACCTGGGGCGCCAGGCCCGGCGCCAGCACGCCACCGCCATCGAGCATGTTCCCTACCTGTTCGGCCGCGAGATGACCTTTGCCCAGCTCTCGAGCCTGGTCGAGCGTGGGGCTCGCTTCGAGGTCGAAAGGCTCGACGAAGCCCCCCGTTCACGGGCGCTGCTGCGCGCGAGCGGCGATAAGCGTGCAAGTGGAGAAAGGGGAGAAAGGGGAGAAAGACGTCCAGGTCACGTCCACAGCACAGACACCCGGCAAGCGCCTCTCCAGGCCAGGGACGTCGCCAGCGCGAGACGTCAGGGGGCTTTCCCCGGCGATACCGACTCGGCGCCGCTGATCTGTGTCGGCACTTCCGGGCGGCCGCGCATCGCCACCGCCGACGCGCCGCTGACACCACGCAAGGGCGATCATGTGATCCGCCTGGTCATGCCGGACCGGCAAAGTAGTCGGAAATAAAAACACCTCGGGCCGGTCGATGACCGGCCCGAGGTGTCATCAGGCGAGTACAGGACTTAGAAGAACAGTCGCCGCAGGGCCTCGCCCGGATCTTCTTCGCGCATGAAGGCCTCGCCCACCAGGAAGCCGTGGACGTCGTTCTCGCGCATGCGCAGCACATCGTCTCGGCTGTGGATGCCGGACTCGGTGATCACCGTGACCTCGGGCGGAATCCGCGGCAGCAGTTCCAGGGTGGTCTCGAGTCGGGTATTGAAGGTATGCAGGTCGCGGTTGTTGATCCCGACCAGATCCAGATCGAGCGCCAGCGCCCGCTCCAGTTCCTGGGCGTCGTGGACCTCCACCAGCACGTCCATGCCAAGCTCGCCGGCCTGCTGGTGCAGGTCGCGCATCTGGGCGTCCTCCAGGGCGGCGACGATCAGCAGGATGCAGTCGGCGCCGATGGCCCGCGCCTCGCTGACCTGGTAGCCGTGGACGATGAAGTCCTTGCGGATCACCGGCAGACTGCACGCCTCGCGGGCGGCAATCAGGTAGTCCTCATGGCCCTGGAAGAAGTCAGCGTCGGTCAGCACCGAGAGGCAGGCCGCCCCACCCCGGGCGTACTGAGCGGCGATCTCGGCCGGGCGAAAATCCTCACGGATCAGCCCCTTCGAGGGTGACGCCTTCTTGACCTCGGCGATCACCGCGGCGTCGCCGTCGCGGATCCGCTCGGCCAGCGAGATGACGAAACCGCGCGGTGCATCCTGCTCTCGCGCACGCGCGAGCAGCGCCTGCTCGCTGACCTGGCAGCGTCGGCTGGCGACCTCCTCGTCCTTGCGCTCGAGGATTCGCTCGAGGATCGTCGGGGTGGCATTGGCCATGTTGTGATTCTCCTTGCGGCCCGTCGGGCTCTTTTCAGAAAGGTCCTACTGAGCGAACACCCGGGTAAAGTGGGCCAGTTCCTTCATCTTTTCCAGCGCCAGCCTGGTTCCCTGGGCGTCCTGGGCCATCAGCACGCCTTCCTTGAGGGAATCGGCCACGTCGGCGGCGTAGAGGGCAGCGCCGGCGTTGAGGGCGACAATATCCGCCGCAGGCCCCTCGCCGGAAAGCGCCTTCTCGACCAGGCGCAGGCTGTCTTCGGCGGTCTTGACCTTGAGCGGAGCGAGCGACTGACGCTCGATACCGACATCCTCGGGGGTCAGGGTATAGCGGTGGATCTCGCCATCCTTGAGTTCGGCGATGCGGGTCGGCGCCGCCAGCGAGATTTCGTCCAGGCCGTCTTCGGCGTGGGCCACCAGCACATGCCGACTGCCGAGCTGACGCAGCACCTCCACCATCAACTCCAGCAGGTCGGCGTGGTAGACGCCGAGCAGCTGATTGGGCGCACTGGCAGGGTTGGTCAACGGCCCCAGAATATTGAACAGGGTGCGCACACCCATCTCGCGGCGCGGACCGATGGCGTGACGCATGGCCGGGTGGTGATTGGGCGCGAACATGAAGCCGACGCCGACCTCCTCGATGCAGCGGCCTACCTGTTCGGCGTCCAGATCCAGGCCGATGCCGGCCACCTGGAACAGATCGGCGCTGCCCGAGGACGACGACACCCCTCGGTTGCCGTGCTTGGCCACATGGGCGCCGGCGGCGGCGGCGACAAAGCTCGAGGCGGTGGATACGTTAAACAGGTTGGCGCCGTCCCCACCGGTGCCGACGATATCCACGACGTTGTCGCAGGACAGCGTTACCGGCGTCATCAGGTCGCGCATCACCTGGGCGCAGCCACTGATTTCCTCGGCGGTCTCGCCCTTCATCGCCATCCCCATCAGAAAGGCGGCGACCTGGGCGTCACTGGCCTCGCCGGTCATGATGGTGCGCATCACCGCATAGGCCTGCTCTCGGCCCAGGTTCTCCCGGCGCATCACCGCCGCGATGGCATTGGTCATCTGCATGCAAGTCTCCTGATGGTAGTCAGTGGCGCTCGAGGAAATTGGCCAGCATCTCGTGTCCCTGTCGCGACAGGATCGATTCCGGGTGGAACTGCACCCCTTCGATGGGCAGCTCCTTGTGGCGCAGGCCCATGATCAGGCCGGGGGTGACGTCGTCGTCATCGGTCCAGGCGGTGATCTCGAGACACTCCGGCAGACTCTCGCGCTCCACCACCAGCGAATGGTAGCGGGTCACCGAGAGCGGATCATCGAGGCCCTTGAACACGCCCTGTCCGGCATGGCGAATGTCGGAGGTCTTGCCGTGCATGACCTGGGGCGCGCGGACCACCTTGCCGCCGAACACCTGGCCGATGGCCTGGTGGCCGAGGCACACACCGAGCAGCGGCAGCTTGCCGGCGAAGTGGCGAATCAGCTCCAGCGAGATGCCGGCCTCGTTGGGCGTGCAGGGCCCCGGCGACACCACGATGTGGCTGGGCGCCATGGCCTCGATCTCGTCGAGGCTGATGGTGTCGTTGCGTCGGGTTACCACCTCGGCGCCCAGTTCGCCTAGGTACTGGACGATGTTGTAGGTGAAGCTGTCGTAGTTATCGAGCATCAAGATCATTTCGGGCATAACCTCCTGATTTCATTTCACCAGCATCTCCACCGACGACCATCGTACTCACAATCTTACTCACATTGCCCGAATCAACCCCCTCGCGAGTCGGCAGACACAAAAATGCCGCCTCGACAGGCGGCACTGATGCTCAGACACACGAAAGCCGCCTCGTCAGATGTCGAGGCGCCACTGCTCTGCGATGGTCAGGGAGATAGTAGTCATGCACGACATAGTGTGGTGGGCGCATGGATCTGTCAAGCCAAGGTTGAAGCTTCAGCGCAGCCAGTCTCCATGCTATTTGCCTTCGCCAAGCCCCAAATTGGCTACAGCTCTAGAATTCTCGAATACATGACTCGCCCACTCGGCTGAGAAAACGCTTCCCATTTCAGAAGGACGCCATCAAGTAGCTCGCTGAACTCTTAATAGTTAAAAACCAAACCAATCGAGAAAAATAGAAAATAAAAGAAACAACGTAATTGCTGCAGAAGCTGCTCCTAAAAGGGTGTCTTTATACTTTCTAAAAACATACACCTTGGATACCCACGTCCTTTTTTTGCAATAATCTTCATAACAGGACTCAATTTTTTCGAAAACCTCATCACAGGCTATGTGCATTTTAGCTTGAAAATTATTCCTAGTCTCTTCTGTATCTGTATCAACTATATCAAAATCACGTATCTTAGCCATTGATTCCTTCAACTCATTGTTCCAGCCAAAGTCATCAATAAAAAGGCTTTTAGATCTTCGCTCGATCAGTGTTATTTTAGAAGAAAAAATTGTCTCCTTAACCTCAGCACATAGCTGCCTATGGTTTTCGGAGCTACACCCCCAATCTAGGAGTTTCTCAACATCAGCGACAAGCTTGTCCTTTTTCCTCGCCACCTCCGAGCGATGTAGGCTGGAGATATGAAACAAAAGCAAAACAAACCAGCCAGTAATTGACATTATGACTGTAACATTCATATTAGTCACATGAATCTCTATGAGCTTTTTTAATGCGTTCCTCTATCAACATCCCGAATGATTCGACTAAATCATGCGAATATGTGAGATGTTGCTTTAAGAACTCATAACTAAAACCTTCTTCACGGATAAGCCCCCCAAAAGACTCATCGATAAAAGATCTCCCATACTTATTGTAGCCATCTAATATAACGTCTACTCGATCATAAGATCTTAGCGCAGGAGCAAGAACATTCTCTCTAAAAGCTTGTCCTGACCGTTCGCCGAACTGTTTCTTGTAGCGTCCGAAAGGACTGCGATGAAAGTCTTTCACTACTACAATTGTCTTCGTTTTCATGATAGGTTTATATTCCATTGAACCAAAGTTCCAGGGATCTTGTGAGAAAGTCGCTTTAACTCAGGGTGCTCCTCATCTCTTTCGAATTTGTACATCCCTCTGCCGCTGAACACCCACAGTTTTCCGCCTTCGCTTTCATTTACCAAAGCCTTTATGCTTTTACTTCCTTGCCCGTGCTTCTTCTCTTTCGTTTCAGTAAAATCATCAAGCATCGATATGTATATCAAGTCAGCGTCATTAACTTTGTTAAAAACAATCTTGCTAACACTATTGCTTGACACAGCAATATTTCTTTCTGCTTCTTCAAAGACCTCAGGCCGCTCTCTTTCCAATATATCCAAAAACCATTTATGACTTTGAACCGTACTCGGAATACCCACGCCGTTATCGTAGATAGCCAAGTATAGTGTATCACCAAAAACGTCGCAGCATAACCACCAGCGTTTCGGCTCATCAGAGTCCCTTGGATACGC
Organism: Halomonas sp. DP1Y21-3; assembly: GCF_019801245.1. Lineage (NCBI taxonomy): Bacteria > Pseudomonadati > Pseudomonadota > Gammaproteobacteria > Oceanospirillales > Halomonadaceae > Halomonas > Halomonas sp. DP1Y21-3. The sequence continues at coordinate 376,806 of NZ_JAHVJM010000001.1, forward strand.
ATGAAAGCACACGTTATCCACTGTCTCAAAAACTGCCGAGCTCAACCGTGCCTCTCGAACAGCGTACTCCTTCTCATCAAGACCTTCACCATCGTATTCTTTCAACATATGATCGCAAACTTCTTCGAGAAGATCTGTATCTTGACTAGAAATAATTGGAAGATCTTCAATTGTCTCTATATCAAAATTTAAACTAGAACCAAAAATAAGTTTACTTATGCCGGTCTTTTTAATCATTTTGTTTACACGGGAAGACTTCGACCACACAATCTTACCCTTAAAACGCTCGCTTCCTCTTGCCAATTCCAGCTCGCAATAAATAATTGCCATTGCTGCTGCCGTCATAGTCTCTGTCAAGCTGAAGTCAACAACCTTCTTCTTGGGACCAAACTCATTTCTTATTTCCTCTATAAAATTGACCGTATCTTCAAAAGCTCCCGTTCCAGGTGCATAAATGGAGAGCTTTTCTGGTGCATTTATTTTAGCGCCAAAATAACCTCCTTTAGCTATCTTGCTTTTTATTGGCCCCTTGAGGTTTTTCCTTGAATGTTCTTCCTCAAACCTTTTTCTCGCGACTCTAGACCTTATGTCTTTTTTCTTTTTGTCAACTCTTTTCATCCCTGCTCCTAAAACTTAAATCTCTTATCGCAGACTACACTTTGAGAGTCGTTTCTTTTACAAACAACAATCTTCACTATCCCGTTTCACATCTCTATTAAAGTAATGTGACCGCAGCTATCTCAAGCGCTAGCGCTGATTCTACTCGCACAGCCATCACGCGTCATCAGAGGGCGCGCGCGCATTTCGTAGGACACCGGTTGGCATCAAGGCAACGGTTGATCAGGATAGCAAGACGAAAGGTAGGACACAGGTTCCCCATCATTTTGATTTCCTGGCTGGTCCGAGAGCGTCACTCAAGCTGAAGCCCCTTGGTGCAGACCAAGAGCAAACCAGCGCTCCCACAAAAAATTCAGTGGGCATCTATCGTACACAACATCCAAACCAGCTAGTCTCAGTGTATGGGAATAGATACCGAAACCATCCTTGGCCTTGCTTTCTCCCTGCCCCTTCTCGGTCTGCTGGCGATGATCGGCGTGCCCCGGGACTGGCAGAACGTGCAGGGCTGGCTGATCGTCAGCTACCTAGGCATCCCCGGGTTTCTGATCATCATCGCCCTGCTCGTGAACATGCCGGCCCTCCTCTTCGGCGCGCTCTTCCTGCTCGGTGTCTTTGCGGCAGGAAAGTGATTAACCCGAGCGCGCCTCCAGCACGCGCTCACCTAAAGCACGCTGGATCTGGTTTTTCACTGCCGACAGACGGTCGATACGCTGCCGCTTGAGCTCGCCATCGATACGCGATCGGCGAATCAGGTCGATGCGCTTGTTGATGTCGCTCAGGCGACGTTGAGCACGGTTGAGCGGCTTTCGCAGAGCAAGCAGATCTCGCCGGGATTCCGCTACTTCAGCCGCCTCTGCAAGGCGCCCCATCTCACGTAGTTCTTTCACATCGGCATAAGCCCTGCCGGCTTCGCGTAGGCCTTCATAGAACACCGTGCCATATCGGGTGTACCGGTCCTCCTCACCCAGGTCCCGGTAGAAGCGACGGACGGGCTGGTACTCGTGCCAACGGCTGGCCGGGGCTTCGACACCTGAGGCGGCGCGCCAAGCGACATCACCGCTGGAAGCCACCCAGGTACCGACCTGGCCGAAGTACCCGCCAATGAGGTGATCGACCTGCACTGGCGACAGTGCGAGAGGGTTCTTGTCAGGATCGCCGATGGCGCCAACGGTATTGTTGAGCCCCGTGGAAATCCACTCGCCAAGCTTCGATGTTCCCGCACGCTTGCGAAGCTCCGGACTCAGCCTGTCCATGCCCATGCCCTCGATGGGCCGGCCGGTGAAGGCGTCGTAGTTCGCATAGACGTCCAGCGCCGGCTGCACCATCTGCGGCACCGGGCTGAACGAGAAGGTGTCGGTCAGCATGTGCATCAGCCGCTGGCGGAAGACTTTGCCCGTGGCTTCGTCATCCACAAATTGCTGGGTAATCCGCTCCGCCATGGTGGCAATGGCCCCGACCTCGAACGGCTTGGGAATAAAGAAGGCATGATCACCGAAGCGCACGAACCAGTAGGTGTCCTTCTGCCAGTCCTCTAGCTTCCTGTACTCCTCGTCGTCCTGGTTGTGCAGATATAGGGCCACGGTGGCCAGGGTCAGGGCCCCGGCCACCGTCCAGAAGCGGGCTGCAGCCTGTTTGTCAGTGGTGCTGGCCTTGCCCTTGCCGAACACCTCGGCGAGCACATTCGCGCCCGGCTTGAAGCCTGACCGATAGATCTTGTCGAGACCCTGAATACGAGCATTCAGGAAAGGCACGATATCGATCAGTATGCGCACCGCGGGCCAGGCACCATGAGCGCTGAAGTCGATCAGATCGCGCGCTTCGAACGCTGCGCGAAGTTCGCCGCCCTCACGGTTCTGACTGTAGATCGCCGCACGGTTGAGGTTCTCTGCCGTGTTGTTGACGTCGTTCCACCATGCCCAGCCCTTCCGCATCACATCCGGGATGAGATACGGCCCGCTGATGATTTTGGCATTGCGCATGTCTCGGGTCAGCTGGGCACGAAGTTCGTCCGGATTCGAGTTGTAGAGGTGGCCGAAGTTGAAGGAAGCCCCGCTGGCCATCATCTGCGCACGAGTGCGCTCGTCCTTCCACGCGAGCCCACCATCGACGACGTTCTTGAAGGCATTCTTCGATACATCATTGGTGGCAGTCGCCTGCAAGCTGTCGCGAATCAGGTTAGCCACCATGAATTGTGGCGTGGTGGTGGTCAGATTGGTGAAGGTCCGCTTGAAGGCTCGCATGACCTTCATCATCGCCGAGTTCATGCCGGGATGGGCCAGTGACGTCAGGGCCTGAAACACCAGCGGGTCGTCGATCTGATAGAAGGCCTTCTTGCCGTCTTCCATGACGAAGGTACTTTTGGTGCTGTCGCGGTTGCTCTCAGGTACCTGCTCCGCGATGCCCAGGCGCTTGGCATTATCGACCGCCTGCACCGCCGCCTGGTTCTTCAGAGAAGCGTCCAGGAGGTGGTGAAAGTTCATCATGGTGTTCTGCAGCAAGTCGTTGATGTTCTGCGTGCCACCCTTCAGACGCTTGTAGGCCTGCTGGCGGGACAGCCCGCTGGTGGCCATCTGCCCGGTGGGCGCGCCCTTCTCCTCGCTGAGGCGGTAGAACGGCACATAGAACTCGTCGCGCCACATGGCCCGCTGATCGGCGCTGATGATTCCCGACTGTTCGGCCACTGCGAGCACGTCGTCGCGGTACTGCTGGAAGTCACGGAACACCTCCTGGTAGCGATCGGCCCGGGCAGCGCCATCCTCGAGGCGCCCCTGGTCGAGCTTCTTGCCGGCGGCGATCTCCTCCTCGCTGAACAGGAACTCGCGGCCCTCGCCCTTGAGCTTGTCCGAGCGGTTGGCAGCGATCCACATCATGAAGCGCTCGATCTCTGCGGCCGAGCCCAGGCGACCCAGCACGGAGCCGAGGCCGGTCGAGCCGTCGTCCTTCAACTGGATAACCTTCTCCTCGGGATCAAGCCGGATGCGGCCATTGTGGAGCATCGCATGAAGCGCGCCGTTGGCGGCGTTGCTCATGCGAGCGAGTACCCAACTCGATCGCTGGATATTCTCGCCCAAGGCGGACTCGCCATAGAGCTGTTCATCCAAGTCCTTCAAAGCAGCGACGCGGTCCACCATGCCCTGGCGAATCTTCAGGCCAGCCCTATCCCACTTCTCACGCACCCAGTCCATAGCCTTGCGACGGGGCGTGCGCGGCCCGAACTTAGCCATGAAGTCGCGCTGAGCCTGGCTGAGGTCATCGAACTGCTCTGCTACTGGCGAGCGTTGCTTGCCGCCAAGGCTGTAGAGCTGAACATCTTCCCCTTCACGCTCTGCCTGCTGCCGGCGCAGGTAGTCCCGGGACTTCTCGCCCAACGCCAGTACGTCGGTGTAGGTCCAAGCGATGGAGGGGAACAGGCGACGCAACAACTCTCGAATCTTGGCTACGGCGCGCTGCCACGCCTTGGGCCGATGCCCCTTTTCCAGCAGATGGGCCACCATCTCTTCGCCGATGGTGACGCGATCCTCGCGCGTGTCAGGATCAAGGAAGGAGTAGTCGCGGCGCACCTCGGCCAGCGCTTCCCTCCCCTGTTTGCTGTTTGGCAAGGACCGATACAGCGACAGCATCACCGCCTCAAGTTCCTGCCCAAGTACTGCCCGCATACCCTTGTGGCCAACCGCTTCATGCACGGCCACCTCCAGACCTTCTTGAACAGAAGCCAGGTTGTCGGCAATGACGTACAGCTCTCCACCGATGTACATCCCTCGCACGTCCTGCGGGTTAACTCCACGTAGCGCCATTCCGATCAAGGCGGCAGGAGGGAGTTCTTGCGCCGACTGGATGACACGAGCGTCAGCAACTTCCTCATGGCCTTTCAGAACCGCTGTTACGTCGGCGACGGTTGGCGTCACATTGGAAGCATCTGATCGCCCTGCACCGGACAGGGAATAGACCTCGCTGTTCTCTTCCGAGCTAGGCGTCTCGGGTTCTTGATCCCCACGAGCGTCACCCAGATCTAGCTGCCCTCGCGCCATGGCCTCATCGGCTGAGCGATCGCTGCCCATCAAAACGAAGTCTTCAGCATCACGATCAGCCTCTGCGCGCTGCGCATCTTGGCGACGATCGTCGGCTTCTACTTGCGCAGCCTGCTGGCGGGCCTGTTCGCGACTGGCCAGCTCCTGCTCATCGTATGAGGCAAGCAGAGGGGCGCTTTCATCCACCTCGCTACTCGGAAAGTCGTGCGCTGCTTCCAGCACCTGGTCGATGGGAGCATCCAGACGGATGGCTCGCACCTCACCACCCTGATCAGCCTGAGCCAGCCACTGGTGATGGCCATCCACGACGTGACCATCAGAGGAGACGAGGATCGCCCGGTCGCCACCGGCCCGCTCCTTGGCGGCCTGTACTCGCTCCTCGGAGAACTCTCGCTGCGTTGGTTTCAACGTCCGAGCTGGCACGACAACTTCGTCGCTTCGGATGCCGCGTGCTGTCAGGAAGTTGGCGAAGGCGCCGCGGTGCTCAGCCTTGATCTGGGGCATCTCGGCACGGGGGATACCGCGCGTACCGGAGGCTTCTGAGAACGCCGTCCACTCTGCATCGATCGACGGCCCTCTCAGGGCGTCGGCTTGCCCCCCCTCTGCCAGCCCTTGGGCATCTTCAGTTTCTCGCCCGCTGGCAGCGTCTCGTTGGCGTCGTGCAGCGCCTGATTGAACATCGGCTTGAAGCGTTCGTTGTTCGGTGCTCTCAGCTGGATCTTCGGTCTGGAAAGCGACATTGAACACGTCCTCATTGGTAGTGGTGTCCTCGAACAGAGCGCCGTTACGCTCGTTCTCAGCGCGCATTCGCACGGCCTGGCCAATGTAGCGCATCGCCTCGGCAAGAGCCCGGCGGCTGCGAAGGTTAGCCTGCATGGTTACTGCCAGAAGCGCGGTGACATCGGGAACCTGATCGCTGAATGCGTCACCCTGACGTGTCAGCTCTCGCACGCCGATACCATCTTGGCGAGCCTGACGCACGATGCGGACGGCATCGACGATAGTGCCGATAGCATCCCCCGCGTCCTGACTGCCGGTCTCCCGAGCGATGGCCAGATCCGGGGCGGCAGTCTGGAGTGCGGCGGTCAGGTTGCGCATCTGATCACCCTGCTCGGTGGCCATCTCCACCATGTCCGCGTCCTGAAAAGCCTTGGCGAAGACGGCTCGCTGCATCCGGCTTCCCAACTCCGGGCTGGCCTGGCCATCCCGGGTGGTGTAGCGGGCCGCCTCGTTGTTCCCAAGACGCTGCACGAACATTCGCTGGAAGTCGCGATTGGTTGCCGCCAGAGGGTCACCTGACTGATCCGGCGCCCAGGCTTGAAGCTCATCCCCACTGAGACTGTCGGCATCGGCCAGCGCCTGCTCGTAGGCGGTCATGCCGGCCACCTGACTTTCGTTGGCACGGCGTGCGAAATCGGCCCGATCAATACTGGTCAGTCGCTCACGAACCAGAACAGGGTTCGTCATCTCGTCCACTGCAGCCGGGTCGATGCCGAGCGCTTCAGCCTGGCGCCTGACGAACGCTCGGTAGGCGCCTGCGCGCTTACCGCCCTGCCGGTAGGCCTGAGCGATCGCCATGGTTCGACCATTGCCGGATTCCACGACGCCATCAGGGCCAATGATCGGCGACCCGGTGCTGGCATCACGACTTGATCCCAGCCGCTCAGGGTTGAGACGCGAAGCTATGTTGCGTACTTGGACCTGACTGTTGGCATTGGTCCGATCGCGAGGCTGAAGCTCAGCCGGATAATTCGGGTTCACACGGCCATCCGGAGTGTTCGACGGGCGAAGGTCGGCGGCCTCCGCCACGCGAAAGCGAGTGCGGATGGGGGTGTTGTCGGGGAGGTAAGCGGTTTCGCCGCGTCCTCGGGTGCGGGCCAATCGGGCGACGTCGTCTGCGTTCTGCTGCTGGCGAGCCCGTGCCACCTCAGCATCGATGCCAGCCCCGGTGTCGGTGAATGCGGCTTGCTCGAATGGCTGGTCGAGGCCAGTGTTGGCGTTGCCAGCCACCGGGCCATCTCCGTAGACGATCCCCTGATCGCTGATCAATGGGCGGGCACTGGCCTGCTGTTCCCGCATACGCTCGGCGCCCTGACGCTGGGCGTATAGAGCCTCGTCGCGGCGAACGTTACGCGCCTGGGGCTCATACTGGGTCGTATCGGCAGTGGGGCCACCGGCGAAGATGGTGTCGGGGTTTCCAGACGGCAGGCGCCGACCATCCTGACGAATCAGCCCCGCTACACTGTCCTGGGCCTGATCCCCGTCGCCATTCACCAACTCACCCTCACGGCGGGCCGGACGCTCGTCAGTACCTTCACGACGCAGGGCGCTGCGCAGGTTAGTGCTGATCTGCTCGGCTCGATTCACCAAGCGCTCGGCCTGAGCGATGTTGCCCTGCTCGAGGGCCTTCTCAGCACGGTCAATCATGCTCGAGATGGTGCGCATCCGGGTCTGGCCCTGGTAGCTTGCACCTCGGGCCAGGTGCTGCAGATCGTCAAGGTCAGCCATGGCGCTCTGGACGCGATAACTCGCCCGCGAAGCACGCTGGGGATCTTCCACCGGCGCCGCGTCATCCACACTGCTCTGCTCAGCCTGCTGCCCGGCCATGGCCTGGGCGAGAGCGTCACCGCCTTGGGCGGCGGTCTGCTCACGTGCGGCCTCAATCCGCTCCACCTGGGAGCGAGCCTGGCTGCGCTCTCCCAAGCCGGCGGGAGCACCAGCCAGGCCGCCCATCAGCCCCCCTGCCGCTGCCTCATCGATGATCGCCTTCAGATCTACTTCGTTCAGGTTGGCCAGCAGCGACTCACCGTTGTTCTCCACCCAGTAGTTGGCATGCTGACTAATCAGACCCTGCAGCCCCTCGGTTGAAGCCTCCCCGATCAAGTTGGTCAAAGATCCCGAACGTAACGCCTGCCCAGTCGTTCTGCCCGCTTGGCGGCGCAGATCTGACAGGACGCGATCAATGATTTCATCAGCAGCACGGTCTGCAAGAGCTCCCTTCCCAGCACCACGCAACAAGCGAATTGGCGTGATGGCATCCAGTGAGCCAGCCAACACGCCATGAGCAAGTGAGACATCGAGGTCTTCGGTCTCCCCCATCAGAGAGCCCGTTTCCATGCCCGTAGAGGCGGCCAAAGCACCAAGTGCCTGACCTGCGCGCTTTGCCCCCTCCTTCGCTGCGGCACCGGCCAGCATGCGTGCACCCGCGCCGGCGGCAACGCCGCCGACGCCCCCGCTGACGACCGACGTCGCCATCATCGGCAGCAGGTTACCAGCAGTGTACCGGGCCCAGTTCCAGGCATCGCCAGCACCACGGATATCGGTAAAGCCGTAGCCCAGATCATTCTCGGCGGCCTCTTCCATGTTGCGCTGATAAACGCCGCGGCCAGCGTTTAAGAGCGCTTCCGATTCCATGGCTTCACCAGCGGCCATGACCAGGCCGCCACCCATGGCCTGCATCTGATCAATACCCGCGGCGATGCCACCAGTGAAGCCAGGTGTCTCGTTCGACGGGCTACCGCCACCGGATGGCGTACCACCCACGTAGGCGTCGAACTCGTCATCACTGAAGTACTTGAACTCTGGGGATTGGCGGATCAGTGACTTGATGTCGTCGTCACTGCGACTGGACAGAGAGGGGTTTTTGCGACGGATTTCGTCAATCAGGGCCATCTGGCGTTGTCTCCCGACAAGGCATGGTAGGCATCGAGCCAAGCTGGCGAGGTTCAACCAGCATGGCGAGATGGGCATTTCTCTATTGCAGGTTCAATTCAATACCTGCGTCCTGCAGGCGCAGCAGTCGCTCCGCGATCCACCGGCGCCGGTCGCTGGACAGATTGGGATCCTTGTCCAGGGAGAGCAGCTCTTCGGCTACCCGTTGTGCTTCGTCTAAGGTTTCATCACTCACGCTACCACCTCGGCCTGCCGCACGGTTGATATCGGCCACGAGACCATCGGGGTCGGCCCCTCCTGAAAGCTCTCGCTCGATTCTCTTGAGTACGGCATCAGCGCGGTCACTGGCAGCGGTTGCGGCACGGCGCGACTCACGCGCCTTATCATTTGCCTCTTGCTCGGCGATTTGCTGATTGAGCAGTCCGCGAACCGATGGACCGTCACCGCCACTGGAGGTAACGTCGGGCGAGCCAGCCACCTCATCAGCTCCAGCTCCTCCGGAGACCTCCTCGCCGGCGAGCAGTCGTTCGAGTGTTGTTCCACCAGTCTCTCCACCACCGAGGAACGCTGTCATCTGCGCCTCAATTTGTCCCAGCCGCGACTTCTCGCCGGGGCTCAGTGGTTCAAGGCCATCTGCCTGCTTCTTCCTCAGCGTTTCCGCCTCATCGGCAAGCATGTCTAGGCGGTACTTGTCACGGTCGGAGAGCTGGGAATCCATGCCGCCCATGACCGCACCTTCTGGCAGGTTGGCGTCACGATAGGAATTGCGACTGGGGCTGTACTGCACCAGGCTGCCACCCTCGGTCCGGACCATCTGCCAGTCATTAGCCCCTTCGCGCTCTTGGGCGCTCAAACTGCTGTAGTGGCGAGCGTTCTGCTGGCCTTGGCGATAGCGCTCCTGTTCCATGCTGAGGCCATGGCTCAGACGCGTGTTGTCTTGCTGATAGCCGTGCAGCGTCTCGTCTCGGCGAGTCTGGAATTCCTCGCCGGCGACTCTCTCCTCTCGGCTAAACGATTGCTGATCGTCCTGCCTGGTCATCGCCTGCTCGTGCTCGAGCTGAGACAGAGCGGTTCGCCTGCGATGCTCAAGCTCCTCCAGGGCGTTGGTCTGGACAGCCTTGCCGCCGCCCGCCAAACCGCCGGCCAACAGTCCACCAATCATTGCATGCCTCCCTGAGTCTGCTGCCCCTGGTTCGGCCCAGCGTCTGCTGGTGTTGGCGTTCGTTGGCCCCCATGGCTTCGCTGCTTGGCGTCGCGCAAGCCCCTGATCAGCTCTGCGTAGCGAGCACGCTGCTGCGGGGCCATGTCCTGCGCCGTTTGCTGGCCGAATTGGGCCATCGCTACCATGAAGCCACCCTCGATGGTCTCACCATCGTCAGGAGAGAGAAGCCTCATGGTGATCGCCATCTCACCGACGGCTTGAGCGGCGATCATGGCTGCCTGGACCATTACGCCCGGCGGCACCGTCGAACCCTGGTCGGCGATCGCCTGACGAACCATCAGCATCAACTGCGCGACGATACGACCGATGGCCTGCTCCGGCTGGTCCCGGAGCTCGTCAAGCATGTCACGAGCCTGTTCCAGCATCGGTCCGTAGAGCGACTCGAGCATCGCCTTAACGATCTGGTCACGCTGCTGAGCGCCCTGCTCTGGATCCATATCCACGCGAGGGTCACCGCTGCGGCCTGGTGCTGATCGAGGGGGCTGGCCCTGCTGGGCTTGAGGAGAAGGTGTGGGGACACCCTGAACGGGTGCGGTCCCTTGTTGCAGAAGTCCTGCCATGTGTCGTCGCCTCCCGGCGAGTTATGAGAAGAACTGTTCGGCGTAGCTGGCGTAACCGTCAAAGTCCACGGGGCCATAGCTGGGCGCGGGCGTCTCTGCCTGGGACGGTGACGGCGCTGTGCTGCTTGCCATCATAGCACCACCAGAGGGCCCAAGCTGACCGTCGCCCATGCCTTCCCCCGGGGGTGCCGAACCGGAGGGACTCAGCCCTATCCCTCTTCCGGTATTGCCACCGATAACGCCGCCGAGCAGTCCGCCAACCACGCCGCCATAGGGGCCTGCCAGCGCCATGCCCAGATCACCGCCAACACGACTACCAGCCATGCCTCCCAGGGTCCCAGTCACCGTGCCAAGCGCTTGACGGCCTACCGCCCTGCCAAAGCTGTCATCGATGTCGAGACCAAACTCGGCGTTGTGATCCTGGATCGTATTCTGAGCCTGGCTGGCGGCAAGGCCCGTACTACCCACCTTGCCTGCCACCATTCCCAGCGGCCCCGTCAGCGACAAGGCGCCCTGTACCGCGGTACCCAGTAGCCCAGGCTTCGACTGCTCGTGGATCGCAGTCTCTGCCCGCGCCCGATTCTCGGCGGTGGTGGATGAGGCGGCATCCAGACGATCCATAAAGCCTCTGGCTGTCTGGCGATCGGCAGCGGCCTCGTCCATGAAACTTCGCTCGGCTCTTTCATCAAGGCTTGCCACTGCGCCGGTTGTCACGCCGCCAAGCGGTCCCCGTGCGCTGTCCTCATTGAGCCCGGTGCGCCGGGAGTCTGTTCGCGTCTGGGTGGCAATATCGGCACGAGAGCTGGGCGTGCTCGTCGTACTGCTGGAGGGTGCGGCCTTCTGGCTCGGGGCGGGCTGGCTTACTGATGGCTTGCTGACCGTCACTGTTCGATTGTCGTTTCCACGACCAGTACTGGTGTGACCACTGCCGTAACCGTGCCCCTTGCCCACTGTCCCGAGTTCAGAGCCCAACCGCCCACCACGACCAGAGGAACCTCCTCCCGTCGCCCCGCCACCATAGCCGCCGCGCCCTCCGGTGGCACCATCAGCGGCAGAATCAGCCCAACCCATTGCGAAGTCCTCCCGCCACCTGGCCATTGGTCACAAGACCATCGGTCAGAGAATTGACGTGGGAATCGTAGTCAACCACCTCGCCGGGACGAGCGAAGCGATCTTCACGTTCACGCTCGTACATGTCCTGCCGGAACGCCCACTCATCGCGCTGCAGCTCTTGCTCCCGATCCGCCTGCTTTTCGGCCAAGTAAGCCTGACCCACCCCAGTGGCAATACCGCCGATCAAGTTGGCCGCTTCAGGATTATCCCCCAGCCAGTCAAAGGCGTTGGTTGCGTACTGGGAAGCCGTATCGAAGCCCGCGCTAAGGGCGCTGGACACACCATCAAACCAGCTCATCGCTCACCTCCAATCACAAGTTGGGAAATAATCCGGTGTTACGCAGATACCCTTGCAGGTTCTGATACAGGCCTTTTTGGAAGTTGATATCGGAATCACGCATTTTGGTGATCTGATTGATCATCTTGGTTTTGTCAGAAGAAGAGATATCTGGATTGGCCTGGATATTGGCAATACCCTCCATACCTTGGGCCACAATATCGGTGATATTGTTCGCCATCATGCCCCAGGCATTGGCGGTACTGGATGCTTGTAACTGGTTCAGCTCCTGCTGTGCACCGGCGTCCTGTTGGGCAATGGGCAGTGCAGCATCGATCATCGCGCCCTGGGAAGCACTCGCTGCCATAGAACTGTTGAGAAGACCACGCTTGTTGGCCTGTTGTTTGCCGAAGGTCTCGGCGCGCTTCATAAGGGGGGAATTACTGCTCAGGATGCCATCAAGCTGGCCCTGAACGGTGTCTTTCTCTGCCATATGTCACCTCCCGGTGAGTGTAGAGTGGCGGGCTACCAGGTGATGGCGTCCACCTCGGCAATGGCGTCGCCGAGGGATGCATAATCCTCGAGCTCCACGGCATTGATCACATCTTTGCGATCCCAGCTTCGCGCCATGAGCGTCTTGTAGTGCACCAGGGCGGCGTCGGTGAGGGCGATCATCTCGCCGGGCGTCAGCTGATAGCGGGCATTCGACTGGGCGCGGAACTCCTGCACTGCACCTGTCTCGCCCACGGCCTGCAAGTCCCGGGCCTCGATGGCCAGCCCCATCAGGTTCTGGCGGTCGTCGGCTCGCGTCTGGATGATGTCGTCAGTGCCATCGGGCATGGTGTAGGGCTGGCCCTCGGCAAGAGCCGCGGCCAACGCACCGCTGATCCTCTGCACAGCGCTAGCCTTGGCCGCCTCAAGCTGCTCGGCCGCCGTCGGCGCCGGGGTGAATACTTTGATAGAGCCCATCAGAGCGTCGCCTCCCCTTCCAGTCGATTCTCGTAGTTCGCCGCGCCCCAATACCAGGCGATCAGATGCACGGTGAGCACGCCGTCCACGCGCTCGGCTCGCTGTATCGGGCAGCGCGACAGCGTGGTGTCGAGCTCAGTCGCCACGCCATCGGGCATGTCGGTGAAATCAAAAGTGTCGGTTTTATCATCGACGGTGGCAGTCAGAACGTCCCCATCGGCGGTATAGTCATAGACGACGAAATCGTCTTGCGGTGTGTAATTAACGTTCACAGTAATCCTCCCGCTAGTACCAAGGGCCAGAAGCAAATGCTTTGGCTGAGATTTGATCTCCGGGAGAAAAGCTATTTTGCGCCCCCAAAAAGATCAGCTTGACCGACGTGGAAGTTGCTCCATCACAAACCACAGCCCCCTTTGCGCGGATATCATCGGGGAATCCCACCGCGCTGTCGTCTCTGCCGCTCCAATCAACAAAGTCAGGTTCATTATTAAACGCGGCGGGAAAAGTCCACACGAATATGACCACATACTCGGACGCATATGTAAGCACCGCGTCTTTTACTACTGCGCTCTGCGACCCATCCGCCCACCGTGTGTACTCCCCGTTCGCGTTACTGCCACGCTCCATCTCCCGATCCGCGACGAACCGATCATTCGTCTCGTCGTAGGTGATCGTGGTGTCGACATCGGTGCGGATATACCCGGCCGGCAGCGCCACGCCGGTCACGGTCACGAGCGTCTTAGCATCTAGGTCGTTGATGTTGACGGTACTCGTGCCGGTGTTGGACGCTGCCGCGCGGAAGCGGTACTGGTCGCCGTCGCTATAGGATGTCGGTGCTGCCTTGGTGTAGTTAACGCTAAGTGCGTAGGCATTGGCTGTTCCAATATCGGTGCAGTATGGCGAGCTAGCGAGATGCTCGGCACGGGCTGTGGCAGCTGTACCAAGGCCGTTGATCGCTTGCTGATTGGACAGCGTCTGTCCCGCCCACTCGGCAGCAGATCGAGTATCGGCGGTGCCATTGGCGGTGACGTTGTGCTGGTTGGGGTCCCCGTAGCTGGCGGCTTCCGCCGCCCAGGTCTTCGCCGATTTGCTCCCAGGTTCGGGAGCAGTATCGCTCTCCGCCCACGCTTGAGACTTGTCTCGCGCCGACTGCGCATCATCTCGGTCACTGGCCGCTGCGTTTGCCGACTGGCTCGCAGCAGTTGCGCTATTGCCCGCATTACTGGCGGCTTGAACAGCTTGGTCACGCGCCACGTTGTAATCGGCACCCCGCAGCAGCATGCCTTCCCAGTAGGTGGCGCCGCCCGCATCGTTGGGCCCAGTGCCGGTGACGTCAGCGATACAGGCGTAGGACTGGCCGTCGTCAGTGACGACGTCGTGCTTGAGGTAGTCGGTGTCTGGGTCATAGGGACCGCGCAGGTTAAAGCGCACTCGGCCAAGGTTGAGGGTTGGCATTACAGGATCACCTCCAGTTCGCCGGCGTCATTGATGGTGAAGTTGCTGGCGTCCGAGTAGCCCGCAAAGTGGGCAACGAGATCAGGTCCGGACAGTTCGAAGTTCAGGAAGTCCATCGTGGTGGTGTCATTGATTCGCTGGCTGACCAGTGCGGCATCACCGGCGGCGGCGCTCGCCGCCTGGGCATCAGCCTCCACCTGCTGCGCAGTGGCGGTCACCACGTCTCGCGCGGCCACCGCAACACCCGAGCTCTGTGATGCTGCCGTGGCCGCTCCCGAGGCGCTCGAGGCATGCTGCTGAGCCTGCACTGCCAACTGCTCGGCACTTTCGTGCAACGACTCAATGTGCGATCCAGCCGCCTGCACCTCGATCAGATAGGCTCTGGTAGCTTGCTCATCGCCCTGGGCGCTGCGTGCGTAATCCTGGGCATCATCTCGCGCCTGCTCGGCGGCGATTCTCGCCAGGCGCACGGTGTCGGCATCGACAGCGAGGTACCACTTCGCCGGGTTGCTAAGGTCCGACGTGGCCCCGGACGTCTGCCGAACGATCGAGACATGAAGGTTGGTGGTGACCGGATCACGCACGATGTCGTTGAGGAAGTAGTCGGTGTTGGGCTGCCAGTCGCCGCGGAAGTAGAAACCGGACACCAGTGCCAGGTTACCGGTCTGATCGAAGCCCAGGACACGATTGCGGCGTTGCAGCGCTGTGGCCACAAACTCCTGGCTCGGCATGCCCTCTTCATAGGGAAACTTGAGTGCTCGGGTGGTGTCCTTGAAGGTTTCATCCAGCCCGGTGGCGATCGCATCGAACTTCTCATCCACCGCCTCACCCTCGGCGGTCGTTCCCGGCTGGAAGCGTTTCCCAGGATCGCTATTGTCGAAGTAGGGGTTACCCACGGCGTTGCCTCCTCATGTCGAAGTGAAGGTCATACCCAAGCAGCTCATGCGGCGAACTCTGCGATTCGGAGAAGAGCGAGAAGTTGATGGAGGTGCCAGTGCCTGTGACGTCCATGGCTTCCTGGCCCATGCCGGGAACCGACCAGCGAAACTCGTTCCAGTTATCGACGCCCCACAGTCCGCCACCCAGCATGAAGTCGATGTACTCACGGCGCGGGCGCCCCGTCTGGGTATCGCCATAGTCAAAATCCGGCTGCATCCACAGCCTGGCGTCACTGCCGGAACGGATGTTCCAAAACACGCGACGAAACCGCTTTCGTGCGCTGGGTGACTGGAGATCGGTGTAAGCCAGGGTCAAATAGGCACGGATCGGCGTGCCATCGAAGTCCTGGCCATCGTCCAGGCAGTAGACGTTTCCCTTGTCGTCGCCCACCAGGATCTGCTCCTGGCCGCTTTCCAGCTCACCCGAGTGGGCCACCACCATCTGGTGCGGAAACTCGACGGCGGTGATACCGTTGCCACTCAGGTAGAGCCCGCTGCGATCATCGAAGAACACTCGGTACTGTCCCTTGGTGCGCGCGATGCAGCTGGCGATGACGCGATTGGCCTTGCCTCCCTGGGAGAACATCGGTTCGACCACGCGTCCGGGGTAGAGGGCCGAGAAATCACCGTAGCGCTGCGTAGCCTCAAGAGAGCTGATACCGCGCTCGCCAATGAAGTACGGCTGCTGCATCGATTGGCTGGAGTAGGCTCGTGCGCCGCTGGTGGGCACGGTGACCTCGAGTACGAAGTCCGCAGCGCTGGTGCCGCGTAGCGTCTTGATGGAGTCTCGACAGAGCACGTGCAGCACCCCGCCAACGCCGGACAGAATGCCGGTCAGGCGATCACTGGTTCCGATCTCGCCGGCCCCACCGGTCGCGGCGTCCCAGTTGGAGGGATCACCGATACCGGAATGCTGAAGACTCCCCATAGGAAAACCGAGGAACAGGTGGTTCTGATGGAGCGCTATCATCGTCGCGCCGCTGGGGGCATTGGCCAGCGTGGTCAAGGTGCCATCAAGTGCCAGCTCGAAGGGCTTTCCCCCGCCAACGCCGTAAAGCGACCTGCCGGAGTCAGTGGCATAGACGTTGCCTTCGATGAACTCGTGCCGGCCGGCGGCCAGAGCCCCGGCACTGCCGACAACCTCCCAGGTGTCGCCAGCGCTGTTCAGCCGGTAAAGCGTCGCCGTGGCAGCCCCCTGATCCTTTCGAACGCCGTAGATCGTATCGGCGAAGGTCACCACGCCCAGTGTCGGTCCCTCGCCTGGAAGCGCGGGACCGCGCTGGGTGTATCCGTCGATTCGCCGGTAGCCTCCGGTCACCGGGCACTCGTAGTTGATGCAGGAAAGCGCAGCACCAGGGCGAAGCTGCTCGGGCGGGGTCACCAGGTCGATGCCACCGCCCAGGCGGATATAAGCGGAGCGACTCATGCCAACGGCCCTCCGACGTCAACGGCGGGAAGCTCCCGGCGCATCATCTCGGCCATGATCTTGGTCTCTCCTTCACGGGCGGCAGTGGCCACTTCCGGTGCGTTCTCGTAAAGCGCATATGCGAGCATCGCCCGGTAGACGATCACCATGTGATACTGCTCTGGCAGTCGCGGCTCATCGATGTTGGCCTTGAGTTCTTGAGGGGTACGCCAGTATTCGAACGTCAGCCAGCTCAGTTGGGCGGGACTGGTATCCAGTCGCAGATTGCCGTTGGGTATTCGGGTGATCGTAGAGGGCCACTCTCGATCGCTGTCCTCTCGGAATCGCTCCCTGAAGATCGTCCACGGCGTTTCGCACAACCGGCGGTCATGCACGCGCAGCGTCGCGGCGTCCCACCGATCCAGATCCGCCGGCGGAGAGTATTCGCGAAAGCCGGCATCCAGCTCGATGCTCGCCTCAGCCCAGTTGAAGCGCCACTCGTGCTGCTCCTGCTGGATCTCAAGCCAGGCCTGACGCACCCAGTCGATCAAGCGCTGGTACTCACCATGCTGGCCAGTCACCGCCGCCGGCCCATCACCGGCGGCACCTACCTCCTGGCGCAGCCGCTTGCACAGCTGCAGGAAGTTCATGATCAGACCTCGCCCATGACCTGGAACGGGTACGCCAGCACCTTTGATTCCTTCATCGTCTTGGGGTCGTAAATGTGCTGAACGGCATCACGCAGGACGTTCACGACACTGGCCGGCACAACCACTTCCTCGCCGCGCTTGATGGCGTACATCCGTCCATTCACGCCTACTTGCACGGGCTGCTTGTCGCTGTCACTGGTGGCGATGATGATGCGGAAGCGCTTTGCCTTGTTCTCCTCGCCTGGCGCGGCGGGATGCTCTACGGGATGCGAACCGATCGGTGCATCACTTGAGGGCGTGCCCAGGGCATCGTCGATCTTCTTGCGCAGCGTGTCGTCTTTGGTATTGCCTTGGAAGGAAATACCCAGATCAGTGGCGGCGGCTTCCAGCTCTTCGCGGTCCATGGTGGCGGTATTGAGTTCGCTCACAGGAGATACCTCTCGGCATGTCGGGAATCAGAAGGCCCGCCGGATAGCGGGCCATGGGTGATGGTCAGGTGTGGCGCTTACGCCAGGTCGGACGCGGCCACTTCGAGCCGGGCGCCCCAACCTTCGTTGAGAATCTTGGCCACGAAGTAGGTCTTCCAGCCGACGTAGCCACGCTGCCCCAGAGGGTCGTCCTTGGAGATGGTGCTGGGGTTGATCACCGAGGGCTTGATGGCGTTGGCGCCTTTCAGCGGGATCAGTCCGTAGAACTCCTTACCCACATAGACGATCGGGTAGACGTCGGCACTGGTACCGCCACTGGAGATTTTGCCCGACGCGGCGCCAGACACTGCGGCACCGGCATCGGCCCACTTGGTGAGCACCGGACTGAGGATGTAGCGAACGTCCTCGACCTTGCCGATCTCATGGGGCAGGGCCTTCATGGAGCCGTACTTCTCGGTCGGCGTGAAGCCAACCATGTCGCGGATATCCGCCTCCAGGTCGGTGTGGGCGAAGGCGATGAAGGCCGCATCCACCGGCTCGGTGGAGTAGTTCGGCGACGCACCCACCATA
The DNA here is from genome assembly GCF_019801245.1 of Halomonas sp. DP1Y21-3. Lineage (NCBI taxonomy): Bacteria > Pseudomonadati > Pseudomonadota > Gammaproteobacteria > Oceanospirillales > Halomonadaceae > Halomonas > Halomonas sp. DP1Y21-3. The sequence goes on from NZ_JAHVJM010000001.1 coordinate 394,711, forward strand.
CTGGTCACTTTCTTGGCGCGGTTGCCCTTCAGGCTGCGTGTCACCGCACGCTGCTTGGCCAGCGACACCACAGACGCCACCTCTGCGCGCGACGTACCGTCGGCGTAGAAGACGTTGGTGCCGGCGCGAATCGCACCCCAGGTCTGAAGCTCGACAGTCTCGGCCGCCTGCTCGCCACACAGCTCGTTGGCATCCGCCAGCACCGGATCCTCGGCCAGGTCTTCCACCACATCGGTAATCTCGACCACCGCGCCCCACTGTTTGATCTGAACAGTGACATCTTCGTAGGCCATTTGCTGGGCGGTGGGGGTCACACCCTCGGCCAGCGGCGTGTTGAGTGCGTCGAAGGGAACCGGGCGGCGGAACTTCACCGTGTCGGCCTTGTTCTTCGGAAGCGGCTTGGATTGGCCGAACTTGGAGAGCACGAGGATGGGCTCGGCATGGTTCAGCTGATCGGTGGCGGCCCAGGCGGCGGTGCGCTGGGAGATGTCGCCATAGGTAGTATTCGGCATTGCTCAGTACCTCTCGGTCTTAGCGTTTCTGTTTCGCAAAGTGGTTGAACTGCCCTTCCCAGTCTTCGGGAACGGCATCTCGCTTGGCCGCACCACGGCGCTGTGGTGTCACGGCTCCGGCCAGGCGCTGCTGGCGTTTCGCACGCTCGGCATCGGCGGCAGCCGTATTGCCTTGCGCGCTGTCACTGCCTGCCGACTGGCTCTTGTAGAAGTCGAGCAACGCGGACGCGTCGTCGGCGTTCTCTGACTCCATCTGCTGCTGGAGCCAACTCGGCTGTTGCTGCAGCCACTGCTGAAACGCGGGCGCATTCACCACCTCACGCCAGTCGGAGTGGCGGGCCTCGAGGGCGCGCATCTGACTGTCGAGGTACTGATCATGGGCCTGCTGCTGAATGGGCTGCACGGACTGCTCGACACCGGCAATCCGCTGGTTGAGACGCTCTTCCAGCCGGCTGACTTCCGCCAAGCGGGCATTGATCGCGCCTGCCATCTCCGGAAAGTCCTCCTCGAACGCCTTCCAGTCCTCGCTGCCATGATGCTCAGCGATGGCTTGCTTCTGGTCGGCCTCCGCAGATGACTCCCCGGATGTGCTCTGTGCGGGCGGCTGCCCGCGCTGTTCGTGCTGTTGCGGTTCCTGGCTGCCTTGCTGCTGGGCCAGCTGCCGCTTGAGTTCGTTGATCTGCCGCTGGTAGGCGCCGACGCGCCCGCGCTGGCTGGCCTCGCTCTGCCTCAGCCGGTCGAGGTTCTGTTGGAGCTCAAGCTCTCGCGCGGTGGGTTCCGGTGCTGAGTTCTCCGCTTGTTCACCGTCGGAGCCCTGGCCCTCTCCATTGTCTGAGCCGGTGTCTTCATCGTCCTGGCGCTTCGAAGGTTGGTCCGACTCCTGATCAGCAGCAGATTCATCCTCCGTACTGGTGGCGCCGGCGGAGAATGCGTTGAAGTGCGACTCGAAGTCATCGGCTTGGCTATCGCCATGGTCCTGGGGCTCGTGGTTCAGCGCCTGTTCGTCAGGGGCTGTCGGCTGCTGGTGTGGCATCTAGCGGATCTCCCGATCGGCTGGTGGTGAATAGGCCCGTATTAAGCAGGCCTGAGGTTACTCGTATGTCGGCTGCGGAATGCCCGGACTTGTTGCTTGACCCAGGGCCAGCAGTTCATCCATGGCCTCGATCTGGCCACGCAGGCGGTCATCACGACTACTGCCCGCGATCAACTTCTCTACGGCATCCTGACGCTGCTGCGTTGCCCACTCGATCACAGCGTTCCAGGTGTCACTGTTGCGATTGATCTCAGCCATAACTGTCGAACCCTTGTTCCATGTTGGCCTGCCGGGCTCGACGTTCATTCTGGCGATCAGTCAGCTCCGCCGCCGTGGTATCACGCTGGGTCTGGAGCTTGGCGGAGGTTTCACGCATCTTGAGCTCCAGTTTCTGCGACTCCAGGCCCAGCTTGGCCTCCAGTTCGGCCAGGGTAAGGTTCTGCTTGAGAGCCAGCTCTGCGCGGTCCCGCTCTTGCTTGCTCTGCAGTTCAGCAGCCCGGTACTGCTGTTCAAACTGCTGCTCCTGGACGCGCAACTGGTAGTCCGCTTGCTCGCGCTGAGCCCTCATCTGCATCTCTTGGCTTTTGAGCTGTTGCTCCTGCTGCTTCAGCTGAAGCTCCATCTGCTTGAGCTGCATATCGGGGGGCATCTGCTGTCCGGCCTGCTGCTTCTCCTGCTCGACCGTCTCTTCGTCCTTGAGCACGCTGTCCGCCGACACCGACATGGAACGCACGATCTCTCGGTACAGGCCTTGCCATTCGGTGGACTGAGCGAACTCGGGGTTCGAGGCGGCGATCTGTGCCAACGCCAACAGCTTCTCCTGCTGCTCCTGCCTGGCGATCAGAACGCTGGAGCCGCGGGCCACAATGCTGAAGTCACCCTTGATCTCCTCACGCTCATCGTAGGCCATGTGCCAGTCATAGAAGCGGCGTACCACCGGCTCGGTGATGCCGTCGTCGTAGTTCTTCACGGCGGAGCGCAGCACGATGTTGCTGTTGTTCATCAGCATCTGCATGCCCGTGGCGGTGCGGGCGCCTGGACCGCCACTGACGCCCTCGCCTTGCAGCAGGATTGGGAGATTGGTTTCAGTGTCGGCCAGCTGCTGAGCCGCCTGGAAGATGCTGTACAGGTCGCCCTGGTTGGACGGGATGTTATAGGCGTAGAAGGCTTGATTAAGCGGCACCTTGCCGGTGCTGATCCACACCTTGCGTGGGCGAAGCTTCCAGTCCCCGTCCTGAGGGGTGACAGCACTCTTGTCCACGGCCAGTTGAGGACCCGCCGATAGCCCGGCGTTATCCATGATCATCCGCCAGGCGGTGGCTGCGACTCTCTGAGGATTGCGCATCAGAAAGGGGACGCCGAAGCCGAAGATACTGGCTGGATCTTCTTCCCAGTTGTGAACGCTCCAGGGCAGTTCACCGCTGTCGAGCGGGTTGATGGCAGCTTTAATGACGTGCTCACCCACGAACAGGACGCAACCGTTGTACTCGGTCAACGGATCTTCATCGACCTCGACACCAGCGGCGATCAGCTCTTCCTTGTCCAGCGGCCCCCAGTATTCCCAGAGCTCCCATCGCTTGTTGTTGACGACCGTATCCACACCGGTGATGTGGCGAAGCTCATCGCGACGATCACGGCTGATGTGCGTGCCATCGGGATCGGTCTCGAGAACCTTGCGCAGCTGGGCATCGATAACGCCTGGCAGGTTGCTCAGCTCACGCATCTGCTTCTTGTTCAGCAGCTTGCGCTCAAAGCCGAACTCCGCCTCTTCCATGGTCGCGGCGCTCATGTCTGGAAAAAAGTCCCAGACATCGACGCGCTCCAGGCCTGCCCGGAACTCTTCCTGAATCTCCATCACCTGCAGGCCGCTTTGCTCATCGCGGCGCCAGGCTCGGCGCTGACGATTGACCACCACCGGCCCTTTGAGGACACCGGTACCCAGCAGGCAGCTGTCACCGATGACGTCTCGGGCCTTGCCGTTGTAGCGGGCTTCCGTGAAGTCGTCGTCAATCGCCGTCTGCATCAGCCGTGCTGTTTGCTCGGCGATCTCACGGCGTTGACGAGCCTCGGCCTTCGCCGCCTGGTCAGGGCTGTTCGAGAGTGCAGATAGCTGCGGCTCCGGGGTGGGCTTGATGCCCCAGTTCCGGTCATCGTTGGGCAGCAGCATGTCCGACAGCCGCGCAATGGCGGCACGGGTCTTGTTGCGCGTCAGGTTGACGTAGATGCTCGAGGTGCCGCTTTCCTTCATCCTGGCCAGTTCGTCGGCGGTGTACTCGCCATGGTACTGACGCAGGTCGTTGAGCCATCGGGTTTCCAGCTGCTGCCGGGCCGACACTTGCTCCCCTGCCAGCTGACTCAGCTTCGAGCCCAGGGTGGAAAGCAGAAGCTCAAGGCGTTGCGTCTCAGCCTCGAGGGCCTCGGTTTCGTCTGTCATCTCGACAGTCGCATGCTCAGGCATCTCAGTATCCTGTGGTGGTGTCGCCGGGGCTGACAGGCATGGTGGTGCGATCGATGGGCCGAGTGGTCGCTTGGTGAAGCCCCATGACCAGGTAGCGAGTCGCATCCATCAGGTGGTCGTTCTCTTTGACGATGCGCCCCTTGTCGTTGCGGCGGTACAAGCGGTACTCGCCGAGCCAATGCTGCAACGTCGAGAAGACCTTGAGACGGCCGGTGGAAAGCCGATCAAGCATGGCCAAGAGTCCTGCCTCCACCGCCTTGTCTGCGTTGTGCAGAATCAGTCCCTCATCCTGATACAGGTCCATCAGCTTGCGCCCATCGTGCTGGCTTGACCCATGCGCGGCGGTATCAATGACGCCGGGAATCCAGGCGCCCCGCATGCGAATGGACTTGGCGTGAACGCTGGGCTCTGCCATGCCGCGATAGTGTTCGCTGTTCAGATAGATGGTGTCGGTGTCGCGGTCCCATGCCCCCCAGATGGCAGCGGTTTTCTTCCAACCGACGTCGAGGCCGTAGATCCGTGCCCACCAGTCAGGGATCTTGAACGGGTTAACAACAATATCTTCTTCGGGAATCGGGTAGATGGCCCCGGCACCAAGGGTCGGCACACCGTTCATACGGGCTTCCAGTTGGTGAGCGGAAATTGACCCGGTGAGGTCATCGATATCTTGCTTACTCAGGTGCGGCGCGTGCTTCCAGCCGGCCTGGACCACGTAGCGGCTCAAGGCACTACCGTGAAGTCGGCGCCGGCAATGCCGAGGATCTGGCCCAGCTGTACCCGGGGATCAACAAGGCGTGCGACGCGCATGCTCAAGGTGCCCCGCTCAATGCCTCGCTCTCGTACCATGTCGCCCAGCCGCTTTGTCATGCTGGTGGTACGCCCCTGGTATCGAGCTGAGGCAGGTGGCATGTCGAGGTTGGCAATGTCGCTCGCCGTCAATATTGGCTGTGTCATAGGGGCTCCTGTTCGTGCATGGATTCGAGAAAGGAAACGACCAGCTCGGTAAGGCCCGACAGGGGCGTGAAGGTCATCATGACGATGCCTCGTGTCGTCATCGTCCGAACGAGCGCTTCGTCGTAAACGTCCTTCGGCACCTCTTCATCCAGCCACACCACATCCTGCTCGGTGCCCTGAAAGATCCGGCGCCCCTGGTCATAGCTTCGAAGCATCAAACGCGACCAGAAGCCACTGGTGTGCTTGACCATGATTTCCTCGTAGAGATTGGCCACGCCTCGCGCAGGTGTCGGCTTTCCAAGGAGGTGCAGGGGTACCAGGCCGGTGCCGAATTCAGGTGTTCCGTAAAGGCCGCCCAGCAGCTTGCTCTGGATGATGTCCCTCGTGGTCTGGCTGGTGTCGCCAGCGGCCAAAGCGTTGATGGCGCGATCGAACCGACGCCCTTCCCACCAGTCCGGGTATAGGCCAGTCAGGTGATAGGTCATTTCCCCCCCGCCAGCGACCGTCTTCCCCACCCGGTTGCCCGCCATAAAGAGCCGTTCCTTGTGGAAGGCTCCAGCACGAAAGAACTCCATGTGTTTCGGATAAGCGCTGCGTGAGAGCTTGCCCCCTTCGGGGAACAGCTGATCGATCAGGTTGTAGCGGCGGCGGCGGTCGCGCTCCTCCAGCAACCGTAGATATTCAAGACGTTCGGCCCTGGTCACGATGCATCATCCATCCCCTGGGCCTCGTATGCCTTGATCTTGGCCTCAAGCTCTTCATCAGTGAGCGCTTGTTCAGTAGGAGCATCGTCGGTGACAGGCTGATCCATGCCGTAGGACTGGCGCTCCAGCTTGATCACTCGCTCCAAAGCCTGGGTGCCGTAGCCAATGCACTTGCCGGCATATTCCAGATCAACATCCACCTCGATGACTTCGCCATCTCTCGTCTCGACATCGCGCTTTCCTGTTGAAAGCTGGGTATCGAGCTGGCCAGCGAAGTTGTCTTGGATGCGCCGCCACCGCTGAAGCATCTGCCGGTGGCCGTTGATGATCGACGCGTTCTCGCTGGCCGCCTGCTCGATCAGCTCGGCATCCGGCACATCTGGGGCCGCCGACTCGGGCCGACTCAGCTTTTCACGTGTCCGCTGCTGTACTGCACCGGTTAAGTCCTTGCTCCAGCCCTCGGCCGTTGCTCGCTTACTGATCGCGCCCTTGCTTGGGCCATGGCGGTCCGAGAGCTTCTGCAGGCTGAATCGCCCAGTACGGTAGTCGGCCTCAATGGCCTCCCAGTCATAGCGTCGTGCCATAGGTGTCCGCGCGGCCCTCTCGGGCGGCGCCTCCATGAATAGGGTGATGCGGCAGCCGGGCTTTCACCGACTCGCGGTCAGGCAGTGGCCACATGGCGTACCCGTCGCAGGCTCCTCTGCGCAGTGCCGCATCAAGGTGCCGGGCGTCTCACGACGTGCCGGCTGGGACGCCTCGCGGCGTGCCGAAACTTTTAAACTTGGTTACTCTGAACTCTTCTCGAGAAATCTAGAAAGGTGGAAGCCGTGATACCAGAAGACTTGTTCCCAGCACTAAAGGCTCTAGAACGACTCAACAAAAGTGTCACCGACAGTCTCCCCAACTTCAGACTTTCTCCTGAAATATTGGAAACAGCCAATAGATTCAACGAAATAGCCAAACCGCTTGCCGATCAGATGAAGGTTATCGAGGAAGTCACCAATTCGATTCCCGCCATCGTGCCGGAATTTTTCAGAAACATTCCTCCCCTACCGGATAGCTTCATAGACATACTGAAGCGACTGGAAGAGCTCGAAAATACAGAAAGCACTGACTTCCATCTGCTTTCGCAGAACGGTTGGTTCCCTGACTTTTCATCCATCAGCATTGGCGCCACATTCCAACAAGTGCAGAACTACCGCCTTTCATACGACAATGAGGGCCACGAAAAAGCCGACTTGGAGATTGCCGAGCACTTCGAAAGCGTTATGGATCGCTTCCTCGATGAGGGCGAAGCCGCCCTACACGAAGGGCGAGGGAAGCTCATCAAAGATGCGATTCACGCACACAAAAATGGCCTCTACAGCCTCTCAGCCCCCATGTTTCTTATTCAGGCGGATGGACATGCAGCACACGCCTATGACGCTCCTGTTTGGGGCCCATCAAAAAAGAAGATGCTGAAAATCGCTCAATCCGAGTATGAGAGCGATAAGTTCTTGGGTGAGGCGCTGCTGCCTTTCTTCCGACATGACCAGCCAATGATGGCGAGCGAAAAACAGCGCAGAGAGACGCCTCCCCCCGAACACATCATCAACCGGCACATGGTCCTCCACGGCGAATCCTTGGACTACGACACCAGGGAAAACTCGGCTCGGGCATTTTCGTTTTTGTGGTACTGCATGTTCTTCATGGACTGCTTCTTCGAGGAGCAGAGCGAGGCGCAGGACTGTGAGGATTGACGTACTCCTTTTCCATTTCTCACCTCGTCGTGATTGCGTCCATGAACGTGCGGGGCTGCTGGCCTCGCTCGAGCGCTTTGTCTACCGTGCGTTGGCGAACGTTGATGCCTAGGGCGGCCCCCATGGTCACGAACAGCCAGATCAGCATGCCGGTGAACTCGGGATCACCCACGACCGTGGGGTCGATCGCAATGGTGTAGGCCATTACGGCGGACAGGGTGCCCAGGGAGAAGGCGAACACCCAGCCCAGGGCAGGCCGCCATCCGCTCTTGAACCAGCCCTCGTGCTCCAGTTCGGCGCGCATGGTGCGCTGTGTCTCGGTTAGTCGAGCCGTCTGCTCGGCGGCAGCGGCTTTCTCAGCCTCGAGGCGCATTGCCTCCAATGCCTGGCGATGCTCGTTGTTGAGGCGGACCAGCTCAGCACGCTTGGCAGGATCCTGTGTCGCTGCCACCAGTGCAGCAGGATCGTTTTCGATGCCCAGCGCAGAAGTGACCATAAGGGCGGCACCAGTTGCAGCACCACCCACAGCAGGACCGCCAAGTGCAGTGGCCACGGCAGGCGCGTACTTGGCGACTTCTTCAACGGCTGATCTCCAGTTCATCGACTGTCCTCCGGGATGATCGAGGTGCTGCCCGTCCAGCCAGGGCTAGTGATCATCGTCTGTGTTGCCTGGCACTGCTGTAGCTCGTGCTCAAGGCGCTTGATCTCTTGGCGAAGGTTCCAGGCATAGCCACGCTCATTGTCGAGCTTCTGCTCATGGTCGTTGGCTTCAGCCTCGAACCCGCCAGCCTTGGCCTGCTCCTCGCTCAGCGCGTAGGTCAGCCCGTAAACAGCGGCACGGTAGGCGGCCACGGTGTCGGCGTAGTCCTCGCGGATCGCCGCCTTGTCGAATGTCTGGGCAACGGCGAATCCCGATGCCAAGACAAAGGACCAGAGGAAACCTCGGTAGAGCCGTCGATAGCGCCGAGCCTCCGTGGTGAGCGCCTTATATTCGGTTGAAGTCATTTCTTGTCACCCTTGACGCCCAGCCAGCGGTCCAGCCGATTCTCGAGCTTTACCATCCCGACGTACCCTATCCCGGCACCGATTCCGGCAGCCCACGATGGATCTGCCCCCAGGGTGATCGAGATAGGCACCATGCCGTAGGAGGCAAGGCCAACCATTGGGACTTCCAGCCACTTGCGTGGCGGTCTTGGAGGTAGTGAGCCCAACAACTTCAGCGCCGCCATGATCATTGCGGCGATTGCGGCGCTCACCGGCGGCTCTGCGATGAACCCCCGGACGGCCAGCCAGGCCATCAGCATCGGGTCTGGCATGGCTCACCTCAGTCGTCTTGTCGCCGATCTGACCTCGCCAGGGCGTTGATGAGAGGCAGAAAGGACAGCATTGCGAGCGACACCAGGGCGCGCCAGGTGACGTATCGTGCTTCTCCCTCAAGCGGAATGGTGTAGTCGGTAAGGCGCAGAGCAATCACTGCGGCGGCGATGCCCAGGACGCACTCAATCGCAAAGCGTGACTGGCCGTCATGGGTCACTCTCAGCGCAACGATACAGCGGTAGACGATGTACATACCGATGGGCACATGGGCGGCAGCCAAGAGGTCTGAAACCAGCTGACTCATGAAGCGCGCTCCCTGACTACTTCGTCGTACCAGTGCAGGGAATCACCGGCCATCCGCCCACCAGCAGCGACGTAGGCCGCTGCGAGCTTCTCCAGTGAGTTCTCGTGCTGGCCGTACCCCGCACCAGGCAGTGACGCCCATATGTTGCGACAGCGGTCTACGGCCTGAACAAACTCTCCGCCTTGGATGAGAGGTAGTGCCCGCTGCTCCTTGACCTGCTGGATAGCGTAGCGATCCTGACTCTCTGGTCCGAAATCGGGCAGACTGAGCTGATCCCTGTAATGTGGCCAATACCGAGACAGAATCTGATAGCGTCCAGCAGCGGTGGACCACAGGCCAGGCCGGTACTCAATGGCATGTCCTCGAGGCAGCGGATGATCGCTGTAATCGCTGAACAGCCGCATCGATCCGGGCAGCGAGCCCACGAGAACGTCATAGCCGTCATTGGACGTTGCCAGCATGGCCTCGCCAATCTCGGACACGGCAAGCATGTCCAAAAAGGCGCAGACATTGAGCCCGCCAGCGGCTTCGCGTGTGATCCGTGGCATAAAAGGTCTCCGGCGCCTCACGGCGTGAGAGAAAAAAGAACTCCGGCGCCTCACGGCGTGAGAGAAGAAAGAACTCCGGCGCCTCACGGCGGGGGAGAAACAGAAAGGCCCCGCCAGTCACCTGGCAGGGCCTTGCAATGTGGAAGCAGCCGCTGGAGTCGAACCTGTTATCTCCGAGTTATGAGCCCGGCGACTTAACCATCTGTCCCGACTGCTGAAACGAAAACGCCCCGGCTCGGAAGCCAGGGCGCAAGTGTCGATGCTGGGGAAAGAGTAGGCGATTCGTGCCCACAAGGCAAGACTGATATAAAGCTGAATTTGGTCGAAGGAGGCATAAATCATGGCGGAGATAGACCGAGCGGTAGTCACTGGTACCTTGCATGGCTCTATGTACCATTGCGAGAGCATTCACGACCCCGAACTACGAGACGAACTTAACCGGCTGCGCAAGTGGTGGAACCGAGCGTGCCACAGCGTGACTACAGGCAGGAAGGACCCCATCCTTCTTGATGAAGCTGAATACGCCAGCGAATGGTGCATAAGACTTGCGGAGCAAATCATCTTGGCTGACCGGGCTCTACGAAGCGGCGACCAGCCAGATTTCGCTCTTCAGCACACGCGAGAATGGGTATGGAATCGATTCGACTGTCTGGAAAGCGGGCTCCAAAGCAATGGAGTTCCAAGACGGGAGCTCTGAGAGCTAGGCGGCGCAGGATGGTGCCGTTAAAGAAGCGATAGGTCCTAGAGCAGCAGCTTCCCATGCATCGATGCGCTCCAACGACGACCTCCAAATATCGCCCCAACAGGATCTCCCTAATCTCGACCAGCGGTGTACATCCATCCTGGTACCACGTTCTTCAATGAGCCAACGCTGAACCGCCTGCGGCGTTGGCAACCCTGAATGCCGATATGGCCAGGTCGTCTCGCTGTGATGATAGAGGGCCGCCGCACACAGATACCGGAGTGTCTTGAGCTGCTGCGCGGTGGGCTTGCCCTTCCCCTGCCCAGGCAATCGGACGCCATCGGCCAGGAGTTGTCGGTACAAGGCCAGTTCAACCGTCTCCCGGTCCTCATCCAGCTCTTCACGAGTGAACGGGCCGAAGCAGTACCGAGCCAGCGCCGCCAGGTGAGATGGAAGCGATTCGACCCGGCTCATCACGGCGCCGGCCTCAAGGCCGTGGACGATGCGCCAGTCGTTGTTGCTCTTCTGTGTCGTCTGAACTCGAGCCCCAAGCTGGGCTATTTCCGTCGCCCCAGCCATCACACTGCCCTGCTGCGCCTGATAGGCGTCAAAGATCATCTGGCGTGCACTCAGGTATCGCATTGGATCTCTCCGTTTCCTACCGTTTCCCAAATCGTTTCCCGTTTCCCCGATTCGTTTCCTTCGGCATCGGGACGCCGTCTTTCCATATCCCTCTCACGCGCTGCTCTGTCACGGCTGGCAAGGCATTTGACCAACGCTGGAAGATGGCCAGCCGCTCACTCTTGGTGTTTCCTTTCTGCATTTCACGGGCGACGTGTCGGCACTGACACTCGACGGTCCATTGATTGGCCTGCATGCCTTCCGGCTTTTGCCCGTACTCCATCAGGCTGCGGTCCTGAACCGGATGCGCTGCTGCCCCGTATCGGGGCCCCCTTTGGGCTCAACAGGGATAATCTCCACCCATGTGCCGGTCTCAGCCCTCCGGTCGATCACCGGTGGCTCCAGGATCACTCTGCGAACGAACTCCCCGCGGTCGTCTGGAATGATCCCGGCGGCAACCAGCCCATCCTCCAGGTGTTTCATGCTCAGGCTGTAGTTGCTGGTATCCCGGCGCCGGATACCCTTCCCAAGCCTGGGCGTGAACGTCAGATCTACCTGACACGCAACAGGGGTGAGGCCGGCCCGATTCACAGCGTTGCGGACGATCAGGTGACAGGCATCCACCTCACGCTTGCGCTTACTCCAGTGCTGGCGAGTACCAACGTTGGTGCTGGATGCCAGGTACGGAATGAAGATCTGCATCAGTCCTCCCCATCCATTTCGTGAAAGCGGTGAGCGATCAGCTCATTGGCTACTGCATCCGCTGCTGCTTCGTACTCTTCAACCGCCTGTTCGCACTCCTTTACGTGGACTCCATTGAGGACAGTGGACTCGATACGGTCGATCTCTGCCTTGGCCCTGGCCAGGCGGCGCCCGGCGGGACTGCTGATCATCATCATTTCACGGCCTCCAAGAGCCCCCGGCGGGCAAGCTGGTCAATCGTCAGCACAATGGCGCGGTCCATACGCGCGCGGCGCTCGTTCTTGTTCAGGTCCTTACCGTTGTCGATTTCATGGTGGCAACGCGGGCAAAGTGCGGCTGTTAGGCAATCACTCGATTTCTGCCCCATCCCCCTACCCTCGTTGCGGTGTGCTGCCTGAATGCCCCAGGCGCCGCAGAGGACGCACTGGTCGAGCTGGTGGACGTTGGCCAGCCACTGGCGGGAGCGGTAGGGCTCCAGCTTCGGGATCATTGTTGCCTCTCCTGTGTGGCTCTTCGCAGCAGGTCTCGGACAGCTTCTCGCCCCTGTCTACGGTCGATGCGGCGAGCCTGACAGGCCATTACGCCAACCGCTGTCGTTGCCAGTACCGCGGCACAGACCAAAATGGCAAAGCTATTCATGCGGCCTCCCGGTATTGGTCAGCACCAATGCCCTGCAAACCAGGATCAGTAAGCTGGAAGCCGAGTGAGGTGAAGTGCTGCCACACCTGGTCCAAGTGCTCGGTAAGCTGCTTCTTGGTCATCGCCCGTGTCACCGGCCACTCGAAGGGCGCCTTCATCAGCTCGAGCTTCTGTTCGTAGGGCAGTGGTTTGATGATCCGATCGTAGGCCTCTCGGTATTGCTCGCTATCCCGGCGCAAAATGGGGATCCCGAAGTGGAGCTTGCAGAAGGCCTGGTAGTCCTCTGCTGATTGATCTCCCTGCTTTTCCGCATCTGCACACCACCGCCATTGCAAAGCGTTCTGCGGAATACTCCGCTGATCAGGTTGCTCTTCCACCACGAAGCGAACTTTCGGCCAGCGCTGGTGAGCCTCTGTCAGGATGCGGGGCAACCGCGCCAGAGCGGCGAGGCTTTCCTCGATAGTGGAAAAGCTGACAACGTAGCGCTTGGGCAGCCGCTTCACGCAGCACCGTCCTCGCCGCCCCAGGCGGACAACAGGCGGTACTCATGCGGTCTCGCGGTCCCCGGGCCTTTCACCTCACGGCTGACAACCGTCTGGCCCAAGGAGCGCAGCTCACGGATGCGTGCAGATATTCCGGCGTGACTATCCATCTGGCCGAAACGAGCCAGAATGGCGTCACCGATCTCGTGCAGCTGCATCCAGTAGGTGGCGTCACTCATCACCAGGTACACGCGCCCGATCTGAGTGGCGGGATTATCGATACAACGCCCGCGACGCGGGGTCAGTTTGGTCACAGTTCCCATGGCTACGCCGCTCCCTGTTGCTTGATCTTCATGTGCTCGATCACCCCAGCCAGGCTGTCGTCGGTAATGCGCTGCACCTGGGTGCCGTTCGCCAATCCTTGGCGCCCTCCTTCCATCACTCGCAAAGCGCGCTGCTGGTTGCCGATCACGGCAATGTCCTTGCCGGGCAGAACGCCGCGGGTGTGCTGCCCGATCTGGACGTTCTGCTGGGTGGCGGCGCCCGCCAGGAACGCCGGCCAGCCCTCGGGGCGGTGCACGGCATAGGCCCGGTACTGCGCCTCGAAGCGTTGGCGGAGCCACACCATGTCCTTCTCGCTGTCCACCATGGCCACCTTGGGCCAGCCGCCGATGCGCTCGATGGCGGCATGGATCAGCGGGTCGTCGAACGCGACATCCCGGTAGTGCCCCACGCTGCGGATCGCTCGCTCGACCTTGGCCCAGGCCTGCAGGGTTCGGCTCTGGCTGTCGCCCCGGGCGAACTTGATCACGTCGCCGGGCTTCGGCGGGAACTGGCCGGTGTCCGGGCTCTGGATGTGCAGGGTCAGTGCGCGCTGGATCTCGTCGAGCTCGAGCTGCTCGAGGGCGCGAAACACCAGCTCGATGGTTCCCGGCGTGACGCTGCGGTTGTAGATCTCCTGCGCCTGGCTCCACACCTCGGCGAACTTCTCGAAGTCGTGCTCAGTCATCACCAGTGCCCTCCCTCGGCGTCGAGCAGGTCGCCCACGTCATCCGGGCGGTTCTGGCGGCGAGCCACGGCCTCGCGGATGGCCTGCTGGTTGGCGGCGTGCAGCCGCTCGGCTTGATTCATCCCACTGCCGGGGCGTTGCTGCTGGCTGCCCAGCCGACGAGCCAGCCAGTCGGCCTTCACGCCCTGCCAACCAGCGAGCACAGCCTCGTCCAGCGCCTGGTCAGGCGTTAGGCCGGGAATACTCTTGGCGGCGCGGAGCGCCTCGTTGACGTTCAGGTTCAGCGCCCTCTGGGTCAGGGGCTTCTTGAGCGCCTTGCGGTGTTCGATGAAGCCCTGGACGGCCTCGGCTGACACCTCGGCAGGCAGGTTGCTCAGGTCGAGCCTGTTCGGCTGAGTCTTGGGCTTCTGGGGAGCCGTCTCCGGCTTCGACCCTACCGGGTCGGAATTCAGGTTGGTTTCGGCCGAAACTCCTTCCCCCTCGACCGAAGGGAGAGGGGGTATGTCTTTACTGTCTTTCGGTGTTTCCCCATTTTGGGGTGACTTAGTTACCCCATTTTGGGGAATCTTTCCCCAAGTTGGAGTGGCCTTCCGTTTTGGGGTAACTCTCGCCTTCTGAGCAGAGAAGTCCCACTCCTCGATGGCCTTGTTGATGCGTACCGGGCTTTGTCCGCCACCACTGCGGATCAGCACGCGCTTGCGGAGAAGGCCATTAAGCGTCTCGGAACACTTACCCTCGGACAGGCCGGTCATCTCGCTGAACACGGATGCGGCGATCCAGTCTTCAGACTTGTTCCAGCCATAGGTCATGCGCTCGATGACACGAATCACACGAGCCTCACGGCTTGTCAGCGGTGAACGTGCAAATGCCTCCACGAGAGCGTTGGCTGTTCGGGTGTATCCGTCTTCCACCTGAATGCTCCTGCCGGTCCTCTCAGGGCCTGGCGATTGGCCGTCGTCACGACGGTCGGGGAACTGGATAATCTCGGCTGTATCGGTCATACTGGAATCCTCTCTGAGCCCCGGCACATGGCCCCTACAGCCCGCCGGGGCTTTCTTTTTGCTGCCTTAGTTGTGTTTCCCCTCTCCCCGACTCCCGCTACTCTGGCTCGGCTAGGGCTGCGACCCCTAGCTGTCACCGATCGCAAGGTGGCGAAAGGGCTCTGCAATCCGGAGCGTTTCGGCTCTCGCCATCCCATGGCGTTGGCCAAGGGCCACCCCCAATGCGGTGGCGTGAACCCCGGAATCAACCGCTGCTTGCCCGCCTGCTGATCCCTCGTTGCTAGCGCGATATCAGCGAGCGCTTGGCAAAGCGCTATACAAATGCAGGTCTTCAAAAGACCTGAGGCCTCAGGTCGCTGACACGGAGTATTTCCCGTGGAAATGCACCTGAACCTGGCGGTCACTATCGACGTCGCACAGACGATCTCCGCGATAGCAGCACTGGTGATCGTTGTTCGTCGCTCGAAGTGACTCCAAAAGTCCTGGTCGGGGTAGCCACCCCCGGCCAGGCACCCACTTGCCCTTATAGGTCCTCGTATCTGAACGACCGAGCTCACGCCCGGCCCCCCTCCACCACCCTGAGCGCAGGAACTCGGCGACGCAGGGCGTACAACTGCCCCTGTACGTCGTTGAGACATGCTTCAAGCACCACGTCTTCCACGCTAATTCGCCGTGCTTGTGCCGCGGCCTTGGCAGCTTCCTGAGACTCGGGCGACATGCGCTCGAAGACTCGCGTCAATGAATCGCGACTGATCATCGCGGACTCCTTGGCCCTGTCAGGCCGACTGAGATTGATTGATGCTGTTGGCAGAGAGCTGGCGTTCGGCCATCTCAGCCAGCAGGCACTCGAGCTCCTGAAGTTCGTCCGCCGGCGGTGTTTCACCGTTGGCCAGCCTGGCCAGGAGGGCTTCGCGGCGCTTACGCATAACGTCTAGACCGAGCATCGTGGCCTCGTGCACCAGGGGTGCTAGCCGACCACCGTGGCGCATGGCCGCTTCTGCCTGGATCCGCTCGAACTCGTCATCGGTGAAGCGAGGTTTGACGAGGTGCTGCAAGTGTTCGCCTTCTGGTTTACAACGGCGGTCACTGAGGTGTGAAAGCATGTGGGCAGTTCCTTTGGTTGCTTCAGGGATGCCGCGGCCTTCACAGGCAGGCGGAAAACAGGAGGGTTATGCGGCATCAGCCGTCGTGAAGAGGTCTTGAATGGACACATCGACGCCTCGGGACTGGATTACCTCGATAATCTTCTGGGCAACCTCGAGACTCGGTGCACGAATGCCCGCTTCGTAGTTGCCAATGGTTGATTGCCCAAGGCCGCAGGCTTCACCCAGCTCTCTCTGAGTCATGCCTGCCCTGGTGCGGAGGGAACGAATGTCCATGCCATCGCCTCACTGTGTTTTCAATCACAATATCACGTTTTGTGGTTTTAACAACCACAAAACGTCGAGTGCGGCTAACACATAGCGTGTTGATAATACGGATGACAAGACACGAAACATGTCACGAGCCCCTCACTCCTGAGGCAGTGCATACATCAGCGAAGAGGTTCAGGTGCCAGGATCGACGATCGGCAGCCGCATCAAGCAGGCTAGACAACGGGCAGGCATGACCCAGCCCGAGCTAGCGAGGGCCTGCAGGTGGGCTTCACAGGGACGCGTCTCCAATTACGAGCGAGGTCTTCGCGAGCCTAAGAGCGGGGATGTGGCGCTGCTAGCCAAGGCTCTAGGAGTCAGTGAAAGCTGGCTATGGACCGGTAATGATGGTGGTGGAGGCAACGTTGCTGAGTTTAAGCCCCGCACCCCTAGCCATCATGAGGAGCTTGAGATGCTCAATACAGAGATCATCGAAGGCAACGAACCACTTCGTCCTGACGAGGTGATGCTGCCCGTCTTTCGCGAAGTAGAATTTTCCGCTGGCGACGGCTGTACCCAGGTCATTGAGAACCACGGAGCCCAGGAGCGCTTCAGTCTGCCCCGGCTCATGCGCGCAGGCGTGCATCCTGAGAACGCTGCTCTGGCAGTAGCCAAGGGCGACTCGATGATGCCGGTGATCAATGACGGCGCCACCCTAGGTATCGACAAGGGCAGTCGCGGCATTCAGGACGGGAAGATTTTTGCGCTGGATCATGGCGGCATGCTCCGCGTAAAGCGCCTGTACCGCATGCCGCTTGGACGCATGCGAGTAGTCAGCGACAACGCTGACGAGTATCCCGAGGAGGTCTATGCCGTGGCCGATCCCGACGCACCCAAGGTCATCGGCCGGGTGTTCTGGGTAGAAAACTTTCTATAACTCACATCCATCAATGAGCCTGAACACTCTTTGCCTGATCCAGCCGCCAGCATTGACCTTGCTATAATCATGCTTCCATTCATCGAGCAGGGATGAAGCATGCGGAAACTGATAACCACACTCGCCGCCACCACTGTCTTGGCCATTGGCAGTAGCGCAATCATCGGGCAGGCCGTCGCCTGGGACGGCTTCGACTGGGAGACCAGCAGCGATATCACTATCGAGTCGGGCAACCTTGTGCGACCAGGCGAAGAGATCGAGTACTACGACTGGGAAGCAAGTGAATACCGCTACGGCGAAGTGGACCGAATCAACAGCCGGGGCAACTCGGTCGAGGTAGAGATCTACGACTACGATACAGGCGAGTACCGAACCTTCGACATGGATAGGTAGCCCCGCCAAGCCCTCCTGAACCCGCCCACAGTGGCGGGTTTTTTATTGTTTGATTTTCAGTGCTTTGCGGTTACTTTGCGAAAATTATCACGATTCGTGGTTGACGAATAAAACACATTGCGTGATATTTAATCACATCGAACGGCACGCCGCCCATTCTACCCGGCGCAGCCGGTTCAGGCCCTCCAAGGGCCAAGCTCTTTAACAACGCGAGATCCCCCGGTGCTTGGGCCAATGCATCCACGTCCGCGAGGCGTGCCTTCGAGAGTCCCAAGCGGGGCGTCAGGCGCACACCGAGAGGTTAGAACCTGACGCGGGTGGCACCGGCTGTAGCGCAGCCGCTCGATTGAAGACCACGCCGGGGTCAGTACCGGCAGGATTCCGGGCTCTGCCACGGCAGGATTCCGGGCTCTGCCACGGCAGGATTCCGGGCTCTGCCACGGCAGAGCCCATCCGATAATGACTGGTTGCCAGTCATATACGACGGCGCCTGAGGACGACTCGCTTGAAGTGATCATTCAGGCGCCAACTTACTATCCGTTGCAGGCACACCCCGGGGGTTGGTGGCATGTGTAGCTACGGCTAATACAGCTGTTACCGCATGCTTTACCTTGCCGACAAACTCTGCAGCAACCCTGGGCCAACATTACCTCGGATGGACTCAGCGAAGTGAACTCTTCAACTTCGGGACATTCACCTTCGAATTGCACCTCTTGGGTAAATGTCATCCCTAGCTCATCAGTGGATGAAGGTTGGTCAGCATGAGCAAGTGACAGCGAGACAACAACACTCGCCAGAAAGGCTATTAGCATCCTCTTCATTGGTTTTTCCCTTGCGTATATCAAGTTTTTTTGTCAAAGCCGCTATGGGCAAATCTAAAACTCGCATTAGCAACGACATAAGCCAATTACCATTTAGTCGTTTAATGCACATGTACTAGACGTCTCACCCAAAAAGGCTTTCAGGTTCCCTGCGTATTGCCCGCCACCGCGCGGGCTTTTTTCTTCCTGCGGGCTCGCCTTGGGCGAGCTGCGCTTCACGCTGGAGATTGTCATGCAGCCGATCACCAAGAACGAACGACGCATTCAGAACGATCAGCGCGGCGCTGACCGCTACGCGCGCCGCCGACACATTGATCAGAAGTTGCGAGACATGCAGCTGGCCCGCCAACTCCGCGAGGCCTGGGAATGAGCGCTCGATATCTGGTCCAGCAGGTTCGCCAAGGCCGCATGGTCCCGAGATGCGACCTACCTGGATCACCCTACCCCAGTCGAAAAGCAGCGAAACTCGCCGCCGCCCAGGAGGGTATCGCCGCACCGCGCATCGTCACTATTAAGAGGCCCACATGAACCGCAATCCAGTGCTCATGGAAATGCGCGCTCAGCAGCGTGCCCGAGGCATCACCATCACCAAGCCTTCTCCCCCGGTGATTGGTAGCCGCCCTTTCGATCCACGAACCGCCAGCAGCCCAGAGGAAAGGGAAAACGCCAGACGCCTTGCCGACTACCACAGTCGCCGCGCCGGCTTGTCAGAGCCTCGTCTTCAACTTCGGAGGTGACATGACGGCTATCTCCCCTCCCCCAATGACTCGGCCTGAAGCTCAGTACGGCGTGGTCCACCACATGCTCATAGAACACGGCCGTAACAAGGCTTCAGAGCTGTTCCTCATCAACGGCAAGGCCTACCGGCTGACCGTCGAGAAAGTGGCTCACGACGACATGCCGGCAGCGACACGCCAAATGATTCAGGAGATGACCGATGAAACAGTTGATCACTGAAATCGAGGAGCTGGCAGCGGAGGTTCCACGCCAGTGCGGACTGACCGCTAGTACCACAAGGTCGTTCGGCGAAAACGGCTATCAGTCACTACAGGTACAGGTTCGACTGGTCCCCCTTGGCGTCGAGCCAACGCATGAGGACTGGCTTTTCCTTCACGCCAGCGAAGAGCATCACTTCCCCGGACTGCGAGATCGTTTGGCCCAGTTCATCGCCGAGCATCGCAGTAAGGAGGCCGCATGAGTTTCCTGACGCATGTCGCCGGCATCCCTTGTCGATGCGAGGTGACGCATTACAGCAAGCCGACACCGATGCGCATCACTGGCTGGGGGTTTGGCGACGCCGAGCCGCCGGAAACGGGTGAGTTCGAGTATCGGATCCTCGACCGCCGAAGGCGCCATGCACCGTGGCTCGAGGCCAAGCTTGTTGAAGCGGACGACGATCGTCTGCTCGAGGAGTACCTCGCCCTGCAAAACAGAGCCGCATGAAAAAGCCCGTCACCAGGTGGAGCTGGTGGCGGGCTGGATGATCCACACGACATGAATCAGCGAGGAGTATCCCCCGATGAACCAACCCGCACAAGTCCACCAGCATCCGGGGCAGCAGACGCCGTTCCGGATGATGGCGACACGCCTAAGCGTCGATCCCGATACCGTTCATAACCTCATGACGCAGACACTCATGAAGGCCAAGGGCGGCCAGCAGCAGGTCACCCACGAGGAGCTGATGGTCTTCATGTCCATCGCCAACGAGTACCGGCTCAACCCACTGGCCAAGGAAATCTACGCCTTTAACAACCGCGGGGCTATCCAGCCGATCGTCAGCATCGACGGCTGGCTGAAGATCATCAACACGCATCCGCAATTCGACGGCATGGAATTCGACGATCGTCTCGACAACCAGGGCAATCTGCTGGCAATCACCTGCCGGATCTTCCGCAAGGATCGCAGCCGGGCCACCGAGGTCACCGAGTACCTCAATGAGTGTCGCGACCAATCCGGGAAGTCGGAGCCGTGGAAGAAGTGGCCGGTTCGCATGTTGCGTCACAAGGCCACCATCCAATGCGCTCGCTATGCCTTTGGCCTGTCGGGGATCATCGATGAGGACGAGGCAGACCGATACCGCAGCACCAATCTGGAGCGCGACGTCACGCCGCAGAAGGAGGAGCCGGAGACCCTGCCCTTCTATCCGGCCGAGCAATTCGAAGACAACTTTCCGACCTGGCAAGCCGCCATTGAGGCGGGTAAGCGAACGCCGGAACAGGTCATCGGCTTCCTCACTAGCAAAGCCCAACTCACTAATGAGCAGAAACAGCAGATCTTGGAGGTAGCAGCATGAAGATCATCGAATTGGTTCAGTGTAGCGACGAGTGGTGCGCCTACCGTTCCCGGTATTTCACTGCCAGCGAAGCCTCGATCATGATGGCCTGCTCGAAGAACGTGAAGCGCAACGAGCTGCTGCACATGAAGGCTACCGGCTCAGAGCAGGAGTTCAGTGCGTGGTTCCAGAAGAACGTGCTCGACAAGGGCCACCGCATCGAGGCCTCGGCTCGCCCCATCGCGGAGCGCATCGTTGGCGAGGAGCTGTACCCGGTCACTGCGGTGTCTGATGACGGCGCTCTGCTGGCCTCGTTCGATGGCATCACGATGCTTGAGGACGTCGGCTGGGAGTGTAAACAGTGGAACGCTGCGAAGGCTGAGGTTGTGAGTTCGGGGGAGGTGCCGCAAGAGGACTACTGGCAGGTGGTTCAGCAGCTGGTGGTGAGCGGTGCAGAAAAGTGGCTCTACATGGTCACGGACGGCACCGAGGAAAACACTGTCAGCACCTGGGTCACTCTCGATGATTTCCATGCCAGTCAGCTTGTTGCTGGTTGGGAGCAGTTCAGAGCAGACCTCGAGGCCTATCAGCCTACCGAGCAGGTTGTCGCGCCCCAGGGCGAGGCGCCCGAGGCCCTGCCGGTGCTCAAGATCGACCTGACCGGCATGGTCAAGGCCAGCAACCTGCCGCAGTTCAAGGCGCGGGCCATGGCCATGATCAAAGGCATCAAGACCACGCTGACCACCGATCAGGACTTCGCCGACGCCAGCGAAACGGTCAAGTTTCTGCAGAAGGGCGAGAAGCAGCTGGAGGCCAGCAAGCAGGCCGCCCTGGAACAGACCGCTAGCATCGCCGAGCTGTTCAGCACCATTGATGAGTTACGCGAGACCATGCGCCAGAAGCGGCTGCATCTCGACAAGCTGGTGAAGGCGGAGAAAGAGAACCGCCGACTAGAGATCCAGCAGAAAGCGCACCAGGCCTTTGACGATTTCTTGGCAAAACTGGATTGCCCGGTGGAGCCGCAGCACAGCCTCAACGTCGCCGGCGCCATGAAGGGTAAGAAGACCATCGCCACCCTACAGTCTGCGGCCGATGACGAGGTAGCCCGGGCCAAGGTCGAGTGCCAGCAACTGGCCCAGCAGCTCAGCAGCAACCGGGAGCTGCTCGAGCAGGAGCAGGGCGAGTACGGCTTCCTGTTCAGCGACTGGAAGCAAATCATTCAGAGGCAGCCTGACGACATCCGAAACCTCATGAAGGCGCGCATCGCCGACCGCAAGGCCGAAGAGCAGAAGCAGCTCGACGCCGAGCGCGAGCGTATCCACCAGGAGGAGGAAGCCAAGGCGAAGGCCGAAGCCGAGCGGAAGGCGCGTGACGAATCGCCAGCGCCGGCCGTGGACGAACCGGCCATCCAGACCCACAGCCCGAGCAAGGGCGAGCCCGGCTACCGGGAGCCGATCGACACCAGCCGCATCGCCCAGGCTGCCGATAATTTCCAGCGCGGCAGCCGGCTGGCTAAGCCGGAGACGGTCGAGATCACGAAGAAGGAATACGAGGTGCTGCTCGCCGACCAATCTCGTCTCTACGCCCTGCTGGATGCCGGCGTGGACAACTGGAGCGGCTACAGCGACGCAATGGCCTCACTCAAGGCTGCCTGACCACCCACCAGGGGCCGCTCGGCTCCTTCCTACCGACCCGACGAGGGCTACCTCAATGTCACACCCCACCGATGTAACCAGGTTCTTCGAGGACCTGGATGGCGGCGTCTTGGCTGAACGCCTTGGCGTCATTCTCAGCCACGCCGCGGCAGCGGCCACCGACAACCCGAAGAAGAAGGCCAAGGTGACCTTGGACCTGAGCATCGAGAACATCGGCTCTGGCAGCCAAGTGGGCGTGATCCACAAGCTGTCTTTCAAGGTGCCCACGGCGCATGGCGCCACCGCCGAAGACCACACCACCGAGACGGTGATGTACGTCAACCAAGGTGGCGAGATGTCCCTTGAGCCGAAAAACCAGCTCGACATGATCGGCCACCATCACCGCAAGTCTTCCCAGCAGCAGCACAAGGAGAGCGACCAGTGAGCCTGACCAAAGACGCCTTGCAGCATCTTGAGCAGTCACACAAGACCGGCACTGAAGTGGCCAACGGCAACGCGCTGGTGCTCGGCAGTGACTTCCAGATGGCGGATCTGGAGAAGTACCAAGATCATCGCCGGCGATTTCGCGGAAAGTTCTCGACCAAGGGGCTTGGCGACTTCACCCGCTATCTCGGCGAGCGCGCCGCAACAAAGACTCCAGTCTTCATCGACCGCGACGACATGGCGGCACGCTGCTACCTCGACATCGGCAGCAGTGATGCTCCGGGGCACTGTGACCACACGGCCACGCTGTCGCTACCCAAGACGCCAGAGTTCATCGCTTTCCACCGCGCCAACGGCAGCACCTTCGACCAGGAGGGCATGGTTGAGCTGCTCGAGGACTGGGGTCACCTGATGACCTTCACCAATAGCAAGGGTGAAGTCCTTGAGCGTGGCAAGGTGGTCAACGCCTTTCGCAAGGTATCCATCGACGACCTGACCAGCATCGACAGCGAGAAGCAGGAGCACAGCTCCCAGGTCGGAGTGATGAGCAAGGTCACGGTGAAAAATGCCGAGCGATTGCCGGCGGTAATCACCTGGCGCATTGCGCCCTACGAGGAGCTGACTGAGCGCAACCTTGAGATGCGCGTCGCCAGTCTGACCAAGGGCGGACCTGGTTTCCGGCTGCGCGCAATGGCCCTCGATGCCAACGAGCAGGAGATCGCTGGTGAGTTCGCCAGCCGCATCGAGGAGGCGCTGCCCGAGCTCGAGTGCTTGCTGGGCAGCTTCACACCCTGACGATAACGGGTCCTACGGGGCCCCTACCGTGGAGGCCGTTATGCCCAGGACATGGAAGGAGTGGACAACCCACGCACTGGCAACCCTTGATCGAGATTACCCCGCTGGCGTGCCCGTGACGGAGATTGCTCGTCGCGTCGGACACTCACGCGATGCAGTGAAGACCCGAGCCCAAGAGCGCGGTCTTGAACAGCCCGCGCACAGTAGCGCACAAGCCATACGGAACTTCGAAGCCAGACATGATCGCTCCCTGGCGACCATCGCTCGGGAATACCGAGATCGCCGCCTGTCTCGGACCACACTAGCCCATGACATTGGCATTGAGATCAAGGCGCTCCGATGCGCTCTTGGTGACCCTCTCTGGCTCTCTTGGCCACGCATGACCATTGGCCGTATCGACGCCGCGAAGCGACGCCGCGAAGCGACGCCGCAAGGCAGCGTAAATCTACAAGCACGCCGGTCGTTACAGTATCTGATAGCCCATAAAAGCCGGGAGAGCCCAATGCCTAGCTGCGGCAAGAAGGACCCGAGATTTTGCCTGTCCTTCTTGCGCCAATAGTGCCATGCCAAACACCAGACACGCACAAAATCAGCCAGGCCAAGTCATAGCTCCAGTATGTTTGCACACATGTGAATAAAGTACTCTATCTACCCCTCTTATTAACTTTTCCACACTCTCTATATGATCACGAGTATCAAGCATAGTTAGGCTTGGGGGAGTCTCATGTGCAATTGCTGTTCTGACATCGTTAAATGACTGCATTATATTTTTCGAAGATCCTTTTATAATTGGATCAACCTTGGATTCAAAGCCATCTAAACCGAACCTGTAAAACAAAGACCTCCAGTTTTCGACAGTTGGGTATTTTTTCCCATACACAAGCCTCTTCAAATTCACACTTGCTTTGTACGGCATATCTCCATGAATTGCATCAAAACACTCTCCCTCCACATCAATTTTATTTATCGCACCTTTTTCGTTCTTTTCATAAACATACATGCCAACAGCTTGGCTTGTAGAATTCAGAAGCAAGAAAGAACGAGTATTCTGCGACAACTTCTTGATGGCCACATTGCAATTGATAAGTCTATATTCATAATCTTCTATAAAACTTTTTACATATTCCTCTAAGGCCGCAGACGTTTCGAATATAGCCGCATGCATCACCAAATCTTTAACATCTGATGGGGTGTTTGACTTTTTTACATCAGCTATTCGACAGGTTTTTTTTAGGTTACGAAGGCGGTCATCAAATGTTTTTCTTGAATCACTCTTTGAATAAGGCATAGTGCTCAGCCTAGCTGTTCATTCAAAAAAACCGAAAATTTTTCGATCCTTCCTAAAACTGACGATCTAGAGCTAGTGCCCGCACCAATGGTCATAGAAAAGTCACGCTCATCAAACAAATCGGCAGTAGCTTTCCATAGCTTTTCACGTTCTCTCTGACTAAAGCTATGAAGTGGCCTTTCGAGACGGTGCACTGCAATCATCTGAGCATCTAACAGCGCTGTATTTATTGCATTCTGCGCCTTAAACTCATGGTTAAAAGGCCTAAACGAAAGATCACCATAAAGCGTATGAATCTTTTCAACAGCTTGTGTAAAGTCATCCTCAAACTTTTCTAAGGTTTCACTTGATGCAAACTGATATTTCTCTGCAAACTGGTTCAAAAAACCTGTCAGTGGTTTAAAATAACTCTCCAAGTCATTCGCCATTGCTAAGTATCTAAGCACCAATTCTGAGCGACGCATTCTTTTGTCTGCTTTTATTCTGGTAACTTCTTTCCATTTCGCGGACTTAGCTAATTTTTCCACTTTATCAATCAAAGGCCCGTGGTATATACCATGCCTAAGTTCTTGAGAATTAAGCTTAACCGACCCTGTATTCAATCTCTCAAAAACGTCAAACTTAATTTGAGGGTGCGTATCAGGAAGTATTGCGATACAACGCAAAGTTCTATTTTTTATATGGCGCTGTATACGAGGATCCAAATCTGACCAAAATAAACCGTCCAGCTCTGGATAAGCTGTCAAGCCCTTTAGGGAAAACTCATCATTAAGAAAAAGTTTAATACTTGTTAGGCGCTGATTTCCATCTATAACTGAAAACCTCGAATCATAAGATTGCTCTAG
This sequence comes from Halomonas sp. DP1Y21-3, assembly GCF_019801245.1. Lineage (NCBI taxonomy): Bacteria > Pseudomonadati > Pseudomonadota > Gammaproteobacteria > Oceanospirillales > Halomonadaceae > Halomonas > Halomonas sp. DP1Y21-3. Next base: position 420,197 of record NZ_JAHVJM010000001.1, read on the forward strand.
ATATAAAATAGGAATTGGGCACTGTATAACAAGAGACTCAATCAGCTTGGAGGCCTGACTTCTATCCCAAACATAAGACCTTTGATAGCGCGGTATATAGATGTGTTCACTTTTCAGATATTCATATATTGTAGATATTGAGTAGTCGTAAGACTCGGTATGCAATTTCCTCTGGTTCGGAGGAATATCCAAAACTTCTTCCGAGTCATATAGGTCTGGCTCTGGAAAAAGCTCGTCTGCCAGATTCTTGGATTTGCTCATAACCCCCTCCTGTAACAATCAACAACCTTTCAGTAACTTTATTTAAAAAAACGAACAAGCTACGATGTACGCTATCCTAACCGACCAACAATTTACATTACCTCCCATCCAGTGATCGACCAAAAAATCATACGATGCTGCCATCACGTCTACTGTCGCCTCAGTGCTGCAATAGGGCATGGTCTATCGGTATGCATGCGTGGATGTTGTAGGGGTGGGTCAAGCGATCCCCGCAGACTCCCGGGCACGATTCAGCGCGACTGCGCAAAGTTTAGGCCTTTCAAACTTTCCGCAATACCAGGCTATCCATGACGCTTAGCCCTCTCGAGAGTACGCCATCACAACCCCGCCACAAAGGATACGAGCAAGCCTCGTCAGGCCAACGCCGAGCCAAGCACCCAATTTTTCCGAGGGATTGCTGGATAAATTGACGCCTTTTTACCCGCGTAGAGACGGCAACCACACGAAACCCTAGGAGCTGACGTCAAGAAAGTACGTACCGATATGCTCGACTTCCCCGCGACCAGGCAGATACTGCGAGAGTGCCAGTTACAGCATCATGAGCATTGCTCATCCGTGCCTGGGTGGAGTCCGCTATCTGGGCCGGGACTGCCCTGCGACTGCGGGGCCGTCGAGCAAAAGTGGAAGCGGCTTTGTCGGGATAGCGACAGAGGTAGCGATTCAGAAGCCGCGGATACATAGGCATCACCAACACCACTGAACACACGATAACTACCGCACATACCTTAGGCACTGACTTGGAAGGAGGACAACATGCCTCAAGACCGACTGCTTCCTCTCCCCGAGCTTGAGCGCAAGATCGGGTTCAAGAAGAGCAAAATCTACGATTGGATCGCCAACGGCGGATTCCCTCCCGGGAAGCTGGTCCTCGGCAAGCGGCTCTGGCTCGAGTCCGAGATTGACGAGTGGATCACTGCTGAATGGGAGAAGGCATCCTAGCCTGCTCCGTTTGCCTCCCTGCTGTCCCTCAGCCGATCCAGATAGTCCGCCCACCACTGCATCATTTCCTTCCTCTCGTCCATGTGCTGAGCGTGGTTGTAGCTTGCGCGCGTCCGGTTCGATGGCGCGTGGGCCAACTGTCGCTCGATCGCGTCCGGGTTCCAGCCTTGCTCGTTGAGTACGGTTGAGGCTGTCGCCCGGAAGCCATGGGCCGCAAACTTCCCTTCCCCAAAGCCCATTCGGAACAGCGCTTGGTTGATCGTCGTATGATGGATCGGTGCGCGCGGGTTCTTCATACCGGGCAGCAACAACTCCCCTCCCCCTGTGTACTCTTTCAGCTCCTTCAGCTTTTCCACAGCCTGACGGGATAACGGCACCAGATGAGGCCGACGCATCTTCATGTCAGCTTCAGGAATGCGCCAAATCGCAGCGTCCAAATCGATGTCCGCCCAGCGCCCACGGCGAAGCTCAACGGTGCGCACCATCGTCAGCAGCAAAAGCTCGATGGCAAGGCGCGTAGTGCGGTATCCGCCGAACACCTCAAGCTGGCCCAGGAGAAAGCGTAGCTCTCGTTCCGGTAGTGCCCTGGCATGCTTGACCTTGGGCCGAGTCACTGCGCCCTTGATGAACGAGGCAGGGTCCGTGTCGGCCTGAAGGTTGATGATGCCGTAGCGAAAGATAGCGCTGGTCCACTGACGTAACAGCAGAGCGACAGAGGGTGCCCCACGCTTCTCAACCTCTCGCATAAGCTCGAGCACATCAGCTGCCTGTACCTCGCGGATCGGCTTATCACCGAACGCCGGATAGATGTCATCATCTAGGCCTTTCCGGACCTGCCCCGCGTAGTACAGCGACCAGTCACCAGAACGCTTCGCGATCCACTCCTCAGCAACGCTGCGGAACGTCAGAGCCTGAACGTCTTTTCGGGACTGCTTGTCGCGCTCAACCTGGTGGCGAGGATGAACGCCCTGGGCGATCAGTTCCCGTCCCCAGTCGCGCTGTTCACGGGCTGGGCCGAGCTTGACCTGAGGATAGTCTCCGATGGTCCACATGTTGGCCTTGCCGTCCAGGCGATACCTGAGACGCCAGACCTTACGGCCCGATGGTCGTACCTCGAGGCACAGGCCATGCCCATCGGCGATACGGTAGAGCTTCTCGCGCGGCTTGGCGTTCCGCGCCTTGGTGTCGGATATCGGCATAATGTTGTGAGTAAGGAATGGCGTTACTCACGATCTTACTCACATATTGCTCGGATGCATACGGATGGGGTTGGAGCGTACTGGAGAGAAAGGGGTTTAACAGCAAGGGATTGCAGGGAGCGTACGGAAAGAAGCGGATACTGATGGAAGGCGCTATCAGTTATCGAGCATCAAGATCATGGTGGCTCCAGGATTCAATATTGGGCTTCACCCAGCGAGACGACCCACACACAAAAATGCCGCCTCGCGGGCGGCACTTTCGCTGTCCTGACCGTCGTTGTCCAGACCGTGGTCCGCGACACCCCGGCGCTCAGGGTTCCTCCGCCCGCTTCAGTCGAAGGGGCGCCACCACTGCTGGCGATCACGGGACGGTGCGGAGGTCATATTCATCATGGGCTTATAGTGTGTGTCGTGGTCATGGCTGTCAAGCGGATGTCAGGCCGAACTCAGCGCAGTCCCTGCTCGGCCATGGCCACGGCACGAAACAGCGCACGCCCCTTGTTCAGGGTCTCGTCCCACTCGGACTGGGGCACCGAGTCCGCCACCACGCCGGCGCCACACTGGACGTGCAGCTGACCGTCCTTGATCACCGCGGTGCGGATGGCGATGGCGGTGTCCATGTTGCCATGCCAGGACAGGTAGCCGACGGCCCCGGAGTAGACGCCGCGCTTGACCGGTTCGACCTCGTCGATGATCTCCATCGCGCGGATCTTGGGCGCTCCGGACAGGGTGCCCGCCGGGAAGGTGGCGCGCAGCACGTCCATGGCGCTGTAGCCCGGCTTCAGCTTGCCGGTGACGTTGGAGACGATGTGCATGACGTGGGAGTAGCGCTCGATGGCCATCTGATCGGTCACCTCGACGCTGCCGGTCTCGGAGATGCGGCCGACGTCATTGCGGCCCAGATCGATCAGCATCAGGTGCTCGGCGACTTCCTTGGGGTCGGCAAGCAGGTCCTCCTCCAGCGCCTTGTCCTCCGCCTCGGTCTTGCCGCGCACCCGGGTGCCGGCGATCGGACGCACCGTCACCATGCCATCCTCCAGGCGGGTCAGGATCTCCGGCGAGGCACCCACCACATGGTGGTCGTCAAGGTTGAAGAAGAACATGTAGGGCGACGGATTGAGGCTGCGAAGAGCCCGATACAGGTCCAGCGGCTCGGCCTGGAACTCGATCGACATGCGCTGGGACGGCACGCACTGCATCACGTCGCCCGCCAGCACGTACTCCTTGATCCTTTCCACTGCCGACTTGAAGCCCTCTTCGGTGAAGCCGGAGGTGAAGTGCCCCTCCTCCACCGCCGGGCGCGCGTCACCGGGCACTCGCGAGGCCACCGACAGCGGGCTGCGCAGGGCGTCTTCCAGGGCGCTCAGCCGGGCCTGGGCGGCGCTGTAGGCCGAGGGCGTGGAAGGATCGGCGTGGGTCCACAGGGTCAGACGCCCATAAAGGTTGTCGAACACCACCAGCTCATCGCACACCATCAACAGGATGTCCGGCACCCCGATGGGGTCGTCCTTCTCCACACCGGCCAGGCGCGGCTCGATATAGCGGATCGTGTCGTAGCCGAAGTAGCCCACCAGTCCGCCGTCGAAGATCGGCTGGTTGTCGAGCACCGGCACCTTGAAGCGACACTGAAACTCCTCGATCCAGGCCAGCGGATCTTCCACTTCGGTGGCGCCGGTCACGTCACCATCGACAATATGCTGAACCTGATAGCCCCGCACCTCGATGCGTTCGCGACAGGGCAGACCGATGATCGAGTAACGCCCCCACTTCTCGCCGCCGGTCACCGACTCGAGCAGAAAGGTCCAGGGTTGATCGGCCAGTTTCAGATAGGTGGACAGCGGCGTGTCCAGGTCGGCCATCATCTCGCGGGTGATGGGAATACGGTTGTAGCCGGCCTGGGCCAGCTCGTCGAAACGCTCGGGGGTCATCATGCCCAGATCCTCAATTCAAGAGACGAAAGTGACAACGACAAGAACGGAGTAACGGTCACCATCGCCAACCGCAGGACGTCGTAGGCAGCGACGCAGACAGATGCGGACAGGACATCGAGGAGAAGCAAGGCTGGGCCATGGGCAGTCCACCAGCGAAACGAATGAATGAAGCCAACGAGTGACAGACCGCTACCGCGAGACCCGGGCGCCGCGCTCGAGGATTCCACACGACGGGATTCCCTGTGACGGGCGCCTGGCAAGGCCTGCAATAGCGAGGATTTATCGGCATGACGCTAACGATAGTGTCATGCCAAAAAACCCTAAACGAGTTGTTCCAGCGATTCAACCACCAGATCCGGCTCGCTCAGGCTGATCGGCTCGCCGTGATTGTAGCCGTAAGGCACCGCCACGGTACGGAAACCGGCGGCCTTGCCCGCCGCGACATCGTGACGGGAGTCGCCCACCATAAGACAGTACGAGGGACAGACGTCGAACTGCTGGGACAGGTGCCGCAGCGGCATGGGATCAGGCTTGCGACGAGGCAGGGTGTCGCCACCGAGGCAGGCGGAAAAGAAGCCATCGATACCCAGGTGCTCGAGGATCGGGTGGATGAAGGCCTCGGGCTTGTTGGTGACCAGACACAGGATCAGACCCCGCCCGAACAGCCGCTTCAAGGTCTCCGTCACCCCCGGATAGAGCCTCGTCCTGTCGCAGGGCCGACGATGGTAGTGCTCGAGGAAGCGCTCGTGGGCGGTCTTCAACAGCACCTCGCTGGGGGCCTCGCCCAGTGCATCGGTCAGGGCACGTTCCAGCAGCACCCAGGCACCATTGCCGACCCAGTCGCGCACCCTGGCTTCGCCTGCCGGCGCCAGTTCGACGTCGATCAAGGCGGCATCCACCGCCGCTGCCAGGTCCGGGACCGAATCGATCAGGGTGCCATCCAGATCGAAGGCCACCAACAGCACCCCCTCCAGGGCGTCACCCATAGGCCGTCTCCTCGACTATGCCGAAATTGGAATATCTATGCGCGGCGCACATTCTGGCGCAAGCGCCGTGGTCAGCCAAGCACTTATCTGTCTATGATGGCGCTCCACCTTTTTTCTGGAGCTCATCATGAGCAAACCCACCATCGTGGTTGTCGGCGGCGGCGCCGGCGGCCTTGAGCTGGTCACGCGCCTGGGACGACGGCTCGGCAAGAAGGACAAGGCCGACATCGTGCTGGTCGATCGCAATTCGACCCACATCTGGAAACCGCTGTTGCATGAGGTCGCCACCGGCGTCCTCGACTCGGGCCTCGACGAGATTTCCTATCAGGCCCACTCGGCGGCCAATGGCTACCGCTTCCAGCGCGGCACCCTGTGCGATCTGGATCGCGAGTCCCGCCAACTGACCCTGGCCCCCATCGTCGATGACGAGGGCAACGAGATCCTGCCGGCGCGGCGTCTCGACTACGATCACCTGGTACTGGCGGTCGGCAGCGTCAGCAACGACTTCGGCACGAAAGGCGTGGCGGACCACTGCCACTTCCTCGACAGCCCCGCCCAGGCCGAAGGCTTTCGCCAGGCACTGCTCAATACCTTCATGCGCTACAGCACCCGGCTCGAGGATCAGGATCCCTGCATTACCGTGGGCATCATCGGGGCCGGGGCCACCGGCGTCGAACTGGCCGCCGAGTTGCACGACGCCTCGCGCATGCTCAAGAGCTACGGCTTTACCGCGCTGGGCCGCGAGCACCTGCGGGTCCACCTGATCGAGGCCGCACCCAAGGTGCTGCCGGCGCTGCCGGACCGCATCAGCGGCGCGGTGCACAAGGAACTCGAGAACCTGGGGGTCAAGGTCCATGTGGACACCCGGGTGACCATGGTCGACGAGCGCGCCATCCACACCACCGACGATGACGCCATCGAGATCGACCTGGGGGTGTGGGCCGCCGGCATCAAGGCTCCGGCCTTCCTGGCAGAACTGGGGCTGGAGGTGGAGCGCAACAACAGGGTCAAGGTGGCCGCCACCATGCAGAGCATCGATGACCCGCGCATCTTCGCCTTCGGCGACTGCGCAAGCTGCCCCCAGGAAGACGGCACGGTGGTGCCACCCAGGGCCCAGGCCGCCCACCAACAGGCCGGCGTGCTCTACCGCAACCTATGTGCCGTGGTCGACGGCAAGCCGCTCAAGGAATTTGTCTTCCGCGACCGAGGCTCGCTGATTTCGCTGGCCCACTTCGACGCCATCGGCAGCCTGATGCGCGCCGCCTCGGCCCGTAGTCTGTTCATCGAGGGTAACCTGGCGCGCTTCTTCTACGCCTCGCTCTACCGCATGCACCAGCGCGCCATCCACGGCACGGTCAAGACCGCGATGATGGTGGTGGTCGATGGGCTTAACCGCTTCCTCAAGCCCAGGCTAAAGCTGCACTAGGGCTCGTCTGAAAAGTGCCTGCACTCGTCGACTTTTCGGACAGAGCCTAGTCCCTGCCCGCACTCCCCTGGCAGACATCGCACGCACGTTCACAGCAAGAGAGGCTGCCCCAGGGCAGCTTCTCTTGCTTGTCGTCATCGACAGCACCACATCCTGCTCAGGCGTTGGCCTGGGACTCGTCCTTGGCGTGGTGATAGAGGTGCACGTCACGCTGGGGAAAGGGAATGCTGATGCCTTCGCGATCGAAGCGACGCTTGATCTCCTCGGTCATCTCCCAGTAGACGTCCCAGTAGTCGGATGCCTGCACCCAGGGCCGCACGATCCAGGTGATGGAGGAGTCGCCCATGGCATTCATGCGGATATTCGGCGCCGGTTCGCTGAGCACGCGAGGGTCGTCGGCGACCACGCTCTCCAGCACCCGACGCACGGTATCGATGTCGTCGTCATAGCCGACCCCCACCGTCAGATCGACCCGACGAGTGGCGTGGGCAGAATAGTTGACCACGGCACCGCTCATCATCTGGCCGTTGGGCACGATGATCTTGCGATTGTCCGGTGTGCTCAGCTCGGTGCTGATGATCTGCACATCCTCGACGGTGCCGCTGACCCCACCGGCCTCCACGTAGTCGCCGATCCGGTAGGGGCGGAAGATGATGACCATGACCCCGGCGGCGAAGTTGGCCAGCGACCCCTGCAGGGCCAGACCCACCGCCAGACCGGCGGCACCGATCACCGCGATCAACGAGGCGGTCTGGATACCGATCCGGCTGATGGCGGCCAGGATCACGAAGGTCAGCAGCAAGGCATACAGGATGTTGCCGAGGAACTTGACCAGCAGGGGTTCGACGTCGGCACGCTGCATGCCCTTGACCACCACCCGGTGTACCGCCTTGGCCACCCAGCGCCCGATGATGAAGATCGCCGCCGCGGCGACCAGATTGATCAGAAACTGCAGCCCGGTGGTCGAGGCAAACTCGATCAGGGCCTCCACGTCCAGCTTTTGCAGGAACTCCATCTACCTCTCCTTGTATGTCGTTTTCGTTATCGAAGTACGATCCTGCTCAACCACCGCCCTCGCTTCGTCAGTGCTGATGCGCGCCGCCAGCCACTGGCGCTTGCGACGCACCGACATGCGCTTGACGGCGATTTCCAGCCGGCTGGCGTCACCTCGCGTGCCGACCGGCTCCTGATGGCGAAGCGTCAGCGGGCCCTTGCCACGCAGCGCCTTGGCGCCCTTGCCGCTGCGGTGTTGTTCGACACGCCTGGCGACATCGGTGGTTATGCCGGTATAAAGCGCCCCGGCCGCCGTCTCGACGATATACAGGTACCACGTCGTCGTTGCCGCCGCCGGCAGCTCGGGTACTGGCTCGCCTGAGACAGGCTCATCTGAGACAGGCTCGACTAAGCCCGGCTCATCCAAGCCCGGCTCGCCTAAGCCCGGCTTGCCTGAGCCAGCATAGTCCGAATCGCCAATCACCGCGTAGAGGCCAGGCGCGAGCGAAAGTCGGCGATGATGCTGTCGTAGCCGTGGGGGTCCTCGTCGCGACGCGCGCCGAACACCGCGGAGCCCGCGACGAAGGTGTCCGCCCCGGCGCGCGCGATCTCGGCGATATTGTCTACCTTCACGCCACCATCCACCTGCAGACGAATATCCCGTCCGCTGGCGTCGATGCGCGCACGCGCCTGGCGCAGCTTGTCGAGCGTCGCCGGGATGAACGACTGCCCGCCGAAGCCCGGATTGACGCTCATCAGCAGCACCATGTCGACCTTGTCCATCACGTAGTCCAGGTAGGACAGTGGCGTCGCCGGGTTGAACACCAGTCCCGCCTTGCAGCCGCCGTCACGAATCAGCTGCAGCGAGCGATCGATATGTTCGGAGGCCTCGGGGTGGAAGGTGATGTAGCTGGCACCGGCATCGATGAAGTCACCGATCAGTCGATCCACGGGCTTGACCATCAGGTGGGCGTCGATGGGCGCGGTGACGCCATGCTTGCGCAGCGCCTCACAGACCATCGGCCCGATGGTCAGGTTAGGCACGTAGTGATTGTCCATTACGTCGAAGTGGACGATATCGGCACCCGATGCCAGCACGTTGTCGACCTCTTCTCCCAGGCGGGCGAAGTCAGCGGACAGGATCGAAGGCGCGATCAGGAAGTCGTTCATGGAGTCATCCGAGGAGAGAGTCATGGTGGAGGCCACAAGGGCTCGACGAAAAGCGGCATTCTAGCAGTTGGTCCCGCCCGCATCAGCGATCTTCCTCCACGTCTTCTGCCGATTCGTCCGGTTGCAGTCGTCTATAGTATGCGCGTTGCGACATCTTATATTCCAAACAGTTTTAACAAACAGGATTGTAATTCCTTAAAATTAGCCTTAGCCTTCGTTGCGATCCGCCGATTTCCCCGGCCCACCCCCGACGTCAAGGAACCCCGACATGAAGCTTCCCCCGATCCTGCGCCGTACCGCCCTGTCCCTGTCCCTGGCCGCCGGCCTCGGCGGTGCCATGGCCTCGCCGGTAATGGCCGAGGACAAGGAGCTGCTCAACTCGTCCTATGACATCGCCCGCGAGCTGTTCGCCGCCATCAACCCGGCGTTTCAGCAGCACTGGCAGGCAGAGAATGACGGTGAGCTGACCATCAAGCAGTCCCACGGCGGCTCTTCCGCCCAGGCCCGCGCCATCCTGCAGGGCCTGAAGGCCGACGTGGTGACCTACAACCAGGTCACCGACGTCCAGGTACTGGCCGATGCCGGCCTGGTCGCGGAAGACTGGCAGAGCCAGTTGCCCAACAATGCCTCGCCTTACTACTCCACCACCGCCTTCCTGGTGCGCAAGGGCAACCCCCAGGGTATCGAGAGCTGGGAAGACCTGGCCGCCGAGGGTGTCGAACTGGTGTTCCCCAACCCCAAGACGTCCGGTAACGGCCGCTATACCTACCTGGCCGCCTGGGGTGCCGCCGAGCGCAACTTCGACGGCGACGAGGACCAGGTGCGCGAGTTCATGAGCGACTTCCTCGGCAATGTGAAGGTGTTTGACACCGGCGGTCGCGGCGCCACCACCAGCTTCATCGAACGTGGCATCGGCGACGTGCTGATCAGCTTCGAGTCCGAGGTCAACAATATCCGTGACGAGTACGGCAGCGACGAATACGACGTCATCGTGCCGCCGGTCAGCATCCTCGCCGAGTTCCCGGTGGCGGTGGTCGAGGAGAACGCCGAGCGCAACGGCAACCTCGAGCTCGCCCGTGCCTACCTCGACTACCTCTACAGCGAGGAGGCCCAGCGCCAGCTGGCAGGCTTCAACTACCGCGTCCACAACGAAGCGGTGAAGGAAGAGTTCGCCGATAGCTTCCCCGAGACCGAGCTGTTCGAGGTCCAGGACGTGTTCGGTGGCTGGGACAGCGCCATGGACACCCACTTCAAGAGCGGCGGCGAGCTGGACCAGCTGCAGCGTCGCTGATCGTCAAGGCAAGCGACCTATCCCATGCACAAGGCCATCTCCCTGCCCTTTGCCCGATCCGCCCGGCGCCGCGTGCTGCCGGGCTTCGGCCTGTCTCTGGGCATCAGCCTCACCTTCGTCTCGCTGGTACTGCTGCTGCCGCTGACCGGCCTGGTCGGCCAGCTCAAGGGGCTGTCGCTGTCCGAGTACTGGTTCATCATCAGTGAACCCCGCGTGGTGGCAAGCTACGTCACCACCATCGGTGGCGCCCTGGTGGCGGCGCTGGTCAACGCCGTGTTCGGGCTGTTGATGGCCTGGGTGCTGGTGCGCTACGACTTCCCCGGCAAGCGCCTGCTCGATGCCCTGATGGACCTGCCCTTCGCGCTGCCCACGGCGGTCGCCGGCATCACCCTGGCAACGCTCTACTCGTCCAAGGGCTGGATGGGACAGTTGCTGGAGCCGCTGGGCTGGCAGGTGTCCTACACCTGGGTCGGCATCGCCCTGGCCATGGCCTTCACCAGCATCCCCTTCGTCGTGCGCACGGTGCAGCCGGTGCTCGAGGACCTGCCCGCGGAAATCGACGAAGCCGCCATGAGTCTGGGCGCCCGCGACGGCGTGGCCTTTCGTCGGGTCATCCTGCCCCACCTGTGGCCGGCCCTGGTCACCGGCACCGGGCTCGCCTTCGTGCGCTCCCTGGGCGAATTCGGTGCGGTGATCTTCATCGCCGGCAACATGCCCTACGAGACCGAGATCACCTCGCTGATGATCTTCGTCAAGCTGCAGGAGTACGACTACGTGGGGGCCTCGGCCATCGCGTCGGTGGTGCTGGCGACCTCGCTGGCGCTGCTGCTGGCGATCAACCTGTGGCAGGGACGCTTTATCCGCCGACTGCACGGAGGACGCGGCTGATGCAACGAATCGGTGACGCCCCCTGGCTCAGGCGCAGCCTGATCGCGCTGGCGGTAACGCTCTCGGCACTGTTTCTGCTGCTACCGCTGCTGGCCATCTTCGCCCAGGCCCTGGCCGAGGGTGTCGGGCCCTTCATCGCCAATGTCACGGATCACTTCACCCTGGCGGCGATCGGCCTGACCCTGTTCATCACCCTGCTGACGATCCCGGTCAACCTGGTCTTCGGAGTCATGCTGGCCTGGCTGGTGACCCGCTTCGCCTTCCCCGGACGGCGCCTTCTGCAGACACTGATCGACATCCCCTTCGCCATCTCGCCGGTGGTGGCGGGCCTGGTCTACCTGCTGCTCTACGGCCGCAACGGCTGGATCGGCGGCTGGCTGGATGCCCACGACATCCAGTTGATGTTCGCCTGGCCCGGCATCCTGTTGGTGACCATCTTCGTCACCTGCCCCTTCGTCGCCAGGGAGCTGATCCCGCTGATGCAGGCCCAGGGCTCCCGCGAGGAAGAAGCGGCGGTAACCCTCGGCGCACGCGGCTTTACGCTGTTTCGCCGGGTGACCCTGCCCAATATCCGCTGGGCCCTGCTCTACGGCGTGATCCTGACCAACGCCCGGGCGGTGGGTGAATTCGGCGCGGTCTCGGTGGTCTCCGGGGCCATCCGCGGCGAGACCAACACCCTGCCGCTGCACGTGGAGCTTCTGTATCAGGACTACAACACCGTCGGCGCCTTCGCCAGCGCCGCCCTGCTGGCGCTGATCGCCCTGCTTACCCTGGCCGCCAAGGCCACGCTCGAATGGCGCGCGACGCGCCGGGAGGCCCTGACATGAGCATTCGTCTCGACCATATCCAGAAGCACTTCGGACGCTCCCAGGCGCTGTCTCCCATCGACCTGGACATCAACAGCGGCGAGCTGATCGGCCTGCTGGGTCCGTCCGGTTCCGGCAAGACCACCCTGTTGCGGATCATCGCCGGGCTCGAGACACCGGACGACCACCCCGACTGCCGCATTCTGTTCGGCGAACGCGACGTGACTCATGTCCACGTACGTGACCGGCGTATCGGCTTCGTGTTCCAGCACTACGCGCTGTTCCGCCATATGAGCGTGTTCGACAATGTCGCCTTCGGCCTGACCGTGCTGCCCCGCCGCGAGCGTCCGTCCAGCGGCGAGATCCGCTCCCGGGTCATGCAGCTGCTGGAGATGGTGCAGCTGTCTCACCTGGCCGAACGCTTCCCGGCGCAGCTCTCCGGCGGGCAGCAGCAGCGTGTCTCGCTGGCACGCGCCCTGGCCCTCAAGCCAGAGGTGCTGCTGCTCGATGAACCCTTCGGGGCACTCGATGCCAAGGTCCGCCAGGAGCTGCGACGCTGGCTCAGGCACCTGCACGACGAGCTGGGCTTCACCAGCGTGTTCGTGACCCACGACCAGGAGGAAGCGCTGGAGCTGTCTGACCGTGTGGTGGTGATGAGCAACGGCCGCATCGAGCAGATCGACACCCCGGAGACGCTGTACCGTCAACCGCGCAATCGCTTCGTGTTCGAATTCCTCGGCGACGTCAATCATCTGGAAGGCGAGGTTCGCGGCGGCGTGCTGACCTGCGGTGAGGCGCGCCTGACACTGGACCTGGACGACGGCCCTCAGGAGATCCTGCTGCGCCCCCACGAGGTACAGGTGGCCGCCGCCCCCAGTGCCGACGCTCACCTGCCCGCGGTGGTCACCGCGGTGGTCCCGGTGGGCGCCGAAGTGCGCATCGAGCTGAACGCCGACTGGATGGACGAGCCCTGGATGGCGACCCTGAGCCATGGCGACGCCGAACGCCTGGCACTTGGCCGTGGCTCCCGGGTCTACGCCCTGCCCCGCCACTGGCACCACTATCCAGACAGTCGGCCCGATAGCCAGCAACCGGACGTGTCGGGTGATAGATCCGCCAAGAGTGGTGCCAAGCGCCGAGAATCCGGCGCAACTGTCTAAGCGCCGAGAATCCGGCGCCACCGTCTAAGCGCCGCCAAGGGTGGCGCCACTGTCCAAGCGCCGCGAATCCGGCGCAGACGCCCGCCTGGCGGGCCTTGTCCGCTTCGATCAGCCCAGGAACTTTTGCTGCACGCCCCCCTCTGATAGACGTACTATCGCCCGTCCAGGCAAAGCCTCGTCCGACGAGTGCGCACTACGGTGCGATTTCTACCGATAATACGACAAGGAGTTCCCCCTATGCTTCGTCGCCTTCTGTTGGGCGCCGCTGGTGTGACCGCGCTGCTCGCGCTCAGCGCCTGCTCGAGCCCCCACCATCTGCAGCCCGACCCCAAGCGCAGCGTGGCCGTGCCGGCCTCCGGCTCTGGCCAGGCGGTCACCGTCATCGCCGCCGATGACCGCCCCTCGGACGTGCTCGGTACCCGCAGCGGCAGCGCAAGCTCCACCGCCACCATCAGCGTCAGCCCCCACGAGATCGTGCCGAGGCTTCAGGCCGAGGTGGAGCGGGCGGTGCGCGAGATGGGCTTCAGCCCCACCGCCGAACCGGCTCCGGGCCGCCCCAGCCTGACGCTGACGCTGAAGAAGCTGAGCTATGAACGCGGCCAGAGTCAGCCGCTGGTGGACGAGGCCAGACTGGAAAGCGTCATCGAGGCCGAAGCCAGCAATGACGGCCAGACCTACACCGGCACCTACACTTCGCGCCGCGTGCAGAGTTATGCGGTGAAGCCGGACAAGGCAACCAATCAGCGCATGGTCACCGACCTGCTCACCGACGGTCTGAACCGGGCCTTCGCCGACCCGGAGCTGGGCCAATTGCTGGCCCGCTGACGCTCGCCCGCCCCGCGGGGCGGGCCAGGCAGGCACACGACAGCGCGCCGCCCCTTGTGGGTGGCGCGCTTTGGTTTGATGCACTCAATCACTCGTCGGTGGTGGGACCACGCCGTACCAGCGCCCAGACCGACTCACGAAAGCCATTGGCTTCGGGCTCGCCGTCTTCCAGGTGGGTGACGATGAAGTTGGGGTCGAACAACCGCCTCACTTCGGCGCCGTCCACATGGAACGGCGGACCGTCGTCGCCGCTCCGACTCAGACTGACCAGCAGCCCCCGCGCGCCAGGCGGTATCAGCTGGGCCAGGTGAAAGGCGTAGCGCTGGCGGGTGGCCTCGGGCAAGGCGATCAGGGCGGCGCGATCATAGAAGGCGCCGATCTCCGAGGCCTGGGCGATATGGAAGTGAAAGAAGTCACCGCACCATAGCTCGATACTGCCCTGACGCAGAATCGCGAAACCGTCCTGCTGGTAGCGCGACACCTCCCCTCGGCCATCTTCCACAAACTGTTCGAGCGCGCGCTCCGACAGCTCGATGCCGAGCACCGGATGTTGATGCTCGGCCAGCCAGCGCATGTCCAGACTCTTGCCGCACAGCGGCACCAGTACCTTGGTCCCGGGAACCGCCCCGAGCATCGGCCAGTGGCGGATCAGTGCAGGATGAACGCTATCGCGATGAAAGCCGATGCGCCCCTCTTCCCAGCGTTTCAACCAGTGTTCGTGCATCGAATTCTCTGTCCCGGGTGCTAGAACCAGCGGTCGCGCTTGCGCCGACGCCGCGGCAGGTGCGGCACGATCAGGCCGACGATCAGGCCCGCCCCGGCGACGCCCCCGCCGTACATGAAGTAGCGCATCAGCAGGTCTTCCTTGCGGGTCTCCAGGCGAGCCTCGAGGTCCTTGTTGGTCTCGCTGATATCGCTGAAGGCGCTCTCCAGCTCATGATTGCGTGCTTCCAGTTCGGCGATGCGGCTCTCGCGCACCTCGAGGGTCTCGGTCATGGTCCGAGTGCGCTCTTCCCAGCTTTCGTTGATGCCGTCGAGCTCCTCGGTGAGTTCTTCCACCCTTGCCTCGAGCTTGGGCAGCTGGTCGCTGGCGCTGGGGGTCTGTTGCAGTTCGCTGCTGGGGACCCAGACCACGTCTCCGCTGTCGCTTCGGACCTGGGAATAGTCGCCGGAGGTGTCCAGCAGGGTCACCGGCTGGCCGGCGGTCAAGGTGCCGACGATGCGGTAGCCGTCGGTGGGACCACTACGCACATAGGTGGTGAGTTCGTCCGACACCCACCGTGAGGTGCCGTCGTCCTGAGCCATCGCCGGCAGGGCGGCGCCGGTCAGGGCGAGGCCCAGGGTCACTGTCTTGAGAAATTGCGTTTTCATGCCGTCTTTCCTGGCTAATCTGGGCTCGGTTGCGACTCGAGTGACGCTGCGCCGGCTTCCTGCCAAGCCGCAACGTGCGATGAGACCAAGGAGGGTGACAAACGTTCCACAGCTCCTGTGGACAAGTGTCGGGAAAACCGCTGGACATCGCTGTCCTGCGGGCGAGACACCTGGGGTTGGCACAAAATGGTCATAAAATAGCCAGCCCGCGTTCCCATCCGCCCGCAAGACTATCACATTGGCTCACCGGGATACCCCGGCCGGTGGACCAAGATCCACCGGGATCTCCGCGCGCCCTGCCCTGGTCCCTGGCCGGTACGTCGGCAAACTGGCCCCACCCGGGCCGGGTGCGTATAATGCGCCACCATGCGCCACGGTCGTTCGACCGCCAGTCTCGCGCCCATTCACCACCACTCACGTGACCAGGCACCCCTGGTGCCCATCGGGCCGGGAGCCCGACATATTGCTATGACGAAGAAACTCTTCATCAAGACCCACGGCTGCCAGATGAACGAGTACGACTCTGCCCGCATGGCGGATCTGCTCGGCGACTCCCATCAGATGGAACTGACCGACAACGAACAGGACGCGGACGTGATCCTGCTCAACACCTGTTCGATTCGGGAAAAGGCCCAGGAGAAGGTTTTCCACCAGCTCGGTCGCTGGAAGAAGCTCAAGCAGTCCAACCCCGATCTGGTGATCGGCGTCGGTGGCTGCGTGGCCAGTCAGGAAGGCGAGGCCATTCGCAAGCGCGCCCCCCACGTCGACATGGTGTTCGGTCCCCAGACCCTGCACCGGGTGCCGAGCATGCTCGACGCCAGCCGTGACAACCAGATCTCGGTGGTGGACGTCACCTTCCCCGAGATCGAGAAGTTCGATCACCTGCCCAAGCCCAGCTCCGACGGCGCCAGCGCCTTCGTCTCGGTGATGGAAGGCTGCTCCAAGTACTGCACCTTCTGCGTGGTGCCCTACACCCGTGGCGAGGAAGTCTCGCGGCCGTTCGAGGCGGTCATGGACGAGGTTTTCCACCTGGCCGACCAGGGCGTTCGCGAGATCAATCTGCTGGGCCAGAACGTCAACGCCTACCGCGGGCTCAACGACGACGGCGACGAAATCGATCTGGCCGAACTGATCGCCTGCGTGGCGGCGGTCGACGGCATCGACCGTATCCGCTTCACCACCTCGCACCCGGTGGAATTCAGTGACAGCCTGATCGAGGCCTACGCCGAGATTCCGGAGCTGGTCAGCCACCTTCACCTGCCGGTGCAGGCCGGTTCCGACCGCATCCTGGCGGCGATGAAGCGCGGTCACACGGTCGAAGAGTACGTCGACAAGATGGAGCGCATCCGCGCCCTGCGCCCGGACATCAGCTTCTCCTCGGACTTCATCATCGGCTTCCCGGGCGAGACCGAGGAGGACTTCGAGGCGACCATGGACCTGATCCATCGCATCGGCTTCGACGTGTCCTTCAGTTTCGTCTACTCCGCTCGCCCGGGCACGCCGGCGGCGGCGCTTGACGACGAGACCCCGGAGGAGATCAAGAAGCAGCGCCTGGCGATCCTGCAGGAGCGCATCAACCAGCAGGCGATGCAGATCAGTCGGCGCATGGTGGGCACTACCCAGCGTGTGCTGGTCAGCGGCTTCTCGCCCCGCGACCCGGGCCAGCTGTCCGGACGCACCGAGAACAACCGGGTGGTCAACTTCCGCGCGGCCAACCCCACCGAGCTGATCGGCTACTTCGTCGACGTCGAGATCACCGAGGCCCTGCCCAACTCGCTGCGTGGCGAACTGGCTTCCGGCGAGCGCTACTGAGGCTCGCCCTGCTCCGGGACGGGCGGCTTGGCCGTTTCACCATGACGATCGCCAACGCACAGGACCCGGAGCATTGCCCTGGCCCACGCCGGGGCAGTAAGCTGAACCTTCAAAGCCACCCAAACACGGATTCTTCACGCCTTGAGCCAGCCATCGACCCAGGCCAACCGCATCATCACGCTCAACCTCGAACCCAACGAGCCCCGCCGTCTTGCCAACCTGTGTGGCCAGCGCGACGAGCATCTGAAACTGATCGAAAGCCGGCTCGGCGTCACCCTGCGCAACCGCGGCAACATGTTCCAGCTGGCCGGCCCCGGCGCTCGCGTCAAGGCGGCCGCGAACCTGGTGGAACACCTCTATCGTGAGGCCGAGGCCACCGAGCTGACCCCGGACACCGTGCACCTGTTCCTGCAGGAAGCCGGCATCGAGGCCCTCGACGAGGACGCCGAAGAAGACGCCGGCGAGGGCGAGGTGCTGATTCGTACTCCGCGCACCCTGATCAAGCCGCGCGGCCTCAATCAGCAGGGCTACGTCACCAGCATCCGCAACCACGACATCAACTTCGGCATCGGCCCCGCCGGCACCGGCAAGACCTACCTGGCGGTGGCGGCTGCGGTGGAAGCGCTCAACCAGCAGCAGGTGCGACGCATCCTGCTGGTGCGCCCGGCGGTGGAAGCCGGCGAGAAGCTCGGTTTTCTGCCCGGTGACCTTGCCCAGAAGATCGATCCCTACCTGCGCCCACTGTATGACGCCCTGTACGAGATGATCGGCTTCGAGCAAGTCGCCAAGCTGATCGAGCGCCAGGTGATCGAGATCGCGCCGCTGGCCTACATGCGCGGGCGCACCCTGAACAATGCCTTCATCATTCTCGACGAGAGCCAGAACACCACTCGCGAGCAGATGAAGATGTTCCTGACCCGCATCGGCTTCGGCTCCACCGCGGTGATCACCGGCGACGTGACCCAGGTCGACCTGCCCAAGGGCCAGAGCTCCGGCCTGATCCAGGTGCTCGATGTGCTCAAGGACACCGCCGGTATCGGGGTGACCCACTTCGCCGCCAAGGACGTGGTTCGCCACCCGCTGGTGCAGCGTATCATCGAGGCCTACGACCTGTTCGAGGCCAACCAGGAAGCCGAGGAGCGCGCTCGCCGCGAGGCGCGTGCCGAAGAGCGTCGGCTGGAGCGTGCCGAGCGTCTACAGTCCATGAACGGTGACGGAGACGCCCACCGATGAGCGCCTGCGTGGACCGTCAGGTGGCCAGCGAGGCCAGCGACCTGCCAGAGGTCGATGACCTCGAGCGCTGGGTCGACGCCGTGCTGGCCCACTTCCCCGAACGGGCGGAGTCGGAACTCACGATTCGCCTGGTCGACGCCGACGAGAGCCAGACCCTCAACCGTGACTACCGTGGCAAGGATGCCCCGACCAATGTCCTGTCATTCCCCTTCGAGGCCCCGCCAGGCCTCGAGCTTCCGCTGCTTGGCGATCTGGTGATCTGCCATCCGGTGGTCGTGCGCGAAGCACGCGAGCAGGACAAGTCGCTGATCGATCACTACGCTCATATGGTCGTGCACGGCACCTTGCATTTGCTGGGCCATGACCATATCGAGGATGAGGAGGCCGACCTCATGGAAGGCCTCGAGCGCAGTATCCTTGCCGGCCTGGGCATTGACGACCCTTACGCCCCGCCGGCCCCATCTCCGGATCCCGGTAGCGAGGACGAGAGAGCCGACGCATGAGCGAAGACCGATCGAGTAGCCAGGCCCCCAACAAATCCTGGTTCGACAAACTCTTCAGTGCCCTGTCCAGCGACAGTGACGAACCCAGTTCGCGAGAAGAGTTGCGCGAATTCCTGCGCCAGGCGGGCAGCCGCCTGAAGCTTGAGCAGGATGCCATGACCATCATCGAAGGCGCCCTGAACATCAGCGACCAGCAGGTCAGGGAGGTGCTTATCCCGCGCTCCCAGGTCACCGCCCTGGAGCTCGATCAGCCGCTGGAGGACTACCTGCCGATCATTCTCGAGACCGGTCACTCACGCTACCCGGTGATCGGCGAGAACCTCGACGAGGTTAAGGGCATCCTGCTGGTAAAGGACCTGCTGCCGTTGCTGCAGGGGTCCAGCGACGACCGCCCCTTCCAGCTTGAAGAAGTCCTGCGCCCTGCCATGTTCGTACCCGAGTCGAAGCGCCTCAACAGCCTGTTGAAGGAGTTCCGCGACACCCACAGCCATATGGCGGTGGTGGTGGACGAGTACGGCGGCACCGCCGGGATCGTCACCATCGAGGACATCCTCGAGGAGATCGTCGGCGACATCGAAGACGAGCACGATACCGACGAGGAAGAGGACATCCGCCAGCTGGGCGATGACCGCTACGCGGTGCGTGCCCTGACCCCCATCGAGGACTTCAACGAGCGCTTCGGCACGCGCTTCTCCGACGACGAGTTCGATACCCTGGGAGGACTGGTGATGCAGCGTTTCGGCCACCTGCCGGCGCGCGGCGAACATACTCTGATCGGGGGCTGGCGCTTCACCGTGCTCAACGCCGACAATCGGCGTATCCGGCTGCTCGAGGTCGAACCCGAAAGCCGTACCGACGACTGAACCCGTGCGTCCCCGCCCGGGGACGCCTTGCCTTTCTCGCCCACACCAAGGATGGACCCCATGCTCGAGCGAGTGCTCGGCGGCAGGGCCGGCTACCTTGCCGCCCTGATCGCCGGAGGGCTGACGACCCTCGCCGCCGCCCCCTTTTCCTGGTGGTGGCTGGCCCCGCTGGCCGCCGCCCTGGTCTACGCCGGTCTCTATCGGCGGGGCGCACGCCAGGCGCTGCTGCGCGGCTGGTGTTACGGCCTCGGACTGTTCGGAAGCGGCGCCTCCTGGGTCTACGTATCGATCCACGACTATGGCTACACCAGCGCACCGCTGGCGTTCTTCCTGACCGCCCTGTTCGTGGCCAGCATGGCGCTATTCGTCGCCTTGCCGATGGGGCTGTTCCGTCGCCTGATGCCGGCCCGCCCCACCGCGCTGGCGGGCGGGCTCGGCTTCGTCGGCTTCTGGGTACTGATGGAGTGGATCAGGACCTGGCTGTTCACCGGCTTTCCCTGGCTGCTGCTCGGCAGCACCCAGGTCGACTCACCGCTGTCGGCGCTGGCGCCCCTGGGCGGCGTCTACCTGCTGTCGCTGGTGGTGGCGGCCAGCGGTGTGCTGCTGACGGAGCTCGCGCGGCCACGACCGCTGGCCGCCCTGCCGCTGGTGGCGCTGTGGGGCCTGCCCTGGCTGCTGCCGAACCAGTGGACCTCGCCCACCGGTGATCCGCTGAACGTGGCTCTGTTGCAGGGCAACCTGCCCCAGGAGATCAAGTGGCTGCCAGAAGGCCAGCGCCAGGCGGTCAATACCTATCTGGGCATGACCGGTGACCTGGAGGCGACCGTCCCGGTGGAGCCGGACATCGTTATCTGGCCCGAGGCCGCCCTGCCGATGTTCGAGGACCAGGCCCAGCCGATCATGGCCCGCGCCCAGGCGGCGCTGGCCCCCGAGACGGCGCTGCTGACCGGCATCCTTCAGCGCGACGCCGACGGGCGTTTCTTCAACGCCGTGAGCGCCTACGGCAACGCCAGTGGCGCCTATCGCAAGGCCCACCTGGTGCCCTTCGGCGAGTACCTGCCACTGGAAAGCCTGCTCAGGGGCGCCATCGCCTTCTTCGACCTGCCGATGCCGGCCATGACGCCGGGACCGGATACGCAGCCGCCGATGACCGCCGCCGGTCACACCCTCGGCAACGCCATCTGCTACGAGATCATCTACGCCGACCTGGTGGCCGAGCGTGCCCGTGATTCGGAACTGCTGCTCACCGTCTCCAACGACAGCTGGTTTGGCGATTCGATCGGCCCCCACCAGCACCTGGAAATGGCCCGGCTGCGCGCCCTGGAAAACGGCCGCTACGTGATGCGAGCCACCAGCAATGGCATCACCGCCATCATCGACGATCAGGGCCGCCTGCTCGACCAGCTGCCCCAGTTCGAGACGGCGCGCCTGGACGGTCAGGTACAGCCGATGCAGGGGCTGACGCCCTTCACCCGCACCGGTAGCTGGCCCACCTGGCTCGTCGCCGGGCTGATGCTGCTGGCGGGCGCACTGTGGCGCCGGCGGGACTGAGCCAACGCAAGCCGACGCAAGCCGACGCAAGCCAATGACCGTCGACGGCGCTCTGGCCGCGAACGACATTCACCACAAACGACAACGCCGCGAGGGCTCGCCCTCGCGGCGTTGTTGTGTTGCAACCGTGTTACAACAGTGGGGATCAGTGTACGAGCGTCAGGCGGGTATCAAGGGCCAGATGCGTTCCTCGGATACCCTCCTGCCTGTCACGCTGACGAACGTTACTCGGCGGCCTCGTCGTCCTCCGCCTCGCCCAGCACTTCAGGGATGCTGGTCTTGACGAAACGCCCCGGCGCGGGCTCCAGCAGCGGCAGCTCACCGCCACCAGGCTCGCGGGCATCGACCATCTTGTCGGCGTCCACGTAGCCACCCTTGACCATCCACTCCTGCCAGTGGGGCCACCAGGAGCCTTCATTGGCCTTGGCCCCGGCCAGCCACTCTTCGTGGTTGTCGGGTAGCTCGTCGTTGGTCCAGTAGCCGTACTTGTTCTTGTGCGGCGGGTTGACCACGCCAGCGATATGGCCGGAGCCCCCCAGCACGAAGGTCACCGGGCCCTTGGGCAACAGCGCGCCGTAGTAGCTGCTGTTCCACTTGGCGATATGGTCTTCCTTGGTGGCGATGAAGTAACTCGGCGTCGACACCTTGCGCAGGTCGATCTTGACGCCGTCGAGCTCGACACCGCCTGGCTCGACCAGCTGATTCTCCTGATACAGGTGACGCAGGTACCAGCCGTGGGTGCCCGCCGGCAGGTTGGTGCCGTCGGTATTCCAGTACAGCAGGTCGAAGGCCGCAGGATCCTCACCCTTCAGGTAGTTGTTGACGTAGAACGACCAGAACAGATCGTTCTCCCGCAGCAGGTTGAACGAGTAGGCCATGACGCGACCGTCGAGATAACCGTCCTGCTCGAGCTTGGCTTCGATGCCCTGGAGCACCGGTTCGCTCAGGAAGACGCCGATCTCGCCGGGGTCACGGAAGTCCTGCAAGGTCGCCATGTAGGTCACCGACTTGGCCTTGCGCCCGCGCCGGGTGCTGGTCAGGTAGGCCATGGTCGAGGCCGTCAGGGTGCCGCCGATGCAGTAGGACAGGAAGTTGGCCGACTTCTCGCCGGTGGCCTGCTCGATACCGTCCAGCGCCGCGATCGGGCCAAGCTGCATGTAGTCCGCCCAGGTCAGATCGCGCTGCTCCGGGCCGGGGTTGCGCCAGGAGATCAGGAACACGGTGTGGCCCTGATCCACCAGCCACTTCACCAGCGAGTTTTCCGGGCGCAGGTCGAGCACGTAAAACTTGTTGATCCAGGGTGGCACGATCAACAGCGGCGTCTTGAACACCTTCTCGGTGGTGGGCGCGTACTGGATCAGCTGGATCAGCTCGTTTTCCATCACCACCGCGCCTTGTGACACCGCGATGTTTTCACCGACCTCGAAGGCGCTGCGATCGGTCATGGTGACGTTAAGACCCTCGGCCGAGTTGGCCAGGTCTTGGCGCAGACGCGACAGACCGTCGACCAGGTTCTGGCCCCGGGTCTCGAGGGTCTTGCGCATGACTTCGGGATTGGTGGAGACGAAGTTGGTCGGCGACATGGCGTTGACCATCTGACGCGCGTAGAAGGACAGATTACGCTTCTCGCCGGGGCTCAGATCGTCGAGCTTGTCCACCAGAGTCTCGACGGTGTTCGAGAACAGCAGATACTGCTGCATGATGGCGTTGTAGCCAGGATCGCTGGTCCAGGCCTCGTCCTTGAAGCGGCGATCGCCGCGGGACGGCGTCACCAAGGGCTCGAAGGCACCGCCGCTGGCCGCCGCCATGGCCTGTTGCCACAGCGCCATCTGGTCCTGCATCAGCTTGGCCTGGGTCTCCCATAGCAGAGTGGGATTGCGCATCAGCGATTCGGCACCGGCCTGGAAGCTGTTGCGAATGTCCTCCATCACCGAATCCGCTGCGTCATTGGGCACCATGCGCGAAAGGAAATCTTCCATCAACGCCTGGTACTCGGCACCCAGCACCGATAGCTGGTTGCCCCATTCCTCCGGGTTGTCCGCCGCCTGATCACCTGCCGCCATTGCGTTCTCCTCTGGCCTGCCCTGCAAAAAAGGGTGGACCACCGTCGGCCTCGCGGCGTCGCAGCTATCCACCCTCGTTTCGTCATCGTTGTTGGGGGGCGAGTCGGCCGCCGCTGTCTATACCGTCGTGCGGCAGGCGCTTCACGCCAATGCCTGCACTCGCCTGCGGCCGCTCACTCGTTGGCACGTCCAACAGTACTCTTGTCTCAGGTGCGCCTGCCTCAGACCCGCTTGGCTCAGGTGCGCTTGCGGCTGGAGGTCGCCTTGGCGGTTCCGCCGGTCGACTTGCTGGCGCTGCTGGTCTGAGACGAGGCCTGGGAGGCAGCCTGTGAAGTCGCCTGGCTGGCCTGCTGGGTGGCCTTTTCGGCTGCCTCGGTGACCTGCTGGGTGGCCTTCTCGACCGCCTCGGTCGCCTGGTCGCGGGCCTGGGTCGCCTGATCGGCAAGCTGCTGGCCGGACTCGGCAAACAGCGACTCCAGTTCGCTCTTGAACTCGAGGCTCATTTCGCTCATGGCGCGGGCATCTTCGAGCATCTGCGCCGACAGTTCGTTGAGCATCTCGGCCTGACGGGTAGAGAAGTCGCGCAGCCCCTCGGCGTCGTTGATCGCGGTGGCTTCACGCATGCGCTCGGTACCCATCTGGCTGTAGCGCTTCATCGACTCCATCTGGTACTGGGACATCTTCTGCATGTTGTCCAGCATCAGGGAGTTGAGTTTGCGCATCGGCTCGAAGAACTGACGAGTCTGCTCGTTGAAGTTGTCGAACATCTTGTCTTGCATGACCGAACCTCCTGGAATCGTGTCGATGGTGTCTGTCCACTCGGCAATCCGCTGCCACTGTCCGCAGGGCGCCTCCGTCCAGGAAGCATGCTGAGGACAGCGTTGTTGCAGCGCAACAAACTCAGTCTGGCACACCCTCGGTGACAACGCCATGACAGGCGTCGCCTCCTGCGCGATTGTGCATCAAGACGCCCCGCACCCTCGCCATCGGCGAATCTGCCCTCCCCGTCATACCCGTGGCCGCTTTCCTGCGGGCCCCTGGCGGGCAATCAACGAGCACCTGGCTAACTCTTGCCGCCCTTGGCGCTGCGCGAGCTGGCCTTGGCCGCCCCACTGGACCGCGACGCCGTGGAGCTTGACGCCTCCTCGGCCTTGTCATCCTTGGCAGAAGAACCCTTGGCGCTCTGGGCGGCCTGGGTCAGCATATCCATCATCATCTTCTGATAGTTGCCGAAACTGGCAAGCCCCTGGGACAGTCCCTGCTGCAGCGCCGGCTGTTGCAGGAACGGCTGCATCAGGCTCATCGGATCGTAGCCTTCGACACCGGACTCCATCTGCCGATGAATGCGATCGAGCAGGTCCTGCTGGAAGGCCTCGATATTGGGAAGCCCCAATGCCTGGCGTAACTCTTCCGGGGTCAGATCGAATTCGACGTTGATCTTCATGCTGGCCTCGTGATCCTTGTATGGCGGTGTGTGGCGCCGGTAGCCCGCGCTATCGGGCGCAAAGATGCCTGCATCCTGCACCTTCCCTGCCACAGTTACTTGAGTGTAGCAGTCCTGTCATGCTCTGCGATTCAGCGTAGCCGTGGTGTGCTGACTCGCACATCACTGTTCTGTGCGCGATGACGCAGCAGGTGGTCCATCAGGGTCAGCGCCATCATCGCTTCGGCGATGGGCGTGGCACGAATCCCCACGCAGGGATCGTGGCGTCCCTTGGTCACCACCTCCACCGGGTTGCCATCCACGTCGATGGAGCGCCCAGGAATGGTGATGCTGGAGGTCGGCTTGAGCGCCAGGTGAGCGATCAGCGTCTGGCCGCTGGAGATGCCTCCCAGAACGCCACCGGCATGATTCGACAGAAAACCCTCCGGGGTCATCTCGTCACGGTGCTGGCTGCCACGCTGGGCCACGCTGGCAAAGCCGTCACCGATCTCGACGCCCTTGACCGCGTTGATGCTCATCAGGCCGTGGGCCAGCTCGGCATCGAGGCGGTCGAACACCGGCTCGCCAAGCCCGGGCGGCAGCCCTTCGGCGGTGACGGTGATCTTCGCCCCCACCGAGTCCTGGTCACGGCGAAGCTGGTCCATGTAGGCCTCGAGTTCCGGCACCCGTTCGGGGTCGGGACAGAAGAAGGGGTTGTCGTTGACCGCTTCCCAGTCACGAAACTCGATGGCCAGCTCGCCCAGCTGACTCATGTAGCCACGCACCACGATGCCCTGGCTCGCCAGGTACTTCTTGGCGATGGCCCCGGCGGCCACCCGCATGGCGGTCTCGCGGGCACTGGAACGTCCGCCACCGCGATAGTCGCGCTCGCCGTACTTGTGGTGATAGGTGTAGTCGGCGTGGGCCGGCCGGAACTGGTCCTTGATCTTCGAATAGTCCTTGGAGCGCTGGTCGGTGTTCTCTATCAACAGGCCAATCGAGGTACCGGTGGTGCGCCCCTCGAACACGCCCGACAGGATCTTCACCTGATCAGGCTCACGACGCTGGGTGGTATGGCGCGACGTGCCTGGACGGCGACGATCCAGGTCGGCCTGCAGATCGGCCTCGCTGAGCTCGATGCCAGGCGGGCAGCCATCGACGATGGCGCCGAGCGCAAGCCCGTGACTCTCGCCAAAGGTGGTGACGGTAAACAGCTTGCCGAAGGTATTGCCGGACATGGGCGCTCCTCTATTGTTGTGCAAAGGACGCCGCATGGGCGTCGAGTTCTTCGGCGGTGAGGGCAAACACGCCCTGGCCGCCGCGCTCGAATTCGAGCCACAGGAAGGGAACCTCGGGGAAGGCCGCTTCCAGATGATGATCGGAGTTGCCGACCTCGACGATCAGCACGCCGTGGTCGCTGAGGTGCGCTCTTGCCTCGCGCAGGATACGTCTGACGATATCCAGGCCATCGCTGCCCGCCCCCAGCGCCAGAGCCGGCTCATGACGGAACTCCTCCGGCATGGTGGTCAGGTCGCGGATATCGACGTAGGGCGGGTTGGACACGATCAAGTCGTAGCGCTGACCTTCCAGGCCATCGAAGACGTCGCTGTGCACCGCGCGCACGCGCCGGCCTACGTCGTGGCGATTGATGTTCTCACGGGCCACCGCCAGGGCGTCCTGGCTGATATCGGACAGGTCCACCTCGACGGTAGGCAGATACTCGGCGCAGGCGATGCCGATACAGCCCGAGCCGGTGCACAGGTCGAGGATGCGCCGAGGCGGCTCCTCGGGGAACCAGGCCTGAAAGCCCGACTCGATCAACTCGGCAATCGGCGAGCGCGGAATCAACACCCGCTCGTCCACACTGAACACAAGCCCGGCGAAGAAGGCCTCGCCGAGCAGGTAGGGCAAGGGCCGCCTGTCGCTGATCCTGGCGCGCACCAGGCCGACGATGCGCTCGCGTTCCATCGGCAGCAGCCGCGCATCCAGCACGCCGGGGTCCACGTTCCAGGGCAGATGCAAGGCGCCAAGCACCAGGGCCACCGCCTCGTCCCAGGCGCTGTCTGTGCCGTGGCTATAGGTCAGCCCCGCCAGGTGAAACTCGCTGGTTGCCCAACGCAGACAGTCGCGCAGGGTGAAAAGGCCGTCGGCCAATTCAGCGTCGGGGAGCGCCAGCGTCGAAGACCTGGAAGTGGACGGAGAGGAGGAAGAGTCGGCCAAGAGGGCATCCTGTCGATCGGGTTCAAGAAGAGGCGTGCGCCAGGATCGCATGGACCATCACCGCCTTCGACGACCTTCACGCGAAGGTCCCTTCCGTTCCAGGGGCGAAGGCAGATGCAGGATCCTGGATAGCGATACAGATAGAGATCGAGATAGCGATATAGATGGCTATCTGACTCGCAAGGCATTGTATCCGTGCCGGCGGTTCACTGCCACGGCCACCACGGTATACTGGGCCTCCCTTTTACCGGACCCGAGGACCCCATGAGCCAGCGCCAGCCACCGCCCGACGACGAGATCAGCGCGTTTCGCCAGGCCCTGGAGCAGGCAGGTGTCCGTCGTATCCGCCACAACCGCGCCGACACCGGCAAGCCGCGTCCGACCACCCGTGCCCAGCGAGATCAGGCCGCCGCCGCGCGCCGCGCTGCCGCCGTCAGCGCGGGTGATGACGTGGCCACCGGGCGCACCTCGGATGGCCGAGTCGAGCCGGTACGCCCATCGGAGTATCTGGACTTTGCCCTTCCCGACCTGCCCTATCGCACCCGTAGCCAGTTGAAGCGCGGGATGATCGGCTGGGAAGGCGGTCTGGACTTGCACGGCTACAGCCTCGAGGAGGCTCGCTCGGAACTCGAGAGCTTTCTGCGTGACTCGGTGGCCAGTGGTCATCGCTGCGTGATCGTGGTCCACGGTAAGGCCTGGGGCGCCACCGCCGACTATCCGGTGATCAAGAGTCACGTCAATGCGTGGTTGAGAGAATGGCCGAGCGTGCTGGCCTTCTGTTCGGCCACCGACGCCGAAGGCGGCACCGGTGCGGTTTACGTGCTGCTGAGACGGCGCGGACAGACGCCTTGAGTCCCCCGCGGCAACGGCTGGCTCTCTAGAAATTCAGGAGAATGGCCAAGCGTACTGGCCTTCGCTTTCTCAACCCCTGCCACCGACGCCGAAGGCGGCACCGGTGCGGTTTACGTGTTGCTGAGACGGCGCGGACAGACGCCTTGAGTCCCCCGCGGCAACGGCTGGCTCTCTAGAAATTCAGGAGAATGGCCAAGCGTTCTGGCCTTCGCTTTCTCAACCCCTGCCACCGATGCCGAAGGCGGCACCGGTGCGGTTTACGTGTTGCTGAGACGGCGCGGACAGACGCCCTGAAGCCCGATCACAAGGTGTATTGAGCCACCGAGGTATTGTTGAGATGGCGCGGCCGATGCCCTGGGTCAGCCTGCTGGCTTTTCGGTCTGCTCGACGATACCGCAGGTCTCGATGCGATCCAGCGCCTGGCAGGTCAGGTGACGCCCCAGACGGATCAGATCCCTGGCACGGTGGAATTCGAAGGAACCGCAGACGGTCTTGGGTATCTCCACCAGGATGTCCGGCGGATAGCCCGCCTCCTTGTAGCGCGCCAACGCGGCCTGGGTGATGTCGAAGGAGGTCAGGATGGTGGCCAGCCGCCCCCAGTCCTTGCGCCCCAGCGCGGCATTACCGCGCTCGGCACGGTCGGCTTCGGCCTCCGATTCGGCGCTTTCCTGAAAACGCCGCGCCATCAGCGCACCGCGTCGATCGCCCCTGCGGCGCTCTCCGTTGGTACCTTTACCGCCCCGGGCCTCATCGCAGCTCGGGCACTCCACCGGCAGCAACTCCTCGAGAGAGACAAGGTTGGGGCTGTTGGCGGTGACGTTGACCGCCATCACCAGGTCCGCGTGGACCGACACGTTGGAGATGATCGGCAGCGGATTGAGCAGACCGCCATCGACCAGCAGCCGAGGCCCATCCTCGACCGGCGTGAAGACCCCGGGTATGGCGATGGAGGCACGGATAGCCTTGAGCAGGGACCCCCGCTGAAACCACACTTCTCGCTGGCGCATCAGGTCGGTCGCCACCGCGGTGAAGGGAATGGGCAGGTCCTCGATGGCGACGTCACCGATAAACGACTCGATCTTGCTCATCACCTTCCTGCCCTGCATGGCACCCATGGAGGTGAACGACATGTCGAGCAGGCGAAGTACGCCGAAGGAGCCCAGCTCCTCGACCCACTGACGGTAGGGCTCGAGCTTCCCCGCAGCAAAGATGCCCCCGACCAGGGCGCCCATGGAGCACCCCGAGATAGCCACCACTTCATAGTCGCGGGCGACCAATTCCTGCAGCACACCGATGTGGGCATAGCCTCGGGCACCACCACTACCCAATGTCAGCGCAATGCGCTTGCCGCTCGATCCCGGGGGACAATCGTGGCGATAGACGGTCATGGCAATGCCCTCCTGCTGCGGATTGGCCGCGCGGGCAGCGCTTGAACAGCGCATGCCTCGCACTCGCAGGCCTGTCTATAAGCTTAGACTAACCCACCGTGGAAAAGCTTACGCGGCCTGTCACGGCGCAGCGGCCAAGACTCATCCACCGACTGGCTGCCAAGATCGTCTTTTCGATCAAGGTGTTGCGGACAACGCCTCGACGATGGCATCGGCCACCGCGGGGGCGTGCTGCGGCGAGGCATGAAGATGGTGTCCGCCCTCCAGCACGCGACGGGTCAGGCGGCGAACGCGTGCTCGCGAAGCCACCCCTCGTGGACGTTCCCCGAGAATACCGTCACGCCCTTCGACCAGCAGTACCTCGCAGGCAATAGCCTCGAGCAGATTCGCGACCTGGTCATCGGTCAGCCGCACGGGGGAGGGGCGCAGCAGGCGCGGGTCGGTGCGCAGCCGCAGGCCGCCCTCGTCGCAGGGGGTCAGGTTCCTGGCCACGATGTCGCGCACCGTCTCGGCATCCACCGGGGTGGCGCCACCGGCGACCCGCGCCGCCACCGCGGTATCCAGATCGGCATAATGAGGAATCCGCGAGCGACGGCGACGCTGGGCCCGCAACGAACGCCCCAACTGGCCAGCGGTATCTTCAGGTGGGGTGGTCAAGGCCCCCAGACCGTCGATCAGCACCAGGCGCTCGATGCGTTCGGGCCAGGCCGCGGCGACCAGGCAGGCCACCCCGGCGCCGAGGGAGTGAGCCAGCACCGGGGCACTATCCAGTCCGAGATCATCCAGTGCATCGAGCAGGTCGTGGCAGTAGTCCCAGATGGCGTAGTCGTAGTCACCGGGCAGCCGCTCGGAGTGTCCATGGCCGGCCATGTCGATGGCCACCAGGCGTATATCGAGCCGTTCGGCCAGCACCGGCGCTAAACGCGCAAAGCTTGCGGCGTTGTCGAGCCAGCCGTGCAGCGCCAGCCACACCGGCGCCTCCGTGCGTCCCCAGGCCAGTGCGGCCAGGCGCCCCTGTGCCAGGCGAAGCGCTTCTCCCGCTGGCTTCATTGCGTTGCCCCTTCGCCCAGCAGACGGTCGATCATGGCAAGCAAGGCGCGTCGCGTTGCCTCGGGCTGCTCCATCGGAAACATATGACTGCCGGGCACCCTGTCCAGGGCGATACCGCGCCGGCTGAGACGTCGGCAACGTGCCTCGGTCAGCAAGTCAGACGTCTCCCCTGCCAGCACACCCAGAGGTACTCGTACCTCCGTGGGCAGACGATCCAGATGGTGGGGCAGATGACGGAAGATCTCGACCTCGATATCCGGGTCATAGCTCAACACCACCGCGCCGTCCTCCAGGGTCGTGGTGCCGGCATCGATGTAGTCGTCCAGCGCCTCCTCGGTGAAGCTGCGAAACAGACCCTTGCGCCGGAGTTGAGCGCGCATCGCATCACGGCTTTCCCAACGGGTACGGCGCCCCTTGCTCTTGCCTGCCGGCGTCACTCGATCCACCATGCCGAGCCACTTGCTGACGCGCATGGCCAAGGCGTCGATGCCCAGCATCAGCGGCGGGTCGAGCATCACCACGGCCTGGAACCGCTCCGGCTCCTGGCGCGCCGCCATGGCGGTGATCACCCCGCCCATGGAGTGGCCGACACCGATAAAGGGTCCGGCCAGGTGGCGGGTGCTCTCGAGGTATTCATCACGCAATGCCAACCAGTTGTGGCCCACGGGAAAATCGGGATGGTGGCCCAGGCGATCGAGCGGCTGGACGTCGAAGCGCTCTGCGAGTGGTGCCAGCAGGCTTCTGTAACTGCCGCCGGGAAAGCCATTGGCGTGGGCGAACAGCAAGGTTGGGGTATCTGGCATGATTCTGTCTCATCCGATGAGAGGCGGCGACCCGCCGCTGTAGCCTTGGCAGGCTAACGGCATTACCCTAGGCCGCCAAGTGAACCAAAGCCTAGATTCCCCGGAATTCCCCCTGACTCCCCGCTACCAAGGAGCAACGCGTGTCCCGTAAACCCGCCCGCGATACCCGCCTGCGCAACCGTCTGTTCTTCACCACCGTGGCCGTGGCGGTGGTCATCGGACTCTGGCTGGCGCGCTGAACTCTCTTGACAAGGGCGCACCAGAAGCCCCGACGTGCGCCCTCTTCAGTCGTTCTCTTCACCTCATCTTCACGTCCTCTTCACCACCTCTTCTTCGACCGGCCCTCTCCCTGGTCGAACCGCACCGTGATTGGCCCTCAGATTCCTGAATCCAGCCACCATCCAAGTCCCGCGCTCCCGGTCATACCAGGAACCTCACCCGACGCCGTCCACCCAAAGGCTTCCCAACTATAAATCATACATAGTATATTAAGTCCTTTAGCGTGCTATCCGAGCAGGAGGGTCTCCCCATCGATATCAGCATCCTTGCCAGCACCCTCGGCGTCAGCCTGCCCGTTTTCGCCATGGTCTTCATCGGCGCCGTTCTGAAGCGTCTGGGCTGGATCGATCAAGCCTTCGTCGACACCGCCTCGAGCCTGGTGTTTCGCCTGACCATGCCAACGCTGTTGTTCCTGAGCCTGCTGCGCGCCGATCCCGGCCAGGACCTGAAGCTCGGACTGGTCGGTTTCTATCTGGTCGTCTCGGTGGCCATCTTTCTTGTCATCTGGGGCTGGGCCCTGTGGCGCTGCCCGCGAGTGGATCGCGGCGTCTTTGTGCAAGGTGCCTTTCGCGGCAACTGCGGTATCGTCGGACTGGCCCTGTCGGCCAACATGTACGGCGACTTTGGTCTGTCGCTCGGCAGTGTCATGGCCGGCGGCATCATCATCGTCAACCTGGTAATGTCGGCCATTGTACTGTCGGTCTACAGTCCGGTGGTCAGCTCACGTCCCCTGGCGATCCTCAAGGACGTCGCCACCAACCCATTGATCATCGGTATCGTCGCCGCCCTGCCGCTGACCTACCTTCACCTCGACTTGCCGCCCTGGCTGATGACATCCGGCGACTACCTGGCCTCGCTGTCGCTACCGCTGGCGCTGATCTGCATCGGTGGCAGCCTGAGCCTGCAGGCCGCCCGTGAGAGCGGAACCCTGGCGCTGTCGGCCAGCCTGTGGAAGGTTGCCGTCATGCCGGCCATCGGTGTTGCACTGGCACTGGCGGTGGGCTTTCGGGGCGCCGAACTCGGCATGCTGTTCCTGTTTCTCGGTAGCCCCACCGCCGCCGTAGCCTACGTCATGGCCAGGGGGGCCGGCGCCAATCAACGCCTCGCCGCCAGCATCATCATGCTCAGCACCTTGCTTAGCCTGGTCTCCATCAGTGTGGGGATCATGGTGTTGACGGCTGCCGACCTGGTGTAAGAAAAGGGTCCAGCACACCCCATGAGTCCAGCAATCTCGGTACGTTTTGACCTCAATTCATCGACGTCACGTCGATAGCTCGTTCTCTAGCGCAGTCGTCAACAACTGATTCAGGCTGATGCCGCGGGCCTTGGCTGCATCAACCGCCTGCTTGTGCATCGATTCGGGGACGCGGACCTGGAACTTTCCAGAGTACGCCCTGACAGGATCGATCCCCATCTCGCGGCAAGTAACCAAGAAGACACGCAGCGATATCTCCCCTTCCTTGCGCAAGGCACAGACACTATCGGCATAGAAATCGGCGCCCCCATTGAGTCCCGTGAATTCTCCGCGAAACATCTCGAATTCGGGGTCATACTGAATAATGGCGCGATAACCATTGATCATCATGACATTGTTCATGGCATCAATCCGTTTGCTTCCAGCCATTTACGAAGGCTTGCGACGGCCCCCTTATCCGTATCCGGTGTCGGGTGTGGACGATGCAACACGCGCACTTCTCAAAACTTGCATGTTTTCGTTTCACGCACCGACAGTACCAAAGCTTAGTACCACCTCGAGTCAAATGAACGCTCCTGCGCAACCTGAAAAGTGCGAGCGTCAATGCAATACCAGCAAGGCCCGGTGATCGACTCACCGGGCCTTGCTGTTTTCACGTCAGCGGTGTCACCACCGAGCGCGTCTGGCGCTGTCCATCAGTCCCTTCACCTGTCCCGTTTGCCGTCCACCAGGCGGCTGACGTTCAGCGGGTTGCCATCCTTGAGCGCCTGCGGCAGCAAGGCGTCCGGCAGGTTCTGATAGCACACCGGGCGCAGGAAGCGGTGGATGGCGGCGCTGCCGACCGAGGTGGTGCGCGAGTCAGAGGTGGCCGGATAGGCGCCACCGTGGACCATGGCGTGGCACACCTCGACCCCGGTGGGCCAGCCGTTGGCCATGACCCGACCGGCACGCCGCTCGAGGATCGGCAGCAGGCCACGGGCCGCGTCGATGTCGCCGTCGTCCATCTGCAGGGTCGCGGTCAGCTGGCCCTCGAGCCCCTCGGCCAGTGCCTTGACCTCGTCCAGGTCGGCACACTCGACCACCAGCGAGGTCGAACCGAATACCTCGGCCTTGAGCGCCTCATCATTGAGGAAGTCGCTGGCCTTGGCCACGAACAGGCCGGCCTGGCACTGGTTGGGTCCGTCGCCCTGTGGGCCACGCGCCACTTCACGGGCCTTGTCGCTGCCGCCAAGGGTGTTGACGCCCTGGGTGTAGGCGTCGTGGATGCCCGGCGTCAGCATGGTCTGGGCGCCTGCGCCCTTGACCGCTTCGGCGGCAGCCTCGACGAAGCCGTCGAGCGCCTCGCCCTTGACCGCGATCACCAGCCCCGGGTTGGTGCAGAACTGGCCGGCCCCCATGGTCAGCGAGCCGACGAAGGCCTCGCCCAGCTCCTTGCCACGGGCCTTGAGCGCCTCGGGCAGCAGGAACACCGGATTGATCGAGCTCATCTCGGCGTACACCGGGATCGGCTCGGGACGCGCCTGGGTGGTCTTCATCAGGGCGGTGCCACCGCTGCGCGAGCCGGTGAAGCCCACCGCCTTGATCCGCGCGTCGCTGACCAGGCCCTGGCCGACCTCGCGACCGGAACCGAACAGCAGCGAGAACACGCCTTCCGGCAGTTCACAGCGGGCCACCGCCTTCTGCAGCGCGCGGCCGACCAGCTCGGAGGTGCCGGGGTGGGCCGAGTGGGCCTTGACCACCACCGGACAGCCGGCGGCCAGGGCGGAGGCGGTGTCGCCACCGGCCACCGAGAACGCCAGCGGGAAGTTGGAGGCGCCGAACACCGCCACCGGACCCAGCGCGATATGGCGCTGGCGCAGGTCGACCCGCGGCATCGGTTCGCGGTCCGGCAGGGCCGGATCGTGCCGCACGTCGAGCCATTCGCCGGCGCGTACCACCGAAGCGAACAGGCGCAGCTGGCCGCAGGTACGGCCACGCTCACCCTCAAGACGTGCCTGGGGCAGGCCGGACTCCTGCATGGCGCGCTCGATCAGGGTGTCACCGAGCGCCTCGATCTCCTCGGCGATGGTCTCGAGAAAGGTCGCGCGGGCCTCGAGGCCGGTCTCGCGGTAGCTATCGAAGGCCGCCCAGGCCAGTTCGCAGGCGCGCTCGACCTCGGCCTTGGAACCTGCCTTGTAGCCAGGCTCGAGGGTCTCCCCGGTGGCCGGATTGACGGCATGGATGGGCTCGCCCTTGGCCTCGACGGCCTGGCTGCCGATCAGCTGCTTTCCTTCCAATTTCATGAATCTTCTCCTGTCGTGTGACGTTCGACGGGGTGAGCGTCGGTAAAGGCCGTCGGCTTTCGTCCTCACCGGGGCTTTCGCACCTGAGCCATCGAGTCGAGGCTAACGCACCAGGGCAGGACGCTTGGGATCGAACTCCCAGCCGTCGATCAGGTACTGCATGGCCATGGCGTCGTTGCGGCTGGTGACATCGAGGCCCTGGTACTTCCGATGGGCCTCCATCAGCTTGTCGTCGTCGAGCTCGACGCCAAGGCCTGGCGTGGTCGGCACCTTCAGCTTGCCACCTTCGATCTTGAACGGTTCCTTGGTGATGCGCTGACCGTCCTGCCAGATCCAGTGGGTATCGATGGCGGTGATTTCGCCAGGGCAGGCAGCGGCGACGTGGGTCATCATCGCCAGAGAGATGTCGAAGTGGTTGTTGCTGTGCGAGCCCCAGGTCATGCCCCATTCGTTGCACAGCTCGCCCACCGCCACGGCCCCCTGCATGGTCCAGAAGTGGCAGTCCGCCAAGGGGATGTCCACGGAGTTAAGCTGGACCGCAAGTTTCAGCTGACGATAGTCGGTGGCGATCATGTTGGTGGCGGTGGCAAGTCCGGTACGACGCTTGAATTCGGCCATGGTCTCGCGACCGGAGTAGCCGCCTTCCTGGCCGCAGGGATCCTCGGCATAGCTCAACAGGTCCTTGATCGGCTCGAGCACTCGCACCGCCTCATCCAGCGACCAGGCGCCGTTGGGATCCAGCGTCAGACGTGCCTCGGGGAAGGCCTCGTGCAGGGCGCGGATGCAGTCGGCCTCCTCTTCGCCGCGGAGCACGCCTCCCTTGAGCTTGAAGTCCTTGAAGCCGTAGCGCGCGTAGGCGGCCTTGGCCAGGTTGGCCACCGCCTCCGGAGTCATCGCTTTCTGATAACGCACCTCGTCCCAGGCGTCTATCGGGTCGCTGACCTTGGGATAGGGAAGGTCGGTCTTGTCCGGATCGCCGAGCAAGAACAGGTAGCCCAGTGCCTCTACCTCGTCACGCTGACGTCCGTACTGGCCGAGCAGGTCGGCCACTGGCATGCCCAGCGCCTGGCCGAACAGGTCATAAAGTGCCGACTCGATGGCGGTGACCACGTGTACCGCCACGCGCAGATCAAAGGTCTGCCGACCGCGCTCCTCCGGGCCGTTTCGCGACAGCGCCTGGCGAGCCTGGCTCAGCACCTGCTTGACCTCGTTGACCCGTGCGCCCTCGACCAGCGAACGACACTGCTCAAGTCCCTTGAGGATGCCGTCACTGGAGGGAATCTCGCCGACGCCGCGATTGCCGGACTCGTCTTCCAGCACCAGCACACAGCGGATGAACCAGGGGGCATGGCCACCGCTCAGGTTGAGCAGAAAACCGTCTTCGCCGGCCACCGGCACGATGTTCATCTTGGTGATCTTGGGGAACATGGAATCTTGCCTCTTGGTAGTTCGGTTAAAGATGATGAAGCGCTCAGGTGACCGGCGCCGGGTTGAACAGCACCAGGTCGTTGTAGAGACCCAGGCGGTCGGCGGCGACCTGGTGACGGCCGCTTGCCACCTCGAGAATCAGCTCGAACAGCTCCCAGCCGATGTCCTCGATGCTGGCCTCGCCGGTGGCGATGCGCCCCGCGTCCAGGTCGATCAGATCGTGCCAGCGACGTCCCAGGGTCGAGTTGGTGGAAACCTTGATCACCGGCGTCATCGCCAGGTTGTAGGGGGTACCGCGCCCGGTGGTGAAGACCTGCAGGTTCATGCCCGCCGCCGCCTGCAGGGTGCCGCAGATAAAGTCGCTGGCCGGGGTGGCGGCAAAGGTCAGCCCGCGCTTGCGCAGGCGCTCGCCGGGTCCTATGACGTCGACGATCGGTGAATTGCCGGACTTGATCACCGAACCGAGCGCCTTCTCGACGATATTGCTGAGCCCGCCCTTCTTGTTGCCCGGCGACGGATTGGCGCTGCGATCGGCCTGGCCCTGGGCCAGATAGTCGTCGTACCAGGCCATCTGCTCGATCAGCGCCCGGGCGACCTCCTCGTCTACCGCTCGAGGCGTCAGCAGATGGATGGCGTCGCGCACCTCGGTGACTTCGGAAAACATCACGCTGCCGCCGGCACGCACGATCAGGTCGGTGGCAAATCCCACCGCCGGATTGGCGGTTACCCCAGAAAAGGCGTCGCTGCCGCCGCACTGCATGCCCACCGTCAGCTCCGACACCGGACAGGTCTCCCGGCGGCGACGATTCAGCCGCTCAAGGTGGCGCTCGGCCATGGCCATGATGCCGTCGACCATCTCGCCGAAACCTTCGAAGGACTCGTGCTGCAGGCTCAATACGTTGGCGTCGTCGTTGGCGGAACCTGTGGCGGCATCCTCGCTGCGCTCAAAAATCTTGACCGGGCGGTCCTCGATAAGAGTCGAGGGCTGCAGTTTCTCGCAGCCAAGGCCGATGACCATGACCTCGCCACCGAAGTTGGGGTTCAGCGCCAGGTTCCTGAGCGTGCGGATGGGCACGATCGCCGCCGGCGCGCCGATCGCCACCCCGCAGCCGTAGCTGTGGTTGAGCCCGACCACGTCATCGACGTTGGGGAAGCGCGGCAATAGCTCTCGCTTGATCTTCGCCACCACGTGATCGACGGTACCGGCCACGCACTGCACGCTGGTGGTGATGCCGAGCACATTCCTGGTGCCGACGCTGCCGTCAGGGTTGCGAAAGCCCTCGAAGGTGTAGCCCTCGAGTGGCTCGACCACCGGCGCCTTGCGGGTCGCCAGAGGCAGCTCGTCGAGCTTCGGTGGTATCGGCAGCCTGACGTTGTTCTCGTTGACGTGGCCACCGCGCGGGATGGCCGACAGCGCCGTGCCGATCACCTCGTTGTAGCGCAGGATGCGCTCACCTTCGGCGATATCCGCCAGGGCCACCTTGTGGCCCTGGGGAATGTCGCTCACCAGCGCCACACCATCTTCCAGGCGCGTGCCCCGTGGCAGTCCACCCTGGCCCACCACGATGGCGACATTGTCGCCGGGATGGACGCGGATCACGCGGCTCTCGTTGGTCCTGGGTTCAGCCGTCATGACGTTCTCCCGATCCAGAAGTGGTGCCAGACACCTGACTCAATTCCATCTTCTGACGCGCACGGGTCTTGATGCCCAGCACGATGGAGAAGGCGATGGACGCGGCGATCAGCCCCCACAGCACAAGCGCGATGGGGCTCTTGGTAAAGAAGATCGAGAAGGTGCCGAAGGATTCCAGGCTCTTGACGAAGTACACCTCGGCGGAACTTCCCAGAATGAAGCCGATGATCAAAGGCGCGACCTCGAGCCCGATCTTCTCGATCAGGTAACCGAAGATGCCGAAAATCAGCAGTGTCCAGACGTCGAACATGATGCCGTAGTTGATGGCATAGGCGCCGACCACGCACATCATCACGATGATCGGATAGAGCACGTACTTGGGCACCAGCACCACCCGGGCGATGTACTTGATGGCGTAGA
Organism: Halomonas sp. DP1Y21-3; assembly: GCF_019801245.1. NCBI lineage: Bacteria > Pseudomonadati > Pseudomonadota > Gammaproteobacteria > Oceanospirillales > Halomonadaceae > Halomonas > Halomonas sp. DP1Y21-3. Next base: position 458,462 of record NZ_JAHVJM010000001.1, read on the forward strand.
ACATCAGGAAGAACATCACGATGTTGGCGAACACCAGAGCGATCATCATCACCGTCCAGGTGTCCTGGTTTTCCGGGATGAACAACGGCCCCACCTGGATGCCCTGAAGGGTGAAGGCACCGATCAACACCGCCGTGGTGGAGTCCCCGGGGATCCCCAGCGACAACAGCGGGATCAGGGCGCCACCGGTCAAGGCGTTGTTGGCCGACTCGGAAGCAATCAGCCCCTGGGGCGCACCCTTGCCCATCTGGCTGGAATCCCGCGACAGGTTCTTTTCCTGGGTGTAGGCAAGCACCGAGGCGGCGCTGCCGCCGACCCCCGGCAGCATCCCGACGAAGGTGCCGATGAAAGACGAGCGCATCAGGTTGGTCAGGCGGCCCTTGAACAGGCCGAAGGTGAAACCACCGCCCTTGCCCATCTCGATCTTGGCGCCGGACAGGCCGCTCTTCACTCCCTTCTCTGCCTCCAGCAGGATGGTCGAGATGCCGAAGATCCCGATCAATACCGGCAGCAGTGCAAAGCCGTCCACCAGATAGGGCTGCATGAAGTCGAACATCAGGCGCGTCTTGCCGTTACCGCCGTCGGACAGGCTGTAGGTGCCGATCAGACTCAGCCAGATGCCCAGTACACCGCTGAAGATACCGATCAACATGTTGCTGGACATGGAGGCGATGACCGTCAGCGCCAGCAAGATGATCAGAAACTTCTCCACATAGGAGAACTTGATCGAAAACTCAGCCAGCAAGGGAGCGAAGAAGAACAGCACCAGGGCGCTGACAAGTCCACCCACCAGCGACGCCACGACGCATACGCGCAGGGCCTTTTCGCCCTGGCCCTTCTGTGCCATGGGGTAGCCGTCGAAGGTGGTGGTGATCGACGAGGGCGTGCCGGGAATATTGAGCAGCACCGCCGGCACCATACCGCCGGAGATGCCACCGACGTAGAGGCCAAGCAGCAGTGCCAGGCCATGCTCGAGGCCGAGGGCGTAGGTCAGCGGCAGACACACGGCCACCGCCATGGTGGCGGTCATGCCGGGAATAGCGCCGAAGATGATGCCGATCAGGGCACCGATCGCGGCCAGCAGGAAGAAGGTGATATCGAGGTAGGACAGAAGTTCCATGGGTCAACTCTCCCCTACGGCAAGGTGATGTAAAAAAGCTTGGCGAAGATCAGCCAGGCCAGTGAGGGTGCCACCACGGCATTGATCGCGGCGGTGATCACCTTGCGGCGGGTGCGGGTGTGCATGTACATCATCGACATCAAGAACAGAAAGACGATGGACACGAACAGAAAGCCGTAGCCGGTATAGGGGAACAGGTTCCCCACCACCGACATGAGCACGAAATAGGCGGTGATCAGCACCAGGGTGCCGAAGAAACGAAATCCGTCCATGGACTCGCCGATGATCGGCAACGTTCTCTCGCCGCGTTTGACCGCAGCAAAGAAAGGAACAAGGCGAAACACCACGATCAGGGCGAACAGCAACGCCAGTACCCAGTGAATGATCGTGGGGAAGAACAGGTGAGAGCTGTCGAAGTCGATCGACACACTCAACGGTGAGGTTTCCATAGCGGCTCCGGGGCAGGCCTGACGGGAGAGCCTTGCGAGTTGTGTGGACGGACAAGTACAAGGATGCCGGCGGGCAAGCCGCCGGCAGCGGTCCCTTACTTGATGCTGTCGATGATGTCGGCGTAGCGGTCGGCCTTCTCGCGCAGGTGGGCCTGGGCTTCTTCGGAGGGCATGAAGTCAGGAATAAAGAACGACGTCTTCTGGGTCTCCTGGATCTCGCCTTCGGCGTAGATCTCTTCCAGGGTGGCGTCGATCTGCTCGACGATCTCTGGATTCATGTCCTTGTTGTAGAGGAAGAAGAATTCCTTATCGAAGGCGAAGTTCTCGCCCTCTCCCATGGTCACCTCGACGTTGGGCTCGACGAACTGCAGCAGCGTCTCGCGGTCGGTCTGACCCAGACCTTCCTCGTTGGCCTGCTGCAGGGTGTCATGGCGTGCGGTCAGCCAGACGAAGCGCATGGCCTTCTGGTCATCCTCAGGCAGACGGGTGTACTGCTCGTTGGCCTGCACCGAGCCGTTGATCAAGTCCGCCTGGTCATCGAACAGCAGCTGGTTCTTGTCGGCCTGGGAGCCGGTATTGACCGCCACCAGGTTGTCTTCCATTCCGGGGTGCTCGATGCGGATGGCGTTCTTGAGTGCGGTGTAGCCAATCTCGGAGACGCCACCAGGCTGGATCGCCACGCGCACGGTCTCACCACTGCCGACCGCTTCGATGATGTCGTCCAGGGTCTGGTAGGGCGAGTCCTTGGGCACCAGGTAGGCATTGCCCGGATTGATCGCGATGGTCGGACCGATGATGTAATTCTCGAACGGGTCCTTGTAGCCCTCGACCCCGTACTGATTCCCCAGGTAGGCCTGGTCATGAAAGATCATCAGAGTGTTGCCGCGAGGATCACGATCCAGGGCGCGATAGGCAGCGCTGACGCCCACCGCGTCGACCTTCATGTTCAGGTCCAGCGCCTCGGACAGCTGGTCCACCACGATGGCGGAGTTCTGGTAGGTGTCGCCACCGGTGGAACTGGAGCCGATGACCACACGGATGTTACCGCGCAGGGGCCCGTCGGCGGCCAGCGCCGCAGCGCTACCCAAGGCCAGCGAGGTCGCCAGGGCGGTAGCGGTCAGGGTCAGGGGCAAAGAGAGTCTTGGCATGCTCATGAAGTCACCTCATTGAAATGGTTGTTGGTGGCTGGACGAGTGGTGCCCTTCGATACGGGAGGATCGTGACGAAGGGCCAGATCGAGGGGCGGTCTACACCGTAGCGCTAGCGACCGTCCTCGGTCAGAAGGATCGGGCGCGCTCGATCAGCTGCTCGAGCTGCTTGCGCTCTTCATCGCTTGGCATTTCCAGCGGGGCACGCACCGCGCCGGACGGACGGCCGATCAGGTCGGTGCCGGCCTTGATCAGGCTGACGGCGTAGCCTGCCTTGTGGTCGCGCAGGGCGACAAAGGGCAGGAAGAACTCGCGGGAGATCTTGCGCACGGTGTCGCTGTCGCCGGCACGCAGGGCCTTGTAGAAGGTCACCGCCATGTCCGGCACGAAGTTGAACACCGCGCTGGAGTAGGTGTTTACGCCCACCGCCAGGTAGGCCTCGGCGATGATCTCGGCGGTGGGCACGCCACCGACGTAAGCCAGTCGATCGCCGACGGTCTTGATCACGCGGTTGAGCGCCTGCATGTCGCCCTTGCCGTCCTTGAGCCCCACCAGGTTGGGGTTGGCGTCGGCCAGCCGCTTGGCGGACTGAGCGTTGAGCACGCCGTTGCCACGGTTGTAATAGATCACGCTGACGCTGGTGGACTGACATATCTGGCTGGCGTATTCCACCAGGCCGTCCTGGGGACACTCGGTCAGGTAGGGCGGCATCAGCAGGATACCGTCGGCGCCCTCTTCCTCGGCGATGCGGGCGAACTCGGAACCGGTGGCCACGCTCAGACCGGCGCTGGCGATCACCGGCAGCTTGCCATCGACGACTTCCACGGCCAGACGGACGATCGCGCGGAATTCTTCCAGCGACAGGCTGAAGAACTCGCCGGTGCCACCGGCGACGAACACCGCCGAAATCTCGTGACTGATGAACCACTCGAGACGCGCGCGATAGCTCTCGGCGTCGAAACGTCCTTCGGCGTCGAAGTCCGTGACCGGAAACGACAGCAGACCATCGCTGATCGCCTGCTTGACCTGTGCATGGGAAAATTTCACCGAAACGTCCTCCTGTCTTCGTCGTGAACGGACATGAGGGTTTCGACTCCCCATCATGTCATACATCATACAAAGTACAAGTTAGCGACTTGTTTCAGGACTGACAAGGGACGCTATGGTAAATTGAGACCAAAGTTCAAGGCGCACCTCTCTGATCCCTTGTGGACGACCCGGCGCCACCATCAAGAGGCTTCACAGCGCGCCCATGTCATTGATCGATGTCTTCCTGTCGACGCTCAACATCAGCCTGCCGGTGTTTGCCATGGTGTTTATCGGCATTGCGCTCAAGCGACTCGGCTGGATCGATCAGGCCTTCGTCAATACGGCGTCGCGACTGGTGTTTCGCGCCACCCTGCCGGCCATGCTCTTTCTCAGCCTGATCCGCGCCGATCTGGAACGCACCCTGAACCCCTGGATGCTGGCCTTCTTCGCACTGGCCACCATTGCAAGCTTCGTTCTCGCCTGGGGCTACGCTGCGCTTAGGGTCAAGCGTCACCAGCGCGGGGTCTATGTACAGGGCGCCTTTCGCGGCAACTGCGGAGTGGTTGGCCTGGCACTCGCCCACGGCATGTACGGCGAGGTGGGGCTATCGCTGGGGAGTCTGCTGCTGGGGGTAGTAATCCTCTGCTACAACGTGCTGTCGGTGGTGGTGCTGGCGGCGTACCAACTGGACGAGGACGGCCGGCGCAAGGCCATCGACTGGAACAGCATATTCCGCCATATTCTGACCAATCCGCTGATCCTGGCGGTGGTGGTCGCCACGCCCCTGGCGGCGCTGCAGGTCAGCCTGCCCGAGTGGATCGAGACCACCGGTGACTACTTTGCCTCCTTGACCCTGCCGCTGGCGCTGATCTGCATCGGCGCCACCATCTCCACCCGGGCGCTCAAGACCAGCTATCGCACCGCCGTCAGCGCAAGCCTCGCCAAGATGGTGGTGATCCCGCTGGTGGCCACCCTGGCGGCGCTGGGGCTTGGCTTTCGTGGTGCCGAGCTGGGCGTGCTGTTTCTGTTCTTCGCAAGCCCCACCGCGGCGGCGGCCTTTGTGATGGCCAAGGCCATGGGCGGCGATGAAATTCTGACGGCCAATATCATCGCCCTCACCACCCTGGTAGCCAGCATCAGCGTGACGGTGGGTGTCTTCGCCCTGCGGCTCAACGGGCTCATCTAGTTCAGCCCTTGGCTTCAGTCCCCTCGACCACCTCGAACTGCTCGATACCGCCGCCCTCGCGGGTGGCCTCCGCCGGCAGGGGGTTGGCGTGGGCACGCTTGAAGTCGTCGCTGCCGACCCAGGCACGAAACGCCGCCTGGCTCTCCCACTGGGTCTCCACCACGTAGGGCGCCTGGTTGCCCAGCGGCCTCAGCACACGCATGGCGACAAAGCCCGGCTGCTTGTCGATCTCTCCGGCGCGACGGCGAAAGCGCTCTTCGAACTCGTCCTCAAAGCCCGGATTGACGAAGATGCGGTTGTTGACGAAAAAACTCATGGGCGTCCCTTCAGGTGAAAGCCCGCCAGTGACGGGCCCGTTCTATCGAGTGCGAAATATGGCAGACACGTCGCTCGCACCACGCCAACCACTGCGGTCAGGGTCAGCGAAGTGACGATGGCGTGGTCATGCCCACCAGCCGCGCGCAACCAGCGGCTCTGACATCGGCCTCCAGTTCGGCGATTGCCGCGGTGACAAAGCCCACCCCGCCCCCTGCCCTGCCCTCCGCCAGCAGCCCAGTCAGGGCCGCGACCAGCGGCATATGACTGACCAGCAGCAGCGCCCCCTCGTCGCTTTCCAGCGTCAGCCAGTCCACCACGGCCTCGGGGGAATCGTCGGGGGTGATGATGTCCAGGGTATCGAGACTCACCTCGTCCGGCAGTGCTTCCAGCACCAGGGCGGCGGTCTGCTGGGCACGCACGTAGGGACTGGCCAGCACCTTGAGCCGGCCCAAGTCGATGTCGTCACGACTCGCCAGCCAGCGGCCCATGGCGCGAGCTTCGTCCTCGCCGCGGGTGGTCAGCCTGCGCGCCTCGTCGGGAAAGCCCGGAGTGGCCTCGCCGTGACGCATGATCCAGAGTCTATCCGCCATTCTTGGCCTCCGTCTGTCGCCGGTCCTGCTTGACGTCCTCGCGGGGGAGCACGAACTCGACGTCGCTGCTCTGCTCGCCGCGCATCAGCAGCTTGGCCATGTCACGGGCCGGCACGCCGCGAAACAACACCTGATAGAGCCCTTCCGCCAACGGCATGTAGACGCCTTCGGCATCGGCCTTGTCGCGCACCAGCTTGACGGTATTGACCCCTTCGGCCACCTGGCCGAGAGACGCCACCGCCTCGTCCAGGCTCTGACCCTTGCCCATCGCGAAGCCGACGCGATAGTTGCGCGACAGTTCCGACGAGCAGGTCACGATCAGGTCGCCGACGCCGGCCAGCCCCAGGAAGGTCATCGGATTGGCGCCCTGGGATACGGCAAAGCGGCTCATCTCGGCCAGCGCACGGGTCATCAGCATGCTGCGGGTATTCTCGCCCATGCCCAGCGCCGCCGCCATGCCGGCGGCGATGGCGTAGATGTTCTTGAGCGCTCCGCCAAGCTCGACCCCGTAGCGGTCATTGCTGGCGTAGACGCGGAAATAGTCACAGCCCAGCGCCGCCTGCACGCGGGATCTCGTCTCGGCGTCGTGGCTGGCGATCACCGTGGCGGTGAGCTGCTTCTGGGCCACCTCGGAGGCCAGGTTGGGCCCGGACAGCACGCCCACGTGGGCAAACCCCGTCTCGTCCTCGAGGATCTGGCTCATCAGCTTGAAGCCATCCTCCTGGATACCCTTGGTGGTGCTGACCAGAATCTGCTCGGGCTTGAGCCAGGGACGTGCCTGACGCACCACCTCGGCGAAGGCCTTGGAGGGAATCGCCACCAGCACCAGGATGGCCTCCTCGAGCACCCACTCAAGTTCGGTGGACGCCTCGACCCTGGGGTTGATGGCGTAGTCGGGCAAGTAGCGCGGATTGCGATGATCACGATTGATGCTTTCCACCAGCGCGCCGTCCCTGAGCCATTGGCGCACGTGGAAGCCGTTATCGGCGGCGATGCTGGCCAGAGCGGTGCCGAAGCTCCCGCCCCCCAGCACCGCCACCCTGGTGTCCATGTCGGTCATGCTTGCTCCGCAGTCGATGAGTCTTGGTGGATTGTACCGAATCTGACGTCACGACGAGGGATCTCGTCGCCACTTTGACTGACCTGGTGCCACAACGAGCAACGCCCCTCGAAAGGGGCGTCGTCGAGCCCCTACAAGGAGGGGCGTCTATTCGCCCCCTTGAAGAGGGGCGTCTTCGGGCCCCTACAAGGAGGGGCGTCTTCGGGCCCCTTTAAACAGGGGCGTTGTCGGGCCCCTCTAAAGAGGAGCCCTGTACTACACGCGGCTCAGTTCAGTCGATCAGCGGAATCAGCGAATCGATACTGGCCCGGGCATCGCCGTAGAACATCCGGGTGTTCTCCTTGAAGAACAGCGGGTTCTCGATGCCCGAGTAGCCGGTTCCCTGACCACGCTTGCACACGAACACCTGCTTGGACTCCCACACCTTGAGCACCGGCATGCCGGCGATGGGGCTGTTGGGGTCTTCCTGGGCGGCCGGGTTCACGATGTCGTTGGAGCCGATGATGATGACCACGTCGGTGGAAGCGAAGTCATCATTGATCTCGTCCATCTCAAGCACGATATCGTAGGGTACCTTGGCCTCGGCCAATAGCACGTTCATGTGACCCGGCAGACGACCTGCCACCGGGTGGATGCCGAAGCGCACCTCCTTGCCGGCGGAGCGCAGCTTGCGCACCAGTTCGCTGACCGCGTTCTGGGCCTGGGCCACCGCCATGCCGTACCCCGGCACGATAATCACGCTGTCGGCGTCGTTGAGGGCGCTGCTGACGCCACCGGCGTCGATCGACACCTGCTCGCCCTCGATCTCCTGGGCCGGCCCCTGGGTACCGCCGAAGCCACCGAGGATGACGCTGACGAAGTTGCGGTTCATCGCCTTGCACATGATGTACGACAGGATGGCACCGGAGGAGCCCACCAGCGCACCGGTGACGATCAGCAGGTCATTGGACAGGGTGAAGCCGATAGCGGCCGCGGCCCAGCCCGAGTAGCTGTTGAGCATCGACACCACCACCGGCATGTCGGCGCCGCCGATGCCGAGGATCAGGTGCCAGCCGATGAAGAAGGCGAGCAGAGCGATCAGCAACAGTGTCCAGAAGCCGGCACCGTTGAGGTAGGCGATGGCCAGCACCAGCGAGAGAATCGCCGCACCGGCGTTCAGGGCATGACCGCCGGGGTACTTCTTCGGCTTGCCGTCGATCTTGCCGGCCAGCTTGCCGAAGGCGATCACCGAGCCGGTGAAGGTCACCGCACCGATGAACACGCCCAGCACCACCTCGACCTGCAGGAAGGTCAGCTCGGCAGGTGTCTTGTAGGCCAGAGTAGCGGCGAACGCCGACAGGCCGTCGAGGGACTCACCGGCCGCCTTCAGCGCCAGCACCCGGGCACGTTCCATCTCGGCGTTCCAGCCGACGAACACCGCCGCCAGACCGACGAAGGAGTGCAGCGCCGCCACCAGCTGCGGCATCTGGGTCATCTCGACCCGCTTGGCCACCATGGTGCCGACCACGGCACCGACGATCATCAAGGGGATCATCAGCCAGTAGTTGCCGATGTTCGGGCCGAGCATGACGGAGAACACCGCCAGGCCCATACCGACGATGCCGTACCACACCGCGCGCTTGGCCTTTTCCTGATTGCTCAGTCCCCCCAGCGAGAGGATGAACAGCACACTCGCCGCGATCGCCGCGGCGGTTACGAATTGTTGTCCTAGCATTTCGTCTCTCCGCGGTTCAGGACTTCTGGAACATGGCCAGCATCCGGCGTGTCACCAGGAAGCCACCCACGACGTTGATGGAAGCGATCAGCACCGAGATGCCCGCCAGCAAGGCGACCAACCAGCTACCCGAGCCCACCTGGAGCACGGCACCGAGGATGATGATCCCGGAAATCGCATTGGTCACCGCCATCAGCGGCGTGTGCAGAGAGTGACTGACGTTCCAGATGACCTGAAAACCGACGAAGCAGGCCAGCGCGAAGACGATAAGGTGCTGCATGAAGGACGCCGGCGCCACCAGACCGAGCAGCCCCATGACGATGCCGCCGACCGCCAGCATGGTGACCTGGCTCTTGGTCTGCTTCATGAAGGCAGCGTGTTCGGCAGCCTTGCGCTCCTCCGGTGTCGGCTCCTTCTCCTTGGGCTTCGGCTTGGCCGCGGCGATGGCCTTGACCTTGGGCGGAGGCGGCGGAAAGGTGACCTCACCCTGGTGGGTGACGGTAGCGCCACGGATCACATCGTCTTCCATGTCGTGAACGATCTTGCCGTCCTTCTCCGGCGTCAGATCGGTCAGCATGTGACGGATATTGGTCGAGTACAGCAGCGACGACTGGGTAGCCATGCGCGACGGGAAGTCGGTATAGCCGACCACGATGACGCCGTTGTCGGTGACCACGCGCTCATCAGGCTTGGTCAGGTCGCAGTTGCCGCCCTTCTCGGCGGCCAGGTCGACCACCACAGAGCCAGGCTTCATCGCCTTGACCATGTCCTCGAGCCACAGCTTGGGAGCCGGGCGTCCGGGGATCAGGGCGGTGGTGATGACGATATCCACCTCGGGGGCCTGCTGACGGAACAGCTCGAGCTGCTTTTCGCGGAACTCGGGGCTGGAGGGCGCCGCATAGCCACCGCTTTCGGAGCCGTCCTGGGAGTCCTCGAAATCGAGGAACAGGAACTCGGCGCCCATGGACTCGATCTGCTCGGAAACCTCGGGGCGCACGTCGAAGGCACGCACCACCGCACCAAGGCTGGTGGCGGTACCGATGGCGGCAAGACCGGCAACGCCGGCACCGATGATCAGCACCTTGGCCGGCGGCACCTTGCCCGCGGCGGTGACCTGACCGGTGAAGAAGCGCCCGAACTGGTTGCCTGCCTCGATCACCGCGCGATAGCCGGCGATGTTGGCGGTGGAGGACAGCGCATCCATCTTCTGGGCGCGGGAAATCCGCGGCACCATGTCCATGGCGACGACGCTGGCACCCTTGTCCTTGCAGGTCTCGAGCATCTCCTCGTTCTGGGCCGGCCAGAAGAAGCTGATCAGGGTCTGGCCCTGGCGCAGCAGGTCGGACTCTTCCTTCTGTGGCTCGCGCACCTTGACGACCACGTCGGCCTGCTCGAATACCGCCTCCATGCTGTCGACGATAGTGACACCGGCCTCTTCATAGGCGGCGTCGGTAAAGCCGGCAAGCTCACCTGCGCCCGTCTCGATCAGGCACTCGTGACCCAGCTTCTGAATGTGTCCGGCGCTCTCGGGCGTCAGCGCGACACGCGCCTCGCCCTTATGCCGCTCCCTTGGTGCTCCTATCTTCACGATGGATCTCCCATGTGGCCAACGTTATTACGATTGCTTGTTATGGTTTCTTGTTGTCATTCCTACCAGTGTTACCTCTTGTGGCTAGTCTGCACAAGAGGGGATCGCCAGTAATTTGTGCACTGCAATGTGAAAGCAACCACCTGAATCCATTAAGAGAACCGACACGAAGCGGGGTGTAACCTTATGCCCTTCCGAGCCTCCCAGGCCCGGCGTGCCCGGCCTGGCGGCGTGATCACACCCTGAAGGCAACCTCCGACGAGAAACAACGCAGATTAGTGACTGCCACCAACCTCTCTTTCGAGCTTGAACAAGCGCTCACCCAGCGACATATTCGCTCAGAAAAAACGCCGACCATCTGCGCCGCATTGCCGACAGGATGGACGAAAAGATAGCTGAAAGGATGACGGATAGCGCTGGCAAAAGCGCTGGTGAAGCAACAGGCGACGCACAGCGCGTCCACTCGACATCGCCTGTTCAGAGCGCTGCTCCGTGCCAACGCGGCCCTTACGGATACAGAATGACCTTGGCGGCGGCGCTGCGCCCGCTTGCCAGCTCCTCGAAGGCGGCCGGCCCCTCGGCCAGAGGCCGCTTCTCGACCCAGGACAGCTCCCCCAGCGCACCGGCGTCGAGCAGTGCGACGGCAGCGCGAAGATCACCGAAGCTGTAGGTGTAGGCACCAAGAAAACTCAGCTCCTTCAAGGTGATGGCGCGGGTATCGGTGCCCCCATCGTTGTCCTGCAGACCAAGGTGCATGATCGCGCCACCAGGACGAGCCGAGGCCACCGCCATCTTGCGCGTGGGGCCAGCCCCCACACAGTCGAACACCGCTTCCACCGAGTCGGCCCGGGGCGGCGCTTCGCGCGGGTCGAAGGCCTCGAGCCCTACCCTGAGCGCCTCCTCCCGGCGCAGCGGGTTGAGATCGGCGATACGCAGCGAGCGCACCCCGCGCTGGCGCAGGATCAAGGCGGTCATCAGGCCGATGGCGCCGGCACCGATCACCAGCACCCGGGACTCCGCCAGCGGGCGATCGAGCACCCGCTCCAGGCGGTGAATACCATGCACTGCGGTCGCCACCGGCTCGGTCATGGCGGCGATCTCGGCGCTGAGCGTCTGTGGCAGCTCGATCAGGCTGTGATCGGCGATGTTGACCGTCTCGGCGAAGCTGCCGGGGCGATTCATGCCGATCATGCTGCGGTTCTCGCATAGATTCTGGCGCCCGGCCTGGCAGTACTCGCAGTGGCCGCAGACGATCAGCGGGTTCATGGTGACCCGCTTGCCCTTCCAGGCACCCTCGACCACCCGTCCCGCGACCTCGTGGCCCAGGATCATCGGCGGCACCCGCCGGGGATCATGGCCATGGTAGGCATGCAGGTCGGAACCGCAGATGCCGGTGGCCTCCACCTGCACCCGCGACTCCCCCGGCTTGAGCGGCTCGGGCTCGGTGCCACGCATCTCCATCTGCTCGCGACCGACGTAGAACAAGGCTTGCATGGTGAGTCTCCTGAATCACTTGGCGGTAAAGCCGCCATCGACGTGAAGGATCTGGCCGGTGACGTAGGCCGAGGCCGGGGACGCCAGGAATACCGCCGGTCCCGCGATATCCTCAAGCCGCCCGTTACGGCCGATGGCGGTCTGGCGCGCCAGCGCCTCGGACCTGGCCGCATCATCGAACACCGGTGAGGTCAGCTCGGTAGGAAAGAATCCCGGCGCCAGCGCATTGGCGTTGATACCGTGGCGCGACCAGGCCTCGGCCATGGCGCGGGTCAGCTGGGCGATGCCACCCTTGCCGGCCCCGTAGGGGGCGCTGTCGGGAAAGGCACGACTGGACTGCAGCGAGGCCAGGTTGATGATGCGACCGTAGCCCGCCGCGCGCATCCCCGGCACCAGCGCCCGTGACAGAAAGAACGGTGTGCCCAGGTGGAGCTGCAGGGTCAGCTCCCACGAGGCCAGATCGACCTCTTCTGCCGGCTGGCGCAGGTTCACCCCGGCGGCGTTGACCACAATCTGAGGATCGCCAAAGGCCTCGGTGGCGCGACGTGCCACCTCTTCGAGGCCCCTGGCGTCGGCCAGGTCGGCGCTGAGGGCGGCCGCCTGGCCGCCCATGCTCCGAATCCGCTCCACTCCCGCATCCAGCGCGTCCTGACGCCTGGCGGCCAGCACCACCCGGGCGCCGCTCGCCGCCAGTGCCTCGCCGATGGCAAGACCCAGCCCGCTGCTGCCCCCGGTGACCAGCGCCACCCGTCCGTCGAGGTCAAAATCGGGGCGCATGGTCATACGTCCTCTTCCACCGCCAGCACAAAGCGCTCATCCGGATAGTACTTGGCCAGACGGATATCGCCGGTTCGGGCATGGCCTTCCATGCCCTCGCAGCGCGACAGCCTGGCGGCGGTGGCGGCTACGGTACGGGTGGCCTCGCGGCTCTGGCGCTGGTAGGTCACGATCTTGAGGAACTTCTGGGCGCACAGCCCGCCGGTGTAACGCGCCGCCCCCTTGGTCGGGAGGATATGATTGGTGCCCGAACACTTGTCGCCGAACGCCACCGAAGCCTCCTCGCCGACGAACAGCGAGCCGTAGCTGTTGAGGCGCTCCATCCACCAGTCCAGATCCTCCACCTGCAGTTCCAGATGTTCGGAGGCATAACGATCGCTGACCTCGACGGTTTCCTCCCGGGTATCGCAGACGATGATCTCGCCGTAGTCGCGCCAGGCGGCGTCGGCGGCCTTGCGCTGGGTTTCCGGCAGGTTATCGATGCGCGCCTGGATGCGCTGATCCACCGCTTCAGCCAGTTCGCGCGAGGTGGTGAACAGCCAGGCCGGCGAATCCGGGCCGTGCTCGGCCTGGCCGACCAGGTCCTCGACCACGATATCGGGATCGGCGCTGTGATCGGCGATGATGCCGATCTCGGTGGGCCCGGCGAACATGTCGATGCCGCAGCGTCCGAACAACTGACGCTTGGACTCGGCGACGAAGCGGTTGCCGGGGCCGACCAGAATATCGGCGGGCTTGCCGGTGAACAGTCCAAAGGCCATGGAGGCGATGCCCTGAACCCCGCCCATCTGCAGGATGACATCGGCACCGGCGAGATCCATCGCATAGAGGATGGCCGGGTGGATGCCGTTCTCGTCCCGCGGCACCGAACAGGCCACCACGTTCTTGACCCCGGCCACCTTGGCGGTGGCCACACTCATGATCGCCGAGGCAATATGCGCGTAGCGGCCACCGGGCACGTAGCAACCGGCGGTCTCCATCGGGATCAGCTTCTGCCCGGCGAACAGGCCCGGAGACAGCTCGGTCTCGAAGCCCTGGATGCTGTCGCGCTGGGCAGCGGCAAACCGGCTGACGCGCTCATAGGCGAAGTGGATATCCTGCTTGAGCTGCTCGGGGACCTTCTCCCTGGCCGCCTCGATCTGGTCACGGCTGACGATGACGTCGCCTTCCCAGCCGTCGAGTTCGCGACAGTACTCCCGCGCCTTGGCCTCTCCCCCGGCCTCGATCTCGGCGAGCATACGCGAGACGACTTCATGGGTCTGGGTGTCGTTGCTGGAGGCATTCTTGTCGGCTTGCTTGTAGTAGTGAATCGCCATGTTGAGTCTCCTTGAGGTCATCGGCCGGTATCGGTCGCCACACATGCTTGAGTCTTGAGCATGCGCAGTGCCTAGGGTGTGCCGTCGACTCGGCCGTGATGCGCCGACGGCGTCGTTGTTTTGGTGAGCGTTGCTCTGGCGAGGCGTGGACCAGCCAGTCGCCAAGCGTCGCCCTCGCCCTCGCTTCGTACCTTTACGCCTTCACTTTTGTAAGCGCTTACAAATCCGTTGAAAAAAAGGGGGAAGACAGCTCTCCCCCAACCTCTCCTTACCCTATCGCCCAAATCGACAACCAAGGGGTGTAAACGAGCATTTTTACCGGGCTGGCGCACCAGCCAATCTTTAACGCCGTATTACCGAGCGCAGGCACTTTTCAGACGAGCCCTACCCTATCGCCCAGGTCGACAACCAAGGCAGATAAGCGATCATCAACACCACGATCAGCATCCCCAGCACGAACGGCAGCGCGTAGCGAGCGATCGACAGCACCGAACAGCGGGTCAAGCCGGACACCACGAACAGGTTGAGTCCCAGCGGTGGCGTGATGAAGCCCAGGCCCAGGGTGGTGACCATCAGGATCGCGAAGTGGAACTCGTTCATCCCCGCCTCCAGCGCCAGTGGCAGCAGCAGCGGCGCCAGGATGACGATGTTGGGGGTGGTTTCCATCACGCAGCCAGCCAGCACCAGAATGCCGATCATCATCAGGATCATCAGCCAGGGGGCGTCGGTGACACCGCTGATTCCGCTGACCAGGGTCTGGGGGATATCGAGGCTGGCCAGGCTCTGCGCCAGCGGCAGGGACACCGCGATGATCGGCACGATGACGCCGCACACCCGCGCCGAGCTCTCCAGCATGCGCGGAATGTCACCCAGCGTCAGGCGGCCCTGGCGCAGGCCGATGATGACCACCACCACCACGGCCACCGATGCCGCCTCGGTAGGAGTGAAGATGCCGGTGTAGATGCCGCCCAGGATCACCACCGGTACGAACAGCGCCCAGCGGGCGTCCCATACGGTGTCGATCCAGCGTCGCCAGGAGAAACGCTCGCGATCGCCTTCGAAGCCGTAGATGCGATTGAGCACCATATTGGTGGCCATGACCGAGATCATCACCATCACCCCGGGGATCGCCGCCGCCAGAAACAGCGTCGAGGCGGACATGCCGAGCACCAGGCCCATCACGATATAGGCGATCGATGGCGGGATCAGGATGCCGGTGCAGGCACCGGAGGCCACCAGCGCACAGGCCGCCGGCAACGGATAGCCGCGCTCCACCAGCCGGGGAATGGTCATGCGCCCCACCGCCGCGGCACCCGCCGCGTCCGAGCCGGAGATGCAGGCAAAGAAGCCGCAGCCCAGCGTCGTCGAGCTGCCAAGGCCGGTCTTGAGCCCGCCGACGCTGGCCTCGGCCACATCCAGCAACTTGCCGGAAAGCCCCGAGCGCACCAGGGCATCGCCGGTCAGGATAAACAGCGGCACCGCGATCAGCGCAAAGGCGTTGATGCCCTCGAACAGCGACTCGCCGAACACCGACAGCGGCAAGGTCTCGGTAAAGGTCAGCATGCCCAGGGTGCCGAGACCGATGGCGACCCACACCGGCACCCCGACCAGGATCATCACGATCAGCGCCGCCAGCGGCGCATAGAAGGTCCAGTCCAGGGAGGCCGCGGCCTGTTGAAGTTCCATGAATTCCATGACGGTCCCCCTCAGTCGAAGAGCTTCTGGCCATCGAAGACCGGATCACCACGCTGCATGCGCCGGATATCCGCCAGCATGCTCTGCACCACTCGCCAGGCGATCAGCAGAAAGCCCACCGGGATGGCGGCCAGAAAGAACGCCTGGGAAACCCGCAGTCCCGCGGTGACCGAACCGAAGTTGATCGATGTCAGCACCGGTGCGATTGACAGGTACAGTGCCCACACCGCCAGCACCAGGGTGGCGATATCCGAGATCCACCAGCCCAGGCGCTTCATGCGAGGCCCGCCCAGGTTGATCAGCACATCGATGCGGATATGGGCGCGGTCCCTGACCGCCGCGGCAGCGGCGAGCCAGGCCAGGTAGATAAAGGCATAGCGCGCCAGCTCCTCGCCCCAGACAGAGGAGTAGTTGAGGGCAAAGCGGCGGATGACTTCCACCGCCACCGTCAGGATGATCAGCGCGTAGAAGGTCAGCAGCAGCCAGCGCTCGGTGCGGCGATCGACGTCGTCACAGCGCAGGCGCAGGGCGCGCCAGCGCGTGTCCTTAGGCGTTGCTGTCGACGAAATAGCCATTTTGCACCTCCGTGGCGGCCAGCAGTTTGTCGAATGCCTCCAGCGACCCCGCCAGTTCACGCTTGGTCTCGTCCCAGGCGGGCAGCTGATGGCCGCAACGCTCGACCCACTGGGCCTTTTCCTCGTCGCTCAGGGAGTAGACCTCGACGCCGGCCAGGCGCATCTGGTCATGGGCGTAGGCTCGCGCCGCCGGGACCTTGGCGAGGTTTTCGCGGAAGGTGACATCAGACGCCTGCATGACAGCGTCCTGAAGCGCGCCATCCAGGCTGTCGAACCAGGCCTTGTTGCAGGTGTAGACCTGGGCATCCGGCACCGACTGGATGGTGGAGATGCTCGACAGCACGTCGGTGAAGCCGAACACCAGCAGGGCCTGGACACTGGGGTCGAGGGCATCGGCCACGCCCTGCTTGATCGCCGACGAGGTCTCGCCCCAGGCCACCGGCGTCGGGTTGGCACCGGCCAGTCGATAGACCTGCTGCAGGATCTGCGAGGACGGCACCCGGAACTTGATGCCGGAGATGTCATCGGGGACCCGCACCGGGCCATCGAGCAGCCCCTCGCGCACGGCGACGGTCCTCGGGTCGATGCAGATATAGGACAGCACCTTGAAGCCGCGCTCCTCGACCTTGTGGTGAACGGTGTCGCGCCAGGCGTCCGAGGTCACCAGATTGATCAGACGCTGGTTCTCGCCACACCAGTAGGGAATGTTCACCAGGTCGGCTTCCGGGGCGAAGGACGACAGGTTGGACAGCGAATGCTGGGCGATGGCGATGGAACCGTTCTGGACCATCGAGATCAGCGCCCCGCCGGTGGCGAGCTGACCACCGGGCGCCAGCTTCACGTAGAGCCGACCGCCGGAGAAGTTCTGCAGGTTCTCCTTGAAGTTGAGCTGCATGATCGGATAGGCCCGCGAGGCGCCCAGGGTATAGCCGGTGGCGAGCACGATGGTGCTCTCGGCCGCGTTCTCTCGCTCGGACTCTTCCTTGGCGGTGGCCGCCATGGCGCTTTCCGAGAACAACGCACCGCCGACCGCACCGACCACCGCGGCGGTAAAACCGAACTTCGCCACGGTGCCCATGAACAGCCGTCTTTCCGGCTGGCTGGGAGCACCGCTGTCATTGGTGATGAAATCTCGCATGGTCATTGTCCTTGTTGTGTGGTTGGCGTGCCCGGCTCGGCGCCAGACGGCGCCTTGCCCTCGAACTTGAGGCAGGCAGAGACGAAGAAGGCGGTAGCGAGCGTCAACAGCACCGCCTCGTAGGCGGCTTCCAGCGCCCCCATTCCCGGTACATAGCGCTGGATGGCGACGTTGACGAAAAAGGCGGCGAACAGACATATCGACAGCCATAACATCAACTTGGCTGAGGACGAAGACGACCTGGACATGGGTGGCGACTCCCGACTCTCGTTGTATTTGGTGGTACGCGTCGTTGTCGATCTTGCTGAGCCTGGACCGGCTCTGCTCGAAGCCGTGGTCAGGCTAACGAGGCAAAAATGCAGCAGTGAACTACGATCAACGCTGTCTGCTGCTATAATTGTAAGCGCTTACATGGCGCACCATTCAAGGTAGATTCCTCTATAGGACTTGTCCAGCCAGAATCCTGTAAAGGACCTTCGACTTTAGCCGCAACCGTGGCGCCGATCGGATCACACCGGTGGCGCCACCCAGGAGAGGCCAGATGAACGATCGTCCCACCAGAGCGTTGCTGGAAGATGTGGCCCGGGAGGCCGGGGTCTCGACGGCGTCTGTCTCGCGGGTGCTCAACGGCGCACCCCACGTCAGCGACCGTCTGCGAAAGAAAGTGGAGGCTGCCGTCGGCCGCCTCGGCTACGTGCCGGATGGTTCGGCCCGTGCACTGGCCTCACGCCGCATCGGCGCCATCGGTCTGCTGGTACCGACCCTCGACAACCCGATCTTCGGCACCATGGCCAACAGCCTGGAGCGGCGCCTCAAGGAGCATGACTGTCGTCTGCTGCTGGCCACCTACCGCTACGACCTCGAGGACGAACTGCAGGCGTTGCGGACGCTGGTCCAGCATGGCGTGGACGGCGTCGTGTTGATCGGCCATGAACACCTTGCCGACGCCTACCGTCTGCTTCACCAGCGTCAACTGCCCTTCCTCACCAGCTGGCAGACCCATGACAAGGCCGAAGCCCCCTGTATCGGCTTCGACAATCGCGGCGCCGCCAGACAGCTGGCGAGCCACCTGATCGACCTGGGCCACCGCCGCCTCGCCATCGTCACCGCACCCTATGAACACAATGACCGTGCCCGGGCCCGCTTCGAGGGGTTCAGCGATGCGATTACCGCTGCCGGTTGCCCGGCGCCGGACGTCGAGGTGGTGGAGTACGGTGTCGCCGAGGGCGCCGACGCCTGCGCCAGACTGCTGGAGATGTCCTCCCCGCCCACGGCGCTGCTCTGCGGCAATGACACCCTGGCCTTCGGCGCCCTGCTCGAGGCCCAGCGACGCGGGCTCGACCTGCCTCGGGAACTGTCGATCACAGGCTTCGACGACCTGCCCCAGGCGGCCTACATGTCGCCATCGCTGACCACCGTCTCGGTGCCCGCCAGTGACATCGGAGTGCATGCCGCCGACGCCCTGATGACGTGGATTCGCCATCGCGAGCGGCCCAGCGACCTGCACCTGGATGCCAGCGTCCAGCTACGGGGATCGACGGCGCCGCCACTTGCCGGACGCGGCCAGTAGGCCGGCTGAGCTGGCTGATAAAGCCATTCAGCAAAGCTATTCGGGAAAGTCGTTCTAGGCGCTGTCCGCGAACTGTATCCGCGAACGCTATCCAGGAAGCCGCACGTCTAGGAAGCCGCAATGGCCGTCAGGTCATCCACCACCGCCGTCGGCAGCGTCAACCGATCATGGCTCTGGCGTCGCAGCTGGTGGCGCCGGTCGCCGGGCAGGCGTACGCCCGGCTGCTCGAGCATCGCGGCGAACAGCACTTCACAGCGCGCGAGCACATCAGGTGCGAAGCGATCGACGTCGAACAGCAGCATCAAATGACCGACCCCGGGAGGCTCTCCCTGCGCCTCGAAGAAAGACCCCGCCTCGAAACCGAAGCGACTACCGGAAAGCCCCGCGCACAACAGCTCCACCATCATCGCCAGCGCCGCCCCCTTGGCGTCTCCTGCCGGCACCATGCTGCCCTGGATGGCGGTCTCCGGATCGGTGGTAGGCGCCCCATCCGGCCCCACCGCCCAGCCCTCGGGGATCGGCTTGCCGGCCTTGCGCGCCAGCATCACCTTGCCCCTGGCCACCTTGGACAATGACAGGTCCAGCAGCATGGGTTCGGCCTCGGGTCGCGGACAGGCGAAGGCGATGGGGTTGGTGCCGTAGAGCGGCTTGTGACCACCCCAGGGCGCCATGGCCGACGGCGCATTGCTGAATGCCAGCGCCATGAAGCCCTCCCTAGCCGCTCGCTCCACCGGTGCACCGGCCACCCCAAAGTGGTGAGAGCGTCCGATGGAAATCGCGCATAGCCCCTGCTGCCGCGCCACCTCGAAGCCGGCGTCCAGCCCGCTGGCGATGGCCGGAAAGGCTAGTCCATGGTCGGCGTCGACCCGCACCACCGCGCCATCGGCTTCGGCCCTGGGTATGGCGCCGGCGTTGACCTTGCCGCTGGCGGCCTGGTCCAGATAGAACGGTAGGCGCGAGAGCCCATGGGACGGCAGACCGTCGCGCTCGGCGTCGAGCAGCGCCTCCACCGTGATGGCGGCCTCGCGCTCGGGGAAGCCCCTGGCACGCATCGCCTCCATGGCGAGTTCCCGCGCCTGTTCGCGGGCAAGTGTTGTCGTCTGGCTCATGCCACCCCCTCCGGCGTCAGTACCGCAACCACGTTCTCGGCGGTCATCTGGCTGATACGCGCGTTGGACTCCTCGGTCACCCCGGCGATATGCGGGGTCAATACCAGATGGGGCACCCCTTCGAGCACCGAGCCTGCGCCAAGTGGCTCCTGTTCGAACACATCGAGCATGGCCCCCGCCAGGCGTCCACTGGTGAGCGCCTCGGCCAGTGCCGGCTCGTCCACCACCCCACCGCGGGCGGCGTTGATGACCACTGCGCCGGGCTTCATGACGGCCAGGCGATCGGCATCCAGCAGGTGTCGGGTCTGGTCATTGAGCGGCACATGCAGACTGACCACATCGGCCTCGGCCAGCAGCGCTTCCAGCGTCTCGCAGCGCTGGGTCTGGCCCCAGGCCGCAGACTTGGCCGGCAGGTGGGGATCAAACGCCAGCACCTCCATACCGAGGGCCCGGGCGAGCCCGGCGGTGACCTGGGCGATGGCACCAAAGCCCACCAGACCCAACCTCGCGCCGCTGACCTCACGCCCCATCAGCGCCTGGCGGGGCCACTCCCCTGCCAGCATGGCCGGGGTCGAGGCGTAAGCACCTCGGCGCAGCATCAGCGCCCCGGCGATCACGTACTCGGCCACCGAGCCGGCGTTGCCACCCTGGGCCGGCTTGACCTCGACGTCGCGCTCGGCGCAGGCCCCGAGGTCGATATTGTCGAGTCCGACACCAAGACGTCCCACCACCTTGAGGCGCGGCGCCCTTGTCAGCAGTTCACTATCGACCTGGGTCCGATTGCGCACGATCAGCGCATCGGCGTCGGCCACCGCGTCCAGAAGGCGTCCTCGATCCTCGACCAGACGGGTGTCACACAGCACCTCGTGGTGCTCACCGAGCCAGGCCACCGCCTGCTCGTCCATGAATTCCGAGATAACTATCCTGGCCATCGTTGTACTCCCTCGATAATGGCGTCGAATCGGCCTCACAGCGTGAACCAGCGACCCGCGGGCAGCGGAACATTGAGTACCAGCGCAAACAGGGCATAGAAGAAGGCCACCAGCACGGCGCCGGTCAGCAGGTGTCCGGCCAGGCGACGTGGATGCCAGCGCCGGTACTGCGCCACCACCATCAGCCCGACGAAGCTTGCAAGGCCGGTCAACAGGAAGCCGAGCCAGGGCAGCGCCAGGGCCCAGGCCAGCATGATTCCGACCAGCGCCAGGCGCCGTGGGGTCGAACCCGAGCCCGGACTCGAGCTCGCATCAGAACTTGGATCAGAACCCCGCTCATGGTTGGCCACCACCCCGCGCAGCCCAAGCTGCCCCAGGCGCAGCAGTCCCGCGACGATCACCACCAGCGAGATCACCGCAGGAAATACCGCCCCGAGCTGACTCATCTCACGGGTCTCCCACAGGCATAGAGCGGCGCCGGCGACGAATAGCGTCGGCAGCAGATACTCGCTTGCGCGGGAACAGGAGGCCTGGATAGCGTGCTTCTTCTTGCCGGCAGCGCTGGTGTTGTGGCCAGTGCTCGTGTCGTGACCAGTGCTCCTGTTGTGAACAGCGCTCATGGCGACACCTCCCCGTTGATCTTCTTGTTCTGGCGCCTTGCCTCTCGCCGCGCCTTGACCATCGGGTAGAAGACGCTCAGCAACGACAACGCAATGATCGTCAGGCTGATCGGCCCGCCGAAGAAGGTAGCGAACAGCGATCCGCTGGCCCGCCCCATCAGGAAGCCTTGGACGAAGCCCTGCTCGGCGATGGGTCCGAGGATCAGCCCCAGCACGATGGGCGAGGGCCGAAAGCCGTAGCGATTGAGCACCCAGCCCAGCCCCCCCAGGCAAAGCATGATCACCACGTCGCTGGCGCTGTTGCGGATGGCGTAGGTGCCGATCACCGTCATGAAGGCGATGGTCGGTACCAGCAGCGCCTTGGGAATGGAGATGATCGACTTGAAGGCGTAGCGCCCGATCAACAGCCCCAGCGGCAGCAGCAGGCAGGTGGCCAGAAACAGCCCGGCGACGAAGGTGTAGGTGATGCCGGCGTTGGTGGTGAAGAGCTCCGGCCCGGTACGAAAGCCCTGCACCAGCAAGGCCCCGAGGATCACTGCATCCGGCGGCGTGCCGGGGATGCCCAGCACCAGGGTCGGAATGAAGCCGCCGCCCACGGTGGCATTGTTGGCGGCCTCGGTCGCCAGCACCCCCTGAGGATTGCCCTTGCCGAAGCTCGCCGGCTCGTCGGCCACCCGGCGTGCCTCCGAATAGGACACCAGGCTTGCAATCGAGCCGCCCGCCCCCGGCAGGATGGCGACACCGGTGCCGATGGTCGCCGAGCGCAGCAGGTTCAGCTTGCCCTTGATGGCGATCGCCATGCCCTCGCGAAAGCGCACCCCGCGCGACACGCCATCCACCTTGAGGTGGGCGGCGGGTGTTGCCACCAGATCGATCAACACCGGAATGCAGTACAGGCCGATCAGCGCCGAGACCGTCTCGATGCCACCAAGCAGCACCGGCGAGCCGTAGGTGTAGCGGATATCGCCGCCGATCACCGCGACGCCCACGGTGGACAGCAACAGGCCGAAGCCCGCCCCCATGAACCCTTTGAGGGTCGAATCCTCGGACAGCGCCGAGATCAGCGTCAGCCCGAAGATCGCCAGCCAGAAGTACTCCACCGGCCCGAAGCTGAGCGCGACCTGGGCCAGCAGCGGCGCCAGCAGCAGCAGCGCCAGCACCCCGACCAGCCCACCGACCACCGAGGCGATGGTCGACAGGGTGACGGCCAGATCACCGTCACCGCGGCGGGCCATGGGATAGCCGTCGAAGGTGGTGGCGATGGCCGAGGGCGTACCTGGCGTATTGACCAGTATCGCCGAGTAGGAGCCGCCGTAGATGGCCCCGGTATAGATGGCGCCGAGCATGATCAGGGCCGACTCCGGCGCCATGCCGAAGGTCACCGGGACCAGCACCGCCACCGCCATGGTGGCGGAAAGCCCTGGCAGGGCACCGATGACGATGCCCGCCGTTACCCCGAGCAGGGCCAGCGCAAGATTGAGCGGCGACAAAGCGCCGAGCGCATGAACGATAAGATCCATGGCGATGACCTCAGTCGATCAGGCCGAGTTCTCGCGCGCTGGTCTCATACTGCTGGCTCTGTTCGGCCAGGAAATCGGCAACATCGTCATTGCCGACGTCCATCAACACGAAACCCAGATCCTCCATCTCCTGGCGGAACTGGGGATTCTGATTGATCTGATCGAAGATCTCGGACAACCGCGCCTGAACGTCTGCCGGCGTCTCGCTGGGCACCGCCATGCCACGATAGGCGCCGCCCACCATGTCATAGCCGAGTTCCTGGAAGGTCGGCACGTCGGGGAACAGCGGATGGCGCTCCTCGGCGGCCACCGCCAGCATGCGCACCTTGTCCTGATGGTTGGCAGCCACGGTGGTATAGCCCCACTCGGCTTGGACCTGGCCACCCAGCAGAGCGGCGACCGCCGCGCCGGTGCCCTTGAAAGGGATGTAGGTGGTGGTGACGTCGGCCAACTGCTGGAAGCGCGTATTGGCCACATCATTGGCACTGTAGGTGCCGCTACCGGAGAAGGTCACCACACCGGGCGCCTGGCGCGCCGCCTCGACCAGATCTTCCAGGGTCTGGTAGGGGCTGTCCTCGCGGACCAGGATGGCGTCCGGCGAGTAGTGGAAGAAGTAGAAGTTGTTGACGTCCTCGGTGGCAAAACCGGCGTCCTTGCCCATCGGCTTGAGCACGATATGGGGCAGATTGGAGCCCATGATGGTATGGCCATCGGCGGTCATGTCGTTGAGCTGGGACCAGCCCACCGCACCGCCGCCACCGGGCATGTACTGGATGATCAGCTGCTGGCCGGTGATCTCCTCGAAGTACTTCTGCTGCAGTCGGGCACTGATGTCGGACTCGCCGCCCGGGCCGAAGGGGATCACGTACTGCACGTCCTTGGCGGGAAAGTCCTCGGCGTCGGCGAGGGCCAGCGGGGCCACGAGGGTTGACGCCGCCAGCATCGCGGTCAGGGTCAGGGTGTGGGAAAGGCGCATGACGTTACTCCTGATGTTGTCGTTATGGGGTGGTCAGGATCTTCGCTACGAGCAACTCGCTTTCATTGCTCGCCGTTCTTGCACAACCTTCTTTGCTACAACGGCCTGCCCCTCCCGACGAACGGCGGGAGGAGCCGGTTTTTTTGCCAGATCGCCGCCTCGGGCGTTGGCTTAGGCGCTTTCGTACAGACGGGTCAGCACAAACTCCCGATGCCCCAGCGCCTCGGCGGCGGTATTGCGGCCATTGGCGGTGCGCAGCATCATTTCAAGCAGCTGATCACCGGCCTCTTCCATGTTGATCTCGCGCTTGAGGATCGAGGACACATCGACATCGATGTGCTCGCTCATGGTGCGCACGGTGCGCGGGTTGGCGCAGATCTTCACCACCGGCAGGATCGGGTTGCCGATGACGTTGCCCTGCCCCGTCGGGAAGAAGTGCACCACGTAGCCGGCGGCGGCGCACAGGGTCACCATCTCGGCGGCGGCGGAAGACGAGTCCATGAACCACAGGCCCGGCTTGTCCGGCGTTTCGGCCTTGTCCAGTACGCCATCCACCTTGCAGCGACGGCCGATCTTCTGGATGTTGCCCAGCGCCTTCTCCTCGATGGTGGTCAGGCCACCTTCGATGTTACCCTTGGTCGGCTGAGACTCGGACAGGTCGCTGGTCTTGTGGCGGTCGATCATGTCGCTGTAGCGATCGAACATCGCCTGGAACTGTTCGCGCACCTCGGGGGTGGCGCAGCGCTCGGCCACCAGGTGTTCCCCGCCGGTCAGCTCTGAGGTCTCGCCGAATACCAGGGTACAGCCGGCGTCGTATAGCTTGTCGAAGGCGTCGCCCACGGTGGGGTTGGCGCCGCAGCCGGAGGTGGTGTCCGACTCGCCGCACTTGGTGGACACCCACAGTTCGCTGACGTCGCACTCCTCGCGCTGGATCTCGCTGGCGTACTGGACGAATTCCTTGGCCTTCTTGGAGGCGGCACAGATGGTGTTGTGATCACCGTTCTGCTCGATCCAGAAGCCTTCGACCGGCTTGCCGGTGGCCTTGATGCCGTCCACCACCTTGTTGGTCCAGCCTGGCTCGATACCGATCACCACCACCGCCGCCACGTTGGGATTGCAGCCGGTGCCGATCAGCGTGCGGAAGTGCAGGTCCAGATCGGCGCCGAACTGCAGGCGGCCGTAGGGATGCGGCAGCGCCAGTGCGCCCTTGATGTTGTTGGCAACCGCTTCGGCGGCAGCATTGGAAATGTCGTCCACCGGCAGCACGATCACGTGATTACGGACCCCTACACGGCCGTTTTCACGCCGATACCCCTGGAACTTGCGACCCTTGATTTCCATGCTTACCACCTCTTTGTCTTGACGTTGTGTACGTGCAGGTGCTCGCCCTGCTTGATCGGCTGGACGACGCGACCGATATCGACGCCGTACTTCATCACGGTGTCGCCCTCATCGAGGTCACGAATGGCCAGCTTGTGACCGATGGGAATGGCGTCGCTCACCTCGAAGGTGACCGTCTGGTCCTGATGCATGACCCAGCCTGTCAGGGTCTGCCCCGCCTCGACGCCTTCGACCACCACGACCCCGACACTGTCGTCGGCATCGTGCACTACGAAATCGATGCTCATGCTGCCCCTCTCCTGAACGAATGTTGTTGACGTTGTGATATCGCCGGTTGGCCCTGGGCAGGTGTCGCTTGCTGCCCTCACAACTCATGTATAGGACATAGGATATAGGTTAGTCAAGTATCAACTAGATTTCCCTCGAGCTATACTGCCGACGAAGAAACGGGCCTCGCCCAACGCAAAGAAGGAACCCGCATGGATCAGCCAAGCCTCAGCTACCGACCGCTCTACCAGCAGATCAAGGAGGTGCTGCTTCAGCGCATCGTCTCGGGAGAGTGGGCACCCGGCACCTTTATCCCCAGCGAGTCGGCGTTGGCCAAGGAGTATCAGGTCAGTGTCGGCACCCTGAGAAAGGCGCTGGACTCCCTGGCCAGCGACAACGTGGTGATCCGCTACCAGGGCAAGGGCACCGTGGTCGCCACCCACGATCAGGACAGCTCGCTGTTTCGCTTCTTCCACCTGACCCGACTCGATGGCAGCCGCTCGCTGCCGACATCGCGCATCCTGGTGCGCGAAAGGCGCCCGGCCAACGAAGAGGAAATGGAGGTGCTGGGATTGGAGGACGCAGACGACGTCATCCACATTCGCCGCGTCAGGGAGCTCGACGAACGCCCCGCCCTGCTCGAGGACGTGGTGGTCGCGGCGACACGCTTTCCGACGCTGGAAAGCCTGCCGGAGACCCTGCCGAACACCCTCTATCAACTGTATCAGCAGCGTTTCGGCTGCAACGTCAGCCACGCCGAGGAACGCCTGTTCGCGGTGGCGGCGGGCAAGGACGAAGCCCACCACCTGGAAATCGCCGAAGGCAGTCCGATCCTCGAGATCCGGCGGGTGGCAAGAGATATTCAGGAGCAGGCGCTGGAGTACCGAGTGTCCCGTTGCGAGACCCGGCATCACTGTTACTTCAATGAGTTGTAGGGCGAACTGTAGCGTGTAGATACGCGAAAGGCCGGCATCACTGCCGGCCTTTCGCTACTTGCCTTTTGCCAACGCCCGCTTAAAGCCCCCTTCGCTTCTGCGTCAGGGCCCCGCTCGGGACAAGGCGACGATCAGTCACCGAAGGGATTGCGCAGGACGATGGTCTCGTTGCGGTCCGGGCCGGTGGAGATGATGTCGATGGAGGTGCCGACCTGCTCCTCGAGGAAGCTGATGTAGGCGCGGGCGGCGTTGGGCAGGTCCTCGACGCGCTTGACGCCCAGAGTCGACTCGCTCCAGCCCGGCAGGTCCTGGTAGACCGGCTCGATGGCCTCGTAGCCTTCGGAGTCCACCGGGTTGTCGAGCACTTCACCGTCCTTGCTGCGATAGCCCACGCAGACACGGATGTTCTCGAGGCCGTCCAGTACGTCGAGCTTGGTCAGGCAGATGCCGGATACCGAGTTGATCTGCACCGCGTGACGCAGCGCCACGGCATCGAACCAGCCGCAACGACGGGCGCGACCGGTGGTGGCACCGAACTCGTGGCCCTTCTCTGCCAGGTGACGGCCGTGCTCGTCGAACAGCTCGGTGGGGAACGGACCAGAGCCGACACGGGTGGTGTAGGCCTTGGTGATACCCAGCACGTAGTCCAGATACAGCGGGCCGACGCCTGAACCGGTGGCGGTGCCGCCGGCGGTGGTGTTGGAGCTGGTGACGTAGGGGTAGGTACCGTGGTCGATGTCCAGCAGCGAACCCTGGGCGCCTTCGAACAGGATGTTTTCGCCACCCTTGCGCAGGTCGTGGACCAGGCTCACGGTGTCGGTGACCATCGGACGCAGCTCTTCGGCCATCTCCATGGCGCTTTCCAGGGTCGCCTGGAAGTCCACCGGCTCTTCGCCGTGGTACTTGGTCAGCACGAAGTTGTGGTAGTCCAGCACCTCGCCCAGCTTCGACGCAAAGCGCTCGCGGTGAAGCATATCGCCCAGGCGCAGGCCGCGGCGGGCGACCTTGTCTTCGTAGGCCGGACCGATGCCGCGACCGGTGGTGCCGATCTTGGCGATGCCACGGGCCTTCTCGCGAGCCTGGTCCAGGCGCACGTGGTAGTCGAGGATCAGCGGACAGGCCGGCGACAGGCGCAGGCGCTGGCGCACCGGCACGCCCTTGCTCTCGAGCTCGCGGATTTCCTTGATCAGCGCCTCCGGCGACAGCACCACGCCGTTGCCGATGACGCAGGTCTTGTCCTCGCGCAGCACGCCGGACGGAATCAGGTGCAGGACGGTCTTTTCACCGTCGATGACCAGGGTGTGGCCGGCATTGTGACCGCCCTGAAAACGCACCACGGCGGAGGCGGACTCGGTCAGCAGGTCGACGACCTTGCCCTTGCCTTCATCGCCCCATTGGGTACCCAGTACGACTACGTTCTTGCCCATTGCAGTTCTCGTCTCTTCTTGGTTGCGCCTTGGCGCCACAGTCGATTAAAGCGCCACGCCCCGGCGCCCCGGTATTGCTTGCCAGACAGTGCCAGGCACTGCCGATCGGATCATGTCGCCAGCGGTTCGAGCACCCAGCGCTGGTCTCGGGCCACCAGCTGCTCGCTGCAGCCGTGTCCTGCCGCGCGCTGTCCGGGCAGCCCCTGGATCACCCGGCGCCCCTGACGCCTCAAGGCCTGAACCGCCTCGTCGAGGCCCTCGGCGTCACCTTCCGCCGGCGCCCAGACGCTGTCGCTGGCGGCCTCGCTGGAGGCCAGCGTCGCCAACAGCTTCAGATCCATCGAGAAGCCGGTAGCAGGCCTGGCGCGACCGAAGGCACGGCCGGTGTCGTCGTAGCGCCCGCCCTTGGCCAGGGCTTGACCGTACCCCGGCACGTAGGCGGCGAACATCATGCCGGTGTGGTACTGATAGCCGCGCAGCTCGGCCAGGTCAAAGTAGCAGGCCACTTCGGGGTGTTCGCGATGCACGCCCTGATACAGCTCGCACAGCTTGTCGAGGGCGTCGTTGACCGCCTGGGGCGCCTCGGCAAAGGCTTCGCGGGCCTGGTCGAGCACCTCGGGGCCGCCGTGCAGCTCGCCCAGGGTGCGGAACATGGCCGCCAGAGCGGGATCGCTTACCGCCCTGGACACCTCTGCCTCTAGCTGCCCCGGCGACTTCAGTGCCAGCGCCGCGGAGATGGCGTATTCGGCCTCGGCGTCGAGCTCGGCGACCTCGACCAGGTTGCGGTAGATGCCGACGTGGCCAAGCGCCAGGTGCACCTCGCCGGCGCCGGAGGCCGAGAGGCTCTCCAGCGCCAGGCGCAGGATCTCGAGATCCGCCGCCAGGCTGGCGCTGCCGAACAGCTCGACACCGACCTGGACCGGGCTGCGCCCGCCCTGATGCTTGTCGGCCTTGGCTCGCAGCACATTGGTGCAGTAGCACAGACGCACCGGCCCTTCGCGCTTGAGCGAGTGGGCATCGATGCGCGCCACCTGCGGCGTGACGTCGGCGGTCACCCCCATCATGCGCCCGGTGAGCTGGTCGGTGAGCTTGAAGGTCTGAAGGTCGAGATCGGTGCCGGTGCCGGTCAGCAGGGAGTCGAGAAACTCCACCGGGGGCGGCATCACCTGGTCGTAACCCCAGAGATGGAAGAGGTCGAGCAGCGCCCGGCGCAGCTCCTCCATACGACTGGCCTGAGGCGGCAGCACCTCGTCCATGCCGTCGGGCAGGAGCCAGCGGTCAGCGATGGTCATGTCGATATCCTGCTTGGTCGATATCTTGCTTAGACGGTGGGCCTGGTCCGCGCGCACGCAAAACCTCGCGCACTGGTGAAATCCGGGAACTCATCTCGGAGCGGTCTCGGAACTTCTGGCGTGCTGGCGAATGCGTCGGACGGAACGATGTCGGGAATGACGGCCACAAAAAAACCGGGCCACGCCCGGTTTACCGATTCTATCACGTTTGGCCGCCAGTTGAACCCCGCAAGGGCGGCATTCGCCCTTGCGGTCGGCGGCCAGGGGCCACCGCTAGCCCTGGGGCTGGCTGCCAGCTCCCTGGGGATCGGCGCTCTTGAGGTAACGGAAGAAGTCGCTGGAGGGATCCAGCACCATCATGTTGCCCTCGCCGGCACCGAAGGAGTCGCGATAGGCGTTGAGGCTACGCCAGAAGCGATAGAACTCGGTATCGCCCTCGTAGGCGTCGGAGTAGATACCGGCGGCCTCGGCGTCACCCTCACCACGCAGGGTCTCGGCACGCTCGTTGGCCTGGGCCAGCAGCACCTGACGGCGGCGATCGGCGTTGGCACGAATCCGCTCGGACTCCTCCTGGCCCTGGGCACGCCACTCGCGGGCCTCACGCTCACGCTCGGAGCGCATGCGATCGTACACCGCCGAGGACACGTCCTCGGGCAGGTCGATACGCTTGACCCGCACGTCGAGGATGGCCACCCCGATCTCTTCGCGCATCAGCTTGTCGAGCTCCTCGGTGGGGCCGGACATCAGCTCGTCACGCTTCTCGGAGATGATCTGCTGCAGGTTCAGCTGGCCGAACTCGTTACGCAGGCTCTCGTCGACCCGCGGCTGGATCAGGCGCACCGCCATCAGCTCGTCGCCGGCCGTGGCCTCGTAGTAGCGAGTGGGGTTGACCACCTGCCACTTGACGTAGGAGTCCACGATCACCGCCTTCTGCTCCTGGGTCAGGTAGCGGCTGGCGTCGGTGTCCAGGGTCAGCACCCGGGTGTCGAATTTGCGAATGGTCTGGGTGATCGGCACCTTGACGTGCAGGCCCGGCTGGATATTTTCCTCGATGATCTCACCGAAGCGCAGCTTGACCGCACGCTCGGTCTCGTCGACCACGTAGAGGCTGTTGCTGGCCAGCCAGGCGGCGGCGGCCAGGCCGCCGACGATGAGCAGGGATCGATTATTGATCATTTAGCGACCCTCCCGCTGAATACCGGTGTCACGACCGTTGCGGTTCGAGCTTGAATTGGAGGCCGCGTTGGCGGACTCGGCACGGATGCGCTCCAGCACCTGCGGATCGAGCTGATTCTCGGCGTCGGCAGCGGTGGATGTGCCCAGACCACGGCCGATACGGTCCATCGGCAGCACCATCAAGGGGCCATCCTGATCGACGTCCACCAGTACCTTGTTGGTCTGGCCGAGCACCTCGGAGATGGCGTCGAGGTAGAGACGCTCGCGCATCACCTCGGGGGCATTGCGATACTGGGTCAGCAGTGCGGTGAAGCGGTTGGCCTGACCACGCGCCTCGGCGACCACTGATTCGCGGTAACCCTGGCCCTGCTCGACGATACGCTGCGCCTGACCCTGAGCCGCCGGGATGATGGCGTTGGCATAGGCCATGGCCTGGTTGATCGTGCGCTGACGATCCTCGCGGGCACGGATGACGTCATCGAAGGCGTCCTGCACCGCATCGGGCGGCGAGGTGGACTCGACGTTCAGGGTCACCAGGCGGATACCGGTACCGTAGTTGTCCAGGTAGGTCTGCAGACGGCTGGTCACGGCACTGCCGAGAATCTCACGACCCGAGGTCAGGATGTCGATCATGTCGGTGCCACCGACCACGTGACGCAGCGCCGAGTCGAGGGCGTTTTCCAGCGACAGCTCGGGATCACGCACATTGAGCACGTAGTCACGCGGCGCTGCCACCTGGTACTGGGCCGAGATCTCGACCGAGACGATGTTCTCGTCCTGGGTCAGCATCGACTGGGTCTGGCTGACCGAACGCACGCGGGTGACGTTGACCATGCGCACGTCGTCGATCAGCGGCGGATTCCACTGCAGACCCGGGGTGACGACTTCCTGGAACTTGCCAAAGCGCAGCACGACGCCACGCTCCGACTGGTCGACCAGATAGAAGCCGCTGGCCGCCCATACGGCGAGACCGATGATGATCAACAGTCCCGGCAAGGCGAAGGTATTGCGCGGGCGATTGCCGCCGCCCTTGCCGCCATCCTTGCCACCGCCGCGCTTGCCGCCGCGGCCGCCGAGCATGCCATTGAGCTTGTCCTGAAACTTCTTCAGGGCCTCATCGAGGTCGGGGGGACCCTGATTGTCGCCACCGCGGTTGCCACCGCCCCCATTACCGCCACGGC
The DNA here is from genome assembly GCF_019801245.1 of Halomonas sp. DP1Y21-3. NCBI lineage: Bacteria > Pseudomonadati > Pseudomonadota > Gammaproteobacteria > Oceanospirillales > Halomonadaceae > Halomonas > Halomonas sp. DP1Y21-3. The sequence continues at coordinate 490,005 of NZ_JAHVJM010000001.1, forward strand.
GCCCCCCGCCACTCCAGGGGTCGTGCTGGTTGCCGTTGCCGCCACCAGGCTCATTCCAGGCCATACGTCGTCTCCACTCTGTGCCCCCGCCTAGACGAGGCGCATCGATTGCGATCCTTGGAAAACACTGCATACATTGCTGCGCTCGGCATCTCGGCCGCCGGCGGTGCTCAAGGTTCTCATTTAACCCTGTGTCAACTCCGACCTTTGCGCTCCGGCGGCGACCGAACTGTCGTCGCTCGCGACATTTCTTCAGTGCTTTCCTTGTGGCGTCGCCATCCGGGCGACGCTCTTGCCGACCCGTCAGGCGGGTCGGTTCAGGCTTCCCAGACGTCGCGTTCCTGCAGCGCGACGGGAAGGTAATCGGCGGCACGCTCGCCAAGGCGTGCCATCAACTGATTGAAGTCACGACGCGGCAGACGCACATCCAGCTGCGTCTGGCCGTCCTCATCGAAGGACTCGTCGCGCACGGCATTCAGCTCATGCAGCGCCGCGCGCAGCTTGCCCTGCTCCGGCGTCAGGGTCAGCGAGAAGTCGATGATGTCTTCTGCCAGCCGCTCGGTCAGGGCCTGGGTCAGCAGGTCCAGTCCCAGCCCCTTCTGCGCCGACAGCCACACCGTCTGCGGTACCCCGTGCTCGTCGCGCTCGATGCGTGGCGAACTGTCGAACAGGTCGATCTTGTTCATCACCTTGAGCGTCGGCACGTCCAGCGCGCCGATCTCGTCGAGCACCGCCTCCACCTGGGTGACGTTGAGCTCGCGATCAGGATCCGCTGAGTCGATCACATGCACCAGCAGGCTGGCCTCGGCGGCCTCCTGCAGGGTGGCACGGAACGCCTCCACCAGCTTGTGCGGCAGGTGGCGGATAAAGCCCACCGTGTCCGCCAGCACCACCGGCCCCACGTCCTCGACCTCAAGACGCCGCAGCGTAGGGTCGAGAGTAGCGAAGAGCTGGTCCGCCGCATAGACCTCAGACGCCGTCAAGCTGTTGAAAAGCGTTGACTTGCCGGCGTTGGTGTAGCCCACCAGCGAGACGCTGGGGATCTCGGCACGCGAGCGGGCGCGGCGATTCTGACTGCGCTGGCTACGCACCTTGTCCAGGCGCTTGTGGATCGACTTGATGCGCGCACGCAGCAGGCGACGGTCGGTCTCGAGCTGGGTTTCACCCGGACCGCGCAGGCCGATACCGCCCTTCTGGCGTTCCAGGTGGGTCCAGCCTCGCACCAGCCGCGTGGACATGTACTCGAGCTGGGCCAGCTCCACCTGCAGCTTGCCCTCGTGAGTCCGCGCCCGCTGGGCGAAGATATCCAGAATCAGGCCCGTACGATCGAGCACACGACACTTCAGCGTCTGCTCGACGTTGCGTTCCTGGGAAGGACTGAGCGCGTGGTTGAAGATCACCAGTTCGGCCTTGTGTACCGCCAGGGCCTCGCCGATTTCCTCGAGCTTGCCCGACCCCACGAAACTCCTGGGGTCGGGTCGTTGCCGCGAGCCGGTCACGAGGGTTGCGGGTTCGGCACCCGCCGACCTCACCAGCTCGTGGAACTCACCGGGATCTTCGCGCTCCTTCTCGTCCTGAAAGTCGATATGGACGAGTACCGCCGTTTCACCGGCGTCGGGACGTTCAAAAAACAATCAATACCTCACGAAATATCAGCTCTCCGGCTGCGCAGCGGGATCCTGGGCCGGCAGACGCACATTGCGTGACGGCACCACCGTGGAGATGGCGTGCTTATAGACCATCTGGCTGACGGTGTTGCGCAGCAGGATGACAAATTGGTCAAAGGATTCGATCTGGCCCTGCAGCTTGATGCCGTTGACCAGGAAAATCGATACCGGAATGCGCTCCTTGCGCAGAATGTTCAGGTACGGGTCTTGAAGGGACTGCCCTTTGGACATGTTGCTCTCCCTGAAGTGTCTTAGGGTTTTAGGTTATGGTGCCGCCCGCCGAGGTCTTCAAGACGGCGGGCGACAGGTATTCGGTTGTTCGGCGGGACCCTGCAAGTGGTCGCACGAACTCGTTATCTTACGCTAAGTCCCCGCTTCGCGCACGAGTTTCACGAGGCGCTCGGCGGGGTCGGCCGCCAACGGGTCCACCCAGGTCAGCGCAGGCCAGCAACGCATCCAGGTCAGCTGCCGCTTGGCCAACTGACGCGTTGCCACCACGCCACGATGAATGAACGTCTCACGATCAAACTCGCCATCCAGGTACTGCCATGCCTGACGATAGCCCACGCTCTTCATCGATGGCAGCGACAGCGTCAAATCGCCACGCGCCTTGAGCGCCGCCACTTCATCGAGAAATCCGCCGTCCAGCATGGCGTTGAAGCGCCTGGCGATTCTCTCGTGCAGCACGGAGCGCTCGGCGGGAGCGAGCCCTATGGACAGCAGACGAAAGGGAAAGGTTTCACGACGCTGTTCATTCCATAACTCGCTCATCGGGCGACCGGACAACTCGAACACTTCCAGCGCCCGCATCAGGCGCTGAGGATCATTGGGGTGAATGCGCGCGGCCGACTCGGGATCGACTTCGCCCAGGCGCCGATGCAGCGCCTCGAGCCCTTCCTGCTCGGCCTGGCGGGACAGGCGTTCACGCACGGCGCTGTCCGCCGAGGGCAGGTTGGCGACCCCCTCGACCAGGCGCTTGTAGTACATCATGGTGCCACCGACCAGCAGCGGCAGCCGGCCACTGGCGGCGATATCGTGCATCTCGGCCAGGGCATCGTCGCGAAACTCTGCCGCCGAGTAGGCCTGGGCCGGATCACGGATATCGATCAGTCGATGGGGCGCCCGGGCGAGTTCCTCGGCCGAGGGCTTGGCCGAGCCGATGTCCATGCCGCGATAGATCATCGCCGAATCGACGCTGATGATCTCGCCCCCCAGGCGCTCGCGGATCTCGATGGCAAGATCGGTCTTGCCCGCCGCCGTGGGGCCCATCAGCAGCAGCGCCAGCGGTCGGTCGTCCTGCGCGGGCGGCGTGGCCGCGGCCGGAGCGTCTGTCGGCGCCATCATTGCCCTCGCAGAAACAGCCGGTCCAGATCCTTGAGGCTCATCTGGGTCCAGGTGGGGCGGCCATGGTTGCACTGACCGCTGCGCTCGGTGCGCTCCATGTCACGCAGCAGCGCGTTCATCTCGGCAATGGTCAACTGGCGATTGGCGCGTACGCTGCCGTGGCAGGCCATGGTCGACAGCAGCTCGTTAATGTGGGCCTCGATGCGATCGGAGCGACCGTAGCGCTCCAGGTCCGAGAGCATCTCGCGCACCAACGGTTCCACGTCGGCATCGGCCAGCAGCGCCGGCACCTGGCGCACCAGCAGGGTCTCCGGACCGGCGGCATCGAGTTCGACACCAAGCCGGGTGAAGGCTTCGCGCTCGCGCTCGGCGGTCTCGACCTCGGCGGCACTGACCGCCAGCGACACCGGTACCAGCAGCGGCTGGGCGTCCAGCGCGCCACCGTGGACCTGGGTCTTCATGCGCTCGTAGACGATCCGTTCGTGGGCCGCGTGCATGTCCACCAGCACCAGCCCCTGGGCGCTCTGGGCCAGAATGTAGATGCCGTGCAACTGGGCGATGGCGTAGCCCAGCGGCGGCGCCTGGGTGGCGTCGTCTTCCGGCATTACCTCAGGCGTCGACGAGGTGAGCGATGCGCCGCCGACCCCAGCAGGGGACTCGCTAGCCGCGCCAGCGGCGCCGGGCCAGGTTCTCGGCGTGGGGCTATGGCGCTCGGCCTGGGCCGTGCCGGCGGCCAGACCGCCGGCGCCAGGGCCTCCTGGCTGCGGCGTCAGCAGGCTGTCTTCGTGGTCCGGATGCAGCTTTCGGTAGCCGTCCATGAAGGCGCGCACCCGGTCCGGGGTGACACCGCCCTCGCCCTCGTCGCGGCGCGGGTACAGCGCCATCGGCTGCTGCTGCCAGGAAGGCTGTTGCTGGGACGGGTGTTGGCCGGGATTCCCGCCCTGGGGGGTCGGCTCGCGGATCTCGCCGGTCTCGGGGTCGACGTCGAGGCTATCACTCTGGATGCTCGCCTGCTGCTGCGAAGACTGACCATCCTGATGCCCTGCGCGGGCCTCGCCCAACGCCCGGTGCAGGCTCGAGAACAGAAAGTCGTGGACCATGCGCCCGTCGCGAAAGCGCACCTCGTGCTTGGTCGGGTGGACATTGACGTCCACCACCGTGGGGTCCACGTCCAGATAGAGCACGAATACCGGGTGGCGACCATTGAACAGCACATCGCGATAGGCCTGGCGGATGGCGTGGGCCACCAGCCGGTCGCGCACCACCCTGCCATTGACGAAGAAGTACTGCTGGTCGGCCTGGGCGCGAGAGTGGGTCGGTAGCCCCACCCAGCCCCACAGGCGCAGGCTGCCGGTGGCGATGTCCAGGGTCAGGGCATTGTCCAGGAAGTTCTTGCCCAGCAGCGAAGCGAGACGTCGCTCCACCGCGTGGTCATCCCGTGCCACCGGCAACTGGTGGATGGTCTTCTGGTTGTGGCGAAGGGTCCAGCCGATGTCGAAGCGCGACAGCGCCTGGCGCCGAAAGGCCTCCTCGACATGGTTGAACTCGGTTTTTTCGGTACGCAGGAACTTGCGCCGTGCCGGAGTGTTGAAAAACAGATCACGCACCGCCACCGAAGTACCTCGCGGATGGGGAGCCGGCGTGACGCGGGGCTCCATGCGACGCCCTTCGGCCACCACCCGCCAGCCGCCCTGAGGGTCCTGCTCGACGTTGGAGGTCAGTTCCAGTCGCGACACCGAGCTGATCGAGGCCAGCGCCTCGCCGCGAAAGCCCAGGCTGGCGACGCCCTCGAGCTCCTCCAGCGACAGGATCTTGCTGGTGGCGTGTCGTGACAGCGCCAGCGGCAGGTCCTCCTCGCCGATGCCGGAGCCATCGTCACGGATCCGGATCAACCGGGCACCGCCGGACTCGATGTCCACCTCGATGCGGGTGCTGCCGGCGTCGATGGCGTTCTCGATCAGCTCCTTGACCACCGAGGCCGGGCGTTCCACCACCTCGCCGGCGGCGATCTGGTTGGCCAGCCGGGGGTCGAGAATCTTGATCGAGCGGCGCTGTGACACCTGGACGCCAGGCTCGCTCTCACACGGGATATCACTCATGAACTGGGAATCCTCAACACCTGGCCGACGCGAATGACGTCCCCGGACAGCTCGTTGACCTGCTTGAGCGCGCTGAGCGCCACGCCGTGACGCGAGGCGATGGCGGACAGGGTGTCGCCTGGCTGGATGCGATACTCGTTGGTAGCGGTGGACCGCCCCTGATCGCGCTGCCAGGCCAGCAGGCTTGCCGGTGGCGGGTTGCGCTCGAAGTGCGAGCGGATGCCGCCGAACACGGCGCTCATCATCCGCTGCTGGTAACCACCGTCCTTGAGTCGTCGCTCTTCCTCGGGGTTGGAGATAAAGCCCGTCTCCACCAGCAGGGAAGGAATGTCCGGGGACTTCAGCACCACGAAGCCGGCCTGCTCGACCCTGGGCTTGTGCAGATCATTGATGCGCCCGATGCGACTGAGCACCTCATCGCCGATGGTCAGGGAGTCATTGAGGGTCGCGGTCATTGTCAGGTCCAGCAGCACGCCTCTGAGCACCTGGTCCTTGTCATCCAGCGACAGGTTGCCGTCGACCCCGCCGATCAGATCAGAGCGGTTCTCGCTGGCCGCCAGCCACTTGGCGGTCTCCGAGGTGGCTCCGCTCTGGGACAGCGCGAACACCGAGCTGCCGTGGGGACGCGGACTGTTGAAGGCGTCGGCGTGAATGGAGACGAAGAAGTCGGCCTTCTGCTCGCGGGCGATCAGGGTGCGCTGACGCAGCCCGACGTAGTAGTCGCCGTCGCGGATCAGCACCGCCTTGAAGCCGGGGGAGTCGTTGATCATGCGCGCCAGGCGATCGGCCATCTGCAGCACCACGTCCTTCTCGCGGGTACCACTCGGGCCTAGCGCGCCGGGGTCCTCGCCACCGTGCCCGGCGTCCACGGCGATGATGATGTCGCGCTTGGGATGGGGCTGAGCGGTGTCGATCACCGGTGCTGCCTCCACCGGGTCACGGCCCTCGGCCACCGCCACGGTCTTGGCCCGCTCGGCGGCGATCTCCTGCTCACGGATCATCGACTCGATCGGATCGATGGGGTCTTCCACCGCGCTCTCGCCGGGGTACTCCAGATCCACCACCAGACGATCGCCGTACTGGTTGTTGGGCGCCAACGAGAAGTGACGCGGCTCGATGGCACGGCTGAGCTCGAGCACCACGCGCAGATCGCCGCCATCGCGCACGCCTGTGCGCACCGAGCTGATGGCGCTGTTGGACAGGTCCATGCTGGCAGGATCGGCGGCCAGACTGGTGCCACTGAGATCGATGACCAGCCGGCGCGGGTTGTCGAGCTCGAACACGTTGGCGGTGGCCGGCGCCGACAGGTCGAACACCAGCCGCGAGTGATCCGGCGCGGCCCACAGGCGCATGTTGTCCACGCTGGCGGCCTGGGCAAGGCTCGAAAGCGTAAGGCCCAGTGTGGCCACCAACGTCAATAGACCAGCACCCATACGGGCCGAAAGGCGACGCCTCATGCCTTGCCTCCCGCCAGTCGTTGATCGCGGGAGACTTCGTCTTCCAGGCGTGTCAGCAGCGCTTCGCCCAGGGTCGTGGCGGCGCTGATGCGCGCCTCGCGCCCTTCTGTCTCGGCGTGGCTTAGCGCTACCTCGAGATCCGGCGGCGTCAGCCAGCCCTCGCCGCGCTCGGCCCACTCCACCAGGCACAGATGCCCCTCGGCGAGCAGATCGCGCCCACCGATGAACTCAAGCTCCTCGGGATCGCCCAGGCGGTAGAGGTCAAAGTGGTGCAGCGTGACCGGCTCCCCGTCCAGCGAAAGCTCGTAGGGCTCCACCAGGGTATAGGTAGGACTCTTCACCGCACCTTGATGGCCGTAGGCGCGCAACACACCGCGAGCCAGGGTGGTCTTGCCGGCCCCAAGCTCTCCCGACAGGTGGACGCGTCCTCGTCCTTGCAAGGCCCGTCCCAGGCACTCCCCCAGTGCGACCTGGCGGTCTTCATCATCGAGTCGCAGCTGCATCTTCCTCGCCCATCGTCGGATTGACCAATTTTCGTGCACAGGATGCCAGATCGCTGGCCAACAGACCACGCTCACCGCCCTCTCTTGCCGCCATGTCACCGGCCAGGGCATGCACCAGCACGCCCAGCCGCGCGGTGCGTTCCAGTGACCAGCCCGGGGCCTGGCCCTGGGCCATCAAGCCCGCCAGCACACCGGTCAGGGTATCGCCCATGCCGCCGCTGGCCATGCCCGGGTTGCCGAAAGGACACAGCGCCAGGCCGTCGGGACCGGCGATCAACGTTCCGGCCCCCTTGAGCACGATCACCCCGCCCCAGCGTTGCTGCAGGGCGCGCGCGGCACCGGGGCGGTCCGCCTCGACCTCGGCCACGCTGGTCTCGAGCAGGCGTGCCGCTTCTCCCGGATGGGGGGTCAGGATCCAGTCGTCACGCCGCTGATCGGCAAAGCGGCTGACCAGCAGATTGAGGGCATCGGCGTCCAGCACCAGCGGAATTGAACGCTTCAGCGCGGTCTGCAATACCGATTGGCCCCAGCTCCCCTGACCAAGCCCTGGCCCCACGGCGAGCACACTCAGGCGATCCAGCAGCTCATCGAGTTCGCTGGCATGGGTCACCCCACGCGCCATGACCTCGGGGCAGCGCACCAGACTGGCACCGACGTGTTCCGGCGCGGTGGCCAGCAGCACCCGGCCAGCGCCCACCCTGGCGCAGGCCTCTGCCGCCAGCAGGGCGGCCCCGCCGAACCCGGGTGCGCCACCGAAGATGCCGGCGAATCCGGCGGCGCCCTTGTGCATGTCGCGCTCACGCGGAGGCAACGCCAGGTTCACCAGGCTCGACTGCAGGCGCCAGGCGGTGGGCGCGATATCGTCATGGGCCAGGGCGTCCACCCCCAGTGATTCCACCACCACCTCGCCGGCCAGGGCGGCGCCACGCCCGGTGTGCAGTCCCAGCTTGTCGGCGATAAAGGTCACCGTCATCACCGCCCTGACCGCCATGCTGGGCTCGGCGCCGCCGTCGGCGGTGATGCCCGAGGGAATATCCACCGCCAGCACCGGACACCGGCTTTCATTGATGGCGGCGATGGCCGCGGCGTAGTTCGGACGCAGGTCGCCGGCAAAGCCGGTGCCGAGCATGGCATCGACCACCACGTCCCCTTCCACGCGCAATCCTTCTCGCCATTCGACAAAGCCGACCCCAGCGTCGTCAGCCATCTCGGCCGCGCGCAAGGCGTCGCCCTTGAGGCGTTCACGCGGGGTCAGGGAAATCCGCTGCACCTGGCGCCCTTCGGTCGCGGCCAGCGCTGCCAGTACATGGCCGTCGCCGCCGTTGTTGCCACCACCGCAGAACACCGTCAGCGACTTGGTCGCCGGCCAGCGCGCCTTCAGCCAGCGCCAGGCGACGCCGGAGGCCCGGTGCATCAGGGCGAAGCCGTCGCTCTCGCCGGCGATCGCCCGTCGGTCCAGCTCGCGCACCTGCTCGGCGGTGTACAACGGAGTCTGTCCTGGCTCAATCACGCCGCCGTCCAAGATGTCCATGCGGTTCTCCCTTCGATCGTGATGGTCTACCATGGCGGTCACTTCCTTCCCTATGAAGTCTAAGCCCTTCTCCTCTCGCGCCAAGCGCAGAGCCGGGCTGTCTTGCCATTTGCCGGGTATGTCCTCATTTATGTCTGCATCGTCCCCGTCCACCGACGTCGACTTCAACGACCTGGCGGCGCGCATCCGCACCTGGGGGCGGGAGCTCGGCTTCCAGCAGGTCGGCATCACCGACGTCGACTTGAGCGACGACGAGGCTCACCTCGAGCGCTGGCTGGAGGCAGGTTTCCACGGCGAGATGGGCTTCATGGCCAAGCACGGCACCAAACGCACCCGTCCGGCCGAGCTCGAACCCGGCACCATCAGGGTCATCAGTGTGCGCCTGGATTATCTGCCGCCGGAGGTGGAGACCACCAAGGTGCTGGGGCAGCCCAGCCGCGCCTATGTGTCACGCTATGCCACCGGGCGTGACTACCACAAGCTGATGCGCAAGCGGCTCCAGCGCCTGGCAAAGACCATCGAGGCGGAAGTCGGGGACTTCGGCTACCGCGCCTTCGTCGACTCGGCCCCGGTGATGGAGCGCGGCCTGGCGCGCAAGGCCGGTATCGGCTGGTTCGGCAAGAACGCCATGCTGCTCAATCCCAGAGCCGGCTCGATGTTCTTTCTCGGTGAGCTTTACACCGACCTGCCGCTGCCGGTGGACGAGCCATTCGAGCAGGAACACTGTGGCAGCTGCAGCGCCTGCCGCACCGCCTGCCCTACCGGCGCCATCGTCGAGGACAAGGTGGTCGACGCCCGCGCCTGCATTTCCTACCTGACCATCGAGCTGTTCGGCGCCATTCCCGAGCGCTATCGCGAGGCCATGGGCAATCGGGTGTTCGGCTGTGACGATTGCCAGTTGGTGTGCCCCTTCACCCGCTTCACACGGGCAAGCAGCGAACCTGACTTCGCGCCGCGCCACGATCTCGACCGGATAGAGCTGCTGACCCTGTTCGGCTGGAGCGAGGAGGAGTTTCTCGAGCGCACCGCCGGCAGCCCGATTCGTCGTATCGGCTACGAACGCTGGCTGCGCAACCTGGCGGTGGGGCTCGGTAACGCCCCCTGGAGCGCCGCCATCGAACGCGCCCTGCTCACCCGCCTGGCCTATCCCTCCGAGCTGGTGCGCGAGCACGTACGCTGGGCGCTCGCCCGCCAGCGCCAGCGGCGCGCCGAGCTGATCACCTCTGCTTGAGCGTGTCGAGCTGAGCGCCTCGAGCTGAGCGCCTCGAGCTGAGCGCCTCGAGCTGAACGCCTCGAGCTGAGCGCGCCCCTCGCCTCGAACCCAGCGTCAACTGCTGACTATTCCCCAGCCTTGAGGAACGTCTTGCGATAGTGCGCGAGTTCGGCGATGGATTCCTTGATGTCGTCCATGGCCAGGTGCACGTTGCGCTTGGAAAAGCCCTCCAGCGCCTGGGGATTCCAGCGCTTGGCCAGCTCCTTCAAGGTCGAGACGTCGAGATTGCGGTAGTGGAAAAATGCCCACAGCTCGGGCATCTCGCGCTCCAGAAAGCGCCGGTCCTGGTGGATCGAGTTGCCGCACATCGGCGAGGTTCCCGGGGCCACATGGGCTGAGAGAAACTCGAGCGTCCTGCGCTCGGCCTCGCGGGTATCGATCTGGCTCTTGCGCACCCGCTCGACCAGCCCGGAATTGCCGTGGGTACGGGTATTCCACTCATCCATGCCGGACAACAGTGCGTCGCTCTGGTGAACCGCGATCACCGGCCCCTCGGCGATGACATTGAGCTCGCCGTCGGTGACCAGGGTGGCCACCTCGATGATGCGTTCACGCTCCGGGTCGAGCCCGGTCATCTCCAGGTCGACCCAGATCAGGGCGTCGTTTCTCGGGCCGGTCTTGGCATCGTCAGAACGCGGGTTGAGGGTATCGTCGGGGCTGGCGCTGGCATCGGACATCGTCGCTTCCTTGATCAGGCGGTGGCCCTTGTCGGGACAGGGGCCGTGCGTGTAGGTACAATGCCGACCATTGTACCGACCATCGGGTGCTCATGAGCAAACGCAAGTTGAGCCGCCAGCAGCGCTGGCGCATCGAGAAGATCCAGGCCGAACGCGCCGAGCGCGCCGCCAGAAAGGCCGGCCAGGACGACGAAAAGCTTGCCGCCGGCGAATACGGCGCCGAGCGCGACGGCCGAGTGATCGCTCACTTCGGACGGACCCTGGACGTCGCCAGCCGTGCCGGCGAGACGCCCACCCGCTGCCATCTGCGCGCCAACCTCGAGGGCCTGGTCACCGGAGACCGCGTCATCTGGCGGGCCGGCGAGGACGGCAGCGGCGTGGTGGTGGCCCGAGGCGAGCGCGACAATGTGCTCGAACGCCCGGATATGCGCGGGCTACTCAAGCCCGTGGCGGCCAATATCGACCAGATCCTGATCGTCTTCGCGGTGGAGCCGGAGCCCCACGCCGGCCTGATCGATCGCTACCTGGTGGCGGCCGAGGCCACCGGCATCACCCCGGTGCTGGTGCTCAACAAGACCGACCTGCTGCCCGACGAGGGCGGCGAACTGCGCGGGCTGCTCGATCGCTACCGCGGCATCGGCTACCAGGTGGTGGCCACCTCCACCGAGGTCGACGGCGGACTCGACGCCCTCTACGCCCAGCTCGCCGACCGCACCTCGGTATTCGTCGGCCAGTCCGGGGTCGGCAAGTCCTCACTGATCGACCGTCTGCTGCCCGACGAACAGTTGCGCATCGGCGCGCTGTCGGAGGACTCGCGCAAGGGTCGCCACACCACCACCACCGCCCAGCTCTACCACCTGCCCGCACCGGACGAGAGCCTGGCCTCGGGCGAGCTGATCGACTCCCCCGGCATCCGCGAGTTTGGCCTTACTCACCTGACAGAGCGCGAGGTCACCGAGGGCTTTATCGAATTCGCCCCTTACCTCGGCCTGTGTCGCTTCCGCGACTGCCGCCACCGGCAGGAGCCGGGCTGCGCCATTCGCGACGCCATCGACGAGGGGGCGATTCACCCCGAACGCTTTGCCAGTTATCGTCGTATCGTCGATAGTCTGGATAGCCAATAGGGAAACGCCAGTAGCGTCCCCTCGCGAAGTGCCAGGCGCCAGACACAGCGCCCGCCCCTTTCATCCGTGTGGATCCGCCAGGAGAGAACCATGAGCTCAGAAGACAATCTGTTGCCCTTGATCGCCGAGCCCGAGGAACTCGCCGGCGTGCTGGATCACGAGGACATCCTGGTGATCGACGTGCCGCTGAAGGCGGAAAGCTACGCCGAGGGCCACGTGCCCGGCGCGATCTTTCTTGACCATCGTCGTCTGCTGAAAGGTTCCGGCGACGTCCCCAACGACGTCCCCGATGAAGAGGCCCTGTCACAACTGTTCTCGTCGCTGGGCCTGACCCGGGACACCCACGTTGTCGCCTACGATGATGAGGGCGGCGGCTGGGCCGGGCGCCTGCTGTGGACCCTGGAGCTGATTGGCCACAAGCGCTATTCCTACCTGAATGGCGGCATTCACGCCTGGCGTGACGAGGGGCTGCCCCAGTCCACCGAAGACCATGCGCCGAAGCCGTCGGACTACCAGGCCGAGGTCCTCAATCCCGAGGTCGCGATCGACCGACTCGAGCTTGAAGAGCGCCTGGGCAGCGACAACTTCGCCATCTGGGATGCCCGCTCCGTCGACGAGTTCGATGGCAACAAGGGCCAGAACCGGCACCTCGGCCACCTGCCCGGAGCGGTCAACATGGAGTGGACCGACGCCATGGACCGTGAACGCTCACTTCGCCTGCGCGACTACGCCGAGCTGATCACCGAGCTGGGCGCCATGGGTATCACCCCGGATATGGAAGTGGTCACTCACTGCCAGACCCATCATCGCAGCGGCTTCACCTGGCTGGTAGGCAAGGCACTGGGATTCGAACGCATGCGTGCCTACCCGGGCTCGTGGAAGGAGTGGGGCAATCGCGACGATACCCCCATCGAACACTGACCCCCTTGTTCCCCTGCCCATCTAGGGCTTGTCTGAAAAGTATCTGCGCTCGTCGACTTTTCGGACTGAGCCTAGGGCACTTGATTGCACCAGCGGCGCGGCCGTGAGGCCGCGTGCGCGTCATTGACCACCCGGAGATCGTCCCTTCGTGACCCTCGCCAAGCTGTTTTCCCTGATCCAGTACCCCATCCCCCACCACCTGCTGTCGCGCCTGGTCGGTCTGCTTGCCGACTGCCGTATCGGCTGGCTCAAGAACCTGTTGATCCGCGCCTTCATCAAGCGCTTCAAGGTCGACATGAGCCAGGCGGTGGAATCGGACCCCAGGGTCTACCCGAGCTTCAACGCCTTCTTCACCCGGGCGCTGGCGGCCGGCGCCCGCCCGCTGGAAGACGGCCTGTTGTGCCCCGCCGACGGCACCCTGTCCCAATGGGGCGCCATCGACCATGGTCGGCTGGTCCAGGCCAAGGGCCATCGCTTCAGCATGACCGAGCTGCTCGGCGGCGACCCCAGGGCGGCCACCCGCTACCAGAGCGGCAGCTTTGCCACCGTCTACCTGTCGCCCAAGGACTACCACCGGGTGCATATGCCGCTTTCCGGCACCCTGACCGAGATGGTCTACGTGCCCGGGCGCCTGTTCTCGGTCAACGACGCCACCACCCGCCACGTCCCGGGTCTGTTCGCCCGCAACGAGCGGCTGGTGTGCCACTTCGAGACCGAACACGGCCCCATGGTGCTGGTGCTGGTGGGTGCGATGATCGTCGCCGCCATTGAAACGGTGTGGGCCGGCCAGGTGACACCGCAGTCCGGCCGGGTCGAGCGTGTCCGCTTCGATCGTCCGATTCACCTCGCCAAGGGCGCCGAGATGGGCCGCTTCAAGCTCGGCTCCACCGTGGTCATGGCCTTCGCCGAAAAGGTCGACTTCGATGCCTTGAGCGGCAAGGCCGGCAGCCCCGTCGCGGTGAGCATGGGCCAACGCCTGGGCGGCGAGCCGGGAACCAGCGCAACAGCGGCGACGGCAGACGGCGAAGCGACCGCCAGCGCGGACTGAAGCGCCAAGGCGTATTGGTAGCACCTTTGACAGGAGCGGCTATGGCCGCCCTTCTTGGCGCAGCTGTCAGGTCCCGGGTGATTGCATGATCCGGACGCTGTCTGGATCACCACCCCACGAGGTGCCCAGCCCCCTCAACAGCGCGGTGTGGGAAAGGCGATCACCTCTTCAAGACGCGACTTGCACAGCGCCAGCTGGATCAGCCGGTCGAGTCCCAGGGCGACCCCGCTGCCCTCGGGCATGCCGGCGCCCAGCGCCGCCAGCAGGCGCTCGTCGACGTCGACCTCGGCAAGGCCTTCCTCACGCCTGGCACGATTGTCACCGGCGAAGCGTACGCGCTGTTCGTCCACATCGGTCAGCTCGTCGTAGCCGTTGGCAAGCTCGAGCCCGTTTAGATAGACCTCGAAGCGCGAGGCCACCCAGGCGCCGTCGCGGGGGTCCTGGTGACGCCGGGCCAACGCCGCCTGGCTGGCTGGGTAGTCCAGCACCACGTCGATGCCGTCGCGGCCTAGCTCGGGCTCGATGACGAGGCTCATCAGCAGGTCGAGACACTCATCGCGCGGCGCCTCGGCCATGTCGAGGCCACCGCGTTCACCGGCAATACGGCGAAGTGATGCGATTTCCACCTCAAAAGGATCGATATCCAGCACCTCGCCAAACAGCTCGCGATAGCAACGCTTTCGCGTCGGGCCGGGATTAAACGGCAGCACCTCGCGGATCAGCGCCTGGGTTTCTTCGATCAAAGCATCGAGACTCCACCCCGGGCGATACCACTCCAGCATGCTGAACTCGATATTGTGGCGGCGTCCCACCTCGCCGTCGCGAAAGCTGCGGGCGATCTGGAAGATCGGCCCACTGCCGGCCGCCAGCAGGCGCTTCATGTGAAATTCCGGCGACGTCTGCAACCACAGGGTCTCGCTGCCCGCCGGGGTTACCGCTCGACAGGACAGCGACGCCAGGTGCACGTCGGTGCTGCCGCCGTGACCGAGACAGGGGGTCTCCACCTCGAGCACGCCGCGCTCGACAAAGAAACCGCGCACCCGCTGCATCAGCACGGCGCGGCGGCGCAGGGTGTCCAGCGAGGCCGTGGGTTGCCAGTCTGTCATCGTTCGTTCCTTACCACTTGCCCAATCGACAAAGGCCACGCGATCGCGTGGCCTTTGTCTGTATCTCGATCTGCCGATCCGGGGATATCGCCCTCGCCTCAGGCGCGGGAGACGTAATCACCGCTACGGGTGTCGATCTTGAGCACTTCGCCCTGGTTGATGAACAGGGGAACGCGCACCACCGCGCCGGAGGACAGGGTCGCCGGCTTGGAGCCGCCCTGGGCGGTGTCGCCCTTGAGGCCCGGGTCGGTCTCGACCACTTCCAGCTCGATGAAGTTGGGCGGGGAGACCGAGATGGCGTTGTCGTTCCACAGGGTCACGGTGTACACCACCTGCTCCTTGAGCCACTTGTCGCTGTCGCCCAGGGCCTTCTTCTCGACGGCGTACTGCTCGAAGGAACCGTCGGTCTTCATGAAGTACCACATGTCACCGTCGGTGTAGAGGTACTCCATGTCCAGATCCATGACGTCGGCGCCTTCCAGCGACTCGCCGGACTTGAAGGTACGCTCCCACACGCGGCCGGTCATCAGGTTACGCAGCTTCACGCGGTTGAAGGCCTGGCCCTTGCCGGGCTTGACGAATTCGTTCTCGACGATGGCACAGGGGTCACCGTCGAGCATCACCTTCAGACCGCCCTTGAATTCGTTGGTAGAATAGTTCGCCATGAGATCTCGTTCCTTTCGGTGCCCGGCCCGGCCATCGGCTCAGAGCGGCACTCAACTGACATTTTGCGAGGACAAGCCCCTCGCACGCATCGATGGATGGCCCGCATGATAACCCGAAGCTCGACGCTTTTGCATTGCTCTGCCCCGGATGAGCCGGGACTTCCCGCCCCCGGCGGCTGGCAGCGCCAGCTGGCCGGCGCCATTCGTGACCCGCGCGAGCTGTGCCGACGCCTGGGGCTCGACGCCACCCTGATCCCCGGCGCCGAGGCCGGCCACTCCCTGTTCGAGGTGCGTGTGCCCGAGGCCTTTGCCGCGCGCATGCGCCACGCAGACCCGGACGACCCCTTGCTGCGCCAGGTGCTGCCCCTGGATGCCGAGCAGACAAGCCCTGAGGGCTACGTCACCGATCCGCTCCAGGAGGCCCAGCACACCGCCCGTCGCGGCCTGATCCACAAGTACGCCGGACGGGTACTGCTGATCACCAGCCCCGCCTGCGCGATCAATTGCCGCTACTGCTTCCGTCGCCACTTCCCCTACCAGGAAAACGCGCCCTCACGCAGCCAGTGGGACGACACCCTGGACTACCTGCGCGAGGACGCCACCCTGCGCGAGGCGATCCTGTCCGGTGGCGATCCGCTGGCCGCCAGCGATCGCCAGCTGGCCTGGCTGGTCGAGCGGCTCGACGCCATCCCCCATCTCAAGCGACTACGCCTGCATACCCGGCTGCCGGTGGTGATCCCCGATCGCGTCGACGGCCCCCTGCTCGAGTGGCTCACCGGCAGCCGCCTGCAGAAGGTCATAGTGCTGCATATCAACCACGCCAACGAGATCGACGAGGCCGTGGCCGGCGCCTGCGCGCGGCTCAAGCAGGCCGGCGTGACCCTGCTCAACCAGAGCGTGATCCTCAAGGGAGTGAACGACTCGGTAGATGCGTTGGAAGCGCTCTCGGAGCGGCTGTTCGAGGCCGGCGTACTGCCCTACTACCTGCACGCCTTCGACCCGGTGTCCGGGGCAGCCCACTTCGACGTGGCCGACGCCCGCGCCAACGCCCTGGTCGACGAGTTGCGCACCCGCCTGCCCGGCTTCCTGATGCCGACCCTGGTCCGCGAGGTCCCCGGCGAGGCCAGCAAGACGCCGTTGTAGCAGTGACGCAATCGTCAAAGTACGCTGGTTATCATGCCCGTCACGGGGCGAGGGAAGCTGCAACAGCCTCTCGTCCTCTTTTGTGATATCGACCGATGCCACAAGGAAAGGTGAAGCATGAAGTCTGCCATCAAGGTTTTCCGACCGAAGCAGGCCGACCACAAAAGTGACCTCTGGCACGCCATGTCGGTGACGAAATCGCGGTGCCAAGCGTCGTCGTGCCGAGGGAAACGAACTACCTGATCAACCCGGCACATGTCAGCTTCAAGGCGATGGTCGATAAAGCCCGAGAGATGCCCTTCGCTCCCGATAAACGCCCCTAGCCCCTCCATTGGAACGCTCTCTCAGCAGCACAGCGACCCTGGCTTCCAAAACGCCGCCCGCAACAGACGGCGTTTTTACGACTTGGCGTTACCTGGGCCACGCCGCCACGCCCCCTCCCTGTCAGCTGTCAGCCTGCTACAAAAAGATGAAGGTGAGTGGTTGATCACTATTTTCATTATATGTAATACATATTCTTCTAATTAAAAACTAACTAAAAAAATACCCCAAGGTGCCCGACAGAGGCTCCAGGGGGACGCAGCAGGGACTTCGCAATGCAATCCAAAATTCACCTCGCGCAGCACGTCTGCCGAGCGTGTCGTTCATCGCTGCCGGCGAGGTTGGCGCTCTACCTGGGGATCGGTGCCTGGCTGCTGTATGGCGACCCTTTTGGTCTAGCCAGCAACTCAGACCAGGCATTTTCGGAGGCGTACCAGCGGGTCAGTGCACGCATGACTGGGGTTCCGATTCCCCCGGTGTCAGTCGTCACCATCAATCTTGACGACATAAGAGAGTTGCATAAGGCCCACCGCCTACAAAGCAACGACTGGCCGCTGACATACAACGATCACGCCACCATCCTGGCTCAGGTGCTTGCGCCTGACGCTCCCGGAACCACCGCGCCTGCAGCTGTCTTCTACGATATCCATTTGCAGGACTATCGTAATCTCAGTGGCTCCCTGGATCGGCTGAAACGCCTCACACATCGTATCGCCGAAGACGAGCGACTTCCCACGCTATTGCTTGCGGCTGGTGGGGTTGATACCCCTATGTCGCAGCGAATGCGCGAGACTCTTCCTGTAAGCCAGCTTACCCCAAGCAACTGGCGAGGGCGTAGTACCGACTACGCCTTGGCTACACCCCTGAAAGCTAACGCCTCCCCTAGAGACAGTGGTGCCTTGGGCCTCTACCGCCAGTGGGCTCAGATCGCGGGAATGCCCCCATTGCACACGGCAAGCGATGAACACATGGCGATCCAATGGCGGCTTTCTGACAGGTGCGTGGCCAGGGGCATTTTTGAAAGGACTTCGGAACTACTGCACTACAGTGTCAGCCAACTGTTCAGCAGCGCTTTAGGCCCGTCGCTGAGCAACATGCTGGGCATCGATTTACCTGCGGAGGCTGACGCTTCCTGTCTTCCCTTTCACCAGATAACACTGCGGAACCTTGTCGCAAGCCGAGGTGCCGACCTTCCACCACCTGGTGCAGCTTCCTACGTCGTAATGGTAGGAGTCGATGACTACAACCTTGGCGACTTTCGCGATATCCCCGTCTACAGCCAGCTAGCCGGAATCTTCACCCACGCCATGGCGTTCGAGAATCTCTTTCGCATGCAGCAGGGCTACTTGCGATACGAAGACATGACATGGATGGCCATGCTGGCATGGATTATCACCATTGCCCTGATCATGCGCTCCCCACCCACTTTTGAGCGAAACAACAACGCCTTGTTGCGGAGTTTGGCCTGGTTCACGTTTACGGCCACCAGCGTGGCTCTGACACACCATGTGTTCCATACCCGCCTAAATCTCGTACCAGAGGGGTGGCTTCCCCTGCTGGCAATTGCTCCGTTGGCGCGAGAGATCATTGCGCGCCACGAAGCCCATCTGAAAGCAACTCAGGAGCTTGCATGAAACGCCCCTTTCCACCCATTGCGATCGGTTCAGTACTTCTACTTGCCAGCCTTCCGACTTTCGCCGAGCAGGTAATTATCAACAGTATTATCGGACGACAGTATGCAGAAGTCAGAAAGGTCGAAAATGACAGCTGGGTGCCTTTATCCACAATCGAAGGCCTGCACCTTCCGCTACCGGCCACCAGCGAAAATGGCGAGATCCGTTTCACCGTAGCAGGGACAGACTACGCCATCGCCCGCTCTACGGTGGAACTACAGGACGAGGTGCTGCTTGAGCGAGGCTGCCAGCGTGTCGCGACAGCGATGCGCACAGACAGTCGTTCTGCGGCAATTCGAGGAGCGGGTGAATTATGCAACTAAGCAAAATTCTGGGTGCCGCATCGCTGGTGGTCGGTCTCAGCGGCTGCGCTGCGTTATTGGAGCCCGAGCAGCACTACACTGACGTCGACCTCACGATCCCGACCAGGGACAATCAGGCGATCCATCAGCGTGATCGTACGGTACTCAAGGATCAGTCCGTGCTCACTTATGTAGAGGGAATCCTAAAGCGCCTGGAAGCTACGCACGGCAAGCCTTGCGAATGCCAGGTCGTGGTGGATACTTCGCCCGGCTATGAGGCATACACCGTTTCTGCCAACACTATCGTGCTGTCGTCGGGTGCGATCTCCCAGGCCGAGAGTGAAGACGAAGTCGCAGCCCTGATCGGCCATGAGCTTTACCATGTCTACGAGAATGACGTACTTGACTCGATGCTGCAGGATGGAGCCATCGCCGCCCTGCGAATGGGAGCGGTCGCAGCAGGCGAAGATGTCACAGTAGTATTTGGCGATTCCTTGAAAGAAGCCGCCACTGGATTGATCTATCGACATTTCGAGGCTCAAGATGAAATTGATGCCGACGCCTTCGCGGTGGACCTCCTGGCTCGAGCCGGCTACTCGCAAAACGGCATGAACATGATGATCCGCCGCCTGGGGGAGTACGCCAGCGAAGCCCGGGCTTCCGCACCGGCAGCCGCTGCTTGCCTACGTATGGACGACGAGGGCGAGATATTCATCAACTTCACCCAGTGCACTTCAACACTTACCGGAGCAGACTCCAGCCGGTATCTGGCCAAGGAGGCGCGCACCGAAGCCGCCATGGCACTCGCCATGGAGTTGCCAGATGACCAACGACGACGGAGTACGCAAGGGCAGGTTCCGGAATTTTACACCATCGAGTATCTCGACCAGGTCGCCGATATGGATTTCACCTCGAAAGAAGCCCTGGCGCGTGATCTTCCTCGGATCGAGAGGCTCGATTTGCCTCCAGAGCTTGCCGACGATGCGTCCCTGCACAGCAAGTTCACTGCCGCCTACTTGATGCTCGGCGATCATGAGCGAGCAACCCAGGCGTTGGCCTTGAGTGCACAGAGCACTTATCGAACGCCTACGGTGTTCCGACATTTACTTCAGGTAGCTGATTACAACAGGGATGGTGAACTGGTCGCCCAGTTGCTTCACGACATGGACCGTGAGATTGGCCAGATGCCCAGCATGCTACCCGTAGAGTATTACCTCACTCGACGCTATGACCTTACTGTTCAGGAAGGAATACGTCTGGCGCGTTGCGCCATGACATTGGCTCAGGACCTGGGACTTAGTGAACTCTGCGACGTCTACGGAGATAAAGCTGACAACTACACAGCACTACGCTGGTAATTGTTCAGTTGACTCCTTCCCCTGTGACACGCACCGCCCCCGGGATTTCTTCCGGGGGCGGTGCGTTTACGCCATTTGCCGGCGGCGCGAATCAGGCCACGCTGTCGGCGGTGACGTTGGGCGCCACCTCTTCGGTGGACAGGCAGCGGTTGATCGCGCTCATCACACCCTTGATCGAGGCGCTGGTGATGCTCTCGTCGGTACCGACGCCGAACACCGCCTCGCCCTTGACCCGGACCTCGACGTAGGCGATCGCCTCGGCGTCGGCGCCCTGACCACGGGAGTGCTCGTGGTAGTCAATGATCTCGATATCGTGGCCTTCGCTGCGCAGCGCCTTGACGAAGGCCGCCAGCGGGCCGTTGCCTTCGCCGCTGATGGTGTGGCGCTCACCGTCCTTGGCGATGCAGGCTTCCAGCGTCACCGTCGGGCTGTCCGGCTCGGACGACAGACGGTGGCTGACCAGGCTGTAGGGCTCGGTCTTGGCCAGGTACTCGTCGACGAAGGTCTGGTAGATCATCGCCGAGGTGATCTCCTTGCCGACCCGATCGGCCACCTCCTGCACCACCAGGCTGAACTCCATGGACAGCCGGCGCGGCAGTTCGATGCCGTGCTCCTGCTCCAGCAGGTAGCTGACGCCGCCCTTGCCGGACTGGCTGTTGACGCGAATCACCGCCTCGTAGCTGCGGCCCACGTCGAGCGGGTCGATGGGCAGGTAAGGCACCGCCCAGACGCTGTCGGGGTCTTCCTTGCGCAGCGCCATGCCCTTCTTGATGGCGTCCTGGTGAGAGCCGGAGAAGGCGGTGAACACCAGATCGCCGACGTAGGGATGACGCGGGTGGACCGGCAGCTGGTTGCAGTGCTCGACCTCACGCATGATCGGGGTGATGTTGGAGAAGTCGAGGCCCGGATGGACGCCCTGGGTGTAGAGGTTCATCGCCAGGGTGACGATGTCGACGTTGCCGGTGCGCTCGCCGTTGCCGAACAGGGTGCCCTCGACCCGGTCGGCACCGGCCATCACCGTCAGTTCGGCGGCGGCCACACCGGTACCACGGTCATTGTGGGGGTGAACGCTGACGATCAGGTGATCGCGGTGCT
Source organism: Halomonas sp. DP1Y21-3 (assembly GCF_019801245.1). NCBI lineage: Bacteria > Pseudomonadati > Pseudomonadota > Gammaproteobacteria > Oceanospirillales > Halomonadaceae > Halomonas > Halomonas sp. DP1Y21-3. Next base: position 511,312 of record NZ_JAHVJM010000001.1, read on the forward strand.
CGACGTTGCGGCAGAACCACTCGATCTGGTCGGCGTAGTTGTTGGGGGTGGCGCACTCCACCGTGGCCGGCAGGTTGACGATCATCTTGTTGTCGGCGCTGGCCCCGAAGGTCTCGCGCACGGCATTGACGATCTCCACCGCAAAGTCCATCTCGGTGGTGGTGAACAGTTCCGGAGAATACTGGAAGGTCCAGTTGGTCTCGGGGGCCGCCTTCATCAGGTCACGGATCTGGGTGGTGGCATCGACCGCGATCTGGATGCACTGGGACTTGTCGACATTGAATACCACGCGACGGAACACCGGATCGGTGGCGTTGTAGACGTGAACGATGGCGTTCTTGGCACCCTTCAGCGATTCAAAGGTGCGCTCGATCAGGTGCGGACGGGCCTGGGTCAGTACCTGGATGGTGACGTCGTCCGGGACCTTGTCTTCCTCGATCAGGCTGCGCACGAAGTCGAAGTCGGTCTGGGAGGCGGAGGGGAAGCCCACCTCGATCTGCTTGAAGCCAATCTTGACCAGCAGATCGAAGAAGCGCTGCTTGCGCTCCTGGTCCATTGGATCGATCAGCGCCTGGTTACCGTCGCGCAGATCAACGCTGCACCACTGGGGCGGGGTCTCGATGCGCTGGCTGGGCCACTGCCGATCAGGCAGGTCCACGGCCACGAAGGGGCGGTACTTGGTCGAAGGGTCCTTGAGCATCATGGCGTTTTCTCCGGAATAGGGTGTGTCGAGCGAAGCGTTATTGGAAGGCCTGTTGGGCGGCCCGGCCAGCGCCTTGTGAGCAAAGGCCAGGTGAAAACGGCGACGCCCCGCTCGCCAGAGGCGAGCGGGGCGTCATAAGTCGTTCCAGGACCGAGACGATAGCGACCACGACAATTCGCGCACCAGCCATCCGTACATCGTCACAACGACGAGAGCGGACACCACAGGTGGCGTGACGGGACGGGTTCATGGTGGGGCACTGGGTACTGACGGACATCTTGCAACCTCGACTCAACCTGACTGGTGGCGATCCTGCCAGCGACGCAAGCACAAAGGGCGTCGCCACGCGCATTCAAACGCGTAGTAGTAGTCGTAGGTCGAGGTGGCGAGATGTCATGTTCATGCGCTCTAGAAAATCAGTCTTCAGCGACGTTGTCAACTGCGGCGCGCCAGCGCGGGCGCCACGAGCGCTCGCTGTCATGTGAATGTCCTCGAGCCGGACTAGGGTAATAGAGCGATTCCGGCGCCCCGGAACCACCGTAATCTCTGACAACACCACCAGACTCGTGCTGATGGTTCAGCATGGCTGACACAAAGGAGACGCTCCATGGATGCCCATCACCACCGCCGCCCCGCGCCCCTCGCCGCGTTACTGTCATGCGCGATCACAGCCATCGCGCTCTGCGGGGTCACCGCCGCGCCCGCCATGGCCGAGGACAACGCCTCCAACGCCAGCGCTTCTTCCTCCCTGCCGGTCAGTCTGGGCCCCCGCCCCTACTTCCTGATCGACGACATGGACGAGGACAATGCCCAGTCCGCGGAGCTCAAGGCGACCCTTGAGCAGTGCGCGGCCAACCTTGAGCAGCCCACCCGGAGCGACTTTTCCATCGGCCACCGCGGCGCCCCCCTGATGTTCCCCGAGCACACCCGGGAATCCTACCTGGCCGCCGCGCGCATGGGCGCTGGCGTGCTCGAGTGCGACGTGGCCTTTACCGAAGACAAGGAACTGGTCTGCCGCCACTCCCAGTGCGACCTGCACGGCACCACCAATATCCTCGAGACCGAGCTTGCCGAGCAGTGCAGCGTGCCACCGACCTTCGATGCCGATGGCAAGTTGACCAACGCTGCCGACGTCCAGTGCTGCACCAGCGACATCACCCTGGCCGAGTTCAAGACCCTGGAAGGCCGCATGGACGGCGTCGACACCAGCGCCGACACCCTGGAGGCCTACCTGGCCGGCAACCCGCGCTGGCGCACCGAGCTCTATGCCGATCGCGGCACCCTGATGAGTCACGCCGAAAGCATCGCGCTGTTTCAGGACCTGGGCGTCAAGATGACCCCGGAGCTGAAGACACCGAGCGTCGAGATGCCCTTCGACGGCATGAGCCAGCAGGACTATGCCCAGAAGCTGATCGACGAGTACGTCGAGGCCGGCGTGCCCCCGGAAGACGTCTTTCCCCAGTCGTTTCTGCTCGATGACGTGCGGTACTGGGTCGACAACACCGAGTTCGCCGACCAGGCGGTGTACCTGGACGATCGCTATGACGTGGAAGGCTTCGACGTGACCGACCCCGCAAGCTGGGAGCCGTCGATGCAGGAGCTGGCCGATATGGGGGTGAAGATTCTGGCCCCGCCGATGTGGATGCTGCTGGCCGAGGGGGACAGCGAAGACCGGCCCATCGTGCCATCGGTCTACGCCGAGAAGGCCATGGAGGCAGGACTGGAGCTGATCGCCTGGTCCTTCGAGCGCTCGGCGCCGCTGACCCGTGACGGTGCCTGGTACCACCAGACCATCGACAATGTCGTCGACAACGATGGCGACAAGATGGTGGCACTTGACGTGATGGCCCGCGATATCGGGGTCAAGGCGGTGTTCTCTGACTGGCCGGCGGCGGTCACCTTCTACGCCAACTGCATGGCCGACGAGCTGGCAAAATAAGCGGCAATGACCACCCGCGAACCTGGTCGGAACGCATAAAAACGGCCGGGTGGATAACCACCCGGCCAGAACGCCTTCCGTGGCGTTGGCGCCCCTAACGCCATTCCGAGGGCTCCATCCTAACGATCGTCAACCTCGAGAGCGCTCCCCCATCGGCGGTAGCCAGCCACCTCCAGACGAGGGCAGGCAACCAGGCATGTCCCGCTCCTCCTTCAAGGAGTCGTCGTCTCCTGAGCAAAGCTTATGCCGGTGGCCCTGATACTCACCCGAGTGCCGGCGTGGCCTGCGACGATAGCCTCGATATCGGCCAGCGCCCCGATAACTGCAGTCTTGCCGCTTGAACGAGCAAACTCACAGGCCGCCTGCACCTTGGGCCCCATGGATCCTGCGGCAAAACCCTGGGCTTCCAGGCTATCGGGATCAGCCATCGCCACCCGACGGCTATGCGGGGTCCCCCAGTCCAGATAGACCCCGTCCACATCGGTGGCGATGATCAGAAGATCGCTGGCCAGCTCCTGTGACAACAGCGATGAGCACAGGTCCTTGTCGATCACCGCCTCGATGCCCTCGAGCTTGCCATCCTCCCCGTAGACCGTGGGGATGCCGCCACCGCCGGCACAGATCACCACGGTGCCCTTCTCCAGAAGCCAGCGCAGCGGGCGAATCTCGAAGATTCGCTTGGGTCTAGGGCTCGGCACCACCCGGCGGTAGTGATCGCCGTCACGCGCCATGGTCCAGCCCTTGAGCTCCGCCAGCCGGCAAGCCTCGTCGCGCGGGTAGATGGGACCGATGGGCTTGCTCGGCTGCTGGAAGGCCGGGTCATCGGCGCCCACCTCGACCTGGGTCAACAGCGACGCAAAGGGCACCTCCGGCGGCAACAGGTTGCCGAGTTCCTGCTCGATCATGTAGCCGATCATGCCTTCGGTCTCGGCACCCAGCACATCCAGAGGAAAGACGTTGTCCTCATCGTAGGCCGCCCCTTGCAGGGCCAAAAGGCCCACCTGGGGCCCATTGCCGTGGGCAATCACCAGCTCGTTGCCTGATGCGATGCGCGCGATCTGCTCGCAGGCGATACGAATGTTGGCGCGCTGGGCCTCGCCGTTCATGACCTCGCCACGCCGCAACAGGGCGTTGCCACCAAGGGCAATCGTGATACGCATAACAGTGTCCTTCCCGTTCGGGGTTGCTGGCGGCCCAGGGGCCGCCAGGCTATCTTGCCGATCCGTTGGTGCGTGACTTACACATCGCCAAGGGTCGAGACCATCACCGCCTTGATCGTATGCATGCGGTTCTCTGCCTGTTCGAAGGCGATGCAGGCCGGCGACTCGAACACCTCCTCGGTGACCTCGATGCCGTCCTTCAGCATCGGGTACTGCTCGGCGACCTGGCGCCCCACCTTGGTGTCACAGTTGTGGAAGGCCGGCAGGCAGTGCATGAACTTGACCCTGGGGTTGCCGGCGGCCTCCATCAGCACCTTGTTGACCTGGTAGGGCAGCAACTGGTCGATGCGCTCGGCCCAGGCCTCCACCGGCTCGCCCATGGACACCCAGACGTCGGTGTGGATGAAGTCGACGCCCCTGACCGCCTCGCGGGGGTCCTCGGTCAGGCAGATGCGCGCGCCGCTGTCCTCGGCGAAGCGCCGGCAGTTGGCCAGATGCTCCTCGTCCGGCCACAGCGAACGTGGCGCGGCGATCCGCACGTCCATGCCCAGCTTGGCGCCGATCAGCAGAAGCGAGTTGCCCATGTTGTTGCGGGCATCGCCCAGGTAGGCGAAGGAGATCTGGTGCAACGGCTTCTCGGCGTGCTCGCGCATGGTCAGGACGTCGGCGATCATCTGGGTCGGGTGGTACTCGTCGGTCAAGCCGTTGTAGACCGGCACCCCGGAGAACGCCGCCAGCTCCTCGACCACCTCCTGACTGAAGCCGCGGTACTCGATGGCGTCGTACATGCGCCCCAGTACCCGGGCGGTGTCACGCATGGACTCCTTGTGCCCGATCTGGGACGAGGTGGGATCGATGTAGGTGACGTTGGCGCCCTGGTCATAGGCGGCCACCTCGAAGGCGCAGCGGGTGCGGGTGGAGGTCTTCTCGAAGATCAGGGCGATGTTCTTGCCCTTGAGTCGCTGGGCCTCGCAGCCGCTGTACTTGGCCCGCTTGAGGTCCCGCGACAGGTCCAGCAGGTAGCGCAGCTCGCGCTCGGAGTGATGCATCAGCGACAGCAGGTGACGGTTGTGGATATTGAAGGACATGAGGGTCTCCTTGACGGCCACCAGGGCAGCCGTCGATTCACAGTTAAAGAAGCGAAGTAACGCGTAACGACGTCGTCAGAAGTCGACGGGATCTCGCTGAATCGGACAGGTCATGCAGTGACCGCCGCCTCGCCCACGGCCCAGTTCACTGGCACTGATGGTGATCACCTCGACCCCGGCCTTGCGCAGCAGGGTGTTGGTGTAGGTGTTGCGGTCGTAACCGACCACCACGCCTGGCTCCAGGGCGACCACATTGTTGCCGTCGTCCCACTGTTCGCGCTCGGCCTCGAAGCTGTCGCCACCGGTCTCCACCACCCGCAGTTTCGGCAGTCCCAGGGCCTCGGCCACCACCTCGATGAAGCTCCCCTTCTCGCGGCGCACGTCGATGCCACTGGGCTTGCTCTCGTCGGGGCGCAGACTGAAGGGAACGATGTCCTTGACCACGTCAGGGAAGACCGTCACCAGGTCGCGATCGCAGAAGCTGAAGACGGTGTCCAGGTGCATGGCGGCGCGCGACCGGGGCAGCCCCGCCACGATCACCCGTTCGGCCTCGCCGGCCCTGAACAACGCGCTCGCCACCTGACCGATGGCCTGGTGCGAGGTGCGCTCACCCATGCCGATCAACACCACGCCGTTGCCCACCGGCATCACGTCGCCGCCCTCCAGGGTGGCCGAACCATGGTCCTGGTCGGGATTGCCGTACCACACCTTGAAGTCGGCGCCGGCGAAGCGCGGGTTGAAGCGATAGATCGCCGAGGTCAGCAGCGTCTCCTGGCGGCGGGCCGGCCAGAACATCGGATTGAGTGTCACCCCGCCGTAGATCCAGCAGGTGGTATCCCGGGTGAACAGGGTGTTGGGAAGCGGCGGAAGAACGAAACTGGACTGGCCCAGATAGTCACGGAAGGTCTTGAGGGTCTCGCCTCCGTGGCTCTCGGTGATGTCGGCCCAGGACACCCCGCCGATCAGGAACTCGGCGAGTCTCCGTGGCTCCAGTTCACTAAGCCAGGCGCGGACCTCATCGGCAAGGCCGAAGCCGACCAGGTTGGAGGTCACCTTGCGCTCGAGAATCCAGCGCATGGCGTCGCGATTTTCGAGGGTTTCGGTGAGCAGGTTGTGCATCTCGAGCACTTCGATGTCACGCTCGCGCATCTTGGTCACGAAGTCGAAGTGGTCGCGCTTGGCCTGGTTGGTCCACAGCACATCATCGAACAGAAGGTCATCACAGTTGCTGGGGGTCAGCCGCTGATGAGCAAGCCCTGGCGAGCACACCATGACCTTGCGAAGCTTGCCTACCTCGGAATAGACGCCCAATCGTGAAGATCCACTTTTCATTCTGTTGCTCCTTCCCTATTGCGGGACTGTCACTACCGCATCATCAATGAACCTGACCGCTGTAACATGTTGAACATCGAGGTCTAGCTACAGACTCAACCACCCCTGATAGAGCCCCAGCGTGGCCGCCAGCGCCGAGGCGATAGTGACCGCGAAGATAATCTTCTCGATGGGGGTAAAGACCTTTTCATCACGCTCGCTCTTGGCCTTGTAGAAGAACACGGCACCAGGGGCGTAAAGCAGCGCCGACAGCAACAGATAGTCGATACCGCCAGCAAACAGCAGCCAGATCGCGTAGAGGGTAGCCAGGCCGCCGATAAACAGATCCTTGCGGCGTACCTCGGGCTCCTTCTCGTAGGTTTCTCCCTTTACCGCGAGCAACAGGGCGTAGGCCGCCGACCACAGATAAGGCACCAGGATCATCGAGCTTGCGAGGTAAAGAAGGCTCAGGTAGGTGGACTCGTTGACCAGTGTCAGCAGCAGAAAGAGCTGGATCAGGCCGTTGGAAAGCCACAGGGCGTTGACCGGCACCTTGTTGGCGTTTTCCTTGCTCAACAGTTCAGGCATGGTGCCGTCGCTGGAGGCCGCGTGAAGAATCTCGGCGCACAGAAGTGTCCAGGACAGCAAGGCGCCGAGCAGCGAGATCACCAGGCCCAGGCTGATCAGATGACCGCCCCAGGGGCCGACCACCTGGCTCAGCACCAGCGCCATGGACGGGTTCTTGAGCTCAGCGAGTTCCGGCTGGCTCATGATGCCCATGGACAGCACATTGACCATCACCAACAGCAGAAGCACACCGACAAAGCCGATCACGGTGGCGCGCCCGACATCGCGACGATCGCGAGCCTTGGCGGAATAGATGCTGGCGCCCTCGATACCGATAAATACCCAGACGGTGACCAGCATCATGTTGCGAACCTGGTCCATCACGCTGCCAAGATCGGCGTTGCCGGCACCCCAGAAGTCCATGGTGAAGACGTCCAGGTGAAAACCGATGGCGGCCAGCACGATGAACATGATCAGCGGGACGATCTTGGCGATGGTGGTCACCAGATTGATGAACGCCGCCTGCTGGATGCCCCTGGCCACCAGGAAGTGAACCGCCCACAACAGGATCGAGGCACAGCCGATGGCCGCCGGCGTATTACCCTCGCCGAAGATGGGGAAGAAGAAGCCCAGGGTGCTGAACAACAGAACGAAGTAGCTGACATTGCCGAGCCAGGCGCTGATCCAGTAACCCCAGGCGGAAGAGAAGCCAAGATAATCGCCGAAACCGGCCTTGGCGTAGGCATAGATGCCGGCGTCGAGTTCCGGCTTGCGATTGGCTAACGTCTGGAAGACGAACACCAGTGCCAGCATGCCGACCGCGGTAATTCCCCAGCCGATCAGCACCGCCCCTGGTGCGGCGCTCGCCGCCATATTCTGCGGAAGCGAAAAGATGCCGCCCCCGATCATCGAGCCGACGACCAGCGCAAGCAAGGCGCCGAGTCTCAGCTTTCCTGTGTCATTTTCCATGGGAAGGGTTTCCTCGTGGGGACCAAAAGTTTGCCAATTCAGGCTACTCTCTTTTTGGCCCCTTGAGGCTACCGAAACCGCCGTACACACCTCTCTGCTGACTCGTGTCAACTACGCCTTTCGACGTACATAATAACGACCCCGATCAGGTTATATCGCTCCACCACCACTGTTTGATCTCGGCCGCTTGCAACGACCTTTCCCTCGGAGTTGCGGTCAGTGGCTCGTCCCGAGCGAGGGAACTTTGCTTCGCGGGTGCCTGCAGCGCCATGTCGCTACCAGGTTCGCGACAACGTCCAGGCTCGCTGGCACCGTGCGAGAATGGGAGACACAAAAAAAGGGAGCCCTGGGCTCCCTTGCAGTAGAAGTGAACATCGCGTCCAAGCGACGATGTCGATGACGTCCGGGCTAGTCGTGGCCCGGCGCCTGGCAGGACAGATCCGCCTGGCGATAGCCGATCAGATAGAGCACGGCGTCAAGCCCCAGGGTCGAGATGCTCTGACGGGCCTGGGCACGCACCAGCGGCTTGGCGCGAAAGGCAATACCGAGTCCGGCGGCGGCCAGCATCTTGAGATCGTTGGCGCCATCGCCCACGGCGATGGTCTGTTCCATGGTGATCCCCTCGCGCTGGGCGATCTGGTGCAACAGCGCGGCCTTGCGATCGGCATCGACGATCGGCTCGCGCACCTCGCCGGTGACCTTGCCGTTCTCGATCACCAGCTCGTTGGCGTGGATCTCGTCGAAGCCCAGCCGCTGCTGTAGATGCCGGGCGAAGTAGGTGAAGCCGCCGGACAGGATGGCGGTGCGGTAGCCCAAGCGCTTGAGCTGGGCCATCAACTGTTCCACCCCGTCCATCAGCGGCAGCTCTTCGGCGATCTCGGCCAGCACCGACTCGTCCAGGCCCTTCAGCTTGGCCATGCGCTCACGGAAGCTCTGCTGGAAGTCGAGCTCACCGCGCATGGCCCGCTCGGTAACCTCGGCGACCTCGTCGTAGACCCCGTGGCGGCGCGCCAGCTCGTCGATGACCTCGGCCTTGATCAAGGTAGAGTCCATGTCGAAGCACACCAGGCGACGGTGGGTGCGCCAGATGGAGTCTTCCTGCAGGGCGATATCGACCCCGTGGGTCGCACCCAGCGCCAGCGCCTTCTCGCGCAGCGACTCGAGGTCGACGTCCTCACCGCGCAGCCAGCACTCGACGCAGCTGCCCTGGGCCGGTGCCTCGCCGTCCAGCGGCTCGCGCCCGGACAGGCGATGGATCAACTCCACCGTCAGCCCGTGCTCGGCGGTCAGCGCCCCCACCTCGGCCAGGATGCCGGCAGGCAGTCGCGGCGCCAGCAGGGTCATGATCAGGCGCGGCTGACTCGCGGTCTCGCTCCAGCGATGGTACTCCTCGGCGCTGATCTGGATCGCCTGGACATCCAGACCCAGCTCATCGCCGGCGCCCGACAGGGCGCCTTCCAGGTCGGCCTCGTGGTCAAGCGCTACCAGCGCCTCCAGCGAGACGATACCGAAGGTCACGCTCTGGTTGATGTCCAGAAGGCGCGCGCCGCTGCGGGCCAGGATCCGCCCCAGGCCGGCAAGCTGGCCGGGGCGGGCCTGGCCGGTAGCGCGCATCAGGATTCGTCGTGTCATGGTGTGTCTTCCTTGGGCACCCGCAGCAACCGGCGGGCGCCGTACCGTCGTAAGGGTTACGCCTCGAGGCGCTCGAGCCGGTCGACCTTCTGCAGCCCGCGTGGCAGCTTGCTGCCTCGCCGTCCGCGATCTCCCCGATAGTAGTCGAGCTCACCGTTCTTGAGCGACAGCTTGCGCTTGCCGGCGTGCACCACCAGGGTATCCCCTGGCGCCAGCACCACCAGGCCGCGCACAAACTCTTCGCGCCGGGCCGCCCGGGCACCGGGAATATCCAGCATCTTGTTGCCCTTGCCCTTGGACATCTCCGGCAACTGGTCCAGCGGGAACAGCAGCAGTCGGCCTTCGTTGGAGACCGTGGCCACGGTCAATTCGTCGGCCGCCGGCAGCTCCACCGGAGGCAGCACATTGCAGCCCTTGGGCAGGCTCAGCACCGCCTTGCCGGAACGGTTCTTGCCGGTCAGGTCCTCGAGCCGGGCGACGAAGCCGTAGCCGCCGTCGGAGGCCAGCAGGAAGCGGGCGTCCCCCGGTGCCAGCATGACGCCGGCCATGTGCGCGCCGGCCACCACGTTGACCTTGCCGGTGACCGGCTCGCCCTGGCCGCGGGCACTGGGTAGCTGGTGGGCCGGCAGGGTGTAGGCCCGGCCGGTGTCATCGAGCAGCACCAGCGGCTGGTTGGTCTTGCCTCGCGCGGCCAGGTGGAAGGCGTCGCCGGCCTTGTAGGACAGCCCGGAGGGGTCGATGTCGTGGCCCTTGGCGGCACGAATCCAGCCTTTTTCGGACAGCACCACCGTCACCGGATCGGCACCCACCAGTTCGACCTCGGACAGCGCCCTGGCTTCCTCGCGCTCGACGATCGGCGAGCGGCGCTCGTCGCCGTGCTCCTCGGCGGCCTTGCGCAGCTCCTGCTCGATCAGGTCGGTCATCGCTGCCTCGTTGCCGAGCAGCTCTTCAAGACGCTTGCGCTCCGCCTCGAGCTCGTCCTGCTCGGTGCGGATCTTCATCTCCTCGAGCTTGGCCAGGTGGCGCAGGCGCAGCTCCAGGATCGCCTCGGCCTGACGGTCGGTCAGACCGAAGGCTGCCATCAGTGCGCTCTTGGGCTCATCCTCCTCGCGGATGATGCGGATCACCTCATCGATATTGAGGTAGGCGATCAACAGGCCTTCGAGCAGGTGCAGGCGGTCGTTGACCTTGCCCAGCCGGTGTTCGAGGCGACGGCGCACCGTGGTGCGACGGAAGTCGAGCCATTCACCGAGCAGCTCCGGCAGCGGCATCACCCGCGGGCGGCCGTCGAGGCCGATCACGTTCAGGTTGACCCGCACGTTCTTCTCGAGGTCGGTGGTGGCGAACAGGTGCGCCATCAGCGACTCGATATCGACCCGATTGGAGCGCGGCTCGATCACCAGACGGGTCGGCTCCTCGTGGGTCGACTCGTCGCGCAGGTCGGCCACCATGGGCAGCTTCTTGGCCTGCATCTGCGCCGCGATCTGCTCCAGCACCTTGGCCCCGCTGACCTGGTAGGGCAGCGCGGTGATCACCACCTGGCCCTCTTCCTGCTCGTAGCGAGCGCGCATCTTGACGCTGCCGCGACCGCTCTCGTAGAGCTTTCGAAGGTCCGCGCGCGGGGTAATGATCTCCGCCCGGGTAGGGAAGTCCGGGCCTGGCAGGTGCGCCATCAGGTCGGCGGTGGTGACGCCGGGATTACGCAGCACCTCGCAGGTGGCCTCGACCACCTCGCGCACATTGTGGGGCGGGATGTCGGTGGCCATGCCCACGGCGATGCCGGTGCCGCCATTGAGCAGCACGTGGGGCAGACGTGCCGGCAGCACCACCGGCTCGTTCATGGTGCCATCGAAGTTGGGCGCCCAGTCCACGGTGCCCTGGCCGAGTTCGCTGAGCAGTACCTCGGCGAACTTCGACAGCCGCGCTTCGGTGTAGCGCATGGCGGCGAAGGACTTGGGATCGTCCGGGCTACCCCAGTTGCCCTGGCCGTCCACCAGCGGATAGCGATAGCTGAACGACTGGGCCATCAGCACCATGGCCTCGTAGCAGGCGCTGTCACCATGGGGGTGAAACTTGCCGAGCACGTCGCCGACGGTACGCGCCGACTTCTTGTACTTGGCGTTGGCGTTCAACGCCAGCTCGCGCATGGCGTAGATGATGCGCCGCTGCACCGGCTTCATGCCGTCGCCGATATGGGGCAGGGCCCGGTCGAGAATGACGTACATCGAATAGTCGAGGTAGGCCTTCTCGGTGTATTCGCGCAGGGACAGTCGCTCGACGTCGCCCTCCGCCACCTCAATGTCCAGAGTCATGATCCCTCGTTCTCAATCCTGGTCGCCTGAACCGACGACGTGAAATCCGGGAGCGTCACTGCGTGCAAGTCACCGCGATGGCGGCCCGTCACACTTCGATATCCGCCAGGTTGCCGTAGTCCTCGAGCCAGCTCTTGCGGTCCGAGGCGCGCTTCTTGGCCAGCAGCATGTCCATCATCTCCATGGTGCCGTCGCCCTCCTCCCGGGTCAGCTGTACCAGCCGCCGGGTCTCCACCGCCATGGTGGTCTCGCGCAGCTGCAGCGGGCTCATCTCGCCAAGGCCCTTGAAGCGCTGCACGTTGGGGGTGCCGCGCTTGCCTTCCAGCTTGCGCAGAATGGCCGCCTTCTCGCTCTCGTCCAGGGCGTAGTAGACCTCCTTGCCAAGGTCGATGCGGTAGAGCGGCGGCATGGCGACGAAGACGTGGCCGGCGTCGACCAGCGACGGGAAGTGGCGCACGAACAGCGCGCACAGGAGGGTGGCGATGTGCAGCCCGTCGGAGTCCGCATCGGCGAGGATGCAGATCTTGTGATAGCGCAGCTTGGACAGGTCGGCACTGGCCGGATCGGCGCCGATGGCCACGGCGATGTCGTGGACCTCCTGGGAGCCGTAGATATCGTGGGAGTCGACCTCCCAGGTGTTGAGGATCTTGCCGCGCAGCGGCAGGATCGCCTGGGTCTCGCGGTTGCGCGCCTGCTTGGCGCTGCCCCCGGCGCTGTCACCCTCGACCAGAAACAGCTCGCTCAAGGCAGGGTCCTGGCCACTGCAGTCGGCCAGCTTGCCGGGCAGCGCAGGGCCGGAGGTGACCTTCTTGCGCGCCACCTTCTTCGAGCTCTTCTGGCGCCGCTGGGCGGCGCTGATCACCAGCTCGGCCAGCGCCTCGGCCTGGTCGACGTGGTGGTTGAGCCACAGCGAGAAGGCATCCTTGACGACGCCGGAGACGAAGCCCGCCACGGTGCGTGACGACAGCCGCTCCTTGGTCTGGCCGGCGAACTGCGGATCGAGCATCTTTACCGACAGCACGTAGGCGACCCGCTCCCACAGGTCCTCGGCGGTCAGCTTGACCCCGCGCGGCAGCAGGCTGCGGTACTCGCAGAATTCCTTGAGTGCCTCGAGCAGGCCGGAACGCAGGCCATTGACGTGGGTACCGCCCTGGGCGGTGGGGATCAGGTTAACGTAGCTTTCCATCAGCGAGTCGCCACCTTCGGGCAACCACTGAATCGCCCAGTCCACCCCCTGCTCGTCGTCGGCGAAGTGACCGACGAAGGGCGAGCTCGGCAGCACCTCGTAGCCGTCGGTGGTCTGGGCCAGATAGTCGCGCAGACCGTCCGCGAACTGCCAGGTGGTGGCGGTGCCGTCGGCTTCCACCAGCTCCACCTTGAGCCCGGGGCAGAGTACCGCCTTGGCCCGCAGCAGGTGCTTGAGCCGCCCTACCGCCAGGTTGGGGCTGTCGAAGTAGCTGGTATCCGGCCAGAAGCGCACCAGGGTGCCCTTGGCACGCTTGGCCGCGGTGCCGATGACGTGCAGGTCCTCGACCTTGTCGCCATGCTCGAAGGCCATGGCGTGGCGCTCGCCGTCGCGCAGGACCTCGACCTCGAGGCGTCGCGACAGGGCGTTGACCACCGACACCCCGACCCCGTGCAGGCCGCCGGAGAAGCGGTAGCTCGACGAGGAGAACTTACCGCCGGCGTGCAGCCGAGTCATGATCAGCTCGATCCCCGACACCCCGTGCTCCGGGTGAACGTCGATGGGCATGCCGCGACCGTTGTCCGTCACCTCGATGCCGCCGTCGTCCCGCAGTACCACGCGGATCTCGTTGGCGTGTTCGGCGAGCGCCTCGTCGACGCTGTTGTCGATGACCTCCTGGACCAGGTGATTCGGACGGGAGGTGTCGGTGTACATGCCGGGGCGCTTGCGAACGGGCTCCAGCCCGGAAAGCACCTCGATCGAACTGGCACTGTATTGGGTCATGCGTGGTCCATCATCAGGATGACTGGGATCGTCTTTGCGCCGTCAACTGAACGGCTCACTCGGCTGGTACCGGCGCCACTCGCCCGGGCGCCAGGGCGTGACCACCGTGGGCGAACACCGCCGGCAGGTAGTCGGCCAGGGCATTGAAGCCGTGCTCGCCGCCGGGATGCAGGATCGCCTTGGCCCCACGGTAGGCGGCGAAGGCGTCGGCGCTGTCCAGCGTCTCGTCCTCGGTCACCAGCAGCAGCAGATAGCGCCCGGGTGTCACCACCTCCGGCGTCATCTCGGCGATCTGGTCGCGGTGGCCCTGCTCGACCACGAAGCGCTCACCGGTGTAGGCGTTGACGAAGCTCTCGCCGAGCATGGTGTCGACCAGCCTGGCCGGTCGCACCGCCGGATTGACCAGTACCGCCGGCAGCTCATGGCGCTCTGCCAGCACCGTGGCCAGAAAGCCGCCCATGGAGCTGCCCATGAGCATCGGACTGGGCCCCAGCCGGGGTAACAGCGATTCGGCGAGCCGCAGGGCGTCGGCCGCCTGCGAGGACAGGTCCGGGGTCTCGCAGGGAAGCCCCAGCTCCGCACAGGCGGCCTTGATCAGCCGCGCCTTGGGCGAGGCGCCGGCACTATTGAATCCATGCAGGTAGAGCACGCCGCTCGCTGCGGCAGCACTCGACGCTGTTGATGGGCTCAGCATAACGGAAAACCTGTATAAATGGCCAGTTTTCAACCCTCCCCTGCGCCCGCAGGGGCGCTGTCGCTAACGCTATCGCCATCACTCATGCCAACGGCCATCAGTCCCGCGCGGCTTGCCAGGTGGCCTCGATCAGCCCGCGGGTGGAGTCATCCATCGCCTCCAGGCCCTGGCGCCCCTCGATGATGTCACGGGTCTCGTTGGCGATCTTCTTGCCCAGTTCAACGCCCCACTGGTCGAAGGGATTGATGCCCCAGATGGTGGCCTGGACGAACACCTTGTGCTCGTAGAGGGCGATCAACGCGCCCAGGGTCTGCGGGGTCAACCGCTCCAGCAGCAGGGTGGTCGAGGGCTGGTTGCCACGATAGCGCTTGTGCTCGGGCCTGGGACCGTCATCGGCGATGGCGTCGTCGCCGAGCATCAATACACGGGACTGGGCGAAGCAGTTGGCCAGCGTCAGCCGGTGCTGGCCCATCAGGTGCTCGCGGGTGGCCGGATCCTCGACGTCATCGTAGCGGGCCAGCGGCGCGATAAAGTCGCACTCCACCGCCTGGGTGCCCTGGTGCAGCAACTGGTAGAAGGCGTGCTGGGCGTTGGGCCCGAGCTGGCCCCACAGCACCGGACAGGTGGAGTAGTCGACGATATCGCCGTCGTTGGTCACCGACTTGCCGTTGGACTCCATCTCGAGCTGTTCGAGGTAGGCGGCGAAGTATTCCAGGCGTCCGTCGTAGGGCAGAATCGAGTGGGCACGGATATCCAGGAAGTTGTTGTTCCAGATACCGGCCAGCGCCAGCAGCACCGGCAGATTGTCCTCGAGCGGCGCCTTCTGGAAGTGCACGTCCATGGCGTGGGCGCCGGCCAGGAAGTCGCGGAAGCCGTCCATGCCGATGACCAGGGCGATGGGCAGGCCGATGCCACCCCACAGCGAGTAGCGCCCGCCGACCCACTCCCAGAACTCGAGCTGGTGGTCGCAGGCGATGCCCCACTCGGCCATCTTGTCCGGGCTTGCCGAGACACCGATGAAGTGCTGGCGCAGCACCAGCTCGCGATCCACGCCCTCCTGGCGCGCCTCGACCAGCCGGGACAGCAGCCAATCCCGCGCGGTGTTGGCGTTTGAAAGGGTATCGATGGTGGTGAAGGACTTCGACGACAGCACGAACAACGTGGTCTCGGGGTCGAAGCGCATCAGGTAGTCGACCAGCTGGGAGCCGTCCATGGTCGAGGCGAAGTGGACCTCGACCGGATGGGTATCCGCCGGGCGATAGTCGGCCAGGGCGTGGGTCACCATCAGCGGCCCCAGGTCGGAGCCCCCGACCCCCAGGTTGACCACGTCACGGATCGGCTTGCCGGTGGCGCCGCGCCACTGGCCGGAATGGAAGCGCTCGACCATGGTCGCCATCTTGTCCAGGGTGGCGTGCACCGCCGGCACCAGATCCTCGCCTTCGACCACCAGAGACGCATCCTGCGGCAGACGCAGCGCGGTATGCAGCGCAGGGCGGTCCTCACTGACGTTGACCCGCTCACCGGCCAGCAGGCGACGGATGGCGTCGGGCACGCCGGCCTCGTCGGCCAGCGCCAGCAGATCCTCGAGGGTCTGCTGGTCCCAGCGCTGCTTGGACAGGTCGAGTTTCAGCCCCGCAGCCTCGTGGCTGAAGGTGGCAAATCGCCCGGCATCCTCGCGAAACATGTCGCACAGGTGCCGCTTGCCGACTTCCTGTGCCTTCTGCTTCAACGCCTGCCAGGCCGGCGTTTGATCGATCGATGGCATGATTCCTCTCCTTGGGCCCTGTCTGGTGGGCAAAGCTGGGCCGAACGGCGACGGCAAGCCTCATCGTGCAGCCTGACCGCGGGGCGCGTACAATCACTCCCCCCGAGCCCGACAACACTGGCAATCCATGAGTGACGCATCTTACCGTGACGCCATCTTTTCCACACCCCTGGACAAGGTGGCGCGCTTTTCGTTCGACGAGCGGGTCGTCGCCTGCTTCCCCGACATGATTCGCCGATCGGTCCCCGGCTACGGCCAGATCCTCGGCATGCTGGGGGTAATCGCCGAGCGCCACCTGCGCCACGGCGCCCACGTCTATGACCTTGGCTGCTCGCTTGGCGCCGTGGGCCTGGCGTTGGCCGGCCAGCTACCCAGGGACGCCTTCAGCCTGACCGGGGTCGACCTGTCCCCGGCGATGGTCGAGCGCGCCCGCCAGACCCTCGAGCACGAGTGCCCCGACCACGCCATCGAGGTGATCGAAGGCGACATCCGCCACCTCGACTACCGTCCCAGCGGCATGATCGTGTTGAATTTCACGCTGCAGTTTCTGGCCCCGGAAGACCGCGATGGTGTGCTCGAGAAGCTCTACCAGGCGCTGGAGCCCGGCGGTGTGTTGATCCTGTCGGAGAAGATCAAGGCCGGTGACGAACAGGACAATGCCTGGCTGGTGGAGCGCTATCACGACTTCAAGCGCGCCAATGGCTACAGCGACCTGGAGATCAGCCAGAAGCGCAACGCGCTGGAGAACGTGCTGGTGCCCGACACCCTGGAGCAGCACCACCAGCGCCTTGCGCGGGTAGGCTTTGCGCGCTCGCTGACCTGGTTTCAGTATCTGAATTTCGCCTCCATGGTGGCCTTCAAATGATTCCCGAGCATCAGCGCGATGTGTACCGCGCCTTTCTCGAGCAATCTTTCCGCCACGCCGGCATGGGCGACTGGCTTGCCCGCCTGCCCGAGCAGTTTGCCCGTGGCCTCGACCGCCAGCGTCACGGTGACCTGCCGGCCTGGGAGAAGGCGGTGGCCAAGCTGCCGACGCTGCCTGACAAGCGCCAGGTCCAGCTCGATCGCGACGAGGTCACGGTCGAGCTGGAGCTCGACGACAGTCGTCGACGACAGAGCGAGAACCTGCTGCGCGCGCTGATGCCGTGGCGCAAGGGCCCGTACCGGCTGGCAGGCATCGCGATCGATACCGAGTGGCGTTCGGACTGGAAGTGGCAACGGCTGGCGCCGCACCTGTCGCCGCTGCGCGGTCGACGGGTGCTCGACGTGGGTGGCGGCAACGGCTATCACGCCTGGCGCATGGCCGGCGCCGGTGCCGACTTCGTGCTGGTGATCGATCCCTCACCGCGCTTCTACTGGCAGTTCCAGGCGGTCAAGCACTTCGTCGGCGATGCCGACGGCGGGCGTACCCACTTCCTGCCGGTGGGCATCGACGATGTGCCCCAGGGCCTGGGCTTCTTCGACAGCGTGTTCTCCATGGGCGTGCTCTACCACCGCCCTTCCCCCCTCGACCACCTGATCCAGCTACGCGACGCCCTGCGTCGGGGCGGCGAACTGGTGCTCGAGACGCTGGTGGTGGAAGGCGACGAGACCCGAGTGCTGGTGCCGGGCGATCGCTACGCGGCGATGCCCAATGTCTACTTCCTGCCATCGTCGCGCGCCCTGGTGGGCTGGCTCGAGAAGGTCGGCTTTTGCGACGTTCGGGTGGTGGATGAAGCCCCCACCAGCCTGGAGGAGCAGCGCTCCACCGACTGGATGACCTTTCAGTCGCTGGGTGACTTCCTGGACCCTGAGCGCCCCCACCTGACCCGCGAGGGACACCCGGCCCCGCGTCGGGCCGTAGTGATCGCGACGCGCCCAGCCTGATCCCGCCCCCCCCCTGCCCCCATAAGACGCGACGCCCCGCTGATCCGGTCAGCGGGGCGTCGTCGTCAGGGGCTGTGTCAGGGGCTGTGTCAGGGGCTATGTCAGGGGCGGTGTCAGGGGCTATGTCAGTGGCGGACCCGCGTCAGACGAAGTCCAGCACCATGAAATGGGGGTTGTCGACCAGCACTTCCATGCGGGTAATGTCGTCGAGCACTACCATGCGCTCGCCGCGCTCTGTCTTCAGCGACAGACACTCCTCGCGATCCTCGTTGAAGGCGGTATCCAGTGCCTCGCCGTGCTTCTCGTCACCGTCTCGCAGCGACAGCTTGACCGGAAAATGGTACAGGCAGGCGATTTCGATATTGTCATAGAGATGGCAGGCCACCATGTTCGTGCCCTCCCTGCTTCCGTGGGGGAATGGAAGACGTCGTCATGACGTCACACGCGACGCATCCTGCCTTTGGTCTAGCCCAGGCACCAGCCCGCCACCATCTGGCTGCGCAGTTGGAGTTAAACCCATCGAAAAGCACTAGTATTCTGATTCAACCAGGCCACTGAGACGCCGCTATTACTGTGCTCTTTCAGTGCTCATCTGACAGCGGCCCCTGCGCCGTAGCGCAGGGGCCGCTGTTGCAGCGAACCAACGATGGTGAAGCCGGTCGCGGACGTCAGCGCTTGAGCAGCTCGCGCACGTCCTTGGCCTCCCAGTGGGGGAAGTACTTGCGCACCAGGGCGTTAAGTTCCAGCTCGAAGCCGGCCCAGTCGACCTGCTCGGCAGCGCCGCCTTCGACACTGGCCGCACCACGAATCATGCCGGCGCCCACGGTGACGTTGGTCAGCCGGTCGATGACGATAAAGCTGCCGGTGCCAGGCACCCGCGCGTAGTCATCGATGGGCACCTCGGCGGTCAGCGCCACCCGGCAGCGGGCGATGGCGTTGAGCTCGAGTCGCTCGGCACCATGACGCTCCAGACTGTTGACGTCGACCTGATAGTGGATGGCGTCGACGTGGCCTGCCACCGCACGCCCAGCCATGCGGATATCGTACTGACGCCCAGGCTCGAGGGCGTCGTCGTGCATCCACACGATGTCGGCGTCGAAGGCATTGGACAGGGTGATGTCCGCGTCCGCCGCCACCAGCCAGTCGCCACGCGAGATATCGATCTCGTCTTCCAAGGTCACGGTGATGGCCTGGCCCGGGTAGGCGTCGTCAAGATCGCCTTCGAAGGTGACGATACGCTCGACCCGGCTGAGCTTGTTGGACGGCAGCGCCTTTACCGCCTGGCCGGGGCGCAGGATGCCCGCCTCCAGGGTGCCGGCGTAGCCGCGGAAGTCGAGATTGGGGCGATTGACGTACTGCACCGGAAAGCGCAGATCGCTCAGGTTCTGGTCGCGGCTGACCTCCACGGTCTCCAGAAGCTCCAGCAGCGCCGGGCCCTGGTACCAGTCGAGGCGCTCGCCGCGATCGACCACGTTGTCACCCTTGAGCGCCGACAGCGGCACGAAGTGGATGTCGCTGGCGTCGAGCTGCTCGGCGAAGGCGCGGTAGTCGGCGACGATCTCGTCGAAGCGCGCCTGGGAGTAGTCGACCAGGTCCATCTTGTTGACCGCGATGACCAGATGCTGGATGCCCAGCAGGTCGGCGATGAAGCTGTGACGACGGGTCTGGGTCTGCACGCCATAACGGGCGTCGATCAGGATCACCGCGAGGCCGGCGGTGGAGGCACCGGTGGCCATGTTGCGGGTGTACTGCTCGTGCCCCGGGGTGTCGGCGATGATGAACTTGCGCTTGTCGGTGGAGAAGAAGCGATAGGCCACATCGATGGTGATGCCCTGCTCGCGCTCCGACTGCAGACCGTCGACCAGCAGCGCCAGATCCACCTCTTCGCCGGTGGTGCCCTTGGTCTTGGAGGCCTGAGTGATGGCCGCCAGCTGGTCGTCGAAGATCATCTTGGAATCGTGCAGCAGGCGACCGATCAGGGTCGACTTGCCGTCATCGACGCTGCCGCAGGTGATGAACCGCAACAGGTCCTTGTTTTCGTGCTCGTGCAGATACTGCTCGATGTTGTCAGCAATCAGACTGGACTGGTGAGACATGCTGTACCCCTGATGGTGACCCGACGTCGTGCTGGACGCCGGGCCCTTGATCTGTCATCTGCGTCCTCGCTCCCGATCCCTGTCGGCTGGAGCAAGGCGCGTGGCTGCGTGCGGTCGGTGCCGGCGTCAGAAGTAGCCTTCGCGCTTCTTCTTCTCCATGGAACCGGCCTGGTCATGATCGATGGCACGGCCGGAGCGCTCGCTGGTACGGGTCAGCAGCATCTCCTGGATGATCTCCGGCAGGGTCTGAGCCTTAGACTCCACCGCACCGGTCAGCGGATAGCAGCCCAGGGTGCGGAAGCGCACCCACTTCTGCTCGGGCTCTTCGCCCTCGGCCAGGGGCAGGCGCTCGTCATCGACCATGATCTGCATGCCGTCGCGTTCCACCACCGGGCGCGGGGCGGAGAAGTAAAGCGGCACGATGTCGATGTTCTCGAGGTAGATGTACTGCCAGATATCCAGCTCGGTCCAGTTGGACAGCGGGAAGGCACGGATCGACTCGCCCTTGTTGATGCGGGCGTTGTACAGATTCCACAGTTCCGGACGCTGGTTCTTGGGGTCCCAGCGGTGGTGGCGGTCGCGGAAGGAGAACACCCGCTCCTTGGCACGGCTGGCCTCCTCGTCGCGGCGGGCGCCACCGAAGGCGGCGTCGAAGCCGTACTGGTCCAGCGCCTGCTTGAGGGCCTGGGTCTTCATCACGTCGGTATAGCCGCTGGAGCCGTGGTCGAAGGGGTTGATGCCGGCGGCACGACCTTCCTCGTTGGTGTGGACGATCAGCTCCATGCCCGCTTCCTTGGCCATGCGGTCGCGGAAGGCGATCATCTCGCGGAACTTCCAGGTGGTATCCACGTGCATCAGCGGGAACGGCGGCGGGCCAGGATGGAAGGCCTTGCGCGCCAGGTGAAGCATCACCGAGGAGTCCTTGCCGATGGAGTAGAGCATCACCGGGTTCGAGAACTCGGCGGCCACTTCACGGATGATATGGATGGACTCCGCCTCGAGCTGCTTGAGGTGGGTCAGTCGCTTCGGCGTGAGCGACGCCTGGGCGGCGCGCTCACGGGCTGGTGCGGAAAGGCTGGTCATGGCCGGACACCTCGCATGACGGGAAAAGTGGAGATGTCAGCGAGGATACTGCGGGGCGAGTAATAACGTAAAAGAATTAATAACTATCTTTTTAGAACCAAGCGTAAGACTCCTAGATATCGACGCGCTCCACCCAGGTCTGCCACTCTCCCTCTCGTTTCAACTCCACCACCCGGTAGCCGGGGCGCGACGCCTCGTCCACGGCGAAGTCCTCGCTGCCGGGCAGGAACTGGTCAGAGGTGGAGGGACAGGCGTAGACGTCGACCCGTCCATGGGCCAGAGACATCACGCCGTGGAAGGCCTGATGCACGTGACCGCACAGCACCATCTTCACCTGAGGATAGCCGTCCAGCACCTCCCAGAAGCCGTCGGCATCTACCAGGCCCAGGGCGTCGATCCAGGCGCTGCCCACCGCCAGCGGCGGATGGTGCATGGCGATCAGGGTCGGCCGGTCGTCCTCGGCCAGACGCGCGCCGAGCGCGGCCAGGGCCTCTTCTCCGAGCTGCCCGGTGGCCTCACCGACAAGCTGGGTGTCGAGCTGCAGAAGCCGCCAGTGGCCGGCCTCGACCTCGGGCAGGATGTCCCGCTCGGCGCCCATCAACGCCACGTCGTCGTGATTGCCGGGAATCCAGAACCAGGGACAGTCGAGCTCGCTCAATCGCTCGGTGGCGAGCCGGTAGGCGGCCTCGGACTCATCCTGACTGATGTCACCGGTGACCAGCACCAGGTCCGGGCGGTCGGCGTCCACCGCCTTGACCACCGCCTCCAGCTGATGGGCGGGCAGGCCTCGGCGCGAGCGCGCCATCGGGTCGGCGTACAGGTGGCAATCGCTAATCTGGATCAGGCGCATGGAGATCTCTCGACGGGCGGCAACGGCGAACCGGCTCAGGGCAACTGCGGCAGATCCAGCGAGTGGCCGTGGGCCAGCCCGTGATCGAGCCATTCGCCCAGGAAGCGATTGATCTGCAGCTTCTCGTCGGGCTGGTGCATATGCGCGTTGGGATAGCGGTAGCGGCCATCGAAGTGGCGCCGGCGCTGAAAGTCGGTGACCTCGGCCATGCGCACGTCGTGATACAGATGCACGCGCATGCGCGGGCTGTCGATGACGCCGTCGAGGATACCCTCCTGGCTGACGCGAATGATGCTGGTATAGGGCGCCAGCTCTTCGACATGCAGGCGCAGGGCACCGAGTCGACGCTCGCCGTTGAGCAGTTCGACCTCGCGACTTTCGCCCTCTTCCAGCTCGCCCAGCAGGCGCGTCAGGCGGATGTAGTTGGCCGTGCACTCGCTCTGCAGGGTGCGCAGATCGGTGACGTAGGCGCTGCGTTGGGTCACGCTACCTCCTTGCTCTCAACGACGCCCGTTCGGCGGCCAGCCAGTAAAAGCCGATCAGGCACATGGCGTTATCGAGTCTCCCTTGATTGAGAAGTTCCCAGGCACGATGAAATGGCAACACATGGACGCGGATATCCTCGTGCTCTTCGTCCAGGCCATGCACCCCACCCAGTCCGCTGGTATCGACGAGACCGCAGAAAAGCGTCACACGTTCGTCGCAGGCACCCGGACTAGGATAGTAGCTATGCAGCAAGATGAGGTCCCCGACCTCGCAACCGGCCTCCTCGAGGGCCTCGCGACGGGCCACTTCCTCGGCAGACTCGTCCTTGTCGACCAGTCCGGCCACGCATTCGAGCTTCCACGGGGTGTGGGCGTCTTCCATTGCCCCGGCACGGATCTGCTCCACCAGCACCACGCTGTCGCGTTCGGGGTCATAGAGCATGACGCCCACGGCGTCGTGCCGGCTATGCACCTCGCGCACCACCGCCTCGCTCCAGCCACCCTCGAACTTGCGATGGCGGAAGGTCAGCTTGTCCAGACGAAAGAAGCCCTGGTGAAGGCAATCGCGTGACACCAGTTCGACGTCCTGGGCGGTAAAGGGGGCATCGATGTTGCTCGTTTCCGGCATGGGGACCTCCGCAGACAGATCGGCCCATTATCCGGATCGGTCAGGGGCCCCACAAGGCGAGTCCAGGTGGGGCCTCCTGTCAAGGCGGGAAACGACAGGGAAATTGGCGCGGGTCAGAGCTCGTTTAGCGCCTGATCATAGCTCGTTGAGCGCCTGATCAGAGCTCGTTGAGCAGGGCGCGCGCCTCGGCCTTGAGCGCCTGGTCCGAGGCTTCGCGTCCGGCGCGAACCGCGCCGGCGATGGCCCTCTCGGCGTGCTGGCGGGCCTCGGCGTCGCGGCCCTCGTCGGCCAGGTAGGCGGCATAGTAGTAGTTGACGTCGATACCGCCGGGGCGAATCGTCAGCGCGCGCTTGAACATTTCCTCGGCCTTGTCGTCATCACCGAAGGCCACCGGCCAGCCCGGAGCCCGGTCATACAGCGCCCCCAGGGTCACGTAGGCCGAGCCATCGAGGCCATTGGCGTCCAGTGCGATGGCCCGCTCCAGCGCCCGCCGCGCGGCCTTGGCGTTGTCCAGCGCGCCGAGCCCGCCCTTGGCCTTGGCCAGGGACGCCTCGATGATGCCCTCCCATACCAGCAGCTCGCTGACGTTGGGATTGGCCGAGCTCAGCTCGTGGGCCTCGGCGGCCAGCGCCGTCAAGGGGGCTTCCTGGGCCGACAAGGCGCTCGAGGTGGTGACGCTTTCCCAGCGGTTCTTGAGCTGGTCGAGCTCACCCTGCCAGGCCAGCGCCACGCCGCTGGCAAGGCAGGCGGACAGGGTGACAAGCGTCAGCGCCGTCGTGGCTAAGAGCCGACGCGGGCGTCGACGCAACGCGGTAGATGGAACATCAGGCGAGGCGGAAAACAGGGTTCGTGACATTTGGCGGCTCCGGATACTGTTATTGTGATGCACCCTGATGCTGGGTGGTCATGGTGGGCGGCCGTAGTGCGCAGTCAGGCTGAGCGATCCCGAGTACTGACCCAGGCGTTGTAACCCGATACGGAAAGCAACACGCGTTCTGGCGCCCTCCCCGAAATGTAACGAACGTTTGATTTATTCGCCAGTCGCATTCTTCGTCGACCGCTCACTGCATCGCCCCCCTGACCTTTCCCCCACCACCCAAAGCGCTTGCGACCTGACCCAAGTCGCGGCACCCTCGTGGACCTTGTCTGATTCAACGACGCACCGAGGATCGCCATGAAAGGCCGCAACATGACTCGCTGGCGTGACCCGGCGAAGGATCCCCGTCAGGAACCCAAGAGCAACCTGATCACCCTGGAAGGTGCCGAGCGCCTGAGGGGTATTCTCGACCACCTGAGCCGGGTCAAGCGACCGCAGCTATCGGCCAAGGTGGGCGAGGCGGCGGCCCTTGGCGACCGCAGCGAGAACGCCGACTACACCTACAACAAGAAGGAACTCAACCGGGTCATCGGTCGCATTCGCTACCTGACCAAACGCCTGGATGAGTTGCAGGTGGTGGACCGCCTGCCGGCCGACACCGATCGGGTGTTCTTCGGCGCCTTCGTCACCCTGGAGGAGGAAGACGGCGAAGAGATGTCAGTGCGCATTGTCGGCCACGACGAGACCGACACCAGCAAGCGCTGGATCAGCGTCGACGCGCCGCTGGCCAAGGCGCTGCTGGGCAAGTCGCTGGACGACGAAGTGACGGTGGCCGCCCCCGGCGGGGAGACCACCTGGCTGATCACCGATATCCACTATCGTACGCCGGGTCAGAACACCTAGCCCCTGGCGAGGCGGGCACGGTAGACCCGAAAGCGGCCATTGTCGGCCAGAATCTCGAAGCCGCCGAAGGCCTTCTCCAGGGGATCTGCGTAGGGCAGGAAGGCGTTGGCCACCAGGATCAATTGCCCGCCTGGCGTCAGGTGCTGGGGCGCCTCCTGAATCAGACGGGCCGCCGGACCGTAGTCGATGGAGCGCTCCTGATGAAACGGCGGATTCGAGACGATGGCGTCGAAGCGACGACCCGCCAGCGCCGAGTAGACGTCGCTTTCCAGCGCCTCGCCGTTGAGCCCATTGGCCGCTAGCGAGCGCCGGGTCGCTTCCACCGCAAAGGCGCTGACGTCCACCGCGGTGACATCATGCCCCTGCTGTGCCATCCAGGCCGCCAGGATGCCGTCACCGCAGCCCATGTCGAGCACCTGGCTCCGGGGCAAGGCGGTCTCTAGCTGCTCGATCAGTAGCCCCGTGCCCTCGTCGAACTTTCCGTGTCCGAAGACGCCCGGGTGGCTTGCCAGCGTCAGGCCGGCGGCCTCGAAGCGCGTCCACACCGCTTCAGGGTCGAGGGGCTGGGGCGCCGAGCGGGTCGCGAACAGCGAGCAGCGCCGGGCGCTGTCGAGCTTGCGACAGCCCATGCCCAGGGCCGCCAGCACCTTGAGTACCCGCTTGATGCCACCCTGGTGCTCGCCCACCAGCTGCATCGGCGTGCCCTCGGGCAATACCTGACACAGCCACAACAGCCACCACTCCCCCAGGGCGTGGGACTTGGGCCAGAACAGCACCACACCGGGCGGCGGCGACGCCTCGGGCGAGAACGGCGACAGCGCCGGGCGCCCCTGGGCCTGCCAGGCAGCACGCACCGACACATCGGCGCTGATCAGGGTCCCTTCGCCCTGCTCGAGCCAGCTATCCCGAGGCGGCGCCACCCACCACCAGCCGCGATAGTCGGCGTCCTGAAGCTCGAGCAGTTGGCACACCGGGGTTTCGGCACTCATGGCGTGGTCTCCTCACGGGTGGCAGCGCCGCCGTCGCGCGGCGATGGACGCCCCTCGGGGTCGGCCGGACGGCGGAAGGTATAGAGAAGATAGCGGCCCAGCCGCCAGTGGGGGTCCAGGCGGCAGTAGGCGTGCTCCAGCGCCACCAGCTTGTCGAGTTCCTTGTCGTCCTGGGGTGGGCGGCGCAGGTAGTCGTGGAACACCCTGATCCCCGCCACGCCCTCGCAACGAAGCCCGGCTTCTTCGGTCCAGGCCATCACCTGGTCATGGGTCAGCGGCGAGATCGGTGTCAGCCGCTGGCGCTGTCCCTTGCCCTCGAGCCGATCCTCCAGCGCCTTGTCTAGGTTGCCCTTTACAACGTTGGACAGCCGCAGGGCGTCGCGGTTGAACACCATCAGAGACAGTTGAGCCCCCGGCGGCATCAGCGCGGCCAGGCGATCGATGGCCGCCCTGGGGTCGCCCAGCCACTCAAGCACCGCGTGGCACACCACCAGCGGCCAGGGCCCAGGGGCCTCGCCCGCCAGGTCCTGCAGCGGCGACGTCAGATAGCGGACCCGGGACGCCTCGACACCCTGGGCGTCGATCGCCTCCCGGGCCCGGTCGAGCATTTCGCCGGCGGGCTCGGCCAGCGTCACCGCATGCCCGCGCTCGAGAAACCACTGGGCCTGCTGACCGAGCCCCGCGCCCACGTCCAGCACCGGCTGGCCTTCGAGATCGAGCATCTCCGGCAGCAGACGGTCCAGCAACGACAGGCGCAGCTCGCCGCGCAGGTGCCCGTAGAGCGACGCCGAGAACTTGTCTGCCAGTCCATCGAAGTGACGATCACCATGGACAGACAGCGGCGTACCGCCAGACGCATGACCAGCAACAGAAGCGGCAGCATCAGAAGCAGCGACAGAACCAGCAGCGGGAGTGACAGCAGCGCCACTCGTGGGGTGTTGAGACATCGAAAACGCCAGACAGGTGTGGATAACAAAGAGCCGTGGCGCGCATTCTACCGAGCCAGGCCAGCGCTGACACCCGCCCTCATCACCTGCCTAGCCACCGTCCCAGCCACCTTCCCTGCCAACTGCGGGTTTATCTTGGCGAGTCAGCCGCTTATAATGCCGCCCCAACGCCCTCTTAGCTCAGCAGGATAGAGCAGCCGCCTCCTAAGCGGCAGGTCGCAGGTTCGAATCCTGCAGAGGGCGCCATGTCTGCTCTGCTTTCTTCATTACTTCTCGTTTCTGCTCCCCTTGGGACTTGTTGGCTGCTGGGTGGCTTGGCCGCCCCACACTCGGCCATCACGCGCATCACAAGATGGCCAGCGGCTTGATGTTGGTAGAAAACAGCATCTCTGGATCGCCCCCTGATGCCAAAAAAGCCCACCAGAGTGGCGGGCTTTCGTCTACACGATGCGGGGCAGGGCCTGGTTTCGCCTGAGGCTTAGCTTTCGCAGTTCTCGCCGACCCAGTGACCTTCCTGCTCGATGGTGACCTGCTGGCCGTTGTCCATCTCGATCATGCTATTGAAGTGCTCGTCACTGTGCATCGTGATACTGGCATCGAAGGTGGTCGTGCGAGCGCCGGCGGGACAGGTTGCCTGGGCATCGATGGTATCGCCATCGCGTCTGATCTTGATGTCTTCGCAACCAGACGATGTCCAGTCCTCGCGCAACGTGGCGATCATGTCACTGGATTCTTCCGCGGTCATGCACTGCGTCTCGGTCGTCTCCTGAGTCATCTGCTCAGGCATCTGGTCGCCCGACATGCTTTGGATAATTTCCCATTGTCCAGGCTTGAGGTCGCTGGCCATGGCGCTGGTGGATACCGCGATCAGCAGAGAGGCAAGCAAGAGGTGTCGTGACATGGATCCTTCCCGTCTTTTTTTGGTGAAAAGTCGCCGAGGTATCGGCGCCCCCAGCCTATCTCACCAATGACCGGCAAAACGGAAAAACATCCAAAAGAAAGCAATTAAACAACAGAACGTTACATCAAGGATCGTGCTGTCGATGTCGGCACGCTCGCACGCGGGAAGCCATGGTCCTGCCGGCCCGGGAGGTTCACACCGGGCTTGTCATACCGTCTGTCATGTCGCGCGCTGCACTGTGCGTCAGGTCGCGCGTCATTTCTCTCGACTAGGCGCTGTCCGAAAAGTCGATGAGCGAAGGTTAGACAAGGCAAAAATCGGTGAGAAAGCGCAGTTTACGGGGTGTAAATGAGCATTTTGATCCGATTTTTAACGCCGTATTACCGAGCGCAGGCACTTTTCAGACAAGCCCTAGGCCAGGGCGAAGCCTGTGTAATCCGTCTGCGCATCTTCCCTTGGGCTATCGTGCAGGGGTGTCGACGCAGGGTCGATGTCTCTGCGTTCATCTGTCACGCCGGTCTGGCCCGTCAGGCGTCTCACCAGATCATCGACATAGGCGGCGACATCTTCCGGGTCCAGGGCACGGTGAATGGTGCCAAGATATTCCGCCTGATCGGCTCCGTAGTCTCGGCTACCCAGCAAGGAACTCAGTCCACCGACCGGACCCACACGATTCTCGTGCCCGTAAGACTCGCCACGGGCCAGCAGCCCCGTCAAGCCCACCTCCATCGGCACGAATCTCGCAAGGCCTCTTGCGGCAATGCGTACGTCACACGCCATGACGAGCTCGTGGCCTCCATACCGGGCCATGCCTTCCACCTTGGCGATGGTGGTCTGCGGGAGGTCTTCGATTCGCGCAAGAAGACGCTTGAACTCACGTTTTCTGCTGTCGTCATCGCCGACCTGGGGGGATGAGGCACCCTTCAATGTCTTGTATCCCGCCAGGCGCGAGAACACTTCAGGGAACCGAGACTGAAAGACGATGGCATCGATTCTGGCATCGCGCTCGAGATGATCCAGCAGCTTGCTCATCTCGTCGAGAAAGATGGCACCACTCGGGTCCAGCGGGGCATCCAGGAAGGTCACCCAGGCGGCACCTCGGCGTACCGATACGTTAAAGGTGGTGAAATTTCTGTACTGCATGACAATCCCCTCGGACAGATTCGTGAATCCGTCGCCGGCCTGGCACTGCGGATGGTCGAGCCATTCTGCGCCTTGCACGCCGGCCTCCCGTGGCTACCATTCAGCTCGATGACACTCGGACCAACTTAGCCCAGTCGAGATGGCTTCAGAATGGCCGCTTTCCGGTTTCAGAATTCGCAAAATCCGTATAATGGGGACCAATTTTTGCCCTTTCAGGCACTTCCCTCACATTCTCTCCCCCGACAAGACGCCCGGCAGTGCCAGCTCTCTGTACCAGAGTTCCCTCTGCTAGCTCTCTACCAGCTCTCTTTACCGGTTCTCTCTACCGGTTCTCTCTGCCAGCCCTGTAGGCCGTGACGGCCTGCTCTCTCACAGATAGCTCCTGGCAGAGCGCTTCGGCGAACGCCTTCACCCGCCGGGGTTGGTCGCGAGCGGGAGGAAACATCAGCTGCAAGGGCTTGGGGGGCGCTGCCACGTCCTCGAGCAGTGGCACCAGCCGTCCCTGTTCAAGGTCTTCCTGGACGTCTAGCTCGGACTTGAGGCAGATGCCATGACCTTCCACCGCCCACTGGCGCACCAGTGAGCCGTCGTTGGCGATCCGATTGCCCTTTACCGTCACCTGCTGCGGTGCGTCCTCAGGCCCAAAGCTCCAGACGTTGTCCAGCGCCGCACCAAAACGCATCACCAGGCAGTTGTGCTGTGCGAGTTCCGTGGGGATGCCAGGAACGCCATGGCGCTCCAGGTAGGTAGGGGCGGCACAGACGATCCGGCGAAACGATCCCAGCTGGCGAATGCGCAGGCTGCTGTCCAGCACTTGCCCGAACCGAAGCGCCAGATCAAAGCCCTGACCGACGATATCGGTGAAACCGTCCGACAGCGACAGTTCGAGCGATACATCCGGGTTTTCGCGGGCAAAGTTCGCCATCACCTGGGACACCACCCCGCGGCCCAAGTCGATGGGCACGCTGATGCGAATCGGCCCGGACAGGGTCTGGGCGCCATGACGAATGCGGGATTCCAGCTCCTCAAGCTCTGCCAGCACCTGCTTGGCGCCCTCGACCAGGGTACGGCCTTCTTCGGTGAGGCTGATGGAGCGGGTCGTGCGATTGATCAGCACCACGCCGAAGTACTGCTCCAGCGACGCCAGGCGCTCGGACACGGTGGTACTGGAAAGCCCCGTCTCTCTGGCCGCCGCCACCAGGCTGCCCTTTTCCACGATGGTCAGAAAGAGGCGCATGTTGTGGACGAGCATTATTCGGATTCTCCGGATTTATTTTTCGAATATAGGCGGTTTATCCCCCCAACCCCAGCCGATACCGTTCATCGCCTCACTGCTGGGCCGGTAACCATGCTCCTCCCTGCGGTGCCTTGAACGAGGCTTCGGTTGCCGACCCTTGCATTCCGAAGCTCCGGCCCCGCCGTCCAACCAGCGTCTTCTCAGGAGTGATCCCATGCGCTTGTCTGCTTTCCCCTTGCTTGCCACCGGCGTTGCGATGGCAACGCTCTCGATCGCCGGCCCGGCCACCGCCGCCACCGAGGTGGTGCTGCGCTCGGAGGTGACGCCACAGCCACTTAACCCTGCCAGAGGCGACGCCAGTCCCCAGGCCAGCGTGCTGTGGGGCGACATCACCAAAGATGTGCCCAGTGGCGCCATCATCGAGTTCAAGGAAGGCTTTGCCTCGCCCCCACATATTCACAACATCACCTACCGTGCGGTCGTCATCGAGGGTGCCGTGCACAATGATGACCCGGATGCCGCCACTATGTGGATGGGTCCGGGGTCGTTCTGGACACAGCCGGCTGGCGAGGACCACATTACCTCCGCCATCGCCGAAGAAGGCGCCACCATCTTTCTGGAAATTCTGAAGGGCCCCTACCTGGTCCAGCCCTCGGACCAGGCCTTCGACAATGGCGAGAAACCCGTCAACCTGGAAGCCGGCAATATGGTCTGGCTGCATGCCGATGCCATCAACTGGCTCGAGGTACCCGGCCAGTCGCAGGAAAAGGGCGCCGAAGTGGCCTTTCTCTGGGGAAGCACCGCGCCCGGAGAAGCCAACGGCTCCCTGCTGAAGATCCCGGCAGGAGCCTCGGGGACCATCAGCGGGGACGGCGACACCTTGCGCGCGGTTGTCATCCAGGGCGACGCCGAACTGAGCGGGGCCGATATTCAGGGCTCGTCACCGCTTCCCTCTGGCAGCTATTTCAGCGCGAATGACGACTCGGCTCCGCTCTTGACCTGCACCTCGGACGCCGAATGCCTGTTCTACTTGCGCACGGATGGCAGCTTCGACTTCGCCTCGCGCTGACCTGCTGACGCCTCGCGTTCGCCGTGCCCCCGGCCTCCCGGCCTCCTGGAAAAATTCGTGCAGGCTCGATACCGCGCCTCTGCCCTCCGGGGCGGCTCGGTGCTGCCGCCCGGCCCGGCCGGGGGGGCGCTGCGCATGGTGAAGGCATCGCCGAGGCAGGGTAAGGCATCGCCGAGGCATGGGTAAGGCATGGGTAAGGCATCGCCGGAGCGCCACCGCGACGCGGCCCTTTCATGCCCTGCCTCGGCTCAGCAGCTAACCGCGCTATCTGCGGCGTGGCGCTTGCCTTAAGCTGGTGCCGGGGCCATCAACGTCACCGGGAGCCTAGTGAATGGACACAGATGGACTACGCCTGTTTGTACTGGCGGCCGAGACGCTGAATATCAGCGCGGCGGGACGCCAGCTCGGCATCGCGCCGGCGGTCGCCAGCGCTCGACTATCCAAGCTGGAACATCAGGTCGGCGCCGACCTGCTGCATCGCTCTACCCGCAAGGTATCGTTGTCCCAGGAAGGGGCAGCCTTTCTTCCCTTCGCCAAGGAGATGCTGGCCCAGGAGGACGCAGGGCTCGCCGCCCTCGGCAAGGACAGCGAAGAGGCGACCGGGCGCCTGCGATTTGCCGCCTCCAGCACCTTCGCTCAGCTCTATGTCGCGCCGATTCTGCCGGAATTTCTCGAACGCTATCCCAGCGTCAGCCTGGAGTTGCGCCTGTCGGATACCCAGACCAACCTGATCGAGGGTGGGTTTGACCTGGCCTTGCGCAACTATCCGATCGAGGACAGCAACCTCAAGGCACGCAAGCTGGCCGACGACAAGCGCGTACTGTGTGCCTCCCCCAACTACCTGAAGCGCCACGGCGTGCCCAGGACGCCGCAGGACCTGCAAAGCCATCGGCTGGTGGCCTTTCAGGGTGGCACGCCGCGGGCGTTATCGAAGAACGGGATGCGCACCCCTCACACCTTTCCCCCGGCCGGGGCCAAGCCCCGCGTGACTTGCGACGATGGCGCCAGCATGAGGGTGGCCGCGGTGGCGGGCACCGGCATCACCATGCATGCGCTGTGGAGCATCCACAAGGACCTGGAACAGGGAACGCTGGTCAGGGTTCTGCCCGACCACGAGGTCGACGATCATTCCGCCATCTGGCTGGTTTACCCGAAAGCCAACGTGCTGACCGCCAAGGTCCGGGTGTTCATCGACTTCCTGCTGGAGAAGATCGGCACACCACCGATCTGGGACAGGCACTGACAGCACTACGCCGTACTAAGCCGTACTAAGCCGTAGCCGGCGCGCACTGTCAGCGATTTCCAGAAACTGATTCCCGGGTCATGGCGTTTTTTTCCAAGGCGGCATCGGCAATCCTGTAGGCATCGATTCACACCCTCTACAGGAGACCGACAATGTCCACCTCATCGATGTCCGCCATGGTCCTCAACCGCTACGGCGAGGACGCGCCGTTCGAATCCGCCACCCTGTCTCGCCCCCAGGTCAGCGCCGGTCAGGTGGTGGTGCGTATCGCCGCCACCAGCGTCAACACCATCGACACCATGATCCGTCAGCTGGGCCAGGAGGAGCTGCCGATCGCACCGGATCTGCCCGCCGTGCTCGGCATGGACTTTGCCGGCACCATCGAGGAAGTCGGCGAAGGCGTCACCGGCTTCGCCCCGGGTGATGAGGTCTACGGCTGCGCCGGCGGGCTCACCGACCTACAGGGCAGTCTGGCCGAGTACATGCTCGCCGACGCCCGACTGATTGCGCACAAACCGCGTTCCCTGTCGATGCGTGACGCCGCGGCCCTGCCACTGGTCGCCATCACCGCCTACGAAGGCCTGACCCGCGCAGGCGCAGGGACCGGCGATAAAGTACTGGTGCATGGCGGTGCCGGTGGCGTCGGCCATGTGGCGGTGCAGCTTGCCCGCCATCTGGGGTGTGAGGTCTACGCCACCGGTTCGGGAGAGCATCAGCGCGAACTGATCGAAGGCTTCGGTGCCACCGCCATCGACTTCAAGACCCAGAGCGTCGATGACTACGTCAACCAGCACACCGATGGTGCCGGCTTCGACGTCATCTTCGACAGCGTCGGCGGCCCCAACCTGATCAACTCCTTCAATGCGGTCAAGCTCAACGGCCAGGTGGCGACGACCATGTCGCTGGCCGAACTGGACATGACGCCGGCGCACTTCAAGGGCGCCTCGCTGCACGTGATCTTCATGCTGATTCCGATGATCCACAACGTCGGTCGGGAAGTGCACGGCACCATCCTGTCGACGCTTGCCGAGATCATCGATTCGGGGGCACTGACGCCGCTGGTGGACGACAATCGCTTCGCCCTGGCCGACGTCGGCAAGGCCTACGCCCACCTCACCTCGGGCAAGGCCGTCGGCAAGGTGGTCGTGGAGGTCGAGGGCTGATCAGGAAAACCAGCGTTTCAAGGTAGCGCTGGCCCTGTCCTTGTGCTCATCCTTGACGTAGGCCGCCACGGTCATCAGTGCCACCGCCAGCATGCCCATGTCGTCGGTGTAGCCGACCAGCGGGGTCAGATCCGGCAGGGCATCCAGCGGTGAGATGAAGTAGCCGAGCGCACCGTAGATGGTGGTCTTGGCCCACACGGGGGTGTCCTTGTCCCGGGCGGCGTAGTAGAGCGTCAGCGCCCGGGACAGGGTGACCTCGCCGGCGGCCTTGGCGTAGCGCCCGACCTTGGCCCAGAAGCGCTCGTCGGAATAGTGGCCCTGGTGCTCTTCGATCGGCTCTCCGGCCAGGATGACCTGCTGGGTTGTCTCGTCTTTCATTGTTTCCTCCCGTTGCGCTGTGGCATCGCCCGCTGCCCTTCCCTGAGCCGGCCCCAGTCGGCGATACCATTATCGACGATACCTTTATCGCCGATACCGCTGTCCTAGTGAAGCAGGACTCACCGTGTCAGTTCAATGGTGTCGCCCTGCCCCGTGCCTGCGCCAGCATCATCGGATGTTTCGTGTCGATTGTTGCCGCAAACGAAAAAGTGATTCCGCCGCGAGCCTCTTTTTCCCCGCCCCTGACGGCGCCACACTCCATTACAACGATTAGGGCTTGTCTGAAAAGTGCCTGCGCTCGGTAATACGGCGTTAAAAATCGGATCAAAATGCTCATTTACACCCCGTAAACTGCGCTTTCTCACCGATTTTTGCCTTGTCTAACCTTCGCTCGTCGACTTTTCGGACAGCGCCTAGCGTTCTATCGAATTGATACGCCTCCCCTCGAGGCAGGAGCCAAGATGAGCTTGCAACGACTGACCAGTGGCCCCTTGACCCTGGGTCTGGAGCTGGCGCTGGACAATGACTGGAGCCCCGCCGGTGAAGCCGCCCGCCTGCGCGATGGTCGCGCCTTCGGCGTCCCCGATCTGAGCGAACACCTTAACCCTGTCCAGCTGGCCGATCGCCTCGGCTTTCGTGCGCTGTGGCTGCGCGATGTACCGCTCTACGACCCGCATTTTGGCGACGCCGGTCAGGTGTTCGAGATGTTCACCTACCTGGGCTATCTGGCGGCGTCCACGCAGCATGCACTGTTGGGCACCGCCGCTGCGGTGCTGCCGCTGCGCATGCCCTGGCTGGTCAGAAAGGCCGCCGCGAGCGTGCAACAGCTCAGCGGTGACCGGCTGCTGCTGGGTGTCGCCAGCGGTGACCGTCCGGTGGAGTATCCGCTGTTCGGCATACCTTTCGAGCAGCGCGGCGAGGCCTTTCGCGACGCCGTCGCGGTGCTGAGGGGCGATCAGGATGCGCGCCTGGACGCGGGCCAGGCGCTGCTGCCGATGGCGACGCCACCGCCCCTGCTGGTGGCCGGTCTGGCCCAGCAGCGCCCGGACTGGGTCGGTCAGCACATGGATGCCTGGCTGGCCTACCCCGGCACGCCGGAGGACCACCGCCGTCGGGTCGGCCTGTGGCGCGAGGTGGCCGGCGACAAGCCCTACATCAGCTTCCTGCACCTGGACCTGGCCGAGCGCGCGGACGAACCGCCTCGCCGCCACCGCTTCGGGCTGAGGGTCGGCAGCCAGGGATTGATCGCCGAGCTCGAGGCCATGCAGGCCGCCGGCGTCAATCACATCGGCCTGAACCTGCGCCGCAACCAGGCGCCGGTGGAAGAGACCCTGCATCGCCTGGCCGAGGAGGTATTGCCGGCCTTCGATGCTGGCTAGGCTCACCGCGCAGCGACGTGCGACTAACAGCCGGCTCGTCACCCTTTCCACACTCAGGACGCCAGGCCCATCCCACCAGTGCCCTTGCCGTACATTTCGGCAAAGCCGGGGATGCGTGCCTCCCACTGGGGTGGCGAGCCGACCATCTCGCGCAGAATCTCGATAAAGCGCCGGGTACGCAGCGGCATCTCGCGGTGGGGATAGAGCAGCGTGATGACGCCGAACTCCGGCAGTGCCAGGTCGGTCATCAGCGGCACGATACGTCCGTCGCTGACCTCGTTGTACATGGCGAATGCCGGCAGTACCCCGATGCCCATGCCTTCCATCACCCCGCGCTTGATCACCTCGGCCTCGCTGGTGCGCACCTGGCTATTGAGCGGCAGCTTCTGCTCCCGCCCCTGGTCATCCAGGTAAGGCAGATAGTCGAGCTGGAACTGCTGTGAGCTGAAGGTCAACGCCGGCAGCCGGGCCAGGGTGGCGAGGTCTCGTGGCTCACCATGGCGCTCGATAAAGGCGGGACTGGCGCCGATCAACAGATGATTGGGCGCCAGTGGCGAGGCCACCAGATTGGAATCCTTCAGGTCGCCGACCCGCAGCACCAGGTCGTAGCCTTCACCGATCACGTCGACCCGTCGTTCTTCCAACTGCAGGTCCACCTGCACATCGGGATAGTGCTGGCGAAAGCGTCGCATCGCCTCGAAGCCCAGGCAGCGGCCGAGGATGCCCGGGGCGCTCACCTTAAGCCGTCCGCTCGGCAGCTGCTGCATGTTCTCGGCCAGCGCCTGGGTGTGGTACATCCAGTCACGCAGCTCACGCCCCTGCTGCACCATGGCCTGCCCCGCCTGGGTCAGTGACAGCGAGCGCGTGGAGCGATTGAGCAGGCGCACCCCCAGCTCCTGCTCGAGGCGCGCGATATGCTTGGACACCACCGAGCGATCCAATTCGCGGCGCTTGGCGGCCTCGGAAAAGCTGCCAAGCTCGGCCACATCGACCAGAAGCAGCAGACGACTCGGTTGGTCCATGAAGGTCTCCACAGAAGGTACAAGCGCACAGATGCGTGCATATTTGGCATCAATAATGTGCGACCAACCGGTCTAATACAAGTCTCGATCGAGGATTACACTGGCGAACCTTTTGCTCAGGAGTCGCCAGATGTCCGACCAACGCCCCCCGTGCGCCCCCCAGGTGGTGTCGCCTGCCCCCTCCCCTGCGCTTGCCGTATCGCCCTCGGAGTCTGACGACCTGCCTGCTCGAGGGGGTGCCGATAGCGCTGGCCGCACTGGACATCGCAAGGCGAGTCGCACGGCACGTCGTACAGCACCGCGTAAGACACCTCGTGCAATACGTCGCCTGGCCCGAGGCCTGGGGCTCGCCGCCCTGGCGCTGTTGCTGGCAGCCTGCCAACCCGGCGAAGGTCAGGGCGGACAGGGTGACGCTGCCAATGGCGCGGGCTCTGCGCCCGCGCCTCGGGTCGAGGTGGTCCAGGCGGTGCGTCAGCCGGTCTCGAACTGGTATCGCTACACCACCCGCCTCGAGGCTCCCGAGCGTGTCACCCTGCGTCCCCGGGTCACCGGTCAGGTGGCCGAGATTCTGTTCGAGGAAGGCTCCCTGGTCGAACAGGGCCAACCGCTGGTTCGCCTGGACCTGGCGCCCTTCGAGGCGCGGGTGCGTGAGCTGGAGGCGGGGCTTGCCAGGGGCAGGGCCGAGCTGGCCCGCGCCAACGGTGAGGCCAACCGTGCCAATCAGCTGGTCGGGCGCAACCTGATGGCCCGCGAGGAAGCCGAGGCCCGGCGCGCCAGTGCCCAGGCCCAGAATGCCGAGGTCGCCTCGCTGCAGGCACAGCTCGACAGTGCTCGTCTCGATCTGGCCCACGCCGAGGTCAGCGCACCGATCAGCGGTCGCGTCTCCCGCGCCGACCTGACGGTGGGCAACGTGGTCAGCGCCGGCCAGAGCGTGTTGACCACCATCGTCAGCACCGACCAGGTCGACGCCTACTTCGATATCGACGAGCGCAGCTGGAACCGCGACTTTGCCGAGATCACCGCCGATCAGGGCTGGCCGGTAGAACTGCAGCTGGCCGGCCAGGACGACTTCGCCTACCAGGGCGAGCTCGACTTTATCGACAACCGGGTCGATGAGGCGACCGGCACCCTGAGGGTGCGAGCTCGCTTCGACGCCGGGCATCCCTCGCTGCGCCCCGGCGCCTTCGCCCGGGTGCAGATCGCTGCCGCCCGCCATCGCGATGGGGTGCTGGTGCCCGACCGCGCCGTCGGCACCGACCTCGACGCCAACTTTGTACTGGTCGCCGACGAACAGGGCAAACTCGCCTACCGCAAGGTCACCACCGGCGCCCGCTTCGGGGCCTGGCGCGAGATCAGCGAAGGGCTCGAGGGCGGTGAGTCCGTGGTCGCCGCCGGTCCTTCGAAGTTCGGCCCCGGCATGGCGATCTCTCCTGCGCTGGTCGACGGCCCCGACCGCGCCCCGCTGGAGCAACTGCGAGAGCGTACCCGTCGCCTGGCCGAACGCCTCGACGCCGCGCCCGGCTCCCCCACTGCGTCTGTCTCTGAATTGGTCCCCGGCCCCGTTACCGATGCCGCCTCGGGCGACACCACTGGCGATGCGGGCACGCTGGCCGCCGACGCCAAGCACCTCGACCAGGAGCCTGCGCGCACATGAACCTGTCGAACTTCTTTATCCGACGCCCGGTATTCGCTGCGGTGCTGTCGATCCTGATCGTGGTGGCCGGCAGCCTGGCGCTGTTCAAGTTGCCGGTCTCTGAGTATCCCGAGGTGGTGCCACCCACCGTGGTGGTCAAGGCCAACTACCCCGGCGCCAATCCGGAGGTCATCGCCAAGACCGTGGCCACCCCGCTGGAGCAGGAGATCACCGGGGTCGAGGGCATGCTGTACATGGACTCCCAGTCCACCGCCGACGGCAACCTGACGCTGACCGTGACCTTCGCCCTCGGCACCGACCTGGACCAGGCCCAGGTCAACGTCCAGAACCGGGTGGCCCGCGCCACGCCTCGCCTGCCCCAGGAGGTCCAGGCGCTGGGGGTGACCACCGAGAAGTCGTCACCCAACCTGACCATGGTGGTCCACCTGACCTCACCGGATGGGCGCTACGACCAGCTATGGCTGTCGAACTTCGCGCGGCTGAACCTCCAGGACGACATCGCGCGCCTTGAGGGTGTGGGTGACGTCGGCCTGTTCGGGGCCGGCGAGTACGCCATGCGGGTGTGGCTCGACCCGGACGCCATCGCCTCCCGGGGCCTCGGCGCCAGCGACGTGGTGGCGGCACTGCGTGAACAGAACCAGCAGGTCGCCGCCGGCAGCCTGGGCGCCCAGCCGGCCCCGCGCGAGAGCCAGTTCCAGCGTCTGCTCAACGTCAAGGGACGGTTGTCTTCGCCTGAAGAATTTCGCGAGATCGTGATCCGGGTGGACGACGACGGCCGCATCACCCGCCTGGGCGACGTCGCCCGGGTGGAGCTCGGTGCCGACCAGTACGCCCTGCGCGCCCAGCTCGACGGCAAGGACGCGGTGGCCTTGCCGGTGTTCCAGCGTCCGGGCTCCAACGCCATCGCCCTGTCCGATGGCGTGCGCGACTATATGGCCGAGGCCGCCGAGACCTTCCCCGACGGCGTCGACTACGACATCGTCTACGACCCCACCGTGTTCGTGCGCGGCTCCATCGAGGCGGTGGTGCATACGCTGCTGGAGGCGGTGCTGCTGGTGGTGGTCGTGGTGGTGCTGTTCCTGCAGACCTGGCGAGCATCGCTGATTCCGCTGATCGCGGTGCCGGTCTCGCTGATCGGCACCTTCGCGGTGATGCAGCTGATCGGCGTATCGATCAATACGCTGTCACTGTTCGGCCTGGTGCTGGCGATTGGCATCGTGGTGGACGACGCCATCGTGGTGGTGGAGAACGTCGAGCGCAATATCGAACTCGGCCACTCGCCCTATGAGGCCACCCGCATCGCTATGAGCGAGGTCACCGGGCCGATCATCGCCATCGCCCTGGTACTGACCGCGGTATTCGTGCCGACCGCCTTCATCAGCGGTCTGACCGGACAGTTCTACCAGCAGTTCGCGCTGACCATCACCATCTCGACGCTGATCTCGGCGTTCAACTCGCTGACCCTGTCACCGGCGCTGTCGGCGCTGTTGCTCAAGCCCCACGGGGCGAAGCCCGACTGGCTGACCCGGCTGATCGACGCCCTGTTCGGCCGCTGGCTGTTCAGCCCCTTCAACCGGGCCTTCGCTGCCATGTCGCGGGGCTACACCGGGCTGATTCGTCGCCTGCTGCGCTTCGGGCTGATCGTCGGTCTCGGCTACCTGGCGTTGCTGGGACTCACCGGCAAGCTGTTTCAGGAGGTCCCCGGCGGCTTCATTCCGTCCCAGGACAAGCAATACCTGGTGGCCATGGCCCAGTTACCCGACGCCGCGAGCCTCGAGCGCACCAGCGAGGTGCTCGCCGAGATGCAGGAGATCGCCCTGGCAACGCCGGGCGTGGCCAACACCGTGGCCTTCCCCGGTCTTTCGGTGAATGGCTTCGTCAATGCCTCCAACTCGGGCATCGTCTTCACCCCGCTTGCGCCCTTCGATGAGCGCCAGTCGCCGGAGCTTTCGGCCGGCGCCATCGCCGCCCGCCTCAATGCCCAGTTCGCCCAGATCGACGAGGCCTACGTGGCGGTGTTCCCGCCTCCGCCGATCCTTGGCCTCGGCACCACCGGGGGCTTCAAGCTGCAGCTGCAGGACCGCGGCAACGTCGGCTTCGACGGGCTGTTCGAGGCGACCCAGGCGGTGGTCGGCGCCGCCAATCAGGACCCGCGGCTGGCCGGTGTCTACTCGAGCTATCGCATCCAGGTGCCGCAGTACGACGTGGAGGTGGACCGCGAGCAGGCGCTGGTGATGAATGTCTCGCTGGACGCGGTGTTCGACACCCTGCAGATCTACCTGGGGTCGCTCTACGTCAACGACATCAACCGCTTCGGCCGGACCTATCAGGTACGCGCCCAGGCCGACGCCGAATACCGCCTGGA
Source organism: Halomonas sp. DP1Y21-3 (assembly GCF_019801245.1). Lineage (NCBI taxonomy): Bacteria > Pseudomonadati > Pseudomonadota > Gammaproteobacteria > Oceanospirillales > Halomonadaceae > Halomonas > Halomonas sp. DP1Y21-3. The sequence continues at coordinate 551,639 of NZ_JAHVJM010000001.1, forward strand.
CGCCGAGGCCATCCGCCAGCTCAAGGTGCGCAGCAACGACGGCCGGATGATCCCGCTGGGCAGCTTCGTCGAGATCAGCCCGACCACCGGGCCGGACCGGGTCATGCACTACAACACCTTCGTCAGCGCCGACATCAACGGCTCGCCGGCGCCGGGCATGTCCAGTGACCAGGCCAAGCAGGCGATCGAGGAGGTGCTGGCCACCACCCTGCCGGCCGGCGTGGCCTACGAGTGGACCGAGGTCACCTACCAGCAGGTGCTGGCGGGCAACACCATGATCTACGTCTTCCCGCTGGTGGTGCTGCTGGTGTTCCTGGTGCTGGCGGCCCAGTACGAGAGCTGGTCGCTACCGTTCTCGATCATCCTGATCGTGCCGATGACGCTGCTGTCGGCCATGGCCGGTGTGTGGCTGACCGGCGGTGACAACAACATCTTCACCCGCATCGGCTTGATCGTGCTGGTGGCGCTGGCCTGCAAGAACGCCATCCTGCTGGTGGAGTTCGCCCGCGAGCAGCAGAGCCAGGGACAGTCGCGACTGGACGCCGTGCTGACCGCCTGCCGCCTGCGCCTGCGGCCGATCCTGATGACCTCGGTGGCCTTCACCGCAGGCGTCATCCCGCTGATGCTGGCCTCCGGTGCGGGCAGCGAAATGCGTCAGGCGATGGGCGTGGCGGTGTTCTACGGGATGATCGGGGTGACCCTGTTCGGGCTCTTGCTGACCCCGCTGTTCTATGTGGGCGTGCGTCGCCTGGTGGAACGTCGCCGGCCACGCTCAGGCGATAGCGATACCGATAGCGATACCGCGACAGCCGAGGCGACATCACCTTCCGCCTCCTGACGCCCTGCCCGCTGCCGAGTCTGGCGTTACCTGCGTCGGACTCGGCAGGCGGCCCACCATTGGCGGACGTGCATCAGAACAGGCGCGCCGCGTTCAGGGAAGCCGCAGCGCTTCGATCGACCGGGCCATATCGTCCGCCAGGGCGTGCACTGCCTGGCTATCGACCTCGCGCTGGGCGTAGGCGCGAAGGCCCATCACCTCGGCCTGTAGCCGCCGTCCCAGGCGCACCGGGTCGGCGCTCGGTTCAAGCTCGCCGGCGTCCTTGGCGGCGCGAAACTGCTCGACGAAGCAGGCTTCCATGGCCTCGAGCAGGGCCTCGGCCTTGCCCAGCGCCGCCTGCTCTCGCTCGCCCAGCTCCAGCAGGCTCTTCACCAGCATGCAGGCCCGGCTGGGAAGCTCCTGGTCCCGCAGACAGCCCAGCTTGCGCAGGTAGGCGGCCAGCCCCGACAAGGGCGAGTCGTACTCGGCCAGGGTACGCTCGAGCTCGACCAGTCCGAGCCGGGCATAGCGTTCCAGCGCCTCCTGAAACAACGCATCCTTGCTGCCGAAGGCGGCATAGATGCTGCCCGGCCGCATATCGAGGGTGCGTTCCAGGTCCTTGAGCGAGGTGGCGTGGAACCCCTTCTGCCAGAACAGGTGCAGGGCACGTTCCAGCGAATCCTGACGGTTATGTAGTGTCGCGCGCGGCATGGATGGGTCCGGTGTCGTGGCCGGTACGGCCTTCAGAAAATTGAGCAACTGCTCAAATTTTAACTTGAGTGATCGCTCAGGTATAGCTAGAGTATGCCCGAACGGCTTTCAGCAGGGCCTGCTGGCGGCCAATTTTGAGCAATCGCTCAAAAAATTCGGAATCAATGGCGCGTGCAACGCCCCGGTCTGCAACGGTCTGCGGCCTTGCCACAGGCGCCATCACACAGGAGAACCCGATGACCGACTTTAGCCTCCACGACAAGCAAAGCGCCCCCGAAGAGAGCCAGGCACTGCTCGACAACTCGGTCAACGCCTTTGGCATGATCCCCAACCTGCACGCGGTCATGGCCGAGGCACCGGGCCTGCTGGAAGGCTACCAGCGCCTGCACCAGCTATTCCTGGATTCCTCCTTCGATGCCGAGGAAACCACCGTGGTGTGGCAGACCATCAACGTCGAGCACAACTGCCACTACTGCGTGCCGGCCCACACCGCCATCGCCAAGCAGATGGAAGTGGATGACGCCGTCTCCGACGCCCTGCGCAACGAAGACCCGCTGCCCAACGAGCGCCTCGAAGCGCTGCGTACCTTCACCCTGTCGGTCGTGCGCGAACGTGGCAACGTCGATGACGACGCCGTGCAGGCCTTCCTCGACGCCGGCTACACTAAGCGCCAGGTGCTCGAAGTGATCCTGGCCCTGTCCCAGAAGGTCATGAGCAACTACACCAATCACCTGGCCAACACCCCGGTGGACGAACCCTTCGCCAAGTTCGACTGGAAGAAGGCCGAGTAACGACCACCCTATCGACAGGACGCCTCTGTGGCGTCCTGTCGAGGTGACTGGTCGTGGTGACTGGCCGAGGCCACCGAAGGCCCCGTCGATCGCGACGGACTCGATCAAGGAGACGCCATGACTGCCCCAGAACGCCCCGACGTGCTGGTCTTCGACGTCAACGAGACGTTGCTCGACCTGACCCACCTTGAGCCGCTGTTCGATCGGCTGTTCGGCGACCCGGCGATGCTGCGCGAATGGTTCGCCCAACTGATCCTCTACTCCCAGTCGATGACCCTGTCGGGACTCTATACGCCCTTCGGTCAGCTCGGCGCAGGCGCCCTGCGCATGACCGCCGAGATTCACGGGGTCACCCTCGAGCAGAACGATCTCGACGAACTGGGTGAGCGCATCGGCTCCATGCCGGCGCACCCCGACGTGGCCCCGGCACTCGAGCGGCTTCGCCAGGCCGGCTTTCGCCTGGTCACCCTGACCAACTCGGCACCGGGCGCTGGCCCCACGCCGCTGGAAAAGGCAGGACTGGCCGAGTATTTCGAACGCTCATTCAGCGTCGACCAGGTCAAAAAGTTCAAGCCCGCGCCGGACACCTACGCCCAGGTCGCCGAGGCCATGCAGACACCGCCATCTAGACTGTGCCTGATTGCCTGCCACCTGTGGGATACCATCGGCGCCCAGGCCGCCGGCTGGCAGGGTGCACTGGTGCTCCGGCCCTACAACGCCATGCTGCCGGCGGATGGCGTCCCGGTACCGGACTACAGTGTCGACGATATCGGCAAGTTGGCGGATCGGTTGATTGGTTCCTGATCAAGCAGCTCCGCCACTTGATTCGGCGGCCAGTCCCGCAGGCCGGGCCTGGTACTGCCTCCCGAAGACACCTTGCGAAATCACATTCTTTGCTCTACCATGCGCAGCCTCTCGACGCCGCATCCCCTGCGGCATCTGCGCGCCCGTAGCTCAGCTGGATAGAGTACCTGACTACGAATCAGGTGGTCGGAGGTTCGAATCCTCCCGGGCGCGCCATCGATTGTCTTTCTTGTATCTTGTCTGTCTTTTCTTTCTGGCCTTTCTGTCTGGCTTTTCTGTCTAGCCTTTCTATCTGACCTTTCGTTCGACGCCCTTCCAATTTCTGTACCGACGTCGACCGCGTCATCAAAACACTTTTTTACAAAAATACGACAATCCAGCAACTCCTTGTATTTGTCGCGAAACGTCCGCCAACATCGGTCTTTCTCGCCGCGATGAAACGCTTTCTCTCCTTACCCTGATTATCCTCCCCCTCCTTACCTCTTCTGTTGCACTGAATCGTCAACAACTCCTCCTATACTCGAGCGATCGGGCTCCCTTGGAGCCTCTCATCGCGTCAAATCACTGGTCATCGTGGTACGTGACCGGGTCAGGGAGACAGACGGTGTTCGCATTCAGTCCTTATCGCAACAGAGCGCAACGCTGGAGCGGTTATCTAGCGGCCAGCCTTATCATGACGATGTCCACGTCGGTGCTTGCCCAGGAGAATGACTCCCAGCAGCAGGACAATGGAAACTCGTCCAAACCCAACATTCTGGTGCTGTGGGGCGACGATATCGGGCAGTCCAACATTTCGGCCTTCACCCACGGTCTGGTGGGCTACCAGACCCCCAATATCGACCGCATCGCCGACGAAGGCATGATGTTCACCGACTACTATGGTGAACAGTCCTGCACCGCCGGCCGCTCGTCCTTCATCACCGGCCAGAGCGTGTTTCGCACAGGGCTATCCAAGGTCGGCCTGCCGGGCGCCGCTCAGGGCATCAGCGAGAAGGACCCGACCATCGCCGCCCTGCTCAAGGCCGAAGGCTACGCCACCGGCCAGTTCGGCAAGAACCACCTGGGCGATCGCGACGAACACCTGCCGACCAATCACGGTTTCGACGAATTCTTCGGTAACCTCTATCACCTCAACGCCGAGGAAGAGCCCGAGCATCCGGACTACCCTGCCGATATGGAAATGCCGGACGGCCGCACCTTCCGCGAGGCCTTCGGACCCCGTGGGGTGATCAAGTCCAGCGCCGACGGGCAGATCGAGGACACCGGACCGCTGACAAGCCAGCGAATGGAGACCATCGACGAAGAATCCTCCGCCGCGGCGCTGGATTTCATCGAGCGCAAGACCGCCGAGGGCACCCCCTGGTTTGTCTGGTGGAACGCCACCCGCATGCACTTCCGTACCCACGTCAAGGACGAGCTGCGCGGTATCTCCGGTCAGAACGAATACGCCGACGGTATGGTCGAGCACGACATGCACGTCGGCCAGTTCCTCGACAAGCTTGACGAGCTGGGCATCGCCGACAACACCATCGTGTTCTACTCCACCGACAACGGGCCGCACATGAATACCTGGCCCGACGCTGGCATGACGCCGTTTCGCGGCGAGAAGAACACCAACTGGGAAGGCGGCTGGCGGGTACCCGCCATGGTCCGCTGGCCAGGTCAGATCGAGGAAGGCTCCATCTCCAACGAGGTCATGCACCACATGGACTGGATGCCGACCTTCATGGCCGCCGTCGGCAACGATTCCATCAAGCAGGACCTGCTGGAGGGTGGCGTTCAGGCCATCGGTCGCGAGTACAACGTACATCTGGACGGCTACAACTTCCTGCCTCTGCTCACCGGGGAAAGTGAGGAAGGCCCGCGTCATGAGGTGTTCTACTTCTCCGATGACGGTGACCTGACCGCGCTGCGCTACGATGACTGGAAGCTGGTGTTCATGGAGCAGCGCATCGAGGGAACCTTCGAAGTGTGGGCGAACCCCTTCACCCCGCTGCGTGTCCCCTTGATGTTCAACCTGCGCCGCGATCCCTACGAGCGTGCTCAGCTGACCTCCAACACCTACTATGACTGGTTGCTGGATCACTCCTTCCTGGCCCTGCCCGCCCAGTCCTATGTGGCAAACTTCCTGGAGACCTTCAAGGAGTTTCCGCCACGCATGAAGGCAGCAAGTTTCAGTCTGGATCAGGTAATGGAAGCCCTGGAACAGCCCGCCAGCGTTCACTGACGCCGGCTTGAACGCCACGAGCCGCTCCCCCGGGGGCGGCTCGTCGGTGAAAAAAGACGGGTCGAAGAGCCCCTTCCATTCTCTCAAGGAACCGAGTGCATGAATCCCCCTAATCCGAGCATCCTCCAACGACAGTCACTGGCAACGCTGCTGCCCGCGGTACTGTTGTCTCTGCTTCCTGCGATGGCACTGGCCGACCCGCTGCCTTCCTGGAATGCCGGTCACAGCAAGAGCACCATCGTCGACTTTGTCGAGTCCACCAGCGATCCGGACAACGATGACTTCGTGCCACAGGAGCGACGCATCGCGGTGTTCGACAACGATGGCACCCTGTGGAGTGAGCAGCCCGCCTACACCCAGTTGCTCTACGCCCTGGACCGCGCCAGCGAGACCGACCCCGAGGCGCTCGACACGCCGCTCAAGAAGGCCGCCGCCGAAGGTGACATCGACACCCTGCTGGAGGCCGGCGAGGAAGGCATCCAGGCGCTGCTGTCGCTGTCCCACCAGGACCTGTCGCTGAGTGACTTCCAGCAGGACGTGAGCGACTGGCTGGCCAACGCCACCCACCCCGCGACCGGCCGCTTCTACACCGACATGGTCTACCAGCCGATGCTCGAACTGCTCGGCTATCTGCGCGACCACGGCTTCTCGACCTACATCGTCTCCGGTGGCGGGCTCGAGTTCATGCGCGTCTTCGCCAGCGACGTCTATGGCGTGCCGCCCCAGAACATCATCGGCAGTACCGGCGAGATGGAACTGGTCGATCTCGAAGACGATCCGCAGCTCTACAAGCGCGGCGGCGACATCTGGCTCGATGACGGCCCCGGCAAGGTGATATCGATCAACCGCCATCTGGGCCAGCGCCCGATTCTCGCCGTGGGCAACTCAGACGGCGACGTGCCGATGCTGATCTGGACCACCGAGGGCGAAGGCCCGCGCCTTGGCGTGCTGGTTCACCACACCGATGGCGAGCGCGAGGTCGCCTACGACAGCGACAGCCATATCGGACGTCTGGCCGATGGCCTGGAACAGGCTGAAGCGCGCGACTGGCAGTTGATCGACATGGCCCGCGACTGGCAACGCCTTTACCCGGAGAAACCATGAGCCTCAACGACGACATCAAGGGACTCGAGGCCGCCATCGGCGAGTCGATCATCGGCCAGCGCGACGTCATTCGGCGGCTGGTGATCGGCCTGCTGGCCGGCGGCAACCTGCTGATCGAAGGCCTGCCGGGACTGGCCAAGACCCGCGCGGTCAAGGCCATGGCGCGCCACCTGGAGGCCGACTTCAGTCGTATCCAGTTCACGCCCGACCTGCTGCCTTCCGACGTGACCGGCAGCGAGGTCTACCATCAGGGCGAGGAAGGCGCGGTATTCCGCTTTCACCCGGGCCCGCTGTTCGCCAATCTGGTGCTGGCCGACGAGATCAACCGCGCCCCGGCCAAGGTACAGTCGGCCCTGCTCGAGGCCATGGAGGAGCGCCAGGTCACGGTGGGCGGCACGACCCACAAGATGCCGGCGCTGTTCATGGTGCTGGCCACCCAGAACCCGATCGAGCAGGAAGGCACCTACCCGCTGCCCGAGGCGCAGATGGACCGCTTCATGATGCATGTGCGGGTCGACTACCCCAGCCGCGAGGAAGAGGTTCAGGTGATTCGCCTGGTGCGTCAGGAAGAGCAGGCCAACAATCGCGAGGCAAGCCCGGCCGCCGGCGACGCTACTGCTCAGGTCCCCGTGGCCCTGGCCCAGGAGGCGATCTTCGCCGCCCGCCGCGAGATCGCCGCCCTGCACGTGGCCGAGCCGATGGAGCAGTACATGGCCACGCTGGTGGACGCCACCCGTCACCCGGCGGACTTCAGCGACGACCTGGCCCGCTACATCGAACTCGGCGCCAGCCCGCGCGCCTCGCTGGCGCTCGACCGTTGCGCCCGCGCCCACGCCTGGCTCGAAGGCCGCGACTACGTGGATCCGGTGGACGTCCAGCAGGTGGCTCCGGAGGTGCTGCGCCACCGCATCGGGCTGAGCTTCGAGGCCCAGGGCCAGGGCTTCAGCGCCGACGACGCGGTCGCCACCCTGCTTGGCTGCGTGGCGCTCCCCTGAGGCCTGGTCTCGTGCAAACCCGGTCCGTACACGCCTTCTAGCCGCCAGACTTCGCCACGGCGTGAGCCTCGCCCCGGCAAGGGACGGATCCCTGGACAAGAGGTATCGATGCGCCTGCCATTCGCCAGACACCCGGCTTCCCGGACGGTGCCCGGCTCCACGGAGCGAACCACGCTGGATCCGCGCGTGCACCTGGACCTGGCCCAGCTGACGGCGCTGGAACCCCAGGGCCGCCGCCTGCGACTGCTGCCGCGCCAGCCGGCTCGCAGCGTGCTCAATGGCCGCCATGGCTCGCACCTCCGGGGGCGCGGCCTGGACTTCCTTGAACTACGCGACTATCAGCCATCGGACGACGTGCGCAACATCGACTGGCGGGTCACCGCGCGCACCGGCACTCCCCATGTACGGGTGTTCACCGAAGAGCGCGATCGCCCCGCCCTGTTGGTGGTCGACCAGCGCATGTCGATGTTCTTCGGCAGCCGCCACGCCATGAAGTCGGTCACCGCCGCCGAAGCCGCCGCGCTGCTGGGCTTCGCTGTGCTGGAGCAGGGCGACCGGGTGGGCGGCATCGTGGTCAGCGACGAGGCCGTCGAAGAGTTCCGACCGCGTCGCTCCCGGGCCCAGCTGATGCGCTACCTGAGCGCCCTGGCCCAGGCCAACCAGGCCTTGCATCCACAGCGCAAGGCACCCGCGCCGACCTCGCTGGATCAGGTACTGACGTCGGTGGCACGCCTGGCCAGCCGTGACCACCTGATCATCCTGCTCAGCGATTTCGACGTTCCGGGCCCGCGCACCGAAGCGCTGCTCGGCGCCATCCGCCGCCACAATGACCTGATGCTGGTGGCGGTCAGCGACCCCTTGTCCGAGCGCTTGCCTGACGACCTCGCCTGCGTGGCCACCGACGGTCAGCGCCACGCCCGCTTTGATACCTCCGACGCCGATCAGCGCCGGGCGTTGGAAAGCGTGGCCAGGGAGCGCCGCCAGCAGCTTGAGCGCTGGTCACGACAGCTTGGCGTGGGCCTGGCGTCGCTGTCCGCTGGCTCACCCACCCTGCCCCAGCTGCGTACCTTGCTTGGGCTGCCGTCCGAGGGTGCTGCTGGTTCAGACGCTGGCGATGACCCGGCGACAGGGGGCCGCGATGAGTAGCGCTGCGAGCAACGACGATATCGTGATGTTGCCCGACCTGATCGATCAGCTGTCCGAGGCACCGGTTCCCCCTGCGATCCCCTGGATACCCCAGACCTGGGGCTGGTCGCTGCTGGCCGTCGTGATAGTGGCGCTACTGACGCTATGGGGCATCCGTCGGTATCTGCGCTGGCGTGCCGATGCCTATCGCCGCGCCGCCCTGATCGAGCTCGACCAGCGCCTGGATGACGAAGGAGCGATCGCCCTGGCGGAAATCCTCAGGCGGACCGCCCTCTCTGCCTACCCGCGGGAGCGTGTCGCCGGCCTGACCGGTCAGCGCTGGTGGCGCTTTCTCGATGCAAGCCTGGGCGACAGACGCACCCCGCACTTCGACGGCCCGCTGGGCCAGGAGCTGTCCACGGCGCCCTACCGGGCCACCACGACAGACGGCACCACACCCCCATCGGCGGAACTCGTGGCACTGAGCCGACGCTGGATCCGCCACCACCGTCGCGATATTCCCCAGGAGTCGGCGTCATGATCGAACTGGCGACGCCCTGGGCGCTGGCCCTGCTGCCGCTACCTTTACTGGCCTACTGGCTGCTGCCAGCCCACCGCCAACGGCTGGCAGCGCTGCGCCTGCCGTTCTTTCAGCGACTGGTGGAGGCCGCCGGTGTCTCGGTTCCACGCGGCCGCCAGCGCTCGCCGCTGGCTCGGCTGACACAGGCGCTGGTGTGGGGCCTGATCGTGCTGGCCCTGGCCCGTCCGGAGAAACTCAGCGAACCCATCGTCTGGCAGAGCGCCGCCCGCGACCTGATCCTGGCGGTGGACATCTCCGGCAGCATGGATGAGTCCGACCTGATCGATGCCGAGGGTGAGCCCCGCCAGCGCCTGGCGGCGGTCAAGGAGGTCATCGCCGACTTCGTCGCCGATCGCGAGGGCGAGCGTCTGGCGCTGATCGTGTTTGGCTCGCGGGCCTACGTCCAGGCGCCGCTGACCGAGGACCTCAAGACGCTGACCACGCTGCTCGACCAGACCGAGGTCGGCATGGCCGGCCCGCATACCGCGCTGGGTGACGCCATGGGTCTGGCCATCCGCCAGTTCGAGGCAAGCGACGTGGAACAGCGGCTGTTGATCCTGCTGTCCGACGGCGCCGACACCGGCAGCCGCATGAGCCCCATCAACGCCGCCTCCATCGCCGCCGAGCGCGACGTGCGGGTGATCACCATCGCCATGGGTGACCCCCAGGGCAGCGGCGAAAACCGCGTCGATAGCGAAACCCTCGAGGCCATCGCCGAGATCACCGACGGCGCCTTCTTCACCGCCACCGACCAGCAGGCGCTTGCCGCCATCTACGCGCGGATCGATGAACTGGCACCGCGTGAGGTCGCCACCCACAGCTATCGCGAGCACCGCTCGCTGAGTCACTGGCCGCTCGCTCTGGCGGCGGCATTGGTGCTGCTGACCCTGGCACTCGATCGCCGGCAGTTGGTCCGCTCACGGACGGCTGGCGATCCCCCTGGCGGGAAGGCAGATGCCCGGACAGACGTCGCCGAACACCCTGATACCAGCCGCGGTGACAACACGCAGGAGGGCACGCCATGAGCGAGTGGCTCGACGGTCTCTCTGCGCTGCACCTGCTGCGTCCACTGTGGTGCCTGCTGCTGCCGCTGGTGGTGGTGCTGTGGTGGTGGCGCCGACGGATCCCCTCGGCGGACATCGGCGGCGACCATTTTGCCCCCCACCTGGCATCTGCCCTGCGTGCCGATGGGCACGACCGCCGCCGACTGCGGCCGCTGGACACCCTGGCGCTGCTGGCCATCCTGCTGATCCTGGGCGTTGCCGGCCCCGCCTGGACGCGCATGCCCAACCCGCTGATCGCCCAGAGCGCCCCGCTGGTGGTGGTGCTGGAGGTCAGCGCCAGCATGGACCAGAGCGACGTGCCACCAAGCCGCCTGGAGCGCGCCAAGCACAAGATCCAGACCTTGCTCGAGCGTCGCGACGGCGCCCGTACCGCCTTGATCGCCTACGCCGGCAGTGCCCACCAGGTGGTGCCGCTGACCGACGACCCGGCGCTGGTCACGCCCTACCTCGAGGGGCTTTCCAGCGACGTCATGCCGGAAGACGGCGACGCCGCCGGGCAAGCGCTGGCGCTTGCCGCCAGCGTGCTCGACGGGGCTCGACGCGACAACGCAGGGCTTCCCGGCGCGGTACTGCTGGTGAGCGATGGTGTCACCGCCCAGGGTTCCGTCACGGCCGGTCTCGGCGAGGATGACACCCTGCTGGTGCTGGACATGAACGCTCCCGGCAGCTCCGGGACAAGCACGGCGTCGGTGGCGGGTGCGACCCGCGTGGGGCTGAGCGTTGACGACGCCGACGTGGACGAGATCACCCGCCGCTTGGCCGCCACCTACCAGCAAGCGCTACGCGATGACGACCGCCTGGCCTGGGAGGATCGCGGCGTATGGCTGGCCTGGCCGGCGGCGCTGCTCGCTCTGCTGGGCTTTCGCCGCGGCTGGCAGCTCGGCCTGTCCGGCCTGGCGCTGCTGCCGGTGCTGTGGGCCGGGCCCGTCACGCCGGCCCTGGCCCAGGAGGCGTCCCGGGCCACCGAGACCCTCGACACCAGCCTGGCGGGAAGGCTGACCCAGGGCCTCGCGGACGCCTTTCTGACGCCGGATCAGCAGGGCCGATGGTGGGCCGAACACAACGACTACGGCCGTGCGGCCCGCCACTTCGAGGATCCGGCCTGGCTCGGCTATGCGCTCTACCGCGATGGCCAGTACCAGGCGGCGGTCGAGGTGCTCGAACGGCTCGACAGCGCCGATGCTGCCTTCACCCAGGGTCTGGCGCTGATCAAGAATCGTCAGTACCGCCCCGCCATCGACGCCTTCGAGACGGTGCTCGAGCGCGACCCCGACTATCCCGAAGGTCAACGCAACCTGGAACTGGCCAGGGAGATTCTCGCCTACGTCGAGGACACCCGTGAGCAGTCCGATACCGGCGAGGAGCTCGGCATCGGCGCCGACGACGTGGTATTCGACAATGAAGAGGCCCGGGGTGAGGACACCGAACAGCCGGTGGAGGAACCAGGCCAGCAGATCACCGCCGAGCAGTGGATCGAGACCCTGGACACCGATACCAGCGACTTCTTGCGCCAGCGCTTCGCCATCGAGGCGCAGGCTCCCGCTAGCTCTGATAGTGATAGCGATAGCGACAACGACAGGGAGACGGCGCCATGAACCCACGTCGCGTCAGCCGCGCCTCGCGCCCTGGCAAGAGTGCGCCGCGTCTGGCGGGGCTCATGCTGCTGTCGTTGCTGCTGTCGTCTCTGGCGCTGATGTCGACGCTTTGCTCGGCCGCAGCGACAGCGGCGGATACCAGCTCGTCCCCGGTCCGGCTCACGGTCGAACTCGAGCCACAGGAGCTGGCGCCCGGCGACAGCGCCGAGCTGCGTGTCCAGGTGCTGGTACCCACCTGGATGCCTGAGCCGGTGACCTTTCCGAGCCTGGACCAGCCGGGGCTCAGGGTGACCTTGGGCGATCGCGCCACCACCCCGACCAGCCAGCGCGTCGATGGAAAGACCTGGTCCGGTGTATCGCGCCGCTATCGCCTGACGCCACTGTCCGCCGGACGCTTCGAGCTGGGCAGCGGCAGCCTCGAGGTCACCTACGCCTCTCCCGAGGACAACTCCCCGACCCAGCAACGTCTCACCCTGCCACCCGTGACCCTGACGGCCCGGCTGCCCGAGGCCGCCGAGGGACTCGACCCCTATCTGTCGGCCCGCGACATCGAGCTGACCCAGACGCTCGAGATCGTGCGAGCGGGTGAGAACGGCAAGAGCGGCAAGAGCGGCAAGAGCGGCAAGAGCGGAGAGAACGGTGAGCAGGCGCAGGGCCAGAAGGGAGACGATGGTGATGCTGACGACACCGAAAACGCGGGCGACGACCGACAGTCACCGGAGCAAGACGATGCCGACGGCGACAGCGGCCCCATCGAGCTCGAGGCCGGCGACAGCGTCACCCGCACGGTCACCGCGCGACTGAGCGGCGGCAGCGCCCTGCTGCTGCCCGACCTGCTATCTGCAACGGCCAAGGAGGCAGGCGACGAGACAGCGATGGCCCCGCTCGGGGTCTATCCCGAGACACCACGCCTTGAAGAGTCCAGCGATGGCGGCACCCGTACCGACCGGGTGACCTATGTGGCCGAAACTGGCGGCAAGAGTTCTCTGCCCGGAGTCTCGCTGCGCTGGTACGATCCCGAAAGCGACAGCCTGGAGCAGGCCGAGCTTGCGCCAATCGAGGTCAGCGTCTCGGCACCCCGCGCCGCACGCAGCGCAGAGGACTGGGCCCGCCTCGTTCTCGGCGTCTTGCCCTGGCTGCTGGGACTGGTGTTGCTGGTGTCGCTCGCCACCTGGCTGTGGCGGCGCCTTGCCATCGGTGCCAAGGTGCGTGCGCATTGGCAATATCACCAGCAACAACAGCGCCAGCGTCGCGAGGCCAGCGGCGTGGCCGGGCTTCAGCGTCTGAAGCGATCCCTCGATGCCCGCGACCTGGTCGCGGTGCGCCGACACTGGGAGGCCCTGGAACCCCATCTGGACAGCAATAGCGAAGCGCGCGCCCGCTTTGCCAACCGACTCGACGCCCTGTGTCGCGCCCGCCTCGGTCCCGACCGCGAGATCGCCAAGCCAGCGGCAGGTTTTCGCGATACTGGTGGCGACGGCGGCGGCGAAGGCGATGGCATGGACAATAAAGAATCCCTCTGGCAACGCCTGGCACAGGCCCTGCCAAGTGCACGAGAGCTTGCATCATCGCGCCCTGCAAACCGACAGCTTGCCCACGACCGCCTGACGGCGTTGAACCCGACTGCACAAGTGACCCGACGTAATGCGTGAACCTGGCCGTTTATCCTTTCTTCGATGCCTGCGTGCTCGACTTGCGACGCTCCTTCCGAGCGTCGAGTCCACAGGGCCCGCACCAGCGCTTTCGTCGACGCTGACACCAGCGCTTTCGATGGTATCGGCACCAGCGCTTGCCATGGCCCTGATGGCGGGGTTGCTGGCCGCACCGGAGAGCATTGCCCAGACGCCTCAGGGAACGCCCCAGGGAACGCCCCCGACGACGGCCACCGAAGCCAAGGGCTACGCCCCCGAAGGAAGCTGCGCCTCCTGTCACGAGGCCGAGACCCAGGCATGGCAGGATTCCGACCACGCCTGGGCGCTGCGCGACGCCACCCCCGACAATGTACTGGGCGACTTCGACGACGCCAGCTTCGAGGATGGCGAGGTCAAGGCACGCTTTCACCGCCGAGGCGATACCTTCCTGGCGACCCTGGAAGGCCCCCAGGACCCCGCCGAGACCTTCGAGATCCGCCACACCTTCGGCGTACGCCCGCTGCAGCAGTATCTGGTGGAGCAGCCAGGGGGACGACTGCAGAGTTTGACCATCGCCTGGGACTCGCGCCCCGCCAACGAAGGCGGACAGCGCTGGTTCTCGCTCTACCCGGGCCAGGCGTTTACCCCGGATGACCCCCTGCACTGGCGCGGGCGCTACCAGAACTGGAACGCCATGTGCGCCGACTGCCACTCGACCAACCTCGAGAAGCACTACGATCTTGAAAGCGACAGCTTCGCCACCACCTGGCACGAGCAGAGTGTCGGCTGCCAGAGTTGCCACGGCCCCGCCCAGGATCACCTGGGCTGGGCGGCCCGGTGGCAGGCCGACGAAGACGCTCCCGCATCCTCTCCCGCCTCAGCCGGCGATATGGGCCTTGCCCTGGATCTCGCCGACATGGACGCCCCCGAGATGGTCGAGCAGTGCGCTCGCTGCCACAGTCGCCGCCAGATGCTGGGCGCGGGCCCGGTACATGGTGCTCCGCTGACCGATGCCGCCCTGCCAAGCCTGTTGGGCGAGGGCATGTACCACGCCGACGGCCAGATCCAGGGCGAGGTCTACGTCTATGGCTCGTTCACCCAGAGCCGCATGTACCAGCAGGGTGTCGGCTGCGTGGACTGTCATGACCCGCATACCAGCGAGGTAAAGATCGAGGGCAACGGCCTGTGCCTGCAGTGCCACAACCCGGCGCCTCCGCCGCGTTTCCCGACCATGCAGCGCAACAACTACGACAGTCCCGAGCACCATCACCATACCCCCGGCAGCGAAGGCGCCCAGTGCGTGAGCTGCCATATGCCCGAGACCACCTACATGGTGGTGGACCCGCGTCGCGACCACAGCTTCCGGGTGCCCCGCCCGGATCTCGCCGAGGCCACCGGTAGCCCCGACGCCTGTACCGGCTGCCACCAGGACCTGTCACCCGCCGACGCCGCGGCGCAGATTCGTGAGTGGTTCGGTGACGACAGCCGCAGCGCCAGTCGTTCCCACTACGGTGTGGCGCTTCAGTCGGCCCGCCTGGGCCGCCCTGAAGCGCCGGACTACCTCAAGGCGCTGATCGAGGATGACGATACTCCTGACATTGTGCGCGCCACCGCGGTGGGCGAGCTCACCCCCTTTGCCGGCGACGCCCTGCCGACGCTTGAGCAGGCGCTGCAAGACGAGTCCCCACTGGTCCGCGCCGCCGCAGCGCCAGTATTCGCCCAGGCCCCCGAAGGCGCCAGGGTCGAGCTGCTGCTTCCACTGATCGATGACGAACGCCTGGCGGTCCGCGACGAGGCGGTCAAGGCGCTGGCCGGCACCTCGTTGATGGTCATGCCACAAGAGCGTCGTGCAGCCTTTCTGGAGGCACGTCGCGACTACGAGCGGCGCCTGGAGCAGAACGCCGACCTGCCCGGCAACCGCCTCAACCTGGCGGTACTGCTGGCGCGCACCGGACGCGAGGACGAAGCCGAGCAACAGTATCGTGCGGCACTGGCGATGGACCCCTACTTCCTGCCGGCCCGCGCCAACCTGGTCACCCAGCTCAGCGCCGAAGGCCGCCAACAGGACGCCCGAGCACTGCTGAAGGACGGCATCGCCCTCGATGGCATGCCCACGCCGGATCGAGGCCACCTGGCCTACCTGCTGGCACTGTCGCTGGCAGAGGATGGAGGGATGCAAGAAGAGGGTGGGATGGAAGAGGCCCTGTCCTGGCTCGAGAAGGCCGCCGAATGGCGCCCGGACCACGCCCGCACCCACTACAACCGCGGACTGATGCTGGATCGCCTGGGACGCAAGGACGAGGCCCTGGCGGCGCTCGAGCAGGGACGCCGGCAGGCACCCGGAGATCCCGACCTGCTCTACGCCCTGGTCTACGTCAACGCCACCAGCGGGCGCATCCCCCAGGCGCTGTCGGCCCTGGCCGAGCTGCGCCGACTTCGTCCGGACGACCCACGGCTGGGACAGCTGGAGCGCCAGCTACGCGGCAATCAATAGCATCCCTGAAGATGCCCTGCCCCCTTCGGCCTGGATGAAAAAGTGCCTGGGGGTCATCGGTCGTCGACCGACGACGCCCAGGCGCTGATGCGACAGACTGAAAGTTGGCGGTGGGGACGTCGGTGGTGTCGTCGGTGCGGCCGGCCTTACGCCTCGCTCTCGTCCACCACCAGGCGATTGCGCCCCTGGCGCTTGGCCGCATAGCTGGCCGCATCGGCACGTTCGATGGGAGTGTGAATATCGGCATCGCCTTCACGAAACTCGGTGATGCCGAGGCTCGTGGTGACATGGTATTCACGCCCCTCGTGGACCACACAGGTGTCGTTGATCGCTGTCAGGATGTCTTCGCCGATACGTTGCGCCTGGGCCAGCGTACAACTTGGCAGCAGCACCGCGAATTCATCGCCGCCCGGGCGAGCCACGTGATCGCTGCTGCGAACACAGCGGCCGACTTCCCGAGCGATGCGACGCAGCATCTCGTCACCGAGCGGGTGGCCACCCTCATCGTTGATCGGCTTGAACCGATCCAGGTCGAACAGCATCAGAACGGAGGGCTTGGCCATCTTGCGCCAGTCCGCCATGGCCTCTTCGAGGCGACGCTCGAAGCCTCGTCGGTTCAAGAGGCCGGTAAGGGGATCGTGTTCGGCCTCCCACTGACGTATTGCCTCCTGCTGACGACGGGCGGTGATGTCCTTGACGGTACCGACGAAGCCAATCACCTCGGTATCGATGGCGACCTGGCTGGCGTGAACCTCCAGCCATAGAAGCTCGCCATCGGCCCGCCAGTAGCGGTATTGACGCAGAAAGTCCTTCCCTGAGGCCATGCTGTAGCGCCACAGCTCGATCGCCGCATCGCGATCCTCGGCATGGATCGCCTGGACCCAACCATAGCGGTCCTGCCCTTTCATGGTACGACCGGTCAACTGGGCCAGGGCGTCATTCATGTAGGTGATGCGACCCTGGGTGTCGGTCACGAACATGCCCACCGGCGAGGACGCCAGCACGCTGTCGAGGAACGCCTGACGACCGCGCAGATCATTCAGCGCCCGGTTTCGCTCGACCTCCACGGCATTGAATGCCTCGGCAACCTGGGTCAATTCCTTCATCTCGGTACCCAGCGAGACGCGACCACGCAGCCCCTTGCCTACCTGGGCGATCTGCGACTGCAACTGGTAAAGCGGCCGTAGCAGCAGCCACACCATCCAGCCAAGAAGCGGCAGCAGCAATAGCGCGATACCCACCCCGACCCAGCTAAGGCGTTTCAGCAAGCCCCACAAGGGCGCCAATACCTGGCCTTCCGGCAAGAACACGCCGACGATCCAGTCCGCCGGCCACACCTGCCGGTATGCCTGAAAGGTCATTTCGCCATTTACCGTAGGTCCATAACGCTCGCCCTCCCAGCCATCGAGGGCCAGGTCCAGGGCCGGGTTGTGGGAAAGGTCTCCCAGCGTCCCCATCACGCGCTGGCGGTCAGGGTGGTAGAGCACCTGGCCTGAGGCGCTGAACACCGCTGCGTAGCCTTCGTTACCCAGCCGGACCCGGCTCAAGCGTCGGAAGATACCGCCCGAGTGAACTTCGACCACGCCTCCCAGAGCCCCCATGAAACGACCGTCGTCGCCCTTCAGCGGCACCAGCAACAGCACCAGCGGAAGCCCGGTAATACGTCCATAGATGGGGTCACTGACGTAGGGCCGCTCGACCTCGCGCAAAAAACTGAAGTACTCGCGATCGCTGATATCGAGCCCTTCGCGCCCAGGTGTCACCGGCCAATCGGTGACCACCCTGCCGTCGCCGTCGAATACCACCAGGCCGTCGAACAGCTCGAGCAGTACGCTGTTGTCCTTCAACACCCCACCGCCGGGATCGAGCAACGCGCCACTCGAGTGTCTGGACGCCACCCGCTCAAGCATCGCCAGGCGGGTCTCGATCTCTTCGGTCACCTCATCGGCGATCAGATGCGTCTCGTAACGCAGGTGAGAAAAGTTCACCTCACGCACCAGGTCCTTGCCGGTGTACCAGCCCCACGCCAGCAGGATCGTCACCACGACAACCCAGGTCATCGCCAGGCCAGTCATCATTCTCAGTTGCAGCGAGAGCGAAGCGACAAATCTGCACAGCTTGGGCACGAAGGCTTTCCTTCAGGGTCGAACCGCCGGTGGCGGTGGTGCGAAATACGTTACATGCATCGTGAATAGCATAAATAGTAACGCTAAACATCCATTTCCTATAAACGAAATAGAAAGGTTCGATTGTTCTTCATCGACAGCGGTCTATACCTTATATCGGACCAGACCAAGAGCAGGAGACGCCACATGACCCGCAAGACAATGACCACCAGCGCCGGTGCCCCCATCGGTGACAACCAGAACAGCCTGAGTGCGGGCCCCCGTGGACCTCTGCTGCTCGAGGACTACCAGCTTCTCGAGAAACTCGCTCACCAGAACCGCGAGCGCATCCCCGAGCGCACCGTCCACGCCAAGGGCTGGGGCGCCCACGGCACCCTGACCATCACCCAGGACATCACCCGCTACTCCAGGGCCAAGGTCTTCACCCCGGGTAGCCAGACGCCGATGCTGGCCCGCTTCTCCACCGTGGCCGGCGAACAGGGTGCGGCGGACGCCGAGCGTGACGTGCGCGGCTTCGCCCTGAAGTTCTACACCGAGGAAGGCAACTGGGATGTGGTCGGCAACAATACGCCGGTGTTCTTTATCCGTGATCCGTCCAAGTTCCCGGACTTCATCCATACCCAGAAGCGCCACCCGCGCACCAACATGCGCTCGGCCACCGCGGCCTGGGACTTCTGGTCGCTGTCGCCAGAGTCACTGCATCAGGTGACCATGCTGATGTCGGACCGTGGCCTGCCCACCGACGTTCGTCACATCAATGGCTACGGTTCCCACACCTACTCATTGATCAACGCCGACAACCAGCGCGTGTGGTGCAAGTTCCACTTCCGCACCGCCCAGGGTCACAAGCACTTTACCGATGCCGAGGCCGAACAGGTGGTGGGCAAGAGCCGCGAGACCACCCAGGAAGACCTCTACAACGCCCTGGAAAACGGCGACTACCCGCGCTGGAACTTCTTTATCCAGGTGATGACCGAGGAACAGGCCAGGCAGGCGCCGTTCAATCCCTTCGACCTGACCAAGGTGTGGCCCCATGGCGACTACCCGCTGATCGAGGTCGGCTACTTCGAGCTCAACCGCAACGCCGACAACTACTTTGCCGAGATCGAGCAGGCTGCCTTCTCACCGTCCAACAAGGTGCCGGGCATCGGCTTCTCGCCGGACAAGATGCTGCAGGCACGGGTGTTCTCTTACGCCGACGCCCACCGCTACCGCCTCGGCACCCACTACGAGGCGCTGCCGGTCAACCAGCCGAAGTGTCCGGTCCACCACTACCACAAGGACGGCCCGATGCGCTTCTTCGCCAACGGAGAGCAAAACGGCGACGCCTACTACGAGCCCAACTCCTTCGATGGACCGACCGAGGACCCGAGCGTAGTGGAACCGCCGCTGCCGCTGGAAGGCGACGCCTGGCGCTACGACCACCGCGAAGGCAATGACGACTACGCACAGCCTCGCGCCCTGTTCGAATTGATGAGCCCGGAGCAGCGGGAGCGACTGTTCGGCAATATCGCCCGGCATATGCAGGGTGTCCCGGACTTTATCAAGGAGCGTCAGCTCGGCCACTTCGAGAAGTGCCACCCGGAGTACGCTGCCGGTGTGCGTGAGGCCATCGCCAGAATCGGTGACTGACCCATCTTGCCACCAGGCGAGAAGTGCCACCCGCTGACCAATCCCGTCACAGCACGTCCCCATGCCCCCGCCTAAAGGCGGGGGTATTTTTTTGTGTCCACCGTGGTGGCATCGTTCGGCTTGTCGGGCGACCCCACCGGCCAGAGACCAACGTCTTGCACAAAAAACGGGCCCCGAAGGGCCCGTCCTGTTGTCACCACTCGCGACGATACGTCGCTCGCGATATCAGTTGTCGAGCACGACCTTGAGCTCGTAGTTGTTGGGGCCGTCCTGGGCGTTGCCGAACTTCTGACCGGCGACCCGGATATGGTACATGCCCGGGTCCAGCTGGGTGGTCAGATCGACGTTGCCGTTGAAGCCCTGGCCTTCGCCCTCGGCGACGATACGCCCGGAGGAATCGGCCACCTCCATGGTCAGGCGATAGGTGTCTTCGTCGCCCGGCGGGAAGGTCGAGGTGGTGATACGCACGCTGCTCGGCTCGGCCACGTTGAAGCTCAGTACCTCACCACGAGCGCGAATCTTGACGTCGGTCTTGACGCTCTGCACCTGACGCTCATCCGGGTTATCGCTGCGCGCTGCACTACCGCTGACGCTGGCTGCCGCGCCTGCGCCGGCGGCTGCACCTGCTGTGGCACCGGCCGCCGAGGAGGAACCCGCCACCCCGGCCGTGGACGCCGTGGTGGCCGCCGAGGCACCTGCGCTTGAGGCCACTTCGCCTGCTGCCGCTGCGGAGGAGGCAGACGCAGAAGTCGCTGCTGCGCTGGAGGACTGGGCTGCGGCAGACTGAGTCGCGGCGGCCCCGGAGGCACCGGATTGACTACCCAGGGTGACCACTGCGTCACGACTGGTAACAAAGGCGCTCTGGCTTCCGTCACGATCCGAGCCCACGAACTGCAGACCCGTGCCATCATCCACCTCGATACGATTACCGCGATCATCGAGACCCACCACGGCGATGCTGTAGCCGTCGCCGGCGCGACCGCGTCGACCAAAGCGGGTGCCCTTGACCTGCAACTCGTACTTGCCGGGTGTCAGGCGACTCTCCAACTGGAGACCACCATCCTGGCCGTAGCCCTCGCCCCGAGCGATCACGTTGCCGGCATCGTCCATCAGCACCGCATCGATCTGGTAGCTGTCTTCATAGCCTGCGCTGACACGGCTCTCGAAACGATAGACCCCTTCTTCCTCTACCTCGAAGTCATGGGCATGGGGGGACCCGAACATGAAGCTCTGGCTGCGGGCGTCACTCTCCGGCTTGAAGAAGCCGGTCAGATCGAGCTGGCGGTTCTCCTCACGGAAGCGCTCGGTCATGGCACTGTCAGAAGCCTGTACGGTGGTACCTGCAAGGGCAACACCAAGCGCCAGCAGCGCCGCGGGTAGGGTGACGTCTTTCATGGATCCTCACATGCTTGCCGATTGAGAGCAGAAAAAAAGCCGATCCCGGAGGATCGGCTTTCGTTTATAGCGTTCCAACGCTAGGGGGTCAAACCTGTCGGATTAGAACAGGTAGGTCAGACCCACGGCGTAGCCGTCACCCTGGTCGTTGTCACGGTCACGCACGGCGCCTTCCACGTAGGTGTACATGGCGTCGGAGATGTTGTAGGTCACGCCGGCAACAAACTCGTTGTGGTTGTCGTCGTCGTTCTCGTCATCGTTGGCGCTGTCGAAGTCGCTGAAGCCGCTGCCACCGAAGTCGATGTACTGGTAGGAGCCGTAAACGTCACCCATACCGTCCAGGTAGCCGTAACGGGCACCGATGGCGTAGTAGTCAGCGTCTTTCAGCAGGTCGTTGTCGGACTCGAAGCGCTCGTACTTGACGGCAACGCGCAGGCTGTCCCACTGGTACTGCATGGTGACACCGTACTGGTCGCCCAGGTCGCTATCGATGTCCACCGTTTCTACACTGTTAGTGACGCTATCACCATCAACATCGGTAGCGATGTAGGTGAATGACTGATCTTCGATGTCGTAGATACCCAGATCGTCGTAGACACCGGCGATGGAGAAGCCGCCGTAGGTGTACTTCAGACCACCGAAGATAGAGGCCTCACCGGAATCGGTCAGGTTCTCGGACTCGCCGTCACCCTTGTACTGGGTACCCAGAGCGAACTGGAAGCCGCCCCAGACCGGAGAGGTATAGGTGATCTTGTCGCCTTCGGGATCACCGACGATAACGTCAGCGTCGCCAGCTTCGTCACCCGGAGCACCCTTGAAGGTGTTGGAGTCGGAAACGTCGAAGTATTCGTTGTTGGAGATCGGATCCTGGATCCAGTCGTCCAGCAGGGAATCGTAGGAACCAACGCGAGCGTCACCGAAGTTGCCCTTCAGGCCGATGTAGGCGGTGTCGCCTGCATCACGACCGGCGACCTTCATTTCGTCGGCCTTGAAGTCGTCGATTTCGATCTTGGCGTAGCCGATCAGACCGTTGTAGATGACGTGCTCGGCGGCGAAGCCGAAGGTAGAACCGTTGTCGGCGATCTCGTCACGAGTTTCGCCATCGTCATCCTTGACTCCGGCGTAGACCAGCTGGACGTTGCCGTAGATGTCGAGTTTGGTGCCGTCTTGGTTGTAGACGGTGGCGGCCTGGGCACTGACGGCGGTAAAGGCGGCAGCACCGGCGATGGCAGTCGCTAACAGTGTCTTTTTCATTGCTGAGTTCCTTTTGACTAGCTTGCTGTTTCGATCGTTGCTGCGCTTGGCAGCCTTGGCTTGCCGGTCGTTGCCGGCTCGTTTTTCTGGCCTTGTGGTTCCTGGCAGGGAACCGAGGCAGCGAGCCTGACAGCGGCGAAGCCTTGTTATAGTCCAATGCTCGCAAGGGCAACCATATACCGGGATTCTCAGGAGCGCAACAAGAAAAAAACACTGTTTTCGTTCCCGCCGCCCCTCGATTCGACACCGATCCCTGCGAAGGCGCCGCCAGCGCTGGAACCGGAAAAACGACTTAACGAACATTGTTCGCTAACCTCGAACCGATTCTGCACAAAGTGCTGCGCCGGGCATAGCGACTACATCATGCCCCGCTGATGTGACGCTTTCAAGTCAGCTGGGTTGAACACTGTCGACAGTCGTCAACGGCGGCGGCCGTCCATAAGGACCGCACAATTGAGGACCGCACATCAGGACCAGGCATAAAGCGCCCAGACAACGACCACACCCAAGGAGCGCGGTCAGTGACTACCATTGTGGCGGGCCATCAGGGCGTCGAGTTTGCGCTGTAGCCGCGACTCCTCGCTGTCGTGTCCATGAGACTGGTGCCTGGACTCGTTCTGCGGCTGGTGGAGATGCGGGGGGCGCCCCTGTGACATCGCCGTGCGGCTGCTCTGTTCACTCTCGACTTCCCGATGGGGCTGCGGGTCGGCCTTTGATGCCCCCTGGGGTTGATTGCCCTTGCCTGCGCCAGCGCGCCGCCGGCCCTGGCCGCTGCGCCGCTGCGACACCTTGCCGCGCCCTTGCTGCTCCGCCTGCAGGCGGTCCAGCTTGCGCTTGGCGTGTTCGGCGGCCTGGGCATCGACCGCTCCGACCAGCGCGCCCTGCAGATCGATACGCTCGGCGCCTTCCCTGACCGACTTGAGATACCGCGGCAGGTTGACGTAGCAGGCCAGGGCCCGCCGCACCAGCTTCTCGGGCCAGGGCTCGCTGGCCGCCAGGTCCTCGTGGATGCCCACCTTCAAGGGACGGGTGTGGCCCTTGAAGAAGGTCTTGTCATAGCGCTGGTACCACTCACCCAACAGCGCCTGGGGAGACGGCGCCTTGTCGATGGCCAGATCCCCCTGGCGGCCAGCCTCGTCGGAGGCCGTCGCTTCGGATGTATCACCCTGGAGGTCAGCGTCCCTGGAAGGCGCCCCTTGGCTTTGTTGGCTTGACTGCGACCGAGAGGCGTCGGATGACACCGTCGCGTCAGTGGACGGGGCCGGGGACGCTTCGCTGGCCGTTACAGCCGATGCGACCTCGCCGGCAGGCCCGTCCACTCGCCCAGCATCCAGGTCAGAGGCTTGCTCAGGAGACTGGACAGGGGCTTGCTCACCGCTGTGCTCGGCAGATGTCTTGTCGGCTTGCTCGGTTTGCTCAACGGCTGTATGAGCCGCTGTCTGGTCAGACGCCTGGTCGGCTGCTTGTTCAGTCGTCCGATCGTCTGTCTCGTCGGCTGACTGATCACCACTGGCATGACGCGGGCGATGCTGCATCAATGCAGCCAGGCCCTGGGCGCGTCGCTTGGGACGAACAAAGGCGGGGGACTGAGGCTCGGCTTCGGGATGTTCGACGCGCTCACGCAGCCTGGCGTTGTGGGCCTCGAGTTCACGATTCTGTTCGTCGAGTTCGCGATTTTCCTCGGTCAGTTCGCTGTTTTCTTCAAACAGCGCCTGGCGCTCGGCGCGCAGTGCCTCAAGCTCCGTCTCGAGCTGACCGCTGCGTTCGACGGCGCTGCCAAGTTGCGACTCGAGCTCACGCTGACGTTCTCGGGCGGCGGTCAATTCGGCGTTCAGCTCAGCGCTCAACCGCTCTCGTTCGGACGCCAGCCGTTCGCACTCCTCCATCAAGCGCTGGCGCTCGTCGGCCATACGCTGGTGCTCGCTGGACAGCTGACGCTCGCGCCGACGCCCTTCACGCAGTCCGTCCAATAGCGTCGCCGTGCGTTGCTCGAGCGCCTCCAACGGGTGTTCTGCGTGTGTCTCGATCACGTCGACTCCTCCAGGCTCAGCAAAATGCCGCGTTGCAGGGGTGACTCCGGTCACGCCCCGCTGTTGTCAGGGTTGTCGCCACAGTCTGTGCCAGGGCTTGCGATGTCGCAATTGTCGCCGCTCGGCGACGCTCATTGTGTCACCTGCAAGACGCCAATTTCGTCCCGTGGCGACTACCGCAAATCCGCAACCAGGCATTAGGCGCTTCAGCTCTCGGCTGAACGCTCGTAGCGAACGAAGCGGTAGGCGGGCTGGCCTTCGCTCGGCGAGCCGGCTTCGCTGGCGACTTCCTGCCAGTCGCCTTCAAGCGCCGGGAAGTGGGCGTCACCTTCGATATCGACATCCACCTCGGTGAGATAGAGCCGCGATGCGATCGGCATGGCCTGGGCGTAGATCTGAGCCCCGCCCATGACCATGATCTCTTCGGCGGCCTCGATGGTGGCCTGACGGTCGGCCAGTTCGATCGCGCTGGCCAGGTCGTGACAGACCCTGACGCCATCGTGATGAAAGGAGGTGTCACGGGTGACCACGATATTCAGCCGGTTAGGCAGCGGACGGCCGATGGACTCGAAGGTCTTGCGTCCCATCACCAGGGGCTTGGCCTGGGTCATGCGCTTGAAGAACTTGAGGTCCTCCGGCAGGTACCAGGGCAGCTGGTTGTCGACCCCGATGACCCGGTTACGCGACATGGCGGCGATCATCGCCACCGGCACGAAGGTGTCGAGCCTCGCCAGATCCTGGCCTTCGCTCGCATTGTCGGCGCTGCTCATACCGCTACCTCGGCCTTGATATGGGGATGGGGTTCATAGTCGTGGATGCTGATGTGCTCGAAACGGAAGTCGAACAGGTTATCCACCGACGGCTCCAGCTCCAGGCGAGGCGCCCGGGTGGGCGTTCGACTCAGCTGCAACTCGGCCTGTTCGAGATGGTTCAGATAAAGGTGGGCATCCCCCAGGGTGTGAACGAAATCACCGGGGGCAAGACCCGCCACCTGGGCGATCATCCGAGTGAGCAGCGCGTAGCTTGCGATATTGAAGGGAACGCCAAGGAAGATGTCGGCACTGCGCTGATAGAGCTGGCAGGACAGCTTGCCGTCGGCCACGTAAAACTGGAACAGGCAATGACAGGGAGGCAGTGCCATCTCGTCCACCAGCGCCGGGTTCCAGGCGGACACGATCAGCCGCCGTGAGCGCGGGTTGGTGGCAAGCTGGTCGAGCAGTGTCTCGATCTGATCGACGCTGCCACCGCGAGGATCCGGCCAGCTACGCCACTGATAGCCATAGACAGGGCCGAGGTCGCCGTTCTCGTCGGCCCACTCGTCCCAGATACGCACGCCGTTTTCCTTGAGGTAGGCGATATTGGTATCGCCCTTCAGAAACCACAGAAGCTCATGGATGATCGACCGCAGATGCAGCTTCTTGGTGGTCACCAACGGAAAGCCGCGGGACAGATCGAAGCGCATCTGATGACCAAAGATCGAGCGTGTGCCCACGCCGGTGCGGTCGTCACGCTCGACCCCTTCGTCCAGCACCTTGCGCATCAAATCCAGATACGGCTGCTCCAGGGCGGGGAGGTCGGTGGCTTCGGCAGCGCTATCAACAGGCATCGGGATTCACTCGCTTGGTCGTGACGGATTCGGGACGGTTTCTCGAAACCAGAAAAACCGGCAATTGTACTGCTCGGCATGCTTCGATGCCAGACGCGGCCAGCTTGGCGCGGCCAGCTTGGCGCGGCCACCGGGGCCCTGTCGGCGTGACGCAGCCTCTCGGGCATGACCAACCGGGCCGGGCCAAGGCGGCCGCATCATGCATCGGCGGATCGTCAGCGCCTAGTCGGCCGCAGGCGCGGTACGGACATCCATCGGCTGGCGGCGAGACCAGGCCACCAACAGCACGCCGAACAGGATCATCGGCAGGCTAAGCAGCATGCCCATGGTGACCCAGCCAAGGGCAATGAAGCCAAGCTGCGGGTCCGGCTGACGCACGAACTCCACGGCGAAGCGACTCAAGCCGTAGATCAACAGGAACAGACCAGAGACCAGGCCGCGACGTCGCGGTGTGCTCGACACCCACCACAGCACCACGAACAGTACCAGGCCTTCGAGCAGCGCCTCGTACAGCGAGGAAGGATGGCGCGGCTCGGGGCCGTAGCCAGGGAACGGCATGCCCCAGGGAAGGTCAGTGACGCGGCCCGGCAGTTCGTGATTGATGAAGTTACCGATGCGCCCGGCCCCCAGGCCGATCGGCACCAGCGGCGCGACGAAGTCGGTCAGGGTGAAGAACGCCAGGTTCTTGCGCCGGGCGAACAGCAAGGCCGCCAGCAACACCCCGAGCAGGCCGCCATGGAAGCTCATGCCGCCATCCCACACCTTGACGATCCACAGCGGGTCCGCGAGCCACTGATCCAGCCCGTAGAACAGCGCGTAGCCAAGGCGTCCACCGAGCACCACGCCGAGGGCGGCGTAGAACAGCAGGTCGCCCACGTCGTCCCGGGTCAGGCCGATGCGGTGGGCGCGTCGACAGCCCAACCACCAGGCAGCGACAAAGCCCACCACGTACATCAGTCCATACCAGTGGACCTGGAGCGGACCCAGCGAGATGGCAACGGGATCGATCTGGGGATAAGACAGCATAGTCGGTAGATTTCCTGAAAGTGACCGAGGTGACCAGAGAGTAACGTAGCGCTATACAAGCGGATGACCGCCAGAAAAACGCCACAGCGGCAATAGGACAGCAAGCGGCGGCGACGGTTCGCTACAGCAGGAAGCCGAGCCCCACCACCGTCAGCAACAGCGCGAACGACAGCTTGAGCACCCGAGCGGGCAACCGATGCGCCAGTCGCACACCAAGCCGCGCACAGGGAACGCTGGTCAGGGCAATCCCCAAAAGCGCCGGCAGCATGACAAAACCGAAGGCGCCATCGGGCAGTCGCGGATCACCAAGGCCAACGGCGATGAAGGTCACCGCGCCGACCAGGGCGATGGGCATTCCGCAGGCCGCCGAGGTACCGACCGCCTGGGTCATGCTGGCACCGCAGCGAATCAGCCAGGGAACGCTCAGTGTCCCCCCACCGATACCGAAGAGGGCAGAGACACCTCCGATGACACCGCCGGCGACGACCATGCTGCCACGCCCGGGGGCCTGACGCCCCGCCTTGGGCGAGCGCCCCAGCACCAGCTTGGCGGCGACCAGCAGCAGAAAGACGCCGAACAGCGTGCCGAGCAGGCCGCCCGACAGGGCGCCGGCAACGAACACCCCAAGCACGGCGCCCATCACCAGCCCCGGCAGCAGCGCTACCAGCCAGTCACGCCGAATGCTGCCCCGGCGAAAGTGGCCCCAGGCGGACGAGGCGCCGGTGATCACGATGGTCGCAAGCGAGGTCCCCACCGCCAGGTGCATGGCCACCTCGCCGGACACCTGTTGCAGCGCGAATACCGTCATCAGGCTGGGCACGATGATCAGCCCGCCACCCACGCCGTAGAGACCGGCCAGGAAGCCCGCCGCGGTGCCGAGCGCCAGATAGGAGACCAGGGACGCCAGCATCAGACCGACCTCGTCGGCAGCGGCAACCAGTGATCGAGCAGTTCGAGCAGCGCCTGGGGACGATAGGGCTTGGCCAGCCAGGCGTCCATGCCGGCCTGCTGAAAGCGCGCCTGGTCCTGGTCGCTGGCATTGGCGGTCAGGGCGATCACCACCGCACGCGGGCGGCCCGAATCCGCCGCCTCCATCGCGCGCAGACGACGGCAGGTCTCGACGCCGTCGATATCCGGCAGCACGATATCCATCAGCACCAGATCGACGGCAACCGCCGCCAGCCGCTCCAGCGCTTCCTCTCCGCGGGTCGCGGTCACCACCTCGACGCCTCGGCGCTCGAGAACCTCCCGCGCCAGCATCAGGTTGACCGGACCGTCGTCGACGATCAGCACCCTGGGTGTCGCTTCGTCGGCCGATGACTCGGAAGGCTCTGCCACAGGCGCCGTGTCGGTGCCGTCCTCGAGGTTGTCGAGCAACAGGCGAATATCGCTCAGTCGGCGTAACGCCTCGGGCTCGGCGCCGTCGCCGGCCCGGTTGATCAGCTGATCGAGCTCGGCGATCAAGGGTGCCAATGCCTTGCCGACGTGGCTCAGGTAGCTCGACTTCAGACGCGACTCTTCTCTGGCGCGGGACAGCGCGGCGGCCAGGCGCCGGCTTTCGTGCTCCCAGTCGCTGGGCTCGCCCAGCGAATCCGGCGTGTTCTCTGCTCGGCTATCTGCTCGGCTATCTGCTCGGCTATCTACTCCGATATCTGCTCTGACTTCCCCCTGGCTTTCGAGCCAAACCGCATCACCGCTCTCGACGTCAGGCGGACTGCCGCGCCGTCTTTGGCCTGCCTTCGGTCGAGCGTCGATGGCCTCGAGCAGCCACCTGACTCGCTCCATCAGCGAGTCTTCCGGCGAGGGGGCTTCGTGCCGCCCATCGAGTTGTGGCGACAACTGGCTCTCGACCCGTTCGAGCAGGCTGTCGAAGTCACGCTGAGCGCGGGATAGGCGATGCTTGAGCAGCACCAGGAAGACGAGGATGTTGAGCGTGGTGCCCACCAGCAGACCCATGACGATCCACAGGGTGGTGCTCCAGCCGGCGGCGGCGGGCATCAGCCAGTGCAGCGAGGCGCCCAGCACCAGACACAGCGCCAGCAGCACCCCCTGGGCGGCTACCACCGGCCACAGGATGGGAATCACCAGCCTGCGCCAAAAGCGATCCCTGCTATCGTCGCCTTCCATCTTCCATCCTGTTGAATGAAGAAGCCAAGAGTGTACGTTGCCGGCCGCAGCCTGTCATGGTGGCACAGTTGCAGGCTCTCCCCGGATTCCCCTGGGCAGAAAATCCGGCTACGCTGCGCCCATGTGCCTGATTGCCTTTCACTTCGCCCCGGACAGTGCGCGGCCGATCACCTTGATCGCCAACCGCGACGAGGTCCACGCGCGCCCCACCGCGCCCCTGGCCGCCTGGCCGGACGCCCCGGGACTGGTCGCCGGTCGCGACCTCGAGGCCGGCGGGACCTGGCTCGGCATCCATCGTCGCGGCCGCTTCGCCGCCATCACCAATGTTCGCGACCCGGAACTGATACCACCGCAACCGAGCGAAAGCCGCGGCCTGCTGGTGCGCCGTGGCCTCGAAACCGATGACCTCGAGGCCTGGCTCGAATGCCAGAGTGCGGGCGAGGCATTGCGCTACGGTGGCTTCAATCTGCTGATCGGCGACGGCAAGCGGCTTTGGCACCTCGAGCGGCATCGCCACGGCTGCGCACTGCAGGCGGTCGAGGCCGGAGTGCACGGCCTGTCCAACGCCTCTCTGGATACCCCCTGGCCCAAGCTGGTCCAGGTGCGCAACGCCCTGGCCGAAGACATCGCCGAGGCCAGACACGCCTCCCTGGCAAACGCCCGCCAGGGCTTCCTCGACCGCCACCCGGCGCCGGACGCTAGCCTGCCGGACACCGGCGTGGGGCTGGAGCTCGAACGCTTCCTGTCACCGGCCTTTATCGTCGGCGACGACTACGGCACCCGTGCCACCAGCGAGTTGACGCTGCACCGCGACGTGAACGGCGAGCGTTTCGACATCTCGGAACGGCGCTTTGGCCCGGGCGGGCGGCCTCAGGGCGAGACCCGGCTGGCGCTGACCATCGACCGAGACGGCTGAAGCGTCGCTGGCCACGCTGCGAGATGCCAAGGCGCGCGGCCATCCTTGACGGCCGCTGCCTCGCTCAATCCCTGGGCGGCAGCAGATGGGCCAGCTGCCAGGCCTGCATGCGGCTCGCCAGGTGGGCGCGCACCTCGGCTGGCGTTTCCAGCGCAAGGGTCTGCTCCACCAGCTCGGCTGCCGCCTCTCGCGATACCCGACGAATGGCCGCCCGCACGCGGGGCAGGTTGGGGCCATTCATCGACAGCACCCGGAAGCCCATGCCCATCAGCAGCAGCGCACCAGCCGGGTCGCCGGCGAGTTCGCCGCACACCGAGGTCGGCACATTCAGCTCGCTGCTCTCGGCGGCCAGGCGATGCAGCGCCGACAGCACCGCAGGGTGACAGGAATCGTAGAGGTCAGCGACCCGCGGGTTGTTGCGATCCACCGCCAGCAGGTACTGGGTCAGGTCGTTGCTGCCCACGGAGAAAAAGTCGACCCGCGCCGCCAGTGCCCTGAGCTGGTAAAGCGTCGCCGGCACCTCGAGCATCACCCCGAGGCGCGGCCGGCGCACGTCCACACCCTCTTCGCCCAGCTCGATGATCGCTCGCTCGATCAGCTTCAGGGTGTCATCGACTTCATCGACGTTGGTCACCATGGGCAGCAGCAGCTCGAGGTTGTCGAGCCCCTGGGAGGCCCGGAGCATGGCGCGCAGCTGTACCATCAGCACTTCGGGGTGATCCAGGGTGACGCGAATACCGCGCCAGCCGAGAAAGGGGTTGGCCTCTTCGATGGGGAAGTACGGCAGGTCCTTGTCGCCACCGATATCCAGGGTCCGCATCACCACCGGAAGCGGTGCAAAGCTCTCGAGCTGCTCCCTGTACAGCCGGGTCTGCTCCTGCTCGCCGGGGAAACGTTCGGTGATCATGAACGGCACTTCGGTGCGATACAGCCCTACCCCGCCGATACGCGTCTTGAGCGATGCGACCGTATCGACGGTCAGTCCGGTATTGACCATCAGCGTCATGGCGTGACCGTCCGGGGTCACGCTGGGCAGGTCCTGCTCGTGTTCGAGCAGCGCCGCCAGGGCCTTCTCCTCGTCGATCTGGCTCTGGTAATGGGCCACCAGCTCCGGGCCAGGACGCACGAACACGCGCCCTCGGTGACCATCCAGCACCAGCGGGGCGCCGTCGAGTCGCGGCAATGGCAGGTCGATCATCCCCGACACCAGCGGAATCCCCATGGCACGGGCGATGATGGCCACATGGGAGTTGCTCGACCCTCGTACCGAGATCAGTCCGCCAAGTCGGTCCCGGGGCACCTCGCCAAGCAGCGCGACGCTGATCTCGTCGCCGATCAGGATGGCCCCCTGGGGGTAGTGTTCGGGCAACCGCGGCGACTCTTCCTGCAGATGGGCCAGCACTCGGCGTCCGAGATCGCGCACGTCGGCGGCACGCTCTCTCAGGTAATCGTCGTCCACCCGCTCCAGATACTGCACATGGCGGCGCACCACGTCGGCCAGGGCGCCGGGCGCCCACTGGCCCTCGCGGATACGCTTTTCCACCTCCTGGGACAGCGCCGCCTCGCCGAGCATCTGCTGATAGACGTCGAACAGCGCCAGCTCCTGGGCCGAGATACGATTGGCCAGCCGCTCGCCGGCGGCACGAATCTCTTCGCGCACCCGGGCGATGGCGTCCTTGAGCCGGGCGATCTCGAACTCGACGTCGGTGGGCACCAGATCCGGCACGCTGTCGAGATCGGCCGGCGGTGACAGCACCACCGCCTCGCCGATGGCCATGCCGGGTGAGGCGGCGACCCCGATGAAGGTCGCCTGGACGCCGGGAAAGGCCGGGCAGGTTAGCCCACCGGTAGCCAGCGCATGGGCCAGCACGCCAGCAAGCTGGGCGCCCATGGTGACCAGGAAGGCCTCGTCGGATTCATCGTAGCGACGACGCTCTGCCTGTTGCACCACCAGTACACCGAGCATGCGGCGCTGATGGATGATGGGCACACCGAGAAAGCTCGAGTAGCGCTCTTCACCGGTCGCCTCGAAGTAACGGAAACTGGGGTGAGCCTGGGCGTCCTCCAGGTTGAGCGGTTCCTCGCGGCGGGCCACGGTGCCAACCAGCCCCTCCCCTACCGGCAGCGCCACCTGGCCCACCGCCTGGGTTCTCAGGCCGATGGTCTCCATCAGCACCAGCGCATCGCGTTCGCCGTCAAACAGGTAGAACGAACAGACATCGGTCTGCATCGCCTTGCGTGTCCGGCGCACCAGGGTCGCCAGCGCCGCGTCCAGGCTGCGCGCGCTGTTGACCTCCTGAATGATTCGTTGCAGGACCTTGAGCATGGAAAGGTCTCACCCCTGTTCTTGTACTGGTCCGGCCATGGGGCGACCGAACGATAAGTGGGAGGCAGCAACGCCACCGGCCTCTCGCCGACGTGGCTGATGTGCTGCCGCGGGCGCTGGATTCATCCCTTCTCCAGCGCCAGGCTCTGGGCGCGAGGCAATAGCTCACGTAGTGCTCGGCGGTAGACCTCCCTCTTGAACGGTACCACCTGCCCCAGCGGATACCAGTAACTGACCCAACGCCAGCCATCGAACTCGGGCTTGGGGGTGCCATCCACACAGATGCGGCTTTCCTGGCAGCGGATCCGCAGCAGGAACCACTTCTGTTTCTGTCCTATGCACACTGGGCGCGAATGTGTGCGAACCATGCGTCGCGGCAGGCGGTAGCGTAGCCACCCCCTGGTGCAGGCCAGTACCTCCACATCCTCGGCGGTCAGGCCGATTTCTTCGTGGAGCTCTCTGAACAAAGCCTGCTGGGGCGTCTCATCTGACTTGATGCCTCCCTGGGGAAATTGCCACGCGTTCTGCCCTACCCGACGCGCCCATAGCAGCTGCCCCTGGTCGTTGACGATGATGATGCCAACGTTGGGGCGAAAGCCGTCTGCGTCGATCACGGGCTTCACCTTTCCAATCGGTATTGACTGCATTCTTCCACAATGGCTCGAAGCGCATCAATACGACATCTCGAACCCCTGCCGAGGTTCTGACATAATCGCCCCCTTTGTGGCCTTCCCGGGCCAGGGGCCCATGGGCATGACGTACGCCTGTTGCTGGCCACTCCGACACAGATCGCCGGGCCGGGAGGTCGCCTCACCCAAGCGCCGGGAGACACACCTTGAGTCTGGCCATCTTCGATTTGGACAATACCCTGCTGTCGATCGACAGCGACCATGCCTGGGGCGAATTCCTGCTCGAGCAGGGCGCCGTGGACGCGGTGGCCTATCGCGAGGCCAATGACCGTTTCAAGGCCGACTACGACGCCGGTCGTCTCGACATGATGGCCTTCCTGGAGGTGGCCCTGAAGCCACTGGCGGACAATTCCATGGAACAGCTCGCCGCCTGGCATCAGCAGTTCATGGCCAGCAAGATCGAGCCCGCCATCCTGCCCCAGGCCGAGGAACTGATCGCCCGCCACCGCGCACGGGGCGACACCCTTCTGATCATCACCGCTACCAATCGCTTCATCACTGGCCCCATCGCCGAACGCCTGGGCATCGATGACCTGATCGCCGTGGAACCGGAGCTCGTCGATGGCCGCTACACCGGCCGGGTCAGCGGCGTGCCGAGCTTTCAGCAGGGCAAGGTGACCCGCCTGGAACAGTGGCTTTCTGAGCGCGACGACACCCTCGACGGCGCCTGGTTCTACAGCGACTCCCACAACGACCTGCCGCTGCTCGAGCAGGTCGATCATCCGGTCGCGGTGGACCCGGACCCGGCCCTGCGCGAAGTCGCCGAGGCCAAGGGCTGGAAGATCATCTCCCTGCGCGGTTGAGCCAAGCGCGGTTGAGACAAGCCCCTCGCACGACACCGACGCCATCCACAAAAGAACCCCGCCACATTGTGGCGGGGTTCTTCGTTGGCACGATGACCGCTGGTCGACGTGCAGGCGATGCTCTGCAAGGCCCTGTCGGGCCTTGCGAGACCGATATCAGCCCAGCAGGTGCTCGACCGCAGCGCGCTCTTCGCGCAGCTCGTCTTCGGTCGCCTTCATCTTGGTGCGGCTGAACTCGTCGACCTCGAGGCCCTGGACGATCTCGTACTTGCCGTCCTTGCACACCACCGGGTAGGAATACATGATGCCCGGCTCGACGCCGTAGCTGCCGTCGGCAGGAATGCCCATGCTGACGATGCCGTCGCTGCCCAGCGCCCAATCACGCATGTGATCGATGGCGGCGGATGCGGCGGAGGCAGCGGAGGATGCACCACGCGCCTTGATGATGGCGGCGCCACGCTGCTGCACGGTCGGGATGAAGTCGTTTTCGTACCAGTCGCGCTCGACCAGGTCGAAGGCCGGCTTGCCGTCCACCTTGCAGTGGGACAGATCCGGGTACTGGGTCGCGCTGTGGTTACCCCAGACGATCATGCTGTCGACGTCGGTGACGTGCTTGCCGGCCTTCTGCGCCAGCTGGGTCTTGGCCCGGTTGTGGTCCAGACGCATCATCGCGGTGAACTGACCGGCGTCGAGGTCCGGCGCGTTGCAGGAGGCGATCAGGGCGTTGGTGTTGGCCGGGTTGCCCACCACCAGCACGCGAATGTCACGGCTGGCGTTGTCGTTGATGGCCTTGCCCTGGGCGGAGAAGATGGCGGCGTTGGCCTCGAGCAGGTCCTTGCGCTCCATGCCCGGACCGCGCGGACGGGCACCCACCAGCAGGGCGAAGTCGGCGTCCTTGAAGGCCACGTTGGCATCGTCGGTGGCGACGATGTCCTGAACCAGCGGGAAGGCGCAGTCGTTGAGCTCCATCACCACGCCATTCAGCGCTTCCATGGCCGGAGTGATCTCGAGCAGCTGCAGGATGACCGGCTGGTCCGGGCCCAGCATGTCGCCTGCGGCGATACGGAAGGCGAGAGAGTAGCTGATCTGACCGGCGGCACCGGTGATGGCAATACGTACGGGGTCTTTCATCATGGCTCCTTGGGATTGTCGCCGTGAAGGGGCCCGGGCGGCATCATGCAGACGTCGGCCGACACCTTGGCTGCCTCGGGCGGCGTTCAGGACGCGGAAAATCTTATGCTTGCAGTGCACAAAACTCAATTGGCCCGACGCAATTGACCTGGCCTGGCACCGCCGACCTGGACTGTCGCCAGACACGACCGCCTGGACGACCTGACGTGGCGGCCCCTCAACAGCCAGATCCGGAAGTGTCGGATCCTCGAGTATCGGGAGCGGGCGAAATCGGCGGCCTGGTGCGAACAACGCCACCAAAGCCTTCGGTGTTATCGGAGGCGATCAAGGCGCTGCGCTGGCCTTGCGCGCTCACTCACCCTCTCACTAACCCTCTCACTCACTGTCCGCCCTCACGGTCCGCCCTCACTACCCTCCTTCACCGCCGGCACCCCTGTCAGGAGATGCCTTCGGCGGGGGCGTGCTCGTCGTGGAGCCGTGCAATCAGCTGATCTTCCAGGCCGAAGCGCTCCGACAGGCCCTTCTTCAGACGCTCGAGCCAGGCCGGCAAACGCGGCAGAAAGCGTTGGCAGCGCACCGGAGTAGAGTAGTCCTCGTCAAAGGACAGCACCAGTTCGGTGGACATCTCGAGGCGTTCCAGCAGACGATCGGCGATATTCAGTGCCGACGTGTCATCGAAGGCACGCGCCTCTTCCCTCAGTTGCGGATAGACCTCGAAATGGCCGGCGCTGATGTAGTCCATCAGCGTCTCGCTGAAGGTGTCGATGCGTTCCTTGGTGATGGTTTCCAGATCCGCATCGCATGACTGTTCGAGCTCATTCAAGACAACGAGCAAACCCTCGCGCTGCTCGAGCCAGCGGTCGATCAGTCGATGGACGCCTCCCCAGCGTTCGCGAGCGGTCTTGCAATCTTCCAACATGGCGGCCTCCCTAGCACTGCCTCACCCCGAATCCAGGCGGATGAACAGACTCCCTCGTGCCGCCGCCCCTGTCAACGAATGCATGCCAAGTACCTGATTGGCCGTCATCACCGACAGCAAAACGGCGCAGAGAACGCCTCTACCGCCAAGCTTCAGCCGTTCCAGCGATAGCCGCTGGTCGTGGCCCGCAGCGTCGTGAGCATGCCCACCGGCACCGCCAGCAGTACCACAAAGCCAATCAACGTCCAGCCTGGCAGCGACAGCCCGAGCAGGGTAGCGCCGACCTCGGCGCACTCGCCGGAGCCGGACAACACCGAGGCGATGACCTTCTGCAGCGGCAGCACATCGATCATGTAATCGAGACCGGGGCCACAGCTCGGCACCTGATCCGCCGGCAGCGACTGCAGCCACAGATGACGCCCGGCAACGGCGATCCCGGACAGCACCGCCAGGGCCGCCAGACCGCTGTAGGCCACTGTGGCGAATGCACCACGAGGTCCATGCAGCGCGGCCACGGCAAACACCAGCCCTGCCGCGATCACCGCCACCCGCTGAAACACACAAAGCGGACAGGGCTCGAGCCCGACCAGGTGCTCAAGCCCCAGGGCCACGGCCATCATTGCCACGCAAAAGCCCAGTCCCGCCAGGCTCCACTGCCGCAGGCTCCACTCGCTCATTTCAGGCTCTCTCCGCTATGGGTCGGTTGATCCGTGGGTGCCAACGCCCGGGTCTCCCGGGCTCGGCTGAAATAGTCGCTCAGGAATTGAGCAAAATCGCTGGTGTCGGATGCCTCGATCTCCCGCTGCTGCTGATGAGAGGTCTCGACCAGGTCTTCCAGCATGGACGCACGACACCGATTGAGCGGCTCGTCAGCCAGCGCAGCGGCCTGCTCACGGGCGATGGCGACCATGGCCTCGACAAACTCCTCACCGTTGTCCTCGAGGCGCGCCAGCACGCGAGCAGAAGGCGTCAGCGACGGATCATCGATGCGCGGCGCGATCGCGTCCACCGCCTGCTGGTGGGGACTGCCATCCTCGAGCTGGTCGAGCAGCGCGGCGACCTCGCGCATCTCGGCGACGATGGCACGACTCCAGTCGACCAGACCGCGGCGGTTGCCTCGGTCATTGAGCTCGAGCCCGGGCTCGCGACCGCGCTCCACCACCAGGCGCCGATTGTCGTCCAGGTGGTCACACTCCTCGTCGGAGATCCAGGGACTGTCGGACAGCAGACACCACACCAGGAAGGTGTCGAGAAAGCGGGTCTGGGCGGCATCGATCCCCAGGGTAGCGAAGGGATCGATATCCAGACAGCGGACCTCGATGTACTCGACACCACGGGCCTCGAGGGCCTGGCTCGGTGTCTCGTCGTGACGGGTGACCCGCTTGGGACGGATATCGCTGTAGTACTCGTTCTCGATCTGCAGGATGTTGGCGTTGAGCTGACGCCAGCTATCGCCATCACGCACACCCAACGCCTCGTAGTCCGGCCAGCCGGTGGCGATGGCATGGCGCAGGGTGTTGACGTAATTCGACAACGAATTGAAGCAGATCTTGAGCTGATCCTGCACCTTGTTCTGGTAGCCCAGATCGGACATCCGCAAGCTCGTCGCATAGCGAGATACCAGGGTGCGCTCGCCGAGGCGTTCCAGCCCCTCGGGGATCTCGCCATCATCCAGGAAGCTGTCGTCGATGGCGGGCGATGCACCGAACAGATACAGCAGTAGCCAGCTATGGCGCCGGA
Source organism: Halomonas sp. DP1Y21-3 (assembly GCF_019801245.1). Taxonomy (NCBI): domain Bacteria; kingdom Pseudomonadati; phylum Pseudomonadota; class Gammaproteobacteria; order Oceanospirillales; family Halomonadaceae; genus Halomonas; species Halomonas sp. DP1Y21-3. Next base: position 589,297 of record NZ_JAHVJM010000001.1, read on the forward strand.
AGTTGCGGATCAGTCCGAAGTAGCGCGACGAGCGGTACTCGCCCATGGACACCTGCTCCTGCTCGTCCAGGGTCTGCAGCAGCGTCCACAGGTCGTCGGGCAGCGACACGTTGTAGTGGATGCCGGCGATCGACTGCATGATCCGCCCGTAGCGAGCGTCCAGGCCGCGACGATAGACATGCTTCATGGTGCCGACGTTGGAGCTCCCGTAGTCGGCAATGGGCACGCTGTCGTTGCCATTGAGCCGGGAAGGCATGCTGGCCGGCCAGATCCACTCTCCGTCCAGATGGCGATAGGTGTAGCGATGGAGATCGGCCAAAAATTCCAGCGCCTCGTCGGGACGGCTGTAGACCGGCGTGATGTACTCCAGCAGCGCCTCGGAGTAGTCCGTGGTGATATGGGGGTGGGTCAGTTTGGAGCCCAGCGCCCGGGGATGGAAGGTCGCCGCGATCACGCCGCGGTCGTCGACCCGAAGCCCCTCCTTTTCAATGCCGCGGCGCAGGCGGCCGAAGCGTCGTGCGGCCGCCGGGCCGCGCAGGCGTTCGAGGAGCGAAGAAAGCTGAGTGGACAAGGTGAACACCCCGTGTCGTGGAAGGGCCCGGGGGCCTGCTTCGAATGGCGGCGACGGCAACGGGCGCTCAGGCGCCCGTTGTTTCAGTCGACAGATACGGTCGACAGCGAAGGTCGACAGTCGAGATCGCTGGATAAGGTCGACAGATTATGGCGTTCCATTGGCAGGTTTCAAGAACGACCCTGCTTCGCCTTGAGCAGAGCGGCACCCAGAGCGCCCATGGGAGCGGCCTCGTCGCGCCCTCCCTTGCCTGCCTGACCGCGACCCTGCTGGCTCCGAGGGCCCTTGCCCTTGCCACCGCCTTCGCGACGTCTGGGGGCCTGGCGAGCGTCACCTCCGTCGGCGCTGTCGGGAGTATCGTCCATGCGCATGGACAGCCCGATACGCGAGCGCTGCAGATCCACGTTCATCACCTTGACCTTGACGATGTCGCCCGCCTTGACCACGGTGCGTGGATCCTCGACGAAGCGGTCCGACAGCGCTGAAATGTGCACAAGACCGTCCTGATGCACACCGATATCGACGAAGGCACCGAAGTGGGTGACATTGGTCACGGTACCTTCCAGCACCATGCCCGGCTCGAGGTCCTTGAGCGTCTCGACGCCCTCGCGGAACTGCGCTGCACGGAACTCGGGACGAGGGTCGCGGCCAGGCTTGTCGAGCTCGGCGATGATATCGCTGACGGTGGGCACCCCGAAGCGCTCGTCGGCAAACTCGCTGGGCTTGAGCGCCTTCAGCGTGGCGCTGTCGCCGATCAGCCCGGACAGCTCGCGCCCGCTGCGCTCGGCGATGCGCTCGACCAGCGGATAGGCCTCCGGGTGCACGGCGCTAGCGTCCAGCGGATTGGCGCCGTTCATGATGCGCAGGAAGCCGGCGCACTGCTCGAACGTCTTGGGCCCCAGCCGGGACACCTCGAGCAGATCACGGCGATCACGGAAGGCGCCCTTGGCGTTGCGCTGGGTGACGATGTTCTCGGCCAGCCCCGGATTGAGCCCCGCCACCCGCGACAGCAGCGCCGAGGAGGCGGTATTGAGGTCGACCCCCACCGCGTTGACGCAGTCCTCGATGACCACCTCGAGGCTGCGTGACAGCTGGACCTGGGAGACGTCGTGCTGGTACTGGCCGACGCCGATGGACTTGGGTTCGATCTTGACCAGCTCGGCCAGGGGGTCCTGCAGGCGGCGCGCGATCGACACCGCGCCACGAATGGTCACGTCGAGATCAGGCAGCTCACGGGAGGCATATTCGGAGGCAGAGTACACCGAGGCCCCCGCCTCCGAGACCATGACCTTCGACAACCGGGGATCCTTCATCGCCTTGAGCAGATCCCCGGCCAGCCGATCGGTCTCCCGGCTGGCGGTGCCGTTGCCCACGGCGATCAGCTCGACGCCGTGTTTCCTGACCAGTTTCGCCAGTTCGGCAAGCGACGCATCCCACTGATTGCGCGGGGCGTGGGGAAAGATGGTGGCCTGCTCGAGGAACTGCCCGGTGGCATCGACCACCGCCACCTTGCAGCCGGTGCGCAGGCCGGGATCGATGGCCAGCGTGGCCTTGGGGCCGGCCGGCGCCGCCAGCAGCAGATCCTTGAGGTTGGCGGCGAAGACGTCGATGGCCTCGCCTTCTGCCCGCTCACGCAGACGCCCCATCAGCTCGGTCTCGAGGTGGGTGTAGAGCTTGACCCGCCAGGTCCAGCGCACCACCTCGGCCAGCCAGCGGTCGGCCTTGCGCCCCTCATCGCGAATCTCGAAGTGACGCGCGATGGCGACCTGGGCTGGGTGCACCGGCGCCTCGTCTTCGCCAGGCAGGCGCAACGCCAGCGCCAGCACACCCTCGTTGCGGCCACGGAACATCGCCAGGGCGCGGTGAGAAGGCACCTTGGCAAGCCGTTCGTCGTGTTCGAAGTAGTCGGAGAACTTGGCGCCCTCCTGCTCCTTGCCGGCGATCACGCGGCTGGACAGCTCGCCCTCGCTCCACAGCCTCTCGCGCAGGCGTCCGACCAGCTCGGGGTCCTCGGCGAAGCGCTCCATCAGGATCTGCTTGGCGCCATCGAGCGCCGCCTTGGCGTCTTCGATCGCCGGCGTCTCGCCTTCGGCAGGCCGCAGGTAGCCCGCGGCTTCGGTCTCGGGGTCGAGGGTTGGATCGGCCAGCAGCGCGTCGGCCAGCGGCTCGAGACCCGCTTCCCGGGCGATCTGTGCCTTGGTCCGGCGCTTCTTGCGATAGGGCAGGTAGAGGTCTTCCAGGCGCTGCTTGGTATCGGCAGCCTGGATGCTGGCGGCCAGCGAATCGCTGAGCTTGCCCTGCTCGTCGATGGCCGCAAGCACTGTGGTGCGGCGCTCTTCCAGTTCACGCAGATAGCCCAGGCGCTCTTCCAGGTTGCGCAGCTGGGTATCGTCGAGTCCTCCGGTCACTTCCTTGCGATAGCGCGCAATGAACGGCACCGTCGCGCCGCCATCCAGCAGCTCGACGGTCGCGGAGATCTGAGGGGCCTTGACCGCCAGTTCTTCGGCCAGGCGGGCAATGATCTTGGCTGTAGCGTCCATGAAATCCTTGGCAATACGACGTCTGTGATCCGGCCAAGGTATCACAAAGCGCCCTTTTGCGCCGCCGCCACCCGCTGCCCGGCGTCATCCCCCGGGCAGCTTTTCGTTCAGGCCGGAACGAACTTGAGCGCGACCCCGTTGTTGCACCAGCGCAGACCGGTGGGATCGGGCCCATCCTCGAACACGTGCCCCTGATGACCACCACAGCGAGCGCAGTGGTACTCGGTACGCGGCCACAGGATCTTGTAGTCCACACTGGTCAGCAGGTGGCCCTCCACGTGCTCGTAGAAGCTCGGCCAGCCGGTGCCGGAGTCGTACTTCATGGCGCTGGTGAATAACAACAGATCACAACCGGCACAGCGAAATTCGCCTTCACGCTTCTCGCCGTCGAGCGGACTGGAGCCTGCCGGCTCGGTCCCTGCCTCGCGCAGCACATCGTACTGGGCCGGGCTCAGGCGCTCACGCCACTCGCTCTCGCTCAATTCCAGCGGCTCGATATCGGGACTTGGCGAAAGCTCCAGCTCCGGGCGGGCATTGGCCACCGCCGGCACCATGCTGGCGAGGCCGCCGAGCCCGAGCAGCGCGAGGAAATTGCGTCGTTTCATTGTAGAGTCTCCTGCGTCAAGGATTGTGCTGGGTCGGTCTGCCCCTCCCCTTCCTTACACTCAATCGTCGCTGTCCGTCCGGACCTTCGCCAACTATCGACGGCAAGGCGCTGGAACAAGAGCAAAAAAAGAGGAGAAGGCCATCGCCTTCTCCTCTTCTCGACCCCTGCCTCGCGGCAAGGTTCAGTCGTTTACTGCCTTGGCAACCCGCAGGTTAAACCAGGCCCGGAGCCGCCTAGACCAGACTCGGGCCTGCCTTGACGATGGCGTCGCTGACGCCGTCGAACTTCTTGGCCGTATGTCAGCCCTACAAACTTGGCCCTCGGCCTGTATCAGGCCCGGAGCCGCCTAGACCAGGCTCGGGCCCGCCTTGACGATGGCGTCGCTGACGCCGTCGAACTTCTTGAAGTTCTCTACAAACTTGCCTGCCAGTTCGCTGCGCTTGCGATCGTAGGCCGCCTGGTCTTCCCAGGTCTGACGCGGGTCCAGCAGGCTGGAGTCGACGCCGGGCACGGACACCGGCACTGACAGGTTCAGGCCGTCGATGTGGCGGGTTTCCACGTCACGCAGCACGCCGGTCTGGATCGCGTGGATGATGGCGCGGGTGGTCGGGATGGAGAAGCGTGAGCCGCCCTCGCCGTAAGCACCGCCGGTCCAGCCGGTGTTGACCAGGTAGACCTGGGCGTCCTTCTCGGCCACGCGCTTGATCAGCAGATCCGCGTACTCGCGGGCCGGGCGCGGGAAGAACGGCGCACCGAAGCAGGTGGAGAAGGTCGCTTCCAGACCGCTGGAAGAGCCCATCTCGGTGGAGCCCACCTTGGCGGTGTAGCCGGACAGGAAGTGATAGGCGGCGGCCTCCTTGGACAGCACCGACACCGGCGGCAGCACGCCACTCATGTCACAGGTCAGAAAGACGATGGCGTTGGGCTCGCCGGCGCGGTTCTCGGCCACACGCTTGTCGACGTGCTCGAGCGGATAGGCGGCGCGGGAATTCTGGGTCAGGCTGTCGTCGGCGTAGTTCGGCTCACGACGATCGTTGAGCACCACGTTCTCGAGCACAGTACCGAACTTGATGGCATTCCAGATGACCGGCTCGTTCTTTTCCGACAGGTCGATGCACTTGGCGTAGCAGCCACCCTCGAAGTTGAACACGGTACCGACGCCCCAGCCGTGCTCGTCGTCGCCGATCAGGTAGCGACCCGGGTCCGCTGACAGGGTGGTCTTGCCAGTGCCGGACAGGCCGAAGAACAGGGTGGTCTCGCCGTCTTCGCCGACGTTGGCGCTGCAGTGCATGGGCAGCACGTCGGCCTCGGGCAGCAGGAAGTTCTGCACCGAGAACATGGCCTTCTTCATCTCGCCGGCGTAACGCATGCCGGCGATCAGCACCCGGCGCTTGGCGAAGTTGATGATCACGCAGCCATCGGAGTTGGTGCCGTCACGGCTCGGCTCACACACGAAGTGCGGGGCATTCTGGATTTCCCACTCGTCCTTGCGTGACGCATTGTAGGCCTCGGGACGCACGAACATGGTGCGGCCAAAGAGGTTGTGCCAGGCGGTCTCGGTGGTCACACGAACCGGCAGGTAGTGGGTCGGATCGCTGCCCACGTGAAGCTCGCTGACATAGCTGTCCTTCTCGCCCAGGTAGCCTTCCACTCGCTCCCACAGTGCATCGAAACGCTCGGCGTCGAAGGGACGGTTGACGCTGCCCCAGTCGATCTGGGCACTGGTGGACGGTTCGTCGACGATGAACCGGTCCTTGGGGGAGCGCCCGGTACGTTCACCCGTCTTGACCACGAGGGCGCCGTGGGAGGCCAGTCGGCCCTCGCCCTGGGCCACCGCACGCTCGATGAGCTCGGCAGTGCTGAGGTTGACGTGAACGGTAGAAGACTGCGTGGTGGTGGTCATAGGATTCCTGGGCCTTCGGCTTCTCTCTCGTGGACTGGCGCCATCCGACAGGGCGAACGGCGCAAGGGATCCGGCGAGTCGACTACGCGGTTCGACCGTCTTCTTCGACTGACGACGCGTCCGGGATCGGCGGGGATTATGGCAAAAAACCCCGAGACAGGAAATGCCCATTTTTCAAGACGTTATTGTAGTTTAATTACAACATTTCGGCCTTTTTGGTGCATTTCCTGTCATTCCACTACAAACCTGCAACCGCCACCGCAGTCCCGATAACCTCGAGCCTGCCATTCATGCCAGCGAAACGGCTCGGGCCTGGACGCTGCAACCGCTCAATGCACCGTTGGGCTGCCGTCGCTGGGGTCCTCGATCAAGGCTTCGACATCGGCCGCGGTGAAGGCGTAGCGGGTGTTGCAGAAGTGACACTGGGTCTCGATCGTACCTTGCTCCGCGACGATCTGACGCAATTCCTCGTGCCCCAGCGACATCAGTCCCCCGGCGATGCGCGAACGAGAACAAGTACAACCAAAACGCAACGCCTTGGATTCGAAGGTACGCAATGGCTCCTCATGGAACAGCCGCACCAGCAAAGTTGCCGCATCCAGTTCCAGCAATTCCTGTTCGCTGAGGGTGGCAGCCAAGTGATAGGCGCGATCCCAGGCGTCGTCATCCTGATTGAGCGACTCGTCGGGCAGTCGCTGCAGCAGCAGGCCACCGGCGCTGACACCGTCCGCCGCCAGCCACAGCCGCGTGGGCAGCTGCTCGGACTGGGTGAAGTAGGCTTCCAGGCAGCCGGCCAGGCGATCGTGCTCGATGCCGACGATACCCTGATAGCGCCGCCCTTCCTTGGGGTCGAGGGTGATCACGATCTGGCCTTCTCCCACCAGCTCGCGAAAGCCGGCCTCATCGCCGGGCAGTGCCGCATCTTCGGCGAGGCGGGCGATGGCGCGAAGCTCACCGCCAGGATTGGACTCCGCCATCATCAGGGAGACGTCACCACTGCCGCGCACCTCGAGGGTCATGGTGCCGTCAAGCTTCACGGTGTCGGTCAACAGAGCCACCGCCGCCAGCAGTTCACCGAGCTGACGATTGACGGCGGCCGGATACTCGTGACGCTTGAGCACCTCGTCGTAGGCCTCGGACAGGCGGGTGACTTCGCCGCGGACGTTGGTGTCATCGATAATGAATCGCTGTATCTGATCAGCCATGAAAAACGATCTCTGCTGGGCGCGCCCCGGCGGGCGCGCGTCTGACGAAAAGAAGGGTGTTCGACGAGGGCGCTGGGATGAGCGCGACGCGCGCCGTCAGGAGCCGCCCTCGCGCTGGAAGCGCTTGATATCGCGGCGCGCCCGCTTGTCGGGGCGCTTGAGCGGATGCTTGAAGACCTCGTTGGCCTGGCGGCGCTGATCGGCCTCGCGCTCGCGACGTTCGCGACTCTGCTCGGTCTCCTGGTACAGCCGCCGCGCCTCCGGCGCCCCACGACGCTGCTCGCTGACCTCGAGCACCTCGACCTCCCACACATCCCAGCCCTGAGGCGCACGTATCAACATGCCGGGGCTCACCGACTTGCTGGTCTTGGCCCTGGCCCCGTCGACCTCGACCTTGCCACCCTCGATGGCCTTCTTGGCCAGGGCGCGGGTCTTGAAGAATCGTGCCGCCCACAGCCACTTGTCGAGTCTGACGCTATCCACGGGGGGCCTCCGGAGTCTGCGGCGCCGAGGGCATGATATCGGCGAAACGGTCCAGCGCGATAAAGTCCTTGAGCGACTTCTCCGGCCGCCGGCTGTCCGGCTGGCGGATCCCCAGCAGATGGCGAATACCGTACTCGCGGGCGCTTTCGAGCACCGCCGCGTTGTCGTCGATGAACAGGGTCCGCTCGCGGTCGAAGGGCTCGATCTCGTTGAGCGCATGCCAGAACGCCTGTTCTTCCTTGGGCTCGCCGATATCGGCAGACGACACGATGGCGTCCAGGTAGTCGTCGAGGCCCGTCAGCGGCAGCTTCAGCGCCAGACTCTCGCGATCGGCGTTGGTCGCCAGTACCACTCGCGGATGGGCGCTCTTGAGCCAGCCCAGAAAGTCCAGAGCATCGCCGCGCAGGCCGATCAGATGCTGGACCTCGCGCTTGAGCGCGACGATATCCACGTCGAGCTCGCGGCTCCAGTAGGCCAGGCTGTACCAGTTGAGGGTGCCCTGCTCCCGGATGATCCGCGCGCGCACCACTTCCTGGGTGGCCTCATCCAGCTTGTGCAGTTCTACGTAGCGGCGAGGCAGATGCTCCAGCCAGAAATGACTGTCGAAGTGCAAGTCCAGCAAGGTGCCGTCCATGTCCAGCAGCACGGTATCGATGGTGTCCCAATCGAGCATTACCTCATCTCCCGCCATCACCAGCTCAATGCTTGTTCCACTGCGCCGGCGAACGTCCGCCGACACCTGAGTAACGTGTTAGTGTACCTCAAAGGCATTCGGGCTCGCAGCCCGGGCGCTTGCGCCTGGTCTCGGCCCGGTGCGGACGGCGGATGTCCCGCGACGCCGCCAACCCCGCCTGCCCCCTGTTCATTACGCTAGTCATTGCGCTATTCGTTGCGTTATTCATTACGCGATCCACCAGCCCATCCCACCGCCCAGGAGCTCCCATGGACGACAGTTCCCCGGAAAAACCCCGCATCCTCTCACGCAAGACCGTCGCCGAGAGCCGTCTGTTCCGGGTCGAGGAACTCGAACTGCGCTTTTCCAACGGCGCCGAGCGTCACTTCGAACGGCTGCTTGGCAACGGCAAGGGCATCGGCGCGGTCATGATCGTCGCCATGCCCGACCCCGACCATGTGCTGCTCATCCGAGAGTACGCCGCCGGTTTCGAGGACTATGTACTGACCCTGCCCAAGGGCGTCGTGGACCCCGGCGAGGACATCGTCACCGCCGCCAACCGCGAGCTGATGGAAGAGTGTGGTGTGGGCGCCCGGCGTATCGAACCGCTGGTCGAGCTTTCCCTGTCGCCCAACTATATGCGCCAGCGTATGCAGGTCATGCTGGCGAGCGACCTCTACCCCAAGCGCCTGGAGGGCGATGAGCCGGAGCCGCTGGTGGTGGAGACCCATGCGCTGGACAGCATAACCGCGCTGCTCGCCCGGGAGGACTTCCACGAGGCCCGCGCCATCGCCGCGCTGTACATCGCCCGGGACAAGCTCAAGGGCGAGCAGGCCGATACCTCACTTTGGTAAGACCCACCCTACCAATACGACCAGGGGGCCCTGACGGCCCCCTGGTCAACGTGCCTTGGTCGAATTTGCCTTGGCCAAGCTTCCTTGGCCAAGGCCCTCTTGTCGTGCCTGGCTGATTCGCCTCAGCGACGGGCGTGCAGCCGGCGGAGGTTGCTGTTGCCTTCCTTCAGGCGCACCCAGCGCCCCTGGCGGTAGCTGTCGAGCCCCGCTTCCAGCAAGGTCATCACGTCCACCGCCTGCTCGCCGGACACCGGCGGCGGGTCGCCATGCAGCAGGGTCTGAGCGACGGCAGTGTAAAAGGCGGGATAATTGCCCGGTTCCGACAGCCACTCTTCGGTGACCAGGTCCGGCTCCTCGGCGCTGCCCCGGTTGAGGGTCAGTTGTCCCGGCGCATCGTCGACGCCCCAGTCTTCACTCGGCATCAGTCCCTGCTTGAGCCAGCCTTCCTGGGGGTCGAGCCCGTAGATCGAATAGCTACCCTCGGTGCCGTGCACCACGAAGCGCGGGCTGGGCTCGGCTACCAGCGAACTGGCCTGCAGGGTCACCCTGAGGCGGTCGTACTCGAGCAGCGCCAGAAAGTCGTCATCCACCTCGGCGCCGTCTCTGGCGGAGGCCAGTTCCAGCAGAATTGCCCGAGGCATGCCGAACAGCTCTATGGCCTGATCGAGCAGATGCGGGCCGAGGTCGTACCAGATGCCGCCACCGGGCTTGTGCTGCTCTCGCCAGCGGTTGTTCACCGCCGGTCGATAGCGATCGAAACGCGAGGTAAAGGACGTCACTCGCCCCAGCCGGCCCTGCTCCAGAAGCTTGCGCACCGTCAGGAAGTCGCAGTCCCAGCGACGATTGTGAAAGACGCTGAGCAGCAGTTCCGAGCGGTCCGCCTGGGCGCGGAGCTGACGCGCCTCCGAGGCCGACACAGTGATCGGCTTGTCCACCACCACGTGCTTGCCTGCCGCAAGAGCCGCCTTGGCCATGGCATAGTGCTGCTCGTTGGGTGTAGCAATCACGATCAGGTCAACGTGGCGCACCTCGAGCAGCTCGTTGAGCTTGGCGTGCACCGTCACGTCCGGAAGGTCACGCAAGACCTTGTCGGCGTCGGAGCTGACCACCGAGGTCAGCTCGAGCCCTGGCGCGGCCTGGATCAAGGGGGCATGGAAGGTCTTGGCAGCCATGCCGTAACCCACCAGGCCCACATTGAGAGTCTGTGTTTTCATAGCGGTCCCCGTGCCTGCATCTCGCCCATCTTGTCGAGGGCTGCTTTGATCTGTCGATCCCCTGTCACGTCAGAATGACCAAATCCCCGGAAATTATCGAGTTCCGGCGTACACGCAAGCTGTTTCATTTCGCTGATCGGTCGCTCATTTCTTCAAGCGAGTCGCCTGAGCGCTGGACGCCATCAACGATGAAGGCCGGCGTATGCCGGCCTTCATCGAGCTACTCTGTGCTAAAAAGCGCAGATATTAGTCGTCAAGCTTTTCCAGATCGCGCACCGCGCCCATGTCTGCCGAGGTGGCCAACAAGGCATAGGCCTTCAGCGCAGGAGTCACCTTGCGCAGACGCTGAATGCTCGGCTTCCAGGCATCCTTGCCGCGCTCCTGCTGGCGCTGGCGGCGCTCGGCAAGCTCGGCGTCGTCCAGCAGGACATTGATGCTCCGAGCGGGGATGTCGATGCGGATACGGTCGCCGTTTTCCACCAGAGCGATGGCGCCGCCGGCGGCGGCCTCCGGCGAGACGTGGCCGATCGACAGCCCTGAGGTGCCGCCGGAAAAGCGTCCGTCGGTGAGCAGGGCGCAGCCCTTGCCCAGCCCCTTGGACTTGAGATAGGACGTCGGGTAGAGCATCTCCTGCATGCCCGGGCCGCCCTTGGGGCCTTCGTAGCGGATCACCACCACGTCGCCTTCCTTCACCTTGTCGCCAAGGATATGTTCCACCGCCTGATCCTGAGACTCGACCACGTGGGCCGGCCCTTCGAACACCAGGATGCTGTCGTCGACGCCGGCGGTCTTCACCACACAGCCGTTCTCAGCGATGTTGCCCTTCAGCACGGCGAGCCCGCCCTCCTTGGAGAAGGCGTGTTCGTAGTCGCGGATACAACCGGTGGCGCGGTCACCGTCCAGGCTCGGCCAGCGGGCGCTCTGGGAAAACGCCGTCTGGGTCGGGATACCACCGGGGCCGGCCTTGAAGAAGTTGACCACCTCCGCCGACGGATTGCGCATGATGTCCCACTCGTCGAGGGCCAGCTTGAGGCTGTCGCCGTAGACCGTGGGCACCGAGGTATCCAGCACTCCGGCGCGATCCAGCTCGCCGAGGATCGCCATGATGCCGCCGGCCCGGTGCACATCCTCGATGTGATACTTCTGGGTATTGGGCGCCACCTTGCACAGCTGAGGGACTTCGCGGCTCAGCCGGTCGATGTCCATCATGTTGAAGTCGACGCCTGCCTCCTGGGCCGCGGCCAGCAGGTGCAGGATGGTGTTGGTGGAGCCGCCCATGGCGATGTCCAGGGTCATGGCGTTCTTGAACGCCGCCTTGGAGCCGATGGCACGGGGCAGCAGGTGCGCTTCGTCACCTTCGTAGTAGCGCCTGGCCAGCTCGACGATGCGCTCGCCCGCCGTCTCGAACAGGCGGCGGCGATCGGCGTGGGTGGCCAGCACCGTGCCGTTGCCCGGCAGCGCCAGGCCCAGCGCCTCGGTCAGGCAGTTCATGGAGTTGGCGGTGAACATGCCGGAGCAGCTGCCACAGGTGGGGCAGGCGCTGCGCTCGACCTCGTTCAGGGTTTCCTCGTCCACCGAATCGTCGGCGGCCATGACCATGGCGTCCACCAGGTCCAGGCCGTGATCCAGCAGCTTGGTCTTGCCGGCTTCCATGGGGCCGCCGGAGACGAAGATCACCGGCACGTTGAGGCGCATGGCGGCCATCAACATTCCAGGCGTGATCTTGTCGCAATTGGAGATGCACACCAGGGCGTCGGCGCAGTGGGCGTTGACCATGTACTCGACGCTGTCGGCGATCAGATCGCGACTCGGCAGCGAATAGAGCATACCGTCGTGGCCCATGGCGATACCGTCGTCCACGGCGATGGTGTTGAATTCCTTGGCCACACCGCCGGCCTTTTCGATTTCACGGGCGACCAGCTGGCCCATGTCCTTCAGGTGAACGTGGCCCGGCACGAACTGGGTGAAGGAGTTCGCCACCGCGATGATCGGCTTCTGGAAGTCGCCATCCTTCATGCCGGTGGCGCGCCACAGGGCGCGAGCGCCGGCCATGTTGCGACCGGCGGTGGTGGTACGGGAGCGATACTCAGGCATGGAATCCTCGTCATTTTTCGTCCACCCGTGATGCAGAAGGCAACCGGGCGGTGTCGCGTGTCCAGACTGTCGATTCTGTCACGCACAGACGGCACTGACTAGCCTTGCACAGGCCATCACGCCACGGGCCCAAGAACCGCGTCATGCGGCCTCGGGCCCGATCCGGAACGGCTTGACGGCTCACTGTCGGCGAAATGCACCGTCATATTGCCGTTAGGCGAACACCACCTTGGCGACGTCCTTGTACCGATTGGCGAAATGCACGGTCATGCCGTCCTTGAGGTACTCCGGCAGTTCGTCATAGTCGCGCCGATTGGCCTCGGGCAGGATCACCTCGAAGATATCGCTGCGGCGCGCGGCGATGACCTTCTCGCGAATGCCCCCTACCGGCAGCACCTGTCCGGTCAGCGTCAGCTCGCCTGTCATCGCCAGGTTGCGCTCGATGGACTGATGACGCGCCAGTGACAGCAGCGCCGTGGTCATGGTCACCCCCGCCGAGGGGCCATCCTTGGGGGTGGCGCCTTCCGGCACGTGCAGGTGAACAAAGGAGGCATCGAAGAAGCCGGCATCGGCGCCGTACTCGGTCAGGTGCCCCTGAACATAGCTGTAGGCGATGTTGGCCGACTCCTTCATCACGTCGCCCAATTGGCCTGTTAGCTTGAAGCCGCGATCCAGCCCGTGCACCTTGCCGGCCTCGATGGACAGGGTGGCACCGCCCATGGAGGTCCAGGCCAGGCCGGTGACCACGCCCTGCCCTTTCATCACCTTTTCCTTGCGGAACAGCGGGGCGCCGAGGAACTCCTCGAGGTTCTTGAGCGAGACCTTGACCGTCGCCTGGTCGTTTTCCAGAAGCTTGACGGCGGCCTTGCGCACGATCCGGTGCAGCTGTTTCTCCAGTTGCCTGACACCGGCCTCCCTGGCGTAGCCCTCGACCACCTGGCGCAGGGCTGCGGCGGTCAGATTGATACGCTTTTTGGGGATATTGTCGCGCTTGAGCAGCTTGGGCCAGAGGTGGTTCCTGGCGATGGCCTGCTTCTCTTCGGCGATATAGCCCGACAGACGAATCTGCTCCATACGGTCGAGCAACGCCGGCGGGATGGAATCCAGGGTATTGGCGGTGCACACGAACAGCACCTTGGACAGGTCCAGGCGAACGTCGAGGTAGTGGTCGAGGAAGTCGACGTTCTGCTCCGGGTCCAGCACCTCGAGCAAGGCCGAGGCCGGATCGCCCTGGAAGGACTGGCCCATCTTGTCGATCTCGTCGAGCATGATCACCGGGTTCTCGACCTCGACCTCCTTGAGCGCCTGGACCAGCTTGCCGGGCATGGCGCCGACGTAGGTGCGCCGGTGGCCCTTGATCTCGGCCTCGTCGCGCATGCCACCCACCGAGAAGCGATAGAACTCGCGGCCGAGCGCCTCGGCGATGGAGCGACCGATGGAGGTCTTGCCGACACCTGGTGGTCCCACCAGCAGCACGATGGAGCCCCCCACGTCACCCTTGAAGGTGCCCTCGGCGAGGAACTCGACGATCCGCTCCTTGACGTCGGTGAGTCCGTCATGGTCGCGGTCGAGTACCTGTCTGGCGTGGCCCAGGTCCAGCTGGTCCTGGCTGCGCTGGCCCCAGGGCATGGCCGTCAGCCAGTCCAGATAGTTGCGGGTGGTGCCATATTCGGGCGAACCGGTCTCGAGCACCGACAGCTTGGCCAGCTCGTCGTCGATGCGTTCCTGCACCCGCTCGGGCACCTCGCGGCCCTCGAGGCGCGCGCGGAAGGTGTCGACGTCGTTTTCACGGTCGTCCTTGGAGATGCCCAGCTCACGCTGGATCACCTTGAGCTGCTCGCGCAGGAAGAATTCGCGCTGACGCTCCTGCATCTGGGCGTTGACCTGCTCGCTGATCTCGCTCTGCAGCTGCGCCACCTCGATCTCCTTGCGCAGCAGCGGCAGCACCTTCTGCATCCGCGGCACCACCGGCAGCGTGGCGAGCACGTCCTGCAGCTCCTGCCCCTGGGCGGAGGTGATGGCGGCGGCGAAGTCGGTCAACGGGCCCGGCTCGTGGGGACTGAAGCGATTGAGGTAGTGCTTGAGTTCCTCGCCGTACAGCGGATTGATCGGCAACAGTTCCTTGATGCCGTTGATCAGCGCCATGGCGTAGGCGCGGGTCTCGTCTTCCTCCGCGTCCACCGGCTCACGAGGGTAGGACACCTCGACCAGAAACGGCGGGGTGCGCGACAGCCAGCGCTCGATCTTGAAGCGTCGCACGCCCTGGGCGATGAACTGGATCTGGTTGTCCTCGCCCTGCAGCTTGTGGGCCTTGACCGCGGTGCCGATGGTCGGAAAGTCCTCGTGGGACAGCTCCTCGACACCGGCCTCTCCGACGAAGGCGAGACCGACGGTGTCATGGGGCGTATTGGCGACCCGCTCGATGGTCTCGGACCAGCGTTCGCGGTTGATCACCAGCGGCTGCACCTGGGCGGGGAAGAAGGGACGATTGTGAATCGGCAACAGGTAAAGCCGTTCCGGCAGCGAGGCGCTGGCAGGAATCACCGCATGGCCCTGGACCTGCTCGCCATCGGCCAGGCCGTCCGCGGTTCCGTCTTCGGCGTCGCCACTCATGGGAATCCAGTCCAGATCGTCGGACCGGGGATCGCGATCATCGCTCATGGTGTCCTCATCCTGAAGTAGGGGGCGTCTTGCCCGTCTGGGTATCAGCAATGCGGGCGACCACGACCAAGTTCAAGGCGTGACAGGAGGATAGCAGCAGAGTGCCGCCATCGGGGACGCTGCCGGGCCCTGCCGGGAGGGACTTCAGGGGACAGGAATCTGGTGGCTCTTCTGACGGTGTGAGCGGAGTCCGCTCAACCACCCAGCAGCGGTGGTACCGGACGTCCGTTGACCCGCAGTCGCCCCTTGACCACGTCGATGCCCAGCATCGAGGTATCCAGCGGCAACCCCAGCCACAGCGCGACCACGGCCGGCGGCTCACGCCATTCGAAGTCTCCGTCCAGGCGCTGGCGAAAGCGCTCGCGCATCTCGGGGCGATCCAGCGACAGCAGGCTCAGCGACGCAAGGTCTCGGGGGTCCAGCACCAGCACGCCCTCGCCCTTGAGACTCAGTCCCAGCATGGGGCTGTCGAGATCCACGTCCTTCAGATCCAGACGCGGAGAGTCCTTGAGCAACTGGGCCAGGGCGCGATCCATCGCCGAGTAGGCCTCGGCGTCCTCGAGCGAGACGGTGCCTAGCGCGGTCTTGTGACGCGCCAGGGCCACCACCGAACGCAGCGCCTCGGCGTTGATGCGAGACAGCTCCAGACTGACCTCGCCGTCCACCAGCATGTCGTCGCCGGAGCGCACCTCACCGATGGTCAAGGTGCTCTGCAGCCTCAGCTCGCTGTCATCCAGCAGGGTGCGGGCCTCGAGCACCAGTTCGGTGCCATCCAGGTTGACCTGAGGGTGACGCAGACTGACGGCGTCCAGGGTCAGCTTGTCCTGCTGGGTGAAGTGCAGGGCCCCGGGGGTATAGGCGTAACGGCTTTCGTGATGGAGCGGGCCGATTTCCAGCACCGCATCTCCATCGCGCAACTCGATCGCCTCCAGCAGCACCTGGGTGCGCCAGTCGCCATAGACTCCGTCAAAGGCGATACGTCCACCGGAGAATTGCAGCGAGCGAGGCGCTTCACCGGACGGAGACTGACTGATGAGAAATGGTGCCAGCCGCAACTCCCCCTGCAGGGTGCCCCCCAGGGTGCGGTAGTGAGCTTCCCAGCGGGGCGGGCTTGCCGGCATGGCATCACCGAACAGGCGCCGGTCGGCGTCGCCGACGTGTACGTCGAGCCGGCCAAAGACGCTGGTATCGAGTACGCCGTGGCGTGCCTCATAGGGAATCGCAAGATGCCAGGCGTGACCGATCAGGGGAGCTACATGCAACACGCCGGAGGAACGCAGCCAGCCCTGCTCCACGTCGTCGCGCGAGATTCGCAGGTCACCGCGCGCCTCGAGATCGGCAAGCGCCCTCTCCAGTTCGCGCTCGAACAGCAGACTGGCGAGATATTGGGCCACCGCCCAGGCCAGCGCCAGCACCACCACCACCGGTACGATCCATCGTTCCTTGCGCATTCCTTGCCCTCTCTGCCGAGAGGAGCCTCCCTGCCCCCGTCGGCGTGACGATACGCTGTTCAGTGTAGCCAGAACCACAGGTGCATGGTGCACCAGGAGTAAACGCCGGCCATGACATCATCGACCATGATGCCGAAGCCGCCGGCGACGCGACGATCGGCCCAGCGGATGGGCCAGGGCTTGATCACGTCGAATACGCGAAAGACAACGAAGCCCCACAGCGCCGCTTCCCACGAAAAGGGCACCGCCGCCATGGTCAGCCAGTAGCCGACAAACTCGTCCCAGACGATACCGGAGTGGTCGTGCACGCCGAGGTCCCGGGACGTCTTGTCGCACAGCCAGACACCCCAGACGAAGGTGATGGCGATCATCACCAGGTACCAGCCCAGGGTCAGCTCGGACAACAGCCAGTAGAAGGGAATGGCCGCCAGGGTCCCGAAGGTCCCCGGGGCAAAGGGCGCCGCCCCGCTGCCCAGCCCGAAGGCAAGAAAATGGGTCGGTCGACGCCACACGCTAGCCGGTGCTTTGTTCACGATGTCCCTCCGTGGAAATGTTGCCACCCCGGCAGCGAAGAGGCATTCACCCCTTGTATCCCCGGCGACGCGGTGACCTGGCCGATGGCAACGAAGGCGAGCCCCAGTTCTGCCAGTGCCAGGCGGGCCCGATCGAACGCCGCCGACGGCAGCGCCACGACCAGCTCGTAGTCGTCGCCGCCGGTCAGGGCGGCCTCTCGGGCCGCCTCGGTGCCGAGGGCCTCTACGAGCCCTTCGGCCAGAGGCAGCGCTTCGGCGTCAAGACGCGCCCCGACACCGCTGGCTTTCAGCAGGTGACCAAGGTCGGCAAGCAAGCCGTCGGAGACGTCGATGGCCGCGCTGGCCAGTCCCCGCAGCGCCAGACCTGCCTGCCAGCGCGCCTGGGGCAACAGGTAGCGGGCAAGCAGCGGTGACTCAAGATCTCGCTGACCCTCGTACCAGGCCGCCAGTCCCCCGGCGCCGCCACCCAGCGCACCGGTGACCGCCAGCACGTCGCCGGCGCGGGCACCGTCGCGACGCAGCGCCTCGCCCGTGGGTACCTCACCCATCACGGTGACGCTGACGGCGCGTTGGCCCCGGGTGACGTCGCCCCCGACCAGGGTCATGTCCGCCTCGTCGCACACAGCATGGAAGCCCTGGGCGAACTTTGCCACCCACTGCTCTTCCACCTCGGGCAACGTCAGCGCCATCAGACACCAGCGCGGCTGCGCGCCCATGGCGGCCAGATCACTCAGGCTCACCGCCAGGGCGCGATGCCCCAGCGCCTGCGGCGGTGCGTCTTCGGGAAAATGCTGCCCTTCCACCGACGTGTCGACGCTGACCACCAGTTCGTGCCCTGGCGCAGGGCGCATCAGGCAGGCGTCATCACCCACCCCGAGCGAGACGCCGGAGGCCTTGCCGGGCTCGCCCGTCGTGGGCGCCAGCCAGCGCTCGATGAGTTCGAATTCTCCGTACATCAGGCGCGACCTTCAGCGGCGACGGGCACTGACCTCGGCGCTTCTGAGCTTGATGGCCAGCTTGTCGAGAATGCTGTTGATGTACTTGTGGCCATCGGTGGCGCCAAAGGACTTGGCCAGCTCGACCCCTTCGTTGATCACCGCCCGATAAGGGACCTCCAGACGCTTGGACAGCTCGTAGGCCCCAAGGCGCAGGATCGCCAGCTCGATCGGATCGATGTCCTCGAGGCGGCGGTCCAGCAGCGGCGAGATGGAGGCGTCGAGCTCCTTGCGGTAGCGTGCAACGTTATGCAGTAGCTCATGGAACAGCGCCAGATCGGCGATTTCCATGACCTTGAGCCAGTTCTCGTGCACCTCCAGGTCGTCATCGGGCACCTGGCTGCGAAATTCGGCCTCGACCGCGGTGATGGACTTGTCGGTCATCTGCCACTGATAAAGTCCCTGCACCGCCAGCTCGCGAGCCGCACGGCGAGACTGCTGGGCCTTGCTGGGCGCACGCTGTTCGCGGCTCATGCGGGGGTCTCCTCGGCATCGTCACCAAAATGACGCAGCAGCGACACCATCTCCATGGCGGCCATGGCGGCTTCGACGCCCTTGTTACCGGCCTTGGTGCCGGCCCGCTCGATGGCCTGCTCGATGGAGTTGACCGTCAGCACACCGTTGGCCACCGGGGTGTCGAACTCCAGCTGCAGCCGCGACAGCGCGGAATTGCACTCGCCGGCCACGTGCTCGAAGTGCGGGGTACCGCCGCGAATGACCGCGCCGAGCGCGACCACGGCGTCGGGACGCGCCACCGCGAGCACACGCTTGACCGCCAGCGGCAGTTCCCAGGCGCCCGGGACGTGGACGATGTCGATCATCTCCATGTCCACCCCGTGGCGCACCAGGCTGTCCACCGCGCCCTCGACCAGGCTATCTACCACATGGTGATTGAAGCGGCCCACGACGATCACGTAGCGGCCCTGGACGTCGACGAAGCTGCCTTCGACTTGGGAAATAGATTGCATCTTGAATCTTCCTGAATGTACCGGCCTGGGGCCGGTAGTCGGGGTGACCCTGTCAAAGGGCCTGTCCCCTGGTAAAAACCGAAACACCGGACGCCAGCATTACTGCCTCGCCCGGCGTGAATCAACCGCTGATATCGCCTGGCGAGACGATGTCCACCACCTCGAGATCGAAACCCGACAGCGCGGAGAACTTCCACGGTGAGCTCAGCAGACGCATCCTGCCGACACCGAGCTCGCGCAGGATCTGGGAGCCGGTGCCGATGGTCAGGTAGTTGCCGGCGCCGTCGGACTCGCTGCCGCGAGCGGTGCGGCGGCGCTCCAGGAACACCTGCAGCATATCGTTGAGGTCCTGATGCGGACGCATGTCATCGAGCAGCACGAAGACACCCTGCTCGGCCCGCGCCACCTCTTCCAGCGCCTGGTGGGCGCGCCAGGAGGCGTCCTCGCCCTTGACCAGGCACATCAGGTCACGCATCTCGTTGGCCAGATGCACCCGCACCGTGGTCACGCTGTCCGGACTCGGCGAGCCCTTCACCAGCGCCAGGTGGTGCACCTTGTGGGTGCGGTCGAGAAAGACGTGGGCGGTCAGCTCACCGTAGGCGGTGGTCACCGGCAGTCGCTCGACCTCTTCTACCGTCTGCTCGTTGTGGATCCGGTAGTGGATCAGGTCGGCGATGGTACCCATCTTGATCCCGTGGGTCTCGGCGAAGCGCTCGAGCTCAGGACGTCGGGCCATGCTGCCATCGTCGTTCATGATCTCGCAGATCACACCGCTGGGATCACAACCGGCCAGGGCGGCCAGATCGCAGGCCGCCTCGGTGTGGCCGGCGCGCCTGAGCACGCCGCCGGGCTCGGCCATCAGCGGGAAGATGTGGCCGGGCTGGACGATGTCTTCTGCCTTGGCATTGCGCGCGCTGGCGGCCTGCACCGTGCGTGCGCGGTCAGCAGCGGAGATGCCGGTGCTGACCCCTTCGGCGGCCTCGATGGAGAGGGTGAACTTGGTACCGAAACCGGAGCCGTTGTCCTGCACCATCAGCGGCAGCTTGAGCTGTTCGCAGCGCTCCCGGGTCATCGGCATGCAGATCAGACCACGGGCGTGAACCGCCATGAAGTTGATGTGCCAGGCCTCGACCTTCTCGGCGGCCATGATGATGTCACCTTCGTTTTCCCGATCCTCGTCGTCCATCAGGATCACCATACGGCCCTGGCGGATATCCTCGACGAGTTCGGCAATAGGGGCCAGGCCCCCGCTGGAAGACTGCGACATGTATGCTCCCTGGATCTAAAATGGCCACTCGCGACGGCGGCCAGAAACCGCGTCAGGGTACCGTGGCGCGGCGTCGGGCGCCAGTCATAGTGGCGCGGCGTCGGGCGCCTGAGATAGTGGCGCGGCGTCGGGCGCCTGAGATAGCGGCGCGGCGTCGGGCGCCTGGGATAGACAAAGACCAGACAAGGCATCGGGCGCCGCTTATATGAAGCCCCGCTACTGCGATCCCCCGGCGACTTTCGTCGGGTCAGTGCTCGGCGCAGGCGGCCAGCGCCGGGCGCGCCAGAATACGCCAGTCCTTGCCGAGGGCGCGGATATCGAGAATTTCCAGAGGCCGCTGCTCGGCCATGCGTTCGATGCCCGACAACGCCATCAGCCCGCGCGCGTCGGAGCCGAGCAGGGTCGGCGCCATGTAAAGACGCAACTCGTCCACCAGACAGGCATCCATCAAGGCACCTGCCAGGGTCGCGCCGGTCTCCACCAGCAGCTCGTTGCAGCCGCCCTCGTCACCGAGCCACTTGAGCAGCGCGCCAAGATCGACGCGGCCGTCGTCGCCTGCAGGCATCTCCAGCACCCGCGCGCCGGAGCGCATCAGCGCGTCTCTGCGAGGGGATTCGCTGCCCTCGACGCAGACCACCAGCGTCTCCCCTGGCTCGCTCAGGCAGGCAGCGGCCAGCGGCATACGCAGGCGCGAGTCCACCACGACCCTAAGCGGCTGGCGTCGGGCGATGACTTCGGCGTCATCGAGCCCGAGCTGATCGGCACGCACCGTCAGCCGCGAGTTGTCGAAGATGATCGAATCCACCCCGGTGAGGATGGCGCAGCTCTGAGCCCGCAGCCGCTGGACGTCACGCCGAGCCTCGGCACCGGTGATCCACTGGGACTCGCCGGAGGCCATGGCGGTACGGCCGTCGAGGCTCATGGCGAGCTTGAGGCTGACCCGTGGACGCCCCCGGGTCATGCGCGACACGAAGCCGGCGTTCAATACCTGGGCGTCCGCCTCGAGGCAACCGAGCCTTACCTCGACCCCGGCGTCACGCAGGCGTGCGATACCCCGCCCCGCCACCTGAGGATTGGGATCCTGCATGGCTACCACCACCCTGGCGACACCGGCCTTGATCAAGGCATCGCAGCAAGGCCCTGTGCGCCCCTGGTGAGAGCAGGGTTCCAGCGTCACGTAAGCGGTCGCGCCTCGGGCGTGCTCACCGGCAGCCTCGAGTGCATGGACCTCGGCGTGGGGCTCCCCGGCGCGCTGATGGTAGCCGTCGGCCAGATGCTTGCCGTGCTTGACCAGTACGCAGCCGACCCTCGGATTGGGCATGGTGGTGTAGCGACCGCGTTCGGCCAGCTTCAATGCCCTGGCCATCCAGGCTTCATCCTGGCCTGCCGTGATGTCCGTCGGATTCATGTGCTCTCCCCGGTGTCGGGCGAGAAACTCGGCTCCTGGGCCAGGCGGTCGATCTCGGCACGAAATTCGTCGATATCCTGAAACCGTCGATAGACTGAGGCAAAGCGGATATAGGCCACCTGATCGAGGCGCTTCAAGGCATTCATCACCTCTTCACCGACCACCCGCGCCTGGACCTCGCGCTCGCCCCGTGCGCGCAGGTTCTGGCGGATACGTTCCACCGCCGCCTCGATCGACTCGGCGCTGACCGGGCGTTTTTCCAGCGCCCGCAGCATGCCGGCCCGCAGCTTGATCTCGTCGAACACCTCCCGCGAGCCATCGGCCTTGATGATCCGTGGCATGATAAGTTCAGCGGTCTCGTAGGTGGTGAAGCGCTCACCGCAGCCAGCACACTGCCGCCGTCGGCGCACCTGATCACCTTCGGCGACCAGCCGGGAGTCAGTCACTCGGGTCTCTTGGGCGCCACAGAAGGGGCAATGCATAGCGGACAGTCCGGCAGGAAAAATATGTCGCCATAGTGTAACGGCTGAGGCCTGCCCCGCCCAGCGCAATGGCCCAGGTCATCCGCGATTTCAGCTGAGTTGGCACGCCCTGTGCTTGATACTTTCTTTCTAGCCGTCAATGAAATGGCGAGCGCTCACGGGGCAAGGCGCCCCCACGCCTGCGGAGGACACCATGGCAAGCCACCTCTCCCCCCTGGAACCCGACGACTTTCGCCAGCGTGCCGCAGAGCTGCTCGCGCCTCTCTATGGTGCACGCAGCGAAGAGGTCCTGCGCCGTCTGCTGCGCCTGATCGAAGCGCAGGGGGCCGGGTTGAGGCACCGTCATGGTGCACGCCAGACGCTGTGGAGCGAGCAGGACCAGTGGCTGATCGTCTATGGCGACTCGCTGCTGGATGCCGACAAGCCCCCCCTGGCGGTACTCGATGAGTTCCTGAGCAAGCGCCTGAAGACTGTCTTCAGCGGTGTCCATGTGCTGCCCTTCTTCCCCTGGAGCAGCGACGACGGCTTCTCGGTGATCCACTATCGCGAGGTCGACCCGAAACTGGGCGACTGGCGCGATATCCGGCGCCTGGCCAGTCACCATGATCTGATGGTGGACCTGGTGCTCAACCATGTCTCGCGGGAATCGCTGTGGTTCGCCGACTATCTCGGCGGCAACCTGCCCGGGCGCGACTACTTCATCGAGATGGACCCCGATACCGATCTCAGCGAGGTGGTGCGTCCGCGCAGCTCACCGCTACTGGTCCCCGTCAGCACCCGCCGTGGCGTTCGCCACCTGTGGGCGACCTTCTCCGAGGACCAGATCGACCTCAACTTCGCCAACCCCGACGTCTTGATCGAATTCGTCGGCATCCTGCTGTTCTACCTGCAGCAGGGCGCCCGCATCGTCCGGCTGGACGCCGTCGCCTTCCTGTGGAAACGCCCCGGCACCCGCTGTATCCACCTTCCCGAGACCCACGCGGTGGTGCGGCTGTTGCGGGCGGTGGTCGACCACGTCGCCCCCGGCACCCTGATCATCACCGAGACCAATGTGCCCCACGCCGAGAACATCAGCTACTTCGGCCTGGAGCGACAGGACACGCCGCCCGACGAGGCCCACCTGGTCTACCAGTTCCCGCTGCCACCTCTGTTGCTGCACACCTTGACCAGTGGCGAGGCCGGCACCCTGGCGCGCTGGCTCGACAGCCTGCCCGAGCTCCCCGCCGGCTGCAGCTATCTGAACTTCACCGCCAGCCACGATGGTATTGGCGTGCGCCCGCTGGAAGGCTGGCTGGAAGGCCACGAGATCGACGCCCTGGTCGCCTTGATGCAGCGCTTCGGTGGCTTCGTCAGCATGCGCCGGCAGGCCGACGGCAGCGACAGCCCCTACGAGCTCAATATCACCTGGTTCGATGCCATGAGCGGCACCCGGCGCGGCCCCGACCCGTGGCAGGTCGAGCGCTTCCTGTTGAGTCAGCACCTGATGCTGGTGCTGAAGGGTATCCCCGGCGTCTACCTGCACTGCCTGACCGCCACCCAGAACGACCACGACGGGGTCGAACGCAGCGGGCGCCTGCGTTCGATCAATCGCAAGCGCTGGGACCGCCAGGAGCTGGAACCTCTGCTGGACAGCCGTCACACGCCGACCCGCGAGGTGTTCTTCGCCCTCACCCGCCGTCTCGAGATCCGTCGCAGGGAACCCTGCTTCCACCCCGATGCGGCCCAGACGGTCATCCCCACACCACCGGAGCTGCTGGCGATCCAGCGCGGCCCCCTGGACGATGGCCGTCGACTGTTGGCCATTCACAACGTCACCGATCGGCCTCAGCCACTGGTACTGGACGGCCTCGACCAGTCCGGCTGGCAGGACCTGCTGGAAGGGGGCGCCTGGCGGCCCGTCGACACCCTGGCCCCCTATCGTTCACTGTGGCTGGTGCGCACCGACAGATAAGCCACCGCGCGCTCGGTGTATCACACAACAGCGCGGCCCTGGCGCTTTCACTGCCCGGCGACGTCAGCGGTCGAACCGATGGCGTTTGCTGCTGTCCTAGTGCGAGTGATTCTCGCTTGTCGCGGGATTCGTCCTACAAGATGCCGGAGAGTAACGACATGCCCCGCCGCCCCCGACTGCCCCGCCTCCCCGACCTGCCCCGCCATCAGCGTTCCTTCATGACCCTGGCGGCGGTGGCCTTCGGCCTGATGCCACTGTCCAGCGTCGAGGCCGAGGACCACCCCGCCCCCATCGAGGCGCTGGAGGAGGAAGGTCTTGAGGTGCACGGTGAATTCGACGCGCCGGGTGGGCTCAGCGGCTTCGCCGCCAGCCATCGCGGACAGCCGATGACCATCTTCGTCACCGAGGATGGCGAGCACGCCATCGTCGGCAATCTGATCGACGCCGACGCCAACAATCTGTCGGAGGCGCCGCTGGAGCGCCTGGTGCGCGGCCCCCAGGACGAGACCACCTGGCAGAGCCTTGAGGACAGCGCCTGGATCGCCGACGGCTATCCCGACGCCGAGCGCATCGTCTATGTGTTCACCGATCCCAACTGCCCCTACTGCACCCGCCTGTGGCAGCAGAGCCGGCCCTTCGTCGAAAGCGGCCAGGTCCAGCTACGCCACGTGATGGTCGGTATCCTCGACCCCGAGAGTCCGCGCCAGGCGGTCACGATGCTGGCCGCCGATGACCCTCAGGCCGCCCTCCGCGCCCATGAGAGCGGCGATCCGATTGAGCCCATGCGCCAACTGCCCAGAGACCTGGAGCAGCGCCTGCAGAGCAACCACGAACTGTTTCGCAGCTTCGGCATGGTGGCGACCCCGGGCATCGTCTATCGCAACGATGGCAAGCTCGAGATGAGCCAAGGCCTGCCGAGCGAAGAACTGTTCCATACCATCATGGGGCCGGAGCCCAACTGACAGGGTTTATCAAGGCGCTGGCACCAGGCCCCGGGCGGGGCCTGGTGCCAGCGCGATTTAGGCTTTAAACGAAAAGTCGACGAGCGATGGTTAGACAAGGCAAAAATCGGTGAGAAAGCGCAGTTTACGTGGTGTAAATGAGCATTTTGACCTGATTTTTAACGCCGTATTACCGAGCGCAGACACTTTTCGTCAAAGCCTTAGACATCCCCCGCGTTATCGGCCTCTACCGCGCTATATAGCTGTTCGGGCAGGTCCGGCAAGGCCGCACGCACGCGGTTCCAGCTGGGGATAAAGGGCTTCTCCCTGGGGTTGTCGAGAAAGGCGTTACCGGCCTCGATCAGATTGGCGGCAAACAGCTCCACCGCCTGCTCCTCAGCATGACGGTCCAGGCTCAACCCGTTCATGGTGGCGTCGTGGTCGTAAGCCTCGATCAGGTCGAGGGCCAGGCGATAGTAGGTGGCCTTGAGGGTACGAAAGCCTTCCGACGAGAAACCCACACCCTGGGTGGCCAGCTTGCGATAGAGCGCCTTGGCAATATCCAGGCTCATGCGGTTGAGCCCGGTGGCCGCGTCATCGGCGGACACCGGTTGATGCTTGTGGTCGTAGACGTCGGCGATATCCACCTGACACAGCCGATTGGTGGAGTGGTCGCGGTGGACCTCGGACAGCACCCCGATCTCCAGCCCCCAGTCGGCGGGGATACGGATGTTGTCCAGCACCTCGGTACGCATCGAGAACTCCCCCGACAGCGGGTAGCGATAGCTGTCCAGGTAGTCCAGGTAAGGCAAGGGCCCGTGCATGATCTTCAGCGCCCGCAGCAGCGGGGTCACCATCAGCCGGGAGACCCGGCCGTTGAGCTTGCCCTCGGCGATACGCGGGTAGTAGCCCTTGCAGAAGGCGTAGTTGAAGCGTGGGTGGGCCACCGGATACATCAGCCGTGCCAGCAGGCCGCGGTCGTAGGTCAGGATATCGCAGTCATGCAGCCCCACCGCGGCGGTGCGCCCGGATGCCTGCACATAGCCCGCACAGAACCACACATTGCGGCCCTTGCCCGGCTGCTGTGGCGCCAGGCCTTCCTCGGCCAGCTGCGCGTCCAGCGCGCTCAGGCGCGGGCCGTCATTCCACAGGATGCGATGGTGCTGGGGCAGGCGCGAAAAGAACTCGCGTGCCCGCAGAAACTGGTCCCGGTCGGCACGATCGAGGCCGATCACGATCTCCGACAGATAGCTCGCCTGGGCCAGCGACTCGACGATGGCGTCCAGCGCCGGTCCTTCCAGCTCCGAGTACAATGACGGCAGGATCAGCCCGAGCGGGCGCTGGCGGCCGAAGCGCTCCAGATCCGCCTCCAGGTCTTCGACCTTGCGCCGGGTCAGGTTGTGAAAGTCGGTGATGATGCCGTTCTGGTGGAAATCGCTCATGCCTCACCCTCCTCGCCCAGCTTGTGATGATCCTTGTCGTCGGCGCCGCCGGCATCTACGCTGCCGGCCTCAGCGCTGCTGGCAGGCTCCGCCGCGTCCTGCTCTCCCCAGAAGTGCTCAACCCCCTCGGCCCAGCCCCTGGGGCCCAGCGCCTCGCTGCGATACAAGCGCGGCTGGCACGGGGACACGTCGAGGCCATGGCGGGCACGAATCACCACCGCCGCATCGGTGGCCTCGAGCATGGCGACATCGTTGGGGCCATCGCCCAGCGACAGGGTCTCGGGGCGTCGGCCCTTGAGCGCCTCGAAGCGGGCGCACAGCCATTGCACCGCCTGGCCCTTGTCGGTGTCGCCGAGCACGTGCCAGAAGCGCCCGCCCCTCGTCATGCGCAGGCCGTCACTGGCCAGGCCCTCGCGAAAGCGCTGCAGCAGCGCTTCGTCGTCTTCCCACAACAGCGGCTCGCTGCCCTCGCGCAGGCGTGCCAGGCGAGCCTCCTGTTCATCCAGACCGGTGAAGGCCACCACGTCCTCCAGCGCCATCTCGCTCATGGTCAGAAAGCGCGCGGACAGCCGCTCACGCCAGATCGCCACCCGCCGGCGAATCAGCCCGATATCCACCCCGAGGGTGCGGATCACCAGGCCATCCGGGCCCGGCTGTCCCTCACGTCGGGCGTGACACCAGCTGGGGGGCAGCGCAATCACCGCGCCGTTCTCGGCGATAAAGGGGCGATCGGCGAGGCCGAGCTGCTGGCGCAGGCCGAGCAGTTCACTGCGGGTCTTGCTGGTCACCGGGATCACCGCGACGCCGGCCTCACGCAGGGCATCGAGCCAGGGCTCGGCGGGCTTCCAGCCGTAGTCATGGTGGTCGAGCAGCGAGCCATCCAGGTCGGTGAACAGCAGTCTGGGCCCGTCGAAGGCACCGATTCGGGGAGTCGTGCTGGCGTGCATGGTGGGACCTTCGCATCAAAAGGGTTCACCGAGATACAAAGCAAGGGCTGCGCCAGCGCTGACAAGAGCAACGGGAAAACAAGCAGATGAAGGGAATGTAGACGTCAGCGCAACGAGGCCCCGTCAGGTCCGGGGCGGGCGCGGCAGTGTCCGGTGCAGGATAAGGCACCACAATGGTGCATTGACTGCCGACGCCCCGCTGCGAGCACACAGCCCCAAGACGACGACACCCCCGAGAGCGGGGCTCTCGGGGGTGTCATTGGTGGCCTGAGCGGCGGGTCACCCCGCCGGGCACTCAGCCGGGCCCTCAGCCATAGACCGGCAGACGGGCGCAGACCTCTTCCACCTTGGCCTTGACCTCGGCCTCGATGGCCTCGGTGGACTCGCCCTTGGCCATGACGTCGAGGATGTCGCAGATCCAGCCAGCCAGATTACCGCACTCGCTCTCGCCGAAACCACGGGTGGTGACCGCCGGGGTGCCGATACGCAGGCCAGAAGTCACGAAGGGGCTCTGCGGATCACCGGGCACGGCGTTCTTGTTGACGGTGATGTGGGCACGACCCAGGGCGGCGTCCGCGTCCTTGCCGGTCAGGCCCTGCTTGATCAGCGACAGCAGGAAGAGGTGATCCTCGGTGCCGCCGGAGACCACGTCGTAGCCACGCTCGATAAATACCTTGGCCATGGTCTGGGCGTTCTTGACCACCTGCTGCTGGTAGGTCTTGAACTCGGGCGCCATGGCCTCCTTGAAGCAGATCGCCTTGGCCGCGATGACGTGCTCGAGCGGGCCGCCCTGGCCACCGGGGAAGACCGCAGACTGCAGCTTCTTCTCGATGTCGGCGTCGTTCTCGGCGGACAGGATCAGGCCACCACGCGGACCGCGCAGGGTCTTGTGGGTGGTGGTGGTGACCACATGGGCGTGGGGCAGCGGATTCGGATAGACACCGGCGGCAACCAGGCCGGCCACGTGGGCCATGTCCACCAGCAGGAAGGCACCCACCTCGTCGGCGATCTCGCGGAAGCGTGCCCAATCGATGACCTGGGAGTAGGCGGAGAAACCGGCGATGATCATCTTCGGCTGGTGCTCGCGGGCCAGGCGGGCCACCTCGTCGTAGTCGATGCGGCCGGACTCGTCGATGCCGTACTGCACGGCATTGTAGTGCTTGCCAGAGAAGTTCGGGCGGGCGCCGTGGGTCAGGTGACCGCCGGCGTCGAGGCTCATGCCCAGCACGGTGTCACCGGGCTTGACCAGGGCCTGGAAGACCGCGCCGTTGGCCTGGGAGCCGGAGTGCGGCTGGACGTTGGCGTAGCTCGCGCCAAACAGCTCCTTGGCATAGTCGATGGCCAGCTGCTCGACCACGTCGACGTACTCGCAGCCACCGTAGTAACGCTTGCCGGGATAGCCTTCCGCGTACTTGTTGGTCAGCTGGCTACCCTGGGCTTCCATCACCCGGGGGCTGGCGTAGTTTTCGGAGGCAATCAGCTCGATGTGAGCCTCCTGACGGGCGACTTCCTTCTGCATCGCATCGAACAGGGCATCATCGAAACCGGCAATCTGCATATCACGGCTGAACATCGGCGGCATAACCTCGCAGCGGGGGATTCAAGGGGCAATCGCGAAAAGCGGGCCGCCATCATAGCGCAGCCCATGACCGCTTTCACATGAAAGACCGTCATGGGCTGCTGCATGATTTCTCATCTTGGCTTCAGTCAGACTGAAGCGTGGCCCACCGGGCGCTCTTTTCCAGGCTCAGCCCGAAACGCCGGCGAGCGCCACGACCCTTCGGCCAAGCCCTAGTCCATCGTGACTTCCATGGACAGAGCCTGGGGCAGCCCCAGCGGGTCCTGGGCCAGCTTCTGGAGCTGTCGGCTGGGTGGCAGGCTGAGGTCGATCGACATCTCGCTGGCCTCGCCGGCCATCATCTGCACCAGCCCCGTGAGCACCGCGCCGATCTGCGGTCCCATCATGATGCCGAAGCCTTCGGACTGGGTCCTGAGCTGTTCGAGCAGGGCGTCTTCGGACACCCCCTGGGTCGCTGCCACCACCGGTGCGATACGCCCGAACACGCCCAGATCGCTGAGACTGAGCGAGACGTCGCCGCCCTGGGTGTCCAGCTCGGTCCAGTCCTCGAGGCCGGCAAAGTAGGCCGCAGGGTCCTGGCCCTTGGGCAGGTTTACCGGCAGGTCACTGTCGAAGCCGAGGCGGAAGGCATCGGCTGCGGTCATCTCGAAACGGCTGGCCACCTGGCCATTGGCACCGCTGGCCTCCCAGGTACCGTCCATGTCGGCGTCCAGGGTGAGCTGTCCGGAGCCATCGGTCAGCACGTTGCTGACCAGGCGTAGCTGGGTGCGCTCGTCCACCGGCGCCAGCTCGATCATCCTGGCCAGATCCACCGTCAGGTTGTCCATGCGCCCGCTGTACTCGCCGTCGTTCATGTCGCCGTCGGCCACCAGATGCTCAAGGCTTGCCACCAGGCGATCGGTGGCGATCTCCAGGTCCTCGAGCTCGAGGGCGTCCACCGTGGGCGCGTCGCTCGCAAGCCCCTTGAGGCCGGTCAGACTGAGTGACGGCAGCGAGAAGGTTCCGGCCCCGAGCTCCTCGAAGTTGTCGCTGGAGCCGCTCATCCCGGTCAGCGTCAGGCTGCCGATGGCATCGGCGCTGACGTCGCTGGCGCCCAGGCTCTGGATCTCGATGCGTCCGGGATAGTCGCCCCAGGGAAGGTCAGCCCCCACCTTGCCCTGGCGCTGATCCATCACCAGTCCTTCCAGGCTAATCCCGGCCAGCGGGTTGTCTTCATCCCAGGGCAGATCACGCAGATCGAGCACAGGCTGGCCGGGCTCCTCGAACACCAGCCGCTCAAGCAGCATGCTGGCGCCCCGGTCGACCAGCTCGATGTCCTCGAGCACCACTTCTTCCGGTGCGTCGTAGTCGCCCTCGACCAGGTAGCGCGCGATGGTCAGGCGTTCGCCGTTGTCGCCGGTCAGGGTCAGGTTCTCGGCGCTGGTGGTGCTGCCGAGCAGCTCATCGGATACCTCGCCGATCTCGAGGGTACCTTCACGCTCCAGGGCCGCACGCAGGTCAGCCTCGAGACGTTCGGCGTCGGCCTGGGCGACGCTCGCCCCCAGAGAAAGCAGCGCCACGAAAGGGACGGCGTGGCGGGAAGACAGACGGCACTTCATGAACTTTCACCTCCGGTGTGAAAATAGAACCTGGCAAACACCAACGATCTTTGCCGATACGGCTGTTGTGTCAGCCTTCACTGTAGCGCCTGAACGAATCCGTCGACAGGCCTTCAGCAGTGTTAACAGGACATCGTTCACTCAATCCAGCGGCAGGCGCGCCGACAACCGCCGACTCACCTCCTCGATCACCGCCAGGCGCGCCCGACGCTTGTCGTTGGCGTCGATCAGCACCCACTCGCCGCCAGGGGCATGAGTTTCCGCGAACATCTCGTCGATGGCCTGCTGGTAGTCGTCCCAGCGCTCGCGGTTGCGCCAATCCTCGTCGGTGAGCTTGTGCCGCTTGTGAGGGGTCTCGGCCCTGGCTTCGAAACGCTCGAGCTGCTCGTCCTTGTCGATGGCCAGGAACAGCTTGACCAGCACGGTGCCGTGCTCGAGCAGGCGCGCCTCGAACTGGCGAATCTCTTCAAAGCCGCGTCGCCAGTCCCGCTCATCGGCGAGGCCTTCGACCCGTTCCACCAGCACCCGGCCATACCAGGAGCGGTCGAAGATCGCCACCCGGCCATCGCGGGGCAGACGATGCCAGAAGCGCCACTGCCACGGGTGCAGGCGCTCCTCCTCGGTGGGCGCAGCGATCTGATGCACACGGTACTGACGTGCATCCATCGCCGAGGTCAGGCGATGGATGCCGCCGCCCTTGCCGGCAGCGTCATGGCCCTCGAACACCACCACCAGTGGCACTCCCTGGCGCGCGGCACTGCGCGCCAGCTGGGCCAGCCTGGCCTGGGCGTCGGCCAGGCGCTCGCTGTAGTCGCGCTTCTTGAGTCGTGGGGGCGGGTCGCCATGCTCGAGGGCGTCGAGCCGAGGGGGAGCGATGGCATTCAGTGGGGGAGTCTCGGGGCGCTCGAGGGCCGGGACAGGGCTTGCCATGACCTTCTCGAGGACTTCGGCCACCTGGGGCAGCAGGTCGTTGCCGGGGCTCGCGTCGAGCTCGATCCAGGGACTGTGGCGACAGTGGGTGCGCGCACGCAGGTCGCGGGCAAGCTCATCGAGCAGGCCATGCTGGGCGTGGCGGCGCCACTTTTCGTCGGTGACCTGCCAGCGACTGGCCGGGTCGGCGGCCCAGGCCTCGAGTCGTTGTCGCTGGGTGTCTGCATCGATCTGCAGCCACAGCTTGACCAGGCGAACCCCGTCGGCGGCAAGCTCCGCCTCGAACTGACGCATCTGTTCGATGCGGTCATTGTAGGCGCCCTCGCCCAAGGCGCGGGAGGCCCGCGCCAGCACCGCATCGCCGACCCAGCCATGGACGAACACCCCGAGCCGGCCACGCCCCGGAAGACGTCGCCAGAATCGCCACCAGTAAGGTCGCCGGCGCTCCTCGTCGCCGGGCACCATGGCGTGCACCTCGGTCAACCGGTTCTCCAGCCAGTGGTTGAGCAGGTTGATCAGCTCGCCCTTGCCGGTGGCGGCGTGGCCGGCCACCAGCACTACCACTGCCCGATCCGCTCGCTGGGCCAATTCAAGCTGGGCCGACAGCAGGCGAAACCGCTGACACTCCTCGGCGGACATGGTCTTGCCGGAGGCGCTCTTGCGAGAGGCGTTGCTGGTTGAGCCCCGCTTCTTTCCCTTTGCCACCTTGGTCCTGGTCATCGTCGCTCCTTCATGACGCACTTCCCTGTTCATAAGGCGCTTCGCTTTTCATAAGGCGCATCGCTTTGCATAAGGCGCAACTCATAAGGCGCATCGCTTTGCATGAGGCGCTTCGCGTTTCGTGAGACGCTCCGCCCTTTCATGATGATTCGCCTTTCAGGCCTCGCCCAGCAGCCCCAGGCTCGCCGCCGGCGCCTGTCGACGAATGCCACGGGACAACAGATGCCCTACCAGGCCCAGTACCACAGCGCCGAGCGTCGGGACCAGCAGCCAGACCCAGGGATGCACCCGCGGCGGCAGATCCAGCCACAGCAGATATAACGCGGCCGTGGCGACCTCCGCCAGCAGCGCCGCCATCAGGCCGCTGGCCAGTCCCAGAACGGCAAATTCAGCCCACTGCACCCGCGCGAGCAGACGCGAACCTGCGCCAAAGACGCGCAACAAGCCGCTTTCGTGGGCACGTACCGGCTGACTGGCGATCAACGCGGCGTAGAGCACACTGACCCCGGCCAGCAGCACGAAGGCCAGCACCACTTCCACCGCCCGGGTCACGTGCCCCAGCACCTCACGGACCTGCCCCAGCAGGGCATCCACGTCGAGCAGCGTCACCCCCGGGAAGGCCTGGACCAGGCTCCCCAGTTCGCGCTTCTGCTGCTGCTCCAGATAAAAGGCGGTGATGTAGCTATGGCCGTAGCGTTCCAGCACACCAGGTGGGAAGATCACGTAAAAGTTGGGCTTGAAGCTGTCCCAATCGAGGTCGCGGAGACTGGTGATCTCACCGACCAGGGTGTCGGCGCCGATGGTGAAACTTAAACGATCCCCCAGCGCCAGCCCCAGACGTTCTGCCAGTTCTCGTTCCATGGAGATCGGCGCCGTCTCGGCGACGTCATCGCCTGCGGGCGCCGAGGACGGCTGGGCGTCCACCTCGTCGAGCCAGCCGCCGGCCTCGGCGCGCGAGGTGAACCATTCGCCGGCCACCAGACGATTGCCGCTCGGCAGGTCCTCCCGCCAGGTCAGGTTGAGCTCCCGGCGCAGGGCGTTTTCTCCCCTCGCCTCGGGGGGCACGGCCTGCCTCGGCGGCTGGCCGTTGATCGCGGTGATACGCCCGCGGACCATGGGGTAGAGATCACTGCTGGCCTCGGCGATGGCCTCGAGCCGCTGCTCGAAGTCGTCGCGCTCGCCGGGCTGGATATTGATCGCGAAGTGATTGGGTGTGTCCTCGGGTAACTGCGCCTGCCAGGTGGTCAACAGATCGCCCCGCACCAGGGCGATCATGGTCATGGCGAAGAAGGTCACCGCGAACGCCAGCATCTGCCCCAGGCTGGCGTTGCGACGGCGCGCCAACTGCCGAGCGCCCAGACGCAACGACCCGCGCAGACCAGCGGGATCGCCACCCTCCAGCCGCGCGGCCAGACGCAACAGTCCATCGAGGATCAAGCCCGCCAGGCCCCACAGTACGCCCAGCGCCACCATGCCGCCGGCCAAGAGCCCCGCCGCCAGCCCCAGGCTGCCGGAGTACAGCCAAAGCAGAGCACCGAAGGCCAGCGCCGCCGCCAGCAGCAGCGACCAGCCGGAGGCGGGCAAGGGGTCCAGCTCCCGGCGCAGTACCTTGAGTGCGCTAACCCGCTTCAAGCGCAGCAGGGTCGGCCCTGCAAAGCCGGCCAGCACGGCCAGTGCCGTCAGCACACCCAGCCACAACGGCAACGCTCCGGGAGGAGGCAGCTCCAGCGGCAGAAAACGCTGCATCAAGCCCAGCAGCAACGCCTGCCCCGCCAGCCCCAGAAGCGCGCCGATCAGCGAGGCCACCAGCGCCAGACCGGCCAGCTGGAAGGTGAAGATACGCGCCAGGTCCCGCTGGGAAGCGCCAAAGCAGCGCAGTAGCGCGGCGGTATCCAGATGGCGATCGACGTAGCGCCGCGTCGCCATGGCCACCGCCACCCCGGCCAGCAGCACGGCGGCTAGACCGGCCAGGCTCAGGTAGGTCTCGGCTCGCTCCAGCGCCGAGCCCAGCCGCGGCCGGTCCTCGCGCACGTCACGTACCTCGACGCCGTCGGCGCGCAGGCGGGCGAGCCAGGGCGACAGCGTCTCCACCGCCTGGGGCGAGCCGGCCGCAAGGATCTCGAACTCGATGCGCGAACCGGGCTGGATCAGCCCGGTCGCCTCGACGTCGTCGACGTGCATCATCACCCGCGGGTTGAAGCTGCCGAAGCCGGCAGACTGGTCGGCCTCCCGCTCGATCCAGCCGGTCACCTGGAACTCGCCCCTGCCGAGCGTCAGACTATCGCCGAGTTCGATGTCCAGCAGCGTCTCGAGCCTCGGCGCCAGCCACACCTCGCCTGGCGCAGGGCCACTGGCGAGCTCCTCGACGCCGGCGCCCTGGTCGACCCGGGACACGCCGTAGAGTGGATAGTCTTCGTCCACTGCCTTGATGCTGACCGGCTGAAAGGCGCCATCGCGACTGGCCATGGAGACCAGATCGACCTGGTCGCTCAGGCGCATGCCGGCGCCTTCCAGACGCTCCCGGATCTCCAGAGCGAAGGGATCGGACTGCTCCAGCACCACATCGCCGCCCATCATCTGACTGGCCTGACGGGTCAGACCACGTTCCAGCCGGTCGAGAAAGAACCCCATCATGGTCGAGGCGGCCACCGCCAGGGTCAGCGCCACCAGCAAGGCGCGTACATCACCCGCACGAAGATCGCGCCGCAGAGAGCGCGCCGCCATCACCAGCTGACGTCCCAATTGGCCCTTCGCCGTGACGCTTCGCTCACTCATGCCGAGGCCTCCCGCTGGGCGTCTGGCGCCTCGGCTGGAAGCTCCGAGGTCACTTCGGTGAGCTGGCCGTCGGCCAGGCGCAGACACCGATCGCAGCGCCTCGCCAGAGCGTGGTCGTGGGTAACCAGCACCAGGGTGGTGCCCTCGGAACGGTTGAGCTCGAACAGGGTCTGAATGATGCGCTCCCCGGTGTCCGGGTCGAGATTGCCGGTCGGTTCATCGGCAAACACCAGCTCGGGGCCGGTGACAAAGGCCCGCGCCAGCGCCACCCGTTGCTGTTCGCCGCCGGACAGCTGCTTGGGCAGGTGATCCAGGCGCTCGCCCAACCCCACTCGACCGAGCCAGTCGGTGGCACGGGCCTCACGGTTGGCAAGGGTCGACAGCTCGGTCGGCAGCAGCACGTTTTCCAGCGCTGTCAGGGTCGGCAGCAACTGGAAGTTCTGAAACACGAAGCCCACTCGGGTGTTTCTCAGCGCCGCGCGACCGTCCTCGTCTAGCTCGGCAAGCGATGTACCGAACATCGCAAGCTCGCCGGCACTCGGCGTATCGAGACCGGCCAGCAGCGCCAGCAGGGTCGACTTGCCGGCACCGCTCTGGCCGAGGATGGCGACGCTCTCGCCGGACTGTACGTCGAGCTCAAGCTCGCGCAGGATGGTCAGTTCCCGCGTTCCGCTGGCGACCCGCTTGGACAGGCCTCGCGCGCGCAGCACGGTGGTCGGGACGGTATTCTCGGAAGGAGACAGCGACATGGTGATGGCATTCCCTGGGACTTGGACGTTTGGGGCGGCACGGCGGTTTTTTTCTGGAGCCTCGCGCTTCGGCGCTGCTGATGCCACGACGTCAGGAAGACGAGCGCAGGATCGCCGGGCAACGCCCGCCAGGCGGATGCTGAAGACGCTGATGATGGCCTGCGTCTTGACCGCCCTTGTGCCGGGGTCGGTCTGGGCCCAGTCTGACACAGCCCCGCCGACCTTGCTGGTGGTGGGCGACAGCTTGAGCGCCGCTTACGGCATCGAACGGGACGCCGGCTGGGTGGCGTTGCTGGCCGAGCGAGTAGCGCACCGCGCCGAGGTGGTCAATGCCAGCATCAGCGGCGAAACCACCGGCGGGGGCTCCACCCGTCTCCCTGAACTCCTCCGACAGCACGACCCGGACATCGTTCTGCTGGAGCTGGGCGGCAATGACGGACTCAGGGGCCTTCCGCCGAGCCAGATGTCGGCAAACCTCGAAGGCATGATCGAAAAGAGCCAGGCCGCCGGCGCCCAGGTGCTGCTGCTGGGTATCGATATTCCCCCGAATTACGGCGACGCCTACCGTCAGGCCTTCACCGGGGTCTTTCGAGAACTGGCCGACACCCACGAGGTGCCGCTGGTGCCTTTCCTGCTCGAAGGGGTGGCGCTGGACCCCGAGCTGATGCAGGACGACGGCATCCACCCCACCGCCGAAGCCCAGCCGAGGCTGCTCGACAACGTCTGGCCGAGCCTTGCGCCCCTGCTGGACGAGACCGAGACGCCGGGGACCGAGGCGGTGTCGACCCAGCCCTCCAGCCAGAAGGACAGCAAAGAACGCAGCGAGCAAGCGAGCGCCTCCTGAGGCGCTCCGCGGGCCCCTACGAGGAGGATGGCTCGACGTGAGCCGGCGCCTTCTGCCACTGCTGCAGCCCAAGCCCCAGCAGGATCAGCACCAGTCCGATCAGGGTCGAGGGGAGTATCGGCTCGCCGACCACCAGGTAGAGCAGCATCAGCGACACCGGTGGTGACAGAAAGATCAGGTTGGAGACCTTGGCGGTGCGCGACACCCGCTGCATCGCCGCCTGCCATAGCACAAAAGCGACGCCCATCTCGAACAGTCCGACATAGATGCCCGCGCCCAGGGCGGCACTGCCGTGCCACTGAAAGCCTGGCCCCAGCACCATCAGCAGCGTCAGCACCGGCACCCCGACGCTGAAGTTCTGCCACTGGGCGACCAGCGGAGGACGCCGGTCGCGGGCATTGAACAGCCAGTACAGCGCCCAGATCAGCGTCGACACCAGCGCCAGTGCGACTCCCAGAGGATCGGCGAAGGACACGTCAAAAACCTGGCCGCGGGTGGCGATGACCCAGACCCCGGCGTAGGCCACCAGGCCGGCCACCACGTCCATCGGCGTCAACCGCTGCTTGAGGATCGGCACCGCCAGCAAGGCCATGGCCAGCGCCCAGGTGTAGTTGAGCGCCATGGCCTCCTGTCCGGGCAACCGGTCATAGGCCGCAAACAGCACAAGGTAGTAGGCCACCGGGTTCATCAGCCCGGCCCACACAGCGGTGCGCCAGCCGCGACGAAGTGCCTGATGCAGCTGTCCGCGCCGCAGCATCAGCACGCTCATCAGCACCCAGGACACCAGCGCCGCCAGCCACATCAGCTCCAGCGGGCTCATATGGGCAAGCGCCAGCTTGAAGGCGGTGGCCACCGTGGACCACAACGCCACGGCGCCAAGGCCGAAGGCCATGGCCTGTCGATCAGTTGTCATGACATTCCCTGGGGTAAAGATGAGGACAAGGATGAGGGCAAGGAGCAGCGGGCCATGGCCACGCCAATCAGCGACGCGGCCAATCAGGATGACGCCATCGAGCCCGCGTTCAGACCGTCAACACAGGATGACCATCGGCAACGTTCAACGGTCCAGATGGCCCAGATCGCGCTCGGGAGCGATGCCGTCGCGGACCCGTTGCTTGAGCGTCTTGACGTCGGGAAAGCCGCCATCTCGCTTGCGCTCCCACAGCGTCTCGTCATCCAGCCGGATCTCGAAATGTCCGCCGTGGGAAGGCACCAGCGTCACCTCCTCGAGATCCTCGCCGAAGGTCGAGAGCAGCTCCTGGGCATACCAGCCACTACGCAAGAGCCACTGACATTGCGTACAGTAGATAATCCGAATGCGTGCCACGTTCAGCCTCCCTGTTCCAGCACGTAGGTGGAAACACCGGCAACGCGCTGCAAGGCAGCACGTACACCGTATTCCCTCAAACCACGATCATAACAGTCAGGACAGCCTCCATGGCCAGTGGCGAAACCCAGACGCGACTTTACGAGTGGCTCACCGGCGACGAGGACAGTCGCCTGTGCAAGGACATCCCGGACAGCGCCTGCGATGAGCAGCCGCGCAACTTCTTCCTGCATCTGCTGGCGTCACTCGGCAACAAGCTCGCCGACGAACTCTCCAGCGCTCGTCTGGTCCTGCCCTGGCTACTGGGCGCCATCGGCGCGCCGACCTGGATGGTCGGCCTGCTGGTGCCGATTCGCGAGGCCGGCGCCCTGCTGCCCCAGCTGTTCGTGGCCGGTTTTATCCGCCTGAAACCTCGGCGCAAGGGCGTCTGGGTGGTCGGTGGATTGCTCCAGGCGCTGGCCGCCGCGGCGCTGTCGGTTCTTGCCCTGATCGGTTCAGGCGGTGTTGGCGGCGGCCTGGTACTGCTGGCCCTGGTCGCCCTGTCGCTGGCCCGGGGGCTGTCGTCCATCGCCACCAAGGACGTGCTCGGCAAGACCATCTCCAAGCAACGTCGCGGGACCCTGATGGGCTGGAGCGGTAGCGTGGCGGGCGCCGTGACCCTGGCCGCCGGTGCGGTGCTGGTGCTGTTCGACGACCGCCCCGGTGAGCTCGCCCTGGCGGTGCTGCTTGGCGTGGCGGCGCTGGGATGGACCCTCAATGCGCTATGCGCCGCCGCCATCGAAGAAGCGGAAGGCGCCACCGACGGCGGCGCCAACGCCTGGGATTCGGTCAAGACCGGCCTCGCCCTGATGCGCGACGACGCCGCCTTTCGTAACTTCAATCTGACCCGCGCCCTGTTGCTGTCCAGCGCCCTGGCGTTGCCCTATGTAGCGCTGATGGCCCAGGACAACGGCGGTACTGAACTTGGCGGACTGGGACTTCTGATCGTGGTATCCGGGGTCGCCGGCATGGTCGCCAGCCCCATCTGGGGCAAGCGTTCGGATGCCTCCAGCAAAACGGTGATGCGCGACGGTGCCATCGGTACCACCCTGTGCTGCCTGCTGGGGGCATCGCTGGCCTGGTTGCCCGAGTCGATGAGCGCAAGTGTCTGGCCCTACGCCCTGGTCTACGCGCTGCTGGTCATCGTCCACTCGGGCATTCGCCTCGGTCGCAAGACCTACATCGTCGACATGGCCGGCGCCGACAATCGTGCCCTCTATGTGGCCCTGTCCAACACCATCACTGGCGTGCTGATGCTGATCGTCGGCGCCGTGATCGGTGCTCTGGCGCAATGGCTCGGCGCCGGCCCGCTGTTGCTGGTGCTGGCCGCCACCGCCGCCCTGGCCGCCCTCAGCGCATTGCGCCTGCCGGAGGTAGAGTGACGCAAGGGCAGCCTCAGCGTCCGCTCCACACTACCGCCACAGCAAAGACGACAGGAAGCGCTGAAGAAATGTCGCGAGCGATGACAGGTCGGTTGCCGCCGGAACGCAAGGTTTCGAGTTTACATGGGTTAAATGAGGAGCCTGAGTACCGCCGGCGGTCGAGATGTCGAGCGCAGCAATTTATGCAGCGTTTCCTTAGCGGACCATTGATTTAATCTCGCCCTCTGGCCATGCTTAGCATCAAATTTTGCCGATTAGAGCCATCATTACATCCCGAGGTTGCGCACAAACCGTCTACGAGAGACTACCGGTTTGGTGCACATCCTGGCCCTTGAATCCCCGGCCCCTGATTACCAGGCAACAAGGGTGTAACGCCAAGCCCGCAACAGGACGTCCCATGACACGACCGAACATGATCGCCCCGGAACTGCTCGAACGCATCGTCAACGCCTCGGAAGACGGGATCGTGGTGGCCGAGAAGGAAGGCGACGAGCATATCCTGATCTACGTGAATCAGGGCTTCGAGCGCCTGACCGGCTACAGCGCGGACGAGATCCTCTACCGCGACTGCCGCTTCCTGCAGAACGACGATACCGACCAGCCGGCCCTCGACGTCGTGCGCAAGGCCTTGAAGGAGTTGCGCCCCTGCCGCGA
Organism: Halomonas sp. DP1Y21-3; assembly: GCF_019801245.1. NCBI lineage: Bacteria > Pseudomonadati > Pseudomonadota > Gammaproteobacteria > Oceanospirillales > Halomonadaceae > Halomonas > Halomonas sp. DP1Y21-3. The sequence goes on from NZ_JAHVJM010000001.1 coordinate 629,084, forward strand.
AGTTCTGCGCAACTACAAGAAGGACGGCACCCTGTTCTACAACGAGCTGTCACTGACCCCGGTGTTGGACGAAAGTGACGAGCTGGTCTACTTCATCGGCGTCCAGAAGGACGTCAGCGAACGTGTGGCCAACCTGGCCGAGATCGATCGCCTGCGTGACGGCGCCGACAGCGCCTGAGCCAGTCCACGCCTCCCTCTTGCACTTTTCTCGATTCCCGCTTATATAGCCAACAGAGTCCTCGGATTCTGTTGGCGCTTCCCGCCGTCGGAAGCATGGTGTGACAAGACGCGCTTCGGCGCTCTGGCCATGGGAGATTTCACATGAGCCGTGATTCCCTTCTCGATGATGCCTACCTCGACCTCTCTGATCAGGAGGCGGTCAACGACGAGGACTATTCCCGCAGTCGTCCTTCCAACCGTGCTGACACCCTGCGCGCCCGCCGACGAGTGGAAGCCCTGCTCGAGGAACGTCGCCTGCGCCAGGCCATCGATGACGACTGGGGCTATGACGAGGAAGAGGAAGAAGAAGAGGAATAGCACCCAGCGCCACCTGTCTTTCCCGGGGCGGTCGGTGCATCGCCCCCGCCATTCGCTCTCGCCTGGCGAATCCCCTCACCTTGCGTGGGGCGCCCCTCGATCTCGCCACACGGCTGGCGTTTGTGCGCCTCCGGCTCTATCATCTGTGACCAGCTTTTTTCCGCGAACCCCAGTGGAAACGCGGCATCGTCCACGTCTGGCTATGCTGTCGACGCCCAGGGCGTCCGTCAGCGCCGGTGGTGATCGTTTCCCCAACACTAGCGAGTTCCCATGGCGCAATACGTCTACACCATGAACCGGGTGGGCAAGGTCGTGCCCCCCAAGAAGCAGATCCTCAAGGACATCTCCCTGTCCTTCTTCCCCGGGGCCAAGATCGGCGTGCTCGGTCTCAACGGCGCCGGCAAGTCCACCCTTCTGCGGATCATGGCCGGCGTGGACACCGAGATCGAAGGCGAGGCACGGCCGATGCCGGGCCTCAACGTGGGCTACCTGCCCCAGGAGCCCGAGCTCGACGACACCAAGAACGTGCGCGAGACCGTCGAGGAGGCACTGGGCGAGATCAAGGAAGCCCAGGCCAAACTGGACGCCGTCTATGCGGCCTACGCCGAACCGGACGCCGACTTCGACGCGCTGGCCGCCGAACAGGCCAAGCTCGAGAACCTGATCGAGGCCGCCGACGCCCATAACCTGGAGCGCAAGCTGGAAGTCGCCGCCGAGGCACTGCGGCTACCGCCCTGGGAGGCCAATGTCGGCCACCTGTCCGGTGGCGAACGTCGCCGCGTGGCGCTGTGCCGCCTGCTGCTGTCCAACCCGGACATGCTGCTGCTGGACGAGCCGACCAACCACCTGGACGCCGAGTCCGTGGCCTGGCTCGAGCGCTTCCTCCACGACTATTCCGGTACCGTGGTAGCCATCACCCACGACCGCTACTTCCTCGACAACGTGGCCGGCTGGATCCTCGAGCTCGACCGCGGCCAGGGCATCCCCTTCGAAGGCAACTACTCCCAGTGGCTGGAAGCCAAGGAGAAGCGCCTGGAGCAGGAAGCCAAGGCCGAGGCCTCGCGTCAGAAGGCGATCAAGCACGAGCTCGAGTGGGTTCGCTCCAACGCCAAGGGCCGTCAGGCCAAGAGCAAGGCACGCCTCAACCGCTTCGAGGAGATGCAGTCCGGCGACTTCCAGAAGCGCAACGAGACCAACGAGATCTACATTCCGCCGGGTCCGCGTCTGGGCGACAAGGTCATCGAATTCCACGGGGTGTCCAAGCGCTTCGACGACAAGCTGCTCTACGAGGACCTGAGCTTCACCATCCCCCAGGGTGCCATCGTCGGTATCGTCGGCGGCAACGGTGCCGGCAAGTCCACCCTGTTCAAGCTGATCCAGGGCAGCGAGAAGCCGGACGCCGGCGAAGTGGTGCTCGGCGAGACGGTGGACATCGCCTACGTCGAGCAGATGCGCGACGCCCTCGACGACAAGCAGACGGTGTGGGAAGCGGTGTCCGATGGACAGGATATCCTCAACATCAACGGCTACGAGGTCTCCTCACGGGCCTACGTCGGGCGTTTCAACTTCAAGGGCAATGACCAGCAGAAGTTCCTCAGGGACCTCTCCGGTGGTGAGCGCGGCCGCCTGCAGCTGGCCCAGACCCTGAAGCAGGGCGCCAACGTGCTGCTGCTCGACGAACCGTCCAACGACCTGGATATCGAGACCCTGCGTGCGCTGGAAGAGGCTCTGCTGGCCTTCCCCGGCTGCGCCATGGTGATCTCCCACGATCGCTGGTTCCTGGACCGCATCGCGACCCATATCCTGGCCTTCGAGGGCGAGTCCCACGTCGAGTTCTTCGCCGGCAATTACACCGAGTACGAAGCCGATCACAAGAAGCGCGTCGGTGACGACACGCCGCATCGGATGAAGTACAAGCGTATCGACGCCTGATACGACAAGCACTGCGCACTGCAACGACGCCACCGGCCCACGCCGGTGGCGTCGTCGTTTGTGCAGTTCCAGTCTTTCCGCTGCCGCCAGCGTTTACCGGCGTACTTGCATGACAGCACGCTTGAAGCGATAAGAGCCACATGCGACGCATCTTGTCGTCGACATCGACCTATCCCATCCACCGCTACCTGACAGGGTCCCTGCCATGTCATCGCTGACCTTCCATCCGGTGCGGTTGATTCGCGCCTTTTACACCAGCATCGCCTACCTGCCGACCCTGGCAGCCCTGGTCTACGGTCTACTCGGCCTGCTGGCGCTGGCCCCACCGATCAGCGACACCTCGCTGCCGGAGGTGATCCAGAAGCTCAGTCTCACCGCCCCGGGCAGCGCCCAGTCACTGCTGGCGGCCATGCTCGGTGGCATGATCTCGCTGATGGTGTTCAGCTTTTCCATGGTGATGTCGGTGCTGTCCCAGGCCGGCGGCAACTTTTCCCACAAGCTGGTATTCGGGCTGGTATCGGAGCGCGCCAATCAGTGGGTGCTCGGCCACTACCTCGGCACCATCCTGTTCATCCTGATTCTATTGATCGTGCCGGAGGTCGACGACGGCGAAGCCGCCTGGCGTTCGCTCGCCATCTATCTGGCCTGCGCCATGGTGCTGCACTGCCTGGCGCTGTTCGTCTATTTCATCCACAACGCCTCCCAGTCGATCCAGATCGATGCCGTGATCTCCGGGCTCCATGACACCACCCTGGCCAGCATGCAGCGTCTGCACGACAAGGAAACCGATGACCATTGGCGCTACCTGCCCTCGGCTGCACCGCCGAGCGCCCAGTGTCACGAGATCCATGCGCGCATGGCGGGCTATGTGCAGAACGCCAACCTCGAGCGACTGGCGGAGCTTGCCGAGCGCATCGGTGGCGTGCTGCATCTGCAGTTTCGTTTCGGCGACTACGTGGTGGAGGGGCTGCCCATCGCTATCCTGGAATGCGAGGACACGCCCAACGAGGAGTGGTGCGACGAGGTGCTCTCCACCCTCACCTATCTCGACGGAGAATCCATCGACGAGCACTTCGTCCACGGACTGACCCAGATGATGGAAGTGGCGATCAAGGCGCTGTCGCCGGGGATCAACGACCCCGGCACCGCCAGGCTGTGCCTGCACCGGATGACCGATCTGCTGTGCCGCTACCTCAAATGGCAGCCGGCCAACACCATGGTCGACGGTGACGGCAAGCGCCGTGTGACCTGGCCGGTGGAACGCTACGACAGCCTGCTGCACCGCCTGTTCGTGCCGATCCTGTCCTACGGCGCCGAGGACCAGAGCACCCTGCTGGGTTTGCTCAAGTCGCTCAAGACCCAGTCACTGTTCGCCGGGGAACACCAGCTCCCCAGCATTCAGCGGATGGCTCAGCGGGTCGGCCAGGCGCTGGCGGACGGCGCCAGCGACCCGATGGATCAGGCCTTTATCGTGGAACGCCTGGAAAGAGGCGCACACCGCCTCGACCTGACCCCCATGCGAGAACGCCTGGCGGCGCGCCTCGAGCAGATCGGTTGACGCCTGGACCGACGGGGCGCCCGCGGCCAAGCCGGCAAGCCCCGCCAGGCGGGTCCATCAGTAGATCTTGGCCTCGCCCCTGGGGCGGGTCTTGAAGCGCCGGTGCATCCACAGATACTGCTCGGGATGGCGGCGAATCGCGGCCTCGATCACCGCGTTGATACGGGCAGCGTCGGCGACCTCGTCACCGCTGGGGAAGTTGTCCAGGGCGGGCAGGTATTCGAGGCTGTAGGTGCGATTGTCGGGATTGCGATGAAAGATCAGCGGCATCACCGGCGCGCCGGTCATCTTGGCGATCTTGGCCGTCAGCTTGATCGACGCCGCCTCGACTCCGAAGAAGGGCGCAAACACGCTGGCGTCACGACCGAAGTCCTGGTCCGGACTGTACCAGACGTGGTGACCGGCCTTGATCCGTCGCACCACGCCACGCAGGTCATGACGATCGATGGCGGTACCGAAGATGCCGTTGCGGGCACGGGTCATGAAACGCTCGAACACCGGATTGTCGTGGGGGCGATAGACCACGTCGGCGGGAAAGAACAGCGAGTGCAGGGCGCCGCCGAGATCCAGGGTGGAGAAGTGGATGCCGATGATCAGCGCGCCCTTGCCTTCGGCCTGGACCTTGGCCATATGCTCCTGGCCCTTGAAGGTGACCCGGTGGCGCAGATGTTCGGGATCCCGGCACCAGCCGGTGGCGGTCTCGAAGATGCCGATGCCGTTGGCCAGAAAGCTCTGCTTGACCAGGCGGGCCTGGGCCGCCGGGTCGAGCTCGGGAAAGCAAAGGCGAATATTGGTCTCGGTGATATGACGGCGACGCCCGGCGAAACGCCAGGCAGCCAGTCCGATCAATCGGCCCAGCGCCAGCTTGCAGCGCCACGGCAACCAGGCACTGGCGCGCATGGCGGTGATGGCAAGGTAGGTCGGCCAGTAGCGTGGCTGGGTCCAGTAACGTGGCGCGGTCGTTGTGTCCTTGGACATGCGATCCCTCGTCGGTCGATCAGGACGACCGACGAGCCAGGCCGTCAGTCGCTAACGGCGCCATTGTACCGCCTGGGCACCCGTGGCAGCACCCCGGTCAACAGGGTATAGCTGATGGTGTCGCAGAATCGGGCCACTTCATCCACCGACAGAACGCCACCGTGACGGCTGCGGCCCCACAGCACCACCTCGCTGCCGATGCCTGCCTCGGGTAGTTCGCTCAGGTCCACCGTCATCATGTCCATCGACACCTTGCCGGCCACATGGGTGCGCTTGCCGTCGACCAGCACCGGAGTGCCGTCCACCGCGTGGCGGTCATAGCCGTCGCCGTAGCCACAGGCCACCACCCCGATACGCGAGGGCCGAGAGGTGACGAAGCGCCCCCCGTAGCCCACCGGCTCCCCCGCGGAAAGCTCGCGCACGGCGATGATCTCGCTGCGCAGGCTCATCACCGGTGCAAGCTGCTGGCTTGCGCTGTTGGCGACCTCCAGTGGGTCGGCCCCGTAGAGCATCACTCCCGGACGGTTGATGGCACCGTGGGCCGAGGGCTGGGCAAGAATACTTGGCGAGTTGGCCAGGCAGGTGGGCGCGTCGAGACGCTCGGCCAGCGCCACAATGCACTCGCGCTGACGTTGAAAGTAGCCAGCATCGGTACTGTCGGCGGTGGCGAAGTGGCTCATCAGGTGAAGATCACAGACACACTCGGGGGCCGCCTCGAGTGCCCGCCAGGCCGCTTCGGCCCGCTCGGGCGGGAAGCCCAGCCGATGCATGCCGGAGTCCACCTTCAGCCACACCGGGATGGGCCGGGCCGGACGCCGTGCCAGGGCGGCCTCGAGCTGCCAGTCGCTGTGAATCGCCATGCCCAGGCCAAGCGCCTCCATCTGGGCCAGCTCATCGGCGCTGAAGATCCCCTCGAGCAGCACGATGGGCTCCTCGATGCCGGCCTCGCGCAGGGCGACCGCCTCCTCGATCGCTGCCACCGCAAACATCGGCGCCTCGCCGGACAAGGCCCTCGCGCAGGCGACGGCGCCATGGCCGTAGGCGTCCGCCTTGAGCACCGCGACGCTGAGGCTGCCAGGGGCCAGGCCCGCGGCAAGCCGGTAATTGTGGCGCAGGGCATCCAGGTCGATATCGGCGATCAGGGGGCGAGACATGGGGACTCCGAGGTCAGTGTGCAGAGGCTAGTGTTGTCACCATATTATGCTCAATAGAAAAGGGTATTTCATGGCATATAAGTCCATAAAACTCTTCCGAGACAGCTAGTTAAACCAATACTTAGATAGCAACCAGACAAAACCACTAAAAAAAGCGCCAGGCTTGGCCCGGCGCTTATGGATACGTCTCACGGGGTCAGTCTTGAAGGTCGAGCACATGCCTCTATCCAAGCGCTCCAGCATGCACTGACATCATCTACTAGCGGGTACCTCCACCGACAGTACCCTGGTCACGCCAGGCTGACGGGACTACTCGAAGATGGCGTCCAGCGACAGGCCCTGCTTGTCGAGCATCCGGCGCAGCTTCTTGAGCGCCTCGACCTGAATCTGGCGCACCCGCTCGCGGGTCAGGCCGATCTCCTCGCCGACCTGCTCCAGGGTGGCGGCCTCGTGGCCACGAAGGCCAAAGCGTCGCACCACCACCTCGCACTGTTTCTCGGTAAGCTCCGCCAGCCAGTGATTGACGTGGGCCTTGACGTCACCGTCGACCAACGTCGACTCGGGCCCCTGCTCGTTGTCGTCGGTGAGGGTCTCGATCAACGGCTTGTCGCTCTCGCCGCCCATGGGGTAGTCGACCGAGGACACCCGCTCGTTGAGCCCCATCATCTTCTTGACGGTCTCGACGGGCTTGTCCAGATGTTCGGCGATCTCTTCGGCGGTGGCCTCGTGATCGAGCTTCTGGGTCAGCTCGCGGGCGGCGCGCAGGTAGATGTTGAGTTCCTTGACCACGTGGATCGGCAGGCGAATCGTGCGGGTCTGATTCATCAGCGCCCGTTCGATGGTCTGGCGAATCCACCAGGTGGCGTAGGTCGAGAAGCGAAAGCCGCGCTCCGGATCGAACTTCTCCACCGCACGAATCAGGCCGAGGTTGCCCTCTTCGATCAGGTCCAGCAGGGTCAGGCCACGATTGAGGTAGCGGCGCGCGATCTTCACCACCAGGCGCAGGTTGGACTCGATCATCCGTGCCCGCCCCTGGGGGTCGCCCTTGCGCGCCAGACGGCCGAAATAGACCTCTTCCTCCGGCGTCAGCAATGGCGAGAAGCCGATCTCGTTCAAGTAGATCTGGGTGGCGTCGAGGCTCTGGCGCGCATAGCGATCCTCGCGACCCAGCGCCTTCTCGAACGCCTGAGTCTCGTCGTCGGCTTCCTCGACCTCTTCGGCCTCGTCCGTCACGTCCTCGACGGCGTCCTCGTCAGCCTCGTCTACCGTTTCGAGATTCACATCCTGAAGATCCCGTTCAAGCATGCTCATCGTATAGCTACCCCGTGGTTGCGACCCGGCGTTGTCGTCACCCACTACGATCAACGCCAAAGATTATTATTGTGTGACGCTCATCCTGGAGAAACTGCCGTTTCTCAACGGGAAGGAAGATATTTCGTCGGATCCTGCGGCTGACCGTCCTTGCGCACCTCGAAATGCAGGCGTACGTCCTCGGCGTCGGAATCGCCCATGGTGGCGATGACCTGGCCTGCCTCGACGACATCGTTCTCGCTGACCTTGAGACTGTCGTTGTGGGCGTAGGCACTCAGGTATTCATCGTTATGCTTGAGCAGGATGAGCTTGCCGTAGCCCCGCACACCGCTGCCCGCGTAGACCACCTTGCCCGGCCCCGCCGCTCTGACAGGTTGCCCCTTTTGACCGCCGATATCAATGCCGGCGGTGATGCTCGAACTCTCGCCGAACTGGCTGACAATCTGGCCGTCGGCCGGCCACTGCCAGGGGACCTCATCGACCGGCGTATAGGTCCGGGACCCGCCGCTTGAAGCGCTTTCGCCGCCACTGGAAGACGTCGCCTGGCTGCTGCTGCCGCTGTCCTGCGAAGCGTTGGCGGCCACGGTTTCTGACTGTGCAGAATCGCTAGCCTCGGCCTGCTGCTGTTGCTGTGCCCTGGCCTCTTCCTCGGCGGCCGCCACCACCGATTCCTCGGCTTCGCGCTGGGCGCGTTCGGCCTCATCCTGACTGCTCAGGCTGCCATCGGCGCCGGGGGTGTCGTAGTCGTACACCGGTCCCGGAGCGGTCGCGCTGACACCGGCCACGGCGGCTGCGCCCTGGGCCGCGGTACCGCTGATCTGCTCGGTACTCGCGCTCACGGTCTCGGTGCTGCCGTCCGGCAACAGCCACTCGAGATCCTCGGAGGAGGGCTGAGCGTTCTGACTTTCCTGGCCGAGGGGCGTTGCCACCGCCCCGCCCTGGCCTGCCTGCGCGCCCGCTACCTGCTGGCTACCGGCGCCCGACGACGGGGCTTGACCGTTGGCCGACAGGCTCAGCGTCTGGCCGACGTCGATGCGGTAGGGAGGCTGGATATTGTTGATCCGGGCCAGTTCGCGGAAGTCCATATCGTGGCGCCAGGCGATGCCGTACAGCGTATCGCCGGACTCGACGGTGTACTGCGCAGGCACCTGGGCGGCACGGGCCGACGACAGGTCCTGAACCTGGACCGGCTGGCTCGGGCCCTGCTGATTGACACAGCCGGCCAGGACCAGCGCCAGGCTGGAGATGACGAGAGTCTTATGCATCGTGTGGTGTCTCCTTGTCGGCTGACCGCGTCGAGCGGCTAGCGTTGGCGTCTTCGCGGGCGGCGGACGAAGCGCCAACCCTGGCAACGATGAGGACCACCAGCATGCCGAGGATGGCGAGCAGCGTCACCCCCACCAGCTGCGCGGCCTCTCCGGTCACCGCAGAATAATCCCAGGGGGCCAGATAACGATAGTCCAGCGGGATGACTTGATTGTCACTGCCTAGCTGATAGCGCGTCAGCTCCCGCCAGGGCCAGAGGATCGGCAGCGAGCCCACGATGAAGCCGACCAGCAGCTGCAGGGTGGCGGTGTGATGACGTCGCAGCAGCCACGACAGCAGACGCGAAAAGGTGAAAAGGCCAACCAGGCACCCCAGGGCAAACAGCCCCAGCAGCGGTACATCAAAACCGCGGATCCCCTGCATCACCACGTCGTAGAGGCCCATGCTCAACAAAAGAAAGCTGCCCGAGACGCCGGGCAACAGCATCGCGCTGATGGCGATGGCGCCACCGACGACCAGTACCAGCGAGGGGCTGCCGAGGGCGTTGACCAGCGGCATCAGCGACGGCAGCGCCTGGGCCAGCACCAGTCCCAGCGCCAGCGGCAGCATGTGCCACCAGCGCCAGTCGGCCGGGTGCTTGCCGACCACCAGCGCCGACGCCGCCACCAGGCCAAAGAAGAAGCCGTTGAGCAGCAGCGGATGGCTATCCAGCAGCCACACCACCAGGTGAGCCACGGTGATCAGGCTGGTCAGGATGCCGGCCATCAGCGGAAGCAGGAAGCGCAGGTTCAGGTGAGCGACGAGCCCCCTGACGCCGCCCTGTTTCAGCGCCCCGAAGGCACTGGGACCGAAGCGCTTGATGGTGTGGATCAGCTCCTCGTAGATGCCGGTGACGAAGGCAATGGTGCCCCCGGAGACTCCCGGGACGGCATCCGCCGCCCCCATGCCCGCACCCCGGAGGTAGAGGCCTAGCGAATGTTTCAACGAATTACTCCTTCAAGTAACGGCACGAAGCGTACCGGCTCCAGCCGTTCGAATTCAAAGCGCTCTCCCTCGCGCCTTACACGGGTCAGCCACTGGCGTCCATCGTGCCCTTCCAGCGGCGCGATCAGCACGCCGCCGTCCACCAGCTGGGACAGCAGAGGTTCGGGCAGTTCGCTGGCACAGGCGGTCAGCAGGATGGCGTCGAAGGGGGCGGCCTCGGGCCACCCGTGCCCGCCGTCGGCCAGCCTCAAGCGCGCGTTGTAGGTCTTCAACAGGCGCAGGCGTGAGGCGGCGATACGATGCAGAGCATTGATCCTCTCCACCGACCAGAGTTCCGTCACCAGACGTGCCAGGATCAGCGTCTGGTAGCCTGACCCGGTCCCCACCTCCAGCACTCGCTCGGGCGCCTGCTCGAGGATCAGCTCGCTCATGCGTCCGACGATCCAGGGCTGCGACAGGGTCTGGCCGTGGCCGATCGGCAGCGCGGTATCTTCGTAGGCACGATGCGCCAGGGCCTCGTCAAGGAACAGATGGCGAGGTTCCCGCGCCATCACCTCGAGCACGCGAGACGAGCGAATGCCCTGCTCGCGCATGCGGCTGACCATGCGGTCCCGGGTTCGCTGGGACGTCATGCCGACGCCTCTGAGATCAGGTGAGCGCATCAAGCCAGTCCTGCACATCATCGCGTGCGGCGTGTCGGGTCAGATCGGTCTGCAGCGGGGTGATGGAGACGTAACCCTCCGCCACCGCGGCGAAGTCCGTGTCCGGCGCATCGTCGGCATTTTCCCCCACCGGGGCGATCCAGTAGCGCAACCGTCCACGGGGATCGCGCGTCTCGATGGGGCGTTCGGCGGGGCCACGATAGCCCATGCGAGTGACGCGAAAGCCGCGCAGCTCCTCCCACGGCACATCCGGCACATTGACATTGAGCAGGCTGCGCGGCGGCAGCGAAAGCTGCTCCAGTGCCCCTACCAGGCTCGCCGCCACCCGGCCAGCGGTCTCGAAGTAGCGGTGCCCGACCAGTGACACGGCGATGGCCGTCATGCCCAGATTGCGCCCTTCCATGGCCGCCGCCACGGTGCCCGAGTAGAGCACGTCGTCGCCCAGGTTGCCGCCATGGTTGATACCCGAGATCACCAGATCCGGCGTCTCGTCCCAGACGCCGTTGACGCCAAGATAGACACAGTCGGCGGGGGTACCGTCGACGCTGTAGAAGCCGCTGTCCATGGGGCTGAGCGACAGCGGACGCGACAGGGTAAGGGAGTTGCTGGCACCGCTGCGATCACGATCGGGGGCGACCACCCTGAGCTTGGCATAGGGGCTGAGGGCGTCATGCAAGGCCTTCAAGCCAGGCGCGTTGACGCCGTCGTCGTTGGATAGCAGCAGTCTCCTCATGGTGTATCTCCCTGGTGTTGCTCGGCCACTGGTTGCGCGTCCCCGGTCAGCTCTTCCCCAGGCTGCCTGGCCACAGGCTCCTTCACTAAAGGCTCGTCGACGGACGGCGCGTTGCGAAAGCTCAAGGTGGGGTGATCCATCAGCTCACGCAGCACGGCGGTGGCAAAGGCCCCGGCGGGCAAGCGGAACTCGAGCCACACCGCGTCGCCCTGACGCCATAGACGGGCCTCGGTGGGCATGACTCTCAACGCCCGTCGGGACGCCTTGACCCTGGCCTTCTCGAGTCCGGCGCAAAGCGCCGGCGCCTCGGCCAGGACGTCTTGCTCCAGCGCCTCGGCTCGCTCCCGGGCGCGACTGCCACCGGTCCCCCAGAGTACCCCGGCGGGATGGATGTCGCCTTGCTCGAGGCGCGCCTTCAAGGCGTCATCGGGGCTTTCCACGTCGAACAGGCTGTGGGTACCTTCCAGCATCATCACATCGCCGGCCAGCACCTCTCGCCAGCAGCCCCTGCGCAGACGCTCGGCCAACTGGGCGTTGAACAGGTAGCTGCGAGCGGCGGACAACAGCATGCCCTCGCGGTCATCACGCTTGCGCCAGCCGCGCTCGAGCACCGCACAGGCCTTGCTCAGGTTGCGCCCCTCGTGACCGAACCGCTGGGGCCCGAAATAGTTGGGCACCCCGTCGCTCACCAAGGCCTCGAAGCGCTGTTCGAGCCCAGGGTCCCGAGCCACCTCGCCGGTCAGCTTCAGACGAAAGCGGTTGCCGCGATGGACCCCACGCTTGAGCTTGCGCGGATGACGGCTGGCGGCCTCGACCACATAGCCCTCCGCCGCCAGTCGTGCGTCGAGATCTTTCGGCGCCTCACGCCCCGCAAGATGCACCGAGAACCACTGACGCGTTACCGCCGTGCGGTCCTTCATGCCGGCATAACCGACGTCGCGGCGACTCACCTGACACTGGTGGGCCAGGGTCGAGGCGACCCTGGCGGTGGTGGTGTCACGCTTGGCGATCCACAGCCACAGGTGCTCGCCCTGGCCCTCAGGAGCGAACCCAAGGTCCTCCTCGACCTGGAAATCCTCGGGGGTTTCCCGGTAACGCCCAGCCATCGGGGCGCCGAAACGCTCGTCCAGATAGCGCGGCCAGTCCGGGGGCCAGACGATGGCATCGCTCATGTCGATTCGGCCCTCGTGACACTGGCGCCAGGGTCCCCGGCGGCGCTGGTGGCATCATTGTCAATGGCCGCCATCAGCACCACCGCCTCGGCGGCGATGCCCTCGCCACGCCCGGTGAAGCCGAGACGCTCTGTCGTGGTGGCCTTGACGTTGATGGCGCCCCTGTCGATGCCCAGGTCCTCGGCCAGGGCGTCGCGCATGGCACCGAGATGCGGTGCCATCTTCGGCGCCTGGGCCATCAGGGTGGCGTCCAGGTTGGCCACCCGGTAGCCGGCCTGCGCCACCCGTGCCACCACCCGCCGCAGCAGGTCGCGACTGTCGGCGCCCTTCCACTCAGGGTCGGTATCCGGAAACAGGTGACCGATATCACCGAGGGCGCAGGCGCCCAGCAGCGCATCACTGATGGCATGCAACAGAACGTCGCCATCGGAGTGCGCCACGAACCCCCGATCGAAGGGCAGTCGCACGCCCCCGATCATCAGGTGGTCACCCTCGCCGAAGCGATGGACGTCGAAGCCGTGGCCTATGCGCAGGGGCAGCAGCATGTTCATGAACTCTCGTGCAGATCCCGGAGCACCGCGTCGCCGGCCAGGATCAACTCGGCCAGGCGCAGGTCCTCGGGGTGGGTGATCTTGATATTGTCGCGGCGACCGGCGACCAGTCGGGGCGCGCGGCCCAGGGCCTCCACCGCCGACGCCTCGTCGGTGATCCGGCCGACACCGATGCCGTCCGGCGCCAGCGCCCGGGCCAGAGCTTCCTGAAGCAGAGCAAAGCGAAATGCCTGGGGCGTCTGGGCCTGCCACAGACCCCGTCGGTCCTCGGTGTTCGCCACCGCCCCCTGGCCATCGTCACGCTTGATGGTATCCGCCACCGGCGAGGCCAGCAGCGCCCCGTCAGGGCTCGCGAGGGCAGCGTTGTAGAGCCGTGACAGGTCATCGGCGCTGACACAGGGGCGCGCCACGTCGTGCACCAGCACCAGGTCATCGGGGGCGCCTTGGGCGGCGACCGCCGCCAGGGCATTGACCACGCTGTGCACGCGCTCGGCGCCGCCGGCCACCCGCTGCCAGTCGGTAAAGGGGACCAGCGCCGGGTCGAACCAGTCGTCATCGGGCGCCAGGCACAGGCACAGCCGCGCCTCGGGAAAGCTCTGATGCAGCCGCGCCAGGGTATGCGCCAGCACCGGTCGCCCCGCCACTTCGAGATACTGCTTGGGGCAGGTCCCGCCGACCCGCTTGCCGACGCCCGCCGCCGGCACGATCAGCCACAGTCGGCTCATTCACTGGCCCCCTGGGCAGATCCCGGTGTCGGTTGGGCCACCGGGGCGACGTCGGTCTCGACCCCGGGCACCCAGAAGAACTGCTCGTCGGTGCGCACCATGCCCACATCGCTGCGAGCGCGTTCCTCGATGGCATCGAGACCGGTCTTGAGGTCCACCACCTCGGCGCTAAGGCGAGCATTGCGATCGCGCAGGGGCTGGTTTTCCGCCTCCAGCGCCGCCACCCGCCCGCTGACTTCATTCATTTCCATGACACCGCCCTGGCCCAGCCACAGTCGATACTGAAGCAGGGCGAGCAGTGCCAGCAGCACTATCGCCAAGGTCTTGAGCATGCAGGTACCGTCGACATTCGATTCGGCGCCTAGTATGCCATCGCCGCCCGGTCGGGGGCGAGTCGCGGGTCGGCCCATGTCACGATGGCCAGGAGAGCGCATCAAGACCAGAGGCACCAACGCAATCGGCCGACCCCGAGGGTCGGCCGACTCACTGGCGAGCGTTCTTGCGCTGGTTAAATGCCAACCGCTCTATAGCTGGAACGGCATACGGAAGGTCAGGCTGATATCCGAGGCGTCATCGGTCATGCCGATGCCCAGGTTGGTGACCACCGAGGTGGAATCGGTCATGGCGTAGGTGCCACCGATATTGAACACCCCGATAGTGGCGTCACTGCCGATAACCTCGGTCTCATTGCCACCTTCCGGAGTAATCTCGGTCTTGCGGATATATTCGTGGGAGTAGGACAACGCCAGACTCAGCCGCTCATTCAAGGCAAAGGCGGTACCGAAGCCTGCGCTGATGCTGTCACCCAGATCCACATCGGCGCGCTGATCACCCTCACCCGCCGAAATATCGTCGAAATCTTCCTCGATATTGTAGGTGTAGCCCAGGTTGGCGAAGACGATGGCCGGGTCCAGAGTCTTGAGTACCGACACCCCGGCAGTCACGCCCCAGACGCCGTTGCCGGTGGGCAATTCCTTGGGAACCGACAGGTTACCGGCGGTATCGGATTGCTCGATTTCGATGCCGTAGGGGTCCTTGCCGGTGGGCGCACGCACCCCCAGACTGACCACCACGTCGGGCCTCTCCACGGTCTCCGGCAGCAGCCGGTAGGACAGGCTCGCCGAGATATCACCTAGCCCGGCTTCATCGACGTCATCCTCCACATTGCGTTCTGTGGAGAACTCACCACCGATGGACTGGATGGTGGTGGTGCGATAGACGAAGGGCACATTGATGCTGGCTTCCAGCCGATCGGTCAGGCCATAACGGGTATTGATATCCAGGGTGGTAATGTGGGTCTCGACATTGTCGAGATTCAGCTCGCCGAGAAAGATGGCGTCCAGTGCCAGAAAGCCGCGTAGTGCCAGGCTATCCCGATCCGAGTAGGTGTAGGTGATCCCGGGTTCGATGGTCAGGCGATCGGAAAACAGCGCGTGCTCCTCGCGGAAAATATCCTGCACGCTGCGCGAGGCCTCCTGGGATTCCAGCGCTTCTTGCTGTTCGGCTCCGACGGTCTGTTGTGCAAGAGCAGGCGCCGCAGCACCGGCCAGTAAAAGGCCCGCCAACGGCGGGCAGAGCGTCCTGTTGATGACGATATTCACGTCGATCTCCTTGTCCCCGAATGAAATCGTTTGTACTTCTTGTCGAGCGTCTACTGCGCCCTTCTGCTCCCCTTCCAGCAGGGTCCCCCGACACTCCTGGTAAAGTGTAGTCAAATTGTGCGTTTACGACGGCCAAATCCTTCATAGCTGTCAACGCAGTGCCGCCGCGGACTTGATGCCGCTGAGCATGCCGGGTACCGCCCTGTCTCCCACCCCGGCCTGGTTACCCATATACAGCTGCAGCCGGGTCAGGTTGCGCACCTGCTGCATGTTGCTGGAGAGCTGGATCGCCTGATTCAGCCCGCCGCCGGGTACAATGGCCTGACTGATGCTGCCCATACCCGGAATGTCCACGGATACGCTCATGTTGTTGCCGACGGCGGATACCGCGATGGTACTGCCGGCGATGGAGCGGGTCAGATTGCCGCTGGTGTCCGGGCTCACTCCACCGAAGCTCGAGGCGTCCATGACATCGATGACCAGGTCATTGGCGGCGACGTTGAAGTCCCCCCCCGCCTGGATCGACTGCACCACGCCGGAGGCGTTGGCGGTGCCCCGATCGACTATCGTTGCACCGTTGCCAAGACTTGCCAGACCCGCGGCGCTCTCCACCACGGTAATGGTGGGCTGGAAGCTCACCGTGGGTTGGCCTCGACTCAGATCACCCAGCATCTGCGCCCCGGCAGATAGATGATCCCCCGCCGCGGTGCGCCATTCGCTGACCATCTGCACCCCGAAAAACATCAGGCGCCCCTTATCGGCGAAGCGCCCGCGCTGTTGTCCCAGTTCACTGTCGGATAGCTGACGCGCCTCGCTGAAACCCTCGAAGCGGTCAAAGTCGGTGGTGGCAGCCAACGCTGCCGGTGCGCCCAGAGCCAACGACAATGCCAACAGCATTGCCCAGTATTTCAGCCCTGGTCCCCTGTCATGTCCCATCATGGTGTTGCCCCCTGATCGACGGCGCCTTCCTGCTCGCCGCTGAGCCTTGCCGAAAGAGCGTTATCGTTATCAGAACAGTTCAGCGTGACGGAAACCGAAGTCGATCATCTGCTCGCGTGAGACGGGCGAAAACACGTCCTTCATTCGATGCGCCGTCAAAGGCTGGCGCGGATCGAGCAAGGCGGTATAGCGATCGAAGCCGTCGCCCACCACCGCGAAGATGATATTGTTCCAGGCGGCCATGAATTCGTCCCGGGACATCACCCGGTTGCCCAACGCCGGATCACCGATATAGACGCGATCTGCGCTGGCCTTCTTCATGACCACGAAGTGTTTGTAGCCGTTGAGGTCCAGTAGGACGATCACCGGAATTGAGACGTCATCCAGGGTCTCGGCGTCGACTTCATAGCCGCGCCCGCGCAGGCCCAGGGTCTCGACATAGTTCTTCAGATCCAGCAGGGAGAAGCCCTGCTGCTGTACCAGCTCCAGGTCGGCTACCTCCAGCATCCCCGCCAGCACGTCGTGCTCGGTGGTGTCGGGACGTTGGTAGGCGTACTTGAGCAGGGTGGCCAGCGAAGCGGCACCACAGGAAAAGTCGGTGCGCTGCTCGACCAGATTTTCGTAGCGACGCTCACGGATGGACTGCACGTCCTTGTTGATCACCGTCCCCGGCACGATCCCTCCCAGGCGAATGGTGGCAGCCTGGGTGTTGCCGAGTGGTAGTGCGAGGCCGATGGCCAGTGCCGCGGCCAGCGGCCAGCGTGGCAGTGTCATGACCTGTCCCCCGTATCCAGATGGTGAGTGTCGTATTGGCCAGCTTCTTGGTGAGCTTTGGCGGTCGTGTCTTGTTGGAAAGATCCCCGACCCAGATGGGCCGGGGAAGTACCGATTGGATCGAACGGATTACTGCGCTTCGCCCGCGCCACCGCCGGTGGCTGCGCCGCCCATGCTGGAGGCAATCGACAGCGAGTTGCGCTGCATGTTGCCGGTGCCGGAGGCGATGTTGACGCCGATGTTGCCGGTGGCGCCGCGCAGGGCATTGCCGCCCAGGGTGGCAGTATTTTCCTGGTAGACCAGCACTTCATTGAAGGAGTTGCTGGAACCGGAAGCGGTGCCGGCCAGGCCAATCAGACCGGCCTCGACGAAGCCGAGAGAACCGCCTTCTTCACCCTCGAAACGACCGTCGTTGCCATCCGGGCCCTGGTCGTCGAAGTCAGCATGGCCCCACAGGGACTCGCCGCCGGGGTGGCTATCGCCGCCCTGCCAGATTTCCGGATAGACGTCGTTGGTCTGCTCCCAGTTGCCCTCGTAGCTACCGACACCGCCACCGATGTAGCCACCGCCCAGTACCACGCCGGCGCTGAACTCGGAGCCGCTTTCCAGGGTCACGACCTGTCCTGCGGTGGTGGTGCTGTTGTTGTAGCTGGCCTGGACGCCGCCGGTGGTGGCGTCGGCGCTGCCGCTGGCGGTGTTGACGGCTGCCGCCAGGCTGTTGTGCTGGGCGTTGCCGATACCAGCCGCGACGTTGACGCCGATGTTGCCGCTGGCGTTACGCAGGGCGTTGCCACCCATCAGGGCAGTGTTCGGGCTGCCGGTGATGCCAGTCATGTTGTTGGAGGTGGACTGGAAGGAGAAGGAAGCCGCCTGGCCGAATACGGTGGCCGCGTCGGAAGACGACAGCGCGGCGTCGTTGGCCTGCTGGTTGTTGTCACCGGCGGCCACGTTGGCACCGATATTACCGGCAGCACCCTGCAGGGCATTGCCGCCCAGGGTCGCGTCATTGGTGGTCAGGTCTTGCGTGGCATAGTTGTTGTCGCTGAACTGCTTGCTGTCCACGGTGGCGCCGGAGTAGTTGTCATCTGTAACCAGGGCTCCACCGAGCGCACCCAGCCGCTTGTAGGTGTGGGAATCGTTCTTGATATGAACGTCGTAGCGGTTGTTGACGTCGGAATCCATGTAGGAATCGGTGTCAAAGCTGTTGTCCGCCAGTGCCGCCGGTGCGACCAGAAGTGCAGAGATGGCCAGAGCGAGCGGTGCTTTTTCGAAAGTTTTCATGATCGTTCTCCTGAATGAACCGTACTGTCTTTTCACTGCTTTTATTGACGTCACTCGTTGTCTTCCACGCTTGCTCTATTGGTTGAAGCGATAGCTGAAGCTGTTGCGAGTGGCGTTCCCCGTGCCGGCTGACTGGTTGACCTGAATCACTCCTCTGGCGCCCCCGAAGGTACTCTCATCGATCTCGAGATTCCGGATGGCGCTGTCGGAGCCATTGCTGCTCGACCCATTCAGCCCCTGCCTTGGTGCCAGCACCTGTTGCAGACTGTCGTCGCTCAGGCCGCTGACCGTGCTCCCCAGAGCCATGCCGAAGCTGTTGCTCTGAAGGTTGCCTATCCCCGCCGCCTGGTTGACGGACATCCACCCGGAGGCTCCACTAAAGGCGCCCTCCCTGATGGCGGTGCCCACCTCCATGCCGGCGAGTCGTTCGTCGATGCGCACCTGCTGCACCAGACGATTGTTGATGGTGGCGCCATCACCGATGGCCAGGGCGCCGCTGTTGGACTGCAGATTCTGGTTGCCCGCGGCCTGGTTGGCCGCCGCGACACCACTGACACCGCTGAGCGCCTGTCCGCTGATCACGCTGCTGCTGCGCAGGCCGCTCAGGTCCTGGCCCTGGGCCGGGTCCGGGCTCACCATCACCAGCCCGAAGGCGGCGGTAAGCACCAGGCTGCGAGTCAGCCGTACCGGCACGAATGAAGGCTTGAAGATCCGCATGATCAGCGCCTCCCGCCGGTCAGGGGCGCCAGCGCGCCAGTCACGGTATTGGCGATACCCGAGGTCGCCCCGATCACGCTGCCACCGGCTGCCGATCCGCCACCGACCGAGGTCGCTACCCGATTGCTGCTGCCCAGGGGGCCGGTGCCGAGATTGGCGCCGGTACCCAGGGCGCGGTGCATCTGACTCATGCCGCGGCCTACGCCGGCGGAGATACTGGCCGCCCGGGTGTCATCGAGCATGATCGCGGAGACCCCACCCATGCGGGTGTGAACGCTGCCGGTGGCGCTGCGCGCCATGTTGCTGCTGTGCATCAGGTCGGCACGGCCACGAATCGGCCCGCTTTCGCGATTGACGTAGCCGAATGGCGCAGTCTCGACCTCTCGCAGCATGATGATCTCGCCGGGCTGGACGCCGGGGCGAAGATCGGCGCCGAGGCTCTGGTCGGTCCCCACACCGACCAGGCCCACCGCTACTACCGCTGCGGCCAGGGCCAGACGCCACTGGCACGTCACGGCGTTCCCGCTCCCCCCTTGCCCTTCTTTGTGCTTCAGGTGTCCCATGGTGATCACCAGTCCCGTTGCGTAGTGACGTTGGCGCTCTGACGGTTGTTCAGCCCGTTGGCTGCGCGATGGCTGCTGTCGTCGCCCCCGCCTCCGGCACCTCGTCCCGGCCGTTCGTCCCAGAGGATGACGCCGTCGGCGTCGATTCCCTGCTCCGGCACGAAGCGGCCTCGAATTGTGTCCAGCGCCCCGTCATTGACGAGGTGCTGCTCCCCGGGAGCGCCGAACACCTGCTGCTCGTCGAGCATCGCGGTGTCCGATCGGGCCGACATGGATCCGGTGGCGGCCAGCGCCACACCGATCGCGATGGACGCGCCAAGGACTAGGGTCCGGCTGTTTGCGATCGTCTGGTTCATGTCGGCGTCTCCTCGGGTCCTGTTCCCGTTGCAGTGTTTCTCCTGCACAAAGAACAGAGCAATCGCCGTGCCAACTTATAATCTGTTGATTTATAGGCATTTTTATTTTTGTGCGAAATGAAGAGTGTTAAGCGGATGAAACAACGCACCTTCAGCCGATGAGAAAAAACAGCACAAAACATCGTCAACTATCTGTTTTGTCGGTGGTTTTCCAAAAAGTACCGTTACTGGTACAGCACAGAACTGAGCGATAGCGACAAACAGGCAAAGCGACGCTGCCAGCCTGGCACTATCGTGCTGAAGGGCCCGCGAGGCGGGGGTTTCAGAAGAAACAGCAAAAAAATGTGGCAGGGTGTGTTCAAGGACGACATTCGCGTTACGAGGGAAGCCGGCACCTTGTACGGATGGGGGAGAAATGTCAGAAATCGCATGATTGAGCACAGTTAAAACTGACCCATCAACAAGCAATATACTGATATAAAAGGTATTTTTTAGACATTCACCACTTCAACACTGTCCTTCTGGCCAATGTTTCAACAAAGCAACACTTTTGCGCCAGGCCCATTTTTCGGGAGTACGAAGCATCAGCTTCGTCCGCATAGCGTCGACATCTTGCCGCGATCTCTCAACGTCGATAATCGGATCCGGATGTCAGAGCGCAGATACAAGGGTGATAGAAGGACGCAGATACCAGGGTGATAGAAGGACCCAGATGCCAGGGCGATAGAAAGCCCCCAGATAGCAGAGCACCGGAACCTGGATGCAAAAAGCCCCGCTTGCAGCGGGGCTATTAAAGAGTGGTTTGCCGAGAGGTCATATAGCCGAGATGTCATATAGAGAGAAGAGAGCGCTGCGAGGAGAGACCTGCCGATAACGCCTCTTGTACATCGCCCGAACAGAATCGATGGCACTAGGGCTTGTCTGAAAAGTGCCTGCGCTCGGTAATACGGCGTTAAAAATCGGATCAAAATGCTCATTTACACCCCGTAAACTGCGCTTTCTCACCGATTTTTGCCTTGTCTAACCTTCGCTCGTCGACTTTTCGGACAGCGCCTAGGCCGTCAGGAGAAGGCGGCCTCCTGGGGAGGCGTACGTGAAATACCGTGCTTGTCGAGCAACCGATAGATGGTCACCCGGGAGACGCCAAGTTCCTTGGCGGCGGCGTTGACCCGGTACTTGTTGCGCCCCAGCGCCGAGAGCAGCGCATCACGCTCGGCTTCCTCGCGAACCTCTTCAAGCGTTATCTGGTGGCGGTTCAAGCCACGCCGTTCGATGCCGAGGTCCTCGGGCTGGATCAGGCGGTTTTCGCACATCACCATGGCCCGGCGAACCCGATTGATCAGCTCGCGGACGTTGCCGGGCCAATGGTAGCGCTGCATCACCGAGAGCGCCTCTCGGGAAAAGCCTTTCAGACAGGAGGCCTTCTCGCAGGAGAAGCGCTCGAAGAAGAAACGCGCCAGGATCTCGATATCTTCCGAGTGCTCGCGCAAGGCAGGTACCTGCACCTGGAGCACATTGAGCCGGTGATAGAGATCCTCCCGAAAGCGTCCCTCCTTCACCGCCAGCTCGAGATTGACGTGGGTCGCGGCGACGATGCGCACGTCCACCGGAATATCCTCGAGCCCACCGACGCGCTGGATACAGCGCATTTCCAGAAAGCGCAGCAGGTTGACCTGAAGCTCCAGCGGCAGGTCGCCGATCTCGTCGAGGAACAGGGTGCCACCGTCGGCCGCCTCGATACGACCGATCTTGCGTTGCGAGGCACCTGTGAAGGCGCCCTTCTCGTGGCCGAACAGCTCTGACTGAATCAAATGCTCGGGCAGGGCGCCGCAGTTGATGGCGTGAAAGGGCTGGCGCGAACGCGTGGAGCGCTCGTGGATGGCCTGGGCCGTCAGCTCCTTGCCGGTACCGGACTCCCCGCTGATGAACACCGGGGCATCGACCACCGCCACCTTGCGGATGGTCTTGAACAGGTTCCACATCACCGGCGTCGTACCGACGAACTCGTACTCGCTGTCTTCGGCGGCGGCCGACATGCGCTGTTCTTCACGGTCGCGCTGCTGCAGCATCGACAGTTCCGCAGCGTGCTCCATCAGGATCGACAGGCGTAGCAGATCCACCTGGGGCGACACCAGGGAGTGGCTCAGGTGGGCCATGATGCGACGCATCTCGGGGTCGTCACACTGATCCGAGGTGCCGACCGCGATCCAGGGCCTTTCGCTTTTCAGGATCAGCGGTTCCAGATGGCGCAGGTCCTGACAGGACAGGTCCTCCAGTACCATGATGCCGACCCGGCAAGGGTCATCAGGCTGCAAGCGGCAATCCGACAGCGGCGACACCAGCGGATGCATCTGCCAGCCACTCGACTGCAATCCCTCCAGCAGGTGGCCGGCACGACCACCGGGGTCGCCGATCCACCAACTGCAACGTTGCTTGACGTCCATCGCCTGTCCCCTGAACCCAACCGCCCGCAGACACCAGCAACGATCGGACTGTCGCGCCAACGCGACGACGAACCCGACCGCTCTCGATCCATCTGCGCCTGCGTAATGTAATCGTTATCTCACATGAGTATCGGTTGAATCATAGCACCGTATTACGCTCTACCTCGAAACGGTAGTCCACGGTGGGCCGCCGCCACATACAGTTCGAGCTGTCGGGCTTCCTCTTGACAAAATCGCGCTACCGCATCGTTGAGGCGGGGATCATTGACATGATGCAAGGACGTCAGCCGGCGGGGGACGAAGCCCCGGGACACCTTGTGCTCACCCTGGGTACCGGGGTCAAAGCAGTCGAGGCCTCGCGCAAGGCAGTGCTCGATACCCTGGTAGTAGCAGGCCTCGAAGTGCAAACAGTCGGCCAGCACCTCGCTGCCCCAGTAGCGACCGTAGAGGGTTCGAGTTCCCTGAAGGCAGAGCGCGGCGGCCACCGGGCGGCCTTCGACAAAAGCTTGAACAAGCACAAGGTTTTCCGGCATATGACGGCGAAGCCGCTGAAAAAATACCTCGCTTAGATATCCTGTCGTACCTCTTTCGAGATAGGTGATGCGATAGCAGCGAAAGAAGTGGCGGATCGCCGCTTCGTCGATCTCGCTGCCCTCGAGGCGCCGCAGTTCGATGCCCTGATCGGCGACACGGCGACGCTCGCGTCTTACTTCCTTGCGCCGTTTCGAGGTCATCGCCGCCAGGAATCCCTCGAAGTCGCCGAAGCCCTCGTCTCGCCATTGAAACTGCACGCCGCTTCGGGCGATCAGGCCCGGACAGGCCTGTCGCCAGGCGGCCACCTCCGAGTCCTCGGCAAACAGCAGATGCCAGCCCGATAGCCCGGGGTCGTCTTGCCACTGGCTCGCCAGCATGGCCATGACGGTCTGCTCGTCTTCACCTTCTGCCAGTGCCAGGCGCGGGCCTGGCGCCGGGGTGAAGGGGATCGCGCTCACCGCCTTGGGGTAGTAGCGTCCCCCGGCACGCTCCCAGGCATCCGCCCAGCTCCAGTCGAACACGTACTCGCCCCAGGAGTGCTCCTTGAGGTAGTACGGCAGCAGGCCTACCAGTCGCGCCCCTCGCCACAGCGTCAGATGTCGGGGCTGCCAACCGGTGCCCTCCCCCACCGCACCGGTGGCCTCCAGCGCATCGAGAAATTCGTGACGGGCAAAGGGGTGGTCCGGGTCCACCAGGGCGTTCCAGTGCTCGGCCGGCACCTCGGCGACGGTCTCCAGGCACTTGACCGAAAGACCTTCCTCGGCGTGGCCGCCCTGTTCTTGCTGCGGGGATGATGGCGTCACAACCCACTCCTTGCGCTTTGCGATTCAGCCACAGAGTGCCAGACTTTGGAGGTGCTCGTCGCCGAGATCGTCGAAGGCGGCGACCACCGGCCACTCCCTGTAAAAAAACTACATATTCGACCAAAGCACTCGGTCAAGGGGGAGGAAATTGGCTTTTTATTTGGTAAAGTTACGTACCTGACCCGCATCAACACGTCTGAGGTTGACCATGGCTAGCCAGCAAGCTTCTTCGCTCGATCCCACCGTCGCCCGCGTCACCGAGCGCATCCGTGAGCGCTCCCGGCAAAGGCGCGCCCTCTACGAAGAGCGCATGGAGGCCCAGCATCGTCGCGGCGTCCATCGCTCCGAACTGTCCTGCGGCAACCTGGCCCACGGCTTTGCCGCGTGCGGCAGCGAGGACAAGAATCAGCTCAAGCTGATGAATAGCGCCAACCTCGGCATCATCTCGTCGTACAACGACATGCTGTCGGCGCACCAGCCGTTCGAGACCTTTCCCGAGGTGATTCGCGAAAGCGCCCGCCAGATGGGCTCTACTGCCCAGTTCGCCGGCGGTGTGCCGGCCATGTGCGACGGCGTCACCCAGGGCCAGCCGGGCATGGAGCTGTCGCTGTTCTCCCGCGACGTCATCGCCATGGCCACCGCCGTGGGCCTGTCGCACAACATGTTCGACGCCGCCCTCTATCTTGGCGTATGCGACAAGATCGTGCCGGGCTTGTTCATCGGCGCGGCGCGCTTCGGCCACCTGCCGACTACCTTCATCCCGGCCGGGCCCATGCCCAGCGGCCTGCCCAACAAGGAAAAGGCCCGCGTCCGTCAGCTGTTCGCCGAGGGCAAGGTCGGCCGTGACGAGCTGCTGGAAGCCGAGTCCGAGAGCTACCACAGCCCCGGTACCTGCACCTTCTACGGCACCGCCAACTCCAACCAGCTGATGATGGAGTTCATGGGGCTGCACCTGCCGGGCGCTTCCTTCGTCAACCCCGGTACCGACATGCGCGAAGCGCTGACTCGTTTCGCCACCGAACAGACGATCCGCAATACCGAGCCCGGCGGCGACTACCGTCCGTTCTATCGCCAGATCGACGAGCGTGCCATCGTCAACGCCATGGTCGGCCTCTTGGCCTCCGGCGGCTCCACCAACCACACCATGCACCTGGTGGCCATGGCCGCGGCGGCGGGTATCACCATCAACTGGGATGACTTCTCGGAGCTGTCCTCCGCGGTGCCCAGCCTGACCCGGGTCTATCCCAACGGCCAGGCCGATATCAACCACTTCCAGGCCGCAGGCGGCATGAGCCTGCTGATCCGGGAGCTGCTCGGCGCGGGCCTGATCCACGGCGACATCCCGACGATATTCGGCACCGACCTGACCGCCTACACCCAGGAGCCCTTCCTCGAGGATGGCAAGCTGGTGTGGCGCGAAGGCCCCCTGGAAAGCCTCGACCCGGACGTGCTGCGCCCGGTATCCAACGCCTTTGCCGCTACCGGTGGCCTCAACGTGCTCGAGGGTAATCTCGGCCGTGGCGTCATCAAGGTGTCGGCGGTAGAGGCTCAGCACCGGGTCGTCGAGGCGCCGATCAAGATCTTCGAGGAACAGAACGACCTCAAGGCCGCCTTCGATGCCGGCGATCTCGACCGTGACGTCATCGTGGTGGTGCGCTTCCAGGGCCCCAAGGCCAATGGCATGCCCGAACTGCACAAGCTGACCCCCTACCTGGGCGTCCTGCAGGATCGCGGCTACAAGGTTGCCCTGGTCACCGACGGGCGCATGTCCGGTGCCTCGGGCAAGGTACCTGCGGCCATCCACATGACTCCGGAGGCGCTGGACGGTGGCCCGCTGGCCAGGCTGCGTGATGGCGATGTGGTGCGCCTGGACGCCGACAAGGGCGAGCTGTCTGTCGTGCTCAGCGACGCCGAATGGCGGGATCGTCCCAAGCGCGTGGCCGAACTGGACCACTACCATGTGGGTCTGGGTCGCGAGCTGTTCGGCGGCTACCGTCACCTGGCCATGGGCGCCGAGGAAGGCGCCGGCGTCTTCGGTGGCTTCGAGGCCGACGACCTCGAGCGCCAGCAGGGACAGATCCACGACGAGGACGCCTGAGTTCGCCCATGACACGCCAAGCGCTGATCGGGGACATCGGCGGCACCAACGCACGCTTCGCGCTGGTGTCGCCGGGCAAGACTGCCCCCCACGACATCCTGACCCTGCCCTGTGCCGACTATCCCGGCGTGGTGGAAGCTGCCCGTGACTACCTCGAGCGGGTGGGCGCCAGCGGCGAGAAGGCCCCGCGGGAGGCGTGCCTGGCGTTCGCCTGTCCGGTGCACGCCGAACGGGTCAGCATGTCCAACAATCACTGGAGCTTCCTGAAGGGCGAGGTCAAGCGTGACCTTGCCCTGGATGACTTCAAGGTCATCAACGACTTCATGGCTCAGGCGCTCGGCGTCCCCCACGTCGATTCGCATGATCTGGTCAGCATCCAGACCGGCGAGGCCGAAGGGCACGCCGCTCGACTGGTCATCGGACCGGGCACTGGCCTCGGCATGGCTGGCCTCTTCCCGGCACGGCGCGCCTGGGTGCCACTACCCAACGAGGGTGGCCATGCCAGCTTCGCGCCCACCGACGAACAGGAGCTCGAGATCTATCGACGCCTCCACCGTCGCTATGGCCGGGTCAGTGTGGAACGCATCCTGTGCGGCCAGGGCCTGCTCGACCTTTACCGAGTACTGGCCGAGATCGATGGTCTGGAGGCCAGCGCCACCACGCCGGCTCAGGTCACCGAGGCCGCCAACCGCGGCGACCCTCTGGGGCGTGATACCATTCTGCGCTTTCTCAAGATCCTCGGCGACGTGGCGGGCGACGCTGCGCTGACCCTGGGTGCGAGAGGCGGCGTCTACCTGTGTGGTGGCATCGTGCCACGGCTGATCGACTGGCTGCCTCACAGTGGGTTTCTCAGCGCCTTCTGCAACAAGGGAAGGATGCGCCCTTACAACGAAGCCATCTCCATCCAGGTGGTCACGGCCCCGTGGACGGGGCTGCTGGGCGCCGCCGAGGCGCTCCACAACGAGGAGGTCGAATGATTCCGGCAACGCTCAAGACACGTATCGACGAGGTAGAGGGCCAGGGGCACATCCACTGGGCCGGCCGCGACATCTGGGTGGCCAACGAGAGCTGGGGCCAGCTGGCGATCTCGTTGCAGGGCGCCCAGGTGCTTCACTTTCAACCTGCGCCCGACGCCACGCGAGCCGCAGGCGCATCTCCCGCGCCCGACCCCACGCGAGCCGCAGGCGCTTCTCCCGCCAAAGCCACCGTCGACAGCGGTGCGGATGATCCTCTGGTGCCCGCTGGCTGGCTGTGGGTGACCCCCACGCCCCAGGACGTGCCGGGTGCGATTCGTGGCGGCATCCCCCTGTGCTGGCCGTGGTTCGCCGACGAGAACACCGCCGACGAGTCCCCCGACCGCTCCGGCCCGATGCACGGCCCGGCGCGCAAGGCCGACTGGCAACTGGACGCGGTGGACGAGCACGAAGACGGCGTCGAGGTGCACCTGTCACTGCCACAGCGCCTGCACAGCCAGTTGCATCCCCGTGCGGTGGTCCAGGCCAACGCCCAGCGTCTGCACGTGGAGCTGATCACCGAGCACCTGGGCGAGACGCCGGTGAAGATGACCGCCGCCCTGCACAGCTATCTGGCGGTGGATCAGGTCTTCGCCTGCCGCGTCGAAGGCCTCGTCGGGGCCCGCTACCTGGACAAGCTCAAGGGCTTCGCCGAGAGCGAGCAGGTGGGTGAGTTCGGGGTCCGTGAAGGCGTCGATCGTATCTATCATTCCAACGCCGAGGTGGTGCTCGATGACGGCCAGCGCCGCCTGCGAGTGGCTCGCCAGAACAGCGACTCGGTGGTGGTGTGGAATCCCGGCGAGACACCCAACCCGGACACCCCGCTGGACGCCGCCCGCCGTTTTCTGTGCGTCGAGTCCGCCAACACCCGCCTCGATCCGGTGTGGCTGGTACCCGGCGCCCAGCATATGCTCGGCACCACCCTGTCGCTGGCCGACAACCACTGATCGACGAGGAATCCCGCCATGACCCCCGTGATCGCCTTTGGTGAAGCCCTGGTCGACATGCTCTCCAGTCGTCTCGGTGATGCCGCCGAGGGACCAGAGACCTTCACCCCCTACGCCGGTGGCGCGCCGGCCAACGTGGCCGTGGCCTGTGCGCGGCTGGGACTGACCAGTCGCTTTCTCGGCATGCTGGGCGACGACCACTTCGGCGACTTCCTGGCCTGTGAGCTCGAGCACCACGGCGTCGACGTCTCCGGCGTATCACGCACCCGCGAGGCCCGCACCGCCCTGGCCTTCGTCTCCCGCGACGCAGACGGCGAGCGCACCTTCGACTTCTATCGTCCTCCCGCCGCCGACCTGTTGTATCGCACCGAGCATCTGCCCCATGGAGTGTTCAGCGAGCCCGCCATCGTCCACCTGTGCAGCAACAGCCTTACGGACGATGCCATCGCCGCCACCTCCCTGGCGATCACCGAGATGGCCTCCCGGGCAGGCTGTCTGGTCAGCGTCGATGCCAACCTGCGTCACAACCTCTGGCCCGAGCACAGCATCGACGTCGGCCTGGTCACCCGCCTGCTCGACCAGGCCGACCTGATCAAGCTGTCCACCGATGAACTCGACGCCCTGCGGGGTGATCACCCACGTGACGACTGGCTGGCCGAACGCCTGGCCGCCGGTGCTCGCCTGATCGTGATCACCGATGGTCCCGGTGCGGTCGCCGCCCACACCACCCAGGGCGTCAAGCGCATGACACCGCCGCCAGTCAAGGCGGTCGATACCACCGCCGGTGGCGATGCCTTTATCGGCGGTCTGCTGGCGGCTCTGGCCGACCACGACTGGCAGCGCCCCAACTGGCAGCACGACGAGGCCTTCCTCGAACGCGCCCTGACCCTGGCCTGTCGCTGCGGCGCCCACGCGGTGACGCGCCCCGGCGCCTACGCGGCCCTGCCGCGCCGCGAAGACGTGATCGACAGCTGACATCACGACAACCTCGGGTGACCCGAAAGTCCCCCGCCGCCATGCCAGGGCCTATCGCCTCCCCGCCCTGGCATGGCGCCAGCGATTGACCAGCCTGTGGACGATCAGCGGCAGAAAGATGGCAGCCACCGCGCAGCCCTGGAACCAGGCCAGACGATAAGGGTGCGCCCATGCGCCCGAGTATCCAGTCAGGATCCCCGTGCAGGTCAGCACGATGGCCGCGGTGATCGTTGCCGCCAACCACTCGAGCCTGACCCAGCGCCGCGACCAGCGGTACACCACGACTCCTTCGACCAGCGACAGCAACACAACCCCCCACGAGTGGTAGCCCAGGGTCATCCCCCAGGACACACCACCCCGATACTCCCTGCCCAGGTAATCGGCGATCTCATGACCGACGCTGTACCCCACCACCAGTAGCAGAAAGCGCAGTCCTGGTAGTCCTAGCACGCGGTAAAGCAATCCTAGCTTCATTGACGGCCTATTCCATCACTGCGTTGACGGCTTGGGTCAGGCCAGGTCCCTGGCCTGCACCAGATGCCTTCCGGCTGGCGCGCTGATGGCGCCCTGCACCAGCGCCTCGGCGATGCGGGCCACCGGACTGGGTCGCCACTGGCGCGGCAGCAGCGGACGCAGACCGCGAGAAAGCGCGAGCCCCAGGCGCTCGGCGTGGCGCACCTCGGCTCGCTCACCGTCGATCAGGCCCGGCCTGACCAAGGTCAGGCTGGGGTAGTCGAGGTCGAGCAACTCGGCTTCCAGTTCGCCCTTGACCCGGGAGTAGAAGAAGCGCGAGCCACGATCGGCGCCTAGCGCCGAGTTCAAGGCAAAGCGTTCGGCACCGGCGGCTCTGGCGCGGCGCGCAAACCACAGCGGCAACTCGAGATCCACACGTCGAAAGGCCTCTCGCGAGCCGGCGGCCTTGAGGGTGGTGCCCAGTGCGCAGATCACGCCATCCGCCTTCCACCACTCGTCATTCCCCGCCAGCGCCTGTGCATCACCTCGTCCAGTCTTGTCCGGTCGCAGTGACTCCAGATCGGCGAAATCGACGACCGGGGCGGCTAGCCTTGGGTGCTCCAGCGTCAGCGGTCGGCGTACCGGTGCCCGCACCTCGGTGACGTCGGGATGGGCCAATGCCTGGCGCAGCGCCTCGCTACCCACCAACCCCGTCGCGCCCAGTATCAACAGTTTCATAGGTTTTCTCCGCTCGCTCAGGCAACCATCATCCCATGGCGGCGGACAAAAAAAATCCGGCCAGAGGCCGGATCAAGGACAGCACCAGCTGTCGAGAGAGCACATGGATAGGCATGACGCCCTTCCGGTGCAGAGAGCTCAGGAATCATGACGAAGCGGCCAGCGCCGCTTCGTCATCGAGCATTCGGTGATGGCTTCAGTGATGGAAACGATCCGCGGCTTCCTTGGCCAGGGCGCGGATGGCGTCCCAGTCACCGGCGTCGACCAGCGACTTCGGGGTCAGCCAGGAGCCGCCCACGCACATGACGTTAGGCAGCGCCAGGTACTCGGAGGCGTTGCCCAGGTTGATGCCGCCGGTGGGGCAGAAGCGAGCCTCGCCAATGGGGCCGGCGAAGGCCTTGAGCGCCTTGACGCCACCGCTGGCTTCGGCCGGGAAGAACTTGAAGCGACGATAGCCGTACTGCCAGCCGGTCATCAGCTCGGAGATGGTGGCCACCCCCGGCAGCATCGGCACCGGGCTCTCGACGCCGTAACGGTAAAGCGCCTCGGTGGCGCCCGGGGTCACCACGAAGTCGGCACCGGCCTGCTCGACCTGACGATACTGGGCAGGTGTCAGCACGGTACCGGCGGCGATGCTGGCCTGGGGCAGCTCCTTCTTCAGCCGGGCGATGGCCTCGATCGCGCAGTCGGTGCGCAGGGTCACCTCGAGCACGCTGAGACCACCTTCGACCAGGGCGCGGCCCATGGGCACGGCGTCCTCGATGCGATCGATGACGATCACCGGGATCACCTCGGCCTTCAGGCAGATGCTGTCGAGCTCGGTGGTGCGGGTAGACGGAAGCTGTTTTTCAATGGTCATGAGCGTGGCTCCAGGAAATCAGGGCGCCCAGTAGACGGCCAGCGGGCAGCTAAGAAAGGCACGAATGGGCAGTTCACGTACGTTGTCACCGGCCATGGCGCTTCCCAGCACGGCGCGCTTGTCGTCACCGGTCAGGTGCAGGTAATGGCGGCGGGCATGGTGCAGGCGCTCGGCGCTCAGGGTAATGCGCGCCTGGGGCTGGCTCGGTGTGCGCACCGCCACCACATGGGCATCGGTGCTCAGTGCCAGGTCCAGTTCGCGACTGTCAGGAAATAGTGAGGCGGTATGGCCATCGCCGCCCATCCCCAGGATGACTACCGATGCCGGCCAGGACAGGCCCGTCAGTCGCTGGGCGACCTCGTCGGTGCCTTCCTCGGGGGTATCGTGTTCGGTGGTGAGCGGGACAAAGGTGGCCGCCTCGGCCCGGTTGATCAGCAGGTGCTTCCTGACCAGCCGGGCGTTGGAATCGTCGGCCTCGGCAGCGACCCAGCGCTCGTCGGCCAGGGTCACGTCGACCCGATCCCAGGGCAGTGTTTCCTGGGACAGTGCCTCGAAGAACGGCACCGGGGTGGAGCCGCCGGACACGATCAGCAGGGCGCGATCCTGGGACGACAGATCCTCGCGCAGCGCCGTGGCCACAGTCTGCGCCAACTGGTGCGCCAGTTGCTCTCGGGGAGACGGAGAAAGTTGCTCGCTGCTCATGTCAGTAGTCCTCGTACCAGCTGCGTCCGTCCTGGGTGATCATGGCGATGGAGGCCACCGGTCCCCAGGAGCCTGCCGGATAGCGGCGCGGCGGCTCGTCACGATCCTGCCAGGTAGCGATCAGCTCGTCGCACCAGTGCCAGGCATGCTCGACCTCGTCACGCCGAACGAACAGGTACTGCTGGCCCTTCATGACTTCGAGCAGCAGACGCTCGTAGGCGTCGGGGATACGTGCCTTGGGGAAGGCGCTGTTGAAGTCCAGGTGCAGCGGGCCACGGCGCAGGCGCATGCCCTTGTCGAGACCACTGTCCTTGGTCAGCACCTCGAGGCGGATACCTTCCTCCGGCTGCAGCCGGATGATCAGCTTGTTGGCGGCCAGCGCCCGCTGATCCGGGTCGAAGATATAGTGCGGCTGCTGACGGAAGTGGATCACGATCTGTGACAGCTTCTCGGGCATGCGCTTGCCGGTACGCAGGTAGAAGGGCACGCCGGCCCAGCGCCAGTTGGACACCTCGGTCTTCATCGCCACGAAGGTCTCGGTATGGCTGCGGGTATTGGCGCCTTCTTCCTCGAGATAGCCGGGTACACTGGTGCCGTCGCTGGTGCCGGCGGTGTACTGTCCGCGCACCACGTCACGTCCGATCATGTCGTCGGTGAATGGCTTGAGCGCCTTGAGCACCTTGACCTTCTCGTCGCGGATGGCGTCGGCGTCGAGGTTGGCCGGCGGGTCCATGGCGATCAGGCAGACCAGCTGCAGCAGGTGGTTCTGGACCATGTCCCTGAGCTGGCCAGCCTCGTCGAAGTAGCCCCAGCGGCCCTCGATGCCGACCTTCTCGGCCACCGTGATCTCCACGTGGGAAATATGGTTCTGGTTCCACTGGGTTCCGAACAGCGGATTGGCAAAGCGCAGTGCGATCAGGTTCTGCACCGTCTCCTTGCCCAGGTAGTGGTCGATACGATAGACCCGCGACTCGGGGAACACCGCCCCCACCGCATCGTTGACCTCCCGCGACGACTCCAGGTCGTAGCCGATCGGCTTCTCCACCACCACGCGGCTTTGCTCGTCCAGGCTGCCACTGGCCTCGAGGTGGCGGCAGATATCGCCATACAGGCTCGCCCCCACCGCCAGATAGACCACCAACGGGCGCTGCTGACCGCCCTGCTCACGCCACTCGGCGATGGCGCCATAGCCTTCCACCGTGGTGAAGTCCACCGACAGGAAGGACAGGCGATCGAGGAAACGGGCGACCACCTTGTCATCGAGCTCGCTCGACTTGACGTATTCCTTCAAGGAGCCATGGATGCGCTCGCGGAAGGCCTCCTGGTCGATGTCCTGACGCGCCAGGCCAAGAAGCCGGGTGTCGTCATGCAAGAGTCCTTCGCGGTCCAGCTGGTAGAGCGCCGGGAACAGCTTGCGGCGAGACAGGTCGCCCAGGGCGCCGAACAACGCCAGATCGATGTCGGTACGCTCGGCGTCACCGGATCGGGTGTGTCGTGTCATAACCGTCCTCGTTTGGTGGTAGACCCCTGGATATCGCAGAAGGCTATCGAGCGAGATGTGTCCTGCTCACCGTCAGGGTATCTAAGTTTACAAAAAAATGGTCAACTTTCGACGGCCAGATTGAAAAATATTTTGTAAACTTACACAAAATATCCCACTGGCGCGCTTATACGTTGGATGTAGATCGGTGGAGCGCTAGGATAGCCGCCAATACGTAGTTAAATCACCACATCCCCAGAGAGAATTGTCTCGGGTACCCCAATAAATGCGCCGCTGCCCGCGCACCACCGCGCAGTTGCCCGCGCCTTTCGTCACGGAGCCGACCTCGACCATGGTTCGCCACGACCTTATCGAACGCATTCGCACCCGCCTCGACGAGCTCAACCGCTCCGAGCGCAAGGTCGCCGACGTCATTCTGGCCGACCCCGCCGCTGCAACCGGCATGAGTATCGCCAGTTTGGCTCAAGCTGCCTCGGTCAGCGAACCCACCGTCAATCGCTTCTGCCGAAATTTCGAGGCCAAGGGCTATCCCGACTTCAAGATCCAGCTGGCCCAGAGCCTGGCCGGCGGCACCCCCTATGTCAGCCAGGCGGTGGAACCCGATGACGGTGCCGAGGCCTACAGCGGCAAAATCTTCGGCGCCACCATCGCGGCGCTGGACCTCGCCAGTCGGGAGGTCGCTCCCGAGCGCATCGAGCGCATGGTCGACTACCTGATCCAGGCCAAGCAGATCCACTTCTTCGGACTCGGTGCCTCCGGCGCGGTGGCCCAGGACGCCCAGCACAAGTTCTTTCGCTTCAACCTGCCGGTCAGCGCCTACATCGACGTACTGATGCAACGCATGGTCGCCTCGGCCTGCCACACCGGCGACGTGGTGGTGGTACTGTCCTATACCGGGCGCACCCGGGAACTGGTCGACATCGCCGCCCTGGCCCGTGAAAACGGTGCCGTGGTGCTCGGTATCACCGCGCCGGACTCACCTTTGTCGCGCCAGTGCACCGAAACCCTTGCGGTCAGCGCGCCCGAAGACACCGACCACTACATGCCGATGACCTCACGCATGGTACAGCTTGCGCTGATCGACGTGCTGGCCACCGGCGTCACCCTGCGTCGCGGCGAGGACTTCCTGCACCACCTAAAGAAGATCAAGGACAGTCTGCGCAGCACAAGGTACAGCGTCGACGAGTGACAACAACGTCAGGCCCGCTCCTCGGCTTGCCTCCTTAGCGTATTGGCACAACAATAGCGGCCTGTCTTGTGTCCCTGTCCGCACGCCGCCATCCATACCATTGCCAGGAAGCCTCATGCGATCACTGCCATCCCTGACCTCCGTTCTGACCGTCTTGAGCCTGGGGCTGTTCAGCCTGCCGACGCTGGCCGAGCAGACCGAGACCTTCCGCTTCACCGCCATCCCCGACGAGGACGAATCGCGTCTGGTGGAGCGCTTCTCGCGGGTGGCCGACTATCTGTCCGAGACGCTCGAGGTCGAGGTCGAGTACGTGCCGGTGAAGTCCTACGGTGCGGCGGTCACCGCCTTCCGCAACGACCAGGTTCAGCTGGCCTGGTTCGGCGGTCTGTCCGGTGTCCAGGCCCGTCGTCTGGTGCCCGGTTCCCAGGCGCTGGCCCAGGGCGTCGAGGATGCGGCCTTCGAGAGCTATTTCATCGCCCACTCCAGCACCGGACTCGAGGCCGCCGACCAGCTGCCCGAAGAGATCGAGGGCAAGACCTTCACCTTTGGCGCCAAGACCTCCACTTCCGGCCGCCTGATGCCGGAGCACTACCTGCGCGAGCGCTTCGACGCCGCGCCGGAAGAGCTGTTCTCACGGGTCGGCTTCTCCGGTGATCACTCACGCACCATCGCCCTGGTCGAGGCCGGCACCTACGAGCTGGGCGCGGTCAACTTCAAGGTGTGGGACGCGGCGCTGGAAAATGGCGATGTCGACACCGACAAGGTCAGCGTGATCTGGTCTACCCCAAGCTACCCGGACTACCAGTGGACCCTGCGCGGCGACGCCGATGAGGCCTTCGGCGAAGGCTTTACCGACAGGGTTCGCCAGGCACTGCTCGAGATGGAAGATCCCGAACTGCTGGAGAGCTTCCCGCGTTCCGGCTTCATTCCCGCCGACAACAGCATGTACGCCCCCATCGAGACGGTCGCCGAGAGCCTCGGCCTGCTGCGCTGATGGACGATGGCCAACGTCAGGTCACCGGCGGCCGGGACAACGGCCACGGTGACTTCCCGACACTGATCCTCGGCGGGGTCGACCTGGGCCACGCCGACCATACGGTGCTGCATGACGTCCACCTGCGCCTTGCGCCCGGCGAGCGCGTCGCCCTGCTCGGGGAAAGCGGCGTCGGCAAGTCCACCCTGCTGGCGGAGCTGCGCCGCCGTCTTGGCCGCCACGCCGCCTGGTGTCCCCAGTACCACGGCCTGGTGCCTCAGCTATCGGTCTACCACAACGTCTACATGGGCAGGCTGGAGCGCCACTCGGCGCTGGTCAACCTGTGGAACCTGGTCAGGCCGCTGCGCCAGGCCTGGGAAGATGTCGCAAGTCTGTGCGCTGAACTAGGGCTCGAAGGCGCCATCAGGCGCCCGGTAGGTCGGCTGTCGGGTGGCCAGCGCCAGCGGGTCGCCATCGCCCGTGCGCTCTATCAGCGCCGCCAGGTCTTTCTCGGTGACGAGCCGGTCGCCAGCGTCGACCCCCACCAGGCCATGGCGCTGCTCGATCGAATCGATGCCCAGCACGCTACCACGGTGATGGCGCTGCACCAGCGCGAGCTGGCGCTGAGCCACTTCGATCGCGTCTGGGGGCTGGCCGACGGTCGCGTGGTGCTCGACGCGCCCAGCGAAGATCTAAGCCTCGATGATCTCGACGCGCTCTACCCCAGTGCGTCACGCACGGCCTCCTCTCCCGCTGCTCCCAGCCCTGCCCGCGACGACAACAGCGATTCGCCGGCCGAGGCCAGCACTCGCCACGCCTCGCACCAGGCCGGCGAGGAGCAGGCACGATCGTGAGCGCCGCGCAAGCGACACGCCCAGGCCTGTTGGCCGGCGACGGTATCGGTGCCCGCCTGGCACGCCACAGCCTGTGGCTGGTGGTGCTGGCTGTCCTGGCGATTCCGCTGGCCGACCTCGAAGTATTGAGCCGCGACCCCTGGGGCGAACTCGGACGCATGGCAATGGGCCTGGCGCTGCCTGACTTCGGCGCCATCGAGACGCCCCTGCAGGCCATCGGCCTGACCATTGCGGTGGCCTTCTGGGGCACCCTGGCCGGCGTGGTGCTGGGGCTGCCCCTGGCGCTGGTCTACGCCCGCTCACGCCTGGTGCGCGCGGCCAGTGCCGCGGTGCGGGCGGTACATGAGCTGTTCTGGGCGCTGCTGTTCCTGCAGGTGTTCGGGTTGTCCGCGCTGACCGCCCTGGCGGCCCTGGCGATCCCCTACGCCGGCATCTTCGCCAAGGTCTACGCCGAGATCCTCGAGCAGACGCCCCAGGCGCCCCAGGCGGCGCTGCCCGAGGGTACCGGGCGCCTTGCCCGGCTGGCCTATACCGAGCTGCCCCAGGCCTTCGCCCAACTGGCCGCCTACACCCGCTACCGCTTCGAGTGCGCGCTCAGAAGCAGCGTGCTGCTGGGTTTTGTCGGTCTGCCGACGCTGGGCTACCAGCTCGAGAGCGCCTTTCGCGAGGGCCGCTACTTCGAGGCCGGTGCCCTGCTGTGGGCCTTTTACCTGCTGATCGCCACCCTGCCTTGGTGGGCCCATCGGCGCCTGCTGCTGCCGCTGGGGCTGGCCAGCGTGTGGTTGCTGGGACCCTGGCCCGAGATCGACCCAGGCCTGTTATGGCGCTTCGTCAGCGTAGACATCTGGCCCCGCGCTTTGCTTGAGGGCGACATCGGCGGTGTGCTCCGCTGGCTGGCCGAACTGCCCGACCTCGTCGGCGCGGTGGCCAATACCCTGCTGCTGGGGCTGCTCGGCACCGTCGGCGCCCTGCTGCTCGCCCTGGTGCTGTGGCCCCTGGCATCGCGCCACTTCGGCAATCGCGTCAGCCAGGGCATCGGCCAGGGTCTGCTGATCTTTCTGCGCTCGACCCCGGAGCTGATGCTGGCCTTCGTCTTCCTGTTGCTGCTGGGGCCATCGCTGCTGCCGGCCTGGCTGGCCCTGGCGCTGCATAACGGCGCCCTGATCGCCTTTCTGGTATGTCGCCACGCCCAGGCCATCGAGCCCGGGATGCCGGGACTCCCGGCCTCGGGACGGCTGGCCTACGAGCTGTTGCCCCGGCTGTACCCGGGCATGCTGGCGCTGGT
The DNA here is from genome assembly GCF_019801245.1 of Halomonas sp. DP1Y21-3. NCBI lineage: Bacteria > Pseudomonadati > Pseudomonadota > Gammaproteobacteria > Oceanospirillales > Halomonadaceae > Halomonas > Halomonas sp. DP1Y21-3. The sequence goes on from NZ_JAHVJM010000001.1 coordinate 666,246, forward strand.
CTACTACCGCGCCGAGGTGATCCTGCGCGAAAGCGCCCTGCTCGGCATGCTCGGGGTCGCCACCCTCGGCGACAATATCGATGACGCCTTCCAGACCTTGATGTTCGACGTGGCCTTCGCCCTGCTGGTGATCACCGCCCTGCTCAATATCGCCGTCGACGCCCTGGCTCGCCGTCTGAGGCCCTGTGAGCCGCCCATGGAAGACCCCTGCCTGCGCTGAAGACAAGACGTCTTGAAGGGCGGCACAGGCGTTTTATCCGGCGCACCCTGACGCCAGGACCAATGCCTCAAAAACAACACAAACGACAACGCCGGCCACGGGGCCGGCGTTGTTGTTCGAGCGGACGGCTATGTCAACGGCTAGGTCACTGGGGCACTGTTACAGGCCCTTGACGGCGGCGGTGACGGTGATCTCGACCTTCAGTTCCTTGGCCGGCATCGGCGCGCACACGCAGGTACGGGCGGGGGCGTGGCCTTCCGGCACCCAGGCGTCCCATACCGCGTTCATGGCGGCAAAGTCCTCACCGTTCTGCAGGTAGATGGTGGCGCTCAGCAGATGCTCGCGGTCGCTGCCCACCTCGGCCAGCAGCTCATCGACACGCTCCAGCATACTGGTGGTCTGGGCGGTGATATCCCCCTGGCGGGCGTCCGGTCCGGCGACCTGACCACACAGGTAGGCAACACCGTGGTGGATGACGGCGCGGCTCATGCGGGTCTTGGTGTCGTGACGCTGAATGCTCATCGCTCTCTCCAAAAAAGTCGGTATTTCTAAAAAATCTCGAAAAGACAGCCGATTCGACCACCTCTTCACCAGTGTCTTCTCTGCAACGTTAGACAGCCGCCCAATATAGCCAACTTCTCCCTGCGCCAGATAGTCCGTTGTCGCGCTTTTGCCTCTTTTGCGATGTCAGGTATCCCTCACCCCGGCGACATAGTCACGACAGTCCTGCTGTCGCCCAACCGTTTATATGAGGGTTTTCAAATGAAACGTTCCGTCATGATGGCCGCCGTGCTGTCCACCGCCCTGGCGCAAGCCGGCGCCATCGCCACCGTCCAGGCCGCCGATGGCGACATGGAAAAGTGTTACGGCGTCGCCCTGGCCGGAGAGAACGACTGCAAGGCAGGGCCAGGCACCACCTGCGCCGGCACCTCTACTGTCGACTACCAGGGCAACGCCTGGACCCTGGTCCCGGAAGGCACCTGTACCGATATCGAAACGCCCCACGGCAATGGCAGCCTGAGCGAGGTCGAGCGCCCCTGAGCCAGAGCACTGACGCCACGGGGAGGCTACGGCCTTCCCGTGACGTTCACACGCCAAGCCTCAAGCCATAGCGAATCGCCCATGCCCTCTTCCCTGTCATCCAGCCATCCACGCGAGTCGCTCGAGACGCCCGTCTCGGCGTCCTTGCCAGCGCCACAGCCAATGGCGGCCAATGCGGTCGGTATCGGCCTCAAGTTTCAGCATATGCAGGCGCTGGTCCATCTGGCTCACTCGGCCCAGTCGGCTCACGTGCCCCAGGCCCCGGACTTTCTCGAACTACACGCCGAGAACTACATGAACGCCGGCGGCCCCCTTCAGGATCGACTCGATGAACTGGCACGCTGCTACCCGCTCTCGGTCCACGGCGTCGGCCTGTCGCTGGGCAGTGCCGAGGGCATCGACCCGGCCCACCTGGAGCGTCTTGCACGCCTGGTCGATCACCTGAACCCCGCGCTGGTCTCCGAGCACCTGGCCTGGAGCCGTCTCGATGGCCACAGCTACAACGACCTGCTGCCAGTGCCGCTGACCGAGGAATCGCTGCGCGTCCTCGGCGACAATATCGCACGCACCCAAGACCGTCTCGGCCGCCGCCTGCTGGTGGAGAACCCGAGCCTCTACGTCAGCCTCGACAATCGCTTCAGCGAGACCGAGTTCCTCCAGCGGCTGGTGGACACGACCGGCTGTGGGCTGCTGTTCGACGTCAACAACGCCTATATCAGCGCCGCCAATCTGGGACGCGACCTGGATGCCTATCTGGACGAGGTGCCCTGGGCCGCCGTCGGCGAATGGCACCTGGCCGGCCACAGTCTCGATGCCGCCGGCGAGCTGTACATCGACGACCATGGCAGCGCCGTCAGTGAGCCGGTGTGGCAGCGCTACCGCCAGGTGCTCGCCCGGCGTCCCGGCCTGCCCACTTTGATCGAGTGGGACAACCGGGTGCCGACGCTAGAGCGCTGGATGCAGGAGGTCGACCTGGCACGCCAGCATCAGCATGCTGCCCATGGCCCCGGCGCCGATGCGAGCACCGCCCTGGCAGCCAGCGCCTCGGCGCGAGACACAGGGAGAGCGCCATGAGCGGCCTGCTCGATTGGCAGCGTAGCTTCATCGATGCCATGCATCGCCCCCAGGCGACGCCACCACAGCTTGGTCACAAGGCCGGGCTCGACGTCTACCGCAACAATATTCGCTCAAGCCTGATCGAGGCCCTGAAGGAAGCCTTTCCCCATACCCTGACCCTGCTGGGCGAGGGCTGCTTCAGCGCCGAGGCCGCGAGTTTCGTGGCCACAAGCCCCCCCGACGATCCCCGCCTGAGCCGCTATGGCCAGGGCTTCGCCGACGCTCTGGCGCGCGCACCGGCGCTTGCGCCCTATCGCTTCGTCGCCGATATCGCGCGACTCGAGCACGCCCGGCTTCAGGTCAGTCACGCAGCCGAGGCAGTGCCGCTGGAGGCGTCCGATATCGGCGCCGTCCTTGACGACCAGCGGCTCGTCCAGGCCCGGCCGGCCAGCCGGACCATCCGTTGCCAACATGACGTCGAAGCCCTGTGGCAGGCGCTGGAGAGCGGAGAGGGTGGCGCCCCCCTGGGCGAGCGAGGCGCCGGCCACTGGCTGGTGATCCGCTCGGGTCGCCAGGTCAGGCTTAGGCCACTCGATGCGGCAAGCGCAGCGTTGTACGGCTTGCTGGACACACCGACCTCGCTGTCCCAGGCGCTGAGCGAACTGGCCGACAGCGGCGTGGCAGAGGATGCGCTCGGCCACGCTCTGGGCACCCTGGTCGGCCATGGCGCGCTCGCGGTACCGGACCCCGCCCCCACTTTGTTACGAGGCACCCCATGACACCGATGACAAACCTGCTGGACACCTACTACGGGCGACTCTGCCCCTGGCTAGAGCGTCGTTCGCTGGACCTGGTGCTGGCGTTGATGCGCTTGGTGCTCGGCGCCGTGTTCTTTCTGTCGGCGCTGACCAAGGTGGAGGGATTCGGTATCGCCGACAGCACCTTCTTCCTGTTCGAGCACGAATACGCCCTGCCGTTGATTTCACCGGTGCTGGCCGCCTACCTGGCAACACTCGCCGAGTTCTCGTTGTCGCTGCTGCTGTGGGCGGGGCTTGCCACACGACTGGCGGCCTTCGGGCTGTTGATCATGACCCTGGTGATCCAGACCTTCGTCTATCCCGAGGCCTGGGTCACCCACGGACTCTGGGCGGCGAGCCTCGCCACCCTGATCCTGCGCGGCGGCGGCTGTCTCTCGCTGGAGTGGCTGCTATGCAGGATGAAAGGCAAAGGTCGCGAACCGGTGACGCGGCAGCAGGACCGCGCCGACGACGCATAGACGCATAGACGCAAAAAAGAAACGACCCGCCGCCGAACAGGATTCGGCGGCGGGTCGATGTCGATGTCGATGTCGGCTCAGCCTCGTCAGCGCAGCAGCAGCACCGGCAGCGAGGTGCGCCTGAGCACACTGGTGGTGGTGCTGCCCACCAGCAGATGACGAATCCGCGAGTGGCCATAGGCTCCCATCACCACCATCTCGATGGCGTGGTCCTTCTGGTAGGCGCGCAGGGTCTCCTCGACCTCTCCGGCGCGAATCTCGCCCTGGGCCTCGTGACCGGCGCCCTTGAGGCTGTCCAGCGCCCACTCCAGCTGGGTGCGGTTATCACCGGTATCGGCGCCGACCATCACCACGTGACAGGCGATCCCCTTGAATAGCGGGCTCCTGGCCAGCAGCTCGACGCCCTTGCGGGTGGTCTTGCTGCCATCGAAGGCGATCATCACCCGAGTCGGCGGCGTAAAGCTCTCCGGTACCATCAGAATCGGCCGATGCAGACCGCGGACCACCCGCTCGAGATTCGAGCCCAGGTGCTCGCTGGCCTGCTGGGCGCTCTCGCCCCGCTTGCCGATCACCAGCAGGCGGATCTCGTCTTCCAGCTCCAGTAGTGTCTCCACCAGGGTGCCGTTGCGCTGTCGGCAATGCAGGTCATCAACACCACTGGCGCTGGCGCGATCCTTGGCCGCCTTGAGCATCAGGCGGCCGTGCTCCTGGGCGACCTTGGCCCGCCGCTCATCGAGACAGGCCAGCTCCTCGAGCAGGTGCTCCCTGGCGCCGAGTCCCAGGTTACCGGACAGATCGGCCTCGGCGGTCTGGGGGTGGTTATCCACCACGTGAAGAAACGTCAGCGGCGCATCGAGGGCCTGACTGGCCCAGGCGGCAGAGTCGCAGACCCCTTCGGAAAACGGGGACCCGTCGATGGCGGCCATCACCTGTTCTGTCATGAAATCGTCCTGCCTGGCGTTGGGGGCGAACGCGCGTCCTCGGACGTCGCGTTCCATCGATTGTGGCCTTGTCGTCGCGCCCGAGCGGGGCGCGACCCTCAGACCTGTTGTCTAGCCCGATCCGGGTGTTACCTCCAGTTCTACACCAACTGGCACACACCCGTCACATCTTCGGCGCCTGCCTCAGTGACCACCCATCAGCTTTTCCACCGCCGCCGGGTTATCGTGGATGGCGTAGCGATCGACGATGGTGGCGCTGGCCTCGTTGAGCCCGATCAGCTCGACGTCGGTGCCCTCACGGCGGAACTTGATCACCACCATGTCCAGCGCCTGGACCGCGGTGATGTCCCAGAAGTGGGCACGTGACAGGTCGATGACCACCTTCTCGACGCTTTCCTTGAAGTCGAAGGCGGCGGAGAAACGCTGAGACGAGGCGAAGAACACCTGGCCGACCACGCGGTAGCGCCGTCCCTTGCCGAGCTCCTCTTGCTGTTCCAGTTCGTCACTGGCGATGTACAGGAAGTTGCCGACCTTGTTGGCGAAGTTGAGCGCGGCGATCAGCACACCGACGAACACACCGATCGCCAGGTTGTGGGTCCACACCACCACCGCCACGGTGGCGATCATCACCACATTGGTGGACATCGGGTGCTTCTTGAGGTCGCGCAGCGAGCTCCAGCTGAAGGTACCGATGGACACCATGATCATCACCGCCACCAGCGCCGCCATGGGGATGCGCGAGACCCAGTCCGACAGGAACACCACCATCAGCAGCAGGAAGACCCCCGCCAGCAGGGTAGACAGGCGTCCACGACCGCCAGACTTGATGTTGATCACCGACTGGCCAATCATCGCGCAGCCCGCCATGCCGCCAAGCAGACCGGTACCGATGTTGGCCAGACCCTGGCCCTTGCACTCGCGGTTCTTGTCGCTGGAGGTATCGGTCAGATCGTCGACGATAGTGGCGGTCATCATCGATTCGAGCAGACCGACCACGGTCAGCATGACCGCATAGGGGAAGATGATGCCAAGGGTCTCGAGATTCAGCGGCACGTCAGGCCACAGGAACATCGGCAGGGTATCGGGCAGCTCGCCCATGTCACCGACGGTGCGGATGTCCATGCCGGTCGCCAGGTAGACGCCGGTCAGCACCAGGATGCACACCAGCGGGGACGGCAGCAGCTTGCCGATCCTGGGCACGTAGGGGAACAGATAGATGATGCCGAGACCCGCCGCGGTCATCGCGTAGACGTGCCAGGTGACGTTGGTCAGCTCGGGCAGCTGGGCCATGAAGATCAGGATCGCCAGGGCGTTGACGAAGCCGGTCACCACCGAGCGCGAGACGAAACGCATCAGATCGGCCAGGCGCAGATAGCCGGCGATGATCTGCAGTACCCCGGTCAGCAGGGTCGCGGCCAGCAGATATTGAAGTCCGTGCTCCTTGACCAGGGTCACCATCAACAGTGCCATGGCGCCGGTGGCGGCAGAGATCATCCCCGGCCGGCCCCCGGCGAAGGCGATGATCACCGCCATGGAGAAGGAGGCGTAGAGGCCAATCTTGGGATCGACACCTGCGATGATGGAGAAGGCGATGGCCTCCGGAATCAACGCCAGGGCCACGACGATGCCGGACAGCACGTCGCCCCTAATATTGGAAAACCAGTCTTGCTTGATCGATCGCATCATGAGGCGGTCCAGGGGGAGTGGTTGTGAGATATCGCGACAAGCGGCCCAGGGCCGACCGTTTCTCCACGACAGCAGCGCACCGGGAGGCGTTAGCCTGGCGCTGTCATGATGTAGTGGAGACACGGGAAGGGGCGCAGTTTACCAGAACCACCTGAGCAAGGCGACGCTGCTACCCAGCCTGTCTTTGCCTTGTCGCCGCCTTGTCGCCACCCCGGTCTCGATCCGGCCAAGTCCGCCCGGTGGCATCTTCTTAAAAAAATGTGTAAGGATCGTTGCCCCCTGCCGACTCAGCAGACTACGTCCAAGGAACGCGACATGGAGCGATGCGTCTCGACGCCACCGTCATCGCGAACGGAGAGCCCATCGCCGGGCCCGCCGCTGATAGCGCTTGAGCATAGTCTCGCGCGCCATGGGAGGCCTCTGTCCGGGCATCGACTGGAACCGCTGGCCGATACCGGCCTGGCCCACTGGCATGTGCGCCTGGCCGGCGGCAGTGACAAGGGCGGCTGGCTGGCACGGTTGCCCAAGCAGAGCCAGATGGGGCTGGACGCGGCGTCCAACCTGGCCTATCAGGTCGCCTGCTTTGACCGCGCCCAGGCCAGTGGCCATACACCCAGACTCGATGACTGGCTGCCCTGCGACGACCTGCTGCCCAGAGGCGCGCTGGTGGTGGAGGCCATCGATGGCCGTCCCGCCAGCCTGCCCTCGGACCTGCCGGCCTTGACCTCGGCCCTGGCCAGCCTGCACCGGTTGCCGCTGCCCGATCAACGCGCCCCCCTGGCCTCACCGGTGGATCCCTGGCGAGAGATGCTCGACGAGATCGCCACCCAGGCCCGCTTTCTCCCCGGGGCCGGGCTATCTCGCACCAGCACGACCCTGATCGAACAGGCGCTGGCACAGCTCCCGCAGAGACTTCGCATCGCCGACGACGAGATTCGCCTGATCAGCTTCGATGCTCACCCCGGCAACTTTCTGATCACGCCTCACGGACGCGCCGTACTGGTGGATCTGGAAAAGTGCCGCTATTCGCTACCCGGCTTCGACCTGGCCCACCTGAGCCTTTACACCTCCACCACCTGGGACCTCAACAGCCGCGCGGTGCTGTTCGTCGAGGATCTGGTGGCGCTGTATCGGCGCTGGCAGGAACTGATGGCCGAAGACGGCCATCACAGCGACTGGTCGACGCTGATCACCTGTCGTCGCGCCATGTGGCTATGGTCGCTGACCTGGTGTGCCAAATGGCGTGCCCAGCAGCGCCGCCAGGTCGACAGGCAGCACAGTGGTGAAGACTGGTCGGCACAGCTAAGCGACCATGCCTTGATCGCCCATGTGGCCGACCGCGTCGATCACTACCTCTCGGCCCCCATCATCAGGCGTGTCGCCGACGAACTCGAGGAACTCGCCCGTGCCGGCTGACGCTCCCGGCTCTGTCCGGCCCTGCCCGGTTCTATCCAACCCTGTCCGGCTCTATCCAACCCTGCCTATCCATCGTCACAAGGACGCGACCATGACCACGCCTTTTTCCTGTAGACGCCCGTTTGCCGACCTCCGCTTGACCTGGCTTCCCGGTGGCGCCTTCGTCCTCACCGCCCTGGCTGCCCTGGGGCTAGGCTCGCCCGCCTGGGCCCAGGATACGTCCACGCCTCTGAACCAGCCGTGGCAGGAGATCGAGCAGCAGGCCAGGGGGCAGACGGTCTACTTCAACGCCTGGGGCGGTGACCCCAACGTCAATGGCTATCTCGACTGGGTCGCCGGCGAGCTCGAACAGCGCCACGACATCGACCTGGTCCACGTCAAGCTCGACGACACCGCCGCTGCGGTCTCCCGGGTACTGGCCGAGAAGTCCGCCGGCAACCTCGACGAGGGCGCCATCGACCTGATCTGGATCAACGGCGAGAACTTCGCCGCGATGAAGGCCAATGATCTGCTGCTCGGGCCCTTTGCCCAGCGGCTGCCGAACTTCGCGCTGACCTCGCCGGACGCCAATCCCGAGATGACCACCGACTTCACCGTCCCCACCGAGGGATTCGAGTCACCCTGGGGCAAGGCCCAGCTGACCTTCTACTACGACAGCGAGCGTGTCGAGGCGCCGCCGACCAGCATGACCGAGCTGCTCGACTGGACCGAGCAGCATCCCGGGCGCTTCACCTATCCACTGGTCCCGGACTTCCACGGTTCCACCTTTCTCAAGCAGGCGCTTATCGCACTGATCGACGACCCGGCGGTGCTTGCCCGCCCCGTCGGCGAAGCCGACGCCGAAGCGGCCATGGCACCGCTGTGGGACTATCTCGACGCCCTGCACCCCCATCTGTGGCGCCAGGGGCGGGACTTCCCCGCTTCAGGGCCTGCGCTCAGAAGCCTGATGGGTGACGGCGAACTGTCGCTGGCCTTTACCTTCAACCCCGCCGAGCCTGCCGCTGCGGTCAACAACTACCAACTGCCTCCCTCGATTCGCAGCTATGTGCTCGACGGCGGGACCATCGGCAACGTTCACTTTGTCACCATCCCGTTCAACGCCAGCCACCAGGCCGGCGCCATGGTCACCGCCAACTTCCTGCTCTCGCCCGAGGCCCAGGCGCGCAAGCAACAACTGGATGTCTGGGGCGACCCCAGCGTGCTCGATCTCGCGCGCCTGAATGAGGCCGAGCGTCAGGCATTGACGCCCATGGATGACCAGCCAGCGCGACTGGCGCCACAGGCCCTGCAACAGACCCTGCCCGAGCCGCACCCGAGCTGGATGGAAGCGGTAGAGGCGGCCTGGCTCGAGCGCTATGGCAGCCGCTGATACCTCGACCTTCTCCCGCCTGGTGGGGCTGGCGCCGGCGCTGACGGTACTGCTGCTGGTGGCCCCGGTGGTGGCCGGCCTGGCAGGCGCTGCGGCGCCGGCCTTCGGCTGGCTGCCGGTGCTCGGTGGAGAGCAGCTGAGCCTGGCGCCCTGGGTGAGCCTGGCGAACACCCCCGGGCTTTTCGAGATGCTGGTGCTCAGCTTCACCACTGGCCTGATCAGCACCGCCCTGGCCCTGACCATCGTGGTGCTGTTTCTCGGTGCCTTCGCCGACAGCGCCGCCTTTGTCTGGCTCAAGCGCCTGCTGTCGCCACTGCTGGCGGTGCCCCACGCCGCCGCCGCCATCGGTCTGGCCTTTCTGCTGGCGCCCTCGGGCCTGGCCATGCGCCTGGTCTCCCCGGCCTTGAGCGGTCACGCCACGCCTCCTGACTACCTGTTCCCCGGTGATCCCTTTGGCCTTGCGCTGATCGCCGGACTGGTGGTCAAGGAAGTCCCCTTTCTGCTGCTGATGAGTCTATCGGCGCTGCCTCAGTGCCAGGCCGACGATCGTCGGCACCTGGCACTGTCGCTGGGTTATTCGCCGGTGACCGCCTTTCTCAAGGCGGTACTGCCGAGCCTGTACCCGCTGATTCGGCTACCGGTCTATGCGGTCATCGCCTTTGCCTCGTCCAATGTCGATGTGGCCATGATCCTGGGCCCGTCCACCCCACCGACCCTGGCGGTCAGCGTGGTCCGCTGGCTTGGTGATCCCGACCTGTCGATGCGCTTCATGGCCTCCGCCGCAGCGCTGAGCCAGCTCGGCATCACGCTGCTGGCACTGGCCTGCTGGTGGTGCCTGGAACAGGCCGTACGCTGGTGCGCCACGCCACGCCTGACCGACGGCCGACGCAACAGCGGTCAACGCCTCGGCAGCCTGCTGGGCGGCGGTCTGACCTGGCTCAGCGTCACCCTGCTCGGTGCCAGTCTGCTGGGGCTGACGCTGTGGTCGCTGGCGGCCTTCTGGCCCTTTCCCTCGGCCTGGCCCACGCCCCTGACCCTGGCCAACTGGGGTCGTGCGCTGCCAGGCCTGCTGCCGGCCGCCCTCGATACCCTGTGGCTGGCGCTGGCCGCCACCGCTCTCGCGACCATCCTGGTGATCGGCTGTCTCGAGAGCGAAGCGCTCAATCACCGCAGCATGGGAGCGAGCGCCACCCTGGTGCTCTACCTGCCGCTGCTGGTGCCACCGGTCGCCTTTCTCTACGGTCTGGTGCAACTTCAGGCGCAGCTATCGGTGGCACCGGGCTTCATGGTGGTGGTACTGGGGCACTGTCTGTTCGTGCTGCCCTACGTCTTTCTGTCACTGGCCGAGAGCTACCGGCGGCTTGACCCCCGCTGGGCCCAGGTCGCCGCAGGTCTCGGCCATGGCCCGGCCGCCGCCTTTGTGCGCGTTCGCCTGCCGCTGCTGCTGGCCCCCATCGCCACCGCCGCCGCCGTGGGGGTCGCCGTCAGCGTCGGCCAGTATCTGCCGACGTTGCTGCTGGGGGCCGGACGCCTGACCACCCTGACCACCGAGGCGGTATCGCTTGCCTCCGGGGGGGATCGTCGCCTGACAGCGGTCTATGCCCTGGCCCAGCTACTCTTGCCGGCACTCGGTTTCGCCCTCGCCATCGGCTTGCCGCGCGTACTGCATCGCCACCGACGCGCCCTGCTGACCTGAACCGCCTCAACGCCATCCGAGCCCACCATGTCACAGACACCAGACACACGATGCCACCTTCCCCCCACGTCTCCAGCGAACCCGACAGGCGCACTGGTCTTCGATCGGGTCGTGATCTCGCTGGACGGTGCCCCCCTGGTATCACTGAATGCTCAGGTCGCCCCCGGCGAGGTGGTCAGCGTCATGGGGCCTTCCGGTGTCGGCAAGTCCACCCTGCTGGCCTACGCTGCGGGCTTTCTCGCCCCCGCCTTTGACGCCCAGGGCGAGGTGCGCCTCGGCGACAGGCGAGTCACCGACCTGCCTGCCTCGGCCCGCCGACTCGGTCTGCTGTTCCAGGATGCGCTGCTGTTTCCCCACCTCAGCGTCGCCGGCAACCTGGCCTTCGGCATGCCGTCGTCTGCCAGCCGACGCGAGCGCCGCGAGGCCATCGAAGAGGCCCTGGCGGATATCGGTCTTGCGGGATTCGGTGAGCGTGATCCGGCAACGCTGTCCGGCGGCCAGCGCGCTCGCGTCGCGCTGATGCGCACCCTGCTGTCGCGTCCCCAGGCGATGCTGCTGGACGAGCCCTTCTCCAAGCTCGACGCCGCACTCCGCCAGGAGATGCGTGACCTGGTCTTCCAGCGCATCCGCGACCATCGTCTTCCGGCGCTGCTGGTCACCCACGACAGGGCAGACGCCGAGGCAGCGGCGGGTCCGATCGTCGAACTGGCGGCCGCCACCGAAGCCCCCGCCGGGGCCGCCTGGCAGGGTGCCCGCCGTGCCTCTCGCTGAACCAGGCTCCCCGACCGTCGCACCACGTCTGTGTGTGGTCATTCCCGTCCTCGATGAGGCAGCGACCATCGTCGCGGGTCTTGAGCGGCTATCCGAATGGCGCCAGCAGGGCGTCGAGGTGATCGTCGTCGATGGTGGCAGCGAAGACGATACCCAGGCGCTTGCCCGTCCCCTGGCCGACCGGGTCATCGATGCCCCCCGCGGCAGGGCGCGCCAGATGAACCAGGGCGCCGCTGCGGCGAGTGCGCCGTCCTTGCTGTTTCTGCACGCCGACACTCGACTGCCCGCGGCGGCCATGCCGGCGATACTGAAGGCGCTGGAGAAACGCCATTGGGGGCGCTTCGACGTGCGCATCCTGGGCCGCTCAAGCTGGTTATCATTGATCGCCGCCTGCATGAACCTGCGCTCACGCCTGACCGGCATCGCCACCGGCGATCAGGCGATGTTCATGCGTCGCAGCGCCTTCGACGCCGTCGGTGGCTTCCCCGACCAGCCGTTGATGGAAGACATCGAAATGTCCAAGCGCCTCAAGCGGCTGTCGCCGCCCGCCTGCCTTGGCTTCAAGGTGCTCACCGACGGTCGCCGCTGGGAGCAGGGTGGCGTGCTGACGACGATATTGCTGATGTGGCGACTGCGCTTTCGCTATTGGCGTGGGGCCGATCCCGTTCGCCTGGCCGAGGAGTATCGCCATGTGCGTTGATCACGATAGCGACGGGCTGGCTGGCAGCCTTGGCCAGGTGCGTGGCAATAATCAGCGTCGTGATCACCACGAGGATGGCCTGAAGCTGGCCATCCTGGCCAAGGCGCCGATCCCCGGCCAGGCCAAGACGCGGATGATCCCCGCCCTCGGCGCCGAAGGCGCCGCTCGTCTCCAGCACAGACTGATCGAGTACACCCTGAAGACGGCGCTGGAGACGACGTCCGCGCGCAACATCACGCTGTGGACGGCGCTTGAGCACGACCATCCGTGCTTTGTCGATATCCGCCAGCGGTTCGGCGTGACGCTGAGACCACAGCCTGAAGGCGACCTGGGGGTGCGCATGCACGCGGCGCTGTGCTCGGCAGGTGGCCCGAGCCTTCTAATCGGCACAGATTGCCCGATATTGGATAAGACATTACTAAAAACTTGTCATAAACGGCTTAAAGACGCAGATAGCGTCTTTCTTCCGGCCGAGGACGGCGGCTATGCTCTGGTTGGAGTTCGTCGCCCCGATCCCCGTCTCTTCCGAGGAATCGACTGGGGCACGTCCAGCGTCATGTCCCAGACGCGCACACGTCTTGCGGAGCTTTTGTGGACGCTGGAGTGTCCAACGACCGTATGGGACCTGGATACGCCCCAGGACCTGGCTCGCCTCGCCGACATGGAAGCCCTCGCCCTGGAGATTCTGCCGTGACCCAAGAAACGCTCACCGACCGCCACAAGAAACTCGCCGCCGTGCGCCCCCGCCTGGTGTCTTTCGCCCGCATGCACCTGCGCGATCATGCCGCCGCCGAGGACGCCGTGCAGGAAGCCATGATCGCCGCCATCGAGAAGAACGACAGCTTTTCGGGGCGCTCCGGCTACGAAACCTGGGTATTCGGCATCCTCAAGTACAAGCTGCTCGACCAGATGCGCCAGCAGAAGCGTCATGGTCGCTGGGAGCCCTTCGATGAAGAGCACAGCGACGACGCCATCGACCGCATGTTTCAACAGGATGGGCACTGGGCCGCCGACGCCAAGCCCCAGGCATGGAGCACCCCGGAGCAAGCGTTCGAGAACGAAAATTTCTGGAAAGTATTCGACGCTTGTATGCTGAGTCTTCCAGAAAACGTGGCTCGCGTTTTCTCCCTGCGCGAATTGATGGGCCTTTCCACCGACGATATTTGTAAGGAAGTGGGCATCAAGGAAAACAACGCTTGGGTGATCCTGCATCGGGCTCGCCTCAAGCTTCGCGCTTGCATTGAAAAGGGATGGAAGGAGGACGCGGCATGATGATGTGCAAGGCCGCTACGCGGCTGATGTCAAAGCAGTTGGATGCCCCCCTGACGGCCAGGGAGCGTATTTCGCTGCGGTTTCACTTGATGTTGTGCTCGGCCTGTCGCAACTGCGAAAAGCAGTTCGGCATGCTGCACCGGGTCGGCAATGCCTATAACGGCACAATTGATAAACCCCAGGACGGTACGTCCCCTGGCGCGACTACCGACAACGTCGCCAGTGATCAGGACCTGCTGAAGGTAAAGGAAGCGATGGCCGAGGCGGAGACCCGTCGCCAGAACTGAAGGACTCGGCTGACGGACTTGGCGCAAGGACCTCGACTGCCAGACCTCGACTGCCCTACCTCGAGGGAAGCATCTCGCTGGTCGACCCACCATTCTGCCTCCCCCTGGCGGGCCACCAAGGCAGCCCGCCGACGGGGCGCCAGTTACCCCCCACCTGAGTCAGCCTCAAGCGATTGCGTGCCAGATCCCCGGTAAAGAGGTCCCGAGCCGGACCCGGTGAGCAAGGCTCGGGAGATGCCTGGGCAAGACCAGGCCATCATTGCTGGCCCGCTGCCTCCCGCGCCAGCCCGGTAAGGGCCTCGGCGATCTTGTCCACGGGCAGCTCGCAGTCCTGCAGGCCGTGGCGCTCCACCAGGTAGTGAGGGTCGTTCCACTCGATCACCAGGTGATCATCCTGCTGGCGAACCAGCATCTTCTGGGGAAGATCCAGCGCGACACTACCCTCGCACTGCATCAGTCGAGTGCCCACCTCGGGCTTGCCGAAGATGTAGGTGCGTGTCGCTGGCAATTCCAGCTCCACCCCGGCGGCGTTGGCCTGGTGGTCCACGCTTGCCATCAGTCCCATTCCCCGTTTTTCCAGCCCCTCCTTGAAGCGAGATTCCACCGCCTCCAGGCTATCGGTCGACGTCAGACTGGCGATACCGCTGTCGCTCACCTCGACCTCGCCCTGCGCCCAGGCCATGGTCGCCATCGATCCTGCCAGCACGCTGCCCAGGCACAGGGTGAACATCTTGCGATAGCACTGCTTCATGATGGAGCTTCCTTTCCAGGTCAATGTGCCTACAGCATGGTCGCCGGTCCCCGACCACCACAAGGGGAAATCTCTCACAATCCGGGTTGACGCTGTGTAAGGTTCAACGCCGGGGCGACGACCCAGCACCCATAGCCGACGCGACTGGGCATAGTGCGCACAACTGCAGCTACACGATGTGCGCACAGGCGATGGTCGCCCACACGATTTGCAGCTGGTGGTTTACATAGCTCATATCATTCACGTCGTTTCAGCCACTTTCCCGATTGCCAATTGCCGATTGCCGATAACAGGAGCCTGCATGGCCCGGATTCTTCCCCTTCGCCACCTCGCTGCCCCACCGCCGCGTCCCCTGACCTGCGCCCTTGTCTCGGCTGCGGTCCTGATGGCCTCCTGCGCCCAGGCCCAGACCTTCAGCCCGCGCGCCATGCTCGACTGGCCAACCAAGTCCTTCGCCGGCGAAACGGCCTACCGACTGGTCGAGCGCGATGGCGTCAGCGTGCTCGAAGCGCGCTCCCGGGGGCAGGCTTCGGCCCGCTATCTGGAGCGCGACATCGACCTCGGCGAGACGCCCTACCTGCGCTGGTGCTGGCAGGTATCCGGGGTCTATTCCGGGGTCGACGAACGCACAGAGAGTGGCGACGACTATCCCGCCCGGGTCTACGTAGCCAGACGCACCGGCCTTCTGCCCTGGCAGGTGGAGTCGGTCAACTATGTGTGGTCATCGAATCAGTCGGCAGGCACCAGCTGGCCCAACGCCTTTACCGATCGTGCCGTCCTGCTGGCGCTGCAAAGCGGAGGTGCCAAGGCTGGTCAGTGGGTCGGCGAGGTGCGCGACGTGGCCGCCGACTACCGTCGACTGTTCGGCGCGAGCCCCGACGGCGTCGATGGCCTGGCGCTGATGAGCGATGGCGACAACGCCGGAGGCGACGCCACCGCCTGGTTCAGCAAGATGGAGTTCAGCGCCTCGTCGTCGCCGCCTGTCTGTCCCTGACATCAGCGCTGGAAGACCACCGTGCGCGAGCCGTTGAGAAACACCCGACGCTGCAGGTGCAGGGTGACCGCCCGGGCCAGGGTGATGCACTCGATATCACGCCCCCGGGCCACCAGGTCCTCGGCGGTATCGGCGTGGGTGACCGGCTCCACCCCCTGGGTAATGATCGGGCCTTCGTCCAGGTCATCGTTGATGTAGTGGGCGGTCGCCCCAACCAGCTTGACGCCCTTCTCGAAGGCCTGGTGGTAGGGCTTGGCGCCCTTGAAGCCAGGCAGCAGCGAGTGATGGATATTGATCGCTCGACCGGCCAGGCGTTCGCTCATCTCGCTCGACAGCACCTGCATGTAGCGCGCCAGGATCACCAGCTCCGCGCCACTGTCCTCGACGATCCGCCACACCTCGGCCTCCTGCTCGGCCTTGGTGTCGGCGCTGATCGGCAGATGGTGATAAGGCAGCCCGTGCCACTCGGCCAGCGGCGCCAGATCAGGGTGGTTGGACACCACCGCCTTGATGGCCACCGGAAGCTGGCCGGTGCGATAGCGATAGAGCAGGTCGTTGAGGCAGTGATCGGCCTTGGAGACCATGATCACCACCGGCGTGAGGCGCTCTGGTGAGGTCAGCTCGAATGCCATGGAGAACGGCGCCGCCCGCTCGGCAAAGCCCGCCTCGAAGGCGCCTGCATCGAGCTCGCCCTCCTCGGGAGGGCGAAACTCGGTGCGGATGAAGAAACGACAGGAGCTGCTGTCGTCAAAGGACTGCTGCTCGGTGATGTAGCAGCCCTGCTCGCGCAGAAAGCGGGTGACCACGTCCACGGTGCCAAGACGACTCGGGCACTGGGCGGTCAGGATCCAGTGGGTCGTGCGCACGGCGCTCACGCTGATCGTCATGTCGTCTCCCCGCCGGTGACGTCACGCTCGACGCCGATGGCGAACTCCTCACCGGCATCGAGCAACCAACGATAAACGTAGTCGGCGAAACTGCGCCGCACCACCAGCTCCCAGCGTCGCTCGTCGGGGCGACGCAGGATGACGCTGGTCTTGGCCAGCACCGTGGTCACCCCCTTGCCCACCGCAAAGTGGCGTGGGTGGACGTCGTAGACCACCGACTTCATCAACAGCTCGCGCAGGGCCTGGTCCTCACCGGTCAGCTCGATCACCGTCTGACCGGCGCTGACGTCGGAGAAGGCCACGCTGGCGTCGCCCAGGGCGCTGCGCAGCGCCGTCTCCACGCGAAAGGCGTCACCCTGGGGCAGCACGGCAAGCCACTCGTCGGGACTTAGCCACTGCAGCGAAGCCCTCTCTCCCTGACTGAGTTCCAGCGGACGCGCCGGCAACGACAGCCCCAGCACCGCGCGCACCGCCTCGTCGAGCACGATGGCACCACCGCGCAGGATCAGATGGTCGTGCTGGCGTTCGCGCATCACTACCCGCGAGTGGGTGCCGGGCGCCGGGCAGCCGACGTGCTCAAACGACCAGGCCAGCGGCGACTCCAGGGGGATGCCTTCGTCCGGGAAGGCATCAAAGGTACGGGCACGTGCATTGGCGTTAGACATTCTGGCGCTCCCCCTTGGGGTCGAGGAAGATGGTGGAAACGATCTCGGCCTCGTGGACCTTGCCGTCGACACAGGGTAGATAGACGGTCTCGCCCATCCGCTGGTGGCCACCCTTGACCACCGCCAGGGCGAAGCCGGTTTCGAGCGTCGGGCTGTAGTAGCTCGAGGTCACGTG
This sequence comes from Halomonas sp. DP1Y21-3, assembly GCF_019801245.1. Classification (NCBI taxonomy): domain Bacteria; kingdom Pseudomonadati; phylum Pseudomonadota; class Gammaproteobacteria; order Oceanospirillales; family Halomonadaceae; genus Halomonas; species Halomonas sp. DP1Y21-3. The sequence continues at coordinate 683,449 of NZ_JAHVJM010000001.1, forward strand.
GCCGACCATCGGCATGGGAATCGGATGGTCAGGGTCGAGCACGATCTGGGCGCCCTCCTCCAGCACCACCGACGGATCCCGGGGCTTCAGCCCCACCAGCTGCTTGCGATCCTGGCGCGCGGTGTCGCTGCGGGTCAGCGCCCGCTGGCCGACCCAGGAGAATGGCTTGTCGTAGCCCACCGCCCACTGCATGCCCAGATCCTCCGGGGTCACCGAACCGTCGGTGTCCTGACCTGCGATGATGAAGCCCTTCTCGGCACGCAGCACGTGCATGGTCTCGGTACCGTAGGGCGTCAGGTCGTACTTCTCGCCGTGGGTGAACAGCGCCTTCCACACGTGCATGGCAGCGTGTGCCTGGACGTTGATCTCGTAGGCCAGCTCGCCGGTGAAGGAGATCCGGAACACCCGTGCCGGCACCCCGGCCACCTTGCCCTCACGCCAGTCCATGAAGCGAAACGCCTCGCGATCCAGATCGATGCCCTCGGCGAGCTCGCTCATCAGCTCCCGCGCCCTGGGGCCGGTGACGGTCATGGTGGCCCAGTGGTCGGTGACCGAGGTAAAGCTCACGTCGAGCTCCGGCCACTCGGTCTGGTGCCACAGCTCCAGCCACTCGAGCACTCCCGCGGCGCCACCGGTGGTGGTGGTCATCAGGAAGTGATCCTCGGCCAGACAACTGGTGGTGCCGTCATCCATGACCATGCCGTCGTCCTTGCACATCAAGCCGTAGCGCACCTTGCCCACGCCCAGCTTGGCCCACTTGTTGGTGTAGATGCGGCCGAGAAACTCGCGGGCGTCCGGCCCCTGGATATCGATCTTGCCCAGGGTCGAAGCGTCGAGGATGCCGACGCCTTCGCGCACCGCGCGGCACTCGCGCATCACCGCCTCGTGCAGGGTCTCGCGCTTGCCGTTGACGGTCCTAGGGAAGTACCAGGGCCGCTTCCACTGGCCCACGTCCTCGAACTCGGCGCCCTGCCCGACGTGCCACTGGTGCAGCGCGCTGTAGCGCTCGGGATCGAACAACGCACCGCAGTGGCGACCGACGATGGCTCCGAAGGTGACCGGGGTATAGTTGGGCCGGAACACGGTGGTGCCGACCTCGGGAATCGAACGCCCCAGGCAGCGCGCGGCGATGGCCATGCCGTTGATGTTGCCAAGCTTGCCCTGATCGGTACCGAAGCCCATGGCGGTGTAGCGCTTGACGTGCTCGATGGACTCGAAGCCTTCCCGGGTGGCAAGCTCGATCCCGGCGGCGGTGACGTCGTTCTGCAGGTCGACGAACTGCTTGGGCGCCCGCAGGGTCGGCTTTTCGTGGGGCACCTGGAACAGCGCCACCGCCGCACCGTCGCGCCGCGAGGCTACCGCCGGCAGTATAAGCTCGGCACCCTCGAAGCCAGCCTGGCTCGCCGCCTCGAGGCCGGCGTCGCGACCTTCCGCCAGCACCTCGGCCAGGCCAAAGGTGCCGCCGGCGGCACCGGCCGCCAACATGCCCCGGGGCAGGTTGGGCACGAAGGCGATCAGGTCGTCGCGCCAGCTCGGCCGCGTTCCGGTATGGGAGGCCAGGTGAATCACCGGACTGAAGCCACCGGAACTGGCCAGCGTGTCGCAGTCGAGCGTCTCGCTGGCGCCGGTGACGCGAAAGGCGTCGATATCGATGGCGGCGACCCGCACCGAGGTGACCCGCTGCTCGCCCCTGGCCTCGACCACGGCAGAGCCCGGCAGAATGCGGATACCGCGCGCCCGGGCGACCTCGACCAGTTCACCGTCGGGGGCGGGACGGGCGTCGGCCACCGCCACCACCTCGCGGCCGGCATCCAGCCAGTCGAGCGCGGCACGGTAGCCGTCGTCGTTGCTGGTGGAGACCACCAGCCGCTTGCCCGGCACCACTCCGTAACGGCGGATGTAGGTGGACACCGCCGAGCACAGCAGATTGCCCGGCACGTCATTGCCGGCGTAGACCAGCGGACGCTCATGGGCCCCAGTGGCCAGCACGACGCGCGCGGCGCGCACCCGATGCAGGCGCGAGCGCGACTGACGGTGACCCTCCACTCGAGGTGCGCAGTGGGCCAGGTGCTCGCTTCGTCGCTCGTGCAGGGTGACGAAGTTGTGGTCGTGGTAGCCGTTGGCGGTGGTGCGCGGCAGCAGCGTCACCTCGGGGTTGGCAGCAAGCTCCTCGAGCACCTCCTCGACCCACTGCAACGCCGGACGATCGTCCAGCAATTCCTGCCCGTCCAGCAGCGAGCCGCCAAAGCGCTCCTGCTCGTCACACAGGATCACCCGGGCGCCGCTGCGCGAGGCGGCCAGGGCGGCAACCAGTCCCGCAGGCCCTGCCCCGATCACCAGCACCTCACAGTGGCGATTGATGTGGTAGTAGATGTCCGGATCGCGCTCCAGCGGGCTGCGCCCCAGCCCCGCGCTCTTGCGGATATAGCGCTCGTAGGTCATCCACAGCGAGGCCGGCGCCATGAAGGTCTTGTAGTAGAAGCCGGGGGGCATCAGCTTGCCGCCAAGCTTGCCGATGGTCCCCATCAGGTCGCGCTGGACGTTGGGCCAGCCGTTGGTGGAGCGCGCCGTCAGCCCCTCGAACAGGGCCTGCTGGGTGGCGCGCACATTGGGCACCTGCTCGGCTTCGGCCTGGCCGAGCTGGACCACCGCATTGGGCTCCTCGGCACCGGCGGCGACGATGCCGCGGGGACGCGAGTACTTGAAACTGCGATTGACCACGTCCACCCCGTTGGCCAGCAGCGCTGAGGCCAGGGTGTCCCCGTGAAAGCCGGTGTACTCCTTGCCATTGAAGGTAAAGCGCAGGGGCGTGCTGCGGTCGATCAGTCCCCCTGTGTCGAGGCGATTGGGCTGGCTCATGCGCGAACCTCCTGGGCGGCGGTGGCGGTATCGCTGTCGTCAAGGGACTCAGGCGCTGACGCCACCACCCCGTCGGGGTTGTCCCGGGTAAAGCGCGGTCGCTCGCCGATGCGATAGGTCTCGAGGATTTCGTAGCTCTGGGTGTGCCGCGTCACGTTGAAGAACTTGCGACAGCCCACCGCATGGACCCACAGCTCGTGGTGGATGCCGCGGGGGTTATCGCGGAAGAACAGGTAGTCGCCCCACTGCTCGTCGGAGCAGCCGGCCGGATCCTCGGGGCGTGCGATGTGCGCCTGCCCCCTGGGATGAAACTCCTCTTCCTCGCGCCACTCGTCACAGTAGGGACAATGGATATGGAACATGGAAACCTCCTGAAATCAGTGGGCGACACCGGCGGCGCCGTGTTCGTCGATCAGCGCGCCGCTGTGGAAGCGGTCGATCGAGAAGGGGGCGGCCAGCGGATGCATCTCGCCCTTGGCCAGGCTCGCCGCGAACACATGCCCGGACCCTGGGGTCGCCTTGAAGCCACCGGTGCCCCAGCCGCAGTTGAAGTAGAGCCCCTCGATCCGGGTCTTCGACATGATCGGACAGGCGTCCGGGCAGGTATCGACGATGCCGCCCCACTGCCGGTTCATGCGCACCCGCGAGAAGATCGGGAACATCTCGACGATGGCCTGCAGGGTGTGCTCGACGGTGGCGTAGCTGCCACGCTGGCCGTAGCCGTTGTAGCCGTCGATGCCCGCGCCGATAACCAGGTCGCCCTTGTCGGACTGGCTGATATAGCCGTGCACGTGGTTGGACATCACCACGGTATCGAGCACCGGCTTGAGCGGCTCCGACACCAGCGCCTGCAGCGGGTGGCTCTCCAGCGGCAGGCGCAGCCCCGCAAGCGAGGCCATCACCCCGGAGTTGCCGGCGGTCACGCAACCTACAGTGCGAGCCTCGATATCGCCGCGATTGGTGTGCACCCCAAGGATGCGGCCGTCGCGGATCTTGAACCCGGTCACCTCGGTCTGCTGCAGAATGTCGACGCCGAGGGCATCGGCACCTCGGGCGTAGCCCCAGGCCACGGCGTCGTGGCGGGCGACCCCGGCGCGGGGCTGCCAGGAGGCCCCCATCACCGGGTAGCGCGCGTTCTTCGAGCAGTCGAGGATCGGCACGATCTCCTGCACGCCCCTGGCGTCGAGCACCTCACCGTCGATGCCGTTGAGCCGGTTGGCGTTGACCCTGCGCTGGATGTCGCGCATGTCCTGCAGGGTATGGCCAAGATTGAGCACGCCACGCTGGGAGAACATCACGTTGTAGTTGAGATCCCGGGACAGCCCTTCCCACAGCTTCATCGAGTGCTCATAGAGCGCGGCAGCCTCATCCCACAGATAGTTGGAACGCACGATGGTGGTGTTGCGGGCGGTGTTGCCGCCGCCCAGCCAGCCCTTCTCGATCACCGCGACATTGCGCACGCCAAATTCCTTGGCCAGGTAGTAGGCGGTGGCCAGGCCGTGGCCGCCACCACCGACGATGATCACGTCGTAGGCGGCCTTGGGGGTCGGGTTGCGCCACTGGCGCTGCCAGTTCTCGTGGTGACTCAGGGCGTGGCGGGCCAGCGCGAATCCGGAGTAGCGTTGCATAGGGTGTCCCTCAAAACTCTGGGCTAGAGCGTGTCTGAAAAGTGCCTGGGCGGTCGCTGGTGCGTCACGACCGCCGGGGGGTCATCAGGCCGGCACGGCAGCGGCTTGCCGAGGGGTCGGATAGACCGGGTGGCGCGCGCATAGCTCGCCGACCCGCTGGCGTACGTCGGCCTCGATGGCGGCGGTGTCCTCGCCACGGGCCAGCACGTCCAGCACATCGCAGATCCAGCCGGCAAGCCGCTCGCACTCTTCGGCATCGAAGCCGCGGGTGGTCACCGCCGGGGTCCCGATGCGCAGGCCCGAGGTGACGAAGGGGCTCTGCGGGTCTCCCGGTACCGCGTTCTTGTTGACGGTGATGTGCGAGCGACCCAGGGCTGCGTCGGCGTCCTTGCCGGTGATCCCCTGGCGAATCAGCGAGACCAGAAACAGATGGTCTTCGGTGCCGCCGGAGACCACGTCGTAGCCGCGCTCGAGAAAGGTCCCGGCCATGGCCTTGGCATTGACGATGACCCGCTCCTGGTAGCGCACGAAGTCCTGGTTCATGGCCTCGCGGAAGGCCACCGCCTTGGCCGCGATGACATGCATCAGGGGGCCGCCCTGCTGGCCGGGGAAGACCGCGCCGTTGAGCTTCTTGTACAGCGCCTCGTCACCGCTGGCGGACAGGATCAGGCCACCGCGCGGCCCGCGCAGGGTCTTGTGGGTGGTGGTGGTGACCACGTGGGCGTGGGGCAGCGGGCTTGGATAGAGCCCGGCCGCCACCAGACCGGCGACGTGGGCCATGTCCACCAGCAGCCAGGCGCCGACGCTGTCGGCGATGGCGCGAAAGCGGCGCCAGTCGACCACCTGGGAGTAGGCCGAGAAGCCGGCGACGATCAACTTGGGGCGATGCTCCCTGGCCAGACGCTCGACCTCGGCGTAGTCGATCTGGCCGGTGGCCTCGTCCAGACCATACTGCACCGCGTGGTAGTGCTTGCCGGAGAAGTTCGGTGCCGCGCCATGGGTCAGGTGACCGCCATGGGCCAGGCTCATGCCGAGCACGGTATCGCCGGGGGACACCAGCGCCATGAAGGCGGCGGCATTGGCCTGGGCGCCGCTGTGGGGCTGCACGTTGGCGTAGTCGGCGCTGAACAGCGCGCAGGCCCGCTCGATGGCCAGACGCTCGACCACGTCGACGTGCTCGCAGCCGCCATAGTAGCGCTTGCCGGGATAGCCCTCGGCGTACTTGTTGGTCAGTTGGGTGCCCTGGGCCTCCATCACCGCGGGACTTGCGTAGTTCTCGGAGGCGATCAGCTCCACATGATCCTGCTGGCGAACGACCTCGTCGGCGATGGCCTCGGCGATCTGCGGATCGAACCGGGACAGTGACGAGCTGGACAGATGAGCGCTTGGCATGGGGTATCTCCGATAATGGCGAAGCGCCTCTTCGCGGCCGCTTTCGCCTGGTCGATATTGTCGTTGTGATGGCTGACGAAGACGGGCAGTCCCCCGCCTCCAAGGTAAGCCGCTATCCCGGCGCCGATATTCTGGAAACGACATCGGCGTCGCCGTCAGGGACATCGACGCTGCCCGGACCGGCCCAGACCGGCCCAGACCGGCCCAGATGGGCCCAGACGGGCCCAGACTGGCTGAGCACGGCTCAGACGAGCGCAGGTGCCCGTCGGGATAAGGTCATTGAAGCCGAGCGGCTCCTTCAGAACTTGAACAAATGCGACAGCTTTGTTGGACGCAGGCATGAGCCGAGCGCCGTGGAAGAGCGCTCGGATGACGTTGTCAGGAGAACTATCCGGGGCAATTGCGCCAGCGGGGGCGCTCAGCGATGCCCCAGACGTGCACCGACATGCAGGAAGAAGGGATCGACGCCGGCCTCCTCGCGACCGACGGGATCGCGCCGCAGGCGCGAGGGTGACTGTCCGAAGGCGCTGCGGAAGTGGCGGGAAAAGTGGGCGGTGTCGGCGAAACCACAGCGCTCGCCGATCTCGGTGACGCTATGGTCGGTGAAGTACAGAAGCCACAGGCCGTAGCGCAGGCGCAGGTCACGGGCGAACTTCTGCGGGCCGACACCGAAGGCCTGGCGAAACTTGCGCTCGAGCCCCCGACGCGAGGCGCCGGCGCGCGTCGCCAGCTCATCCACCGACAGCGGCTCGCCCAGATGCTGCTCGAGAATCGCCACGGCACGACGCACGATGCGATCCTCGATGCGATCGAAGACCACCGGCTGGGGCTGGGAGTGGTCGCCGCTTCGGTGGCCGTCCAGCAGCATGATGTGCAGGCTCTTGCGTGCCCAGGCGCGTCCCAGGTGGCGCTCCACCAGATAGGCGGCCAGGTCCGCCGCCGCAGCGCCACCGGCACAGGTCAAGCGGTCGCCATCGTCGACATAGAGGCGGTCGGCCACCGCGCTGACGGCGGGAAAACGCCGGGTCAGATCCAGGTGGTGGTACCAGCTGACGCAGCAGCGCCGCCCCTCCATCACACCGGCCTGGATCAGCGAGTAGACCCCGGTGCACACCCCCACCAGCGGCACGCCCAACGCTGCCGCATGGCGCAGATAGTCGAGGGTGCCGCCATCTCGCTCGGGGCGGTTTCGCTCGAGAGCCCGTCGTTCATGGCTCGTTCGTTCAGGGCTACCAGGTTCCTCGCCATCCCCCAGCACCCCGCCGATGACCACCAGGTAGTCGAACTGGCGGGGATCACAGAAAGGCTGCCCATGACGCCCCCCTATCGGCTCGCAGGGCGAGATCACCGCACCACAGCTTGACGCAACCTCGGCGCCATCCTCTGACAGAAAGCGCCAGCGGCAACGTAGCTGACGACTGCGGTCGCCCTCGTCGGACGCCAGCCGCAGGCAGTCGACGAAGGCAGCAAAGGGCAGCAGGGTAAAGCGCGACAGCAACACGAAGCCCACCGACAGCGCCGGCGTGAGCGGCTCGCCGCCAGAGACATCGGCGTGCCCTTGCTGTGCTGACGCTGGTGCCGGCGATGGCCGTGATGGATGGAGCGGGTGCAGGGGCGAGGATGGCATGGCGTCCGAATACCAGCAAAAATCAGACTCCAGCCTAACCGAATTTCTCACGGCCCTCCTATTTATCAACGCCATACGGAGTCACCTGCACCGGACGGTTACACCACTGCCGCGCTGGGTGGCCCACGACCCTCCTCCGCCGGGAGCCACCGCCGCTACCAGTCCACCGTGACGTTACCCCTGGGCCGACTGCAGCAGGACAGGATGAAGCCCTCGGCCACGTCCTCGTCGGTGATACCACCGTTGTGTTCCATGTCCACCTCGCCGGCGACCAGTGGCACCCGGCAGGTGCCGCAGATGCCCATGCCGCAGGCCTTGGGAATATGCAGTCCGAGCTTTGAGGCCGCGGCGTGCACGGTCTCGCCCGGCTGGATGCGTACGCTCTTGCCCGCCGAGGCGAATTCGACACAGTGCATGTCGGCCGCAACGAGCTCCTCGGCCTCCGCCTCGGCCTGCTCCGCCAGCTCGTGGACGTCTTCCTGGACGTCGACCGGCGTGGCACCGAAGGATTCCTCGTGGTAGCGACTCATGTCGAAGCCACGCTGGGTCAACAGACGCCTGACCGCCGACATGAAGGGCGTGGGCCCGCAGCAGAAGACCTCTCGATCAAGAAAATCAGGCGCCATCAGCTCCAGCATGGGCTCCGACAGGAAGCCGCGGAAACCCGACCAGGCCTGGTTCAGCTCGTTGTCCCGCTCACACACGATATTTAGCCGGAACTCGGGAATGCGCGAGAAGATATGCTCAAGCTCACGGTGAAAGATGATGTCCCTGGGGGTCCTGGCGCAGTGGATAAAGGCCAGGTCCACCGCCGCATTGGTATCGAAGAACCAGCGGGTCATCGACATCAGCGGCGTGATGCCGACACCGCCGGAGAGCATCAGCACCTTGTCGGCGGTGTGGTCGATGCAGTTGAAGTCCCCCACCGGGCCGTGCACCGCCAGCTCGTGGCCCACGTCCATCTGGTCATGCAGCCAGTTGGAGACGCGCCCCCCCGGCACCCGCTTGACGGTGATCGAGAAGCTGTAGGGGATGGAGGGTGAACTGGCGATGGTATAGGAGCGAAAGACGCACTCACCGTCGATCTCGAGCTCCAGAGTGACGAACTGCCCCGGCTTGAAGAAGAACATCACCGGCTGCTCGGCCATGAAGCAGAAGGTTCGGACGTCCCAGGTCTCCTGGATGACCTTGACGCAGCGCACGACGTGGCGGCCATTGGCCCAGGTCTGGGTGGTCACCGGATTGAGAAAATTCGTCACCATGGCGGTTTCGCTCGCAGACAGTCGGCGGTTCATCCAGGCCCCGAACCTCGTTCGAGGCCTGGTCATTGAGCGCATTCTGCCCCTCGCGCCTCGCGCGCCACTTGTCTGATCGCGACATCAGCATACTCGAATCCTCCGGCCACGCTCGCTGCAGCGACAAAGAGGTCGCAACGGCATCATCTGGTGTCGCCGCCAGATACCCAGGGTCATCCCCCTTGCCCCAGACTGCGCAGCATGACAACCGCGACGCACGCCAGCCAATAGCGCCGCTAATGCTTTCCCCTGATCCATAGCGGCGCCCCTTGCCATGGGCCACCGCGCCCATCGACACCGCATCTATCGCATCACGAGGAGTGCACCATGGAGCCCATCGCCCATCTCAATCTGGAGGATCCCCTGGGGGACGCCCGTCGTTTCGCCCTGGAGACGATGTCACATCACCCCTTCGGCTTCTCGTTGCCGCAGCCGTTCTACAACGATGAACGACTGTTCCAGCTCGACATGCAGACCATCTTCGAGCGCGAGTGGATCTTCGCCGGCATGAGCTGCGAGATTCCCGCCAAGGGCAACTTCATCACCCTCGACATCGGCCATAATCCGGTGGTCATCGTGCGCGGCGATGGCGACGCCATTCACGCCTTCCACAACACCTGCCGCCATCGCGGATCTCGCCTGTGCTCCACCGAAAAGGGCAAGCTGGCCAAGCTGGTGTGCCCCTACCATCAGTGGACCTACGAGCTGGACGGACGCCTGCTGTTCGCCGGCACCGAGATGGGCGAGGACTTTCGACTCGAGGACTACGGACTCGCCCCGGTCGCGCTGACCGAGGCCGGCGGCTACCTGTTCGTCAGCCTCGCCGAGAATCCGCCGGACGTGAGCGACCTCAAGGCCATCTTCGACAGCTACCTGAGCTTCTACGACATGGCCAACCTCAAGGTGGCCGTTACCACCACCATCGAGGAGCAGGCCAACTGGAAGCTGGTGCTCGAGAACAACCGCGAGTGCTACCACTGCAACGGCTCTCACCCGGAGCTGATCAAGTCGCTCTACGAGTTTGACGACACCGAGGACCCCCGTGCCACGCCGGAATACCGCAGTCTGGTGGCACGCAAGCAGAAGGAGTGGGACGGCCTCGGCATCCCCTGGAGGATGAGCTGGGCGGGAGGCAAGCGCAATCGTCTGACCCGCACCCCGCTGGTCGAGGGCACCGTGTCCATGACCATGGACGGCAGGGCCGCCTGTCGCCGGCCGCTGACCCATCAGGGCATCGAGGACATGGGCTCCCTGCGCATCCTGCATCTGCCCAATAGCTGGAATCACTTTGTCGGCGACCACGCCGCGGTGTTCCGGGTGCTGCCGCTGGGTCCCCAGCGCACCCAGGTCACCACCAAATGGCTGGTCCACAAGGATGCGGTGGAGGGTGTCGACTACGACGTCGAGAACCTGAGCCGGGTATGGGACGCCACCAACGCCCAGGACCGAAGGCTTGCCGAAGAGAACCAGCGAGGCATCAACTCCCTGGCCTATCGCCCCGGCCCCTACTCCCCCACCTACGAATACGGGGTGATCGACTTTATCGACTGGTACCGCACCACCTTGGCAGCCAACCTGGGCAGCAGCCCGGCGTTGAGCCTGGCCAGCGGCTAGGCGCTGGCGGAAAAGCCCCTGCGCTTGTCGACATTGCGGCCCCCTGGGTGTCTCTCTGTCACGGCCTGGTGTCCGACCTGCTGACACAGCCCGCTGACATAGCCTGTTGACATAGCCTGCTGAAACAGCCTGCCGTCATCGCTTGCCCTGAAGCCAGCCCTGGTGTCGTCTTCAAGACGACACCAGGGCGGATTTCAGGACTCGGCGGGCGCTCAGCGTCGGCGCGCTTCCGCCCCAATCAAGTCCTGCCGATCCACCGGGACCTCCTGCTGCGGCGCCAGATGGGGGCGACGCAGCAGGCCGGCAAGCTCCCGGAAAGGCACCGGTCGAGAGAACAGATAGCCCTGGAAGGTGGTGCACCCCAGGTCCTTCAGGGCGGCACATTGATGCGGTGTCTCGACCCCTTCTGCCAGCGCCTCGAGGCCCAACTCCTGGGCCAGGGTGATCACGCTGCGACAGACCGCCAGGTCGGGCTCGCTGTCCAGGCACTGGGCGACAAAGCCACGATCGATCTTGATCTTGTCGATCGGTAGGGACTTGAGGTAATCGAAGCTCGAGTATCCCTTTCCGAAGTCATCGATCGCCGTGGTGACCCCGCGGGCCGCCAGGGCCCTCAGTGTACGTGCCACGCGTTCCTGGTCATCCAGCAACATGCCTTCGGTGATTTCCAGCTCCAGACACTCGGCATGCAGGTGGGTCTGATCCAGCGTCTGGCACACGCTCGATAGAAAATCCATGCGATGAAATTCCAGCGGTGACAGGTTCACCGCCACCCGCCCCGGCTTGAGTCCACTTCGCCATAGGCGCTTGGCGTCGTAGCAGGCCCTGCGCATCACCCAGCGCCCCAGATCGATGATCTGGCCGGTTTCTTCGGCCAGTGGAATGAACTCCGACGGCGGTACCCAGCCGAATTCGGGATGGGACCAGCGTATCAATGCCTCCAGACCGGTGATCCTGCCCTCGCCATCCACCTGGGGCTGATAGAACAACTGCAGACGCTGCTGTTCCATGGCAATACGTAGCGCGTTGCGCAGGGTCACATGACGCCCGGGGACACCGTCCAGGGTGCGTGTGAACAACTGATACTGGTTTCGCCCGCGTTGCTTGGCCTGGTACATGGCCAGATCGGCCTGCTGGATCAGCCGTTGTGGCGACAGGGTGGTCCCGGTGTCCAGCAAGGCGATCCCGATACTCGCGGATATCTGCAGCTGGAAGCCGTCGACGCGGCAGGGTTCACGCAACTGGTTCAGCAGACGCTCGGCCACCGCGATGGCCTTGTCCTTGCCACCGATATCCACCAGCACCAGCACGAATTCGTCCCCGCCCAGGCGCGCCAGGGTATCCGAGCGTCGCTGCCCTCGGCTCAGACGTTTGGCGACCTGTATCAGCACGCGATCACCGACCTCATGCCCCAGGCTATCGTTGATCGGCTTGAACGCATCCAGATCGATGAACAGCACCGCCAGCCCCTGCCGATGACGTGTCGCCAGGGCCACGTCATGCTCCAGTCGGTCGGCCAGCAGGGTGCGATTGGGCAGACCCGTCAGGGCGTCGTGGGTGGCCTGGTGGGCCAGCATCTCTTCCTGAACCTTGCGCTGACTGACGTCATCGACGATGCCGATGTAGTGACTTACGCCTTCGCGGAGCGCATGCACCGGCGAGAGCGTCAGGTCGTACCAGCGACCGCCTCCTCCTCCCTGGCTGGCCAGCGCAGTAACCGAGCCCGGCTGCTGGGTCTTCATCCAGTGACAGATCTCGGCTTCCGTCACCGGGTCCAGACACATGGTCCTGGCAAGCTCACTCGCCAGCAGCCCGGTCACCGAGGATGCCGAAGCATCCAGCATGCGGCACAAAGCTGCGTTGGCATACATCACGGGGCAGCCCCTGGACTGGGCGTCGAAGATCACGACCCCATTGCTGCTCTCCCTGAGACAGTGCTCCATGATCGACAGCCTGGCTTGCTCCTTCTGACGCAGACTGATGTCGGCGAAACTGGCGAAAAGGCCCACACAGGCCGCCCCCACCCGGACCTGCTGCAGGCGTATCCTGAAGGTAGAATCCGCGATCGAGCACTCGAACACCACGGACCGCTGTCGCCCGGTCATGACATTGTCGAAGTGCTTCATCAATTCATCGGGCGCATCACCGCATCCCAGCAGTCGACTGGCTACCTCGGTGAAGGGTCGAGCGATAGCCTCCCCTGCGCTGTCACCCAGAGCTTCCGTGGCAGAGTCGTTGAGCGCACCGATCAGGCCCGAACGTCGAACCTGCAGCATCGGCACGGGGTGTAGTCCGAACAGGGAATGAAACTCCTGTTCACGCGTCGCCAGCGAAATCGCCTGCTCTCTACGCAATCGCGCCAGCGCAATCCAGGTCATCAGTTGATAGGTGACAAAAAGGCCCAACGCCAGCAACAGCGCAGGCAATAGCACCCACTTGAGCGACAGCGGCTTCGATGCCTGAACCCGCAGCAGCGTGCCGCCAGCCAGGGCAATATCGTCTCGCATCACGCCGGCCAGCCTGCCGCGCTCGACCCAGACCTCGCGGGCAGCATGATCCAACGCTTCTGCTGGGCGGAGCCCCAACAGCGACAGGTTCGCCGTCAGTCCTTCACTCATATGCTCAAGCCACAGCGTCGTGTCGACCAGTACGACCAGCCGGGGGCCCGCAGCACCGAAGCTGTTGACCTCCAGCAGCGCCGCGCCTTTGCCCGGAATCCACCAGCGCATGGCCTCGTTCTGACGCTGTTCGAGCCAACTTCGAACCTCGTGCAACGCCAGCATTTCTTCGAGTCGAGACGTCGCCCCACCACCGTCAGCGGGGTTCCAGCGCAATGCGCCCCTGTCCTGCCACCAGACGTAGGCAAGCACCTCTCCCCGGGCTGCGGGACCGGTGGGTTCCGGCGACCCTCCTGCCTGGGTCAGTGGAAGGCTCCATTCGCTCCAGCCCAGGCGGTAGCGTTCTTCCCAATTGGCGATGCGCTCACTCAAGGTATCCAGCTGCGTGCTCAGATCCTGTTTCAGATCGAGCGAATAGAGGTGGTAGCCCCCAAAGCCCACCAGCATGCTGAGACTGGTGCCGATAAGCCCGACCTTGATCACCCTGGGCGCCAGCCGTCGCAAGTTCAAGCTGCGCTGGCGGGCGAACAGCCAGAAGATGACGCCATAGGTAAACACCATGACGGTGCCAAGCGGCCGGGACTCGAACAGTATAAGGCGCCAACGAGGGGCATCCTCCGTCGTCCAAAGGATCGAAAATCCCAGCGCACCAGCCACCATGCACACGATTCCCAGGGCCGCGTAGCGCCTGCGCCCGACGCCTCGACCGTGCCACAGACAGAAGGCGAACAGCAGCATCAGCAGCAACGACATTGCCGGCAGCGCCTCGAGGCTCACCTGACGATTGACTTGATCAAGCAGCCATAGCCCTTGTCCCAGGCTGTACCCCAGCAGCGCCAACGAGGCCAGCCGCCTGACACGATCACAGCCGATAACCAGCGCCAGAATACCGAGCGTCGCCAGCAACGACGCCACCGCGCCCCAACGGCTGAAAGTCAGAAGATCGAACAGGAACAATGAGGACGAGGAGGAGGCGAACAGGGTATGCAGGGCCATCAGGGCCCCGAAGGTCAGCACCACCAGCAGCAGTGGCGGAAAGCCCAGACTCCGCTCTTCCTCGGACTTCCAGTCACTCATCGGCCGGCCTCAGTGGTGAAGGAGCGTCCAGATGGGCGGCGCAAGCCTCCTGGGCGAACGCCTTAGATCAGCCCGCCTCAGGGGAAAGCTGCACAGATTTGTCTCCCTGCTAATTATCCTGCACAAAATGTCGCTACGACTCTCAGTAACTAATTCGTAATTTAATGTAAGAAAAAAGCCACAAGCTAAGCGCCGTGGCTTCACATTCTTATCGCGGGCAAGTCCTGACGGCTGGCTTTGTAGCAACCACCACCCTACCTGCAGACACACCAGCAGGCCCGATGCCCCCTGCGACATGATGACGGACAGCATCCAGGCACAAGCTCGCAAGCGACAGCTCGCAAGCCGCCGCTCGCCACCCGCGAGAAAGATCAGCCTGTGGGTTTCAATGAGCGCCGTCGCCGGACGACAGCTCCAGACCCAGGAAAAGCTCCACCAGGCCGGTGAAGCAATGGGGAGAAATACCGGTAATCTCGTGGATGCGATCCAGCCGATAGCGCAGAGTGTTGCGATGGACATGCAGGGCATCGGCGCAGCGACTCAGGTTGCCCTCGTGCTCGATCAGCATTGCCAGGGTCTTGAGCAGACGCCCATGGCTGTCGGCGCCACGGATGCGCTCGACCGCCTCGCGCAACTGCTCGCCTTGCCAGCCATCGTTCAGTGGCGACAGCAGCACCGGAAGGCGCAGCTCTTCGTAGTGATAGGTCATTCGCTCGGGAAACTGGCGCTTGCCGATCGCCAGTACCTGCCGGGCGCTCTCGTAGGACAGGTGGAGGTGGCCGGGTGCATCGAAGGCACGCCCGACGGCGACCTTGACCCCGTGAATATCGTGGCGTGCCAGTCGCGCCAGCAGGGCTTCGATAGCCCCGTCGGGGCCTGGGTGTGCGCCCTGCCTGCGCTGTCCAGCCTGATCCATCACCGGCTGGAGCACCAGAGCGCGATGGGGTGACACTTGGGTGACCAGGCTGTCGTGGGCCAGAAGGTCCATCAGTCGCTGCATGGCGTCCAGATCTGCACTGGGCGATCCTCTGTCCAGTTCGATCAGCACCGCCAGTCGCTGACAGGCGACGTCGATCCCCAGTCGCTCGGCCCAGTCATGAAGTTGCTCGGAAGAAAGCTCGGCGTTGACCCATGACAGGATAAAACCTTCCCGGTGGCGCTTGGCCCACTCAAGCTGACTCAGCATGTCGGCCTGTTCGACCAGCATCTCGGCGGTCACCTTGACCAGCCGCGCCGCCTGACGTACCTGCGATGGCGGACCGGTGATACCGAGCACCCCCACCGTCTCGCCGGCGCACTGAAGCAGCAGATTGATGCCCGGTCGCGCCCCCTTGAAGGCATCGACGTCATGCTCGGATATCTCGAGTCCACTGCCACGCTGTAGCGCCAGCACCGCGCCGTCGTGCAGGGTACCCAGACGCGAGTGATCACCGCTGGCGATGATCACCCCGCGCGCGTCCATCACGTTGATGTTGGCGTCGAGAATATCCTGGGTCTTGTCGATGATCTGCTGTGCGAGCTCAGCGCTCAGAATCATGGGGCCACCTGCCGCCGCTGGCGAAGAAACGCCATCTTCGCCTTGCGACTGAGCGGCTGCAAGCCGGCGGTCTAGCCTGCGCCCCAGGCTGAGCCATAGACGGCACCACAGTCGGCGCCCTAGGCTAGGCGCCCTAGGCTGAGCCCTTCCCTGCAGCCCTGGATTCGCCGTTATCATCGAGCCCCAGCAGGTGGGCCTGGATCGCCTGATGGACCGACGGCAACAGCACCTCCTGCTTGTCCATCAATTCGCGCACCAGCGCCGCTAGGCCGGGCAGGCCGACCTCACGTGCCTTGAGCCGGGCCATCCTGGCGCAGGTCTCGGGGCAGGCATCCTCGGGCAGGCGCACTCCCAGCGCCAACAGCCGATCACGAAAGTCACGACCGTCGATCAGCTCGGCAATCATCATGGTGGGTGACTCCTTGTTGCTGTGTCTTACGTTCAGATTAGGGCTTGTCTGAAAAGTGCCTGAGCTCGGTAATACGGCGTTAAAAATCGGATCAAAATGCTCATTTACACCCCGTAAACTGCGCTTTCTCACCGATTTTTGCCTTGTCTAACCTTCGCTCGTCGACTTTTCGGACAGCGCCTAGGTGACCTGGGCCGGCTCGGCGCGACTCAAGCGACAGGCGGCATACTTGAACTCCGGAATCTTGCCGTAGGGGTCCAGCGCCGGATTGGTCAGCAGATTGACCGCCGCCTCCACATAGCAGAAGGGCACGAACACCATGCCGTCGGGCATGCCGTCGTCGAGCCGCGCCACCAGGGTGATGGCGCCACGCCGGGTGGTGATGGTCACCCGCTCTCCCGGGTGCACACCCAGCCGGGTGAGCTCCCCTGCCGACAGGCTGGCCACCGCCTCGGGCTCCAGGTCGTCGAGTACCTGGGCCCGGCGGGTCATCGACCCGGTGTGCCAATGCTCAAGCTGGCGTCCGGTGGACAGCACCGTCGGGTAGTCACGGTCAATGGGTTCGTCGGGCGGCAGCGGCAGCGCCGGCGAGAAGCGCGCCTTGCCGCTCGCCGTGGGGAAGGCCTCGGAGAACACCACGTCTTCGCCCGGCGCCCCTTCCGCCAGGCAGGGATAGGTAACCGCGCCTTCGCGCTCGAGTCGCTCCCAGTCGATATGGTTCAGCGAGCCCATCCCCTTCTGCATCTCGGCGTAGACCTCGCGCGGGTGGCCATAGTCCCAGTCGAGGCCGAAGCGCCGCGCCATCTCCTGGATGATCCACCAGTCAGGCCGTGCATCACCGGGCAGCGGCAGCGCCTGGCGCCCCAGCTGCACCTGACGGTTGGTGTTGGTTACGCTGCCGTCCTTTTCCGGCCAGCTTGAGGCCGGCAGGATGACGTCGGCGAACTGCGCCGTCTCAGTGACGAACAGGTCCTGCACCACCAGATGGTCGAGGCTTGCCAGCGCCCCACGGGCGTGGGTCAGGTCCGGGTCCGACATGGCCGGGTTCTCGCCCAGAATGTACATGCCGCGGATGGTGCCGGCGTGGATGGCGTCCATGATCTCGACCACGGTGAGGCCCGGCTCGGGATCCAGGGCGTCGCCGCTGCCGCCGCTGCTTGTGCCGGCGTTGCCCCACAGCTCCTCGAAGGAGGCCCGCACCTGGGCGTCGGACACCGGCTGGTAGTCTGGCAGCACCATCGGGATCAGGCCGGCGTCGGAGGCCCCCTGGACATTGTTCTGGCCGCGCAGCGGATGCAGGCCGGTGCCGGGGCGCCCGGTGTGACCACAGGCCAGCGCCAGCGAGATCAGGCAGCGGGCATTGTCGGTGCCGTGGGTATGCTGGGAGATCCCCATGCCCCAGAAGATCATCGCCCGTTCGGCGTTGGCGTATTCCCGCGCCGCCGCGCGGATCTCGTCGGCGGGCACGCCACAGGCCATGGCCACCGACTCCGGCGTCTGATCGCGCACCGATGCCTTGAGCCGCTCGAAGCCCTCGGTGTGCTCACGGATATAGGCCTCATCGAAGAGCTGCTCGTCGATGATGACGTTCAGCATGGCGTTGAACAGCGAGACGTCGGCCCCCGGAGTGAAGCGCAGAACCCGATGGGCATAGGCGCCCATGGCCTGGCCCCGTGGGTCGATGATGATGAACCGGGTGCCACCCTTGGCCGCCTGCTTGAAGAAGGTCGCCGCCACCGGATGATTGACCGCCGGATTGCAGCCGGTAAGGATCACCACGTCGGCCTGCAGCGCCTGCATGAAGGAAGCGGTCACCGCACCGGAGCCGATGCACTCCATCAGCGCCGCCACCGAGCTTGCGTGACACAGCCGGGTGCAGTGGTCGACATTGTTGGAGCCAAAGCCGGTGCGTACCAGCTTCTGGAACAGCCAGGCCTCCTCGTTGGAGCACTTGGCACTGCCGAAGCCTGCCAGCGCCCTGGGGCCGTGGTCGGCCTTGAGCCGGGTCAGGCCCCCGGCGGCCAGCGCCAGCGCCTCGTCCCAGTCGGCCTCACGAAAATGGGTCAGTGGCCGGGCGGGATCGAAGCCCTCGTCCATGCCCTTGGGCACGCCCTCGCGCCGCACCAGCGGCCGGGTCAGCCGCGACGGGTGGCGGCCGTAGTCGAAGCCAAAGCGTCCCTTGACGCACAGCCGTCCTTGGTTGGCCGGGCCGTCGCGGCCTTCCACGTAGAGGATGGCGTCACCCTTGACGTGGTAGGTCAACTGGCAGCCGACGCCGCAGTAGGGACACACCGAGTCCACCTTGCGCTCGGCGCTGTCGCTGTTACCACGGCCCTGGGCATCGATCAGGCTGGTCGGCGACAGGGCGCCGGTGGGACAGGCCTGGACGCACTCGCCGCAACCCACGCAGCTGCTCTGGCCCATGGCGTCATCGAGGTCGAACACCACCTTGCTGGCGGCGCCGCGATGGGCCATGCCGATGACGTCATTGACCTGCACCTCGCGACAGGCGCGCACGCACAGGGTGCAGTGGATACAGGCGTCCAGATTGACCGTCATCGCCGGATGGCTGGTGTCGTGGCCTGCTGTAGCGGAAGCATGGCGCCCCCCGCTCGCATCATCTGCGATCGGCGGGCACTGGCCGGGAAGGCGAGCGCCGGGCGCATGACGCACGACGTCGGGCCTGCGCTTCGGGTAGCGTGCGCGGGCGCGGGTGGCGTCCACCGCCAGGTGATCGGCCATCTGCCACAGCTGGCTTGCACGGTCCGGGCTGTCGTCGCGCGGCGGCTGATCGCTGAGCAGCAGTTCCAGCACGCCCTCGCGGGCGACCCGGGCGCGCTCGGACGACTGGCTTCTGACCACCATGTCGGGGCGCGCCTCTCTCAGGCAGCTGGCGGCGAGCACCCGCTCGCCTTCGATCTCCACCATGCAGGCGCGGCAGTTGCCGTCGGCGCGGTAGCCGCTGGCGTCCTTGAAGCACAGGTGCGGGATGGTCTCCCCGGCACGCTTGGCCACCTGCCACAGGGTCTCGCCGGGCCAGGCGCTCACCTCGACACCATCCAGCGTCAGCGTGAAGGACTCAAGCGTCGAATCATCTGCGACGTGGGAGACAAAAGCGTTCCGGGATCCGGTCATCTTCACGCCCCCTCGGCGGTATCGGTGACGATGATGTCGTGGCGCCCCAGATCATCGCGGAAGTGGCGCAGCAGACTCAGCACCGGATTCGGCGCCGCCTGCCCCAGGCCGCAGATCGAGGCGTCCTGCATCACCCGGGACAGTCGTTCCAGGTCCTCCACCACCCATCGATCGCGCTCGAGCAGGCTCAGCATCTTCTCGCTGCCGACCCGACAGGGGGTGCACTGACCGCAGGATTCATCGGCGAAAAAGGCCAGCAGGTTGGTGGCCACCGCGCGCAGGTCGTCCTGATCAGACAGCACGATCACCGCCGCCGAGCCGATAAAGCAGCCCTCGGCCTGGAGGGTGTCGAAGTCCAGTGCGATATCCGCCTTGGCGGCAGGCAGGATACCGCCGGAGGCGCCCCCCGGTAGATAGCCGGCCAGCTGATGGCCCTGCGCCATGCCGCCGCCGTACTCGTCGACCAGCTCGCGCAGGCTGATGCCGGCGGGCGCCAGATAGACACCAGGCCGCCGCACCCGCCCGGACAGCGAAAAACTGCGCAGGCCGCTACGCTCGCGCCGGCCCTGACCGGCGTACATGGCCACCCCCTCGCGCCACAGCACCGGTATCCAGTACAGGGTCTCGACGTTGTTGACCAGCGTAGGCCGGCCGAACAGGCCCTTGTGGGCGACCAGCGGCGGACGATGCCTGGGCTTGCCGGGCTTGCCCTCCAGCGACTCGATCATCGCCGACTCTTCGCCGCAGATGTAGGCCCCGGCGCCACGCCTGAGGATAAGCTGGCCCGGCTGCGCGATACCGGCGTCCTCGAGCTCCTCGATGGCCTCGATCAGCACCCGGTGGACGCCGGGATACTCGTCGCGCAGGTAGATATAGACGCCTTCTGCCTCAACCGCCCAGCAGGCCACCAGGGCGCCCTCCAGCATCTGGTGGGGGGCGCGCTCCAGGTAGTAGCGATCCTTGAAGGTCCCCGGTTCACCTTCGTCGGCGTTGACCGCGCACCAGCGAGGACCGGGCTCGGCGCGAACGCTCTGCCACTTGCGATGGGTCGGGAAACCCGCGCCGCCAAGCCCCCGCAGCCCCGCGCGCTCGAGCATCGTGGTCAACTCATTGACCGTCACCTGGCCTTCCCGGCAGCCGCGCAGCAGCTCGTAGCCGCCCTCTCGGCGATATTCATCGAGGCGCTGCCACAGCACCGCCTCGGGGTGGGTCTTGCCGGTTTCCACCAGCACCTCCACCGCCTGCGGGGTGGCGTGGCCCAGGTGGTGGTGCCCCACCTCGACCACCGGCGCCAGGTCGCAGCGGCCCATGCAGGGGGCACGGGTGACGCGCACCTGCTCGGGGTCGAGACCGCCGCTCAGGGCCTCGGCCAGACGCTCGGCCCCGGCAAGCTCACAGGACAGCGAGTCGCACACGCGCACCGTCAGTTCAGGCGGCGGCGCCTCGCCGTCATGCACCACATTGAAGTGAGCGTAAAAGGTCGCCGTCTCGTAGACCGCCGCCATCGGCAGCGTCATGTAGCTCGCAAGCGCCCTCAGCCAGTCAAGCGCCAGATGACCATTGGCGTCCTGGATAGCGTGCAGGTGCTCGATCAAGAGATCGCGCCGCCGCAGCTCGGGGTGCTTGCGTTCATCGCCCAGCAACCGACGCAATGCCTCGAGGAGGTCGGGGTCGGTCTGGCGCCCCTTGAGGGTCGCCCGGGTACGCCGGGATCGGCTGGCGTCGGAAGTCACGGTGGTATCGGGTTCGACGGTCATTGCTTGACTCTAGTTATGTCCATGTAAGGCAGCGGTGCGGACTTTGCCGGGTCGACGCGCCCTGCCACTGGCGGTCCCTGCCTTGATGCTGGCACCGCTTGGCGTCAGCGTCCATCGCCTTGTGGACTACCTTGTTGACCGTGCCGGGCCCCGCCGGCAGGCAAGACGCCCTCTGCCTCGAGCATCGACAGGATGGCGGCGGCCCCTTCTGTGGCCGAGACATCCTCGAGCACCCGACCACCGCCACCTTCGGCCTTGGCGGCGGCGGCCTTGAAGCGATCGCGGGCGCTGGTGGCGGTGACGATCTTGAGCCGCCTGGGGCGGGCGCGGGCCGGGATCAGCGGCCACTGCTCCACCGCCGGGTCCAGCACCAGCTCTTCGCCTGACTCGACCAGGCGCAGCTGACCACGCCGGGCCGGACCGAAGGCGCTCTGGCGCGCGGCCGGTGCCGCGCTGTCCACCCCCAGGATCGCCGGCAGGGTCACCGCCAGACGGCGTCGCTGTCCCTGCGGCAGCGCCTGCAGCACGATGGCCCGGAACAGCGCGGTCTCCTCGCAGTCATTGACCTTGCCCGGCTCGCCGTCCTCAGCGTGCCGCTGGCGACCCTCGATCGCTTCAATACGCTCGAGGGCCACCACCCCAGGGACCCAGGCCCAGCCGAGTTGCTCGGCCAGCACCATCGGCAGCATGCCGGTGCCCTCGCCCTGCTCGGCACGCATCCCGCACAGCACCAGGCGCGCCTGACGGTGGTGAGCGACCCCCTCCGAAGGCGATGCCAGCGACGCCCGAAGTGGCGCCATGGCGTCCGCCGCCGCCGGTGCCTTGATCCAGCGAATGGCGTCCAGGCCCATGCCCAGATAGCCACGCAGCGCCGCTTCGGTGTCGTCGCCCTCCGGCCCCTGGTGCCAGGGAATCAACTCCACCTCGGGAGGGGTCGTCTTCTCAGCCACTAATGCCTCTCTCAGTGACAGCGCCTGTTTCAGAGACAACGCCATTTCCAGCGCCCGGGCGTCGCCATCGGCACGCTGGGCGCGACCGGTCAGACGATGGCGCCCCACCGACAAAAGCACATCCAGGCGAAGCGAGGTGATGTCGCTGGCTTGCGGGTAGGTGGCGTCTGCGCTGGAGGCCTTGGCCTTGGCCTTGGCTTTGTTTTTGACACCGCCGTTGGCATCGGCACTGGCGCCGATCTGGGCCTCGCAATGGGGGGAGGAAGATTCAGGCAACATTCAGGGCCTCCTTCGAGGATGTTTCCGCTGGCCGGAACTCGTGGGTATCGCCAGGCTCGCTATCACCTTTGCCTCCACGTTCCCCCCCGGCCTCGACCAGACGTACCAGTTCGGCAAGGATCTCGTCGCCATTCCCAATCACTGACAGATCGGCCCGCTTGACCATATCGCAGCCGGGGTCGCGGTTGACGGCGATAATCTTGTCGCAGCGCTGGATCCCCTGCAGATGCTGAATTGCTCCGCTGATCCCCACCGCCAGGTATACCCGGGCGCTGACGAAGGTGCCGGTGGCCCCCACCTGGCGATGGCGTGGCATATGGCCGTCGTCCACCGCCACCCGGGAGGCGCCTTCGCTGGCGCCCAGCGCCTGGGCGGCCCGGTGAAAGCCGGGCCAGTCGCCAACGCCATTGCCGCCGGACAGGATAAAGGGCGCCTCGTGCAGCGCAATCTCGGCAGGGTCCACCGCCACCGCACCAAGATCCTCGAGCCTTGCTTGGGGTGCTTGGGGCACGTGCGGTGGCTCCAGGGCCATCGCTCTCGCCTCATGGCGGGTCTCGACCACCGGCTCGGCGCATTCGGCCAGCGCCATCAGGATGCGCGGCAGCGGACGGGGCTGGTCCTTGCGACCGGACCCGGTCCGACAGACGCAGGACCCGACGGCATCGAGCCCGCCATCCGCCTCGACGCGCCACACTCCACAGGCGGGCCGCTCGCCCAGCCGTACCGCCAGCCTGCGCCCCAGATCGCCGCCATCCAGGGCGGTATCGGGAAACAGCCAATGGCGCGGGGCCAGCGCGTCGTCAACTCGAGTACAGGCCGCCAGACGTGCCTCGGGGGCGTAGCCCTGGGCCACCGCCAGGCAGACCACCCGATCGGCCCCGGCCTCGCCGAGCGCCTGCTCCAGCGCGGGTGGCGGCGAATCCCCGAACAGGATGGCCACTACGGCCAGTTCAGCACCCTCTGGCTGCAAACCGCTATCGGCCAGTCGACGGGCCAGGCCGAACAGATCGCGATCGTGCTCGGTCAGCCTGCCGGTGGCGGTATCCGGGACCACCGCGATCCAGCCCGCCGGGGCTTCCAACGTCACCGCGCGGCGCCGGTCGCGGGCGGCCTGAACGTCTGCGGTCTGGGCGCGACCTGCAGGCGACGCGGTGGCTCCTGCCTGGACACCGCTGCGGTCGATACGCCGACGACCGTTGGGGCCAATAAAGCCCACCGCGTGCGGGTTCCGGCGCAACCGTCCCTGGGGGCCCATCCACGCCGGCGGCGAGGTGGCGCCCTCCAACGTGGCCAGTACCGACTGATGCTGCGGATGCAGGCGGTTGCGGGCGATCCAGTCTTGCCGGGGATCGCGACGCAGTCGAGCCGTCGCTACTGGGGCGCTGCCTCGCGTCGCTTCGTCGGACGTGCTCATTGGCTCAGCTCCTCTACGTCACTGCCCACGCCTCGATCCAAGACCGGGTCGGCGCCTCTTGCCACACCTCCTTTTGCTACACCCTCGGCGACCGTCCCGTCGTGTGCTGGCGCCCTGCGCGCTTGACGCTTGCCGGCAGGCGGCTCGATCAGTGCCTCGGCCACCAGCTCGGCGATATCGCGCACCTGGGCGGTGGCATCGACCACCCCTTCGAGCATGGCGGTGCACTGGGGGCAGCCCACCGCCACCAGCTCGGCGCCGGTCTCGGCCACATCGGCCATGCGCATGTCGGGAATCCGCCGCTCGCCAGGTACGTCGGTGATCGGGGCCCCGCCACCGCCACCGCAGCAGCGTGAACGGAAACCGGAGCGCTGCATCTCGGATAGCTCGATGCCGAGCGCCGCCAGCACCTGGCGCGGGGCCTCGTATTCGCCGTTGTAGCGCCCCAGATAGCAAGGGTCGTGGTAGGTGACACGGCCACGCTGACGGGACTCGAGCGTGAGCCGTCCGTCGGCGATCAATTCCTGGATAAAGGTGCTGTGGTGGCGCACCCGGTAGTCGCCGCCGAAGGCGCCGTACTCGTTGCCAAGCACGTGGAAGCTGTGGGGGTCGCAGGTGACGATGGTCTGAAAGCGATAGTGTGAAAGCGTCGCCACGTTGGCCCTGGCCAGACGCTGAAAGGTCGCCTCGTCTCCCAGCCGGCGCGCCACGTCGCCGCTGTCGCACTCCTCGTTGCCAAGCACGGCAAAGTCCACCGACGCCGCCCGCAGGATCTTGACCAGGGCGCGCAGAGTACGCTGATTACGCATGTCGAAGGCGCCGTCCCCCAGCCACAGCAGCACATCCACCTGGCCGTAGTCGCGCATCAGCGGGAGCGCCAGGTCGGCCGCCCAGTGCATGCGTGACCCGGGGGCAAAGCCGCCGGGATTGTCGGTGGCGATCAGATTGTCGAGCACCGCCGCGCCCTTGCCTGGAGTCTTGCCGCGCTCCAGGGTCAGGTGACGGCGCAGGTCGACGATGGCGTCCACGTGCTCGATCATCATCGGGCACTCTTCCACGCAGGCCCGACAGGTGGTGCAGGACCACAGGGTATCGGCATCGAGCAGGGCGCCACCCGCCTCGATGACGATGGGTCCTCCCGGCCGGCCCTGGTTCTGAGACTTGTCTTGACCTCTATCTTGAGTGAGCGGCCGGCCGGGATAGGGCGAACCGTGGTAGCTGTCGGCGCTGGCGCCGGTCATGCCCCGGACCATGTCCTGGATAAGCTTCTTGGGATTGAGCGGCTGGCCGGCGGCGAAGGCCGGGCACACCGCCTCGCAACGCCCGCACTGCACGCAGGCATCGAAGCCCAGGCGCTGGTTCCAGGTGAAGTCCTCGGGACACGCCACCCCCAGCGGCGCCTCGGGGTCCTCAAGATCGAGCGCCTTGAGCCCGGTGGAGCGCGGCGTGCGCCCCTCGCGCTCGCTTGAGCGCGTGGAAAAGCGCTCTGCCCGGCGATGCCAGGCCAGGTGCAGCGCACCGGCGAAGGCGTGCTTCATCGGCCCGCCCCAGGTCATGCCCAGCAACATCTCGGCGAGCCCCAGCGCGAGCCCCACCAGCAGCACGCCGGCAAGCGCCCAGCCGAGGATGCCGCCGAGCCAGCCTGGCGGCAGCAACGAGGACAGCAGACTGACCAGTGCAACGCCGGCAAGGCTTGCCGAGAAAACCGTGAGGCTCCTGGGCAGGCGCATCCAGGGGCCACGTGACAGCCGCGCCGGCGGCGAGCGCCGACGCCTGGCGACCAGCCTGGCACCGACCAGCATCAGCACGCTGGCGGCCAGCATCAGGCCGGTCAGGCCGAGCCTTAGCCCTGACGGCATCGGCACCAGCAACACCAGCAGCATCAGCAGCGCGGCGGCGACGAAGCCCCCGGCGGTGGCCACGTGGGTGTGGGCGAAGGCCTTGTCCCGGGCCACCACGTGGTGCAGATCCACCAGATAGCGTCGTGGCATCGCCGCCAGGCCCGCCAACCAGGGCACCGGCGAGGGCCGCCCGCGTCGCCACAGGGTGAAGCGTCTGGCCCCACCCACCAGGGTCAGTGTCAGCACGGCCAGCACCAGCACGGCCAGCAGGTCAGGAAGAACGATTGCGGGCATCTTCTATCTCCTCTCGACGAGGGTCAGGCGGGCGGCGACTGGGCCGCCCTCGTGGCTCGCTCAAACGTCCTTGCACAGACGCAGGGCGTCATAGATGGCGGCGTGCACATTGCGCGGCGCCACCCCGTCGCCCAGTCGGAACAGCACGAAACCGGCGCTGCGATCTCCAGCGCTGCGACCTTCTGCGTCCAGGTGAGCCAGGCAGGGCTGCGGCCTGGCCGCGTAGAGCGCTTCCAGATCGACCTGACCGCGATTGAGCGAGGCCTCCTTCATCTCGAGGTAGAGCCGCTCGTCCGGGCGCACGCCGTTCTCCACCACGATCTGGTCAACCACACGCTCTTCCTGGACCCCGCTGTACTCGTTCTCGAGCACCGCCACCAGCGACGCCCCCTCGCGGTAGACCTCGTGCAGCATCAGGTCCGAGGTCATGATGACCTCCTTCTCGTACAGGCTGCGGTAGTAGGTGGGGAAGGTGGTGCCCCCCACCGCGGCCCCGGGCTTGATGTCGTCGGTGACGATCTCGACCCGGGCGCCCTTGTCGGCCAGAAAGTCGGCGGCGGATACCCCGGAGAACTCGCAGATGGAATCGAACACCAGCACGTTCTGGCCCGGTGTCACCTTGCCCGAGAGGATGTCCCAGGTGCTGACAACCAGGCTCTTTTCCGGGTCAGGGTCGAAACCCCAGTCGGCGTACTGGTCGAGAAACGGCCGTCCGCCGGTGGCCAGCACCACCAGGTCGGGCCTCAGGTCGTCGATGGTGGGTACATCGGCCCGGGTGCCCAGGCGCAGGTCCACCTTGAGCCGGGCAAGTTCGAGCTGATACCAGCGGGTAATCCCGGCGATCTGGTCGCGACTCGGGGCCCTGGCCGCCAGGGTGATCTGGCCGCCCAGGCTGTCCTCGGCCTCGAACAGGGTCACTTCGTGGCCGCGCTCGGCCAACACCCGGGCGGCCTCCATGCCGCCGGGACCGCCACCCACCACCACCGCGCGACGCCTCGGGCCTTCGCTCTGGCTGATGACATGCGGCAGGCCCATGTACTCCCGCGATGTCGCCGCGTTCTGGATGCACAGCACGTCGAGACCCTGGTACTGGCGATCGATGCAGTAGTTGGCACCGACGCACTGACGGATCTGGTCGACCTGGCCCATCTTGATCTTGGCGATCAGGTGGGGGTCGGCGATATGCGCCCGGGTCATCCCCACCAGGTCGACGTAGCCACCTTCGAGGATGCGGTTGGCCTGGGTCGGGTCCTTGATGTTCTGGGCGTGGATCACCGGCACGCTGACCACTTCCTTGATGCCTGCGGCCAGGTGCAGGAAGGGCTCCGGCGGATAGGACATGTTGGGAATGACGTTGGCCAGGGAGTTGTGGGTGTCACAGCCGGAGCCGACCACGCCGAAGAAGTCCAACTTGCCGGTGGCATCGTAGTAGGCGGCGATGGCCTTCATGTCGTCGTGGGTCAGGCCATCGGGGTGGAACTCGTCGCCGCAGATGCGCATGCCCACCACGAAGTCGTCGCCGACCTCGGCACGCACCGCCTTGAGGACCTCCAGGCCAAAGCGCATGCGGCCCTCGAAGGTGCCGCCCCAAGCGTCCTCGCGCTTGTTGACGCGGGGGCTCCAGAACTGGTCGATCAGGTGCTGGTGCACGGCGGACAGCTCGACCCCATCGAGACCGCCCTCCTTGGCCCGGCGCGCGG
The DNA here is from genome assembly GCF_019801245.1 of Halomonas sp. DP1Y21-3. Taxonomy (NCBI): domain Bacteria; kingdom Pseudomonadati; phylum Pseudomonadota; class Gammaproteobacteria; order Oceanospirillales; family Halomonadaceae; genus Halomonas; species Halomonas sp. DP1Y21-3. The sequence continues at coordinate 710,875 of NZ_JAHVJM010000001.1, forward strand.
CCTGGGCAAAGTCACCGACGATGCGCCAGATTTCCTCCTCCTCGATGGTCTTGCAGGTGGAGCGATGGACCGGTTCGCGGATGCCCGAGGGCGACACCAGGGTGGGCCAGTCATGGCCATCCCAGCGCGAACGACGCCCCATATGGGTAATCTGGATCATGATCTTGCCGCCGTGGCGGTGCACCGCCTCGGCCAGATTCTGGAAGTGCGGAATGATGCGGTCGGTGGACAGGTTGACAGAGCTCCACCAGGCCTGTGGGCTGTCGATGGAGACCACCGAGGAGCCGCCGCAGATGCATAGCCCGCAGCCGCCCTTGGCCTTCTCCTCGTAGTAGCGCACGTAGCGCTCCGTGGTCATGCCACCGTCGGTGGCATGGACCTCGGCGTGGGCGGTGCTGACCACGCGATTGCGAATGGTCTGACTGCCGATGGTGATCGGCTCGAAGATCGCGTCAAAGGCCATGGGGAAACTCCTCTGCCCGGACGAAGGTGGAACCACGACAGACGCTTGGCCTGCGGTGGTCGCTGACTGGGGTCGCTGACGGGAGCCGCTGGCTGGACTCGCCGACGGGGGTTGCTGGCTGAGCTCGCCGACAGGGGTTGCTGAACAGCGTCACCTGACAGGAACACCAGGGCGGCGCACCGAATCGACGAGATAGCGCAGCTCAGCGAGACACGGTGGCGAGCGGCTGGACCTCGAAGCGGCCCACCTCGCAGCCTGGCTCGGCGGCGCTCTGGGTCTGCTCGGCACGGGTACGCAGCGCCGACCCCGAGGCCGCCAGGATCTGGTCCATGGCACCGGCGAACCAGCCGGTGAACATGTACTCGACCCGGTAGCCGACCTTGCCCAGCTGGTAGACGAAGGCGCTGTGTTCCAGTCGCACCCGGGCGGTCCCCGCCTCCAGGTCGATGGCCTCGGTGATGAAGCGGCCCCAGCCTCGCTGGGACAGACGCGTCATGTAGTGCTCGAACACCGCCTCGCCGGCCAGACCGTGCAACTCGGCCTCCTTCTCGCACCAGTGCCAGGCGCTCTTGTAGCCGGCGTGGTAGAGAATCTCGGCGTAGGCCTCGACGCCCAGCGCCTGCTCCACGGCGATATGGTTGTTGATAAAAAAGTGTCGCGGCACATACAGCATCGGCAGGGCGTCGGTGGTCCAGACACCGGTCTCGACGTCCACCTCTATGGGCAGTTCAGGCGCCATCTTGGTCACGGTCGACTCCTTGGCAGGCGGTATTGTTGTGGTGGTTACGTGCTATTCGCCCCAGACATCGGCCAGCACCCGTACCCAGTTCTCGCCCATGATCTTGCGCACCTGGGCCTCGCTGAGGCCGTGGCGCAGCAGCGCCTCGGTGAGGTTGCCGAACTCGCCGATGGTGCGAATGCCCTTGGGATTGATGATCTCGCCAAAGGAGGTCAGGCGACGGGCGTAGCCCTTGTCGTGGGTCAGCCACTCGAAGAAGGCCTGGTCGTGGCCCTGGGTGAAGTCGGTGCCGATACCGATGGCGTCTTCGCCGACGATATTCATCACGTAGACGATGGCCTCGACGTAGTCGTCGATGGTGGCGTTGACCCCGGCCCGCAGGAAGGGGGTGAACATGGTCACGCCGACGAAGCCCCCGTGGTCGGCGATGAACTTGAGCTCCTCGTCGGACTTGTTGCGCGGGTGATCCTTGAGCCCGGAGGGCAGGCAGTGGGAATAACAGACCGGCCTGGACGACTCGAGGATCACCTCGCGGGAGGTGTTGGCGCCAACGTGAGACAGGTCACACATCACCCCGACCCGGTTCATCTCGGCGACGATCTCGCGACCGAAGCCGGACAGGCCACCGTCGCGCTCGTAGCAGCCGGTGCCCACCAGGTTCTGGGTGTTGTAGCAGAGCTGGACGATACCGACGCCGAGCTTCTTGAAGATCTCGACGTAGCCGATCTGGTCTTCAAAAGCATGGGCATTCTGAAAGCCGAAGATGATGCCGGTCTTGTCTTGCTGCTTGGCACGCCGGATGTCTGCGGTGGTGCGCACCGGCAGCACCAGGTCGCTGCACTCTTCCATCAGCGCGTTGGTGGCCACGATATTGTCCACCGTGGCCTGGAACCCCTCCCACACCGACACGGTGCAGTTGGCCGCCGACAGCCCACCTCGGCGCATGTCCTCGAGGAGTTCACGGCTCCACTTGGCGATGATCAGACCGTCGATCACCGTGGCCTCGCGGTGAAGCGCCCGGGCGTCGATGGCACCAGTTTCGGTTTGCGTCAGAGGGGAGTTCATCGCTGTTGTCCTTACCCGCTTCAGGGAGAGCGCCAGCGGCAAACGCTGGCGTTGTGCGGGCAGGATAGCGCCGCCCCGGGGGGCCACGACGCCTGATTGCGACGACGAGAATTCCAAAAGCGTCACCGCCGTTCCGGCAGCGACAAAAGGCACCCGTGGGCAAAGGAAAGAAGCGAAACGACGCGCCTCAAAACACCGCGAAGACGTGCCGGAAGCAAAGGGGCGAAGAGGGAAAGAAGTGAATGGGCAGAACCCAAAGGATCAAGGACTGCGACGCCTGCCGGCTACAGCTTCTCCAGGTAGCCAAGGCCCAGGTTATTCATCTGCCGCTGAATCCAGGCGGCGTGACGGGCGGTGCGCGGCCCCGGGTGCGAGGCGCTGCGCTCTCGCGGGTTGGGCAGCACCGCCGCCAGGCGGGCCGCCTGGGCGGCGCTCAACTGATCGGCACCGACGCCGAAGTAGTGGCGGCTGGCGGCCTCCAGGCCAAAGACTCCCCGGTCGAATTCGACGATATTGAGATAGACCTCGAGGATGCGCTCCTTGGGCCACAGTAGTTCCATCAGGGTGGCGAACCAGGCCTCGAACACCTTGCGCACATAGTCCCGCCCGGTCCACAGAAACAGGTTCTTGGCGGTCTGCTGGGTAATGGTGCTGGCCCCACGCAGCGAGCCTCCGTTCATCGCGGACTCGATGGCACGCTTCAACTCCACCAGGTCGAAGCCATGATGATCGGGGAAGCGCTGGTCTTCCGCCGCAATCACCGCCAGCTTGGCGTTGTCGGATAGCTCATCCCAGGGACGCCAGCGCTGCTGGATGTCCAGCGGCTCGCCGGAGAACCAGGACGAGACCTCGCGCTCCAGCATCACCATGGAGCCGAACACCGGCACCACGCGAAACACCAGCACCAGCACCACTGACCCCAACGCAAAGGCAAGGGTGGCGCGTAGCAGAAGTCGGCTGAGAGGGCGCCACCAGTTGCGCATGCATCGGGCTCGGTTGGAATCGATCCGGGGAGTATATCAAGGCCCTGGGTGGGGCGGGCAATCGCCGCTGTCAGCATTTTACCGGTGTGGCCAAAGGCTCTTCTGCCGATATCTGGCGTCCAGGCATGCCGAAGCCTGGTCCCTGGCTTCGTCCAGCAAATTCAGCCAGCGAAGGCGCATTGTTCAATACGCCCTTCGCTACTTGGGCAACACCTTGAAGCTGCCGTAGGTCGGCTCCCCCCGCGCTTCTTCCAACGCCGACAGCGCCCGGGATACCGGTTCGTCAGGGGCGGCCGCCAGCAGCGGGGATACGGTGCTACCGGCCACCACCGGCGAGAAGGCGCTCCAGCCCAGTCGCTCCTCCCGCGGCGGCAGGCCGAAGCACTCGCGGTAGCACTTGGAGAAGTGCGGGGTGGAGACGAAGCCACAGGCGGCGGCGATGTCAATGATCGACATCGAGGTCTGCTTCAACAGCTGACGGGCGCGATTGAGCCGCAGGCGCATGTAATAGCGCGACGGCGAGCAGTGCAGGTTGCGCTGGAACAGCCGTTCCAGCTGGCGCCGCGACAGGCTGACGTAGCGGGCCAGTTCGTCCAGGTCGATGGGCTCCTCAAGGTTGTTCTCCATCAGCGCGACGATCTCCTGCAGTCGCGGCTGGGTGGTGCCGAGCATATGCTTGAGCGGCACCCGCTGCTGGTCCTGCTCCCCCCGCACCCGGTCGCACACGAACATGTCGGAGATGCCCGCCGCCAGCTCGCGCCCATGGTCACGCCCGATCAGCGTCAGCATCATGTCCAGCGGCGCCGTGCCGCCGGAGCAGGTGAAACGGTCCCGATCCATGGCGAAAAGCTTCGAGGTCAGGCCGATACCCGGGTAGGCCTCCTGCAGCGCTGCCTGGCACTCCCAATGGGTGCTGACCTCATAACCCTCGAGCAGCCCGGCCCGGGCCAGCGCCCAGGCACCGGTACACACCGAGCCAAATCGCTTGAGGTGGCGTGCCTGGGCCTTCAGCCAGCTGACGTGGCCCTGGTGCACATGGCGGGTCGGCGCCACGCCGCCGCAGACCACGACCATATCCAGCGACAGCGGCACCGTGATCGACGAGTCCGGCGTCACGGTCAGGCCGTCGCTGGCCTGAAGCGGCGCACCATCCAGGCTCAGGGTGAACCAGCGATAGAGTTCCTGGCCCGACAGCTGGTTGGCCATGCGCAGCGGCTCGATGGCCGAGGCCAGCGAGATCAGGGTGAAATGCTCGAGCAGCAGAAAGCCTACGGTCTGTGGCCCCTCGGGCCGGCTAGGCAGGGTCATGGTCATCTTCTCCACAGCGTCGGCCTCCTCGTCGCAAGCCACGAGGTACCGTCACGTCCATTTGTTGTTATCGCGACGTCGTAAACGGAACAGGACTCGCGCATGGTGTCGACACCCTCGACGTTGCCAGCGTCGCTACGGGTATCGCAGGCAGGAGCGTCCGTGCTTTTCTCCGACGACTTTACGCCTGGCGACTGAGTCTCGGCATCACAATAATCGCTATCGGCTGCCGCTTGACCAGTCGTCTCCGACAATGATGTCGCTGGTGACTATGACGAGGTCGCATCTGTCATCTGACAAGGCAAAGGATCGGCCATATTTCCCCATTCACGACAGGGCTATCTCTCCAGGCGACCCGGCGATGCCTTGCCGGGACACCGCCTTTGGCTCGCCAGCCAGCGCACGCCCCCCCTGCCCGGACACGCCAAAACCCAGCACTCTCTTCCCCCTCTCATTGGTCCGGAAGTTCAGGCCGCAGAGTTCCCGGGCCAAGAATCATAAGCCCAGATACGCCACGGCCCCCGATGATCGGGGGCCGTGGTGGATACCTTGGAGGGTACTGCAGGTTGGCTCAGCGCTTGGCGTAGAGCTTCTCGGCGTGGTAGCGCAGGTGATCCTCGATAAAGGTCGCGATGAAGAAGTAGCTGTGGTCGTAGCCGGGCTGGCGACGCAGGATCAGCGGGTGATCGCGCTCGGCACAGACCGCCTCGAGCCGCTCTGGACACAACTGCTCATCGAGGAAGTCATCGGCGTCGCCCTGGTCGATGAACAACGGCTGACGTGAGGCGCCACGGGCCACCAGTTCACAGGCGTCGTACTGGGTCCACTTGCTGGAATCCTCGCCCAGATAGGCCGAGAACGCCTTGCGCCCCCAGGGGCACTGGGTCGGATTGACGATCGGCGAGAACGCCGACACCGAACGGTAGTGCCCCGGCTTGCGCAGCGCCAGAATCAAGGCACCGTGGCCTCCCATGGAGTGACCACTGATGGACTCGCGACCGTTGAGCGGGAAGTGCTGACGAACCACCGAAGGCAGCTCCTCGGTGACGTAGTCATACATCCGGTAGTGGGCCTTCCACGGCTCCTGGGTGGCGTTGACGTAGAAGCCCGCCCCGGAACCCAGATCGTAGCTGTCGTGCTCACCCGGAAGGTCGGTCCCCCGGGGGCTGGTGTCGGGGCAGAGGATGGCGATGCCCAGCTCCGCCGCCAGCCGATGGGCACCGGCCTTCTGCATGAAGTTCTCGTCGGTGCAGGTCAGCCCCGACAGCCACCACAGCAGCGGTACCTTTTCGGTCTCGGCCTGGGGCGGCAGGTAGATGGCGAAGGTCATCTCGCAGTCCAGCGCCCGCGAATGATGACGATAGCGCTTGTGCCAGCCGCCGAAGCTGCGATTGGCGCTGACCAGTTCCAGATGTTCGCTCATGGACATGGCGACTTCCCCTCAACGATGAAGCCCCGAGGTCCGGGGCGGATAAAACGACGCGGTGCGTTCTGGCGGACGACGCGGCCGTCTGGCGGTGGGGCGAGCTGGCATCAATACTGCGTCAGCAATCGACTCACCGCCAATCGACGCCCGCCTGGCCCATCGCTTGGGTCAGGCGGGCGTGGCCTCATCAGCGCCGTCTCGATGCTACCGGCTCAGTAATGCAGTACGGTGCGGATGCTCTCGCCGGCGTGAAGCAGATCGAAGGCCTCGTTGATCTTCTCGAACTCCATGTTGTGGGTGATGAAGTCGTCGATGTTCAGCTCGCCCTTCATGTACTGCTCGACGTAGCCCGGCAGCTGGCTACGGCCCTTGACGCCACCGAAGGCGGAGCCCTTCCATACCCGACCGGTCACCAGCTGGAAAGGCCGGGTGGAGATCTCTTCGCCGGCACCGGCGACACCGATGACGATCGACTCGCCCCAGCCCTTGTGACAGCACTCCAGCGCCGAGCGCATGACGTTGACGTTGCCGATGCACTCGAAGGAGTAGTCGACGCCACCGTCTGTCAGGTCGACGATCACCTGCTGGATGGAATCGCTGTAGTCCTTCGGATTGACGAAGTCGGTGGCGCCAAACTGCTTGGCCAGCTCGAACTTGTCCGGGTTCACGTCGATGGCGATGATACGACCGGCCTTGGCCATCACCGCACCCTGGATTACCGCAAGGCCAATGGCACCGAGACCGAACACCGCCACGGTGGCACCCGGCTCGACCTTGGCGGTGTTCATCACCGCGCCGATCCCGGTGGTCACCCCGCAGCCGAGCAGGCAGATCTTGTCCAGCGGCGCTTCCTTGGACACCTTGGCCAGCGAGACCTCCGGCACTACGGTGTACTCGCTGAAGGTGGAAGTGCCCATATAGTGATAGAGCGGCTTGCCATCCAGCGAGAAGCGCGTGGTGCCGTCAGGCATCTGGCCCTTGCCCTGGGTGGCACGGACCGAGCTGCACAGGTTGGTCTTGCCCGAACGGCAGAACTTGCACTCGCCGCACTCGGCCGTGTACAGCGGGATGACGTGGTCGCCGGGCTTCAGGCTGGTGACGCCCTCCCCCACTTCTTCCACCACACCGGCACCCTCGTGACCCAGTACCGAAGGAAACAGCCCCTCCGGGTCGGCCCCGGACAGGGTATAGGCGTCGGTGTGACAGACGCTGGTAGCAACCACCCTGACCAGCACCTCGCCGGCCTTGGGGCCTTCGACATCGATTTCGGTCAGGGTAAGCGGCTTGCCGGCTTCAAGGGCAATGGCGGCGCGAGACTTCATGGCAATCTCCTCGGATTGGGGGCTGCACGACAGGCATGAACGACCAAGCCTGGCGCACTGACGTAAGGGGCACGGGTCATCCTGACCCGGTGGATGATGACCACAGTCTAGACCTCGCTACGGACTGGGATAAAGCACGCATTCGGCATAACATTGTTGCTGTCTCGCAATAATGGAGAGCGCCATGCATCCCTGGGCCGGCATTGAAGCCTTTATCGAAGTGGTACGCCTGAAGTCCTTTGCCGCCGCCGCCCGACGCCTGGGTGTATCCAGCTCCCACGTCAGCCGACAGGTGGCCGCCCTGGAGAGCCGCCTCGATACGCCGCTTCTGTATCGCACCACCCGCCAGATAAGCCTGACCGAGGCCGGTCGGCTCTACTACCAGCAGTGCGAGGCGCTGGTCGACGGCTTTCGCGAGGCCGACGCCGTGGTCAAGGACTTCGAGGCTCACCCCAGGGGCGAACTGGCGCTGACCTGCGCCACCACCTTTGGCGAGCGCTACGTGGCGCCTCTGATCAATGACCTGTTGATCCAGTACCCTCAGCTTGGCGTACGCCTGCACTTCACCAACCGCCAGGTGGACCTGATCGAGGAAGGCTTCGATATCGGCATCCGCATGGGCACGCTGGAGGACAGCACTATGATCGCCCGTCGTCTGGCCGACCGCCGCGAGTACGTGGTGGGCTCCCCCGACTACTTCCAGCGCTATTCGCAGCCCCACGCCCTGTCCGAGCTGAAGCACCACCGCTGCCTGCATGGCTCACGCGATCGCTGGCGCTTCGCCGTCGACGGTATTCCCCGGGAAGTGGCGATCAAGGGCCCCTGGCAGGGCAACTCCGGCCCGGCCCTGCTCGACGCCGTACTGAAAGGCGTGGGCCTGGGTCAGCTTCCCGACTACTACGTCGAGCATCACCTGGCCCGTGGCGAACTTGTCTCGGTGCTCGACACCTACCGTCACAGCGATACCGGCGTCTGGGCCGTCACCCCGCACCACCGCCACCGCTCCCCCAAGGTCCGCGTGGTCATCGACTACCTCGCCGAGCACCTCGCAGAGCGCCTGCCACCGCGATATCGCGACAGGCGAGGCATCGACGAGCCAGCGCCATCCGACTAACCCCAGCGACAAAAAGGCCCTCGATACACTTTCGTATCGAGGGCCTTCAACGCCTGGCCACCAAAAGCCTTGCCTCCTATTGCCTGACATCTGTAACTATTGAGAAAAGTCCCATCCTCCTGATACTCGAGGCCGTAGTAGCTGGGAACAAAGATATTGTGTTCTTCCTGCCACTGATGGGAAAGACGGATGGCCTCACGGATTTGCTCGGGGGTCATTTGTGCTTCGAGGCGGGCTTTATCATCGTCGCCTGCTGGGGAAAGGAGGTCACAGTATTTGTATGCCTGGACGAGATCGATATCTGTACCGATTCCTTCTTCGTAGACTTTTGCCAAGCCAGAAAAGCCATCCATCGGATTACCATAGGGAAGCCCTTCGATTTTAGACATCCATTCAAAGACTTTTTCTTCGTCTTGAGAAACACCATCACCATCATAAAACATTTGAGCAACATTAGAAGAAGAAATCTTATCACCGGCATTAGCCGCTCCGATAAACCGTCTAAGAGCCGCTTCATAATCAACTTCCACCAGACCAACTGGCATTTTCCCTTTATAAGCAAAGGCAATTTCCCTCTGGGAGTTAATATAACCATTTTCAGCAGAAACTATTATACGGTCACAAAGGGAATATGCTAGCCGGAGAGGCACTCGTCTTCATTCCCGGAACAACATCGCCGCGATCTCAGGAAGCTCTGTTCCTCGAAGACGAGCAAGACGATCGAGGATAACTAACTCCAGCATCACCCCACCGGTTTCTTGTAGTGATGGAGCCTTGGTTAGCGCTTCGAAACGGCTATAATCAAATATTGCTGGTTGATCCTGAAATTCGGGAAGTAGGTAAGCGTGAATGGCGTCCCGTGCCTGGAGCAACTCAGTATCGCTCATGGAGTCACCAGCGAAAATGATTCTCGTGGCCGCTACTTCCGCCGGCCCAAAGGATGCTTCTGCGCGAGCCCGCTCCACTATATCTTCACTGAGATGCAATTTCTCGCTGACTCCTATTTCATCCTGACACTGTAGTTGGTTGATGACGAAATAGGAGTCAGCGAGTCCATCGATCACCGGGGAGGTACTGCGAGATAAACTGGTGCATAAAATCGCACTAACACAGTAATGCTCGTACGGGTCCATATGTGGATCTGGCGAAATCGCATTGACTGAGCCCACCATCTCTCTCGTAATAGAACTTTCCTCCACGAGTTGCATATAAAATGTCAGATGTTTTCCAGCATTGCATACTCGATCGGAGGCGTAGTCCATGTCGAGACGGCCCATCTCGAAGTCAGCTTGCTCAAGCTTTTCCATCGTTTGAGAAAGCCGATGTACCACTCTGTCCTTGCCCACCCTTACCGCAGACATCAGTATGAAATCGACTAGTTTGAGTACAGGCTCTTGTGCCTCGAGAGAGCGAACAGGGCGCCAGCCGATGACTCCCCGTTCCGGATCATTGAGGTCTTCATTTACCCAGCATGGCAGGTCCCCACTACGCGCAGCCCCCTCCACCAGCGTGCAAATCTCTTTCGGGAGTACGCGACAATAGCCTTCTCCGCGCAGCATGCCGGTATCGCAGACGATGGTCTCTTCGGGCGCAACCCTTGATCTAAGCACAGAATAACATGTGTGCCAGAGGCCGTTGCGCTGACCGGATTTATCGACGATACAGAGATCAGGGTCGTTGTAAAGTGAGTTCTCGTTCACGAGACTTTCTTCACCAGAGAAGGCTATTGATGCAAAGCTGAGCAATAACGCGAAGGTGATAAATCGATTATAATTATTATTAGTCCAGCACATGTTTTCCAACCTCAAAGTTACGGATCGAAAGATAAGTGGTCGCCAGCTGATTAATTATATGTGCCATTTTGGGATGATCAATATCAATCTCCTCACCCCGTGAACCTGACACCGGTAATCCCCCGAAAAACCAGTGTGCTCAAAAGTAGAATTTTCCGTATGCTAAACGCAGGAAAATTCTGCATGAAAAAATCAGGCTCTTCGTCGCTGGGTGTGGAATTCGCCCCCAGAGCTGGGCCAGGATATGACCTCCACATGGACAGGAGGTACGACATGGACGGCACGCAGATTCTGACCCTCGGCCTGGGCCTTGAAGCGCCCTGGTTGCTGAAGGACCCTGAATTCAAGCAATAAGCGCAGCACCTGCGGTATGCAGGGCTCCTGAGTATTCCCCCAAGCATACCTGCGCCGGTGTCCGATAACCGAGCCGCTTTCGGGGGCGGTTATTCAGCTTGTTGACCACCCTACGCAGCTTGGCGTCGGTGACCTGGCGGAAGTCCGTTCCTTTGGGGAAATACTGCCGTATCAGCCCATTCGTGTTCTCGTTGGACCCACGCTGACCGAAGCAGTAGGGATCACCGAAGTACGTCGCCGCCGTCACCGCCTTGGCCACGGCTTCATGGCCGGCGAATTCCGAGCCATTGTCCAGCGTTATGGTCTGGACCGCTCCCCGACGCGGCTTTAACAGGCGGATCATGGCCGCTTGCGTCAGCTCCGCCGAGATCCTGGGCAGCCGGGCCGCAAGCGAATAGCCGCTGCGACGCTCTACCAGCGTGAACAGCCCCGATTGCTTGTGCCCCTGAATCACGGTGTCGCCCTCCCAGTGGCCGATGAAGCGCCGACCATCGACCTCAGCCGGGCGGTACTCGATACCGACCCGGCTGGGGATCTTGCCCAGCCCGGCGCTCTTAGCCTGAGCCCGGTGCTTTCTGCGACGTTTGGGCTGACGGAGATGCCGCCAGAGATTCCCCCCCAGTGCCTTGTCATCCCAGATCAGCGAGTAGATCCATTGATGACTGACACCTACACCGGCCAAGGGCGCCATGAAGCCGCTGATCTGCTGTGGGCTCCACTCCTCACGCAGCCGGCCGACAACGGCGGCCATCATGCTCGGCAGGCGCTTCGTCCACTTGCAGGCGGTACGGCGCCGATGATCACTGAGGGCCTGGGCCTGCCCGGGATCATAGCCATCGGCAGTGGCGTTGCGGCGCAGCTCAGACTGATCGTGCTGCTGTGGAGGCCCAGCTCCCTGCCGATCTGCCGCTGGCTGATGCCCAAGTCATAGTGTGTGGATCTGGTATCGTTGGGTCTGGGTCAGCTGTCGGTATCTCATGCTCTGCTTCACTTTGGTCGGTAAAGCAGGGAGGGTACCGGCGCTGGCCCTCCTGCCTCTACCGTGCTGTCCAAGGTGCTGCGGTTATTCTATGAATCCAGGAAACGTCAGAATTACAACAAAAAAAAGCCCGACCTTAGAGGCCGGGCAGCGGGAGAACAGCGGCAATCGCCGTGTCTATTTGAAGTTCTTGCGTACCATGTTCTGGATCTCGCCGACGATACCGCTGCGAAAGCTCAGGACGCAGAGCACGAAGATGGACCCCAGGATGACGCTGACCCAGTTGCCCAGCGGCGACTGCGCCAGCTGAGTCTGCAGGCTGACCACCAGGCCAGCGCCGACCAGCGGGCCGAACAGGGTGCCGACACCACCGACCAGGGTCATCAGGATGACCTCGCCGGACATGTGCCAGTGGGCATCGGTGAGCGAGGCCAGCTGGAACACCACCGTCTTGGTCGCGCCGGCAAGGCCAGCAAGCCCCGCCGAGATGACGAAGGCCACCAGCTTGTAGGCGTCGACGTTGTAGCCCAGTGACACCGCCCGTGGCTCGTTCTCGCGGATGGCCTTGAGCACCTGACCGAAGGGCGAGTGCACGGTGCGCTGGATGATGGCGAAGCCGATCACGAAGATCGCCAGCACCACGTAGTACATCGCCAGGTTGTCGGACAGATCGATCAGCCCCAGCAGCTTGCCCCGCGGCACACCGTGCAGGCCATCCTCGCCCCCGGTGAAGGGCGCCTGGATGTAGAAGAAGAACATCATCTGGGCCAGCGCCAGGGTCACCATGGCGAAGTAGATGCCCTGACGACGGATCGCCAGCGCCCCGAACAGGGTGCCGAGGATCACCGCCGCCAGGGTGCCGACGACGATCCCGAGTTCCGGCGTCAGGCCGGGATAGCTCGACAGTAGAAAGCCGGTGACGTAGCCCCCGGTGGCGAGAAAGGCGGCATGGCCGAATGACAGCAGTCCGGCGAAGCCCAGCAGCAGGTTGAAGGCACAGGCGAACAGCGCGAAGCACAGCACCTTCATCAGGAACACCGGGTAGGCAAACAGCGGCGCGACCAGGGCGATGGCCAGCAACACGATCATCAGCATGCCCTGGCGTCGGCGCGCGGCGCGGGCCCTGGTCTGAGTCGGTGTCGGCGAGGTAGTGGTTGTGGACATCTCAGGCCTCCTTTCCAAACAGCCCGGCGGGCCTCAGCATCAGCACCATGATCATCACCAGGAAGATCACGGTGTTGGCTGCCTCCGGGTAGTACACCTTGGTCAGCCCCTCGATCAGCCCCATGGCAAGACCGGTCAGGATGGCACCGAGGATCGAGCCCATGCCGCCGATCACCACCACCGCGAAGACCACGATCAACAGACTCGAGCCCATGGTCGGTGACACCGGGTACAAGGGCGCGGCGAGTACCCCGGCGAAGGCCGCCAGGGCCACCCCGAAGCCATAGGTCAAGGTGACCAGCAGCGGCACGTTGACGCCGAAGGCCTGCATCAAGGCGGGGTTCTCGGTGCCCGCCCGCAGGTAGGCGCCAAGCCGGGTGCGCTCGATGATGAACCAGGTGCCCAGGCACACCACCAGTGCCGCCACCAGCACCCAGCCGCGATAGGTCGGCAGGAACATGAAGGGCAACTTGATGCCGCCGCTCAATGCCTCGGGAATCGGGTAGCTGGCCCCGGACACGCCGAACAGGTTGATCAGGCTACCCTCGAAGATCAGCGCCAGGCCGAAGGTCAGCAGCAGCCCATAGAGGTGATCCAGGTGGGCGATGCGCCGCAGCACCAGACGCTCGAGCAGAGCACCGAAGGCGCCGACCACCAGCGGCACCAGCAACAGCGCCAGCCAGTAGTTGATGCCCAGGTACTGAGCCCCGAGCAGTGCAGCAAAGGCACCCAGCATGTACTGGGCGCCGTGGGCGAAATTGACGATCTTCAGCAGACCGAAGATGACCGCCAGCCCCAGGCTGAGCAGCGCATAGAAGGCGCCGTTGATCAGCCCCAGCATCAGCTGGCCCATGAACACCGCCAGCGGTACGCCGAATATCATGGTCATGATGATTTCCCTTGAGCATCAGGCCGGGGCACCACCCTGGTGACCCCGGCGTAGATCGAGCGCGGGCGGCTCAGTTGACGAGCTTGCAGGAACTCTCGGACAGCGGACGGTAGGCCTCTTCGGCCGGGATCGTGGCCTGGATCTCGTAAAGGTCCCACTCGCCCTCGGAGTCGGCGGGAGCCTTCACCTCGGCCAGGTACATGTCATGCACCATGCGACCATCCTCGCGAATCTGGCCATTGCGAGCGAAGAAGTCGTTGATCGGCGCCTCGCCCAGCTTGGCCCTGACGGTGGCAGGATCGTCGGTGCCGGCGTCTTCCAGCGCCTTCAGGTACTGGGTGGTGCTGGAGTAGATGCCGGCCTGAACCATGGTCGGCATCTTGCCCACCCGCTCGAAGTAGCGCTCGGCCCACTCGCGGGACTCGTCATCCATGTCCCAGTACCAGCCGGTGGTCAACAACAGGCCCTGAGTCGTCTCCAGGCCCATGGCATGGACGTCGTTGAGGAAGATCAGCAGGCCGGCCAGCTGCTGGCCACTCTGGGTCAGGCCGAACTGGCTGGCCGTCTTGATCGCGTTGACGGTGTCGGAGCCGGCGTTGGCCAGACCGACGATCTTGGCGCCGGAGCCCTGGGCCTGAAGGATGTAGGAGGAGAAGTCGCTGGTCGGGAACGGATGGCGAACGCGATCGACGATGGTGCCACCGTTGTCGGTGACCACCTTTTCCACGTCGCTCTCGAGGGCATGACCGAAGGCGTAGTCGGCGGTGAGCATGAACCAGCTGTCGCCGCCCTGCTCGACCACCGCCTTGGCGGTACCGTTGGCCAGCGGATAGGTGTCATAGACGTAGTGAATATGGTTCGGGGTGCAGTGTTCGTTGGTGATGCTCGAGGCCGCCGAGCCGGAAATGATGGCCAGACCACCGGCCTCCTCCAGCACCTTGGTCACGGCGATGGACACCGAGGAGGCGACCATGCCGGCCACCAGGTCGACGTTCTGCTGGTCGACCCAGCCGCGCACGGTGTTGGCGCCCACGTCGGCGCTGTTGCGATCGTCGGCGCTGAACACCTCGATGGGGGCACCGGCGACTTCGCCGCCGAAGTCCTCCACCGCCATCTTCAGCGCTTCGAGGCCGCCGGGGCCGGCCAGGTCACGGTAGGTGCCGGACATGTCGGCCAGATAGCCGATACGCACCTCGCCATCGCTGATGGCGTCCTGCGCCATGGCCGACGATGCCAGGCCCAGGCCGGTGGCGGCGGCGACCGCCAGGGCCAGGTGGCGGCGGGCAAGACGGGGGGAGGAAGCGTGTACCTTGGTCATGGGAGGCTCCTGGGGCCAGCGGCCCTTGTTGTTGTTGAATAGGTTATTGTTTAGCAAGTGGTTGTTGAACGGCTACTGCCGGACATCTTGTGGTTGATGCAAAGCTTATCTAAGGCCTGGAAGACAGCGGCCATGGACACTAGACCCCGAGCAGGCTGTTGAGGTGCTCACGACGAGCGTCCAGATCACGCGCCTCGATGGTCTCGATGATGCGACCGTGTTCCATCACGAAGTGGCGATCGGCCAGGGGCGCGGCGAAGCGGAAGTTCTGCTCCACCAGCACGATGGTCATGCCCCGAGACTTGAGGGTAATCAGCACCTCGGCGAGCTTCTGGTTGATGACCGGTGCCAGCCCCTCGGTGATCTCGTCGAGCAGCAGGATCTCGGCCCCGGTACGCAGGATGCGGGCCATCGCCAGCATTTGCTGCTCGCCGCCGGACAGCCGCGTCCCCTGACTGCGACGCCGCTCGTAGAGGTTGGGGAACATGGCGTAGATGTCATCCAGGCTCATTCCGCCCGAGCGCACGGTGGGCGGCAGCAGCAGGTTCTCCTCGACGTCGAGACTGGCGAAGATGCCACGCTCCTCAGGGCAGTAGCCGACCCCCAGACGCGGGATGTGATGAGGCTTCATGCCCAGGGTCTCCTGGCCGTTGATCTTGATCGAGCCACTGCGCGAACCGACCATGTTCATGATGGTCTTCAGGGTGGTGCTGCGTCCGGCCCCGTTGCGCCCCAGCAGGGTCACCAGCTCTCCCCGCTTCACGCGCAGCTCCACGCCATGCAGGATATGCGACTCGCCGTAGAAGGCGTTGACGTCCGCTAGACTGAGCGCCTCGTCGCCATGGGCGCCGACCGCCGGTGAAGCAGTTGGCCTGTCGAGAGTCTGGTTCATGCGCTGGCCTCCTCACCGACGCTGGCTTCACTGCCCATGTAGGCTTCACGCACCGCCGGATCGGCCGAGACGCTGGCATAGTCGCCTTCGGCCAGTACCGAGCCCCGGGCCAGCACGGTGATGCGATCACAAAGCCGACTGACGACGCTCAGATTGTGCTCGACCATCAACACGGTACGCCCGGCAGAAACCCGCCGAATCAGCTCGACGATACGGTCGACGTCCTCGGCTCCCATGCCCTGGGTGGGCTCGTCGAGCAGCATCACGGTGGGCTCCAGCGCCAGGGTGGTGGCCACCTCCAGCGCACGCTTGCGTCCGTAGGGCAACTCCACGGTGAGGACATCGGCGACGTCGGCCAGTCCCACCTGCTCGAGCAGTTCCATGGCACGCTGGTTGAGTGGCTCCAGCGAGCGCTCTGACTTCCAGAAATGGAAGGAGGTGCCGAGATTGCGCTGCAGGGCCACACGCACGTTCTCGAGCGCGGTCATGTGGGCGAACACGGCGGATATCTGGAACGAACGCACCAGCCCCAGCCGCGCGATCTCGTTGGCCCGCATGCGGGTGATCGGCTTGCCGCGATAGAGGATCTCGCCGCGGGTCGGCGGAAGAAACTTGGTGAGCAGATTGAAGACCGTGGTCTTGCCGGCGCCGTTGGGGCCAATCAGGGCGTGGATATGCCCTTCCGTGATCTTGAGATCCACGCCGTCCACGGCGGTGAAGCCACGAAACGACTTGGTCAGGCCACGGGTCTCTAGCACGTACTGCTGGGTCATGTGGCGTCCTCTGCGGGACCGGGGTCCCTGGCTTGAGGTTGTTATGGTTGTTCGATGCCGCGATGGCGACGCTCTACTTTACGTTTACGTAAGCTAGAAGAGTCAAAGGCCCGACGCAATTGGCCAAGCGTTGAACAAGACCAAAGATGTATTCTCCGCATTTCAATAGGTTGCTTACGACAAACCGGCAACACCTTGGCCCCGCGAGGTTTTCCCCCTGAAAAGCACAAGGCCCCCGTCGCGCTGGCGCGACGGGGGCCTGAAAGAAGAGGCTCCAATGGTTCGGTCCTCGTCGAGCGACTGGTCAACCACCACGACCAGCGCCCGCGTCCTGCTCAGCACTCGATGGCGTTGACGGCGAGTCCCCCCTTGGAGGTTTCCTTGTACTTCTCCTGCATGTCGGCGCCGGTGTCGCGCATGGTGCGGATGGCCTTGTCCAGCGAGATGAAGTGCTCACCATCACCGCGACAGGCCATCAGGGCGGCGTTGATGGCCTTGACCGAGGCAATCGCATTGCGCTCGATGCAGGGCACCTGGACCAGGCCTCCGACCGGATCGCAGGTCAGCCCCAGATTGTGCTCGAGCCCAATCTCGGCGGCGTTCTCGACCTGGGGAACGCTGGCCCCCATGACTTCGGCGAGTCCGGCCGCGGCCATGGCGCAGGCCGATCCCACCTCACCCTGACAGCCCACCTCGGCGCCGGAGATGGAGGCATTCTTCTTGCACAGGATGCCGACGGCGCCGGCGGTCAGCAGGAAGTTGACCACGTCCTTCTCGGAGGCACCGGGCTGAAACTTCATGTAGTAGTGCAGCACGGCGGGAATGATCCCCGCGGCGCCATTGGTGGGCGCGGTGACCATGCGCCCACCGGCGGCATTTTCCTCGTTGACCGCCAGGGCGTAGACGTTGACCCAGTCCATCGCCGAAAACGTCGTGGCGATCAGCCCCGCGTCATCGCCCATCGCCTCGAGACGGCGATACAGTGACGCGGCGCGACGCTTGACGTTGAGCCCGCCAGGCAACACCCCTTCCCCCTCGACACCACGGTTGACGCAGGCCTGCATGGCTTGCCAGATATCCCACAGACCGGAGCGCACCTCGGCTTCGCTGCGCCAGGCCTTCTCGTTTTCCAGCATCAGCTCGCTGATGCTCATGCCATGCAGACGACACAGCGCCATCAGTTCCGCGCCGCTGTTGAAGTCGTAAGGCAAGGGGGTGGTGTCGGAATCCAGCGCTCCGTCCCGGGCCTGGGCCTCGTCGATGACGAAGCCACCTCCGACCGAGTAGTAGGTCTCGCGCTTGACCTCCTCGCTGTGCCCCTTGGCCACCAGCGTCATGGCGTTGGGGTGATAGGGCAGGCTCTCCTCGTGCCATTGCAGGTCTCTGGCCCACAGGAAAGGCACCGCCACCTGACCACCGAGCAACAGGGTCTGGCTCTCGAGCAGCTCTTCGATGCAGGGGCCAACAACGGCCGGATCGATGCGGTCTGGACGCTCACCCATCAGTCCCATCACGCAGGCGCGATCGGTGGCGTGGCCCTTGCCGGTGGCCGACAGCGAACCGTAGAGGTGAATCTCGATCCCCGCGACGCGCTCCAGCAGGTCCTGCGACCGCAGCGCCTCGACGAAGTCGTAGGCGGCCTTCATCGGCCCCACGGTGTGGGAGCTGGACGGCCCGATCCCGATCTTGAACAGGTCGAATACGCTGATAGCCATGGCGCTGCCTCTTGTACGAATGACGCGAAGTGTGGGGCATGAGGGGCGGAGGTCCGAGACCTGCGAGGTCAATTTCGCTAAAGCGAGGGCTGTCGTTCCTCCGGGATATCGTTATGCTGGCTGCCATCGCTTCGATGGACAAGGCAGAATATCTTGCCTTCACTATAGCTCAGCTAAACCATACCTAAACCACCGCCATACCACGGCCAGACCATGACCTCTTGTCGGAACACATCGCAATGAGTCGACTGCTCAACGCCCAGACCCACGCCTGGCTGAAGGGGTTCGCCGTCAGCGCCCGCCACCTGTCCTTCACCCGAGCGGCGGAGGAACTGCACGTCACCACCGGCGCCGTCAGCCAGCAGATCAAGCAACTGGAGGACCGGCTGGGCTTCAAGCTGTTCCGACGCCTGCCCCGTCGCCTGGAACTGACCGAAGAAGGCAAGCGCCTGGCCGCCGTGGTGGACGACGCCTACCAGGCGGTGGGACTCGAGGTGAGTCGCCTGCGCAGCGGGGTAATGAGCGGGGTCATCCGCCTGCGCTCGGTGCCCTCCTTCCTCAACAAGTGGCTGATGCCCCGCCTGCCGCGTCTGCAGGCCAGGTTTCCCGATATCGAACTGCATATCACCGCCGAGGACAGCAACATCTCGTTGCGTGACGGCGACTTTGACCTCGCACTCGACCTCAACGACGGCCACTATCCGGGACTTGCCATCACCCCGCTGATGCAGGAACGCATCTTCCCGGTCTGTTCACCCGGCCTGCTGAAGGGCCGCCCACCGCTCAGACGTCCCGAAGACCTGGCCTGGTACCCGCTGCTGCATGACATCACCGCCTGGCGCGGCAGCCAGGAGTATGGCGAGTGGCGCCACTACCTGTCCGCCATCGGCGCCCCTTCGATCAATCTGGAGCGTGGCTACACCTTCAACCGCAATCACCTCACCATGGAGGCCGCCATCGCCGGCATGGGGGTGGCGATCGCCCGGGAAACACTGATCACCAGCGAGTTGAAGAGCGGCGCCCTGATCGCCCCCTTCCGTGCCCGCGTCGACAGTGGCAAGCAGTACGGCATCGTCCACGCCGCAGGCGCCACCGACGATCGCCGGGTCAAGGCCGTGCACGACTGGCTGGTGGAGGAGGCCGGCCGCAGCACTAACCACTAACCACTAACCACTAACCCCCGTGCCTGAATGAGCGGCCCTGACCAGGTCATCGGGCACCTGTCTTGCGCCTTACCTATGCTGTATAAGCATATGGCGAAGACTGGCGAAGAATCCTTCGGGATTCCCAGACACTCCCCCGGCTCGACGGGTATAATCACGCCCAGATACACCCCTTTTCTGGAGATTGAGAGGGATGCTCAATACCCCCCCTTCCATCACGCCTACCATCAGCTTTCGCGCGACCTGCGCCAGAGCCTTGCTCTATATCCTGATCATCGGCGCGATGATGCAGGGCGTGCTGTGGGAGACCGGCCTGCCCGAAAAGATTCGCTTCAGCGAAGTCGGCTTTACCGAGAGCATGCAGACACTGTGGCTGCTGATCAGCTGCCTCTTGCTGATCTACGCCCGCCAGGTGCTGGGCGGCCTGCCACGGGTGACGCTATTGATGTTCGGTCTGCTCGGCGCCGCCCTGATTCGCGAGCAGGACGCCTTTCTCGACGCCTACGTTTTCGACGGCGCCTGGCAGACCCTGGTGACCCTGCTGCTGCTGCCCATTCTCTATTGCGTGCTTCGCCAGCGTCACGCCTTCGTACGCGAGTTCGAGGAGTTCGTCGAAAGCTTCGCCTTCGGCCTGTTTGCAGCAGGCTTCCTTTGCACCTTTGCCTTCTCGCGGCTCTACGGCCGCAGCGAGATGTGGGAGGCCCTGCTCGCCGAACGCTACGTCAGGGTATTCAAGGACGCCGCCGAAGAGGTCACGGAACTGTTCGGGTACACCCTGCTGATGTTCGCCATGGTCGAACTGGTGCTGTGGATCCGCCGGCGCCAGGCCAGAAGCGAATAGCTCGCGACCACCACAGCGTCGTGACACGACAACGCCCGCGGCCATCACCGCGGGCGTTGTCGTTTTCAGCCTTCGCTCGCCGGAAACGCTCGCGTGCGGCAGCGCTTCACCCTGATTCGATGACATGAAAAAACGCCCGTGGCTTTCGCCACGGGCGTCCTGTGCTCACCCTACTGCTTCGCTGTCGACGCAAGCCCTGCTCGGTCGAGACAGGCGTTACTCGTCGAGGAAGGAGCGCAGCGGTTCGGAGCGGGTCGGATGGCGCAACTTGCGCAGCGCCTTGGCCTCGATCTGACGGATACGCTCGCGGGTCACGTCAAACTGCTTGCCGACCTCCTCGAGGGTGTGGTCGGTGTTCATGTCGATACCGAAGCGCATCCGCAGCACCTTGGCTTCGCGGGCGGTCAGGCCACCGAGCACGTTGCGCGTGGCTTCGACGAGGCCCTCGCCGGTGGCCGAGTCGATCGGCAGCACCATGGTGGAGTCTTCGATGAAGTCACCCAGGTGCGAATCGTCGTCGTCACCGATCGGCGTCTCCATGGAGATCGGCTCCTTGGCGATCTTGAGCACCTTGCGCACCTTGTCTTCCGGCATCTCGAGACGCTCGCCCAGTTCTTCAGGCGTCGGCTCGCGCCCCATCTCCTGCAGCATCTGCCGCGAAACGCGGTTGAGCTTGTTGATGGTCTCGATCATGTGCACCGGAATACGGATGGTGCGCGCCTGGTCGGCGATGGAACGCGTGATCGCCTGACGAATCCACCAGGTGGCGTAGGTCGAGAACTTGTAGCCGCGACGATATTCGAACTTGTCCACCGCCTTCATCAGGCCGATGTTGCCTTCCTGGATCAGGTCGAGGAACTGCAGGCCGCGATTGGTGTACTTCTTGGCGATGGAGATGACCAGACGCAGGTTGGCCTCGACCATCTCCTTCTTGGCACGGCGAGCCTTGGCCTCACCGATGGACAGGCGACGATTGACCTCCTTCACCTCGCTCACCGGCAGCTGGATCATCTCCTCCTCGAAGGCGATCTTGCGCTGGGCACGCTGAACGTCGGCCTTGAGCGGCGCGAGACGATCGGCGTAGCGGGCGTTGTCGGCCATGAAGTCGTCGAGCCAGTCGAGCCGGGACTCGTTGCTCGGGAAGGCCTTGATAAAGGCCTTGCGCGGCACCTTGGCCTGCTTCACCAGGAGCTGCATCACCGTCTTTTCCTGGGCACGCACCTGCTCGACGCTGATGCGGACCTGTCCGACCAGACGTTCGAAGTGCTTGGGCACCAGCTTGATCGGAGAGAACAGCTCGGCCAGACGTGCCAGCTCTTCCTGAGCCTCACGGGACTGACGACCGTGGGTCTCGATGGCGGCGTTGGCGGCCTGGCTCTGCTCGCGAATCTGCCCGAAACGCGCACGGGCCTCTTCCGGATCCGGGCCACCACCGGAGTCGTCCTCTTCTTCCTCGCCGTCTTCGTCGTCGTCGCTGGCAGCCTGCTCGTCCACCTCGGGCACTTCGGCCTCGGCCACGCCGGGGATGCCTTCGTCGGGGTCGATGAAGCCGGAAAACAGGTCAGAGAGACGTCCCGGCGCTTCCTCGTCCTGGGTGGCATCGTAGGCATCGAGGATCGACTCGACGGCACCCGGCACATAGGCCAGCGCCGACATGACTTCACGGGTGCCTTCTTCGATGCGCTTGGCGATCTCGATCTCGCCTTCACGAGTCAACAGCTCGACGGTGCCCATCTCGCGCATGTACATGCGCACCGGGTCCGTGGTGCGACCGACATCGCTTTCCACCGCGGCCAGGGCCGCCACTGCCTCTTCAGCCGCGGATTCATCGGTTGAGTGATCCGACATCATCAGGGTATCTTCGTCGGGAGCTTCCTCGACGACGTTAATACCCATGTCATTGATCATGCCGATGATATCTTCCACCTGGTCGGGGTCGGCGATATCTTCGGGAAGGTGGTCGTTGACCTCGGCATAGGTCAGGAAGCCCTGTTCCTTGCCGCGCGCGATCAACTCCTTCAGACGTGACTGCTGCTGCGCATTTCCAGCCATAGAAACCCTATCTCGACGAAGAAGAATGAAGCACCTGAAGCGCTAAGGTGGAGAAACTCGGTAAGCCGGACAGTATAGCGGTTTTGGGGCCACTTCTGCCAGTCTGGAGTGTTTGCGCGATGTCTCAGGTGTGTTAGTTTATCTGGTTGCGCCACTTGTCAGCGCCGTATCCCTTAGATGGTGATGGTAGGACAAAATTCAACCCTACCCACATCCATACCTCATATTTGTCGTCGAACGCTCACAGGTTCTTACCATTGGTGGTAGCCGAACCTGCCGTCGTGACAGCGCTCGCGCCCTGCCGCAAGCGACCTAGCGCCCCGCCGCCAGCAACTCCATCAAGCGCCCGCGTTCTTCACTCGACAACCGCTCGCCGGACTGTTGCCGCCTCAGCAAGGCGTCGATCTCTTCCTGCCGGGACGGGGTCTGACTGGCTCTCTGAAAATAGCTCACCAGACCATCGAGCTCCGCCGCCCTGGCTGCCACCGGGATCAACAACTCCCGTCGCGCCAGCGCCGCCAGCCGCTCACCGTCCTCGCTACCGTGGAAGTGCATCAGCAGCACCTGAGCGCTTGAGTAGCCGCCAGCGCGCAGCAAGGTAATGACCTCCCGGCACAGCCGGGCGTCCTCGTCCTGCCCCCCGCACCAGTCCAGCGATTCGGGCAAGCGCTCCACCAGCCTGGGCTCGTGAACCAGCAATTGCAGGGTTCGCGCCATCAGGCCAAGGGCGCCCCCGGAACGGCGCGGCCGTGGCGCCGGCTCGCCGTCCTCGACGACGGGTTCGAAAAACTCATCGACCGGCGCGACGTCGTTGTCCTCGGGCGCCGGCGCCAGCAGCGCCTCGAAGCGCGACTGCTCGACCCCGGTGCGACGCGAGAGTTCGGTCAGCATCAGCGACTTGAGCACCCCCTGCGGCAGCTTCTCGATCGCTGCCAGCACCTGACTGGCGTAGCGCTCTCGCGACTCAAGCTGCGCCAGATCGCGCCCCTGGGCGGCGTGCTCGAACAGAAACTCCGACAGAGGGCTTGCGCACGTCACCCGATCCTCGAAGGCCTCGGTTCCCTCCTTGCGCACCAGGGAGTCGGGATCCTCTCCCTCCGGCAGGAACAGGAAGCGTGCCTGGCGACCATCGATCATCTCCGGCAGCACCGTTTCCAGCGCCCGCGCTGCCGCCTGGCGTCCCGCCTTGTCGCCGTCGAAGCAGAACACTACTTCGCTGACCAGACGGAACAGCCGACGCAGGTGATCGGCGGTGGTGGCGGTGCCAAGCGTCGCCACCGCGTTGCGAATGCCGAACTGGGCCAGCGCCACCACGTCCATGTAGCCCTCGACGATCAGCAGGCGTTCCAGGCGATGATTGGCCTGACGTGCCTCATAGAGGCCGTAGAGCTCGCGCCCCTTGTGGAACACCGGCGTCTCGGGCGAGTTCAGATACTTGGGCTTGGCGTCGCCCATCACTCGGCCGCCGAAGCCAAGCGTCCTGCCGCGAATGTCGCGGATCGGAAAGACCACCCGGTCGCGGAAGCGGTCGTAGCTGCGGCCACTGTCCTCGTGATGCACCAGCAGGCCGTACTCGATCTGCACCGACTCATCGACGCCCTGGCTGCCCAGGTGTCGCTTCAGCGCCTCCCACTGGGCCGGCGCGTAGCCGATGCCGAAGGTCTCGCGCACCTCATCGGACAGCCCTCGACCCTCGAGGTATTCGCGCGCCGCCTTGCCTTCCGGCATCTTGAGCCGCTCGCGAAAATAGCTGGCCGACATTTCCAGCAGGTTGACGCCTTCCTTGCGCTTCTTCTCGCGGGCCTGGGCGCGAGGGTCGTCCGCCCCTTCCCTCGGCACTTCCATTCCCATCCGCGAGGCCAGCTGCTCCACCGCTTCGGGAAACCGCAGCTTGTCGTACTCCATCAGAAAGCGCAGGGCGTTGCCGTGGGCGCCGCAGCCGAAGCAGTGATAGAACTGCTTGTCCGCACTGACCGTGAAAGACGGGCTCTTTTCCTGGTGGAAGGGGCACAGACCGGAATGGTTGCGCCCGGCCTTTTTCAGCTTGACGCGCTCTCCCACCACTTCGACCACGTCGACGCGGGCAAGGAGATCATCGATGAAACGCTGGGGAATCTGACCGGCCATATTCTGCTCGACAGGAGCTCTCTCGACTGAAGCGCGCTAGTCTAGACTGAAACGCGCTAGACAATGCACTAGCAGGAGCAAGAGAAGCGAAGCGGGAGTCGGCGACAAACGTCAGAAAAACAAGCGGCCACCTCAATGGCGGCCGCTTGGCGTCCTCCTGAACCGAGGGCGGCGGACCGCGCTCGACTCAAGTACGGATCAATAGAGCCGTTCGAAACGCTTGCGCTCGCGCTGGAGCTTCTTGGCGTGACGCTTGACAGCGGCAGCAGCCTTGCGCTTGCGCTCGGCAGTCGGCTTCTCGTACTGCTCACGACGACGAACCTCGGACAGAACGCCGGCTTTTTCACAGGAACGCTTGAAGCGACGCAGAGCGACGTCAAACGGCTCGTTATCACGTACTTTGACAGAAGGCATTAAGCACTCACCTACCTTGGGTAACTTGAGTTCGGTTTGTACGCACACCTTCAAGGCCAATACCCCGCACCACTCCTTGTCCGGCCAACCCTTGAGCTGACAACAGCTCAGCGCAGGAACCCTGCGGGCATGACCTGAAACGGAACAGAGACGGGGGAAGCGAGCCCTGGATGCACGACCCAGTCTTGCAGCGGACAGTATTTTAGTGACCATCCCGCTTTCTTGCAAATGCTTTCGTCTCGCTCACCCTTCAATCTGTACCCGCCGCCAGCGCTGCTTGCCTGCCACAAGGCGCGCCGCGGCCGCCGAAAGGGAGCCCGTCGCTTATGCAGCGGAAGCCAAATCGGCGTAGAATACTCCCCCCTTTCACCGTTTCCCGAGCCCGATCCATGCGCGTACTAGGCATCGAAACCTCCTGCGACGAGACCGGCGTCGCCCTTTACGACACCGACCGCGGCTTGCTGGCCGATGCGTTGCATAGCCAGGTGGCGATGCACGCGGACTACGGCGGTGTGGTGCCGGAACTCGCCTCTCGCGACCATACCCGGCGCCTGCTGCCGCTGATCGACCAGGTGCTCTCTGGAGCACAGCTCGAACGCACCCAGCTGGACGCCATCGCCTACACGGCAGGCCCCGGGCTGGTCGGCGCGCTGATGGTCGGCGCCAGCACCGCCCACGGCATGGCCCGCGCACTCGGCATTCCGGTGCTCGGCGTTCACCATATGGAAGGACACCTGCTCGCTCCCATGCTCGAGGACGAGCCTCCGGCCTTTCCCTTCGTGGCATTGCTGGTCTCGGGCGGCCACACCCAGCTGGTCCAGGTTGACGGCATCGGGTGCTATCAACTGCTGGGCGAATCGGTGGACGATGCCGCCGGTGAAGCCTTCGACAAGGCTGCCAAGATGCTGGACCTCGATTACCCCGGCGGCCCGCGGGTAGCTGCCCTGGCCGAGGGCGGCGACCCGGGCCGCTTCCGCTTCCCCCGGCCGATGACCGATCGCCCGGGTCTCGACTTCAGCTTTTCGGGGCTCAAGACCCACACCCTGACCGCCATTCGTCAGTTAGAACAGGCTGGCCAGCTCGACGACCAGGCCCGCGCCGACGTCGCCAGAGCCTTCGAGGAGGCCGTCGCCGACACCCTGGCGATCAAGTGCCGTCGGGCCCTCAAGCAGACCGGGCTCACCCGCCTGGTGGTGGCCGGCGGTGTCAGTGCCAATGTGCGCCTGCGCGCCAAGCTGGAAGAAGCGACGCGAAAACAGGGGGCTCGCGCCTACTACCCTCGCGGCCGCTTCTGCACCGACAACGGCGCCATGATCGCTTATGCGGGAGCCCAGCGTTTGATCGCAGGAGAAAAGGATACCGTGGGTCAGATGAAGGCGGTGCCGCGCTGGCCGATGGATCAACTCAGCGCGCCGTAGTCGACTAGCAAGAAGAAAGGGCCATGATTGCGCTCTCTATACGCCCAGGAGCCCAGCCTGCCCCATCGAGCCGGTCGCTTTACAGGTGGGGCTCCTTGCCCTGGCGCAACCGGCCGATATTGATGGCGTGGCGGGCCACCACAAGACCGGCGAACACCAGCACTACCCAGACAAAGTCCGGCGCCAGCCACAGGCTCAGCAGCGGGGCCAGGGTGGCGCTGGTCAATGAGGCCACCGCCGCGGTGTGCGCCCACCAGGCAAGCAGCGCCCAGATCACGGCGCTGACCAGGGCTACCCCAGGGGTCAACAACAGCATCACGCCGAAGGCGCTGGCCACCGCCTTGCCACCACGGAAGCGATACCACGCCGGGTAGCAGTGGCCCAGCAGCACACCGAGCCCCACCAGGCCTAGCCCCCAGGGCGGCAGTTCGAGCCACAGGCCGAGCAGCAGCACCGGCCAGCTTTTCAGGGCGTCGATCGCCAGCGTCGCCAGCGCCAGCGGCACGCCGTGCTGGCGAAGCACATTGGAGAAGCCGGGATTGCAGGAGCCGCTGAGCCGCGGATCCGGGCGCCCGGCCCAGCGGCAGACGCTGATGGCGCCCAGCCAGGTGCCGCTCAGGTAGGCAAGAGCGGTCAAGGGCAGTATCACTTCCAACGATGAACCCATGGCGACTCCTGACCCGACGCAACCGGTGCTGGCGAAAGATGCCACACTCAAGGGCATTCCGTCGTAGTTTGCCAGTACGAGCACTCGCGAGTCACCCGCGGCCTGTTTCCCGGGGGGCGGCTCAAGTACAATCGGGCGCCTTGTCACACCTGCTTTTCCCGGTTCTTGCTTAGCGGCCGGGAGGACAATCACCGGGGATCACCGATGGATCAGGTACTGATCGAAGGCCTTGAACTGGATACCGTCATCGGCGTCTATGACTGGGAGCGCAGCATCACCCAGCGCCTGACGCTGGACCTGGTGCTGGCCACCGACATCCGCGCTGCAGCGCAAGACGATGACCTGAGCCAGACCCTCGACTATGACGCCATCAGCCGTCGCATCGGGGTCTTCGCCGAAGAACACAGCTTCGAGTTGGTGGAAACCTTCGCCGAGCGGCTGGCGGAACTATTGCAGGAGGAGTTCGGCGTGCCCTGGCTGAAGATGACCCTGCGCAAGCCCGGGGCGGTGGCCAACGCCCGCGCCGTAGGCGTCAGCATCGAGCGCGGTCAGCGCCCCGGGGGCCACTGATGGCGCTGGTAACCCTGAGTCTTGGCAGCAATATCGAGCGCGACCAGCATATTCGCGTCTGCCTGGACGCCCTGTCGGAGACCTTTGGCGAGCTTGCCATCTCGCGGGTCTACGAAAGCAAGCCGGTCGGCTTCGAAGACGGTCGCAACTTCTACAACCTGGTGGTCGCCCTCTACAGCGACTGGTCCGTTGGCGAACTGCAGGCCTGGTGCAAACGTCTCGAGGCCGCCAATGGTCGACGCAAGGACAGCCCCAAGTTCAGCCCTCGCACCCTCGACGTGGACATCCTCACCGTCGGCGAGCAGGTAGGCGACATCGACGGCGTCAGCCTGCCGCGAGGCGAAATCCTGCACCACGCCTTCGTGCTCTGGCCCATGGCCGAGCTGCTGCCGGAGCACCGCCACCCCCTCGACGGGCGCTGCTATCAGGAGATCTGGCAGGCCTTCGACGCGGACGACCAGCCGTTGTGGCCCATCGAGTTCCACTGGGGGGATCGGGCGCTGCCTTCACGCGCAGCACTCGAGGGGACTCTCGAGCAGTAGCCCCGCAAGCCCGCTAGCGCCAGGCGTCTTCCAGGACGGCAAGCCGCCTGTGTCGTAGCTCCTGACCCAGCGCCGCACCCTTGAAGCCCTCATCGAGCAGGTCTCTGGGCGAGAGCGCCAGCGCCGTACGATAGCCCAGCGCCAACCGTTCGGCGTCCCCGGGACGCCTAAGTGCCAGCACCGCCAGCAGCGGCGCCACCCGCTCACCGCGGCGCCAGGCGTCGATGCCATCGAGCCAGTCCATGGCGATCAACGGCGCCGAGCGATCACCGTCCTGAGCAAGCGACGACGCCAGCTGTCGGGTCGACGCTAACTGATGCCCGGCGTCACGATAGTCGTTGGGTAGCTTGAGGCGCTCCTCCAGGGCCTTGCGTGCGGGCGCACTCAGTGCCTCCACCAGTCGCCCCCAGCGCCAACAGGGCGAACCGGACAACGCCTCGGGCAATCTCGTCATCCGAACAAGCGCACGCTCCAGGGCATCACCGCCCGCCTCGTTCAGCGCCGGCATCAGCCGCTTAAGTGCACCGCAGGCGGCCAGGGCATCGAAGTAATGCCGCGGCTCGGGCTCGCCGAGCGCTTTCTCGGTCTCCACCCAGACCCGCTCGGCCACCAGATGGTCGAGCTCACCGCTGTCGGCCAGTTGGCGCATCAGCGCCTGGGTCGGTTCGGCGATGCGAAAACCAAGACCTGCATAACGGGCCAGAAAGCGGGCGGTACGCAGCACCCTCAAGGGATCCTCGACGAAAGCCGGGCTGACGTGGCGCAGCAGTCGATCATCGAGGTCTCGACGGCCATCGAAGGGATCCACCAGCGCGCCGTCGAGTGACTCGGCCATGGCGTTGATGGTCAGATCGCGGCGGGCCAGGTCTTCCTCCAGGGTCACCTCGGGGCTGGCGTGCACCACAAAGCCGGTATAGCCGTGACCAGACTTTCGCTCGGTCCGCGCCAGGGCGTACTCTTCGTGGGTCTCGGGGTGCAGAAATACCGGAAAGTCGCGCCCCACCGGGCGAAAACCACGCTGGCGCATGGCCTCGGGGGTGGCACCGACCACCACCCAGTCGGTGTCCTTCACCGGCCAGCCAAGCAGCGCGTCGCGTACCGCGCCACCCACCCGATAGACCTCCAGCCCCGCACAAGGCTCGTCGCCCTGACGCTGCTCGCGTTCCTGGGTCATGACGCCATCCGGCTCACCCGTTCGGGCAGGCGATGCTGCCACTCGGTAAAGCCACCATCGAGGCTGTAGACGCGCTCGAAGCCCTGGGCGCTGAGCCAGCTTGCCGCCTGCTGGCTGGAATGGCCGTGATAGCACACCACTACCAGGGGTCTATCCTTCGGCGTCTGTTCGACCAACGGCCCTACGCTGTGGTTGTCCAGATGGCGGCTGCCGGGAATGTGGCCCTGGGCGTAGCTGCCGGGATCGCGAATATCGACGAGACACAGCTCGCCTTGCTCATCGAGCCACTGGCTCAGGCGCTCGATATCCAGATGTTCGAAGGCGGCGGACGTCATATGGACTCCTTGATAAAGGGAAGGGTCGGGCACGGGGAAGTGGGTCTCGGCGAGTGGCCTGCGGCGTTACGCAAACTGCCGACTGGGCACGCTGATGCGCTCGCCGCTGTCCAGGTCCAGCGCGGTCAGGCTGCCGCCCCAGACGCAGCCGGTATCCAGCGCCTCGGCGCGAACCCGACTGCCGCTGGCCTCGCCGTTGAGCGCGGCCCAGTGGCCGAACAGCAGCCAGGGATCATCCTGGCGAGGGTACTGAAACCAGGGAGCGAAGCCATCCGGCGCACTGTCCAGGCCTTCCTTGGCGTCGAAATCCAGGCGCCCCTCGGCGTCGATGAAGCGCATACGGGTCAGGGTGTTGACGATGGCCCGCAGGCGGTCGACCCCTTCCTGGTGCGGCTTGAAGCGGCGCGGACGATTGCCGTACATGCGCGTGAGAAAATCGCCGGCACGCTCGCCGGTCAGCATCCACTCGACCTCACCGGCCAGCGACTCGGCCTGATCCAGCCCCCACTGGGGCGGCAGGCCGGCGTGGGTCATCAGGGTATTGCCATCGCGCACCAGCAGCGGCCTGGCCTGGAGCCAGTCGAGCAGGGTCTCGCGATCCTCGGCCTCTAGAATATCGTCGATGGTGTCCTTGCGCTTGGTCGCGGCGCCACCTCGCGCCACCGCCAGCAAATGCAGGTCGTGGTTGCCTAGCACCACCCTGGCCGCCTCCCCCAGCGCCATCACTTCGCGCAGGCAGGCCAGCGACCCCGGCCCGCGGTTGACCAG
Source organism: Halomonas sp. DP1Y21-3 (assembly GCF_019801245.1). Taxonomy (NCBI): domain Bacteria; kingdom Pseudomonadati; phylum Pseudomonadota; class Gammaproteobacteria; order Oceanospirillales; family Halomonadaceae; genus Halomonas; species Halomonas sp. DP1Y21-3. The sequence continues at coordinate 741,243 of NZ_JAHVJM010000001.1, forward strand.
ATCTCCGGCCAGCCACAACTGATCCCGACGTGGATCGAAGTCGAGCGCCTCGAGCAGGGCGATGAATTCCTCATGACAGCCTTGAAGGTCACCGATAGCGTAGCGTTTCATAGGATCTCGGGGCTCTTGAAGGGCGTTCGATTCGCCAGATCAGTGAATCTGGTTGGGTGTGGCCAGGCGAAACACCGTGATCGGCACCTCGAAGGGACGCTGGCTGGCGGTGTCCACGCAGGTGTAGGCCCCTTCCATGAACCCTACCGGCCCGTCGAGAATGGCACGACTGGTGTACTGAAAGGTCTGACCGGGGCCTATCATCGGCTGCTTGCCGACCACCCCCTTGCCACGAACCTCCTGGACCTGCCCGCTGGTCTGGGTGATCTTCCAGAAACGCGCCATCAACTGAATATTCCCCGGCGAATGATTGTGCACCGTCACCGTGTAGCTGAACACGAAGCGGTTCTCCATCGGCGAAGATTCATCTTCACGATAGGCGGGCTCCACATCGACCCTTACGTCGGGCATCTCGCTCATGACGGATTCTCCTCTGCACTCAAGGCGTTGGCGATGGACACGAACTCTTCCACCTCCAGCGTCTGGGGCCGCCGGCTCGGATCGATACCGAGGGCCTCGAGGGCGTCACCGTCGATGCGTCCCTTGAGATTGTTGCGCAGCGTCTTGCGCCGCTGACCGAAGGCCTCGCGCACCACGTCGAACAGCAACGTCTCGTCCTTGGCCCGCCCCTGGGGTCGCTCACGCGGGGTCAGCCTGACGATGGCCGAGTCCACCTTGGGACGCGGCACGAAGGCCTCCGGCGGTACCACGAACAGCGAATCGACGTCGCAGAAGTACTGCGCCAGCACCGACAGCCGCCCACGATCACCTCCGCCCGGTGGCGCCGCAAGACGATCCACCACCTCCTTCTGCAGCATGAAGTGCATGTCCTGGATGGCGTCGCCAGCCTTGAGCAGGTGCGAGATCAGCGGGGTCGAGATGTTGTAGGGAAGGTTGCCGACGACCCTGAGTGGCTGGCCCTCGCCGCGTAGCGCAACGAAGTCCATCTTGAGGGCGTCGCCTTCGTGGATGACGAAGTTCGGGTGATTGAAGAATTGCACCCGCAGCCCCGGAATCAGGTCCCGGTCCAGCTCGATGACCTCGAGATCACCGTCGGTGGCATCGAGCAGTGGTTCGGTCAGCGCCCCCTGGCCTGGGCCGATCTCGACCATACGGTCGCCGGGGCGCGCCCCGATGGAGCGCACGATGCGCGAGATGACGCCGGGATCACGCAAGAAGTTCTGACCGAAGCGCTTGCGGGCCCGGTGCGCCGTGGGGCGGGATGACATGCTTGAATCCTTTGCAAAACGAGGGTTGGGGTGACGGACCTTCAGCGCTCGGCCACCCGGCTGCCCATATCCTCGGCGAGGGCAATCGCCACCGCCAGGCTATCGGGACTGGCAGTGCCATGCCCGGCCAGGTCCAGGGCGGTGCCGTGGTCCACCGAGGTCCGTGCCAGCGGCAGCCCTAATGTGATGTTGGCGGCCTGGCCGAATCCCGAATACTTGAGCACCGGCAGACCCTGGTCATGATACATCGCCAGCACCGCGTCGACGCCGTCGAGATGACGCGGGGTGAACAGGGTATCCGCCGGCAGCGGCCCGTCAAGGGCCAGTCCTTCTTCACGTAGCCGTTCGAGCACCGGGGTGATGATCTCGATCTCTTCGCGCCCGAGATGCCCATCCTCGCCGGCGTGGGGGTTCAGACCGCACACGGCGATCCGCGGAGAGACAACGCCAAAGAAGTCTGTCAGGTCCCGGGCCAGAATACGCAGCACTCGCTCGAGACCCTCTCGAGACAGCGCGTCGGCCACCTCGCGCAGCGGCAGGTGGGTGGTCGCCAGGGCCACCCGCAGCGGTATCGAACGCAATGAATCAGTGGTGGCGTCGGCCGAGACGACGCGCCCGTGCAGGGCGCTGTCGGTGGCCAGCATCATGACCACCTCCTCGACCCCGCAGGCATCGCGCAGGTACTCGGTGTGGCCGGTGAAGTGGTGATGGCCCGCGTCGCGGATCACCCCCTTGTGCAGCGGCGCCGTGACCATCGCCGAGGCCTTGCCGGCCAGGCACTGGGCCACCGCCATATCCAGGGTCTCGAGCACATAGTCGGCGTTGGCCGTCGACAGCACGCCAGGCTCGCTGGCCTCCTTGAGCGCGACCGGCCACACCGCCAGACGCTGCCGGCGCGGCCCCGGATGCGCCTCGCCCGGTGCCACTATTACCACCTCGACATCCAGTCCGAGCGCCAAGGCGCGAGCCCTCAACAGCTCTGGGTCGCCAATGGCGACCCAGTCGGTGGCGTGGCGCGCAGCCAGCATCAGGGCAAGCTCGGGACCGATGCCGGCGGGTTCGCCGGTGGTCACCACGATCGGTGCCTTCATCCGCTGCGACATCAGCCCTGGTTCAGGCGCTTCTCGACGAAGGCCTCGCCGCGAATTTCCTGAACCCACTTCTCGAGTTCATCGCCGGCCTTGCGCTGGAAGATCGCCTGGCGCGCCTCCTCGCGGCTGGTACCGACGCCTTGCTGCTGCAGATAGCGCTCGACCTCGGACTCGGAGATGTTGATCCGGCTGGACACCTGGGCCTGCTGGACCTTCATGATCAGCATCTCGCGACGGATCTGATCACGCACCTGGGACAGGCTCATGCCCTGGGACTCGAGCCGATCGGCGAACTGCTCCAGGCTGACACCGTTCTGGTTGGCCACGGCGCGCACCTGACGATTGAGCTCGGTATCGTCGACGCTCAGGTTCATGCGCTCGGCCATCTGCACCTCGATCTCCTCGACGATCATGCGGTCCAGAATCTGCTCACGCAGGGCCTGCTCCGGAGGAGTGTCCATGTCGCTGGCGCGCAGTCTGGCCATGGCCTGCTCGACACGGTCATCGAGCTGGGAGGCCATGATGGCGTCCTCGTTGACCACGGCGACGATCCGATCCAGCGGCTGGCGGTAACCGTCCTGGGCGTGGGCCGCCACGGTAGTCAGTGCCAGACAGGCGGCCATCGCCAGGGCGGCAAGGGGTCGGCTACGCATAGTCATGCTTCCTCGTTCACTCAGATTCGATGCGGCGAGCACGTCTCGTGCTCGCCGTTGGGGATACGCCAGGGTATTTAGTTCAGGCCGGGACGGTAACCGGGCACCGCAGACTGGAAGTAGGTGTCCGCGTCGCCACCGATGCCACCGAAGCCCTTGAGCACAAAGCGCAGGAAGAGCCCGCGATCCGTGGTGTCGTCCTCGATGTTGTTGGCGGTGTCCTCGTCTTCGATCCACTCGCGCCACACGACCTGCACACCATAACAGCAGTCGTTCCACTGCACACCCGCCATCTGGTCGAGGGCACGGTCGTTGGTGTTGTCGTAGAGCACCCGGCCGATGACGTCGAAACGATCCGTCGCCTTGTAGGCGAAGGACATGTCGTACTCTTCGCGGTTGTAGTTGCGAACGTCATCGTCATCGTCGGCGTTGTCGAAGCCTTCGATCTCCCAGCGGTAGCCCAGGTTGAGCACGTGACCGGCGTCGGCACGGTACTGCACGCCAAGGCCGGTGCTCTCGGTGCGACTCTCCTCGTCGTCGTAGAGCCACTGCCAGCGGGTGCTCCAGTTGTCGGTGATCTGCCAGTTGATTCGGGTCACCCAGGGCGAACGATCGCGGGTGGCTTCGTAGTAGTCGAACGACTCCTCATCACCGGGCAAGGTGTCGGGATCACCGGCCATATCGATATTGCGGTCCTCGAAGTAGGCCGACTGCCCGACCCCGACAGACAACCGCTCGCGGCCGCTCTGGTCTTCGAGGAAGCGGCTTTCCACGCCGTAGGACAAACGGTTCAGGTCACCCAGACGATCGCCGCCGGAGAAGCGGTACGGCGACCACAGCTGGCCCCACGAGAACGCCAGCTCCTCGGTGTCGAAGTCGGGGAAGTCGCTCTGGTCGCGCTCCGGTACGTAGGCGTAGTTGAGGCGTGGCTCGAGGGTCTGGCGCCAGTCGTCACCGCCAAAGGCGAAGTCGCGCTCGAAGATCAGCCCGGCGTCGATGGTGGTCACCGGTGCGGTCAGCGTCGGGCTCTCGCTGTTGTCGGTGATGCGCTCGTCATAGTCGAGGTCATAGCTCGTGTGCTGCAGCGCCACGCGGGGTTCGAAGAAGCCCCAGCTCGGCTCGAAGCGGTAGCCCACCGCCGGCGCCAGATCCAGGCGGGCGCCCTTGACGTCTTCCCTGAGCGGGATGCGGCGCTGGGTATCCTCGTAGTCGTAGAAGCCGTTCTCGTCGCCCTCGATATCGCGCCAGAAGTAGGTGGCGTTGGAGTTCCACTCCTGATAGAAGCCGAGGTCCTGGGACCAGCGGCCGTTGGCGGTCAGGCTCGGCAGCCGGTAGAAGGGCTTGTCGCCTTCGTCGACCGGATCGTCCAGCAGCTGATAGCCCTGGGCCTTGGCCTGGAGGTTCCAGGTGTCGCCGAGGTAGTCGATCTGGGCCAGACGCGCCATGTTGCTGGTATCGGTCTCACCAAAGGTACGCCCGAAGTCATCGAAATAGCGGCCGTCACTGGCGGCGCCATAGCGCAGCCGGTAGGGAACGCGCGAGCTGAAGCGCCCGTAATGGCTGTAGTCGAAGTACCAGCGTTCGTCGCCGTTCTCGAGCTCGGTGGTGGAGTCGTCATCTCCGGCGGACTCGTCGTCACCGATGTAGGCGCCTTCCAGAGTGCCCTGATCGGTGGGAAACAGGTAACGGAACTCCGCCCCCATCAGTAACCCGCTGTCGTCGATCCAGCGCGGGGTGATGGTGGCGTCATAGTTGGGCGCCAGATTCAGATAGAAGGGCTGTGCGTAGTCGACACCACCGTCGGAGACGCCGATGGTCGGCCACAGGAAGCCTGTCTGGCGCCGCTCGTCGATGGGAAAGCGCACCCAGGGCCAGTAGAACACCGGCACATCGCCTACCTCCAGGCGGGCATGCTTGGCGGTACCGTAGCCCTGATTGCGATCCAGCAGAATATCGTTGCCGATCAGGCGCCAGGTGCTGTCGCCAGGCTCACAGGTGGTGAAGCTGGCCTCGCGCAGACGAAAGACGTTGTCACTGACTCGCTCGAGCTGGATGGCATCGCCGCGCAGGCGCGACTCGTGGGCCACGTAGTGGGCCGAATCGATGGTGGCCTGGTCGCTGTTCAGCGACACCTCGGCGCTGTCACCGCGCACCAGCAGGCCCTTGTCGCGCAGGGTCAGGGGACCACTGGCGTTGGCCAGGTCACGCTCCGGTGGTACCTGCACCCGGGTTGCCTCGAGCTGGGTATCGCCCTTGCGCAGCACCACTTCACCGTCGAGCACGGTGTCACCGTCGGTGCCGTAGTTGGCGGTGTTGGATTCGCTGTTGACCTGGCCATCGATGGCCGGCGCAGGAAGGCGGTATTCGGGCTGAACGTAGTAGCCTCGGCACACCGTCCCGGCGGGACGGTCATCGCCCCAGGGCTGCCAATCCATCTGGCTTGCCGGCAGGGGTTCAGGTGGGGCCGCCCACAGGGGGGACGACACCAGACTGGTGGTGGCGAGGCCCGCCAGGGCCGTCCATGCGTATCGCTTGGCCATGTTGCACGCTGTCCTCGACGGGGTGAATCGGTATTATACAGGCCGCGGCCGACCTGTAACGCCGATCTGTTCCAACGAGATTCGCGCCACGGCCGCCCTTGATCCATGCACAGCATGCGGTGAGGCCAACGGAGCGTCAACCGACATTGGCATCCTTCGCCCTGCCGCCACCAGGAGTTTTCCCCCCGATGTCCCAGGCTGAAAGCCCCCGCCGACTCGAGCAACTGCGCCTTTGGGCACAGGCACAGCACCCGTCCATCGAGGGCTCGAGCGATCTCGTGCTGGCCGCCGGCGACGCCAGCTTCAGGCGTTACTACCGCCTCACCCTGGAAAGTGGGGAGACCCGCATGCTGATGGACGCCCCACCCCCCCAGGAGGACGTCGGCCCCTTCGTCGCCATCGCCCGTGACTGGCACGCAGCGGGCCTGCCGGTACCCCGGGTCTATGCCGTGGACGCCGACCAGGGCTTCGTGGAGCTTGAGGACCTCGGCGACGAGCCGCTGCACCTGGCCCTCGACGGTGCCGACGAGGCCACCACCCACGCCCATTTCGACGCCGCCATCGCGCTGCTCGAGGAGCTTCAGCGGAAGGCTCCGAGCGATAGCCTGCCGCCCTACGACGCCGTAACGCTGGCCCGGGAGCTGGACCTGTTCCCCGACTGGTGCCTCGCCCAGTGGCTGGAGTTGGATGGCCAGCCTCCCGGCTGGCCTGCGCTGCGCCAGGCGCTGATCGAACAGGCGCTGGCCCAGCCGGTGGTCACCGTGCACCGCGACTTCGATGCCATGAACCTGATGCGTCACGCCGCCGAACTGTGGTTGATCGACTTCCAGGACGCCCTGGCAGGCCCCATCACCTATGACCTGATCTCGCTGTTGCACGGGCGCTATCGGCGCTTCGATGCGGCCACCCGGGCGGCCTGGAGCGAGGCTTTCCGCCAGCGCGCGATAGCCGACGGGCGCCTGTCTGACTCGGTGGATAGCGACAGTTTCCTGCGCTGGGTCAATGCCATGGCTGCCCAGCGTGCGCTCAAGGTGCTCGGCATCTTCTGTCGCCTGACCCTGCGCGACCAGCGCGACGGCTACCTGGCGCGTCTACCTCACTTTTTTGCCCATCTTCAGGACAGCCTCGAGGGGCTGGAGGGCCTCGCGGGACACGCCGACTTCAGCGCCTGGGTCGAAGACAGCCTGCGCCCGCTGATCGAAGCCCGTGTCGCAGAGGTGCGCCCATGAAAGCCATGATCCTGGCCGCCGGTCTCGGCAAACGCATGCGGCCGCTGACCGACCACTGCCCCAAACCCCTGTTGCCGGTGGCCGGCGAACCGCTGATTGGCCACCACCTCAGGCGCCTGGCCGGCTGCGGTATCGAACAGGTGGTGATCAACGTCAGCTACCGTGCCGACCAGATTATCGAGACCCTGGGCGACGGTGAACGCTACGGGGTATCGATTGCCTACAGTCGCGAGGACGAGCCGCTGGAGACCGCCGGCGGTATCGCCAAGGCTCGCCCACTGCTCGGCGAGGAGCCCTTCGTGCTGGTCAGCGCCGATGCCTTCTGCGACATCGACCCCAGCGCCCTGCCCTCTCTGGAGGGCGATCTGGCCCATCTGGTGCTGGTCGACAACCCCGTCCACAACCCGGACGGCGACTTCCACCTGGCGGCCGGCGGCAGAGTTTCGAGCGACGGCTCGCCAAAGTTGACCTACTCGGGGATAGCGCTGATCGACCCGCGTCTGGTGAATGACCTGCCCGCTCCCTGCTATCCTGTCGCTCCACTGCTTCGCGAGGCCATGGCCCGCGACCTCGTCGCCGGCACCCACCATCGGGGAGACTGGGTCGACGTGGGTACGCCCGAGCGCCTCGAGGCGTTGAATCACCGACTCGGCGGCGCTCCTGGCGAACGCTGATTGAGTCCAGCTGCATCCTGCAGACCGCATCTTGCAGACCGCATCAAAAAACATCGACATCACTATCGCAGAAAAAGAAGGAATCCCCATGAAAGCCAGCGTCAAATGGACCGACGGCCGTCAGTTCGTGGCCGAATCCGGTAGTGGCCACGCCGTGCTCATCGACGGCCCCCCCGATCACGGTGGCCGCAACACCGGGCCGCGCCCGATGGAGATGCTGCTGATGGGCATGGGCGCCTGCACCTCCTTCGACGTGCTGGAGATCCTCGAGAAGTCCCGCGCCCCGGTGGAAGACTGCGTCGCCGACATCGAGGCCGAACGCGCCGACAGCGTGCCGTCGGTGTTTACCAAGATCCACGTGCACTTCACCGTCACCGGCAAGGGGCTCAAGGAAAAGCAGGTCCAGCGCGCGGTGGAACTCTCCGCCGACAAGTACTGCAGCGCCTCCATCATGCTGGCCAAGGGCGGCGTCGAGGTCACCCATTCCTACACCATCGTCGAATCCTGAGGCCGCTTCGAGCGCCGCGCAGCAGCGAGCGCCTCGGATCGACAGCCACCCTCACGCAAAAGCCCCTGCCGATCGGCAGGGGCTTTTGCGTGAGGGCGAGGCCATCGCAGCATCAGGCGCTGGCCACCGGCACAGGATCAGATGCGGTAGACGCTCTTGGTCATCACCCTGGACATCAGCGTCATGCCGGCCTTGACCGGGCCAGGGAACCTGGCGCCACCAGCCTCCAGCGCCTGCTGGGCGTGGTGGGCCTCGTCGATGGCCATCTGCCTGAGCACCGCCCGGGAGCGCTTGTCCCCTTCGGGCAAGGTCGCGAGGTGCTCGTCCAGATGCTTGCCCACCTGCTCCTCGGTGGCGGCGACAAAGCCCAGGCTGACACGATCGCCAACCGCCCCCGCCAGCGCCCCCATGCCGAAGGACGCCGCATAGAACAGCGGATTGAGTCGACTGGTCGGCGCATTCAACTCCCTGAGCCGGTCCTCGCACCAGGCAAGGTGATCGATCTCTTCCTGGGCGGCTTCCTCCATCTGGCCGCGCACCTCCGGCAATTTGGCGGTCAGGCCCTGGCCCTGGTACAGCGCCTGGGCGCATACCTCGCCGGTGTGGTTGATGCGCATCAGACCGGCGGCGTGATGGCGCTCATCCGGGCTCATTTCGCCGTCATGGATCGTATCGACCGCGGGCGTCGGCCGTGATGCCCGCGCCGCCCCCGGCACCAGGGTGCGCAATACATTGTCGAACTGATGGATGGCCCGATCGGCGGGGCTGAGAGAGCGGGACATGGCGCGATCCTTGTACGACTAAGTGAGCCAGCGAACATGGGCGAAACGATGAACGTTCGCATCAAGGGATTATTCTACGCAAGCGTCGGCGGCACTCAAGCGCCGGCTTTTCAAATGGGGCACCGGCCCCTCGGCGGCGCCTAGAAACAAAAAGCGATCGGCGCCGCCTGGGGGACACCAGGCGACGCCGGAGAATGCACGGATGCGTCGAGCGCTTGAACTGCCGGAAGAAACTCCGTCGCGCGCCGGCTAGCCAGCCGGCCATGTGAAGCGACGACCGCCCATCACGTGCATGTGAATATGATAGACCGTCTGGCCGCCGTCTTCATTGCAATTCATCACCACCCTGAAGCCGTCTTCGGCAAACCCGAGGTCCTTGGCCAGACGCGAGGCGGTCAGCGGCAGGCGCCCCACCAGTGCCTGGTCTTCCTCAGTGATGTCGTTGAGGGTGGCAATATGCTTCTTGGGGATGACCAGCATATGGGTCGGGGCCTTGGGATCGATATCGTTGAAGGCCAGCACCTGATCGTCCTCGTAGACGATATCGGCGGGAATCTCGCGGTTGATGATCTTGCAGAACAGGCAATCCATGGCAGGCTCCGGGGCACACTGAAAAAACGGTGTCTTCGAGATTACCCGCCAACAGGGCTGCTGTCAGTCCCCTGACTCGCCCGATCACTGACCCAGGCCCCATGAGCAACGTTCCCAAACCGCCAGTTATGCACCTCTGGTCATCGCGCTCGCCTGCCCCCCCAAGCCATTGCGGCTATGGTACAACCGTAGCTCCCATGCATTTTCGGAGTGTCGCCTGCCATGCATCACACCGCCCTGCTGCTGATCCTTCTGATCATCATCGCCTTTGCCCTGCTGTCGCGGCGCATCTCGGCCTCGCTGATCAGTCTGCCCATGGTGTTCATGGCCGCGGGGATGGGGCTGGGCGCGCTGACGCCGGACCTGGTGCCCATGGACATGCAGCAGGAGCTGACCCAGGTGATCGCCGAGATCACCCTGATCATCGTGCTGTTCGCCGATGCCTCGGTGGTCAAGCTGAAGTCTCTGCGCCAGAACCTGGCGATTCCGCTGCGCATGCTGTTGATCGGCATGCCCCTGACGGTCTTGCTGGGCACGCTGATGGCCAAGTGGGTCTCGCCGGAAGCAGCCTGGGGCACCGCCATGCTGGTGGCGGCGATTCTTACCCCGACCGACGCGGCCTTGGGCCAGGCGGTGGTATCGAGCCCCAGCGTGCCGGAACGTATCCGCCAGTCGATCAACGTCGAAAGTGGGCTCAATGATGGTCTGGCTGTACCCGTGATTCTTGCCTCGGCACTGCTGGCGGTGGCGGCCACCGGCACCGAGGTCGCCGACGCCCCGAACAACCTCTGGACCTTCGCCCTGCTGCAACTGACCCTCGGGCCGCTGGTCGGGGTGCTGTTCGGCTGGGGCTTTGCCCGCCTGCTCGACGCCGCCATCGACCGCGGCTACGTCACCGTCATCTATCAGGGCATCCTGTTTCTGGCGCTGGCCTTCCTGATCTATCTGGTCGCCGAAACCGTCGGCGGCAACGGCTTTATCGCGGTGTTCCTCGGCGGCCTGACCTTCGGCAACCAGCTACGCCATGACACCACCTTCATCGAGGAGTTCATGGAGAGCGAGGGCCAGCTCTTGACCATCGCCACCTTCCTGATCTTCGGTGCGGTAATGGTGCCACTGGCCATCTCGCATGCATCCTGGAAGACCGTGGCCCTGGCGCTGATGTACCTGTCGGTGATTCGCATGATCCCGATCTGGATATCGCTCACCGGACTCGGGCTGTCCGCCTATGAAAAGACCTTCCTCGGCTGGTTCGGACCTCGGGGGTTGGCCAGCATCCTGTTTGCGCTGCTGATCTACGATCAGTACCCGATCCCCGGCAGCGACGAGATCCTCGCCTGCGTGGTGTTGACGGTCATGATCTCGGTGGTGCTGCACGGCGTCAGCGCCCAGCCCATGGCCCAGCGCTTTGTCGGCTCTGGCGCCGCCAAGGACGCCCCCGTCAAGCAGGCGCCTCCCGGCCACTGAGCCCCCCTCCAGGATGAGCGGGACTGGCATGGCACCACGAAGGTCAGTCCCCGCCCCGGGCCGCCCGCTCCATGGCCCGGTCCAGCGCCCTGAAGACGTCATCATCCAGCGACTGCGCCACATTGAAGCGCAGGTAGTGACTGTTCGCCGTTTCCGGGCTGAACACCTCCCCAGGCGCCAGTACCAGATCCTCGTCCAACGCCGCTCTGGCCACGTCCTTGGCGCAGAGCCCCGCGGGCAGTCGCGTCCACAGAAAGAGCCCCGCACTGGGCTCCACCCAGGGCTCCAGGCCCGCCGAGCGCAGTCGCGGCATGACCTGTCCCATGGCGTCTGCCAGGCGCGTCCTGAGCACGTTGAGGTGACGTCGATAGGCGCCTTCCCTGACCAGCTGGAACACCAGCTCTGCCGACAGCGCGCTGGCGCCAAAGGAGGTCGCCAGCTTCAGGTCGACCAGCTCCTCGAACCACTCGGGGCGGATGGCGATATAGCCACAGCGCACCGAGGCCGACAGGGTCTTGGAGAAGCTGCCCACCTGGATTACCCGCTCGAGCCCGTCCAGCGCCGCCAGGCGTGGTGACGCCTGGTGCTCGAAGTCGGCGAAGATGTCGTCCTCGATGATCAGCAGGTCGTGACGCTCGGCCAGGCGCAGCACGCGGTGGGCCACCGCCAGTGACAGGCTGGCACCGGTTGGATTATGCAGCCCCGAGTTGGTGATATAGAGCCGCGGACGATGCTGCTCGAGGGCCTCGGCAAGGCGCGATAGGTCCGGCCCCGCAGGGCTGAAGGGCACCCCCACCACCTTGACCCGGTGGGAACGCAGCAGGGCATGAAAGTTGAAATAGCAGGGGTCATCGACCAGCACGCGGTCGCCCGGCTCGAGCAGAAACCGGCACAACAGATCGATGGCCTGGGTGCCGGACTCGGTCAGCAGGATCTGGGACGGCGCCGCCTCGACACCCCGCTCGGTAAGGCGATGCGCCAGCACCTGACGCAGTGCTTGCAGGCCCTGGGGCGACGCATAGTCGGTCAGGCTGGCGACAGCGCCGGAACGCCTCGCCAACTGCCTCAGCCCACGGCGAATCTCCTCGTGGGGCATCCACTCTGCCGGCAGCCAGCCACAGCCTGGCCTCAGCCGGTAATGGTCGCTCTCGAGCGCCTGGCGGGTCAGCCACAGCGGGTCCACTTCGCGCTCGCGACGGGGCGCCAGCTCCGCCAGGGACAGCGGCGGCAAGCGATCACCGACGAAAAAGCCGGCGCCGCGACGGGAATGGATGGCGCCCTCGGCGACCAGCCGATCGTAGGCCTCGACCACGGTGGAGCGTGACACCCCGAGCGATTCAGCCAAGCCGCGAATCGACGGCAGGCGCGCACCTGGCGCCAGCTGACGCTGGGCCATGCGGCGCTGGATCAGCTCTACCACCTGCTCGACCAGGCTGATGCCCGCCCGACGATCGATGTCCTGTGCCTTCATCTGTACTGGAGGCTCCACCATGACAGTTTGTCAAAACTGTACTGCACCGTCTCTGGCTGCACCAACGCACGCCCTTCACCCTAGGCGCTACTGACCCGCCACGGAGTTCGCGCAGATGCCCTCACGACACCGACCATTGAACCCGACACACCGCCCGGACCTTGGCAAGGGCTGGGCCTGCGGCGCCCTCGGCATGGCCATCTTCAGCGGTTCATTGCCCGCCACCCGGGTGGCGGTGAGGGCCTTCGATCCGCTGTTTCTGACCTTTTCCAGGGCCAGCCTGGCGGGACTGGTGGCGGTGGTATTGCTGGCGTGCCTGAAGGGACGCCGGCCGCGGACCGATGAGCTTGCATCGCTGGGGCTGGTTGCCGCCTGCGTGGTGGTGGGGTTTCCACTGCTGACCGCCATGGCGCTGGAGCACGTCAGCGCAGCGCACTCGCTGGTCTATATCGGCCTGCTGCCGATGGCTACCGCGCTGTTCGGGGTGCTGCGTACCGGCGACAGGCCCCGCCCGGCGTTCTGGGCCTGCTCGTTGAGCGGTGCTGCGCTGGTCGCAGGCTTCGCGCTCGGCCAGCCTGGCAGCGCCTCCTTGACCGGCGATCTGTTGATGCTGGCCGCCGTGACCGTCTGCGGGCTCGGTTACGCCGAAGGCGCGCGACTATCAAGACGGCTGCAAGGCTGGCGGGTGATCTGCTGGGCGCTGACCCTGACCCTGCCGTTGATGCTGCCTCTGGCGGTCGCATCGCAACCGCCGACCCTGCAGGGTATCGGCAGCGCCGCCTGGTGGTCGCTGGGCTATGTATCGCTGTTCAGCATGCTGATTGGCTTCATCTTCTGGTATCGCGGCCTGGCGCTCGGTGGGGTGGCCGCGGTGGGTCAGCTACAGTTGCTGCAGCCGTTTCTCGGGCTTGGCCTGGCGGCCTGGTTGTTGAACGAGTCGATCAGCGTGGCGATGCTCGCCACCTGTGCCGCGGTCGTGGTGTGCGTCGCCGGCGCAAAACGCTTCGCCACACCAGCTCCGGTGCCGTCGATCCCGACCTGTCAGTCAGACGAAGCCGGCATCAACGGTGCGGCAGCTCAACGAAAACGTCGTTGGGCCAGCAGATGACGCACCAGCGGACCGAGGATCAGCTCCATCGCCAAGGATAGACGAGAGCCGGGCACCACCAGGGTGTGGGGGCGACTCATGAAGGCGTCCTGAATCATCGCCAGCAGGTAGGGAAAGTCCACGGTGGACGGATCGCGGAACCGGATCACCACGAAGGACTCGGCATCGGTGGGGATATCCTGGACCTCGAAGGGGTTCGAGGTATCTACCGTGGGCACCCGCTGAAAGTTGATATGGGTACGCGAGAACTGCGGCAGGATGTAGCGCACGTAGTCATCCATGCGCCCCAGGATGGTGTCGATGACCGCTTCCTGGGTGTAGCCGCGGGCATGCATGTCGCGGTCGATCTTCTGGATCCACTCGAGGTTCATGGTCGGGGCGACGCCCACCAGCAGATCGACGTGGCGGGCGATGTCCACCTCACTGGTGACCAGCCCACCGTGCAGACCCTCGTAGAACAGCAGGTCGGTACCGGTGGGCAGCGGCTGCCATTCGGTGAAGGTGCCGACCTGGTAGCCGGCCTCGATCATCTTCTTGTCTTCGGCGTGGATATAGTGCCGGAAGGTCCCGGCGCCGCTGTCACCGTACTCCTGGAACAGCGTCTCCAGGCGATCGAGCAGGTTGGCCTCCACCGCAAAGTGGGACAGCTCATCCTTGCGCTCGGGCTCCTCGCGAAAGATCCGCGCCATCTCCTGGCGGGTGTAGCGATGGAAGGCGTCACCATCGACGAAGGCGGCATGGACATCTTCCCGGGCGAACATGCGCTCGAAGGTACGCTTGACCGTAGTGGTGCCGGCACCGGACGAGCCGGTGACCGCGATGACTGGATACTCCCTCGACATCAGCCAGCCCTCGCCAGGGCGTCACGTACCGCTTCGGGCACCGCCACCGCACGCCCTGCCTGGGGGTCGACCACCATCAGGTTGAGCCTGGCGGTCGCCACTATCCGCTGGTCGCTGTCGCGACGCATGCGATGGTAGACCGTGATGGCCTTGCGCGCCGGTTCGGGGATGGCGGTCTCGACCGTCAAGGCGTCCGGCCAACGAGACTCGGCCTGATACTGCACCGCCAGGTCGGCGGCGACACTGGGATAGCCTCCCATGTCACCTTCGTGAAGCCCGAGATGGGCCAGGGCGGCCGCCCTGGCCTCGTGCAACAGCGAAATCACGGCGTCATGGCCCAGATGGTGCCCGTAGTTCATGTCGGTCACGCGCACCGTCAAACCATGACGGTGGACGATCGCCTGCTCGGGAAACTCCAGTTTGACGCGTTCCATGCTCGCTCCTTGCTGATTATTGTTGGTCAGTACCATGGGGCAAGCCAGACCGGTACCCGACGATCAGGACTGCCGGGCCATGGCGCGGTGGGCGATGTCCGAACGCCAGAAGGCGCCTTCGAAACTCACCGTCTTGACCCCGCGGTAGGCCAGCTCCCGAGCCTCGCCAAGATCCTGACCGAGGGCGGTCACGCACAACACTCGTCCGCCGGAGGTGACCACCTGGCCATCCTTTTCCGCGGTGCCGGCGTGGAAGACCTTGACGCCCAGGGCCTCGGCACTGTCGCCTCCGCTGATCACGTCGCCCTTGCGGTAGCTGCCGGGGTAGCCTTCGGCGGCCATCACCACACCGATGGCCGGACGCGGGTCCCAGCGGCAATCGTGACCGGACAGGCGACCCTCGGCGCCGGCCAGACACAGCTCGGCCAGATCGCTCTGCAGACGCATCATGATCGGCTGGGTTTCGGGGTCGCCGAAGCGGCAGTTGTACTCGATCACCTTGGGTTCACCCGCGTCGGTGATCATCAGCCCGGCGTAGAGGAAGCCGGTATAAGGATGCCCTTCGTCGGCCATGCCACGCACCGTGGGGCGAATCACCTCGTCCATGATGCGCTGGTAGACGATGTCGGTGACCACCGGTGCCGGCGAATAGGCGCCCATGCCACCGGTGTTGGGGCCGGTGTCGCCCTCGCCCACCCGCTTGTGGTCCTGGCTGGTGGCCATGGGCACAATGGACTCGCCATCCACCATGACGATAAAGCTGGCTTCCTCACCTTCGAGGAATTCCTCGATCACGACACGCGCACCGGCATCACCGAAGGCGTTGTCTTCGAGCATGTCGCGAACCGCCGCCTCGGCCTCGGCCTCGGTCATGGCCACGATGACGCCCTTGCCCGCCGCCAGGCCGTCGGCCTTGATGACGATGGGTGCGCCCTTGTCCCGCAGATAGGCCAGCGCCGGTTCCACGGCGGTGAAGGTGCTGTAGTCAGCGGTGGGAATGGCGTGGCGAGCCAGAAAGTCCTTGGTAAAGGACTTGGATCCCTCGAGCTGGGCAGCGCCCTGGGTCGGGCCGAAGATCGCGAGCCCGGCATCACGAAAACGATCCACCACTCCCTCGACCAGCGGCGCCTCGGGGCCCACGATGGTCAGGCCGACGCTCTCGCGCCGGGCAAAGTCCACCAGCCCGTCGAGGTCGGATACCGCGATATCGACGTTGGTCAGTCCCGCCTCCCGTGCGGTGCCGGCATTGCCTGGCGCCACGAAGACCGAGGAGACGCTGGACGACTGGGCGACCTTCCAGGCCAGGGCATGTTCGCGGCCACCGCCGCCGATGATCAGGACCTTCATCCGCTCAACTACCTTTCGAGTACCAAATGAGGCGGCATTATGGCAGAAAAAGCCCGCTCTCGCCCTCCTGGCCTCTCTCCATCAGAGCCGGGCGTGGGAGGGTCAGGAGGAACGCTCGTCGTCGTCCTTGGTGGTCCCGCCCTGGCTGGTTCCGCCCTGGCTGATGGTGTTCTGCCAGAAACGCATGTTTTCCTCGGCCAGCTCGCGCATCAGCTCCATCGGCGAATGCCGCATGGCCTGCTGCCACTGATCCTGCATCTTCTTCTGCTGCTCCATCATCAACCGGGTGCCCTGCTCCAGGTAGCGCGCCAGGGGCAGCGGCTGAGACATGGCGTACACCCGAATCAGCTGTTGCAGCAGGTCATTGGAGAACACCTCGGCGTCGCTGTCGGCCTGCTCCTGCTCGATTATGATCGACAGCAGAATGGTACGCGTCAGGTCCTCGCCACTCTTGGCATCTTCCACACGGAAAGGCACTTCCTCGAGAATCAGGCTTCGTAGATCCTCGAGCGTTACATAGCGGCTCTGTTCGGTATCATAGAGCCGGCGATTGGCATACTTGCGAATCACGCGCACGGCGCTGCTCCTTTGTTCGTGGGAAGCCCAGGGACTGCAGCTGCAGATCCTCGGCTTCGTTCGCATCCATTTTGCACCGCGACACGGCCCTTGCAAGACAAACCGGTACTCGAGGCTCCATGAATCTGATACTTCTCACCCGGAACGACGTCGATGACGCCGGGTTGGCACGGGTCCGCGACCCCCGGCGCCTGGCCCACCTGCGCCAGGTCCACCGCGCCCGCCAGGGCGACGTGATGACCCTGGGACTGGAGAACGGCCCGCTGGGCCGCGGTCAGCTCGTGTCGCTGACGGACGATGAGGCCTGCTTCGACGTTTCCGGGCTCGATCAGGCTCCGCCCGCGGCGCTGCCGGTGCACCTGGTGCTGGCGCTGCCTCGCCCACGCATGCTGGCAAGAAGCATAGAGCATGCCACCGCGCTGGGGGTGAAGCGCATCACGTTGCTGCATAGCCGCAGGGTGGAGAAGAGCTACTGGCAGTCCCCCGAACTCGATCCCGCCAAGATCCACCAGCACCTGGTGCTTGGCCTGGAGCAGGCCCGCGATACTGCGCTGCCGGTGGTGGACACGGCGCGGGGCTTTCGGCCCTTCGTCGAGGACCGTCTGCCGTCCCTGCTGGAAGGACGGCGGGGCCTGTTGGCGCACCCCGGGATGGCGACTGCCTGCCCTCGAGGCCTGACCGAGCCTGTGACCCTGCTGGTCGGCCCCGAGGGCGGCTTCATCGAATGGGAGGTGGAACAGATGCTGGCGGCAGGCTGCGAGGGCATCCACCTGGGCGAGCGCATCCTGCGGGTGGAAACCGCGGTGACCGCGCTACTGTCCAGGCTCTTCTAGGCCAACCCTGTAGACCACACCAGCGGTGCCATCGACGTATCAGCTCTCGCTGTCCTCGTCATCGGCACCGTCATCCTTGTTGGTGCCGTACTCGCCCTCTCCCTCATGCTCGATGACCGGAGAGTTCTCGTCGCAACTCGGCTCGATCATGAAGGTCTCGCGCACGTCCAGCAGCCCGAGCTCACCGATGGTACGGCGCCCCAGCAGCATCGGGTAGTTCATCTCTTCCCGGTTGCGCAGGCTGAACTGCTCCTCGTGGATGGTGTCCCCCATGCACACCTCCATCAACACCACCAGGCGCTCGTCGCGACCGCCGGCCCCGCGCACCGTCATATCGCGATAGAGCGGGCGTTCGAGCTGCTTCTTGAAGGTCTCGCCAGTCTCCTCGTCCTCGAGCTCGAGGGCGAAACGCACCCAGGGTTCGCCTTCCTTGTCGAAGCGCTCGATATCCCGGGCATCCAGCGAAGACGTCAGCGCGCCGCTGTCCAGCTTTGCCTTCACTTCGACGTCCCAGGGCTCCAGGGTCGCCATCTCGACCCAGCCAAAGACGTCAGGGCCGTCATCGGCCAGGGCGCCGCCGGCCGGCGCCATGCACAGGGGTAGCGCCGCCAGCGCCATCAGTCGGGCGGGGCCCGACAGCCATCGATTCCAGAGAGTCATCGTGCCATTTCCATGTGGAGGGCGTCCCGCCGGACGCCGATACGTCAGGCCCCTGAGTCAGGGGCCGCCTTGATGTTTTCAGGGCTGATTGATCGCTCAGTGGCTCAGGCGTTCGAGCAGGTTGAGCGTGGCGAAACCGTCGGGCACCAGCCCCTGGTCGCGCTGCCAGGCGCGCAACCCTGCCCGGGTATTGGGACCCATGATGCCGTCCGGGGTTCCCACCTCGTAGCCAAGCGCCTGAAGCCGCGACTGCAGCGTCTTCACCTGAGTACGAGAGAGCGGTTGCTCGTCACGCGGCCAGCCACCCTCGATGCCGGCGCGCCCGGCGATACGGTCGCTCAGCGAGGCCACCGCCAGGGCGTAGCTGGTGGCGTTGTTGTAGCGCAGGATGGCGCGGAAGTTCGGTCCCACCAGGAAAGCAGGACCACGCGCGCCGGCCGGAGTGATCACCGACGCCTCATCGAAGGCCGGCAGATCGCCACCGCCCAGCGGGCTCACACCCAGGCCGGCCCAAGCCGAAGCGCTCTTGCGGGTATCGAGCTCGGTCTGGGCGTAGTCGAACCCGGACGGCAGTTGCACCTCGACACCCCAGGGCTCGCCCTGACGCCAACCGGCACGATCCAGATAGTTGGCAGTCGACGCCATGACGTCGGGGATACTCGCCCAGATATCACGGCGACCGTCGCCGTCTCCGTCCTTGGCGTAGGCCACGAAACTGGAAGGAATGAACTGGGTGTGGCCCATCGCCCCCGCCCAGGAGCCCTTCATGCGCTGCGGTGTGATATCGCCGGCGTCGATGATCTCGAGCGCTGCCATCAGTTCACCGCGTGCAAAGTCTCGGCGCCGACCGTCATAGGCCAGGGTCGCCAGTGCCTCCAGGGTCGAGAAGTCACCGAAGTTCTGGCCGTAGTTGCTCTCGATACCCCAGATGGCGGTAAGGACCTCGGCGGGCACACCGTAGTCGGCCTCGGCGCGGTCGGCCGCGGAGCGATTGGCGGCGAGCTTGTCACGCCCCTGGGTCACCCTGGCGTTGGAGACCGCGGTATCCAGGTATTGCCAGATCGGGCGCACGAACTCCGGCTGAGAGCCGTCGAGTTCGATCACCCGGGGACGGTAGCGCAGGCCATCCAGCGCGCGCGCCAGGGTCGCTTCGCTGATGCCTTCTGCACGCGCCTGATCACGAAAGCCGGCCAGCCACTGATCGAAGCTCTGGGGCTCGACTGCAGCGGCGGCAGGGGCGGCCTGCCCAGACGCTTCGCCACTGGCGCTGGCGGTGACGCTTGCACCAGCACTGGCATTGGTACCGGCCGCGGCATCGCCGGAGGGGGCGGCGGAGGTACTCTGGCAACCGGCCAGGGTCACCACGAGAAGGGCGGGGAACAATCGGGTCAGCATGATGAAGCAATCCTTGGCGATCAATATGCGGGCATGATGACCCAGGACCCGCTGTCATACCAGCCAGTCAGGACACCAGAGCATCGCAAGATGTGGCACCACTACCACCAAGGTGAGAGCCACCCGCAGGGGCAAGAGACCTCATACGGGAGGTCGAACAACGTGGTGAACTGGGCATCGCTCGTCCTTCCATACACCGGTGCCTCAATGCCCCATTGCCTCGTAGGAAGACGGCTGCAAGCTCACCTCGTTCCAGTGGCGGACATAGCGTTCATCGGGGTCGTAGCGCCGGCTCTGTTCGTCGATATCGAAGATCCTGGGTTTGGCGTTGCGGCCCACTCCTGCGATGTACTTCCAGTTGCCCCAGTTGCTGGCAACGTCATGGTCGATCAGACAGCGTTCGAACCAGGCGGCGCCGTGGCGCCAGTCCTCCCCGAGATCGTGCACCAGGTAGCTGGCAACGAGCTGACGCGCTCGATTGGAGAGCCAGCCGCTGACCGACAACTCACGCATGGCTGCATCGATCAGCGGCTGCCCGGTAGCGCCCAGGCGCCAGCACTCGAATGCCTGCCCCGGCGATGATGGGGGATCGCCGAACAGCGCTTTGCCTTCCTGGCGTGCCACCCAGTGGAAGTACTCGCGCCATAACAACTCGTGATAGAAGTGGCGAGATGATGCGTTGGCACCCCGCCGGTCTTCCCATTCTCTCAGTGCTTCGAGGACCTGGGTCGCCGACACACAGCCAAGCGCCAGCCAGGGCGATAGACGGGACGAAAAGCCAGCGCCGATCAAACCATTGCGCGTCTGCTGATAGGTCGCCAGCAAATCGGACTCCCACACGACGTCGTCGAGACGCTGCCAGGCGGGCGCTTCACCGCCGACAAAGGCAAGCCCGGCGCTGTCGGGCACGTCGTTCAAGGCGTCCGCTTCGCGTGACAATCGCTGCAACGAGGGCAGTCCGCGCGGCGCTCGTTCCGGCCACGCCGGCTGCGTCGCCGGGGCCGGACGGCTGTGACTTCGAGGAGACGCCTCGCCGAGGCGACGCCGGAAAGCCGACCAGCTTGCCGGTACCTCATCCAACGTCATCGGCAACGTCTGCGACGTCCACAGCGTGCCCGTACCACGACGCTCCAGTCGACACTGCCTTGGCAGGCAGCGTGCCAGTCGCTCAAGCTGGTCGTCCCCGCCTGCTGCCTCGCTGGCCACCACCCGTGTCACCTGATACTGCTCGGCCAGCCGGGCGACCAGCGATACCGGCTCGTCCACCGCCACCAGCAGGTCGCTACCCTTCTTCAACAGCGTCCCACGCAACTCCTTGAGACACTGCCACAGAAAGCGCAGCCGACGAGCGCCGATACCGGCCACGCCGTCTGCCGATGTGCCATCAAGCAGCGCCTCGTCGATCACGAACACCACCAGGCGCTCGCTGACCGAGGGCGCGATGTCCAGCAAGGGGTTGTCGGCCAGCCGCAGTTCCCCACGCAACCACACCAGCTCTGTTTCCATGTCACGCTCCCGACAGGCCTGAGGATTCGCGGCACGCGCCCCGTGGGCACAGATCGTGCGCTACCGACGGAGGCATTGCCCTACTGCATAGCGATAATATATAGGCCTTGTACACTACATGTACAATTTTTAGAGCGCCTACGGCTATCACGTTGAATCCGCACGGGGCAGCGGTCCGTCCATCTTTCGGGTAAAGTGGGTCGGCGCTTCAGGGTGAGCTGATCAACACCCCTGGCGGTAGGCCAAGGCATTGTGAGGGCTCGTGTTTTCAGACCATCGCGGCGCTCACCACGTTCAAGGACAGGCAGGATGACCGACAGATGACTTTGCTATGGATTCCCTTGCTCCCCCTTCTCGGTGTGCTGGTCCCCGCATTGACCGGATCTAGAGGCCGCCCTCTTTGCACCCTCGCCACGGCGGTCCTTCCCGCCATTGCCCTGGCCATGACCCTGGCCCAGCTACCCGCCCTGGGTGCCGGGGATATCCCTCGGGTCTCCCTGAGCTGGGTGCCCCAACTGGGGCTGGACCTGGCCTTTCGCCTCGATGGCCTGTCACTGCTGTTCAATGTGCTGATCCTGGGCATCGGCCTGCTGATCATCCTGTACGCCCACTACTATCTCGACCCCAGCGAGAACTACGCCCGCTTTTACGCCTACCTGATCCTGTTCATGGCCTCCATGGTGGGCATCGCCATGGCCGACAACCTGCTGGTGCTGTGGTTCTTCTGGGAGTTGACCAGCCTGTCATCCTTCCTGCTGATCGGTTTCTGGTCACACCGCTCGGAGGCGCGCAAGGGCGCGCGCATGGCGATGACGGTCACCGGCGCCGGTGGCCTCGCCCTGCTGGCGGGCTTTCTGCTGCTGGGCGATATCGTCGGCAGTCTCGACATGCAGGTGGTGCTGGAAAGCGGCGAGACGATCCTGGCCGACCCGCGCTACCCGCTGATGCTGGTCCTGGTGCTGCTCGGCGCCTTCGCCAAGTCCGCCCAGTTCCCGTTCCACTTCTGGCTTCCCCATGCCATGGCGGCACCGACTCCGGTGTCTGCGTACCTGCACTCCGCCACCATGGTCAAGGCGGGGATCTTCCTGATGGCGCGCCTGCATCCCGCCATCGCCGGCAGCGAGCTGTGGTCGGCCATCGTGACCGTGATCGGTATCGTCACCATGGTGTATGCCGCCTGGTTTGCTCTGATCAAGGCGGATCTCAAGGGTATCCTGGCGTTCTCCACCGTCAGCCATCTGGGCCTGATCACCGTACTGCTGGGCATCGGCAGTCCCATGGCGGTCCTGGCGGCGCTGTTTCATATCCTCAACCACGCCACCTTCAAGGCCGCACTGTTCATGTGTTCGGGGATCATCGACCATGAGGCCGGCACCCGCGACCTGGCCCGGCTGGGCAAACTGGCCAAGGCGATGCCGGTCACCTGCGTGGTGATGAGCATCACCGGCGCCGCCATGGCGGGCGTGCCGCTGTTCAATGGCTTCATCTCCAAGGAAATGTTCTTCACCGAGGCCCTCGAGACCCACGCCTTCGGTGGCCTCAGCCTGGTGCTGCCGGTACTGGCCACCATTGGCGGCGTGCTGTCGGTGGCCTACTCCGCGCGGCTGGTCCACGCGGTGTTCTTCTCCCCTCCGCGCCACGCGCCGCCCAAGACGCCGCACGAGCCGCCCCATCTGATGCGGGCTCCGGCGGAGCTGTTGGCAGTGCTGTGTATCCTGGTCGGCCTGTTCCCGGCGCTGATGGCCACCTGGCTGATGGCGCCTGCGGTCGAGGCGGTGCTGCTCGAGCCGCTGGAGTTCCACCTGGCCCTGTGGCACGGCTTCAACCTGCCGCTGGCGATGAGCGCGGTGGCACTGGTCGCCGGCGTCATCACCTATATCCTGCATCGCAAGATTCGCCAGTTCGTGCGGGACTTCCCGCCGCGTGATGCCAGCCGTATCTTCGAGGGTGTCATCCAGTGCATCGGCGATCGCGCCGAGCGCATCACCGAATGCGTCGACAACGGCTCGCTGCAGCGCTTCATGACCCTGCTGCTGACCGCCTCCCTGGTGGTCGGCGCCATCGGTCTGGCCCAGATGGATACCCTGACCGGGGCCAAGGGCAACCAACCGGTGGACAGCGTGCTGCTGGTCGGCGCCCTGCTGCTGGTGTTCACCGGCATTGGCACCGCCATTACCCATCGCCATCGTCTGATCTCGCTGCTGATGCTGTCGGTGGTGGGCCTGCTGGTATCGCTGACCTTTGCCCGCTTCTCGGCACCGGACCTGGCGTTGACCCAGCTATCGGTCGAGGTGGTCACCATGATCCTGCTGATGCTGGCGCTGTTCTTCCTGCCCCAGAAGACCCCTCGGGAATCCACCCCGGCGCGGGCGCTGCGCGACCTGGTGCTGTGTACCGGTCTGGGCGGGGTGATCGCCGGACTCAACTACACCGTGCTGACCCGCGACACCGAAAGCATCTCGGACTTCTTCCTCGACAACAGCGTGCCCGGCGGCGGCGGCCACAATGTGGTCAATGTCATCCTGGTCGACTTCCGTGGCTTCGACACCCTGGGCGAGATCACGGTGCTGGCGATCGCCGGTCTCGCCATCTTCAAGCTGCTCAACCGTCTGCGCCTGTTCATGCCTCACAGCGACAGCGAGGGACGCATCTGGGCACCGGACCGCTACCCGATGATTCTGACCACCATCTCCCAGACGGTACTGCCGCTGGCACTGCTGGTGTCGGTGTTCATCTTCCTGCGTGGCCACAACCAGCCCGGTGGCGGCTTTATCGCCGGCCTGATCACCGCGGTGGGATTGATCCTGGTGTACATGGCCCGGGGCGTTGCCTGGACCCAGAAGCGTCTCGACTTCCCCTACCAGCCGGTGGCGATCCTCGGCGTCGGTGTCGCCGCCCTGACTGGCTTCGGCAGCTGGCTGTTCGGCGCACCCTTCCTGACCTCGTCCTTCGGCCATTTCCATATCCCGCTGATCGGCGATATCGAACTGGCCACCGCGATGCTGTTCGATCTCGGTGTCTATCTGGCGGTGGTCGGTGCGACCCTGATGATCCTGGCCAACCTGGGCAAGGTGACCACCCCCCACCGTCCGGCCAAGGAAGACCATGACGCGACGGAACGCGGCCTGCACCGCACCGACGACCCCACCCCCGACGGCAAGGAGACCGTGTGACATGGAAATGCTCTATGCCATAACGACCGGCGTGCTCGCCGCCAGTGGCCTGTATCTGATGCTGCGCGGCCGAACCTTCCCAGTGGTGGTCGGTCTGACGCTGCTCTCCTACGCCACCAACCTCTTTCTGTTCTCCATGGGCGGACTGACCACCGGTGGTTCCGCCATCATCGACGGCAAGAGCGACTACAGCGATCCGCTGCCCCAGGCGCTGGTGCTGACCGCCATCGTCATTGGCTTCGCCATGACCGCCTTCGCGGTGATCCTGGCGATGCGTGCACGGGGCGACATGGGCAATGACCACGTGGACGGGCGCAAGGCCGAGGACAAGGAGGAGCGACGCTGATGTCCCACCTGATCGTGATGCCCATCGTGCTGCCGCTGGCAGCAGCGGTGGCGCTGCTGCTGACCCGATTCGGCAATGCCACGCTCAAGCGTGGTCTCGGCCTTGCCACCACCCTGGCGCTGCTGGTGATCAGCGTGATGCTGCTGCGCCAGGCGGCCAGCGGCGAGATCCAGTACTACGCCCTGGGCAACTGGCAGCCGCCCTTCGGCATCATCATGGTGCTGGACCGGCTATCGGCGCTGATGCTGTTCGTGACCTCGATGCTGGCGGTTGGTGCGGTGCTGTTCGCCTGCGGCGGCGACGACGAGAAGGGCAGCAACTTCCACGGCCTGTTCCAGCTGCAGCTGATGGGAATCAACGGCGCCTTCCTGACCGGCGACCTGTTCAACCTGTTCGTGTTCTTCGAGGTGCTGCTGCTGGCCTCCTACGCCCTGCTGGTCCACGGTGGTGGCAAGGCGCGCATCCAGTCGGCGGTGCACTACGCCGTGCTCAACCTGGCCGGATCGGCGCTGTTCCTGTTCGCCGTGGGGCTGCTGTACGGGGCTACCGGCACCCTCAACATGGCGGACATGGCCCAGGCGGTGAGTCAGCTGCCGGGAGAGCGTCAGGGCATGGTCGTCGCCGGCGCTCTGCTGCTGCTGGTGGTATTTGGCCTCAAGGCGGCGGTACTGCCACTGTATTTCTGGCTCCCGCGGGCCTACGCCAGCGCGCCGCCGCCGGTGGCCGCCCTGTTTGCGGTGATGACCAAGATCGGCGTCTACGCCATCCTGCGGGTCTACTGGCTGGTCTTCGGCGACCAGGCAGGCCCCCTGGAGGCGCTTGAGCAGAGCTGGGTGTGGTGGCTGTCGCTCGGCACCCTGGCGATTGCTGGTGTCGGCGTGCTGGCCGCCCGCGACCTGCGTCTGCTGGTGGCCTATCTGGTGCTGGTATCGGTGGGCACCCTGCTCGCCGGCGTCGGCATGCGCTCCCCCGAGGCGGTGTCGGGCCTCCTGTTCTATCTGGTGCACACCACCCTGGTCACCGGCGGGCTGTTCCTGCTGGCGGACATGATCGGCGTCCAACGTGGCAAGGCCGGTACCCGCCTGGTGCGCGGCCGGATACCGCGCAACGCCACGGCGCTGGGCCTGATGTTTCTGATCGGGTCCATGGCGGTGGCGGGCCTGCCTCCGCTGTCCGGGGCGCTGGGCAAGGTCATGCTGATGAACGCCGGCGACAGCGCCCAACGTCTCTGGTTCTGGCCTCTGCTGCTGGCCACCGGCCTGTGCGCCATTGTGGCGCTGTCGCGGGCAGGGTCCACCCTGTTCTGGCGCAGCCAGGCCAGCGATGACGGCGATTCGCTGTCCCCCTGGCAGTGGGCGGGCACCGGCTGGCTGCTGGCATCATCGCCGTTGCTGGTGATCCTGGCCGGCCCCCTGGCCGGCTACACCGAGGCCACGGCAGAACAGTTGAGCGACCCGCAACCGATGATTCAGGCCGTTCTGATCGATCAGGGAGACGCCCAATGAACCGACGCACTCGCTCACTACTGCCGACACCGCTGCTCAGCCTGCTGCTGCTGGTCGTGTGGCTGTTGCTGGTCAACACGGTCTCGGTCGGTCACCTGCTGCTTGGCGGCTTTCTGGCCGTGCTCATCCCCTGGCTGACCTACCCCTTCTGGGACATGCAGCCCGGTGTAAAGAAGCCCTGGAAACTGCTGCGCTTCTTCTTCCGGGTGATCGGTGACATCGTGGTGGCCAACATGCAGGTGGCCTGGATCATCATCAATCCCTGGCGCCGCACTCGGCCCCACTTCGTCGAGTATCCGCTGATGCTCGAGGAGCGATTCACCATCACCCTGCTGGCCAGCACCATCACCCTGACCCCAGGAACGGTGTCGGCCAACCTGCGCATGGACGGCAAGACGCTGCTGATCCACGCTCTGGACGTGCGTGACGAACAGACCCTGATCCGCACCATCCGCGAACGCTACGAGCAGCCGCTGAAGGAGATCTTCGAATGCTAGACACCGCCTTGACCATCAGTTTGGCGCTGGTCTGCCTGGCGCTGCTGCTGAACCTGTTTCGCCTGACCGTGGGCCCGGACATGCCCGACAGGATCCTGGCGCTGGATACCATGTACGTGAACTCCATCGCCCTGATCATCCTGATGGGAGTGTGGCTCAACTCCAAGACCTACTTCGAAGCCGCGCTGCTGATCGCGCTGCTCGGCTTCATCAGCACCATTGCCGTCTGCAAGTATCTGCTGCGCGGCGATATCATCGAGTAACTTCGGGAGAATTCCATGTTCTACGTCATTCTCGAGGGGCTGATCTCGGTGCTGCTGATCGCCGGCGGGCTGTTTGCCTTCATCGGCTCGCTGGGCATGGCCCACCTGCGGGACTTCTACATGCGCCTGCACGGCCCGACCAAGGCCACCACCCTGGGCATGGGCTGCATCCTGTCCGGCTCCATGGTGTACTTCAGCGCCACCCAGGAAGGCACCCACCTGCAGGAGATGCTGATCACCCTGTTCCTGTTCATCACCGCCCCGGTAAGCGCCCACATGTTGGCCAAGACTGGCCTGCACCAGCGCCTCAAGTATCTGGACAAGACCCGCGGCAAGCCGCTCGAATTCCGTGAGGAAGAGGTTGGGGATAAGCCGGTGCCCCACCCCGACCGAGACTAAGGCTTGTTCGAAAAGTGCCTGCGCTCGGTAATACGGCGTTAAAAATCAGGTCAAAATGCTCATTTACACCTCGTAAACTGCGCTTTCTCACCGATTTTTGCCTTGTCTAACCATCGCTCGCCGGCTTTTCGTACAAAGCCTGGGCATCATGCAAGCCAGACACGAAACGGGCAGCCCATGGGCTGCCCGTTCTGTGTCTGGCTATCGTGGCGCGAAAGGCCGAGCGATCAGATCCAGCCGCCCAGTTCGCGCTTGACGATATCGGCCAGCACCGCGATATGGTCGTCGCGATCGTTGAGACACGGAATGTAGATGAAGTGCTCACCGCCGGCCTCCATGAAGGCGTCGCGGATCTCTTCCTCGATCTCTTCCAGGGTCTCCACGCAGTCGGCGCTGAAGGCGGGGGACAGTACGGCGATACTCTTGTGCCCCTGACGCGCCAGCTCCGCCACCTTGTCGACGGTGGCGGGGCCCACCCATTCTTCAGGCCCGAACTTGGACTGGAAGGCGGTAACCACTTCGTCCTCGGCGTGCCCCAGCCGTTCGCGCAGCAGTCGCGTGGTCTTCCTGCACTGACAGTAGTAGGGGTCGCCTTCCTCCAGAAAGCGCTTGGGTACGCCGTGATAGGACGCCACCACCACCGAGGGCTGGTGCGTCTCGTTCTCCAGGCGTTCGCTGACAGAGGCTGCCAGGGCCTCGATATAGCCCGGCTCGTCGAAGTAGGCCGGCACCGTTCGCACCGATGGCTGCCACTTGCGCTTCATCAGCTGGCGGAAGAACTGATCGCAGGCGGTGGCAGTGGTGGGTGAGCCGTACTGGGGATACAGCGGGAAGAACAGGATACGCCGACATCCCTTCTCCTCCAGCTCCTTGAGCGCCTTGTCGGTGGAAGGATTGCCGTAGCGCATGCCGAAGCTGACCTCGATCGAGTCCCCCAGCTCAGCGCGCAGCCGCGTCGACAGCTTCTCGCTCTGGCTTCTGGTGATGGTCAGCAATGGACTCTCGTCCTTGTCGGTGTTCCAGATGCTGCGATAGGCCGCCCCGGAAGCAAATGGCCGGCGACTCAGGATGATCAACTGCAGCAGTGGCTGCCAGAGCCATCGCGGATAGTCGACCACTCGCTGGTCCGACAGAAATTCGCTGAGATAGCGGCGCATGGACCAGTAGTCGGTATCGTCCGGCGTACCCAGGTTGGCGACCAGCACGCCGATCTTTTCACGTGCGACGGCGGGGTGGTCGACCGGCGCCTGCTCCGGGCGATGGGCCTCCACCACTGAGGGGGGAACGGACTGATCCATGAAGGTGACTTCCTCTTGGTAGCGAATGCACAAAGCCTATCACCGGTGGGTATCAGGCTCGAATGAAGTGTTACTATGAAGAGGATTTGTACAATTTTTGGTGAACCCATGTCCAGATCCTTGATCCTGATCACCGGCGACCAGTTGAGCCTGGACCTCGGACTCTTGCAGACCGCTGGCGACGACGACGTCGTCGCGCTGTGCGAGGTCGCCGAGGAAGGCCGCTACGTGCCGCATCATCCTCAGAAGATCGCCATGATGCTGTCGGCCATGCGCCACTTCGCCGCCACTCTTCGCGACAAGGGCTATCGCGTCCACTACAGCGCCCTCGATGATCCGGACAACGCCCATGGCCTGCTGGCGGAGGCGGAACGCCTCGCGCAAGCCTACGACTGTTCGCGGATTGTCACCACAAGGCCCGGCGAATGGCGCCTCCTGGATGCCATGGAGCGCCGCCAGGGCGGGATACCCTGGCAATGGGTCGAGGACGACCGCTTCTACTGCACGCCTGGTGAATTCGGCGACTGGTTGTCCCATCGCCGGCAGCCTCGCATGGAGGGCTTCTATCGACTGATGCGTCGCCGCACCGGCCTGCTGATGGAGGGCGATGAACCCATGGGCGGCCAGTGGAACTTCGACAAGGACAACCGACGGCCCCTGCCCCAGCACTACACGCTGCCCAAGCCTCCCCGCCACACCGTCGACGACATGACCCGTGAGGTGCTGACACTGGTGGAGGAACACTTCGATGAACACTTCGGTCGTCTGGATGGCTTCCACTGGCCGGTCACCCGACGCCAGGCGCTGGTCGATCTCAGACACTTCATCGATCACCTGCTGCCGAGCTTCGGTGACGTCCAGGACGCCATCAGCGACAGCGATCCCTTTCTCTTCCACTCGCGCCTGTCCGCTCCCATGAACCTTGGCCTGCTCAGCCCGAGAGAGGTCTGCGAGGCCGCCGAAACCGCTTATCTCGAGGGGCATGCACCGATCAATGCGGTGGAAGGTTTTATCCGCCAGATCCTCGGCTGGCGAGAGTACGTCAGGGGCATCTACTGGACCCGTATGCCGGACTACAAGAGCTATAACGCCTTGCAGGCCCGCAGGGGTCTACCCCACTTCTACTGGAGCGGTGACACCGACATGCGCTGTCTATCCCGCGCGATTGGCATGACCCGGGACAACGCCTACGCGCACCATATCCAGCGTCTGATGGTGACCGGCAACTTTGCTCTGCTGTGCGACGTCAGCCCCGAGGCCCTGTGCGACTGGTACCTGGCGGTCTACGCCGACGCCTGCGAATGGGTCGAATTGCCCAATACGCTTGGCATGGTGTTGCACGCCGACGGTGGACTGATGGGCTCGAAGCCCTACTGTGCGTCAGGCAAGTACATCGATCGGATGTCTGACCATTGCCGCCACTGTCGCTATGACGTGAAAAAGACCCTGGGCGAAGACGCCTGTCCCTTCAACAGCCTCTACTGGGACTTTCTCGAACGTCACGCCGACACCCTGGCGAGCAATCCTCGCATGAAGCTGATCTATGGCTCGCTGCGCCGCATGAGCGATGACAAGCGCAGCGCCATGCGCCGCCAGGCCACGTCCTTTCTCGACAACCTGGCATGCGAACCGAGCTACGGTCAGGGTCCCCACCGCGACGGCTATCGACCTCAGGGAGCGAATCCATGAATCGGTTCGAGACACTCGCCACACCGCTTGCGCTGTTTCATGATGGTCAGTGCCCACTATGCCGCAAGGAGATCGCCTGGCTGAGGCGGCATCCGCGCAGCCGGCTGATCCACTTTATCGATATCCGCGACGACGATTTTTGCGCCGAGGCCTGGGGCCAGCGCTTCGATGACATGCTGGGCAAGCTGCACCTGCGCGACGCCACAGGTCGCTGGTTCATCGGCATGGATGCCACTCGCGCATTGTACGCGACGCTGGGTCATCGCCGTTGGGTGCAGCTAAGCAGCGTACCCGGTTTGCGTGGACTGCTGGACATCGGCTATCTGGGCTTCGCCCGACTGCGCCCCTGGCTAACAGGGACTCAAAGGAAGCAATAAGGCAGGTCGACACCGCCAAGGGCCCTGGCAGCTTGCGCCAGGGACTTGTTCGGTGAACGTGGGTACATCAGTGGCAAGGCAGAGACGGCGAGACTGCCGTCGAGAGGGTTCCAGCACCAGGGTGGTGTGGAACGATGTCACTCAAAACACCAGGGGCATACGTGAGGCCAGCGGTTCGGCATAGTGGGCCTCGCGACCGATCACCTCGTCGTGGGCCACGTGCTGGACCAGGTAGGCGCGGTGGATACCGGCACGCTTGAGCTCCAGGTAGACGTCGTCCAGCGAGCGGAACAACACCGGCTTGCCGCGGCGGCAGAGCATCTTGCGGGCACCTTCCACGTCTTCCAGTTCGACCTGGTAAAAACGGCTGCCGGCATGGCCGATCACGCGAATCTCGAAGTTGTCGTGGCGGCCGACAAAGGCCTTGAGATCATTAATTTCCATCGTATCTTTCGCCTCTTTTCATCCTGTCGCGACGGGGGTCCTGTGGCCCCCGCCCTCCTTATGTGACGACACTACGGCGACGAGCGTGCCGATGATATTTCGGCAGACCATGACGCTCGTTTCATTTCCCTGTGCCGCGCATGTGACTCTCTGATCATGGCACAGCCTGGGCCCTTCGGGTGACATTCCCGTGACGGTGTGAAGAATTTCTCTGATCTGGATACATATTGGCCGTTTCGCGCGCACAGCGGGTTAAACGACCTCCATGATCGCGGCGGAGAAAAGGGGGTCTTCAGCGGCAGGCAGCGCCTTTGCGGTAGGAAGAGGAGAGCTTGAAGGAGGGAAAACGAAGGCCCGCGACACGAATGCTCGCGGGCGACGGATCCGGCGGTGAGACTACTGGTAGTCGGAGGGATCGATGGCCTTGCCCAGGGAGTTGCGGTCGACCCAATTGCCGGCCTTGGTCTCCTTGTAGCGAAACACTACCTTGTCGCCGATCTGCACCGGCAGCTCGGAGTCTTCTGTCTGGTAGCTGTAGTCCACGCCGTCCACTACCAGGTGATAGCGATACAGGTCGGGCA
Organism: Halomonas sp. DP1Y21-3; assembly: GCF_019801245.1. NCBI lineage: Bacteria > Pseudomonadati > Pseudomonadota > Gammaproteobacteria > Oceanospirillales > Halomonadaceae > Halomonas > Halomonas sp. DP1Y21-3. The sequence goes on from NZ_JAHVJM010000001.1 coordinate 772,862, forward strand.
TGCCGAGCCATTCCTTGAACGGGCCTTCCCGTTCCACCGAGGTCAATTCGCCACGGGCTTCCAGCTTGGGCGCGCGACGGCGATTGCCGCGTCGAAATCCGCCTGCCATGTCAGGTCTCCTTCACTGTGTCTGTCGAAATCGCAAGGGGCGGCATTATACGAGCCCGTCGGTCAGGCTCAAGCACGTTTATTCGCCGAAGGTATCACCGTAGCTGTCCGGCGCCAGATCCTCGAAGCGGGTGTACTTGCCGATGAAGGCCATGTGCACCGTCCCGATGGGGCCATTACGCTGCTTGCCGATGATGAATTCGGCGAGTCCCTTGTTGTCGGGATTATCCGGGTTGTAGACCTCATCACGATAGACGAAACCGATCAGGTCGGCGTCCTGCTCGATGGCCCCGGATTCACGCAGGTCCGACATCACCGGACGCTTGTTGGGGCGCTGCTCCAGCGAGCGGTTGAGCTGCGACAGCGCAATCACAGGGCAGCCGAACTCCTTGGCAAGCCCCTTGAGCGAGCGCGAGATCTCCGAAATCTCGCCGGTACGGTTGTCACCGAACCCCGGCACCTGCATCAACTGCAGGTAGTCGATCATGATCATCGCCAGGTTGCCGTGCTCGCGCACCACGCGACGCACCCGGGAGCGCATCTCGTTGGGCGACAGCGCAGCGGTGTCATCGATGAACAGTTGCTTGTCCTTGAGCAGGTTGACCGCCGAGGTCAACCTCGGCCAGTCCTCGTCCTCGAGCTGACCGGAGCGCACTCGGGTCTGGTCGATACGCCCGAGTGACGACAGCATGCGCAGCATGATCGAGTCCGCCGGCATCTCCATGGAGAACACCATCACCGGCTTGTCGCTGGACACCACCGCGTGCTCCACCAGGTTCATGGCGAAGGTGGTCTTGCCCATGGACGGGCGGCCGGCGACGATCACCAGGTCGGAGGGCTGCAGCCCGGAGGTCATGTCATCGAGATCGCGAAAGCCGGTCGACAGGCCGGTCATCTCGCCTTTCATGTTGAACAGCTCGTCGATGCGATCGACGGCCTTGGTCAGCAGCTCGCTCATGCCGATGGGGCCGCCGGCCTTGGGGCGGTCCTCGCTGATCTGGAACACCAGCCGCTCGGCCTCGTTGACCAGCTCATCGGCAGGACGCCCATTGGGGCTGAAGGCGCCGTCGGCGATCTGGTTGGCCGCCTGGATCAGCTTTCTCAGGGTGGCGCGTTCGCGCACGATGTCGCCATAGGCGCGGATATTGCTGGCCGAGGGAGTGTTGCGGGCCAGCTCCGCCAGGTAGGCGAGCCCACCCACGGTGTCGAGCTGGTCGCGCCCCTCCAGGGCCTCGGACAGGGTCACCACGTCCAGCGGACGGCTCGACTCGGCCAGCGCCACCATGGCGTTGAACACCAGGCGATGCTCGTAGCGATAGAAGTCGTCGGCCACCAGCCGGTCGGCGATATTGTCCCAGGCCTGATTGTCGAGCATCAGGCCACCCAGCACCGACTGCTCGGCCTCCACCGAGTGCGGCGGAACCTTCAGCGCCGCGGCTTCACGATCGATGGTCTGGACGTCACTCATGCGCTTGTCTCTTCGCTGTTGTTCACGGCGCCATGCCACTGGATCCAGGCTGTGTCCGAAAAGTCGACGAGCGCAGCCACTCTCCAGACAAGCCTTAGTCTACCCGAAGCCGGGTCCGTCGCACGATCACCCGTGCAGGCGATCGCGAGCCACAAAAAAGGGCGCGGGATGTGACTCCCGCGCCCTTGCCACTGCCGTGGGAGACGACCTTACTCGGCCACCACCACCACGCGTACGGTGGCGTCGACGTCGGCATGCAGGTGCAGCACGATGTCGTATTCGCCGGTCTGGCGGATCGGGCCTTCCGGCATGCGGACTTCGCTCTTGGCGACGTCGATACCGGCGCTGGAGATCGCCTCGGCCAGGTCACGCGGACCGATGGAACCGAACAGCTTGCCTTCGTCGCCAGACTTGGCGACCAGAGACAGCTCGATGTCGTTGAGCTGCTCGGCGCGAGCTTCGGCTTCGGCCTTGCGCTCGGCGGCCTGAGCTTCGAGCTCGGCACGCTGGGCTTCAAAGGCAGCGATGTTGTCCTTGGTGGCCGGTACGGCGAGACCGTAGGGCACCAGGTAGTTGCGGCCGTAACCAGGCTTGACGGTGACCTTGTCACCGAGACCGCCCAGCTTGCCAATGTTGTCGAGCAGAATGACTTCCATCTCGTAAACCTCTATGTCAGTTGCTGTGACCCAGACGCCCGCGGAAGTCCGCGAAGGTATCGATCAGGGCCACAACCAGCACGATGAGAATCATGGGCCAGGTGGTGATCAGCAGCAGATAGAACGCGACCAGCCACAACCCGTTCATTCCCTTACGTCCAACTACACCATGTGTCAGGCCGATGCCTGCCATCAGCAGCGGAATCCAGGCCAGCATGCCGATCCCGGGGAGACCCAGCAGGGTGCCGGCGATCACCAGCACCACCAACAGGATCAGCTCCCTCGGGGTGAGCCGCAGGGCGTGGAACTCTTCCCGGAAACCTCCCGGGTTGTAGAGCCCCGCCTGCCAGCTGCGTGCCAGGGCCAGACAGGCCACCGCAGCGAGCATCACCACCAGACCGGTGACACCGCTGATGACCAGCTCGGCCAGCCGACTGGCGTCGAGCCCCTGGGCAGCCAGCTCGTCGAGCATGGCCGCCACCTCGGAGGAACTCTGGCGCAGCTGCTCCAGCATCAGGGCGGTGTCTGCCTTGGGCAGGAACACCCCCAACTGGATCATCGCAGCGCCGGCCAACGACCCCAGGATCAGCGCCTCGCCCCAGCGCATGCGGGAGCGCAGCACGATGGCCATCAACAGCGCCAACAGGGTGGTCGCCAGAGGGATCGGATCTCCCTGGGTCCACCACCAGCCTGCCGGCACCGCCGCGGCGGCGATCACCGGCATCGCCGGTGCCATGCCCTTGCGCAAGGTCACCAGAGCGGCAATCGCCGCCCCGAACCAGAACAGCCAGGGCACCGCAGACGCCACCAGCGCGACCAGGGTCGCCTGGGGCATGCCTTTCATCGACCATCGGGCGACGGGCAGCATCGGCGACGACTTACTGGTGGCTGTCGGTGTAAGGCAGCAGGGCCAGGTAGCGTGCGCGCTTGATCGCGGTGGACAGCTGGCGCTGGTAACGGGCCTTGGTACCGGTGATGCGGCTGGGAACGATCTTGCCGGTCTCGGTGATGTAGGCCTTGAGCGTGTCCAGATCCTTGTAGTCGATCTGCTTCACGCCTTCAGCGGTGAAACGGCAAAACTTGCGGCGACGGAAAAAGCGTGCCATGGAAAGACTCCTTATACGTGCGTTGCAGAGCTAGTGATGCGCGGCTCAGGCGGATTCAGCGGTGCGCGGCTTTTCTTCGCGACGGGCACGCTTCTCTTCCACCGGCTTCATCATCGGAGACGCTTCGGTGATGGCTTCCTTGCAGCGCACCACCAGGCTGCGAATGATGGCGTCGTTGAAACGGAAGATGTTCTCGATTTCCTCGAGGGTCTCTCCGCTGCACTCGACGTTCATCAGCACGTAGTGAGCCTTGTGGATCTTGTTGATCGGGTAGGCCAGGTGACGGCGGCCCCAATCCTCGAGACGGTGAACAGTACCGGCGTTCTCGGTGACGATGCTGGTGTAGCGCTCGACCATGGCCGGAACCTGCTCACTCTGGTCCGGGTGGACCATGAAGACGATCTCGTAGTGACGCATGGATTCTCCTTTCGGTTTGGCAGCTTCCGCAGGGGCCTGAGTAGTCTCGGCGCCGGGGGAAGCAAGGAGTGAATAACAATTAGCCTGTCCCGCGCAGAACGCACGGGCGCCCAGATTCTACGGAGTTGTGATCAGGGTTGCAAGCCGATGCTGGGGCGACACCGTCATCCGCGGGCCTTGAGCTCGCGCTGGCGCACCACCTCGAACAGACAGACGCCGGTGGCCACCGACACATTGAGACTCGAGACGGTGCCCGCCATGGGCAGCTTGACCAGGTTGTCGCAGGCCTCCCGGGTCAACCGACGCATGCCCTTGCCCTCGGCCCCCATCACCAGCGCCATGGGCCCGGTGAAGTCGGCAGCGAAAACGCTGGCGTCGGCCTCGCCGGCGGTACCGGTGATCCACACCCCTTCTTCCTTGAGTCGCGCCATGGCGCGGGCCAGGTTGGTCACCTGATAGACCGGCACGCTCTCGGCGGCACCGCAGGCCACCTTGCGCACGGTGGCGTTGAGCGGTGCCGACTTGTCCTTGGGCACGATCACGCCGTGCACCCCGGCGGCGTCGGCACTGCGTAGACAGGCGCCGAAGTTGTGAACGTCGGTGACACCATCGAGGATCAGCAACAGCGGCGGCGTCTCCAGCGGCCAGGCCTTGAGCTTGTGCCACAGGGACTCCTCGCCCTCCGGCGCCAGTGGCGGACAGAACGCCACGATACCCTGATGGGAAGCGCCCTGGGAGAGACCGTCGAGCTCTTCACGGGGCACGCTCCTGAGCCTGGCGCCGCGACTGCGCGCGGTATCGACCAACTCACTGAGACGACGCCCGGCGTCGCCCTCCTGCACCCACAGTTCCTTGGGTGATTCGCCACGCTCCAGCAGCGCCCGGACGGCGTGAACGCCGAACACACTGTCGAGGCCGTTCGGCACTGCCGGACCATGCTGACCACGTCCCTTGCCACGCGCCGGAGTACGCGCCTGGTCATGCGTCTGGGACTGGCTCTGGCCGTGGCGACGGCGTCTGGAATCATGCTTGGCCACGGGCGGCCTCCTGGTCAATCATCACGCGGGTGTTCATCCCTTGTTGCCACGCCGCGGACCGCGGCGCCGACGTCCGCCCTTCTTCTTCGGGGCATCCTGTTCGCCGACCCCGGAAGGGCCGTCGGCACGGCGCTTGGTGTCGCCCTGGGCCGACCTGCCGCCACGCCCCTTGCCCTGGCCTTTGCCCTGACTCTGCGCGCCTGCGTCGCGACGCTTGCGCGGTGCCCGACGAGGGCGCGGCTTGTCGTCGGCCATCTCGAAGTCGATCTTGCGCTCGTCGAGGTCGACCCGAGCCACCTGAACGGTGACCCCATCGCCCAGGCGATAGCTGGTGCCGGTACGCTCGCCCTTGAGACGATGCTTCTCGGGCTCGTAGTGGTAGTAGTCCGACGGCAAGGAGGTGACGTGGACCAGCCCCTCGACATAGAACTCGTCGAGGCGTACGAAGATACCGAACTGGGTGACCGAGGCGATGGTACCGTCGTAGACCTCGCCGAGCTTGTCGGACATGAACTCGCACTTGAGCCAGCCCTCGACGTCACGGGTGGCGTCGTCGGCACGACGCTCGGTCATCGAGCAGTGCTCGCCAAGTTCGAGCATCTGCTCGAAGGTATAGGGACACCACTTGGTCGGCGGCTCCACCGGCGCTCCCTCGGCGCGCAGCACGGTGTTGGTCTGGCGCGGTCCGCGGATCACCGAACGAATGGCGCGGTGCACCAGCAGATCGGGATAGCGACGAATCGGCGAGGTAAAGTGGGCGTAGGCCGGGTAGGCCAGGCCAAAGTGGCCCTCGTTGTGGGGCGAATACACCGCCTGACTCATCGAGCGCAGCATCACCGTCTGAATGATGTCGGCATCGTCGCGGCCCTTGATCGCCTCGGCCAGGTCACGGTAGTCCTGGGGCGTCGGCTCATCACCACCGCCGAGTGACATGCCGATCTCGTTGAGGAACAGCCGCAGCTTGTCCAGGCGCTCCGGCGACGGACGCTCGTGGATACGGTACAGCGCCGGCAGGTCGTGCTTGTCGAGGAAGCGCGCGGTGGCAACGTTGGCCGCCAGCATGCACTCCTCGATGATCTTGTGGGCGTCGTTGCGCGAGCGCGGCACGATCTTCTCGATCTTGCGCTCGTCGTTGAAGACGATGGCGGTCTCGGTGGTCTCGAAGTCGATGGCACCCCGTTCGGTGCGCGCTTCTCGCAGCAACTGGTAGAGGCTGTGCAGGTTCTTCAGCGACGGCACCAGCGACTTGTACTCCTGGCGCAGGGCCTCGCCTTCCTCCCCCTCGTCCTGAAGGATCGCCGCCACCTTGTTGTAGGTCAGCCGGGCATGGGAACGGAAAACCGCCTCGTAGAAGCGATAACGGCTGATGGCCCCGGTCTTGGAGATGTTGAGCTCGCACACCAGCGCCAGACGATCGACGTCCGGGTTCAGCGAGCACAGTCCATTGGACAGCAGCTCCGGCAGCATCGGCACCACCTGCCCCGGGAAGTACACCGAGTTGCCGCGGGCGATGGCCTCCTGATCGAGCGGGCTGCCGGGACGCACGTAGTGCGACACGTCGGCGATGGCGACAAGGAGCTTCCAGCTGCCCGAACGCGTCTTGTAGGCACACACCGCGTCGTCGAAGTCCTTGGCGGTCTCGTCATCGATGGTGACCAGCGGCTTGTCACGCAGGTCGATGCGGTGGAGCTTGTCCTCCTCGGCGACCTCGGCGGACATACTGGCGATCTGGTCGGTGACATCCGGCGGAAACTCGGACGGGATCTCGTAGCTTCTCAGCGCGATGTCGATCTCCATACCGGGATCCATACGCTCTCCCAGCACCTCGATGACCTCACCCACCGGCTGCACCCGGGTCTCGGGCTGCTTGACGATGCGTGCCGAGATGACCTGGCCGTCCTGGGCGCCACCACAGGCGCTGTGCGGGATGATCACCTCCTGGGTGATCCGATTGTTCTCGGGGATCAGTACCCCGAACTCGGGAGTATTCTCGCGATACACACCGACGATGGTCTGGGTGTTGCGCGCGATGACGTCCACCACCGTGGCCTCGTCACGGCCCCTGCGATCGCGTCCGCTGATGCGCACCAGCACGTGGTCACCGTGAAACACCCGGCGCATCTGTCGCGGGGGGATCACCAGATCAGGCTTCTTGCCGTCGTCGCGCAATAGAAAGCCGAAACCGTCCCGATGCCCCAGCACCTTGCCCTTGATCAGATCGAGCTTGTCGATCAGCGCATAGGCGTTGCGACGGTTGCGCAGCACCTGGCCGTCCCGCTCCATGGCGGACAGGCGGCGACGCACCGCCTCGCGCAGGTCCTCGTCATCGAGACCCAGCTGATCACTCATGGCCTCATGGGTCACCGGCGCCCCGATTTCCTCGAGCCGCTTGAGCAGGTATTCGCGGGACGGGGCGGGGTTGTCGTACTTGTGGGCTTCGCGGAGAGCGTGTTCGTCGGCGTCGAGCGTCCAATGGGTCATGCGAAAGGCATCCTTGGCAGGGTCGAGGACGGCAGGTGAGCGCCGACTCCCGGGCGCGAGCGTGCGGTCTTGTCGAAAATTTGTCGTAACATGCGCGCAGTATAGCGCTGGCGCGGCCTTGACCCAACCATAAGCGCCCGTGGATAGACCCGCCGCCCACCGAGGGCCCATTCAGGCGATGGTCACAACGGCAAAAAAAATCGCGCGATTCCCTATCGAGACGCTTGCATTATTCAGATGATTCGGTAACATACGCGCCACTTGCCCAGATGGCGGAATTGGTAGACGCGCTAGCTTCAGGTGCTAGTGTCCTTATGGACGTGGAGGTTCAAGTCCTCTTCTGGGCACCAACGATCCTTCGGGATCACGACGATGCAAGTCGTCACGCTCTTTGTCAGTCAAGCAGCACGTGTTCGCCCAGGTGGCGGAATTGGTAGACGCGCTAGCTTCAGGTGCTAGTGTCCTTATGGACGTGGAGGTTCAAGTCCTCTCCTGGGCACCATCGACTCGTCAGGGTCGACGAACACGACAGACTGATGCAAGATTGACAAGAGAATCGCATGACATGCCCAGGTGGCGGAATTGGTAGACGCGCTAGCTTCAGGTGCTAGTGTCCTTATGGACGTGGAGGTTCAAGTCCTCTCCTGGGCACCATCGTCATGCAGACAACGGATCCACATCGGATCAACAAGAACCCGCGCCTCGTCGCGGTTTTTTTGTGCCTGAAATCTGCACCGCTCCCGGATACCCCTCTACCTCACCTTCCTCTTGCACTATCCCTCTGCGCCCCCTCCTGACGCAGCAGAACAGCAACAGCCAGCTCCGCCGTCTTTCCGGCACCCGCGAACTCTCTACCTAGTCGAATCGAGAGGGCAACTCGGCCACCTGGGACAATGCCCAGTCGCCGACCCCCGCGACCGACTCCCAGTCGGCTTCCTGGCTCGCCGCCAGCCGCGGCAGGAAATTCAGCCCGGTTTGCGCTTCTACCTCGTCGATGCTGAACAGAAACTGCTTGAGCGACTCGTCGCCACGCACGTCCTGGGGCATGATAAACGCCACCGCCAGCGGCGTATCGCCCGGCACCACCACGATCTTGTAGAACGCCACCGGCACCTCGACGAAGCCGACGCGATCGAGTAGACGATCGATCTCGAGATCGGTGATTCGTGTCTCGGCGTAGATCGGGCCGGTGATCACCTGCAGCCGGCCGAAGCGCGGCAGGAAGTGGTCCATCACCACCTCCTCCAGGCGCTGCCACAGCTGCCGATTGAGCGCGGGCTTCTGCGGCATCATGTTGCTCATCAGAAAGCTGTCGTCCTGGGCGTCTTCTCCCCACACCTTGGCCATGGCGTAGTTCGGGGCCAGGTGGCCGCGGTCGTAACCACTGCCCGAGTAGCTCGTGGTGCTGACAGGCCACAGCGTGCGCCAGTCCTGGCGAAAACCGGGGCGTGGCCCGATCTGCCGATCCCCGCTCTGGCGTAGCTCATAGCTGACCCACAGCGCACCGACGCGGACATCCGACCATCCCAGCAGATAGCCATCGTTACGCATGACGCGGGTGAAGGACAAGACGCCGGGCTCGGCCCACTCGGTTACCCCCATCCAGCTCATGCGATCACGGTAGCCCTGCTCTGTGCTGTGCCACAGAAAGGCACCCGCGGCGACCAGCACCAGCGAGACAAGGAGGTTTCGGGGGCGGGGTATCAGGCGATCGAGTGAAAGGTCCACACGCTTCCTTGATGCAAAGAGTCACGAGATGGCGAAGAGGTGCTGGTCGCCGGCGCGTCGAACGAGCGGCGTTGCGCCGGCCCGGCGCAGTCACCGGGCCGCCGACGCGATCTTGCTACCACCCCAGCGAGAACATGGTCTCCAGGTCGTGACGGGAGTGCACCTGCATGGCGTTGAGGGTCTCGGTGTCGGCGATCCCTTCCACCGCGTTCAGGCGCCCGGTGACGAGTTCGGCCAGGCTCTCGAAATCACGGGTGCGCGCGATCGCCACCAGGTCGTAGCGACCGCAGGTGGAGTACACCTCGCTGATGCCGTCGACCTCGGCGAGGCGCTCCGCCACCGCCTTGACCTGGCCCTTTTCGGCATTGATCAGGATCACTGCATTCTGCATGGTCGCCCTCCTTCGATGTCCGTCTTCGCCAGGCCAACCAAGCCCACGGCACAGACGGCAAGATGTGGTGTGCTCGCGGCGCAGTATATCAGCGCCGGCGCGGCACGGGCAGCACCACCCGACAGGCACCACCTGCGTGGCGGATTGCCGCAGCGGAGTAGCGAGGATTCGCCAAGACTCAAAGGCTTAGCTAATCTGAATGTTCAGCGCCGCCTAGAGCGCACGAGGTCGCCCAGGCTCACCGGGCACACTCGATAACATCGGTCCAGCAGAAACGGGCCCAACCAAGACCGTTCGACTATCGACTTCGATCACCATCGATCGAGCCACAACGAGGAGCCCCACCATGGCCAAGCACAGCCGCCGTGACTTCCTGCGCCACAGTCTGCTGGGCATCGCCGCCCTGCCTCTGGGCGCTGGCGTACTGTCCCGCACCGCCCTGGCCCAGAGCCTGCCGCGCCTGGATACCGACAACGCCCAGGCCAAGGCGCTCGGCTACGTCGAGAACGCCAGCGACGCCAGTGGCAACGCCGCCTACGAAGAGGGAGAGACCTGCGCCAACTGCATGTTCTTCAACGCCGAGACCGAAGGCTGCCAGCTGTTCCCACAGAACAGCGTGGAGCCGGGCGGGTGGTGCCAGTCCTGGACCGCCAAGCCCTGACGTCTGGCTGACCAGCGTCGGATTCACCAGGGGTAGGCTGAAAAGAGCGCGCCCCTGAGCCACACCAGAACGACAACACCCCGGGCCGATGGCCCGGGGTGTTGTCGTCTGCCGCTATTGCCGAGTCTCAAGCGCCTTCTTCGCTGTCCGGCAGCGGCCACTGATAGCGACGCACCACCTCGTCGCCGTCCCAGGACTCCAACTTGACCGGAAAGCCCCACAGTTGATGCAGATGACGGATCACCGGATAGACACTGCGTGCCAGCGGTCGCCGGTGATCCTGCACGTGGCGCAGCGTCAGCGAACGATCACCACGGATATCCGCCTCGTAGACCTGAATATTGGGCTCACGCAGCGACAGCGCATACTGCGTGGACAGCGCCTCGCGCACCCGCCGGTAGCCTCGCTCATCATGGATGGCGCCGACTTCCAGGGTCTCCTCCTGGTCATCGTCGACGATCTGAAACAGCTTCAGATCGCGAATCACCTTGGGCGAGAGAAACTGCTGAATGAAGGACTCGTCCTTGAAGTTGCGCATGGCAAAGTTCAACGTCTCGCGCCAGTCACTGCCGGCGATGTCGGGGAACCACTCGCGGTCCTCGTCATTGGGCGCCTCGCAGATACGCTTCAGGTCGGTGAAGATGGCGAACCCCAGAGCGTAGGGGTTGATGCCGTTGTAGTAGGGGCTATCGAAGGCCGGCTGACTGACCACGGCGGTGTGCGACTGCAGGAACTCGAGGATCAGCCCTTCGTCCACCGCGCCCTCGTCGAACAAGCGATTCATCAGGGTGTAGTGCCAGAAGGTCGCCCAGCCTTCGTTCATCACCTGGGTCTGGCGCTGGGGGTAGAAGTACTGGGCCAGCTTGCGCACGATGCGCACCACCTCACGTTGCCAGGGCGCCAGCAGCGGAGCGTTCTTCTCGATGAAGTACAGCAGGTTTTCCTGGGGCTCCGGCGGATAACGCCCGCCACCTCGCAGCCCCAGCGGATCGTCCTCGGACGCCATGGGCTCGGCGATGCTACCCACATCACCGGTCGGAATGGTGCGCCACAGGGTGTTGACCTGGGTCTGCAGGTAGTCTTCGCGTTCCTGCTGACGGCGAGCCTCCTCCTCGGGAGATACCGGGGACGGACGCTTGTAGCGGTCGACGCCATAATTCTGCAGGGCGTGACAGGCGTCGAGCAGCTGCTCCACCGCCTGGACACCGTGGCGCTCTTCGCACTGGCTGATGTACTTGCGGGCGAACACCAGGTAGTCGACGATCGAGGAGGCGTCGGTCCAGGTCCGAAACAGATAGTTGCCCTTGAAGAAGGAGTTGTGGCCATAGCAGGCGTGCGCCATGACCAGCACCTGCATCATCAGGGTGTTCTCTTCCATCAGGTAGGCGATGCAGGGATCTGAATTGATCACCAGTTCGTAGGCCAGCCCCATCTGACCACGCCGATAGGCCTGCTCCACCGCCAGGAACTGCTTGCCGAAGGACCAGTGGTGATAGCCCACCGGCATGCCGACGCTGGCGTAGGCGTCCATCATCTGCTCGGTGGTAATGATCTCGATCTGGTTGGGGTAGGTATCGAGCCGGTACTCGTCCGCCAGTCGCGCGATCTCGGCCTCGAACTCGGTGAGATCGTCAAAGCTCCAGTCGGAGCCGGTGGCGATGGGCTTGGCGTGGCGCTTGGTCAAGGTGGTCATGGAGCTCCCCTCCTCTCCGGGGCTCTATCATCGCCCGGAGTTGCGTAGCGCTTGTTCAGGGGCCGCAAGGCCCCGGCCTGCTGTCGAGTCGACCGAGAGGTCAACTCTCGGCGCGACGCTTGAACAAGGCACGGAACACCGGATAGATATCCCCCGGCTCGACGATCTGACGCATGGCGAAACGGTCAGGATAGGCCGCCTCCACCCGCTCGTACTCTTCCCACAAGGCCTGGTGGGCGTGGGGCGTGATCTCCACGTAGGTGAAGTACTGCAGGCGCCCCATCAGTGACTTGGTCAGGAGCTCGCGACAGTTCACCGAATCATCGTCCCAGTTGTCGCCATCCGAGGCCTGGGCCACGTACAGATTCCACTGCCCCGGCGGGTAGCGCTTGTCGATGATCTCGTCGACCAGGGTCAAGGCGCTGGAGACGATGGTGCCGCCGGTCTCCCGGGAGTAGAAGAACTCCTCCTCGTCGACCTCCTTGGCGGCGGTATGATGCCTGACGAAGACCAGCTCGACCCGCTCGTAGCTGCGCTCGAGAAACAGGTACAGCAGCAGGAAGAAGCGCTTGGCGATGTCCTTGTGGGCCTGGGTCATCGACCCGGAGACGTCCATCACGCAGAACATCACCGCCTTGCTCGATGGCTGGGGCTGGTTGATCAGGTGGTTGTAGCGAAGATCGTAGGTGTCGATGAAGGGCACCGCCTCCAGGCGCCGCTCCAGGCGCTCGATCTCGTCCTTGAGCTCCTGGATGCGAGCGGGGTTTCTGAGCACCGGATCCTTGCGTTCCTCGACCTCCAGTGCCTCCTGAGCCTCGCGCAGCGCCCGACGAATGGGCGCCCGCATGGCGATACGTCGGGCCTGGGCCTCGCGCATGGAGCGCACGATGTTGATCCTCGCCGGCACCCCGTCCCGGGACACCCCGGCGCGCACCGGCCGCACCTCCTCGACGTCGACCAGCGGCTTGCGCTCCAGGTGGGGCAACTCCAGGCCGTCGAAGACAAACTCGAGAAATTCCTCCCGCGTCAGGGTGAAGGCGAACTCGTCCATGCCCTCACCCTGATTGGAAGCGCCGCCTTCGCCGCTGCCATCGCCACCACCGCCGCCACCGTCCGGACGGCGCAGGCGATCCCCTTCCTGAAATTCGCGATTGCCCGGCGCGACGATGGAGCGACGCCCCCCGCTGCCGTGCTGGAATACCGGCTCGGAGATATCACGGCTCGGGATCGAGACCTTCTCGCCGCGCTCCATGTCGGTGATGGAACGGCGATTCACCGCCTCCTCCACGGAGCGCTTGATATGGGTCCGATAACGGTCAAGAAAGCGCTGGCGATTGACCGCGCTCTTGTTCTTGGCGTTGGCTCGGCGATCGATGAAGTAGGTCATGGGACCTCCTGGGCGCAGTCGACAAGGGTGGCAGGCACCGGGACGCTCCCGGTGCCTTCACGGCTACTGCGACTTGCGCACCCTCAGGTACCACTCCGACAGCAGGCGCACCTGCTTCTCGGTGTAGCCTCGATCCTTCATCCGCGCCACGAAGTCCTCATGTTTCTTGATGTCGGCAGAGGATGCCTTGGCGTTGAAGGAAATCACCGGCAGCAGCTCCTCGGTATTGGCGAACATCTTGTGCTCGATCACACCACGCAGCTTCTCGTAGGACTGCCAGCCCGGATTCATGCCGTTGTTCTGGGCACGTGCCCTGAGCACGAAGTTGACCACCTCGTGGCGGAAGTCCTTGGGATTGGAGATGCCCGCCGGCTTCTCGATCTTTTCCAGCTCGTCATTGAGCGACTGGCGATCGAACAGCTCGCCGGTCTCGGGATCCCGGTACTCCTGATCCTGGATCCAGAAGTCGGCGTAGGTGACGTAGCGGTCGAAGATGTTCTGACCGTACTCGGAGTAGGACTCCAGGTAGGCGGTCTGGATCTCCTTGCCGATGAAGTCGACGTAGCGCGGCGCCAGGTACTCCTTGATGTAGCGCAGGTAACGCTCGAAGGTCTCCTTAGGCAGCTGCTCCTGCTCCAGACGCTGCTCCAGCACGTACAGCAGGTGCACCGGGTTGGCCGCCACCTCATGGTTGTCGAAGTTGAATACCTTCGACAGGATCTTGAAGGCGAAGCGTGTGGACAGCCCGTCCATGCCCTCGTCCACCCCGGCGCTGTCGCGATACTCCTGGATCGACTTGGCCTTGGGATCGGTGTCCTTGAGGTTCTCGCCGTCATAGACCCGCATCTTGGAGTAGACGCTTGAGTTCTCCGGCTCCTTGAGCCGCGACAGCACCGAGAACTGGGCCAGCATGCGCAGGGTATCCGGCGCGCAGGGAGCCTGGTTGAGCGAGGAGTGCTCGAGCAGCTTCTTGTAGATGTTGATCTCTTCGGAGACCCGCAGGCAGTAAGGCACCTTGACGATGTAGACCCGGTCGAGGAAGGCCTCGTTGTTGCGATTGTTGCGGAACGCCTGCCACTCGCTCTCGTTGGAGTGGGCCAGCACGACGCCATCGAAGGGTATCGCGCCCATGCCCTCGGTGGGGTTGTAGTTGCCTTCCTGGGTGGCGGTCAGCAGCGGATGCAGCACCTTGATCGGCGCCTTAAACATCTCGACGAACTCCATCAGACCCTGGTTGGCCCGACACAAGCCACCGGAGAAGCTGTAGGCGTCCGGATCATCCTGGGAATAAAGCTCGAGCTGGCGGATGTCCACCTTGCCGACCAGCGAGGAGATGTCCTGGTTGTTCTCGTCGCCAGGCTCGGTCTTGGAGATGGCGATCTGATTGAGCCGTGAGGGATACAGCCGCACCACCCGGAACTGAGAGATGTCACCACCGGACTCCTTGAGTCGCTTGGCTGCCCAGGGGGACATCACGCTGCGCAGGTGGCGACCGGGAATACCGTACTCCTTCTCGAGCAGCTCGCCGTCCTCTTCCGGCGAGAACAGGCCAAGCGGGGACTCGTGCACCGGAGAACCCTTGATGGCGTAGAACGGCACTTTTTCCATCAACAGCTTGAGCCGCTCGGCCAGAGACGACTTGCCGCCACCCACCGGCCCCAGCAGGTAGAGAATCTGCTTTTTCTCTTCCAGGCCCTGAGCGGCGTGGCGGAAGTAGGCCACGATCTGCTCGATGGCCTCCTCCATGCCATGGAATTCACTGAACGCCGGGTAGCGGCGTATCACCTTGTTGGAAAAGATCCGCGCCAGCCTCGGGTCCTTGGCGGTGTCGATCACCTCCGGTTCACCGATGGCCTCCAGCATGCGCTCTGGCGCACTGGCGTAGACGGAAGGGTCTTGACGGCAGAGTTCCAGATATTCCTGCAGGGACATTTCTTCCTGCTGGACGCGAGCGAAGCGGTTCTGCACATGGTCGAAGATGCTCATCGATGCCTCCTGTGATGCCCGGGACTCGATCTGGACGACGTCACCCACCCTTGCCTGCCATCGCCCTTGTCGAGGGGGTACTCTCAGCGTAGAACAGCATTAGCCAATGACGATGCTCGGATCTTCAACGCTGAACGTCCTTACCTATAAGAACTCATGCCAGCAGAAGCGTTTCATTGTCCAGACGTAATTCGACCTAAGAGGGTCAAGAGGCACCAAAGCCGAGGTAGCCGACGGCCGGGAAGCCAGCGCCGGACGCCACCTGCCCGGTCCTCATGAGGCACGACAGCGCACCTCCTGAGGATTACCGAATCTGCATATTTTATTGTCGACAATCCTACAGTGACGCCGCCAGACGCACGCCCTGATCGATGGCGCGCTTGGCGTCCAGCTCCGCTGCCTTGTCCGCCCCACCGATGATCGACACCCGAACGCCGGCGGCCTCAAGTGGCGCTACCAGCTCACGCACCGACTCCTGCCCGGCACACACCACCACACTGTCCACGGCCAGGGTGCGCTCCTCGCCGTCAACGCTCAGATGCAGGCCCTGGTCGTCGATACGCTGATACTCGCAGCCGGGTATCGCCTGGACTCCCCGATGGCGCAGCGAGGCCCGATGCACCCAGCCAGAGGTAGTGCCGAGCCCCTTGCCGGGCTTGGAGCTCTTGCGCTGCAGCAGAAAGACCTCCCGCGGTGACTCGGGACGCTGTGCGGGCTTGAGCCCTCCCGGCGCGCTCACGGCGAGATCCACGCCCCACTCGTCACACCACTCGGCCAGGGGGTCGTCACCCGGGGCGACGTGGGTCAGTAACTCCGCCACGTCAAAGCCGATACCGCCGGCGCCGATGATGGCGACCCGCCGCCCGACCCGCCCGGGTGACTCGATTGCCTCTGCGTAGCTCAGCACACTGGCATGATCGGCACCGGGCAACTGAAGCTGGCGGGGACGGACGCCGGTGGCCAGCACCACATGATCAAAGCCCTCAAGATCAGCCACCGTTGCTTCACAGGACAGCCTGACGTCGACACCGGTCTTGTCGAGCATGACCCGGAAGTAGCGCAGCGTCTCGTCGAACTCCTCCTTGCCAGGTATCCGACGGGCAAAGTTGAACTGCCCCCCCAGACTGGATTGGCGCTCGAACAGGGTGACCCTGTGGCCCCGCTCGGCGGCACTGACGGCGGTAGCGAGTCCAGCAGGACCGCCCCCTACCACCGCCACCGTCTGCGGCGTGGCGGCCGGCTCCAGCGACAGCTCGGTCTCGTGACAGGCGCGAGGGTTGACCAGGCACGAGGTCAGCTTGCCCTGGAAGGTGTGGTCGAGGCAGGCCTGGTTGCAGGCGATGCAGGTGTTGATCTCGTCTGCTCTGTCGCCGCGAGCCTTGGCCACCCAGGCGGGGTCGGCCAGCAGAGGCCGAGCCATGGAGACCATGTCGGCGTGGCCCTCGGCGAGCACCCGCTCGGCCACCTCGGGCATGTTGATGCGGTTGGTGGTGATCAGCGGAATTGTCACCGCCTGGCGCATGCGCCGGGACACCTCGGTAAAGGCCGCCCGCGGCACACTGGTGACGATGGTCGGCACCCTGGCCTCGTGCCAGCCGATGCCGGTGTTGATCACGTCGGCACCGGCGGCTTCCACCGCCCGCCCCAGGGCGATGACCTCGTCATGGGTGCTGCCGTCCTCCACCAGGTCGATCATCGACAGCCGGTAGATCAGCAGAAAGCGATCCCCCACCGCCGCGCGTACCCGGCGCAAAATCTCCAGCGCAAAGCGACAGCGATTGTCGAAGTCGCCGCCCCAGCGATCCTGGCGCTGATTGGTGCGCCGACAGATGAACTGGTTGATCAGGTAGCCCTCGGACCCCATGATCTCGACGCCATCGTAGCCGGCCTGCTGGGCCAGGCGCGCGCAGCGCACGTAGTCGTCGATCTGCCGCTCCACATCCTCGTCAGTAAGCTCACGCGGCACGAAGGGATTGATCGGCGCCTGGATCGCCGACGGCGCCACCAGCTCCGGCGAATAGGCGTAGCGCCCAGCGTGCAGGATCTGCATGCAGATGCGTCCGCCCTCGGCGTGCACCGCCTCGACGACCTGACGGTGTCCCTCGAGCTGGTCCTCGCTGGTCAACTGCGAGGCCCCCTGGAAGACGGCGCCTTCGGCGTTGGGGGCGATGCCGCCGGTCACAATCAGCGCCACTCCCTCGCGGGCGCGCTCGGCGTAGAAGGCGGCCAGACGCTCGAAGCCGCGCGGTGCTTCTTCCAGGTTGGTATGCATGGAGCCCATCAGCACACGATTGGGCAGGCTCAGATGGCCCAGGCGCAAGGGAGTGAAGAGCTGGGGATAGGCGGTCACGGGGCGGTCCTTCGCAGCACAGGCTGCGCGTTGTTGTTGGCGGTGTCGGATGGCGCGCTCACACAATTGGCGCCACTCATCGACCAATTTCAAACAACTGTATGATAGCAGCCCACCCTCTGCCACCCCCCTCGATGAAAATGCGCGCAAAACGCATCGTCGGGCAAAGGCTTCTTTCTGGCCAGCTCCGGGGCTAGCTCTTGAAAGAGCTCCTGAAACAGCCCCTGGAACAGCTCCTGAAATAGCCCCTGGAATCGCCCTCCTGGAACAGCTCTCTGGATAGCCCTCCAGGCAACCCTCGTCCACCACCGCTGACCTGACGCACACGAAAAAGGCCCCGCTGCGTAGCAGCGGGGCCTTCCGAAATAAGCGCCGGTAACAGGACCGGACTTTTCCAGCGAACTGGATCGAGTGAAACTGGCGGACCGGACGGGACTCGAACCCGCGACCTCCGGCGTGACAGGCCGGCATTCTAACCAACTGAACTACCGGTCCGCGTGGTGGGTGATACCGGATTCGAACCAGTGACCCCCAGCATGTGAGGCTGGTGCTCTAACCAACTGAGCTAATCACCCACGTTATTTCACACGGTGCGATGTCTCGAGTTTCCTGAAGACGTCGTCTTTGGCTTGTCATCGTGGCGGACCGGACGGGACTCGAACCCGCGACCTCCGGCGTGACAGGCCGGCATTCTAACCAACTGAACTACCGGTCCGCAATGATGACCAATTCGAGAAGAGACGCTGGCGGACCGGACGGGACTCGAACCCGCGACCTCCGGCGTGACAGGCCGGCATTCTAACCAACTGAACTACCGGTCCAGCGCTCTCTACTCTACGTGTCCATCCATCATTTTCATGATGGTGGGTGGTACAGGGTTCGAACCTGTGACCCCCAGCTTGTAAGGCTGGTGCTCTCCCAGCTGAGCTAACCACCCCTGGTCACGTGGCGCTGCATTCTACAGAACATCCGGGGGATGTCAACGCGCCCCACGCATCTTTCTCGTTTTTTTTGTCCCGACTTTTGTCCGTGCATTCATCGACTTGGGCCGAAAGCCAGACGCCACAAGGGCTGGCGCCACAGCGCCGTGATATCCACCCTTGTAGAAAGAAGCGCTCACGACTTGCCCATGGCGTCCGCGGTAGCGCGCGCCGCCTTTCCCATCAGGTCCTGGCGCGACAGTCCACTCAAGCGCCGCGGCGACCAGTCGTGGTCGCCATCCTCGAGCCATTCAAGACGCGCATGCGCCGGCAACTCATAGCCCGCCACCTCGTCGCGAGTACCGAAAGGGTCCCGGGTACCCTGCAGTACCACCAGAGGGCAAGCCAGCGACGGCCAGTGATCCAGACGCAGGCGCTCGGGCTTGCCCACGGGATGAAAGGGGTAGCCAGCCAGCACCAGCCCCGGTGCACCGTCCTCGGCGGCCAGCAGACTGGCCACCCGCCCGCCCATGGACTTGCCGCCGAGCCACAGCGCCCCCGGCACCAACTGCGACAAAACGTCACGCCAGAGGCGCATTTCTTCCACCAGCCGAGCCACCCTGGGCGGCGGCCGCCGACGCCCCGCCGCACGCATCTCGCGCAGATAGGCAAACTCGAATGACAGCGTCTGTACGCCGGCCCTGGCCAGCGCCGCGCGCCATTCAAGCAAAAAGGGTGAATCGTGTCCGGCACCGGCCCCATGCGCCAGCAACAACACGTCTCGGCAAGGTGGTCCCTCCAGGATCACCGGCGCCAGGCCGGGCACCTGCCACTCGCCACGGTGCCCGGCGGCGAGTGCCTGGCTGAATTCCTGAGTAAAAGCGTCGGGTAAAACGAGTTGTGACACGGCAAAGTTTCCAAAGTTCACTGCCACCAGAGGCTAAGTTCTTCTCACTGCCAGGCTGGGCTAGAATTCTGAGTGGTTGTTGATCTGCATCATTCTGAGGCAATTGCCGGGCAGGCACTATGGCCGGGGGATCGTCCCCTTTACGCGATCGATGGGAAACTGATCATGAGCACAGCATTTGAACATCCGACCTACAACTACAAGGTGGTCCGGCAGTTCGCGATCATGACGGTGGTGTGGGGCATCGTGGGCATGACCCTCGGTGTGATTCTCGCCGCCCAACTGGTCTGGCCGGAACTCAACCTTGGCTTGCCCTGGACAAGCTTCGGTCGGCTTCGCCCGCTGCATACCAATGCGGTCATCTTCGCCTTCGGCGGCTCCGCCCTGTTCGCGACGTCCTACTACGTCGTCCAGCGCACCTGCCAGGTGAGGCTGATCAGCGACAAGCTGGCCGCCTTTACCTTCTGGGGCTACCAGGCGGTCATCCTGTGCGCGGTCGTCACCCTGCCGCTGGGCCTCACCGAGGTCAAGGAATACGCCGAGCTGGAATGGCCCATCGACATTCTGCTCGCGGTGGTGTGGGTGACCTACGCAGCCGTCTTCCTAGGCACCATCAAGGTCCGCAAGACCTCCCACATCTACGTGGCCAACTGGTTCTTCGCCGCCTTCATCCTGACCGTTGCCGTACTGCACATCGTCAACAGCGCGGCCCTTCCGGTCACCGCCACCTACTCCATCTCCATCTACTCCGGCGCCATCGACGCCATGGTGCAGTGGTGGTACGGCCACAACGCGGTAGGCTTCTTCCTGACCGCCGGCTTCCTCGGCATGATGTATTACTTTGTGCCCAAGCAAGCCGAGCGCCCGGTCTACTCCTACCGCCTGTCCATCGTCCACTTCTGGGCGCTGATCATGGTCTACATGTGGGCCGGCCCCCACCACCTGCACTACACCGCCCTGCCGAACTGGGCGCAGTCGCTGGGCATGGTGATGTCGATCATTCTGCTGGCGCCCTCCTGGGGCGGCATGATCAACGGCATGATGACCCTCTCCGGGGCCTGGCATAAGCTGCGAACCGACCCGACCCTGCGCTTTCTCGTCGTCGCGTTGTCGTTCTACGGCATGTCGACCTTCGAAGGCCCGATGATGGCGGTGAAGACCGTCAACGCCCTGTCCCACTACACCGACTGGACCATCGGTCACGTCCACGCCGGCGCCCTCGGCTGGGTCGCGATGATCACCATCGGCTCGATGTACCACCTGATTCCACGCCTGTTCGGTCACACCGAGATGTACTCCGTCAAGCTGGTGGCGGTGCACTTCTGGCTGGCCACCATCGGCACCGTGCTGTACATCGCCGCGATGTGGGTCAACGGCATCCTGCAGGGCCTGATGTGGCGCGCCATCAACGAAGACGGCACCTTGATGTACACCTTCGTCGAGACCGTCGAGGCCAGCGGCCCCGGCTACATCGTGCGCCTGATCGGTGGCCTTTTCTGGGTGACCGGCATGCTGATCATGGCCGTCAACGTGGCCATGACCGTCAAAGGTTCCGCCAAGCGCGGCGCGCCCCTGCCCCAGACCGCCTGAGTCAACGAAGGACCGAGACTGACATGAAACACGAGATCATAGAAAAGAACGTCGGTTTGATGGCGGTACTGGTGCTGGTGGTGATCAGCTTCGGTGGCCTGGCCGAGATCGTACCGCTGTTCTTCCAGAAGCAGACCACGGAGCCGGTCGAGGGCCTCGAGCCGCTGTCCGCACTGGAACTGGAAGGCCGGGACATCTATCGCCGCGAAGGCTGCGTCGGCTGTCATTCGCAGATGATTCGCCCCTTCCGTGCCGAGACCGAGCGCTATGGCCACTACAGTGTGGCCGGTGAATCCGTCTACGAGCACAACTTCCTGTGGGGGTCCAAGCGCACCGGCCCGGACCTGGCCCGCGTCGGCGGTCGCTACAGTGACGACTGGCATCGTGCCCACCTCTACAACCCGCGGGACGTGGTGCCCGAATCGGTGATGCCGGCCTACCCCTGGCTGTTCGAGAACACCCTGGACGGCGAGGACACCCCGGCCAAGATGCGCACCCTTCAGAAACTGGGCGTGCCTTACACCGACGAGCAGATCGCCAACGCCACCAGCGAGGTCCGCGGTGAGCGTGAAATCACCGCCCTGGTCGCCTACCTGCAGCAGCTTGGCACGGTGTTGCCCAGCTCGGCGAAGAGCCCGTAACCATGGATATCGGAACCTTTCGCGGCATCTTGACCGGCATCCTGCTGATCGCCTTCCTGGGCCTGGTGGCCTGGGCCTACTCGAGCCGCCGCAAGCGTGAGTTCGATCAGGCGGCGCAGCTGCCGTTCGCCGACGACGACGAACAACCGAATCGTGACCGCACGGCCGAGCGACAGGCCGATTCCCGAGAGGACAGGGGAGAGAAGAACACATGAATACGCTTTGGGGTGATGCCCTCTCAGGCTTCTGGAGTGCCTGGATCATCGTCATCACGCTCGGCACCATCGGCTTTGCGTTTTGGCTTCTGTGGGCCAACCGCAAGACCGACAAGCGCCCTGACGCCGACGGCACCGTCGAGACCACCGGCCACACCGCCGATGGTATCGACGAATACGACAACCCGCTGCCTCGCTGGTGGTTTCAGCTCTATGTTGCCACGGTGATCTTTTCCCTGGGCTATCTGGTGCTGTATCCGGGCCTCGGCAACTTCGCCGGTGTGCTGGGCTGGAGCCAGGAAGGTCAGTGGGAGGAAGAGGTCGCCCAGGCCGAAGAGCGCTTTGCACCGATCTTCGAGAAGTACCAGCAGGTACCCATCCCGGAACTCGCCCAGGACGGTGACGCCATGCAGGTGGCCGAGCGCATCTTCCTCAACAACTGCGCCATCTGCCACGGCTCCAACGCCAAGGGCGGCTACGGCTTCCCCAATCTGACCGACGACGACTGGCTCTACGGCGGCGAGCCCGAGCACATCGTCACCACCATCAACAACGGACGCAATGGCCTGATGCCGTCATGGCAGCAGCTCGGCGCGGACAATATCGAGAACCTGACCCAGCATGTGCTGTCGCTGTCCGGCCAGGCCGAGGACGCCGAACGTGCCGAAAAAGGCGGCGCCGTCTTCACCTCGGTATGTGCCGCCTGCCATATGCCTGACGGTACCGGCAACCAGGCGCTGGGCGCGCCCAATCTGACCGACGACAGCTGGCTGTACCAGGCACCGGGCCAGAGCCTGGCCGACTCCGTGCGTCAGACGCTGCGCAACGGCCGCAACGGCCATATGCCGGCGCAGGCCGCCTACATCGGCGAGGAGCGGGTCCACCTGGTCGCCGCCTATGTCTATGGTCTGAGCCAGAATCAAGACCAGAGTCAGTAGTGACCCCAGCGGGATCGCTCCCGCGGCGAGTGCGGCGCTTGGCCGCACTCGCCACCCACCTACCCGTCAATCGCTAGACTGGGGCTTCGGCCCCATCGACGCGATGTGAGTCTGCCATGAGCGACAAGATCCCTGCCCACGACGTCACCGACCCTGCGGTGTCGCACCATTCCCCCGACAGCCAGAGCATGTACGAGAGCCGCCGGCACATCTACGTACGCGAGATCAAAGGCGTGTTCCAGCGTGTCCGTCGGGTCGCCAACTGGGCGCTGATGCTCGGTTTTCTGCTGCTGCCCTGGATTCCCTGGGGTGATCGACCGGCGGTCTGGTTTGATCTGCCGGGGCGCGAATTTCATATCTTCGCCGCCACCTTCTACCCCCAGGAATTCGTGCTGCTGTCCTGGCTTTTGATCATCTGCGCCTTCGGCCTGTTCTTCATCACCGTCTTTGCCGGTCGAGTATGGTGCGGTTACACCTGCCCCCAGAGCGTCTGGACCTTCCTGTTCATCTGGGTTGAGCACCGCATCGAGGGGCCGCGCAATCGTCGCATCAAGCTCGACAAGCGCTCCTGGGACGCCGACAAGGCCTGGCGCAAGAGCGCCAAGCACGCCATCTGGCTGATCATCTCGGCGGCCACCGGCATCACCTTCGTCGGCTACTTCACTCCGATCGGTGGCCTGGTGATGGATCTTGCCACCCTCTCGGCCAGCGGCTGGTCCTATTTCTGGGTCGGCTTCTTTATCGTCTTCACCTACCTGAACGCCGGTTGGCTGCGCGAGCAGGTCTGCCTGTACATGTGCCCCTACGCCCGCTTCCAGTCGGTGATGTTCGATCGCGACACCCTGATCGTGTCCTACGACTACCACCGCGGGGAGCCTCGCGGCCCGCGCAAGCGCAACGCCGACCCGGCAGAGCAGGGCCTTGGCCACTGCATCGACTGCGACCTCTGTGTTCAGGTCTGCCCGACCGGCATCGATATCCGCGACGGTCTGCAGTACCAGTGCATCACCTGCGCCGCCTGCATCGACGCCTGCGACAGCGTAATGGACAAGATGGGCTACCCCCGTGGTCTGGTGCGTTACACCACCGAGCACGCCCTCGACGGCAACAAGACCCACCTGTTGAGGCCTCGACTGATCGGCTATCTGGTCGCCCTGGTGGTGATGATCGGCCTGTTCGTCTGGACCATCGCCGACCGCACACCGCTGGATGTGGATGTGGAGCGCGATCGCGCTCGGCTCTACCAGATACTGACCGATGGACGCATCGCCAACTCCTACGCCATGACCGTGCGTAACCTCGACAACCGCCCTCATCGCTACGTGATCGAGGTAGCCGGCATCGAGGGTCTCGAGAGCGACACCACCGCCATCGAGGTTCCCGCCAACCAGTCCCGCCAACTGGTGATGACCTTGAGCGTGAATCCTGATCAGATGGAACAACGCAGTGCCGATATCAGCGTTCGCGTCCTCGCCGAGGACGATCCGTCCGTGGCCATCGAACGTGAAAGCCGCTTTATAGGAGTTACCCCCTGATGTCCCTGTCCGATCCCCAGGTGCCGCCCTGGTACAAGCAGTTCTGGCCCTGGTTCCTGATCGCCCTGCTGCTGTCGTCGGTCACCTTCAGCATGGTCTACCTGGCCTTCTCGATCCGCTACTTCGACGGTTCGGTGCCGGACGATTACTACAAGGAAGGTCTGGCCATCAACGTCCAGCTCGAAAAGCAGCAACGTGCCGAGGCGCTGGGGCTGGCGGCCGAGCTGCGCATCGACGCCACCACCGGCGACGTGGTGGTAACACTCGATGGCGACGAACGCCCAGAGCGGCTGGATCTGGCGCTGAAGTTCCCCACCGATGGCGCCCGCGACCGGGCACTGGTGCTGACCCACACCCGTGCAGGCCACTATGTCGGCACCCTCGACCGCAATCTGCGCTATCGCTGGTACCTTCAGCTGCAGCCCCACGCAGAAGGCGCGTCAGGACAGCCTGAATGGCGCCTGACCGGCGAGGCAGAGTTCCCGCGGGAGACCTCCGTGCGCCTGACACCGGGACTCTGATGGCGGCCTCGTGCTACCACTGTGGCGCCCCGGTGGAGGCCACAGCACCCTGGTCGATCACCCTGGATGGCCAGCGCCATCCGCTGTGCTGCCCGGGCTGCGAGGCGGTGGCCCAGGCCATCGTCGGCGGCGGCCTGGACAGCTACTATCGCTTTCGCACCGCCCTGCCGGAGCGCCCATCGCCGACACCCGCCGACGAGGCCCGCTATCAGGTATTCGACGATCCGGGCCTGCAGGATCGTTTCGTGCGTCAGGATGGCGACACCAAGGTAGCGACCCTGGCGGTGGATGGCATCACCTGCGCCGCCTGCGCCTGGCTGATCGAACACCGCCTGAATGCCCTCGACGGCCTGGAGAGCTGCGCTGTCAATCTTTCCCAGCATCGCCTTCAGGTGCGCTGGGATCCCGAACGCCTGTCGCTGTCGCGCCTGCTGGCCGAGATGGCTGCCATCGGCTATCCCTCCCAGCCCTACGAGCCGGACCAGGCTCAGCAGCGGCTCAAGCAACAGTCGCGCCAGATGATAAGACGCCTGATCGTGGCGGCCGTCGGCATGATGCAGGTGCTGATGTTTTCCATCCCGCACTACGTCGACGGCGGTGATCTCAGCACCGAGTTCGAGCGTCTGTTTGCCTGGCTATCGCTGGCGCTGACCACTCCGGTGGTACTGTACTCGGCCCAACCCTTCTTCGTCGGCGCCCTGCGCGATCTGCGAACCCGCGTGCTGGGCATGGATGTGCCGGTGGCGCTGGCCATCGGTGGTGCCTTCGTCGCCAGCACCTGGTCGGTCGTAAGCGACTCCGGTGACCGCTACTTCGACTCGGTCAGCATGTTCACCTTCTTCCTGCTGTTCGGACGCTACCTGGAGTCTCGCGCCCGTACCCACTACGGCCGCAGCGGCAATGCCCTGGCCAGCGCGCTGCCGAGTGCCGCGGTGCGCCTCGACGAGCAGGGCGATGAACGCGTCATCCCCGCCAGTCAGCTGGCCCCTGGTGACCGGGTTCGGGTCAGCCCCGGCGCCCAGATTCCTGCAGATGGCACCCTTACCTCGGGCCTGGCCCAGATCGACGAGTCGCTGCTGACCGGCGAATCGCTGCCCTGCCTGCGTCGCCAGGGAGATACCGTGCACGCAGGTACCCTGTGCATGGACAGCCCGATCGAAGTGATGGTCACCCGCGTCGGCGACGATACCCGCGCCGCCGGCATTCTCGATCTCACCGACCGTGCCTTCGCCCATCGTCCACGTATCGCCCGCCTGGCCGAGCAGGTGGCCCATCGCTTCGTGTTGAACCTGCTGGTCATCACCGCCCTGGTGGCGCTGGTCTGGAGCCTGATCGACCCTAGCCGCAGCCTGTGGATCACCCTGTCGGTACTGGTGGTGACCTGCCCCTGCGCCCTGGCGCTGGCGACCCCCACCGCCCTGACCGTGGCCCACGGCCGGCTGAGACGTGCCGGGGTACTGGTGACCCGAGCCGATGCGCTGGAGACCCTGGCCGGCCTCGATCGCGTCGTCTTCGACAAGACCGGCACCCTGACCCGGGGGCGTATGCAACTCGCCGAACACCGGCCGCTGAGCGACGACGAAGGAAGCGCCAACAATGGCGAGATGGACGCTGCCGCCAAGCGCCGGCATCTGGCACTGGCGGCGGCACTGGAGACCGGCTCGGAGCACCCCATCGCCCGCGCCTTCGCTGCCTGGCGCGACGCCACCTGCCAGGCCAGCGAACTGCGCAATCACCCGGGTCAGGGCGTGGAAGGCGTGATCGACGGCCGGCGCTGGCGACTGGGCCAGCCGCATTTTGCCTGCCTGGGCCGACCCGTTCCTGAGCTCCCTGGCGCAGGGCTTTGGTTGCTGCTGGCCAGCGAAGGCAAGCCCCAGGCCTGGTTCAAGCTCGACGATCAGCCCCGTGACGACGCCGCCGAGACCCTCGCCGCCCTCGCCCAGCGAGGGCTTGCCATCGAGATCCTGTCGGGCGACCGCGCCGTCAACGTTGGCCAGCTTGCCCGCACACTGGGCGTCGATCAGTGGCGTGGCGAGGCCTCCCCCGAGGACAAGCTCGGGCACTTGAAGGCGCGACAGGCACAGGGCGAAAAGGTGGCCATGGTCGGTGATGGCATCAATGACGTGCCGGTACTGGCCGGCGCCGACCTCGCCATCGCCATGGCCGGGGCCAGCGACCTCACCCGCACCCGCGCCGATCTGGTATTGCTGGGCGAACCGCTCACGGGTATCGTCGAAGCCATCGAGGTGGCCCGCCAGACCCGTCGCATCATTCGCCAGAATCTGTCCTGGTCGGTGCTCTACAATGTCGTGGCGCTGCCCGCAGCGGCGCTGGGCTTCGTGCCCCCTTGGCTTGCCGCCATCGGCATGTCACTCAGCTCGTTGCTGGTCATCGGCAATGCCCTGCGTCTGCGGCGCGGACGCACCAGGCCGACCGCGACGCCTTCACCCGTCACCGCAAGCCCCGGCCCATGAGCATCCTTTACCTGTTGATACCCTTGTCGTTGATCCTGCTGGGCCTGGCGGTCTGGGCCTTCTTCTGGGCGGTGCGCAACGACCAGTTCGAGGACCTCGAAGGCCCCGCCTATCGCATCCTGTTCGAGGATGAGGACGACACTCGCGGTGCCGATGACGGCGCTTCCTCTTCCGAAACGCCTGCGCAGACATCCGATCGTGGTCCATCGTCCAGAGGGCCTGAGTGAACCCTACCGGCCTGGAACTGCCTCCCATGATGGCGGCCTTCGTGTTTGGCCTGCTCGGCGGTGCACACTGTATTGGCATGTGCGGCGGTATCATGAGCGCCCTGACCTTTGCCATCCCACCCAGCATGCGTCAACCTTGGCGGGTGAGCACACTTGTGCTCGGCTACAATGTAGGTCGTATCACCAGCTACTGTGTGGCGGGCGCTCTGGTTGCCGCCCTGGGTTCGGTGATCGGCCTTTCGCCGACCCTGCGTGGCCTGATGCAGATCGTCGCCAGCCTGATGTTGATCCTGATGGCGCTTTACATTGCCGATCTATGGAAAGGCCTGCGTCACGTCGAGGCACTGGGACGTCACCTCTGGAGGTACCTGGAACCCGCCGGCAGACGCCTGTTGCCGGTGGTGCGTCTGCCCCAGGCGGTGGCGCTGGGCGCCATCTGGGGCTGGCTGCCCTGTGGCCTGGTGTACTCGATGCTGGCCTGGAGCCTGGCACGGGCCGAGCCCCTCGAGGGCGCACTGCTGATGGCGAGCTTCGGTCTTGGCACGCTTCCGGCGCTGGTGGTGACGGGCCTCGCCGCCAGACAAATGCAGGCCCTGCTGGCGCATCGGGCAACACGCCTTGTCGCCGCTGGCATGATCATCGCCTTTGCCGTCTGGCAACTTTGGACTGGGCTGCATCAATGACGCATCCTACCTCTAAGTTATTAATCCTAAAGAGGTAGGCACCACTTTTAGCTGATCTGAGGGTGTAGAATAGTGCCATCAACGTGCTGTACGGGCGACGTCTGTTCTCCCCATGGCCCAGTCAATATCGATCCCAGATCCACAGGAGCTGCGAATGAGTCCTACGGCCCAAGATCGGCGGCGTCCCATGCTGCATGAGACTCGCTGTGAGTCCTGCAGCCTGAGTTCCTTGTGCCTTCCGCTGTCGCTGGAGACCGCCGACCTCGAGCGCTTCGATTCCATCATCCGTCGTCACCCGCCGATCAAGAAAGGCACACGATTGGTCGAGCAGGGAGATCGCTTCACCAGCGTCTTCGCGGTCCGATCGGGGAGTCTCAAGCAGATCACCACCGAAGGCAGCGGCGAAGCTCAGTTGACCAACTTCTTCCTGCCCAGTGAACTGGTTGGGCTGGATGGCATCGACGACGGCCGCTATCCCGGCAGCGTGGTGGCGCTGGAGACCACCACGGTGTGCGAGATTCCCTTCGACCGCCTCGATGCGCTGACCCAGACCCTACCGGAGCTGCGTGCCCAGCTGTTTCGCACCCTGAGCAAGGAGCTGCGAGAGGACCGCCGGATGATGCAGCTGCTGTCACGCAAGACCGCCGATCAGCGCCTGGCCTGCTTCTTCCTCGGCCTGTCGGACCGCTTCCGCCGCCGCGGCTATTCACCGTTCAGCTTCCGCCTGTCCATGTCCCGCGCCGACATCGGCAATCACCTGGGGCTGGCGGTGGAAACGGTCAGCCGTATCCTCGGGCGTTTCCAGCAGCAGGATCTGGTGGCGGTATCGGGACGTGAGGTCAATATCCTCGATCTGACCGCGCTGTCGACCCTGGCCGACACCGAAGTTACCTGAGCGGGCCTGGCAGCAGTGTGTCGGGCCTGGCCGGCAGGGCCCTGTATCCATGATCTGGAAAGCAAAGCGTAATAGATGGCGTGTGACAAGAAAGAGGCCGCATCCGGAGATGCGGCCTCTTTTGCTGTCATGGCGTCATGCACATTCGCTGTTGGCGAGATCAGCCGGCATCCACCACGTCGATGCGCCGGGCCTGGCGTTCGGCCTGTACGGCCTCCAGCCCCTCGAAGTCGAACAGTTGCCGATCCGCCAGCTGCGACGGCGCCACATTGGTCACCGCCTTGAACATGCTCTCGAGGCGCCCGGGATGCTTGACCTCCCACTCGGCCAGCATCTCCTTGACCACCTGGCGCTGCAGGTTGGGCTGGGAACCACACAGGTTGCACGGGATGATCGGGAACTCCATCGCCTCGCTGTAGGCCTGGATATCGGCCTCGCGGCAGTACGCCAGCGGACGGATGACAATGTTCTTGCCGTCGTCGGAGAGCAGCTTGGGCGGCATCGCCTTGAGGCTGCCACCGAAGAACATGTTCAGAAACAGCGTCTCGAGAATGTCCTCGCGGTGGTGGCCCAGAGCGATCTTGGTCGCCCCGATCTCCTCGGCGAAACCATAGAGCGAGCCGCGCCGCAGGCGTGAGCAGAGCGCGCAGGTGGTCTTGCCCTCCGGCGTCTTCTCCTTCACCACCGAATAGGTGTCGCGCTCGAGGATGTGGTAGTCCACGCCGATGCTGTCCAGATAGTTCGGCAGCACATGCTCCGGAAAGCCCGGCTGCTTCTGATCCAGATTCACCGCCACCAGCGAGAAGTTGACCGGCGCGTTGCGCTGAAGGCTGCGCAGGATCTCGAGCATGGTGTAGCTGTCCTTGCCACCAGACAGACACACCATGATCTTGTCGTCTTCCTGGATCATGCCGTAGTCGATGATGGCGTTGCCGGCCTGGCGGCGCAGGCGCTTCTGCAGCTTGTTGAATTCACGCCGTGCCTTGGCCTGAACTTGGGCTTCCGTCTGATCGCCACCCGCAGCAGGGTCGGCCGGG
This sequence comes from Halomonas sp. DP1Y21-3, assembly GCF_019801245.1. NCBI lineage: Bacteria > Pseudomonadati > Pseudomonadota > Gammaproteobacteria > Oceanospirillales > Halomonadaceae > Halomonas > Halomonas sp. DP1Y21-3. The sequence continues at coordinate 802,914 of NZ_JAHVJM010000001.1, forward strand.
CTGACGCCGGCATCGATCGAGAGATGGTCATCCTCGGGGGTACGGGGATCGAACAGGGTGGCGGAGGCGGACTGTGGCGACATGGGAGCGGGACATCACGGCTGAAAATGAAAGAGGCGCCAGTCTACCATCCGGACGCTTTAGTGGCGAAGAGGTCAGCGACCGCTTACCCCGGCGAGGACAATACGGCAGGGGCTTTTCGTCGGCGGCACATCGGAAACCGCCAAGGACGACACCGCCGTAGTGGCGCCCTTGCGCGTCGTGGCCTGGTCTGGCCTGGCCTGGCAAGTCGAAGAACGCAAGTGCCTGTCAGCCAGGCCCTAGGCGCTGTCCGAAAAGTCGACGAGCGAAGGTTAGACAAGGCAAAAATCGGTGAGAAAGCGCAGTTTACGGGGTGTAAATGAGCATTTTGACCGGGCTGGCGCACCAGACGATTTTTAACGCCGTATTACCGAGCGCAGGCACTTTTCAGACAAGCCCTAGACGACGTTCAGCGCCAGCAGATAGCGCACCACCACGCCCAGCAACAGCAGCAGGATGCCGGCACGTTGCCAGCCAAACTCGCGCACGGTCAGGGTCAGGCGCTTCTCCCAGAACTTGACCATGCCCCACAGGTCCCGGGTACGGCGATAGTACTGGAGGTAGGCCACCAGCACCGAGACCAGGCCCAGCGCCAGCAGCGTGGGCTCGAGAAGGGTCAACATGGCGTGCAGACTCATGACAGGATCTCCTTGCAGGTGAATGGTTGCCGGTGCGGGCGGCACCGGGTCAGCGCGGATGACGGCAACGGGTCAGCGCGGATGACGGCAACGGGTCAGCGCGGATGACGGCACCGGGTCAGCGCGATGGCGCCGTGAGTGCCCCGCTCTCCAGGCGCAGATGCATCAGCGCCGTGGTGACGGCGTCGCCCAGGGCCGTATGGCGTCCCATGATCGGGACTCCAAGTCGCTCTGCCAATTGTTCAAAGGTCGGCTGCACCTCGATTTCCGGGTGACTTCGGCGCAGCCGCTTGCGGTACTGCTGGGCCACGTCGATGGTGGCGTTGGGCAGCGAGAAGCCAAACTCCGCCTTCAGGTAGCGATCCAGCATGGCCAGGTCGAAGTCGATACACCAGCCGACCAATGGGCGATTGCCGATAAATTCCAGCAGCGTCGTCAAGGCCTCGCGCACCTCGAGGCCGCCTTCCAGGTCGACCCCTCGCAGGCGATGGATGCAGATGGAGTCTCCACTCAGGCTGGCAGGACGCGCGAGCCGCAGGTCCAGCGACTCGCTGGTCAAGACGCGATCGTCACGGATGCGCACCGCAGCGATGGACACCAGCTCCGCATGACGGGTATCCAGACCGGTGGTTTCGCAGTCCAGGGACACCAGCTCATCGCCGGTATAGGGATTGAACAGCCAGGCGAAATCGCCATCGGCCTGCCGACGCCTGTCGGCCACACGCCTGATCGCTCTCAGCATCGGGTACTCTCCCAAGCGAAACCATTGACGCCAAGGCAGCTTGCCCTGGGGGGCTGCCTCGACACTCATGCATACTCCAGGTGATAGCGGTGGGACAGGCTGGCCTTGAACTCCTTGACCAGATGCAGCGCCTCGCGCAGCAGGTCCCGCTCCAGCGAATTGAGCGACTGCACCACCACCCTGTCCGGGGCGTCCGTGGCCCGGGCATCGTCGCGCCGGTAGGCCAGCTGCGCCCGAAGCCGCAGCTCACAGAACAGCGACAACGCCTCGCCGAGATCCTCCGCCACCACCCGCTCGATGCGGCCGAGTGACGCCAGCGCCGCCAGCCGGTCGTGGGTCGAGGTCTCGCGCAGCCCGCACTCCAGTGCCATGGTGCGAACACCATGGACGATCGGAAAGATGCCACCCTTCTTGATGTCGACGCCGTGCTCGGGCTTCTTCAGCGTTCCAAACAGGGTCAAGGGCGTCGAGAACCGCAACACCCCCCTCGCCAGATGGGTCAGCAACAGTTCATTGCCCCGTGTTTCTTCGATCAGCACGTCGTGGAGTCGGTCCACCAGGGCAAAGTCACCGGCCACCCCCGAGGCGTCGGCAAGCACCGCCAGACGCATCAGGCTTTCTCCGTCGGGTTCGCTGACCCAGCGACGAATGCGCGCGCGCCACTGCGCAAGGGTGCCGACCCACTGGGGGTTGGAGACCATGATGTTGCCCGGGCAGCGCGGATAACCCAGATCGTCGAGCACGCTGGTGAACCGCGCGGTATCTGCACTGAGCTCGTCCCACTGCTGGTCATCGGCCAGGATCAGCGCATTGTCCTGGTCGGTCTTCAGGATCTGCTCGCCACGCCCTTCGCTGCCGAGCACCAGCAGACAGGCGCGCTCGCGCTGAGGGGCCGGCATCGAGAAGTGCCAGGCCTTGCTGATGATGCGCCCATTGAGCGCCGACAGCATGCCCATGGCGAAGCGCATGCGTACCCCCTGGGCCATCAGCGCCTCGACCAGCTCCGGCGCACGCTGACTTGCTTCGCTGAGCGAGGCCAGGGTCGTCGCCTGCTCGACCTGCAGGCTGACCACGTAGCTGCGGCTGGAAAAGAAGCTGAGCACATCGGTCAGCTCCACGACACCGATCAGCCGCTGGCCCTGAAGCACCACCACCCTGGCCACCTTGTGGCGGGTCATCTCGATCAGTGCCTCGAACAAGTACTGGCTTTCATCCACCGTCACCAGCGACAGATGAGCGATGCCACCGACCTCGGCATTACCGTCGCACCCCTCCAGCACCAGGGCCTCGAGCAGGTCGGTCTTGGTCAGCATGCCAGGACCGTCGGGCGTCTCGACCAGCAGGCTGTCGGCGCCCTTGTCCTTGAGGGTCAGCACGGCGTCGCGAATGCATGTCGTCGAGCCGACCTTGAGCGGCTCACGCATGCACTCGTTCACCCGGGCGAGCATGAATCCGGCCAGGGTGACGCCGCCCTCGGCGCGACGTTCGGCCAGCAAGCGCGTCTTGCTGATCAGGCGCTGGTGAAAGTAGTCCGAGAAGGCGGCGTTGTTCTCGCACAGCGACAGAAACAAGGTGTGCGGCATCAGATAACACAGGCTTTCTTCTTCGGCGACGAAGCGGTAACGGCTCTGGCCGTTGATCACGCTGATGGCACCGAACAGATCGCCCCCGGTGTAGTGGCCGATGCGCCCCCCGGCGGGGCCTTCGGCCGGGTCCAGTTCGGCGACTTCGCCCTTGTGGATCACAAAGACGAACTCGCCGGACTGCCCTGCATCGAGGATCACGTCATCCCGCCCGTAGTAGGCGATATCCAGCCCGCCCAGGACCCGCTCGCGCTCGGCCTCGTCGAGCAATGAAAACGGTGGATGAGTGAAGTCGATGTCGATCATGTCTGCTCCATGACCGACCCCGGCGAGGCCGGGGTCGGGGAGTGTTGTCGTCTGGCAGGGGGCGACGGATGGTGGGCCGACGCCCCTGCCTGATGGCCCGCTCTAGTGAGCGTGGGCCTCACCCGCGCCTCTCGGCACACGCACGTTCTCCACCAGTTCCTGGATGTGCTCCGGCGGTGCCGCGGTTGCCCGCGAGACCACGAAGGCCACAACGAAGTGGAGGATCATGCCGAGGGTACCGATACCCTCCGGCGAGATGCCGAACCACCAGATCGAAGGATCGGTGTTGATGAACTTGGTGTAGACGATGTAGATGAAGGTGAAGCTCAGACCCAGCACCATGCCGACGATGGCCCCTTCGCGGTTCATGCGCTTGTCGAAGATGCCAAGCAGGATCGCCGGGAAGAAGGACGAGGCAGCAAGACCGAAGGCAAAGGCCACCACCTGGGCCACGAAGCCCGGCGGGTTGATGCCGAAGTAGCCGGCTACCACCACCGCCACCGCAGCAGCACTACGCGCCGCCAGCAGCTCCCCCTTCTCGCTGAGGTTGGGATTGATCTGCTTCTTGATCAGGTCGTGGGACACCGCCGCCGAGATCACCAGCAACAGACCGGCTGCGGTGGACAGCGCCGCGGCCACGCCACCGGCGGCCATCAAGGCGATCACCCAGGCCGGCAGGCCGCCGATCTCGGGGTTGGCCAGCACGATGATGTCACGGTCGATGTAGACCTCGTTGGGGCTGTCGGTAGGCGTATTGGTCACCACCCGCTGCCCGTGCTCGCCAGGAGTTTCCTCTTCCAGCGGGCCGCTTTCGAAGGTCGGCTTGCCCTCGAACGGCGCGCCCGGCCCCATCTGCACCCGACCGTCGTCGTTCTTGTCGAGCCAGCCGATCAGGCCCACGCCTTCCCAGCTCTTGAACCAGGCCGGTGCCTCTTCGTAGCTGGTCTCGTGTACCGTCTCGATGATATTGGTGCGGGCGAACACGCCGACCGCCGGAGCGGTGGTGTAGAGCAGTGCGATGAACACCAGCGCCCAGCCGGCGCTGACCCGGGCGTCACGCACCCGCGGCACGGTGAAGAAGCGCACGATGACGTGGGGCAGACCCGCGGTACCGCACATCAGGGCGGCGGTGATGAAGAACACGTTGATCATCGGCTGACTGCCGTCGGTGTAGGGCGTGATGCCCAGATCCGTCAGCAGACCGTCGAGACGATCGAGAATGTACTGGCCGCTGTCGTTGCCGGCGGCATCGACGAAGGTGGCACCGAGCCCGGTCTGCGGCAGCACGTGGCCGGTCATCATGATCGACAGGAACACCGCCGGCACGATGAAGGCGGTGATCAACACGCAGTACTGGGCTACCTGGGTGTAGGTGATGCCCTTCATGCCACCGAGCACCGCGTAGAAGAACACGATGACCATGCCGATGACCACGCCCAGATTGACCTCGACCTCGAGGAAACGGGCGAAGACGATACCGACGCCGCGCATCTGACCGGCGACATAGGTAAAGGACACGAAAATAACGCAGATGACCGCCACGGTACGGGCGATATTCGAGTAGTAACGGTCACCGATAAAGTCCGGCACCGTGAACTTGCCGAACTTGCGCAGGTAAGGCGCCAGCAGCATGGCCAGCATGACGTAGCCACCGGTCCAGCCCATCAGGTAGACCGAGGCGTCGTAACCCAGATAGGCGATAAGACCCGCCATGGAGATGAAAGAGGCCGCCGACATCCAGTCTGCCGCGGTAGCCATGCCATTGGCGGCAGGGTGGACGCCGCCGCCGGCGACGTAGAAATCCTTGGTAGACCCGGCACGCGACCAGATCGCGATACCGATGTAGAGCGCGAAGGACGCCCCTACAAATATATAGGTAAGTAGTTGTACATCCATGGAATCAATTCCCGTTCATTGACGTTATTTTGCGGGTGTCACTGTTCGTGGACGTCGTACTCTTCATCGAGCTTGTTCATCTTCCAGGCATAGAAAATGATCAGCACGATAAAGGTGTAGATGGATCCCTGCTGTGCAAACCAGAAGCCGAGCTTGAAGCCAAAGAACTGGATATTGTTGAGTACATCCACCAGCAGAATGCCGAAGCCATAGGAGACGATGAACCATACGGCCAGACAGCCGAGGATGGTTCGTATGTTTCGTTTCCAGTAGGCCTGTGCGCTCTTGTCTAGCATAAGGCTACCCTCAAGAAGTGGTTTGATCGCCAAATGCCGCCGCAAAGACGACACAAAGGCTCGAGAAGCAGACTAGACAAAATGGCCTTTCCTGGAACGATAACTTTAGTCGAAAAGCATAAATGCACCGCACCAAGAAAACCATTACATTAAATATTTCAGCAACTTACAAACATTCCTGGAATATTAGCCGATGGTCTATCACTACAAAGGTGCAATCCACCTTAGTCGCGATCCAAGGCCTTGAGACCAGGCAATGCCTTTCCCTTGATGGCGCAAAATTCCGTCAATGCTTCGCGCTTCAGGCGCCCGAATCGAGGCAACCACGCTGCGCCCCTGCCGAGCAGGCCGCCAATGCCCTAGAATGGCCGCTGACGTCGAGGAGGTGCCCATGTTTGCCGGTTGGCTATTGATCGCTGTTTCACTGCTCTACATCGCCGTGCTGTTCGCCATCGCCTGGCGCGGCGATCGTCGTGCACGCCACCTGGGGGCCAGCCATCGTCGCCCGCTGGTCTACAGCCTGGCGCTGGCGATCTACTGCACCTCCTGGACCTTCCACGGCGCCGTGGGCCAGGCGGCGACCTCCGGCTGGTCGTTCGCCAGCATCTTCGTCGGTCCGGTACTGACGCTTCTATTGTTCTGGCCAGTACTGGCCAAGATGGTGCGGGTCGCCAAGCACCAGAACGTCACCTCGATCGCCGACTTCATCGCCTCTCGCTACGGCAAGACCCAGTCTCTGGCGGCCTTCGCCAGCCTGGTCGCGCTGATCGGCACCCTGCCCTACATCGCCCTGCAGTTGAAGGCAGTGTCCACGTCCTTTGCCGTGCTCACCGACGCCTCCGACATCACCCAGGCGCCGCTGTTCGGTGACACCGCCTTCTATGTGGCCATCGTCATGGCGATCTTCGCCATCCTGTTCGGTACCCGCCATACCGACGCCACCGAGCACCACGAGGGCCTGATCCACGCAGTGGCCTTCGAGTCGCTGGTCAAGCTGGTGGCCTTCCTGATCCTCGGCGCCTACGTCACCTGGGGCATGTTCGATGGCCTGCAGGACCTGATGACCCGGGCCGACACCCACCTGCAGCTGCAGCGGCAACTGGCCCAGCAGGACTTCGGCCAGAGCTTCTGGGCCCAGACCCTGCTGGCCATGCTGGCGATCCTGTGTCTGCCGCGTCAGTTTCACGTCACCGTGGTGGAGAACACCCACCGCGACGACGCCGCCCGCGCGCGCTGGATGTTCCCGCTGTACCTGGTGCTGTTCGCCTTCTTCGTGTTGCCGCTGGCCGCCGCCGGCCTGACCATCTTCGCCGGCACCGACGTATCACCCGATACCTATGTGCTGTCGCTGCCGATGGCCGCCAACCAGAGCTGGCTGGCCCTGCTGACCTTTATCGGCGGCTTCTCCGCCGCCACCGGCATGGTCATCGTCGCCGCCGTGGCGGTCTCGATCATGATCTCCAACGAGATCGTCATCCCGGCGCTGTTCCGCATGCGCTGGTTCGACACCAAGGCTCGCGACTACGGACGCCTGGTCCTGCGGGCACGGCGCATTACCATCGCCGTGATCCTGGCCATGGCCTATGGCTTCTATCAGCTGATCGGCGAATTCACCTCGCTGGCCTCCATCGGCATGCTGTCCTTCGCCGCCGCCGCCCAGTTCGCCCCGGCGCTGATCGGCGGGCTCTACTGGAAGCGCGGCAATCGCCTGGGGGTCATCGTCGGCATGAACGCGGGCTTCGCCATCTGGGCCTACACCCTGCTGTTGCCAGCGATGATCAACGCCGGTGTATTGCCCGCCGGCTGGCTCCAGGGTGGGCCGCTGGGGATCGCCTGGCTGTCACCGACCTCGCTGTTCGGCCTGCACGTGGGTGACAGCTTTACCCACGGCGTGATGCTGTCGCTGGGGGTCAACCTGGTGGCCTACATCTTTGTCTCCCAGGTAACCCCTCAGCGGGTGGTGGAACGGATTCAGGCGTCGCTGTTCGTCGACAGCGTCGAGACCCGCCAGACCTCGGTCAATCGCCCCTGGACCGGGGCTACCACGGTCGGCGACCTGAAGGTGCTGTGCCAGCGCTTCCTCAGCGCCGGCCAGGTCGACCGCGCCTTCTCGGACTACGCCCGGCGCAACGGCAAGGCGCTGGAAGACAGTGCCCGAGCGTCCATCGACGTGATCCAGTTCACCGAGCGCTTTCTGGCCTCGGTGCTGGGCGCCTCGTCGGCGCGGATCGTCGTCAACTCGGCGCTGCAGGGGCGTGGCATCGGCATCTCCGACGTCATCTCCATCGTCGATGAGGCCTCCCAGGTGCTGGAGTTCAATCGCGCCCTGCTCCAGGCCACCATCGAGAACATCAACCAGGGCATCAGCGTGGTGGATCAGAACCTGCGCCTGGTGGTGTGGAACCAGCGCTATCTGGAGCTGTTCCGCTTCCCTGACCACCTGATCCGTGTCGGCGCCCCGATCGACCGCATCTTCCGCTACAACGCCCATAACGGCGAGTACGGCCCCGGCGACCCGGAAGAGCACGTGGAATTGCTGCTCGACAACATCCGCGAGGGCCAGCCCCACCGCTACGTGCGATATCGCCAGGACGGCAGCGTGCTGGAGGTCCAGGGCAACCCCATGCCCGGTGGCGGCTTCGTCTACACCTATCAGGACATCACCCAGCAGAAACGCACCGAAGAAGCGCTGATCCGCTCGGAAAACAATATCCGCATCTATACCGACAACGTGCCGGCGCTGATCGCCTACTTCGACCGGGAGTGTCGCTACCTCTTTACCAACCGTGCCTACGAGCAGGCCTTCAACATCAACCGCAACGAGGTCATCGGCAAGAAGGTGACCCAGGTGATTCCGGAGACCATGGCCGAGGAGCGCATTCCCTGGATTCAGCGCACCCTGAGTGGCGAAAGGGTCAGCTTCGAGGTGTCGCTCGAGATCACCAACGAAGGCCTGCGCTACATGCTGGTGACCTATACTCCGCACTTCGGCGACAGCGGCGCGATCCTCGGCTTCTTCGCGCTCTATCAGGACATTACCGAACGCCGGCGGGCCGAGATCGCCCTCAAGGAAACCAACGAGACCCTGGAGGAGCGGGTACGCTCGCGCACCCTGGCCCTGTCCGAAGCCAACGCCGCGCTGCGCCAGGAGAACCGGGTGCGCGCCGAAGCCGAGCAGGCCCTGCGCCAGGCCAAGCAGGTGGCCGAGGACGCCAACGCCTCCAAGACGCGCTTCCTGGCCGCAGCCAGCCATGACCTGCTGCAACCGCTCAACGCGGCGCGGCTGTTTACCTCGGCGTTGTCCCAGGACATGGGCGCCGAGGACATGAAGCGCACCATCGGCCATATCGACAGCTCACTGCAGTCCGCCGAAGAGCTGCTCGGCACCCTGCTGGACATCTCCAAGCTGGACGCCGGCGCGCTGACTCCCAGACGCAGCCATTTTGCGCTGACCGACATCCTGCGCCCGCTGCAGGCCCAGTTTGCGGTGATGGCCGAAGACCGCGGCCTGGACCTCAAGGTGGTGGGGTCGGCCCTGTGGGTGGACAGCGACAGCCAGATGCTGCGCCGAATCATTCAGAACTTCCTGTCCAACGCCATCCGCTACACCCAGGAAGGCCGGGTGCTGCTGGGCATTCGCCGGCGCGGTGAGCGCCTGCTGATCGAGGTATGGGACAGCGGCCCCGGCATCCCCGAGGCCAAGCAGGCCGAGATCTTTCAGGAGTTTCGTCGCCTGGATCAGGCCTCGCGCCACAAGGAAAGCGAGAAGGGACTGGGCCTCGGCCTGTCCATCGCCGACCGCATGAGCCGGGTGCTCGACCACCCCATCCGGGTGCGCTCCTGGGTCGGCGTGGGCACGGTATTCTCGGTCAGCGTACCCAGGGTCGAGGCAAAGGCCCCGGCCGAGGACACGGACTCCCGGCCTGCGCGCAAGGTCGCCAGCAAGCTCGACGGCAAGCGCATCCTGTGTATCGACAATGAGTCGCTGATCCTCGAGGGCATGAAGGCGATGCTGTCAGGCTGGGGCTGCGAGGTGTTCACCGCCACCTCCATCGGTGGCGCCAAGTCGGTGCTGCGCCATCTGGACGACGACCCCGACGCCATCCTCGCCGACTATCACCTGGACAACGAGGTCACCGGCCTGATGGCGCTGGACGCCCTGGGCGAGCGCCTGACCGGCGCGGTGCCCGGCATCGTGATCACCGCCGACCGCACCGAGGAGGTGGCCGAAGAGGTCCGCCGCGGTGGCTACCAGCTGCTGCTCAAGCCGGTGCGCCCGGCCGCCCTGCGGGCACTGCTGACGCGCACCCTGCAGGCCAGCCAGGCACCGCAGTAGCCGGCGCGAGCCGTGCTGGCGAAAGTTCTGTCGGCGTAAGTCCTGCTGGCAAGCAGCCCACCGGCGGCGGCGACGTGCCGGTGGGGTCCCTCAGGTACCGCAGAAGGTTCTGAGCACTCGCTCGTCGCGCCCGGGTGGGGCCAGCAGGCTGGTATCGTCCGGGGTCTGGTAGGGCCGGGTCACGGCGGCGAGCAGCGTCTCGAATACGCTCAGGTCGTCGTCATCGATGGCGGCGCGAATGGCCTTCTCGACCAGATGATTGCGCGGTATCACCTGGGGGTTGGCCGCCGCCAGGCGCGCGCCGACGACCTCGTCGGCGACGCCTTCACGGGCCAGACGCTCGCGCCAGCGCGGCAGCCAGGCCTCGAGCCTGCCACTGCGCTCAAAGCCCTCGGCAAGCGCTGCCTCATCGCCGGCCAGCGCCAGGGGCAGATGGGCAAAGCTCAGGGTGAAGTCGGCGTTGCCCTCTTCCATGGCCTTGAGGAAGTCCTCGCCCAAGGCCAGGTCCTCGTCTGCCAACGGGCCCCCCTGCCCATCGGTCGAGCGGCTTTCCGGCTGGCCTTGCGAGTCATCAGCCCCGAGTCCCAGCTTGGCACGCAGCACCGCCGTCCAGGCGGCGTCATGGCACTCGGCGAAGGCCTCGATGGCCTCGGTGGCCAGCGCCACCGCTCGCTCCTGATCGTCACTGATCAGCGGCAGCAGCGTCTCGGCCAGGCGCGCCAGGTTCCACTGGGCGATGGCCGGCTGGTTGTCCCAGGCGTAGCGCCCGCGCTCATCGATGGAGCTGAACACCCTGTGCGGGTGGAAGGCGTCCATGAAGGCGCAGGGACCATAGTCGATGGTCTCCCCCGAGATCGCGCAGTTGTCGGTGTTCATTACCCCATGAATAAAGCCGAGCCCCTTCCACTGGGCGACCAGGCTGGCCTGGCGCTCGACCACCGCCTCGACCAGCGCCAGCGCGCGCTCGGCCTCGGGCAAGTCGGCCAGCTCGGGGTAGTGTCGCTCGATGCAGAAGTCCACCAGCAGCGACAGCGCCTCGCTGTCACGGCGGGCGGCAAAATACTGAAAGGTGCCGACCCGCACATGGCTCGAGGCTACCCGGGTCAGTACCGCCCCGGGCTCCACCATCTGGCGCACCACCTGCTCGCCGCTGGCCACCGCCGCCAGCGCCCGGGTGGTGGGCACCCCCAGTGCGGCCATGGCTTCTGACACCAGATACTCGCGCAGCACCGGTCCGATCGGCGCGCGACCATCACCGCCGCGGGAAAAGGGCGTGCGTCCGGCGCCCTTTAGCTGGACCTCACGCAGGCCGCCGTCTCGATGGGCTAGCTCGCCCAGCAGGATCGCCCGACCATCGCCGAGCTGTGGCACGAAGCTGCCGAACTGATGCCCTGCGTAGGCCGCGGCGATCGGCGTCGCTCCATCGGGCACGGCGTTGCCACCGAGCACCTCGGCGGCACGGGTCGCGTCGAAGGCGTCAAGGTCGAAACCCAGCGCCTCGGCCAGCGGACGATTGAAGGCCAGCAGACGCGGCGCCGCCACAGGGGTGGGCGCCATCTCGGCGCGCATACGATCGGGCAGGGACGCATAGCGCCCGGAAAAGGCAGGAAACATGGGCTGCTACCTCAGGCTGGCAAGTGGGATGCCGACTACCCTCGGCCCTGCCTGTGGTGGTCGTCAAGCGACATTGCTTGCGACACCACCATCCCGGTACGGCAGAGCCCGGCTAGTTCGAGGCAGTGGCGCGTCGCAACTCGCCCCCACCCTCCTCCAGCTTGCGCACGCTGGAGACAAAGTCGCTGAAGCGCTCGCCCTGGATCAGCACGTGGTCACGCAGGATGCGCTCGGCGCTCTCGGCATCACCGGCTTCGATCGCCTGGAGCACCTCACGGTGTTCATCGAGCGAGCTCTGCATGCGTGAACGCACCTGCAATTGCAGGCGTCGATAGGGCTTGAGCCGCTGCTTGAGGGTCTGGGCCTCTTCGGCCAGGAAGGCGTTGTGGCTGGCCTGATAGATGACGCTGTGGAAGGCTTCGTTCTCGTAGTAGTAGTCGTCGCTGTCACCGGTCTCGCCGGCGCGGCGACATCCTTCGAAGGCGTCGCGCAAGGCCTTGAGTTCATCGGCTGAGATTCTCCGCGCCGCCAGTCGACCGCACATGCCCTCGAGTTCGGCCATCACCTCGAACATCTCGATCAGTCGCTCGAGCCCTAGCCTGGCGACAAAGGTGCCCTTCTTGGGGTAGACGGTCACCAGGCCACTGGCCACCAGCTGCTGGATGGCCTCGCGCACCGGGGTACGCGATACCTGGTAGGTCCTGCACAGCTCTTCGGGGTCCAGTCGCTCACCCGGTGTGCGCCGACCATTGATGATGTCGTCCTCGAGAGAGTCCCGCAGACGCTGGGCGTTGGAGGGCTTCTTGCTCATATGGCTGTCCCCTGGCTGTCCCTTGGCTGAACTCGAATCGTTCCAGCATATCCTGTCCTGATGCGACTGACCCCTCGGCGCCCTCACCCCACCATGGTCTAAGCCCTACGAATTGACAGGAATATACATGCTGGCTATTGATGTATACATCATAGCAGATAAAAAATGTTTGGCCTCCATCCCCCGCGCCGACCTCGGCGCGTTTATCCCACCACCACAACACTGATCATCACGCTCGCTACAACACCCACTACAACAATCATCACAACAACAACGCCTCGAGGAGTCACCATGAAACGCCAAGCTCTCACTCTCGCCGTCGCCGCCATCGCCACCGCCAGCGCGTCTATTGCCAGCGCCGAGACCACCCTGCGCGTGTCCCACCAGTTTCCCGGTGGCCAGGGCGACGTGCGCGACGAAATGGTCCAGTTGATGGCCAAGGAGGTCGAAGCCGCCGACGTCGACCTGGCCCTGCAGGTCTATCCCGGCCAGTCGCTGTTCAAGGCCAAGGAGCAGTGGGGCGCGCTGGTACGCGGCCGCCTGGACATGACCTCGCTGCCGCTGGACTACGCCAGCGGTCGCCACCCCGAGTTCTCGGCCACCCTGATGCCGGGTCTGGTGCGCAATCACGAGCGTGCCCAGCGCCTCAACGACTCCGAGTTCATGGACATGATCAAGCAGGTGATCGAGGACGCCGGCGCCCGGGTACTGGCCGACGCCTGGCTGGCTGGCGGCTTCGCCTCCAACCAACAGTGCATCACCTCGCCCGACACGGTGCAGGGCCAGACCATGCGCGCGGCTGGCCCGGCCTTCGACGAGATGCTGGCCACCGCCGGCGCCTCCATCGCCTCGATGCCCTCGTCGGAGATCTACACCGCCATGCAGACCGGCGTGCTCGACGGCGCCAACACCTCGTCGGGTTCCTTCGTCTCCTATCGCATCTACGAGCAGGTCAGCTGCCTGACGGCGCCGGGCGAGAACGCCCTGTGGTTCATGTACGAGCCGATCCTGATCTCCGAGCAGAGCTGGAACGGGCTCAACGAGGAGCAACAGCAGGCACTGATCAATGCTGGCGAGAAGGCCGAGGCGTACTTCGCCGAGCAGGCCGCCCAGCTCGACCAGACCATGGTGGAAGTGTTCGAGGAAAACGGCGTCGAAGTGGTCCAGATGTCCCAGGAAGACTACGACGCCTGGCTCGAGGTAGCGAAAGAGAGCGCCTACAAGAGCTTTGCCGAGAACGTCGACAACGGCCAGGCACTGATCGACGCCGCCCTGGCGGTGGAATAGACCGAGGTGGGCGCGGCCGCTGGCCGCGCCTCGTCGTTCGTCGCTGTCGTGTCACCTCGGAGGCTCCATGTCACACACACCGTCCCACTCTCCCCCCCACGTCTCTGCACCCGCAGCCCCCGGTTCCCGGCGACATGCTTCCGGCCCGGTGGGCGCTTTCTGTCGGCTGATGGACCGGCTATCCATCGCTATGGCAGTGGTCGCCGGCGCCGCCCTCTTTGCAGGGGTGCTGGCCGTCTGCCACATGATCTTCGTGCGCTACCTGCTCGGTGAAAGCACCACCTGGCAGACCGAATTCGCGATCTTCTCGATCACCGGCGCGATGCTACTGGGCGCCCCCTATGTGCTGCTGACCGGCGGCCAGGTGGCGGTCACGGTGCTGCCCGATGCGCTCAAGGGCGGCATCAAGTGCGCCATGAACCTGGTCGCCTCACTGTGCGGCCTGGCCTTCTGCATCGCCCTGGCCTACGGCTCCTGGCTCTACCTGCTGGAGGCCTACCACGGAGGCTGGACCACCGGCACGGTGTGGAATCCGCCGCTGTGGCCGGCGCTGGTGCCGCTGGCGCTGGGCTCGACCCTGCTGGCGCTGCAGTACCTGGCGGAAATTCTGGGAGGAGCACGCTGATGGATCCGGTTACCAGTGGCATCCTTATCGTTACCGCCCTGTTCGTGCTGATGGCCATCGGCACACCCATCGCCTTCGCCCTCGGCGGCGTGTCCCTCGCCGCCCTGGTGATGGACCGGGGCGTCAGTGAGCTGACCTACTTCGGCGAGACCTTCTTCGGCAGCCTGGCGTCGTTCGGCTTCGTCGCGATTCCGATGTTCATCCTGATGGGCGCTGCCGTGGCTTCCTCCCCCACCGGCCGCGACCTCTACCGTTCGCTGGACCTGTGGCTCGGCAAGGTGCCGGGGGGACTGGCCATTTCCAATATCGGCGCCTGCTCGATCTTCGCCGCCCTGTCCGGCTCGTCGCCTGCCACCAGCGCCGCCATCGGCAAGCTGGGTATCCCCGAGATGCGCAAGCGCGGCTATCCCGACGGCGTGGCGGCTGGCTGCATCGCCGCCGGCGGCACCCTGGGCATCCTGATTCCGCCCTCGGTCACCATGATCGTCTATGGCATCTCCACCGAGACCTCGATCGGACGGCTGTTCATCGCCGGCGCCCTGCCCGGCATCATGCTGGCGCTGTTGTTCATGGCCTGGACGCTGATCGCGTGCAAGCTGGCCGGTGGCTATGACACCCCCAGCCCCGTCGCCGACGCCGCCCGCGAGCTCAAGGACACCGTCGCCAGGAACGTCGAGACCAACATGAAGGCGCTGGTGCGGGTGCTGCCCTTCCTGGTGGTGGTCAGCGGCATCCTGTTCGCCCTCTACGGCGGTGTCGCCACGCCCTCGGAGGCGGCCGGCGCCGGGGCCTTCCTGTGTCTGGCCCTGGCCATCGTGGTCTACCGCATGTGGCAGGTGAAACCGCTCACCACCATCATGCGCGACGCCCTGCGCGAGAGCGTGATGATCATGCTGATCATCGCCTGCGCCGAGATCTTCGCCTACGCCCTGTCGTCGCTGTTCATCACCCAGACGGTGGCCGAGGCGATCGCGGCACTGGAGGTCAATCGCTGGGTATTGATGGGGATCATCAACGTCTTCTTGCTGGTGGCCGGTTTCTTCCTGCCGCCGGTGGCGGTGATCGTGATGACCGCGCCGATCCTGCTGCCGATCATTCTGGCGGCCAACTTCGATCCCTACTGGTTCGCGGTGGTCCTGACCATCAACCTGGAGATCGGCCTGATCACCCCACCGGTGGGCCTTAACCTGTTCATCATCAAGGGGATCGCGCCGGATATCGCGCTCAAGGACATCCTGCTCGGCAGCCTGCCCTACGCCCTGTGCATGGTGCTCGGCATCGTGCTGCTGTGCTTCTTCCCGGGCATCGCCACCTGGCTGCCGGACCTGATCATGGAGAGCGCCGGATGATCCCGACGCCGACGCGTGTGACCAGCGGGCCACCAGGCCCGCTCCCACCTGGCCCAGCCCCGAGGAGATGTCCCCGATGAACTTCAGCTTTCTGCAGGAACTGTTCTCCAGTATCACCCAGCGTGACGCCTTGCTCAGACGCCGGGGCGATGGCCCGCCGCTGGAACATACCCAGGTGATCGACGCCTGTCGCAAGCTTCTGGAAAGCGATGGCGAGGCCTCCAGCATCGCCCTGGCCGGCCAGGCCCTGGACGGCTACAGCTGCCTCGATGAAGACGAGAAGACGCGCTTCTTCCAGTGCCTGACCGAGCAGTTCAGTGCCGATCCCGAGGCCGTCGACGGCGCCTACGAGTGCTACCGGGACAGTCGCGGCAATGTCGACCTGCAGCGACTGTTCGAGGCCTGCGAACCGCAGCGCCAGGAGCTGTTGCGCCGGCTCAACCTGACCGCCGGCGGCACCTATGAGCTGGTGCGCATGCGCGAGGACCTGCTGCCCCGGCTCAAGGCCTTCCCGGCGCTGGAGGCGCTCGATGCCGACTTCGCCCACCTGTTTGCATCCTGGTTCAATCGTGGCTTTCTGGTGCTCAAGCGGATCGACTGGAACACCCCGGCGGCGGTACTGGAGAAGATCATCCGCTACGAGGCGGTGCACGAGATCTGCGACTGGAACGACCTGCGCAGGCGCCTCGACGCCCGGGACCGGCGCTGCTTCGCCTTCTTTCACCCGGCCATCGGCGACGAGCCGCTGATCTTCGTGGAGGTGGCCCTGACCAGGGGCATGCCCGAGCGCATCCAGCCGATCCTGGACGCCAACCACGAGGCCATCGAGGCCGAAGATGCCGACAGTGCGGCCTTCTTCGGCATCAGCAACTGCCAGGTCGGCCTGCGCGGCATCTCCTTCGGCAACTTCCTGATCAAACAGGTGGTCAAGGAGCTGAAGTCGGAACTGCCGCGGCTGAAGAACTTCGTCACCCTGTCACCGGTACCCGGCTTTCGCGCCTGGCTGGACGCCGAACGTCAGGACCAACGCGGTCGCCTCGACGACGACACCCGCGCCCTGCTGGCCGAGCTCGATCAAGACGGCTGGCTCGAGGACCCCGAGCGCAGCAAGGCCCTGGGTGAGGTGATCAAGCCGCTGGCCGCTCACTACCTCACCAAGGAGCGCAACGCGCGCAATCTGCCGCTGAATACCGTCGCCCGCTTCCATCTCGGCAATGGCGCCGAACTGCACCGCATCAACTGGCTCGGTGATACCTCTCGCCGGGGGCTGTCACAGTTCGGCTCACTGATGGTCAACTATCTCTACGTGCTCGACGACATCGAAGGCAACCATGAGCGCTACACCACCGAAGGCAAGGTGGCCTGCTCGTCTCAGGTCAGGGACCAGCGTCGTCGCGCCCGCAAGCACTTGAAGGGAGATCCCGTCACATGAATCACAACCTCTTTGCCACCTTTGAAAAGCGCATGACCGAGCGTGGCGACGCGCCCTTCATCACCACCCGCGAAGGCCGTGACTACCGCTACAGCGATGCGCTGGAAGCGGTGGCCAGGCTCGCCGGGGCACTGGTCGCGCTCGGCGTGGGGCCCGGTGACCGGGTCGCCGTCCAGGTCGACAAGAGCCCCGAGGCGATCCTTCTGTACCTGGCGAGCCTCAAGGTCGGCGGGGTCTACCTGCCGCTCAATACCGGCTACACCAGCGAGGAGATTCGCTACTTCCTCGGTGACGCCGAACCCGCCCTGTTCGTCTGCCGCCCGGATTCACTCACGGCCGCCCGCGAGGTCGCTGCCTCCTGCGGTGGCGCCCGAGTCGAATCCCTGGGCACCGCCGCCGACGGTAGCCTGATGGAGGCCGCCGAGGCGGCCACACCGGCCACCGAGATGCTCGAGCGCGGGCCGGATGACCTGGCCGCGATCCTCTACACCTCCGGCACCACCGGCCGCTCCAAGGGCGCCATGCTGAGCCATCGTAACCTTGGCTCCAACGCCGAGTCGCTGGTCGAGGCCTGGCGCTTCGACGAGCACGACCGGCTGATCCATGCCCTGCCGATCTTCCATACCCATGGGCTGTTCGTGGCCTGCAACGTGATCCTGATGGCCGGCGCCAGCATGCGCTTCCTGGCGAAGTTCGACCCGGACGTGATCTTCGAGGAAATGGCCGAAGGCACCACCATGATGGGGGTGCCGACCTTCTACACCCGGCTGCTCAAGGATCCCCGCCTGACCCGCGAGGCCACCGCCCGCATGCGCCTGTTCACCTCGGGGTCGGCGCCGCTGACGGCGGAGACCCACGAGGCCTTCGAGGCCGCCACCGGCCACGCCATCCTCGAGCGCTACGGCATGACCGAAACCAACATGAACACTTCCAACCCCTACGACGGTGATCGCATCGCCGGCACCGTGGGCATGCCGCTGCCCGGCGTCGAGGTACGCATCACCGACCGTGAGGGTGGTGACCATACGCCGCTGCCCCAGGGCGAGATCGGTATGCTCGAGGTGCGTGGCCCCAATGTGTTCCAGGGCTACTGGCGGATGCCCGAGAAGACCGCCGAGGAGTTGCTGGAAGATGGCTTCTTCATCACCGGCGACCTGGCCCAGATCGATGAGCGGGGCTATGTGCAGATCGTCGGACGCGACAAGGACCTGGTGATCTCCGGCGGCTACAACGTCTACCCCAAGGAGGTCGAGGGGCATATCGACGAGATGGACGGCGTCGTCGAATCTGCGGTCATCGGCCTGCCCCACCCGGACCTGGGCGAAGGGGTGACCGCGGTGGTGGTGCCCGCCGAAGGCGCCTCGCCAGAGGAGGCCGACGTCATCGCCGCGCTGAGCGACAAGCTGGCCCGCTACAAGCAGCCCAAGCGGGTATTCTTCGTCGACAGCCTGCCGCGCAATACCATGGGCAAGGTGCAGAAGAATCAGCTGCGCGATCGCTTCAAGGACACCTATCGCTGAGTCCGGGACGCCTTTTCGGCGCAGCTCGACATTCGCTCCATCATCGGCGGCGCCCTGCGGGGCGCCGCCGGCGTATTCCAGCACCTCCCGCTTCGGCATATTAGAGGCCTGGCATCTATATCTTTTGACCAAGCGCGGCCCCGCGCACAGAGCGATATACTGATCACACCCTGTCCCGGAGATACCCCCATGCAGCCCATGGTGCGTGCCGCGGCCCTGACCGGCTACCGTACCCTGCTCGACGAGCAGGGTGTCGATGCCGACCAGGCGCTGGCACGACTGTCGTTGCCGCCGGACTACCTCGACCGGCCGGACCGCCTGATTCCGGTGGCCACCAAGATCGACCTGCTCGAACTGGGTGCCCAGATGAGCGGCTGTCGCCACTTCGGCCTGCTGCTGGGGCGCTACCAGAATATCTCGATGCTGGGCATGGTGGGCCTGCTGATCCAGCAGTGCGCCACCCTGCGCGAGGCGATGGTCACCGTGGCCGAGGAAATCGGCCGCCACGTGCAAGGGCTCGATGTGCGTCTCGAGGAGCGCGATGACCAGGCCTACTACCACTTCACCTATCGTGTGCCCGGGCGCAGTGCCCCATCGCGCCAGCACAACGACAATACCTTGATGGGCGCCTACAACATCCTCACCTTCCTCTACGGCGAGCCGATCAAGCTACGCGCCGTCTACCTGTGCGGCGAGGAGCCACGAGACCTCGAACCCTACACCCAGCAGCTGCACTCGGCGCTGCGCTTCAATCATCCCGAGAACACCCTGGTGTTCGACCGCAGCTGTCTCGACCACGCCATCGCCGGAGGCAGTCCGGCCCTGCGGCACCTGATCAACTCCTTGATGCACCGTCATCGCTGGGACGACATCGAAAGCAAGGTGGAGTGGATCATCACCAACCTGCTGCCGCTCGATCAGGTCAGCCTGGAGGCCGTGGCCCAGGCCCTGGACGTACCACCACGTACCCTCCAGGACCGCCTGCTCAAGCGCGGCCTGAGCTTCCAGCAGTTGCTCGATCGCGTGCGCATGCGCAGCGCTCGGGTCTACATGCTCGACACCCAACTGAGCCTGACCGAGATCGCCGACCTGCTTGGCTACAGCCAATTGAGCGCCCTGACCCGCAGCTTCAAGCGGATCATGGGCGAGAGTCCCGCCCAATGGCGACGAAAGCATAAGACCGAAACGCTCGATATTGCGCGATCTGTCAAGTAGCGCGCGCCTTCGGTCAATCCGTCCGGCCCTGCCTTCACTATGCTCGGTGTAGACAACAACGACAGCGTGAGGGGCCAGTCCATGACGTCCAGCCAAGACGACCGTTTCGACTATGACCAGATCATCATCGGCACCGGCTTCGGTGGCTCGGTGAGCGCGCTGAGGCTCTCGGAAAAGGGCCATCGCGTGCTGATGCTGGAGAAGGGCCGGCGCTGGAAGGACGAGGAATTTTCGGACAACTCCTGGAACCTGAAAAAATTCCTGTGGGCCCCCAGGCTCGGTCTGACCGGCAATCTGCAGATCAGCCTGACCCGCAAGATCACCGCCCTGCACGGCGTCGGCGTCGGCGGCGGCTCGCTGGTCTACGCCAATGTGCACCTGATTCCCAAGGACGAGGTCTTTGCCGCCGAGTCCTGGACCCGGGTCCATGGCGACTGGAAGCAACGCCTGGCACCCTTCTACGGCCTTGCCCAGCGCATGCTCGGTGTCACCCGTAGCCACTACGAGAACGCCGCCGACGAAGCGCTGAAGGAAACCGCAAGGCGCATGGGCCGCGAACACACCTACCAGAGGGTCAATACCGGGGTGCTGTTTCCCGAGGATCCCGACGACGCCAGCGGCGCCGAGCGCGGTGATCCCTACTTCGACGGCGACGGCCCCGAGCGCAACAGCTGTCAATACTGTGGCGGCTGCACCATGGGCTGTCGCCACAACGCCAAGAATACTCTGGTCAAGAACTACCTGTGGTTTGCCGAACGCAACGGCGTGGAAATACGCGCCGAGAGTGAGGTCACGCGCATCGAGGCGCTGCCCGATGCCAAGGGACAGCGCGACGGCAGCGCCGGCTACGAGATTACGGTGCAGTCCTCCACCGCCTGGTTCGCCAAGAAGCCCTACCGGCTGCGCTGCCGGGGCCTGGTGCTGTCCGCCGGCGTATTCGGCACCATCCCGCTGCTGCTCAAGGCCAGGGACCAGGACCAGACCCTGCCCCGGCTGTCATCGCGCCTGGGACGAGAGGTCCGCACCAACTCCGAGACGCTGATCGTCAACACCGCCAGGTTCGCCGACGCCAGCGGCCAGCCCCAGGAAATCTGCCACGGCCCGACCATCACCTCGATGTTCGATCCCGACGACGAGACCCGTATCGAGATCAACCGCTTCCCCCGCTACGGCGACGCCACCTTCGCGCTGCAGAGCGCCGTGCCGCTGACCGATACCCATGGTCAGGTGCCGCGCTCGGTCAGCATGCTGATCAATATCCTGCGCCAGCCGCTGACCACGTTGCGAATGCTCAACCCGGTGGGCAAGTCGAAACACTCGATCATCTTTCTGGTGATGCAGACCAGGGACACCTACGTCCACCTGAAGAGCCAGCGCCCCTGGTACACCATGTTCAAGCCCGGCTGGTCGGTATACCAGGACAAGGATGACCGGGCGCTGTCGAACTACTTCCCCATCGCCCACGAGGCGGCGCGTCACTTCGTCGAGGCCGCCGGTGGCGGCGAGGCCGGCAACGTGGCCACCGAAGTGCTCTCCGGCGCCCCCAGCACCGCCCACCTGATGGGTGGCGTCGCCATCGGCACCAGCGCCGAGGATGGCGTCGTCGATGATCGCGGTCGCGCCTTCGGCTACCACAATCTAAGGGTCATCGATGGCTCGCTGATTCCCGGCAACCTGGGGGTGAACCCTTCGCTGACCATCCTCGCCCTGGCGGAGTACGCCTGGGCCGAGGAGCCTGTGTTCGATGAAGGACGGGCCGCCGAGGTGTCCCGCATCCACTTTTCCAAGCCCCTGCCGGGCTCCTGCTCGGCCCTGGACGGCCACGGCGACCTGCACGGCCTGATTGCCAGCGACGCCGCCACAACGACCACCGCGACCTCTGGAGTCGACGCATGAATGCCCCCTTGATGTCACCCGATCCCCGCACCCTCG
Organism: Halomonas sp. DP1Y21-3; assembly: GCF_019801245.1. Classification (NCBI taxonomy): domain Bacteria; kingdom Pseudomonadati; phylum Pseudomonadota; class Gammaproteobacteria; order Oceanospirillales; family Halomonadaceae; genus Halomonas; species Halomonas sp. DP1Y21-3. The sequence goes on from NZ_JAHVJM010000001.1 coordinate 824,577, forward strand.
ATCAGCTTGAGCAGTCCTTCCACCAGCAGCGAAGCGCCTATCTGGCGGCGCCGGTACCAAGCTACCGGGAGCGCATCGGCCACCTAAAGGCCCTGGCCAACATGCTCAAGGACCACCAGGAGGCGTTCGTCCAGGCGATCAGCGACGACTTCGGCAATCGCTCCCGCGAGGAGACCCTGTTCTGCGAGTTCGTGGTGGTGCTCGGCGATATCAAGGACGCCATCAAGCACCTGAAGTCGTGGATGAAGCCCCAGCGCCGCCGGGTCGACCACAGCCTCTACTTCGGTGCACGCAACAGCGTCATCCCGCAACCGCTGGGCGTCGTCGGTGTACTGGTGCCCTGGAACTTTCCGCTGAACCTGAGCCTCGCCCCCTTGATCGGCATCTTCGCCGCCGGCAACCGGGCGCTGGTCAAGATGTCGGATCGTTCTCCCCGACTGGCCCAGCTGCTGATCGACCTCAGCCCCGACTACTTCCCCGAGGAAAAGCTCAAGTTCTTCGCCGACGACGGCGAGCTGGGGCCTCACTTCACCCGCCTGCCCTTCGACCATCTGGTGTTCACCGGGTCCACCGCCACCGGGCGCAAGGTCATGGCCAACGCCGCCGACAACCTGACCCCGGTCACCCTGGAATTGGGCGGCAAGGCACCGGCGATCATCGCCCCGGACTTCTCCCTGGCCGAGGCCGCTCGGCGAATCCTGTTCGTCAAGCTGCTCAACGCCGGCCAGATCTGTACCACGGTGGACTACCTGTTCCTCCCGGAAGGTAGCGTGGATGCCCTGGTCGACACCGCCAAGGGCATCGTCGGACACCGCTACCCCGACCTCTCTAGTCCCGACTACACCTCGATCATCGACGACGCCTCCTTCGCCCGGCTCGAGGCAACCCTGGAGGACGCCAGGGCCAAGGGCGCGCGGGTGATTCCCCTGTCGCAACAGCCAAGCGACCCTGAGACCCGCAAGTTCGCCCCGCACCTGGTGCTGGACGTGACCGATGACATGGAGATCATGCAGCGCGAAATCTTCGGTCCGCTGCTACCGGTCAAGACCTACCGCCAGCCGGAAGAAGTCATCGACTACATCAACGCACGTCCTCGTCCGCTGGCGCTGTATCCGTTCTCCCAGGACAGGGCGCTGGTGGACCTTTACATCGAGCGTATCCAGTCGGGCGGCGTCTCGGTCAACCATGCACTGTTGCACGTGGGCCAGCATGACCTGCCGTTCGGTGGCGTGGGTGACAGCGGCATGGGTCACTACCACGGCCGCGACGGCTTCATCACCTTCTCCAAGATGCGCCCGGTCTACCGTCAGGGCCCTGTCGACAGCATGAAACTGTTGATACCGCCCTACACCAGCACCACCCACAAGGTCCTCAAACTGATGCAGTTGCTGGTCCGCTAGCACGTTCAACAACAACACTTACGATTGCTGCTGTCGCGCCTGGTCCTGACGCCGCGACGCCTCGAGAAACCAAGATGACCATCGACACCGCTTCCGCCGCAGCCTCGCCCCTGCCCTCCTACCTCGAGCGAATTAGTCGTTTTCCGGCGATTCGCGATCGCGCCGACATCGAGGTCATCGAGGCGACCCCCTGGGCCTCGCTGGAGCTGCCCGACAGCACCCTCGAGCTGATTCAGATCAGCGCCAGGCGCCGACCCGACGCCACCGCGCTGCGCTTCGTGATGGACGCCACGGCCCAGCAGCAGGGACAGCGCTACACCTACGCCGAGTTTCTTGCCCGTGTGGTGCAGGCTGCCAACGCCTTTCACCGCCTCGGCGTGGACTCAGACGACGTGGTGTCCTTTCTGCTGCCGAGCCTGCCCCAGACCCACTTCACCCTGTGGGGCGGCGAGGCGGCCGGCGTGGTCAACCCGATCAACCCGATGCTGGAGCCCGAGCATATCGCCGGCATCATGAACGCCGCCGGCACCCGAGTGCTGGTGGCGCTGGCGCCCTTTCCGGGCAGCGACATCTGGGACAAGGTGGAAGCCATCAAGGACCGGGTACCGAGCCTCGAAAAGGTGCTGTACGTCGATGCCGCGCGCTTTCTCGGCGATGACGAAGCCCGCGCTCTGCGCGAACGTCTGCCGCTGCCCGACGCCGCCGACTGGTGCGAGGACTTCGACCGTTGCCTCGATCGGGCCCCCGCCGATCGGCTCATCAATGAACGTAAGATTCACCCCGAGGAGCGCGCCTCGCTGTTCCACACCGGGGGCACCACCGGGTTGCCCAAGCTGGCACCCCTTAGCCACGCCAACGAGGTGGCCAACGCGGCGATGATGCAGATGCTGTTTCGCCACCGGGAGGACGCGGTGATCCTCTGTGGCCTGCCGCTGTTTCACGTCAACGCCGTACTGATCACCGGCCTGGTGCCGCTGATGATCGGCGCCGAGATACTGCTGGCCACCCCGGGCGGCTTCCGCAGCCCCGGCCTGGTCGACAACTTCTGGTCGCTGGTGGAGCGCCACCGGGTCAGCTTCTTCAGTGCGGTGCCGGCGATCTTCTCTCGCCTGCTCGAGGTGCCCTTCGGTGACGCCGAGGTATCGAGCCTCGAAAGTGCATTGAGCGGCGGCGCCCCCCTGCCCCGGGCGGTCCACGGCCACTTCGAGGAACTGACCGGCATCTCGCTGATCGAGGGCTTCGGCATGACCGAAGGCACCTGCGGCAGCATGGCCAACCCGCTCGCAGGCGAGCGTCGCACGGGATCGGTGGGCCTGGCGCTGCCCTATACCGGTGCTCGGGTGGTCGCCCTCGACGACCAGGGCCGCTACCTGCACGACTGTGCAGTCAACGAGATCGGGACGCTGTTGATCCGCGGCCCCAACGTCTTCGACGGTTACTCCAGGCCCGAACAGAACCGCGACATCTGGGTCGAGGATGGCTGGTTCAACACCGGCGACCTGGCCCGCCAGGATGCCGATGGCTATTTGTGGATCACCGGGCGCGCCAAGGATCTGATCATCCGCGGGGGGCACAACATCGATCCACAGATGATCGAAGACGCGCTCTACCGCCACCCCGCGGTGCAGATGGCCGCCGCCGTGGGCAAGCCCTGCGACCGGGTCGGCGAACTGCCGGTGGCCTACGTCAGCCTGCAGCCCAATCGCCAGGTCAACGAAGACGACCTGCTCAGCCACTGTCAGGCCCACCTGGCCGAGAAGGCCGCCATCCCCAAGAACATCTGGATCCTCGACAGCATTCCGCTGACGGCGGTGGGCAAGGTGTTCAAGCCGGCCCTGCGACAGGACGCGGTCACCCGGGTCTATGGCGAGATCGCCAACGCCGAACTGGGGCCCGGGGTGGCACTCATCACGGCATGCCAGGATGCGACCCTCGGCCTGGTGGCGGAGATCAGGGTGCCGGGCGATGTCGATCTCTCCTCTCTCAAGGCCCGCCTCGAGGCCTTCCCGATTCCCTGTCGCTGGCGACAGGCATCCTGATCACCGAGAGCGTTTGGCACACCGTCGACCACCACCATCCACAAGAGGCCACGCTTGTCAGACTGCCATGACAGGCTGGCGGCTGGAGAGCCACCATGTTCGAACATCGTCACTTCGTCATCACCGGAGGTTCCTCGGGTCTGGGCCTGGCGCTGGCACAGCGGCTGGTACGCGAGGGCGCGCGGGTCACCCTGGTGGCCTGCAACGAACAGCGCCTGCTTGCCGCGCTCGAGACGCTGCGAGGCGAGTCGCCGGCGGCGGTGGTCGACTGTCGGGTGGCGGACGTCACCGATGAAACCGCGACGCAGGAGGCCATGGCCGCCATCGCCGCCGAAAGCGGCGCCATCGACGGTCTGATCAACTGCGCCGGGGTAATGCGCGAGGGTTACTTCGAGACACTGACCCAGCGGGACTTTCGCGAGGTCATGGAGGTCAACTACTTCGGCCCGCTCAACGCCACTCGGGCGGCGCTGCCGTTCCTGGCGGCCCAGGGCGGGCGCCAGCACGGACACAAGGGCAATGCCCCCGCGGCCTGGCTGATCAATATTGCCTCGGTGGCGGGCTTGACCGGGGTCTTCGGCTACACCCCCTACTGCGCCAGCAAGCACGCCCTGGTGGGGCTGACCGAGTCGCTCTACTACGAGCTCGCGCCCCAGGGCATCCGTGTACAGCTGGTGTGCCCCGGCGAGTTCGACTCGCCCATGGTCGACACCCTTGAGCAGGACCGGACGCCGGAAAATCGCGCCCAGACCCTGTCCATCCCCAAGGCCAGCATGGACGCCATCGCCGACGATACCCTCACGGGACTGCACAAGGGTGGCTACCTGATCGTGCCGACCCGCCAGGCACGCCTGGCCACCCTTGGCATGCGTCTGGTGCCCGGTCTGTCGCGCAAGCTGATGACGCGGACCCTGGCGCGGGTCTATCGAGGCCCTGCCCGCGAGCCGCTGGAGCCGGGCGAGCAGACCTGAGCCAGGCCAGGCATCACTGCCGATCCTTGCGTGACTGCACAAAGGTCTGATGGTCCTGGGCCACACAACGCGCGTAGCTGTGCGCCAGGGTGGTCACCATCTCGACCACCTGATCGAGGTGACCGTCGACCCGCCGGCCCACCGCCCGGGCAAAACGGCCCGGATCGTCCGGCGTCAGCGCAGCGGCGCCGCGCAGGTGCTCGCGGGCGAGGATGCCACCCCACTGCTTTACCAGCTGACGATAGTCCTTGCCGCCCTTCAGCTTGTGGGTAGGAAAGTCTTCCTTGTAGGGCGAGCGCTCGCGCACCGAGAACACCTTGTCGCCCAGGTGCAGCCAGCCCAGGTAGATATCCGGGTGTTCGGCGATGGCGTGGAAAGCGGCGGCATGGCGAATGCCCTCATGGGGGAAGGTCGCCTTCCAGGCGCGCTTGCCGGCCTCGCTCATCAGCACCAGCCCGGCCGGCCCCGGCTGCTCCTTGACGTCGAGAATGACATCGTCGTGCTCGTGGTCCTTGCCACCCTCGATCAGCACGTAGAAACGGTCCAGTCCCAGTGAACCGGTGCCCGCATCCAGACGCCGCGCGGTGTCCTTGATGCGAAAGTGCTCGTCCTCGGACTCGCTGCGCTCGCCTTTCAAGGTATCGCGATACTCCTCGTTGATGGCCTTGCGCAACTGGCTGTCCAGGTGGGCGGGCAGGTTGGACAGCTTGCCCTCACGCTCGAGCCGGCGGCCGTCATCGTCGAGCCGGGTCCACTTGTCGAGCATCTTGGCCCGACTCTTCTTGCGCTCGACCTTTTGCATGAACGGCTTGAGCGGACCCTTGGCGCTCTCCACATTGACGTACCCTGGGGTCTCGCCTCGGCGATGGTCGGCAAGCTCCCGATGGTAGGCCAGCACCAGGTGCTTGAGACCACGGCGCAGCGCCTTGGGCGAAAGACCCTGATTGTCGTGGGCGTCCAGCACCAGACTGATGGCCAGGCGCCAGAGATCATACTGATAGTCACCGATCAGCGAGTCGTCGAAATCGTCCATGCCGTAGCGCACGTGGTCATCGTGGTGGCCATAGGCGCCGAAGTTGAAGGCGTGGGCGTCACCCTGCAACCAGGTCTGGGTGTCGACCTGACCGCCGTAGAGCGAAAAGCGCCAGTCATGCCAGACATCGGCCCAGTACAGATGATTGGTGCCTCGAAAGAAGGCGTAGGGCGAGGCCGCGATCTTGTCGAACTTGGCCTGCCGGTCGTCTTCCCTGAGACCGGTATTGGCTGCCTCGATGGCGTCAAGCACCTGACGCGGACGATTGTGGCGAGTCAAGGGTAGCGACATGCGGTTCTCCTGTGCGGGGCGGGACAACGATCTTCCAGTGAGTGCCGATTTCCGCCATTGTGGGGACAAGGACGCGATAGACTTGTCCTCAAGCATACCGTCTGGGAGAGGGACATGCCTGCGCCGTCCACCAACCTGAACGCCACCCGCCAGCCAGGCGCCCCGGGCCACGCGTCAGGCGCACCGGGGAATGCACCTGGCGCCCGCGCATCCCACCCCATGACGCTTGATCTCGCGACGCTGCAACGAGCCCGGCTCAGTCGGGACCCACGCTTCGACGGTCGCTTCTTCGTGGCGGTGCTGACCACCGGTATCTTCTGTCGGCCCATCTGTCCGGCGCGACTGCCGCGGGAAGACAACGTGCGCTACTACGAAAGTGCGCTGGGCGCGCTCCAGGCGGGTTACCGACCGTGTCTGCGCTGTCGTCCCGACAGCGCCCCGGGCTCGCCTGCCTGGCAAGGTAGTGACACCACCCTCAAGCGAGCGCTTGCGCTGATCGACCAGGGCGCGCTGGATGGTGACTCGGTCGAGGCCCTGGCCGCACGGCTCGGTATCGGAGCTCGCCATCTACGAGGGCTGTTTCAGCGCCACCTGGGCATTTCGCCATCGGGCTATGCGCAGCAGCGTCGCTGTCTGTTCGCCAAACAGTTGCTGCATGAATCGAGCCTGACCATCGGCGAGGTCGCGCTCGCCAGCGGCTTCGGCAGCGTACGACGCTTCAACGAGGTGTTCCGCGAGCGCATCGGACTCAGCCCCCGTGATATTCGCCGGCGCGTGTCGAGCACCAGCACGCGCAAGGACACAGGGCAGGGGCTCGGCCAGTGCCTGAGCCTGACCCTCGGCTATCGTCCCCCTTACGCCTTCGCCACGCTGCGCGACTTCTTCGCTCGCCGAGCGATCCGCGGTCTCGAGTGGGTCGGCGACGATCACTACGGCCGACGTTTCCGCTGGCGTAGCGCCCGTGGGCACTTCACCGCCTTCCATCAGCCCGAACGCCATGGCTTTCGTGTCGAACTGGTCATCGACGATCTGAATCAGGTGACTGGCGTCATCGCCAATATTCGGCGCATGCTCGACCTGGACGCTACCCCCTCATTGATCGACGCGACCCTGCGCGACGCGGCTCCCGGTCTGCCACTGGTGGAAGGCCTGCGCCTGCCTGGGCTATGGTCACCCTTCGAGGCTGCCGTTCGCGCCGTACTCGGCCAGCAGGTCAGCCTCGTCCAGGCGCGCGCCCTGACCCAGACGCTGGTCGATGCCCTCGGCGAGAGGACCCCGGACGGTGGCTGCCACTTCCCGAGCGCGGCGTCGCTGGCAGGCTCGCCGCTTGCCTTTCTCGGCATGCCCGACAGCCGACGCCAGACGCTTCGACGCCAGACGCTTCGACGCCTGGCCGAGGCGGTGGCAGGTGACGAGCGCAATCCTCCGCACTGGGAGGACATTCTCGGCATCGGCCCCTGGACCGCCGGCTACGCCCGTCTAAGGGGCGAAAGCGACCCCGATGTCTGGCTCGCCGGTGACGCCGTGATTCGACGCGTCCTGTCCCCCCCTTCAGTGGCTGGGGGCGACAGCGACATCGGCATCGACATTGACAAGGCCCGCCCCTGGCGCAGCTATCTGCTGCTGCAACTCTGGAGTCATGACCATGACAACGACCCTTGATCCCATCGCCTGTCTCGACGCCTTCGCTGGACTCGAGGTCTACCATCCGCCCGAGGTCGACGCCCTGGGAGCCATCGTCATCGCCGCTACCGCTGGCGGCGTCGCCCGACTCGACTTTATCGACGTCGGCCGGGCCGAGACCATCACGACTCGCCCCTCGGAGCACACTCGCGCCTGCCGCGAACAGCTTGATGACTACTTTCAGGGGCGACGCCAGAGCTTCTCGCTGCCGCTGGATCCCCATGGCACCGATTTCCAGCGTCAGGTGTGGAAGGCGCTGTCGGAGATCCCCTTCGGCGAGACCCGAAGCTACGCCCAGATCGCCGAAGGACTCGGCCGCAAGGGAGCCCACCGGGCGGTGGGCGCGGCCAACGGACGCAATCCCATCGCCATCGTGGTGCCCTGCCACCGGGTCATCGGCAGTGATGGCAGCCTTACGGGTTATGCAGGTGGCATGGGGCGCAAGCAATGGCTGCTGGCCTTCGAGGCCCAGGAAGTGCCGCTGGAGCTGTGCTGACCAGTTCCTGACCGCCTGACCGCCTGACCGCCTGACCGCCTGACCGCCTGACCGCCTGGCAGCCTGACAGGGCTCTCTATCGTCAGGTGGCATGGGGCGCAAGCAATGACTGCTGGCCTTCGAGGCCCAGGAAGTGCCGCTGGAGCTGTGCTGACCAACTCCTGGCAACCTGACCGCCTGACAGGGCTCTCTATCGCCAAGCGGCCCCTCTTCAGGATTCGACGCTGGCGGTCGCCACCCTGGGATCGAATACCAGGTGGGCGCGGATCGCCTGGACGCCATCGAGGGGTTGTTCGTAGCTCCACACCGAATCTTCGTAACGGCGGCCGTTGACCTCCACATGGAAGTAGCGAGCGTCACCCTTGAACGGGCAGTGGGTCCGGGTGTCGCTTTCCACCAAACGACTCATGTCGACGTCGCTGCGAGGCAGGTAGAGGCGTGGCGGGTAGCCCGGTTCGGTGAGTTCCAGCGCGTGCAGGGTGTCGGCCAGGACCTGGCCTTCGACGTCCACTCTTACGCGGGTGGTCAAGGGGTAGATCGAGATTCGCTCCGTACGGGGGGTATCCATCGGCAGCATCCTCTGCGTGTCGGGAAGATGACGGTCTCGTCGAGTGCTGGCGAAGACCGAACCGGATTCCCGGATGCCCTGCGCGGGCCCACTACGAAGAACCCCCGACGCCATCGCCTGCTCTCAAATTTCCATGAATCACAGTACCACGCCTGTAGAACACACTTTCAGCGTACTTTTTGCTGATTCAGCCTGATGCGCCGATTCAGCACAGCACTATCGCCCAGAGCTAGTGAGTGCTTATTAAGTGGTATCCGATATCCAGGTTTTTTATGCTAAGGACCGGGCGTGCGCTGAAATTCGGGCGTCGCTCTTGTCATGTCGTCCGTCCATTCGACTGCCCCCTCGTTCGACTGACCTGGTGTCTCATTCGCCCCGTCACCATCAAACGCTCATCCAAGGACATCCGATGCCCCCCTTCGCACGTACCTCCCTCATTCTGGCGCTTCCTCTGCTGACCACCGCCTGCGCCGGCATGTCCACCAGCAAGCCTGCCGTGGCCCAGCAGCTCGACTGGACCGCCGCTCCGGTCTATTCCACCCTGACCCTGAGCGCCGGCTTCCAGCCGGATCCCCAGATCCTCGACGTGATGGCCGGCGGCAATACCCGGGCCAGTGTGGTCAGCGCCGACTGTGCCGGCTTCGTCAACGCCGAGGCTCCGGATGTGGACATCAACTACACCGCCGGCAGCTACCCGCTCAAGATCGCCGCCACCTCGGCCAGCGATACCACCCTGGTGGTCTACGACGCCAGCGGCATCTGGCACTGCAGCGATGACGCCGACGGCACCGATCCTGCGGTGGTACTGACCTCGCCCCCCAGCGGCAACTACAACGTCTGGGTCGGCAGCTACGATGGCAGCGGCCAGCTGGCACCCGCGACTCTGGTGGTATCCGAGTCGCTGTCCACCAGCAGCGCAGCGTCGGCCGGCGCATCGAGCAGCTACGTCGGTGGCGAGATCGAGTGGGGCGACGACGGCAGCCAGTGGAGCCATGACGGTGAGTGCGATGATCCTCGCTTCGCCGGCCCCGGGGTTGCCAGCGGCAATATCGAAGCCGATCGCTTCCACGACGCCAGCGACTGCCGCAGTCTGTATGAACAGGGCCGCCTCTACCTGCGCTAGGGCTTGTCTGAAAAGTGCCTGCGCTCGGTAATACGGCGTTAAAAATCGGCTGGTTCGCCAGCCCGGTCAAAATGCTCATTTACACCCCGTAAACTGCGCTTTCTCACCGATTTTTGCCTTGTCTAACCTTCGCTCGTCGACTTTTTGGACAGCGCCTAAGGCTTGCCTGAAAAGTGCCGGCGCTGGCTCACTGACGGGATAAGGCCCTGGCCGAAGGGCTAGTCGGCCAGACTGGAGATAGAGCGGAGATAGAGTGGAGATTGAATTGAGATAGGGTGGAGACAGAGCGCAGACAGAGAGGGGGCATGACGCCCCCTGTCCATGCCACCTGCCTTCCGTTATCTCTTTTCATTTCACTGTCACCTCGAGGTGACAGACTGGACTGCCACTTCTCGCGGTGACGTCATGGAACACAGCCCTCAACAATCGCAACAACCCCTCCGACAACAGCCGCGACGCCACCTGGATATCTTTCTGACCTTCCTTGGCCTCGGGCTGACGTCCTTCGGCGGTCCGGTCGCTCATCTGGGGTACTTCCATCAGGTCTTCGTCAAGCGCCGAGCCTGGCTGAGCGAATCCGCCTACGCCGAACTGGTGGCGCTGTGCCAATTTCTTCCCGGCCCGGCCAGCAGCCAGGTGGGGCTTGCCATCGGACTGATCCGCGGCGGCCTGGTCGGCGCCCTGCTGGCCTGGCTCGCCTTCACCCTGCCCTCGGCACTGGCGATGATGGCCTTCGCCTATGGTGCCGGTGCCATGGACGGCGCCCTTGGCGAAGCGCTGATCCACTCGCTCAAGCTGGTCGCCGTGGTGGTCGTCGCCCAGGCCCTGACCGGCATGGCCCGCAGCCTCTGCCCGGATCTTCCCCGTGCCGGGATGGCGCTGGTGGCGCTTGCCATCATGCTGGTCGTCGGCGGCATCGGCGCCCAGGTGGCGGTCATCGTGCTGGGAGCCCTGGCAGGTCTCCTGCTGCTGGAAGGCGCGACGTCAACGTCGACCGACGACGCTGGCGTGCCGGCACCATCGCTGGCGTCCTGGGCGAGTCCCGTTGCCCTGGTGCTGTTCGCGCTGCTGCTGGGAGGGCTGCCCCTGCTGCACTGGCTCTCGCCCAACGCCTGGACGACGCTGGCCGACGGTTTCTATCGCGCCGGCGCACTGGTGTTTGGCGGGGGCCATGTGGTGTTGCCGCTGCTGGACGCCGAGGTGGTCGGCCGCGGGCTGGTCTCGACTCAGGAGTTTACGGCTGGCTACGGCGCCGCTCAGGCTGTTCCGGGGCCGCTGTTCACCTTCGCCGCCTATCTGGGCAGCGTTGCCGGCGGCGTGTGGGCGGGCGCCCTGGCGCTGGTCGCCATCTTCCTTCCCGGGGCCCTGCTGGTGATCGGGCTGTTGCCGGCCTGGCAACGGCTCGGCCGTCGCCCTCGCCTGAGGGCAGCCATGAGCGGTGCCAACGCCGCCGTGGTCGGGCTGCTGGGGGCCGCCTTCATCGATCCGGTGTGGCAAAGCGCCATCGTCTCGACCCTCGACGTGGCGATCGTAGTGGCAGGATTCGTGCTGCTGAAGCGGCTGCCGGTGTGGGCACTGGTGCTGGCGTTTCTGGCGTTGGGGCTGGTCAGGGGGCTGCTGGGCTAGGGCTTGGCGGGTACGAAAGGTGCCTGCCTGCCCATGAAGAAGGTGTCGCTCCCGACGCCGGCGATACCAGCAGCCGGCCGTCAGGTCCGGCCCGGACTCAGCAGGGAGTGCCGGCGTGATCCCGCTTCAACTGGTAGAACTGGTCGACGATGTCGTCCATGGCCTCGGCGTCATAGGGACACAGGCCACTGACCACCAGCTTCTTGCCACCATGACCGATACTTTCTCCAGCGGCGTCGATGGCGAACTCGAGGTGCACGTCACCGCGCTTGCCGATGACCTCCAGGCGGGAATCCAGCAGCCGTAACGCCGGCTCCAGCGCATCCAGTCGCGTCAGCGAAAAGCCCATGCTGTCGTAGATCACCAGCGGCCGCTTGGGATTGAACATGACACCGCAGTCTTCCATCAGCGGCTTCATGTAGTGAGGAAAGTTCTTTCCCGAAAACGCCACGTAGCAGCGCGTGAAGGCTTCGACGACGCTCTCGTCGAAGGTCACCTCTCCGCGCCGTTCGACCTCCAGATAGCACTTGCCGTCATCGTCCAGCACCCGTATCACCCGGTCGCCTTCCTCGCGAAAACTGAGCGCCCGATCCGCCCCCACCATGGCGAGAAAGCGAAAGTTCATGTGCGGCGACAGTCCGAAACGCTTCAGCACCAGAGCGAACAACAGGTCGCCCGGTACGCAGAACCGCCGTGCGCCCGGTGTGTGAATGGGGTTGAAGTCGCCGGCTATGCACTTGGCGAAGCGGCTCGCCTGGTCAGCGGAAATCACGATGCGATCATCGACGCAGGAGTGGTAGTCATCAAGAAACATGGAGCAGGCGCCTGGCTGAAACTGAAGATGGAGCTCCCGGAGGCTCTCCAGGCGAGCATGATGCCACAGAACCTGCCGAGATGAGCACCGCCGGCATCAACTAGCACAGATTCTTGCCCCGACAACCGGACAGGGCCTCACTACTCCTACCAAAGGTGCATTCCAGCGCGCCTTTGGCAGCATATTGCAGTGCAAAACGCTGTGGTAGTCTCGACGTCGATTTCTCCCTTTCTCATTCACTTTCAGGATGACATCGTCATGCATAATTATGACAACAAGAGGATACGACGACCGGGTCGCTGGCTCGTCCTCGCCGCTCTGCTGTTGATGGGGCTCACCCTGGCGGGAGCCAGCCAGGCGGTGACCGGAGAACTCGACCTCACCGGCTCCTTCGCCGGCTTTCTGGCGGTGGCCATCTTCGTGCTGGCCTACGCCCTGGTGATGGCGGAAGAAAAGCTGCACATGCGCAAGTCCAAGCCCGTGCTGGTGGCGGCAGGCCTTATCTGGGCGCTGATCGGCTGGACCTACGTGCAATCCGGTATGCCGGATGAGGCCGAGCATGCCTTCCATATGACGCTGCTGGAATTCTCCGAGCTGATGCTGTTCCTGCTGGTAGCGATGACCTACATCAACGCCATGGACGAGCGCCGGATCTTCGATGGCCTGCGTTCCTGGATGGTCCAGAAAGGCTTCAGCTACCGCACCCTGTTCTGGCTCACCGGCGGCCTTGCCTTCGTCATCTCGCCGATCGCCGACAACCTGACCACGGCGTTGCTGATGTGTGCGGTGGTGACCAAGGTGGCCGAAGGTGACAAGCGCTTCATCAATCTCTGCTGTATCAACATCGTGGTCGCAGCCAACGCAGGTGGCGCCTTCAGCCCCTTCGGCGACATCACCACCCTGATGGTCTGGCAGGCCGGCCTGATCGAATTTCAGGAGTTCTTCGAACTGCTGATTCCCTCGCTGATCAACTTTGTGGTCCCGGCGGTGGTGATGAGCTTCTTCATCCACAATCGCACCCCGGACAGCCTCGAGGAGACGGTGGAGCTCAAGCGTGGGGCACGCCGCATCATCGTCCTGTTCCTGCTCACGGTGGCCACCGCCGTTGCCTGCCACACCCTGCTGCACCTGCCGCCGGTGCTTGGCATGATGACCGGACTGGGCTATCTGCAGTTCTTTGGCTTCTATCTGCGCAAGAGCCTGCCCAAGTCGCTGGACCGCAAGCGCACCGTCTATACCCAGAAGGGCGACTGGAAGAAGCTCGAGCAACTCGGCAGCGTGGTCCCCTTCGATGTGTTCAACCGGGTCGCCCGGGCTGAGTGGGACACCCTGCTGTTCTTCTATGGTGTCGTCATGTGCGTTGGCGGTCTTGGCTTCATGGGCTATCTCGGACTGCTGTCTGACGTGATGTACAACCAGTGGGACGCGACCTGGGCCAATATCGCGCTCGGTGTCATTTCGGCGGTGGTCGACAACATTCCGGTGATGTTCGCGGTACTGACCATGGAGCCAGAGATGTCCCACGGCCACTGGCTGTTGATCACCCTGACCGCTGGCGTCGGTGGTAGCCTGCTGTCGATCGGTTCCGCTGCTGGCGTCGCGCTGATGGGCCAGGCACGCGGCTATTACACCTTCATGGGCCACCTGCGCTGGGCCCCGGTGATCGCGCTGGGCTACGCCGCCAGCGTCGCGGCGCACCTGTGGTTGAACCAGGCCAGCTTCGCCATTCAGGGCTGAATCCCGGCCGTCCCTCTCTTTGCCATGCCACCTTCGCAAGCACCACATCGCCTTGCGTTGGTGGCATAAACTCTTTACTACCTCTCTTTTCCCCCACAGTGACTCACCTTAGGATAAGCTTGTTAATGCACAAGCTGGGCGCATTTGATGCGTAACGACATCTGGCTATCTACCTATAAAGAGCGTTTTTCTGCGGCCAAGCCCAAGAAATGCGACGTCGCAAGGAAGCCATGCAGGGAATCCGGAGCACTATGACACAGTGGATGCCACTCTCCAGGTGGCGATTGTCCTCCATCGAGGCTGCAGAGAGGCTGCGTTGATGCGTCGGTTATCTCTTCGCCTCCTGTTCTGCATCTGGACGGTCCTGATCTCCGGAGGGCTGGCCAGCACGGCTGCGTGGGGAAAGACCGCAGACGAGGTGGTGGTCATTTCTCATCCTGGCCTTGCCCTGAGCGAGCTCGACCGCGATACCTTGCGGGCGATCTTTGCCATGCGCCTGCGCACCTGGCCCAGCGGGCAAGGCGCGGAGGTGTACGTCCTGGCCAGTGATGACCCCGTCCACGCCACCTTCGTCAAGGAATGGCTGTCTGTCTATCCTCACCAGTTGCAGCTGGCCTGGGACCGCATCGTCTTTTCGGGTACCGGGCAGGCGCCACATCGTGTGCGCAGTCAGCAAGACATGATCGACACGGTGGCCACCACCCCCGGAGCCATCGGCTACATCGAAAGGGAGTATCTGGATGAGCGCGTCCAAGCCATTGCCAGGGATTAGGTCGGTGGGATGCCGCCTGGGGCTGCTGGCGCCTTCGCTGCTGGTGCCGCTGCTGCTGGTGTCCACCGCACAGGCGTCCCCCCTGGACACCTTCCAGGTGCACGGTTTTCTGAGCCAGGCGCTGGTGATCACCGACGACAACAACATGTTCGGCGACAGCAGCGATAGTGGCGGCAGCTGGGACTACACGGAGCTCGGCATCAACGCCTCCATCCGACCCACCGAGAACCTGCTGCTGGCCGCCCAGGCCCTGAGCCGGCGCGCCGGCGAGGTCGACAACGGTTCGGTGGAACTCGACTACGGTATCGTCGACTGGCAGATGCTGTCCGACCGCGATCGCACCTTCGGCATTCAGGTCGGGCGCTTCAAGAATCCCTTCGGCTTCTACAACCAGACCCGGGATGTGGCCTTTACCCGCCCCAGCATTCTGCTGCCACAGTCGATCTATTTCGACCGCACCCGTTCCCTGGGGCTGTCTGCCGACGGCGTCAGCCTCTACCACGAAGAGCGCATCGACAACGGCGTGATCCATGCCCAGCTGGGTGTCGGCCAGGCGCAGGTGGATGACGATGTGGAAGAGGTGCTGGGGCTCGATGTGTTGCCCGGCTCCTTCGACGCCGACACCTCGGCGGTAGGCCAGGTGCGCTACGAACACGACGGCGGTCGCATGGTATTTGCCGTCAGCGCGGCTTCGGTCAAGGCCGACTACGATTCCCCCGGTGCCTTTCCCGGAGACGGCAAGCTCGATTTCCAGCCGTGGATCTTCTCTGCTCAATACAACGCCGAGCTGTGGAGCCTGACCGCGGAGTACGCGCTGCGCGACGTCAGCCTCACCGGCTTCGACGCCTTCGAGGACAACGAGAACCAGGGTGAAAGCTGGTACGTGCAATATCGCCGGCGCTTCCTCGACGACTGGCGCTGGCTGGTCCGCTACGACAGCCTGGTCAACGACCGCGACGACCGCAACGGCACCGACTACGAACGCGAAGGCCGTGGTCCGGCCCACTCCCAGTACGCCAATGACTGGACCTTCGGTCTGCAATGGCAGCCCCATTCACGGGTCATGCTGGCGGGCGAGTATCACTATGTGGACGGGACCGCCTGGCTGCCGGTTCAGGATAATCCAGATCCTGAAGACACCGAGCGACGTTGGAACATGTGGCTCTTCCAGCTCTCGTTGAGGTTCTGATGCCGGTTACCAGCCCGTCACGCCCCGAGCGCCTTCGCCTGGGCCTCACATGGCGAGTGGTCACCCTCACCAGCCTTTTGCTGGTGGCGTTGGCAGTGCTGTTCACCTACCTGTCTCACACCAACCTGACACGTCAGTTCACCGCCACGCGTCAGGAGCAGATCGAGCGCCAGCAGCGTGAGCTCGAGTTCGCCATCCGCCGTTCGGAAAAAGGGTTGCAGCAGCTGGCGGGACTGATCGCGGCCTCGCCCGACCTGGGCCCTGCGCTGGAGCAGGGGGCCCCGCCGTCACCGCCCGAGGCGCTGTCCCCTGCGTTGGCCTCACTGTGGCCCTCGCTCCAGCTGGAGGCGGGTATCGAACAGATGCTGGTCTACGATGATCGCACCCGTGCGGTCATGTCGCTGGGGCTCGAACCAGGCCAGTCGCCGCCGCCTCATTATCGGCGCTGGGTGGAAAGCGTCATGTCCCGGGAGCTCCCCCTGTCGCCGCTCGAGTGCTCTCCCGAGTGCCGCCAGTATGCCGTGGTCCCGATACTGGCCAGCGGCGGCAGCGCAGGCACCCTGCTGCTGTCTCGCTCATTGGCGGACGTCGCCCGCCAGACTCGCGAGATATCCACCAGCGAGGTCGCCCTGATCAGCGTCGATACCAGCGCCACCGAAGCCGCCTTTGAACCACGTCGACTGGACGGCTGGAAGGGACGGGTACAGGCGGTCACCAACGCCTCACAGAGCCTGCCGCTGCTGCACCAGGCCAGTCGAAAAGGTTCCCTCGAGGCATTGGCGCAGGAACCCCTGCGCCTGGAGCAGCAGGGACGTCATCTTGAGCTTTCCGCCGTCCCGCTGACCTCGTCCTCCGGGGCTCGTGCACCCGCCTATTTCGTGCTGATCTCGGACATCACCACCCAGATCCATGCCATCCAGCTGGATACCCGGACCCAGATGATGGCCAGTCTATTTGGCTGGCTGTCTGCCGAACTCCTGCTGCTGGCGATCCTGCTGCGTCCCATGGCTCGACTGCGCCGGGTGGCCTCGGTGCTGCCGCCGCTGGCCAGTGGTGGCTTTTCCCAGGCGCGCGAAGCCTTGCCGCTGGCGCCACGTCGCCTGCCAGACGAGATCGACGTGCTGGAATCCAGCACCCTGACGCTGGCCGACAAGCTCGAGCGCCTGCAGCGCCAGGTGGCTCAGCGGGGGGATGAGCTGGCACGTCGTATCGATGAATTGGCCAGGGAGCGGGACTTTGTCAGCAATCTGATCGATACCGCCCAGGTGCATATCCTCACGCTGGACGAAGAGGGGCGCATCGACATGGTCAACGACTACCTCAAGGACCAGCTCGGCTGCCCCTCCCAGGAACTGCTGGGGCGTCGTTTCGACGACATCTTCGGCGCAGGCCCGGGGGACAGCGAGCCCAGCCAGCCCTTGCATCAGGAAGAACGCACCCTGACCCTTCCCGATGGGGAGCCACGCACCATCATCTGGTACCACAGCCCGCTGAAGAGCGGTGCCAAAGCCTCCCTGGCACGCATATCGGTGGGACTTGATATCACCGAGCGCAAAGCCGCCGAGGCCAGACTGACCTGGCTCGCCGAGCGCGATCCGCTGACCGAGCTCTACAATCGTCGCTTCTTCCTGGAGTCGCTGCGCAAGGCCCTGGCCCGTGACGAGCAGGGTGTGGTCATGCTGCTGGACCTTGACCAGTTCAAGGAGGTCAACGAGCTCAGCGGCCATCATGCCGGGGATCGCATGCTGCATACCGTGGCCCGCCTGCTGCAGCAGGAGTACGCCCACCGAGGGGTCATCTCGCGCCTCGGCGGCGACGAGTTCGCCCTGCTGCTGCCTGGGGTCGACGACGACCACGCGATCCGCGTCGCCCAGCACCTCAACCAGTTGTTCGAGAGCCTCGGGTTCGTCGCCGAAGGACGTCGCCACCGGGTCACTGCGAGCATCGGTATCGTCCCCTTCCCCACCGAGGGCGCCACCCCCGCCGACCTGATGGCCAGCGCCGACGTGGCCATGTACAAGGCCAAGGCCAGCAACCTGCAACGCTGGCACCTGCTGGCCACTCTGGAAAACGCCCGGGATGAGCTCAACGAGCGTGTCTACTGGGTCGACCGTATTCGCCGAGCCCTGGTGGAGGGTGACTTCGTGCTGATGGTGCAGCCCATCGTGCGGCTGGAGGATCGCTCGATCCGCCACTACGAGGTGCTGCTGCGCATGCGCGACGACGATGGCAGCCTGATATCACCGGCACGCTTCATCCCAGTGGCCGAACATTCAGGCCAGATCGTGGCGATCGATCGCTGGGTGCTGCATCACTGCGTGCATGCCCTGGCGAGGCTCGAGGGCATCAGCCTGGCGGTCAACCTGTCGGGACAGTCGCTCCACGACGAAGGGCTGAAGCAGTACCTGGCCAACCTGCTGACGGTCAGTCAGGCCGATCCCCATCATCTGGTGCTGGAAGTTACCGAGACCGCCGCCGTCACCGACTTCTCCACCGCCCGCGGGGTGCTGCAGAGCGTGCGTGATCTAGGCTGTCGGACCGCGCTGGACGACTTCGGCGTCGGTTTCTCGAGTTTCCACTATCTGGGCCAGTTGCCGGTGGACTATATCAAGATCGATGGCTCCTTCATCCGCAGCCTGGCGACCAATCCCGACAGCCGTGTCATCGTCAAGGCGGTGTCGGACATCGCCACCGGCTTCGGCAAACAGGCCGTTGCGGAGTTCGTCGACCAGGAGGCGCTGATTCCGCTGCTGTCGTCCTACAACATCACCTATGGCCAGGGGTATCACCTTGGCCGTCCTGTGCCCTTCAAAGAGGTCTTCGCCTTCGATCCAGTGAGCGACATCGATTCGGTAAACTAGTGCATATTGAATGGGTATTATCATAGACAGGGTGTACCGGAGCAGGGAGCCGGACGCCCGCCGGGCCTTTACGGCCCGGCTATAACAACACGGAGGTGATCCCCCATGCCAGCAGCAGACACCGAGAGGCCATCCCGGCAACAGCGCCTGCTGGAGCAGTTCGCCGACCAGTTCCGGGTGATCCTGGTAAAGACGGTCGCGGACAGGGAGCGGGTCTATTCGCTGCGCCATGACGTCTTTCTACGTGAGCTTCAATACGCCCTGCCAGGCGACAGTGACAAGCAACAGGAGCATGATGACTTCGATGAACAGGCCATCCACTGCCTGGTCGAACATCGCTCAAGCGGTCTCGCGGCGGGCTGCGTGCGACTGGTATTTCCCCCCGTCGATCGTCCGGATGACCTGCCGGTGATGAACGCCACCCGCAGCGTCTTCACGGCGCCTTCGCTACATCCGCGACAGCACGACGGGCGCCAGATCGCCGAAATTTCTCGCCTGGCGATCTCGCGGCTTTTCCGGGCCCCAAGCAAGGGCGAAGAAACGCTGCCGGTACAGTTTCCTCCGGAGGAACGCCAGGCATTTCCGTTGATCGTCACCGGCCTGTTCTTGAGCGCCCACGCCCTTGCCGGCCTGACCGCACGGCGACACCTCTACGCCCTGATGGAGCCTCCCCTGGCGCGGCTGTTGACCCTGTCCGGCTTTCGTTTCCAGCCGGTGAGCGACACCATCCACTACTGCGGTACCCGGCGTGCCTACTACATCGACAACGAATGCGCCGAGCGCGAACGCAATCCGCTGCTGACGCCGCTTTACCTTCGTCTGCACGAGTCACTGGGGGCCCAGTTGCCCGCCACCCGGGACCACCTCGACGGACTGGGGAGCCTGTGGCGCTCGACGTCGAGCTGCCGGGTATAGCGAGGCGTCGGTCGAGTGTCTGGCCTCTCGACCCGACCCTTGAGCGGACTTCCGACCCGGCCTCCAACTCAGTCCTCGGGCGACGTTGCCAGGGACCGCCCAGGCAGTCGGCAGTCACGCTCCTCGGAGATGTCCTTGAGGACCAGCCGGGGCCCTGAATACAACCGCCCGTCCCACCCCAGCGTCATGATCGCCAGCACATTGCGATGCTCACCTTCGCCCAGATCGAACCCGCCGTCGGTAGCGGGCAGGATGCCCGACTGCGGATCCCGTCGTGCCAGCAGCGCTTCATGCAGCACCGCCACCAGTGGATGATCGGCCTGCCCTGCCAACTGCAGCGACAGCGCCACCTCGGCGATGATATCGGCCTTGACCTGCAACAACGCCTCTCCCTGGCCGAGCAACGCCGCCACCGCCCAATCGAGCTCGCCGTCGGACAGCATCCGCTGGTAGTAGTGGCTCGCGGCGATGATGAAGTGGGTCAGGCCGTAGACCCAGTTGCGATATTCCGCCGGTGACAGCTCCTCGATCCGTCCGGGTGGATAACGGTCACGAAAGGCCCGGGCGAGCTCGCCACGCAGATCCACGATCCCCAGCTGGGCCAGGAAGGCGGCCTGGTTGGCCACCTGGGCGGCATACACCGACACCACCTCGGGGTCGGTCAGAAAGGCCCGCCAATCCACTGCGCCCACGGCCTGTTCAAGCGAGCGCCGGTCAGCCTCGGAAAGTTGTCCAAGCAAGCCGTGGTAGCGGGCCTGGGCCAGCCGAAACAGGATGCCCCGAGGCAGCATCATGTCGACATGTTCCGACAGCATGGCCTTGCGCCGACGCTGCTTGGGGCTGGTCTCGGGGTAGGCCGCCAGCAACTCGCGATTGCGCTGGCGAAGCCGGTCACTGTCCGCGACGGTGAAGGCGTCACGCGCGAGCTGATCGAGCAGACGTCGGCCGTAGGCATGATTGGCGCATAGGTAGGCAGGGTCACCGGTCACCCGCCACAACCGCTGGGCGTAGTGGCGCTGCTTGTCGGCGGGAAGAAGGTCGAAGGAGGTTTCATAGACGGCACGGATCTCGGCGGCGGCGCGCCTCTCGGCGATAGTACGACTCTCGCCAGCAGCACCGCTTTCGCCAACAGCAACACTTGCGCCAACCGCACCTGGAGATTGGCCGACAGGAGAAGATCGAGAGGCCTGCTCAGAAACCTGAGTCGAGGCAAAGACGGCAGTGTCACTCGGTAATGACAACAGGGCCGGCGATGCGACGCTCAGCAGCAGCGTCATCGCGCCGAATAGCGTGAACAAGCACGCTCGACGCACCGAAGCGCCCTTCATGGTGGTTTTCAAGCCAGACGGCCGGTCAAGCGACGCTTTCGCGGCGGCGCGTCTGATCACCGCGACCGGCCAACAGACCTGCCACAGAGACATCTTCGTCCAGGGCCTCCCAGTGCAGCCCTTCTCCGCCGCCGATCAGCTCCCACTGCTCACGTTGCTCACGTGAGCCGTGCAATAGCCTGGGAAACCAGGCCAGCGGAATCGAAAGCTCTCGCCCATCATTCAGGGTGACGCAAAATGCATCGGAGGAGAATGCCACATCAACAGCCAGGGGTTCGGATTCAAGACGTAAAGTACGCATGCCATGCCTCCAGAAACTCTGCCTGGTGCCGTTCAACCAGCCGACAGAGCTGGGTGATTTCATGGGCACGCAGACGTTTGCTCGATTGCAACTCGACCGGATCCAGCCAGAATTTCGCGACCTGATCGCCCGCCGCCACGTGAACATGGGGCGGCTCTCGTGGATCGCCTTCGTCGCTGTAGAAGAAAAACCGGTACGGGCCTTTTCTCAAGAGTGTCGGCATCACTCCCTCATGGGGGAGCGGCGTCCCCCTTGTCACCATGCAGGGGACAAATACATCGGCTCACTGAACAAGAGCATGGCACCTGCCACCTCGGTTGAACAGCGCGAACAAGTGAACGCGTCAGATCTCGCTCAGTCGATGTCCTCATCCTCGGGCCACAGGCGAGCGGCCTTGCTTCGGGAGACCATCCTCACCCGCATCTTGGGACGCGCGACGTCGGCGGACGTTGCCGTCTCTCGGGACGATGTCAGCGGTGTGTCAATGCCATCGGCCGGCATCGCCGCCGGGTCAGCGGGCTCCGCTGCGGCGTCGGCATCCGCCGTCCGACTCGACGCCGACTGGCCAGGAGATGGCTCGATCACCACCCAGGCCAGCACCGGCAGCGCCAGCTGCCAGCGGATTGCCGCGAGCCGCAGCCCCAGGGTGGTGACAAGCGACAGCAGAATGCCAAGCCTGGGGGCGCCGAGGCTTGCCAATGCCACGAAGACCACACCGCCGGCGATGGCGGCGGTGGCGTAGACCTCACGACACAGCACCATCGGCACCCGCCTTGCCAGCACGTCACGGATCATCCCGCCGGCCACCCCGGTAAACAGCCCCATCAACACCGCCACGACCCCCGAGGTCCCCAGCAGCATCGCCTTGTTGGCACCAATGATCACGAACAGCGCCAGACCAAAGGCGTCGGCTACCGGCAGCACCACCCGATTGAGGCGATGGATATAGTGAAATCCGACCAGCGCGCACAGCACCGTGGCCAGGATCACCCAAAGATAGGTCGGATCGCGGATCCAGAACACCGGGGCGACACCCAGCACCAGATCACGCAGGGTCCCTCCTCCGACGGCGGTCACCGCCGCCAGCACCAGCATGCCGATGGGATCCATGCGTGAGCGGCACGCCAGCAAGATGCCCGACAGGGCGAAGACCACCGTCCCCGCCATGTCCAGGGCGTAGACCAGATCACTATCCAAGGTCCCGTTCCTTCTCGATAAGTGTCGCCCGTCCGGGGCGAGCGTCAAAAGCGGGGATCAATGCGCCCTCAACTGGGAGCGTACACCGAACGCGCCCTTTCCAGATGACGCGTCATCTCGCGAATGGCGGCGCCTTCGTCGCCGTTCTTCAACGCCGCCAGGATGCGCTCGTGCTCCTCCAGCGTCACATGCTCGCTGCCTTTCCAGTGGATCAGCGAGGTATGGAACCTGGCCAGCCACTCGAACATCGCCCGACTGACCGCGATGAAGATAGGGTTGCCGGTGGTCTCGGCGATGGCAACATGAAACCCCATGTCCGCCGCGATAAAGGCATCGATGTCCTTGTTCAGCGCCACCCGCTGGCGCTCCACCAGCGCCTCGAGGCGCGCCAGATCCTTGGCGCCCACCTGCCGCGCCGCCCGCGCCACCATGCCCACCTCGAAGAATAGCCGCGCCTCCTTGAGGTGTTCGAGCGAGGCGGGTTCGGTCGACAGCAGGTGCATCGCGGTCAGTTCGATCTGGGCCAGCATGCCGTCGGCACTGGGCGTCAGCACCTTGGGCCGCTGCCCGTGGTGGATCGACACCAGCCCCAGTCGCTCCAGCGCCTGCATCGCTTCGCGGATGGCCGGCCGGCCGACCCCGAAGGTATCCATCAATTCCCGCTCAGAGGGCAGGCTGTCCCCCGGCGCGTAGTCGCCGTTCAGCAGTTGCTGATAAAGCCGATCGAACACCTCGTCGGACAGTTTGCGGCGAGAAATTTTCAACGAGTCGCTCATGGCCTCTACCTCGCGGCGCCAGGCCCCGCAGCATACCCATGCCAGCGGTCCTGGAACATGACACTCGACCAAGGTCGTGTTTGACAGCCCCGGCCACTTATATTGTCATCATACCAGTTGCAGCACAGCTTGCCTCTTCCACTTTTTCACACAGGTTACCTGGCCATGACGACCATTGCCTTGATCGGTGCCGGCGGCAAGATGGGCGCCCGCCTCTCCCGCAATCTCAAGACTTCGGACTTCGACGTGCGTCACGTCGAGGTCAGCGAACAGGGCCGCCAACGGCTTCGCGACGAACTCGACATCGAGTGCGTCGACAGCCCCGAGCAGGCGGTGGCCGGCGCGGATGTGGTCATCCTGGCCGTTCCCGACACCCTGATCCAGAAGATTGCCGCCGAGCTGTCGCCGTCGATCGAAGCCGGCACCATGGTGGTCTGCCTGGACGCCGCCGCCCCCTTCGCCGGCCATCTGCCCGAACGTGACGACCTGGTCTACTTCGTCACCCACCCGTGTCACCCGCCGATCTTCAACGACGAGACCACCCTCGAGGCCAAGCGCGACTATTTCGGCGGCAGCCACGCCACCCAGCATATCGTCAGCGCCCTGATGCAGGGGGACGAGCGCCATTTCGCCCTGGGCGAGGCCGTGGCCAGGACCATCTATGCCCCCGTCGGGCGCAGCCATCGCGTCAGCGTTGAACAGATGGCGCTGCTGGAACCCGGTCTGTCGGAAACGGTATGTGCCACACTGTTATCGGTGATGCGTGAAGCGATGGACGAAGTCGTGGATCGAGGCGTCAGCCATGAGTGCGCCAGGGACTTTCTGCTTGGCCATCTCAACATCCTCGGTGCGGTGATCTTCGATGAACAGCCCGGCGCTTTCTCGGATGCCTGCAATAAGGCGATCGAGAACGGCAAGCCGATGCTGATGCGCGATGACTGGAAGCGGGTGTTCGAGCCGGACGCCATCGCCGACAGCATTCAGCGCATCACCTGAGGGGCCACGCTCTCCACAGAGTCTGACGACAGCGCCATCGCGAGTATCAAGAGGCCAGGCATGAACCGAATCGAAGCCAGCTACCTGATCGAGACCCCCTTCGAGGTGGAGCAGGCCTGCCAGGTGATGGCAGGGGAGCAATCCTGCGGCACCTTCACCCGCCTGGCCGCGGAAACCGATGACTTTCGAAAGCGTCATGCGGCCAGGGTCGAGTCCATCGAATTGCTCGACAGCGTCGACGCGCCCTCACTGCCCATGCCGACCCGGCCCCAGCCGCCCGGCACCCGCTACCAGCGTGCCCGGGTGCGTTTGTCCTGGCCCCTTGAGAACCTCGGTCCGTCGTTGACCACGCTGATGGCCACCCTCGCCGGCAATCTGTATGAACTCAAGGAATTCTCCGGGCTCAGGCTGCTCGACGTCAGCCTGCCCCACGCCTTTGCCGAGGCCTGCCCCGGGCCCCAGTTCGGCATCGACGGCACCCGCCGCCTCAGCGGCGTCGACCAGGGTCCCCTGATCGGCACCATCATCAAGCCCAGCGTCGGGCTCTCACCCGATGCCACCGCCGAGGTGGTGAAGGAACTGCTGGATGGCGGCATCGACTTCATCAAGGACGATGAACTCCAGGCCAACGGCCCGCACTGCCCGTTCACCGAGCGGGTCGACGCGATCATGCCGCTGGTGCTTGAACATGAGCAGCGCACCGGACGCAAGGTCATGGTGGCCTTCAACATCACCGGCGAGATCGACGAGATGCGCCGGCACCACGACCACGTGCTGGCCGCCGGCGGTAGCTGTGTGATGGTCGCCCTGAACGCGGTGGGTCTGGCCGGCGTCAGTCATCTGCGGCGCCACTGTGAGCTGCCCATCCACGGCCACCGCGCCGGCTGGGGCATGTTCAGCCGGGAGCCGCTGCTGGGCATGGACTTCGCCGCCTGGCAGACCTTCTGGCGCCTGGCCGGCGTCGATCACCTTCACGTCAACGGTCTGGCCAACAAGTTTTCGGAATCCGACGACAGCGTCGCCGCCAGCGCCCGGGCCTGCCTGACGCCGCTGTTCGAGCCCCCGGGACCGGCCCACACCGTGATGCCGGTATTCTCGTCCAACCAGACCGCCTGCCAGGCAATCGACACCTGTCGCGCCATGGGGGGCGGCAGCGACATGATCGTCACCGCAGGCGGCGGCATCATGGCCCACCCTGGAGGTATCGCCGCCGGCGTCAGAAGCCTGCGCCAGGCCTACGACGCCGCTGCACGCGGCATCTCGCTGTCCGACCACGCCCGTGACCATGGCGAATTGGCCCAGGCTCTGGAGACCTTCTGCCCATGAACGACCTGCTGCTGAGCTACTACGGCGACGACCTGACCGGCTCCACCGACGCGCTCGAGGCCCTGGCCTGCCAGGGCGTCCCCAGTGTGCTGTTCACCGCTCGCCCCAGCGCCGAGCAGCGCGCCCGCTTCGACCACTGTCGTGCCCTGGGTCTGGCCGGCACCAGCCGCAGCGAGTCCAATGACTGGATGCGCCGCGAGCTCAAGCGTTCCTTCCAGTGGCTGGCCGAACAGGGCGCAGCGCTGACCCACTACAAGACCTGCTCCACCTTCGACAGCAGCCCCGAGGTCGGCAGCATCGGTTGTGCCATGGAGGTCGCGCGCGGCGTCTTCGGCGAGACACCGATCCCACTGGTGGTGGGGGTGCCGCAGATGCGCCGCTACACCGTCTTCGGCGAGCTCTACGCCGCCTATCAGGATCAGATCTACCGCATCGATCGACACCCCGTGATGTCGCGCCACCCGGTCACCCCCATGCACGAGGCGGACCTGCGCCGCCACCTGGCCGCCCAGACCACTCTGCCGGTCGGCCTGATCGATGTGCCCGGCCTGGCCCTGCCGGATATCGACGAACGCGTGGATCACGCCCTCGCCGAGCATCCGGCGGTGCTGTTCGACGTGCTCGAACCCACCCATCAACAGGCGGTGGGTCATCAACTCTGGCGCACTCGCCCGCAGCAACAAGGCGGCAAGGGCGGCTTCGTGGTCGGCTCGTCCGGTGTCGAGTATGCCCTGCTCGCCGAGTGGCAACGCCTGGGGCTGGTGGAAGGTGGCGAGGACTTCACTCCGCCCCGTTCGGTCGAGCGCATCGCGGTGGTCTCCGGCAGCGTCTCCAGCACCACCGCACGCCAGATTCACTGGGCGGTCGAACACGCCGGTTTTCAGCGCATCGAGCTCGACGCCCGCAGCCTGGCCATCCCCGCCCATCGCAACGAGGCCATGGCTACCGCCATCCTCAAGGCACTGGATGCCCTGAGCAGTGGCCGCAGCGTCATCCTGCACACCGCCATGGGACCCGACAGCCACGACGACAGCCTGGCCACCGAATCCAGCCGCCACAGTCTGGGCAAGGCCCTCGGCGAGATGCTCAAGGCGCTGGTGGACGATCAGGGGCTGACCCGGGTGTGCGTGGCCGGCGGCGACACCTCGAGCCATGCCATCACCGCCCTGAACATCCATGCCCTGACGGTCAAGATGCCGCTGCCGGACACCCCGGGTTCGCCGCTGTGCCAGGCCCACAGCGACGACCCGCGCTACCAGGATCTAGAGATCGCCTTCAAGGGCGGTCAGATCGGTGGCGACGACTACTTCGAGCGGCTAAGGCGAGGACGAGCCCTGGCCGACCACGAGCACTGATCCGGCCGTGCCACCGGGCACGGCCACACCCAAGCGTCATCCCGCAAAGAGGAAACAACAATGACGACGACTGTACGCCACGCAACACGCCGCCCCGCCTTTCACCTCAAGCCCTGCCTGCTGGCCGTGGCACTGGCCGGGTTTGCCCTGCCAGCGGCTGCCGCCCAGACCATCACCGTCGGCCACACCACCTCGGACAGCTCTCACTACTCCGAGGGTATCGATGCCTTCAAGGCGACCCTGGAGGAGCTGTCCGACGGCGAATTTACGGTCAACGAGCAGCCCTCCGGTGCGCTGGGCGGCGAGCGCGCCATGATCGAAGGCCTGCAGATCGGCACCATCGACGCCGTTGTCACCTCCACCGGGCCGCTGGGCAACTTCGTCCCCGAGACCTACGTGCTCGACCTGCCGTTTCTGTTCAAGGACTACGACCACGCCCGCTGCGTGCTGGATGGCGAGGTCGGCCAGGACCTGCTCGACAAGATCGGCGAGCACGACCTGGTGGGTCTTGCCTGGACCGAGAACGGCTTCCGCCACATGACCAACAGCCAGCGTGACATCGAGACCCCCGAAGATGCCCAGGGTCTCAAGATCCGCACCATGGAAAACGAGATGCACATGGCGGCGTTCAACGAGATGGGCGTACATCCGACACCGATGGCCTTCCCGGAGCTGTTTACCGCGCTTCAGCAGGGCACCGTGGACGGCCAGGAAAACCCCATCTCGGTGATCCTCACCGGCAATCTGTGGGAGGTCCAGGATCGCCTGTCGCTGACCGGCCACGTCTATTCTCCGGCCATCATGCTGGCCTCGCCGATCCTCTGGGACGGCCTGTCCGATGAGCAGAAGGGCTGGTTCATGGAGGCCGCCCAGGCCGGCGCCGAGGCCACGCGAGCGATGGTGTCGAGACTCGAGACCGAAGGCGTCGAGGAACTCAAGGCCAAGGGCATGACCGTGGTCGATGACATCGACAAGTCCCAGTTCCAGGCCGCCGTCGAGCCCTCCTACTCGGTCTACACCGACGAGTACGGCTCGGATATGCTCGATCGCATTCGCTCCAGCGACTGCGGCAGCTGATCGTCCACCGATCCTCGACTGACCTTCCCGCCCGAGCGCTCGCTACCTGCCGTTGGCGAGCGCTTGGGCGGGCAAGCCTGACCCGTCCTCGGGCCTTACCCGCGATGAGGAAAGCCCCATGCTGGATCTGTTCTTCCGTCTCGAGCGGGCCATCTCCCAGGTCGCCCTCTACGCAGCGGTGCTGATGTTGATCGCCTCGGTAAGCCTTGGCTTCTACCAGGTGCTGACCCGGTTCGTGTTCGACGCCCCCTCCACCTGGTCGGAGGTGATGGCCCGCTCCACCATGATCTGGTGCGTCTTTCTGGGCGCCGCAGCGACCTTTCGCGGCGGCTACATGATGGCCGTCGAAGTGATCTACAAGCTGGTGCCGACCTCCGCCCTCAAGGCGCTGGAGATACTGATCGCCACCTGCTGCATGATCGTTCTGGCGATCCTGGTGATCTACGGCTATCAGATGACGCTGCGCGTGCAGAACCAGATGCTCTCCGGCGTCGGCATCTCGATCGCCTGGATCTACGCCGCCATTCCGATCGGCGCCGCCTTTTCGCTGCTGTCGGTGATCACTCGACTGATCGCCCAGCTGACCGGACGCGAGACCATCGGCGTGGTCGATGCCGAGGCCCCCGCCCACGTGCCTGAATCCGAATCCAGACCTGGCCCTGACACAGGCACCTCGTCCGGTACCGAAGGGAGGAAGCAGCCATGAACGCCGCTATCGGACTATCGCTGATCATCCTGTTCGCCCTGGGCGTGCCGATCGCCGTGTCGATCCTGCTGGCATCGGTGATCGGTATCGAGTTCTTCACCCGTTTTCCGCTGCTGATGGTGCCCCAGCAGATGTTCGTCGGCATCGACAACTTCCCGCTGATGGCGATCCCCTTCTTTATCCTGGCCGGCAACCTGATGGCCGCCGGCGGCATCTCCCAGCGCCTGGTGGACCTGGCCAAGTCCATCGTCGGCGGGCTCCAGGGCGGGCTCGCCATGACCTGCGTGCTGACCTGCATGATGTTCGCCGCGGTTTCCGGCTCGAGCGTGGCCACCACCTTCGCCATCGGCTCCATCCTGATTCCGGCGATGGTGGCTCACGACTACCCGCGTCCGCTGGCGGCCTCGATCCAGGCCTCCTCGGCGGAGCTCGGCGTACTGATCCCGCCCTCCATCCCCTTGATCCTCTACGGCGTCAGCACCGACACCTCGATCGGGCGCCTGTTCATTGCCGGTATCGGTCCGGGGTTGTTGATTGGCTCGGCGCTGCTGCTGTTTCTGTACATCTTCTGCAAGCTGCGCGGCTACGGCCTGCGCGACCGCGAGGATCGCGCCGCCTTCACCACCTCAATGCGTCGTGCCTGGGCCGCTCTGCTGATGCCGGTGGTGGTCATCGGCGGCATCTATGGCGGGGTCTTCACCCCTACCGAGGCCTCGGCGGTGGCGGTGTTCTACGCACTGATCGTCGGCGGTCTGGTCTACCGCGAGCTGCCACTGTCGGAACTGGTGCCGATCCTGCGCCAGAGCGTGATTTCCACCGCCACGGTGATGCTGATCATCTCGGCGGCGGCGCTGTTCAGCTTCCTGATCAGCCGCTCGGGGCTGCCCGGCGAGGTTGCCGCCTGGGTCACCCAGGTGTTCGAGAGCCCGGTCAGCTTCCTGCTGGCGGTGAACGTGATGCTGCTGGTGATCGGCATGTTCGTCGAGACCTCGGCGGCGATCTTGGTGCTGGCCCCGATCTTCACCCCCATCGCCGTGCAGTACGGCATCGACCCGGTGCACTTCGGCCTGATCGTGGTGGTCAACCTGGCGCTCGGCATGTTCACCCCTCCGCTGGGGGTCAATCTGTTCGCCGCCTGCGCCGTGGCCAAGCTGTCCATCGACGAGCTGATCCCTTGGCTTGCGCGCTTCGTGCTGGTGGTCCTGGCCTGCCTGATGGCGATCACCTACATGCCCTGGATCTCGCTGGGCCTGGTCGATCTGCTCTACTGATACCGATCACTGCCCCGGCCGCGCCGGGGCCCACCCCATCTTCCGCCCCTTCTCAGGAGTCGACAGCATGCACGCCCTCCCCCTCACTCCACCCACCGGCGCCCTGATCGGCGGTCACTGGGTCGATACCGCCGACACCCTCGAGGTGCTGCGCCCGGCCAGCGGCGAAGTCATCGCCCGTATCGCCGCGTCCAGCGCAGCCGACGTCGATGCTGCGGTGGCCGCCGCCCGGGCAGCCTTCACAGGCGAGCTTGGCCAGTGGTCGACGTTCTCGGCGCGGGCGCGCAGTGAATGGCTGTATGCCTTCAGTCAGGCCATCGACGCCGACAGGGAGACCCTGGCCGCCCTCGAGTGCGCCGACACCGGCAAGCCGATCAGCCAGGCCCGGGGCGACATCGCCGCCTGCGCGCGCTACTTCCGTTTCTACGCCGGCGCCGCCGACAAGCTCCACGGCGAGACCATCCCCTTCGATCCCGACTATGCGGTGATGACCCTGCGCGAGCCCTGGGGCGTGTGCGCCCAGATCATCCCCTGGAACTACCCGGCCCAGATCTTCGGACGCTGCGTGGCGGCGGCGCTGGCCGCTGGCAACACCTGCGTGCTCAAGCCCGCCGAGGACGCCTGTCTGAGCGTGCTGCGCCTGGCCCAGCTGGCCGTCGACTGCGGGCTGCCGGAAGGCGCGCTCAACCTGGTGCCTGGCCTCGGCCGTGAAGCCGGCGCCGCCCTGGCCGCCCACCCCGGCATCGATCATCTGTCGTTCACCGGCTCGCCGGAGACCGGCACCCTGGTGACTCAGGCGGCGGCGGTGCACCACGTGCCGGTGACCATGGAACTCGGCGGCAAGTCGCCCCAGCTGCTGTTCGCCGACGCCGACCGTGAACGCGCCCTGGACGCCGTGGTACGCGGGATCATCCAGAACGCCGGCCAGACCTGTTCCGCCGGCAGCCGTCTGTTGGTGGAGCAGAGCATCCACGATGAGGTGGTGGCGGCACTGAGCGAGCGCTTCTCGCAATTGACCTGCGACGCTGGCGAAAACGACCCGGACTGCGGACCGCTGATCAATGAACGCCAGCGCGACAAGGTGATGACGCTGATCCAGGCGGCACAGGATGATGGCATCCACATCGCCGCCCGTGGACGCCTGGCCGACGACGCCCCCCGGGACGGCCACTTCGTGGTCCCCCACCTGTTGACCCAGGTGCCAGAAGGCCACGGCGTTAGCTGCGAGGAGCTGTTCGGCCCAGTACTGGTGGTCCAGGCCTTCGCCGACGAGGCCGAGGCCGCACGCCTGGCCAACGCCACCGACTTCGGCCTGTGTGCGGGCGTATGGACCGCCGACGGCGGCCGCCAACTGCGTCTGGCCAAGGCGATCCGTTCGGGCCAGGTGTTCGTCAACAACTACGGCGCCGCCGGTGGTATCGAGCTGCCCTTCGGCGGCGTCGGCCGCTCCGGCCACGGCCGCGAAAAGGGCTTTGAAGGGCTCAGGAGCTATACCCGCATCAAGACCATTGCGATTCATCACGGCTAGACGTCGCTGGAAAAGCCTGGGCCTGACACAAGCAATTCCCGAGCGTGTCGGGCCGCTTCTCTCGACCACCGACCAACAACCATCATCACCACCACAAGGAAAGGGACATGACCACCTCGCTTCACGTCGGCCTGATCGGCGTCGGCCTGATGGGCCACGGGATCGCCACCAGCCTGCTGCGCGCGGACCATCGCCTGAGCTTTCTCGATCACCCCGGCAATCAGCCCAGCGACGACCTGATCGACAAAGGGGCAAGCGCTCTGACCAGCGCCCGCGAGGTCGCCGACACCGCCGATCTGGTGATCCTGTGCGTCACCGGCACTCCCCAGGTGGAAAGCGTGCTGTTCGACGAAGGCGGCGTGCTGGAGGGGCTCAAGCCAGGCCAGATCGTGGTCGACTGCTCCACCGCCATCCCCAGCTCCACCCAGGCCATCGACGCCAGGGTGCGCGAGGCCGGTGGCCGTTTCGTCGACGCCGCCATGACCCGCACCCCGAAGGAGGCCGCCGAGGGCCGCCTCAACCTGATCGTCGGTGCCGATCAGGCGCTGTTTGACGAGCTCAAGCCGCTGTTTGGCGCCTTCGCCGAGCACATCACCCACGGCGGCCCGGTGGGCGCCGGCCACACTCTGAAGCTATTGCACAATTTCGTCTCGCTAGGCTTCACCGCCGTACTGGCCGAGGCCAGCGCCGCCTCCCGACGCGCCGGCATCGACGACGGCGTGCTGCTCGAGGTGCTGGGCAACGGTGGCGGCGGCGGCGTGGTGCTCGAACGCCTGCGTCCCTTCCTGACCGACGCCGACCCTTCAGGCTTCCGCTTCAGCCTGTCCAACTCGCTCAAGGACGTGGGCTACTATCAAAGCATGTCCGAGGACCTCGGCGCCTCGCGCCAGCTCAGCCAGGCGATCACCCAGCTCTACCAGGACATCGTCGATGCCGGCCACGGTGAAAGACTGGTCCCGGAATTGGTCAGTCTGCTCGGCGAATCACAGTCAAAGCGGCCATGATGCTTCCGTCACACGTCATTTGACGGCGGCCACCCGCAAGCTGCCTGAGCGGATCAAGCGACGTCAGCGAGGGTGGTCATTGAAGATGCACAACAGCGGTGAACGGTGGCGGTACGCGGCGATGACGAACGGGGCCGATCAACGGTAGCGAAACACTGAACCTTGCGGAGACCAGCATGAAGATCCAGCGTATCGAAACCCTGCGGCCTGCGGCTCGTCCGTCGCTGATCTGGGTGCGCGTCCACACCGAGGACGGCCTGGTGGGCCTGGGCGAGAGCTGGTTCGGCACCGACGCCATCGATGCCGATGTTCATGGCCGCCTCGCTCCCCTGCTGCTGGGCGAGGATGCCTCCCGCATCGAGGCGCTGCATCGCAAGATGCAACCCTACGTGGGCTTTGGCGGCACCAGTGCCGAGACCCGCGCGCTGTCCGCCATCGACGTGGCCCTGTGGGACCTGGCCGGTCAGCGTGCCGGCCTGCCGCTGCATGACCTGCTCGGTGGCGCTACCCGAGCGCGGGTGCCGCTCTACAACACCTGCGCCGGCCCCGACTATGTGTCCAAGTCCGCCGAGGTACGCCCGGACAACTTCGGCATCAAGGGTGGCTCGGGGGATGACGGGGCGTCTCCCCGCTACGAGGACCTGGACGCCTTTCTCGAGCGTCCGGCAGAGCTCGCCGCAGAGCTTCTCGAGATGGGCATATCCGCCATGAAGATCTGGCCCTTCGACTTCGCCGAAGGCGCCCGCCACGGCATGTCCATCTCGCCCGCCGATCTCAATCGTGCGCTGTGGCCGTTCGAGGAGATCCGTCGTGTCCACGGCGATCGCATGCGCCTGAAGGCGGAACTGCACGGACTCTGGAGTCTGCCGGCGGCGCGCACCATCTGTCAGGCGCTGGCCCCCATCGACCCGGACTGGATCGAGGACCCACTGTGGATGGATCGCTTCGACCAGCTCGGCGAGCTGGCCGACACCTGCGTCCCCCTGGCCGGCGGCGAGACCCTCGGCGGCCTGGGTCAGATTCGCGACCTGCTGCATCGCGGACGTATCCACACCCCGATCATCGACGTGACCTGGGGCGGCGGCGTCAGCTTCGCCCGCAAGGCCGCCGCCCTGGCCGAAGCCGAGGGTCGCCCGATCGCCTTCCATGATTGTTCCGGCCCGGTGACGCTGGCGGTATCCACCCACCTGGCCATGGCGCTTGCCAACGTCGCCGAGCAGGAATTCACCCGAGCCTTCTACTTCGGCTGGTACGCCGACTGCGTCGAGGGCCTGCCGCCGGTCGAGGACGGCATGATCCGCGTCAGTGGCGAGCCGGGGCTGGGCATTCGCCTGAACCCCGAAATGCTCAAGGGCGACGCACTCCATCGACGTCTCAGCGAGAGCTAGATTCACTGACGCCCTGAACTCCATGTCGAGAAGCAGCCCTCACCACGAGAGGCGCCAGACGCCCCCGGCGCCTTTGCGGTAACCGCCATCCACGCATTTCGCCCGTTCCCGCATTCAACGTTGCCCACTAGTCGACTGGTCTATAGTATCGCGACATCGCTTATTAAGAGGCAGATGGTGTGCCAGTTACGGCATCCCGACCGTCCTCGCGTCCCCTGTTGCCTCAAGAACGGGTAAAAGGGACGCAGACAAGAAAAATCAGAAGCACCAACGGACCCTGAAGCTACGCAATGAAACCAGCGAGGAACCAGCCCCCATGACCAGCTTCACCCTGAACGGCGAAGCGGTGAGCGTCGAGGTGGATCCCCAGACCCCACTGCTGTGGGTACTGCGCGATACCCTGGGCCTGACCGGCACCAAGTTCGGCTGCGGCATCGCCCAGTGCGGCGCCTGCACCATCCACTTCAACGGCTCGGCCACGCGTAGCTGCGTGCTGCCGCTGGCCGCCGCCGAAGGTGCCGAGATCACCACCATCGAAGGCCTCGACGCCGACGGCAACCACCCGCTGCAACAGGCCTGGCGAGAAGAGCAGGTGCCCCAGTGCGGCTACTGCCAATCCGGTCAGATCATGCAGGCGGCCGATCTGCTCAAGCGCAAGCCTTCCCCCAGCGATGACGAGATCACCCAGGGCATGAGCGGCAACCTGTGCCGCTGCATGGCCTACGTGCGCATCCATCGCGCGGTGAAACGCGCCTCCTCGCTTCAGCAGGGTGGCGTCGAGACCTTCGACCCCGCCTCCGCTACTGCTGCCCGCAGCGAAACCCGTACCAGCGCCGAGGAGCCCCGCCATGAGCCGGTTTGATGACACCCTGGCGGCCCATCGGGGCGCTTCCGCAGTCCGCAGCGATACGTCACCAGCCGACCGCCAAGCTGGCCCCGGTCTTAGCCGCCGCGGCTTTCTGATCGGCACCCTGGGCGCCAGCGCAGTGCTCGCCTTTGGCCTGCCCGGCATGGCCTTCGGCGCCGCCGACGCGGCCAGCGAGGCCCTGGCCAAGGGTCGCTTCGAGCCGACCCTGTGGTACGCCATCGACGCCCAGGGTCACGTCACCCTGCACTGCACCAAGGCCGAGATGGGCCAGCACGTGGGCACCAGCCTGGCCCGCCTGGTGGCCGAGGAGCTTGAGGTTGACCCGGCGACGATCGCCATCGAATACGTCGACAGCGACCCCAAGTGGGGTTACATGATCACCGGGGGCAGCTGGTCGGTGAACCACAGCTTCCTGCCGCTGTCCCGTGCCGGCGCCGCCGGACGCCAGGCGCTGATCGAAGCAGGTGCGCGCCTGCTCGAGGTCGACGCCGCCGACTGCCAGGCCCGTGACGGTCAGGTCATCAGCGGCGACAAGCGCATCGGCTACGGCGAGATCGTTGCCAGCGGCACCCTGTCGCGCAGCTACAGCGCCGAAGAGCTTGAAGCCATCGAGCTCAAGCCGGCCTCCGAGCGCCGCGTGCTGGGCACCTCCGGCCGGGCCCAGGACATCCCCGCCAAGACCACCGGTGAGGCCGTCTTCGGCATCGACGCCAAGGTCGAAGGGATGCTCTATGCCCGCCCGGTGCTGCCGCCTACCCGTTTCGGCTCCCGCGCCACCTCCATCGATGACAGCGCGGCCCAGTCCATCGCCGGCTATCGCCAGACCATCCGTCTGGAAGACCCCTCGGGCCTGTGCCAGGGCTGGCTGGCGGTGATCGCCGACAACTTTTCCGCCGCCATGCGTGCCACCGATGCGCTGAAGATTGAATGGGAAAACGGCTCCGGCATCTCGATCACAGAGGCCGACATTCTCGATGAAGGCCGCCGTCTGACCCAGTCACCGAGCCGTGACAACGGCGCCCTGTTCGTCGATATCGGCGAGGTGACGTCCACCCTCGAGCAGGCCGCGTCCGCCGAGGACGTGTCGCTGATCGATGCCACCTACACCACGTCCAGCGTGCTGCACTTCCAGCTCGAGCCGGTCAACGCCACCGTGGTCGAGCGCGACGGCCACTGGCACGTCCACTGCGGCAACCAGCAGCAGTCCGTGGCGGTGCCCCTGGTAGCCAAGGCGCTGGAAGTCGACGAGAGCCAGGTGACCTTCCACCAGTACTATCTGGGCGGCGGCTTCGGACGCCGTCTCTATGGCGACTATGCCGTGCCTGCGGCGCTGGCAGCCAAGGCCGTGGGTGCCCCGGTCAAGATGGTCTTTACCCGCCCCGATGACAGTCGCATGGATTGCGTGCGCTCACCCTCGGTGCAGCGGCTGCGCTCGGCCCTGGCAGCCGACGGCGCCATCCAGGCCAGCGAACACGCCGCCGCCGCCGGCTGGCCCACCGCCGATATCGCACCCGGCTTTCTCGGCGAATTCGTCGAAGGTGGCGGCAAGATCGATTCCTTTGCCATCAGTGGTGCCGACCACTGGTACGCACTGGGCGCCCAGCGGGTGTGGGCCCAGCAGAACCACAAGGCCCACGAGGCCTTCGTTCCCGGCTATCTGCGTGCGGTGGGGCCAGGCTGGACCACCTGGGCGGTGGAGAGCCATATCGACGAACTGGCACTGGCCGCCGACCAGGACCCTGCCGAGTTCCGCCGGAACCTGCTCAAGGCCGAAGGACGCAACGCCGGCGAGGCGCCCAACAGCGTCGGCGGCGCCGAGCGCCTCAAGACAGTGCTCGAACGCACCCTCGACAAGGCCGGCTGGAACGAGCGCGACGCCCTGCCCGAGGACACCGGTCTCGGTGTGGCGCTGAGCTTCGGCCAGGAACGCCATATGCCGACCTGGGTGGCCTGTGTCGCCCGCGTCAAGGTGGATCGTGCCAGCGGCGAGGTGACGGTCGAGAAGCTGACCTCGGTGGTGGATGCCGGCACCCTGGCCCATCCCGACGGTGCCATGGCCCAGTTGGAGGGCTCGCTGCTATGGGGCCTGTCGATGGCCCTGCACGAAGGCACCGAGTACGCCGAAGGCCAGCCTGCGGACCTCAACCTGAACAGCTATACGCCGCTGCGCATGCATCAGGTGCCGGAGCTGGACCTTGAATTCGTCGACAACGACCACACCCCGGTCGGCTTAGGCGAACCTGGCACCTGCGTTGTAGCGCCGGCCATCGCCAACGCCATCGCTCACGCCACCGGCGTGCGCCTGCGCGACCTGCCGATGCGGCCGGAGGCGCTCAAGGCCGCACTGGGGGCCTGACCCGCCACCCGAGCGCCACGCTGATCGCGTGGCGCTCGTCACACACAGGACACGCTGACCATGCAACATCTGGATCTTACGGTGGTGCGACGTGCCCTCGCCTGGCTGCGCGACGGGCGCACCCTGTGGCTGGCCACGGTGCTGTCCACCTATGGCTCCTCACCACGCGAACCCGGCGCCTGGCTGGCTGCTACCCGTGACGGTGATCACGTTGGCTCGCTGTCCGGCGGCTGCGTCGAGGAGGACTTTCTTGAGCGCCTTGGGCAGGGTGATTTCGATACGCCGGTCAGGCGGGTGCGCTACGGCGCCGGCGATGGCGTCGACTACCCGGCGCCCAGCCTTCCCTGCGGCGGCGTGCTCGATGTGCTGGTCGAACGCTTCGCCCCCGACCAGGCGGCACTGGCGCACTTCTCGGCCCTGGAGGCGGCGCTGGAAGGACGCAAGCCGCTGATTCGCCGGGTAGACCTGGACACCGGCACGCTCTCGCTCACTCAGGACGATGGCCTGGGTGATCGCGTCGTTCTGGTCGATGGGAATGGTGAGGCCAGTGCGCAACTGCGCGTCGGCCCGGCCGCCCGACTGCTGCTTGCCGGGGTCTCGCCGGTGGCCGTCGCCTGCGCCCAGTTCGCCGTGGGGCTCGGCTTCGAGGTGATCGTCTGCGACCCTCGGGAAGGCATGCTGGAGTCCTTTATCGATGAACTCGGGGGCGCCTCCGGCAACATCGAGAAGGTGGCGACCCTACCGTCACGCTTTATCGCCGAAGGTGGCTGCCATGCTGCCACGGCGGTAGTGGCGCTGACCCACGACCCGCGCATCGATGATCTGGCGATGATCGAGGCGGTACGCTCCGAGGCGTTCTACATCGGGGTGATGGGATCGCTGCAGACGTCCCGGGCGCGGGCCGAGCGGCTATTCCGCAGCGGTGGTCTG
The DNA here is from genome assembly GCF_019801245.1 of Halomonas sp. DP1Y21-3. Lineage (NCBI taxonomy): Bacteria > Pseudomonadati > Pseudomonadota > Gammaproteobacteria > Oceanospirillales > Halomonadaceae > Halomonas > Halomonas sp. DP1Y21-3. Next base: position 862,502 of record NZ_JAHVJM010000001.1, read on the forward strand.
AGCGATGACGAGATCGCGCGTATCCATATGCCGATCGGCTTGAACCTGGGCAGCAAGACCCCGGCGGAGATTGCCCTGGCGGTGATGGCCGATATCGTTCGGGTACGCCGGGGCAAGGACCGCCATGCACTCTAGCGGCCAGTCGGGCACTCCTGCTTCAACCCCCTCTCGTGAGGATGGCCGCCATCCGTCCCACGCCACCCCGCTGATCTGTGTAGTAGCGGCGGCGGGTCGTTCACGGCGCTTCGGCGCCGCGGACAAGCGCCATGCACGCCTCAAGGATGGTCGTCGACTGCTGGCGGCAAGCCTTGCGGCGGCGGCCGAGCTGACCCCTCGGCGGCTGGTGGTGCTGGGCCCGGGCGAGAGCCTCTCCGACTGGGACCTTGCACCGTCAGCCAACCTCGAGCTGCTGTCGCTTGAACGTCCCAGCGACGCCCTCGGCGACAGCCTGTCGGCGGCCTTTCGCTGGCTGCTTCAGCAACGCCAGCAGCAAAGTCCTGAGCTCACCGCAGCGGCGGTATGGCTCGGCGATATGGCCTGGATCTCGGCGCCGACTTGCCGCCGGCTTGCCGCCAGCGCCAGGGCCGACCGACTGGTCCGGCCGCGCTTTCACGGCCAACCCGGCCACCCGGTGATCGTTGGCTGCGACTTCTGGTCCGAGATGACTCAGCTTCACGGCCAGGACGGCGCCCGAGCGTTACTACACCGCCACCGCCAGGCACTGCTCGAGATCGACGTCGATGATCCCGGCGTGGTGCGCGACCTGGATACCCCCGAAGACCCACGCTAGGCTCCCTCGCCAGACCCTGGGCAACCACCGTCAGCCCCGATTCCCCACCGCTAGCCCGTCGCCTGATCCTCGACAAAGGCCTCGACGATGGCATCGAAGTCGCTGTCACCGACAAAGCCAAGGGCCTCGGCCTTGTCGGTACGAAAGCGCCCAGGCCAGCTCTCGACGATGGCGCGGATACGCTCATCCGGCTCGAAACTCACCAGCTCCCGCGCCTGAGCGCCACCCTGACGCTCCAGCGCGTCGAGCATGGCCGCCACGCTTACGCTGATACCCGGCAGCATGAAGGCGCGGAAGTCACCCAGGGCATCGGCGGCGACTTCGGCGCCGTGGACCAGCGCCTGAACCACCTTGCCAGGCGACATCACGAACAATTCGAGTTCGGTGGGCACCGGGCACACCGCTGCCTCGCCGTTCAGGGGCTCACGCAGGATACTCGAGGCAAAACTCGAGGCCGCGGCGTTGGGCCGGCCTGGACGAATGACGATGGTCGGCAGGCGAAGCACCAGACCGTCGACCAGGCCGCGCCGGCTGTAGTCGTTGATCAACAACTCGCACATGGCCTTCTGGCTGCCGTAGGAGCTCTGGGGCCGCAGCGCGGTCATGTCGTCGAGCACCTCGGGCAACTCGCCGCCGTACACCGCCACCGAGCTGGCCATGATCACCCGGGTCGCGGCCAGGCCACGCTGGCGACAGCCATCGAGCAGCGCCCGGGTGGCGTCGAAGTTGACCGCAAGCCCCAGCTCCAGATCGGCCTCGGCGGCGGAGCTGACCACCGCCGCCAGGTGGTAGATCACGTCCGGGGCGCCATCCAGCAGGGCGTCCCAGGCTCCCTCTTCGGTAAGATCCCGAGCGGTGGACGTCACCGCCACCTGGCCCGCGTCATGCGGGTGGGGCGGCGTGCTCTGGTCGACCAGGGTCAGGCGCGAAAGCGGCTGGCCGTTGACCTCGCCCTTGGCCAGCAGCGCCTGAACCAGACGTTGGCCAAGGAAGCCGGCTGCACCAGTAATCAAGATATGCATGGGTGTTCTCCTCCTTTAGGGACGATGGCCCACGCCGGGCGCTGCCCCAGCGATACACCAGAGGCACCAGTCATCAAGATATGCATGGAAGCCCTCCTCCTTCTGCGGCGAGTTATTTGGCAACAACACCATGGGCGCGCGCCCAGCCCAGGCCATCGACGGTGTCACCTGCGGGGCGGTATTCACAGCCGACCCAGCCGTCATAGCCAAGGGCGTCGAGACGCTCGAGCACCGGGCCAAAGTTCACCTCCCCCTGGTCCGGCTCATGGCGCTCCGGGACCCCGGCAAGCTGCACGTGTCCCACCACATCGAACTGGGCTTCCAGGGTACGGATCAGGTCGCCCTGGACGATCTGGCAGTGGTACAGGTCGAACTGCAGCCGGAGGTGGGGCGAGCCGACGCGCTGGATCACTTCCCTGGCAAGCTCCTGGCGCTGCAACAGGAAGTCCGGCATGTCGCGGCCGTTGATCGGCTCGATCAACAGGGTACGCCCGGCCCGGCCACAGGCCTCGGCGGCATGGGAAAGGTTGTCGACGTAGGTGGCCAGATGAGCCTCTCGGGTGGCCTCGCTGGCGCCTTGCGGCAGCAGCCCCGCCATGGCATGCAGGCGCGGACAGTCGAGCGCCGCGGCGTAGTCGAGCGCACGCTCGAGCCCCTCGCGGAACTCCCCCTCGCGCCCCGGCAGGCTGGCAAGGCCTCGCTCACCTGCCTCCCAGTCGCCGGGGGGCAGGTTGAACAGCACCTGCGTCAGCCCATGTTGGTCGAGCCGCTCACGCAGCTCGTGCGCCTCGAAGTCGTAGGGGAAAAGGTACTCGACGCCGGCAAAGCCCGCCTTGGCGGCGGCGCCAAAGCGGTCGAGAAAGGCGTGTTCGGTGAACATCATGCTGAGGTTGGCGGCCAGGCGGGGCATCTCGCTCTCCTGATTGTCATTGTCGTGCGGGCCTCGCGTCGGGGGCCCAGTATCGAGGCATTGCCGACGCCAATAGCCCCGGGTCAGTCTCGGGGGAAGCGCGCTTCGAGTTCCTCTACCTGTTCTGGCGTCAACCCTCGAGGATTCTGGCCGCGCAGCAGCAGGAACAGCTTGGCGGTCTCCTCGAGCTCTTCTGTGGCGTAGACCGCTGCCTCCAGCGACTTGCCCGCCACCACCGGGCCGTGGTTGGCCAGCAGCACCGCGCTGTGCTTGCCGGCGAGCCCACGTACCGCGTCGCCAAGGCTGGGGTCCCCCGGCACGTGGTAGGGCACCAGCGGCAGGCGACCGACGCGCATCACGTAGTAGGCGGTCAGCGGCGGAATACAGTCGTGGTGGTCCACATCCGGCAGGCAGGATACAGCCACCGAGTGGGTCGAGTGCAGATGGACGATGGCCTCGGACTGGGGCCGCTCGGCGTACATCGCCATATGCAGGAAACTTTCCTTGGTCGGCTTGTCGCCATCGAGCCATTCCCCCGTCGCCGACAACGTCGAGATGCTGGCCGGATCGAGTCGTCCCAGGCAGGCGTTGGTCGGGGTCATCAACCAGCCGCCGTCGTCCAGACGCACACTGATATTACCGCTGGAGCCCATGGTCAGGCCGCGGTCGAACAGCGACTTGCCGTAGGTCGCGATCTGCTCGCGCAGACGATTGACGTCACGTGCACTCATTGGCTCATCTCCTTGAGCACCTTAAAGCCGCGGCTGAAGATATCGACGCCCCCGAAGTTGCCGGACTTGAGCGCCAGCGACAGGGTCGACCCGCCGACGCGGGCCTGGGTCCAGGGCACCCCGGCATCGATCTGCCCGCCGATATGCAACTGGTCCAGCGACAGCGCCGAGACCACCGCACCGGAGGTCTCGCCGCCGGCCACCAGCAACCTGCCGACACCTTCGTCCACTAGGGTGGCGGCCAGGGTCGCCAGGGCCCGCTCGACCAGCTCGCCCGCCTTGGCCACACCCAGGCGCTGCTGGGCGGCCTTGACCCGCTCGGGTGCAGCCGAGGCGTAGACCAGCACCGGTTCATCCGGCGAGTCACGATAGTGGCGACGCACGAAGTCCAGCGCTTCGGCGATGGGCGCGTCACCCTCGGCCAGCGCCAGCGGGTCCAAGGCGATCCCTGGATGGCGCTCGAGGAAGTGCTCGACCTGGGCCAGGGTCGCCCGCGAGCAGCTACCGGAAAGCACCAGGGCCTGCCCCTGGGCCGAGGCCAGCCGAGCCGCGTCGTCGACCGCCTCAAGCCAGCCCTTGCGCCGATACTCGGCGGGCAGCGCCTGGCCAAGGCCCGAGCCGCCGGTGACCAGGGGCAGCTCGACGCAGGCCGCAGCCAGCACCTCAAGGTCGGCGTCATCCAGGGTGTCACAGATGACGTGGCGGACCTTGTCACCTCCCAGGCGTTCGAGGTGGCTGGCACAGGCCTCGGCGCCCTGGCGGATCACCGAGTGGGACAGAAGCCCCACCGCATGCGACGTCTGCGCGCCCAGCACCCGCACCAGATCGGCGTCGGTCATCGGATTGAGCGGGTGATCCTGCATGCCGCTGTCGTTGAGCAGGCGATCGCCGACGAACAGGTGACCCTGATAGACCGTGCGTCCGGTGGTCGGAAAGGCCGGCACCATCACCGTCTGATCGCCGCCCAGACGCTCGAGCAGGGCATCGGCTACCGGGCCGATATTGCCCTCGGCGGTGGAATCAAACGTCGAGCAGTACTTGAAGAAGACCTGGCGTGCGCCCTGTTCGGTCAGCCAGTCCAGCGCCGCCAGGCTGTCGGCCAGCGCCTCCTCCACCGGGCAGGTGCGCGACTTGAGCGCGACGACCACGGCGTCGACACCTTCAGGCAGCGGCTTGCCGGTAGGCACGCCAAGCATCTGCACGGTGCGCATGCCGGAGCGCACCAGATTGTTGGCCAGGTCGGTGGCACCGGTGAAATCATCGGCGATGGCGCCGAGTACCAGAGTCATGGTCAGTCCTCGTCAAATACGGTGAATAAAGGGGAGGAACACAGCCGCGACGCGGCCTTATCCGGCGTCGTCGTCATTGGCCGCGGGCAGTGCGATCCCTGCGGTGGCGGCGTAGACCTTGACCACCGCGGCGTCGTCTTCGCGTCCCAGCCCCATGCCGCTGGCGGCGGTAAACTGCTGCAGGGCGCTGGCCGCCACTGGCATCGACAGGCGCAGTTCGCGGCCGGTGTCGTGGACGATGTTGAGGTCCTTGACGAAGATGTCCACGGCCGACAGCGGGTGATAGTCGCCGTCCAGAATGTGCGGCACCCGGTTCTCGAACATCCACGAATTGCCCGCCGACTGGGTAATCACCCGGTACAGCGCGCGACCGTCGATGCCCATCTTCAGGCCCAGCGCCATGGCCTCGGCGGCGGCGGCGATATGCACCCCGGCCAGGTGCTGATTGACCAGCTTGACGCTGGAGCCAGGCCCCGGCGCGTCGCCCAGCCGGTGGACCGTGGCCGCCATGGCACCAAGCGGTGCCTCGGCCAGGGCGAAGGCCTCGGCACTCCCGGAGGCCATCACCGACAGCTCTCCGCTGGCCGCCTTGGCCGCCCCGCCGCTGATCGGGGCGTCGAGCATCATCAGCCCAGCCTCTGCCAGTCGGCGTCCCAGGGATTCGGCGAAACTCGGAGCCACGGTGGCGCACTGGATCACCAGGCTGCCCGACGCAAGCGTCGCTGCCAGGCCATCTTCTCCAAACAGCACCGCCTCGACCTGATCGGCGTTGACGACCACCAGCAGCACCACGTCACAGCGCGGCGCCAGCTCGCGGGCCGACGCCACCGCCTCGCCACCGGCTTCCTCGAAGGCCTGACGGGAGGCGCTGGAAACGTCGCAACCGATCACCTCAAGGCCGCCACGCAGAAGGCTTCGGGCGATGCCCATGCCCATGGCGCCAAGTCCCACCACGCCACAGACAGGGGATCCGGCGGATGTCGTGGATGATTCGCTCATGCTGCTCTCCGGTAACGAGGCCGTCAGGGCCGACAAACAAGAGTATGGCCTGCTTCGACTTCATCTGCGGAAGGAGCAGGGAGGCGGTATCTGTCCCCGGCACACCGAAGGCCAGCGACCAATACCGATAACAGGACGATAGGGAATCCGGTCGGCGATGATGGGTGAAGATCAGCGCTGCTGCCCTGTAAAATGTTAGCGCTAACATTTTTAGTCCAGAGTCCCTTGTTGCACAAGCACGAAAGCGATAGGCATCGACCAATGTCTAACTACCGCCGTGATCCCGGTGTCGGGACCATGGGTGCCCCGAGGTGTGCAGCGCTTGATCCAGGGTGCCCTGCATGAAGCGCTCGGCATCAGCCGCTCGAGGCCGAGGCGCTGGGCCATGTCCCCACTGACCTGCGACGCAGGGACAGCCTGGGAACGAGCGAGCCAGCGCGCCCCATTCGGCATACCATGGAAGGCAGGCGTCCCTCTGATGCCATCGATCAAGGAGAGTCCGATGAACGAGACCCAGGGCGGTGATCGCCGCCGCCGCAAGGGCCTGGACAACCCGACGCTTGACGACGTCGCCCGTGAGGCTGGAGTTTCCTCGATCACCGTGTCCCGGGCGATTCACCGCCCGGACAGCGTACGCGAGACCACCCGCAACAAGGTGGAAGCGGCGATCGCCAAGGTTGGCTACGTGCCTAACATGGTGGCTGGTAGCCTGGCCTCGGCCAGCTCGCGCTTCATCCCGGTGATCGTGCCGTCGCTGTCCAATGTGGTGTTCGTCGAGGTCATCCAGGGGCTGCAGGCACAGTTCGACCAGCACGGCTACCAGATGCTGCTGGGCAACACCGACTACAGCATGCAGCGCGAAGAAGAGCTGATCCGCACCTTTCTCGGCTGGTCCCCCACCGCCCTGGTGACCACCGGCCTGCGCCACCAGCCGGGGCTAAGCGCGCTGCTGGAACGTTTTCCTCGACCGCTGGTGGAAATCATGGAACTGGGCCCGGCGCTGGACATGAACGTCGGCATGGACCACGAAAAGGCAGGCGCCGCCATGGCCGATCATCTGATCGCTCGGGGCTACCGTCATATCGTCTTCGCCGGCACCCGGCTCGAGTCCAACTATCGCGCCGCCCAGCGCTACGCCGGCCACCGCACCAGGCTCGAGAAGGCCGGACTTGCGGCCCCGCTGATGGAGTGGCACCAGGACAGCCACTTCGACCTCGGCGCCACGGCGCTGGACGAGGTCCGTCGCCACCACCCGGGCGTCGAGGCGATCCACTTCGTCGACGATGTGATGGCCAGCGGCGCCCTGCTGGGCGCACAGCGCCAGGGCCTGCGAGTGCCCAACGACATCGCCATCGCCGGGTTTACCGGGCTGCCCTTCGGCCGCTCGCTGATGCCGCGTCTGACCACCATCTCCTCCCCCCGCGAGGCCATCGGCCGGCTCGCCGCCTCGCAGATCATCGACCGTCTGGAGGGCCGTGACCCCGAACGCCAGATCGACGTCGGCTTCGCCCTGCTGGAAGGTGAGAGCACCTGAGGACACCAGACCTGACCCACAACGAACAACGGGGAGTCACGATGACTCCCCGCTGGTACAAGACGCTGCCTGCCCGCACGGGCGACAGAGCCCGCGGCACTCGCCGCTACTGATCGAGCCGACCCTTGAGCTTGTCGAACTCCTTCTCCACCTCTTCTCTGGCCAGGCCAAACTTCTGCTGGATGATGCCGATCAGCTTTTCCTTGTTGCCTTCGGCCTGCTGAATCTCGTCGTCGGTGAGTTCTCCCCACTTTTCCTTGGCGGCACCGCTCAGTTCCTTCCACTTGCCTTCGATGGTGTGCTTGTCCATGGCATGATCTCCGGGTCAGTCGATCTCATAAAGGTAGATGGCATACTCCTGACGAAGGCTAGCCTGCGGCAAACCCAGCGGCTAGCCCACCCCACCACACACCTTCGTTTTTTATAAACAATTCAATCAGATAACTTCCGTAAAAGACTGTTTGAGCACAGTCCATCCTCCGACCGACCTTTTCACTTCACCCATCAATCAGCCGCCGCCGCATGATGGTGACCCGCTCACCCAGATAGTCGAGCTCTTCGAGTTCTTCCCATCCCAACCGGCGATACAGTGACTGCTGATCCGGCGTGTAGAGGTGAAGCCACTCGATGCCGTGGTCGCGGGCCTCCCGCTCCACCCGTCGTACCAGCGCGGAGGCGAGCCCCTGACCGCGTTGTTCGGGCGGCACGTAGACCGAGGCGAGCCACGGTGACAGTTCCCGGCGAATACTCATGTCATCCGGCGACAGGCTCGCCGTGCCCAGGGCCTGTCCCTCCTTCATCGCCACGAACACCGAGGGCACCCCGGCCGGACCGCACATCTGAGCCACCGCCTGGCGCCAGCCGGCGATGTCGGCCTCCGGATGCAGGTGCCCCCAGGCGTCAAAGGTCCAGTCGGCGACCTGGTCAAGCTGTTGCGAAGCGGCGCTCAAGCGCTCGATGGTGATCCCGTTCATCTGTCGATTTTCGTCCATTGCTGTCCACTTCCGTCTATTGCCGTTCACTTGTGAGCGTTATTGTCCTTGCCGACACTTTTCGACGGCGCCTGCCGATCACGGCCTCGCCCAGGCTGACGCCGCAAGGATCAAGGCAACCGGCGCTGCCCGAAGCGCGCCAGCTGCATTTCGCCAAGCCGGCTCAGAGTGCGCCGGAAGGCAAACGCCAGATAGCCATCGGGATAAAGCTCCTCCATCGCCACCGACGCCTCGATCACCAGCGGTACCCGGCGGTCGTAGCATTCGTCGACCAGGGCAATAAAGCGACGCACGCTGTCGTCCCTGGCCCCCAGCGGCGGCAGTACGCGATCACCGGCGGCCACCCGCTCACTGGCGTCTTCTGTGCCACGAGCGATGGGACGCGGGGCGCCCGGTTGCCGATCCGGCGCGGCTCTGCCGTCGCTGTCATCCTCATCAGGCCTCGAAGCCAGGCACGGCACCTCCCCCAGCAACAGCGTATCGAAGCGATCACATAGCGCGATAAAGTCGAGCGCCGCCAGCGGCGCCTCGCACAAGGCCGCGAAGTCGCACCAGAGTACCTGGCCTTCGAGGCCTCTGGCCTCCAGCTTGCGGCCACCAAGCGCCAGTGTTCGGGACGTCGCCGCCTTGCCGCTCAGCCGAACAAACTGCTCGGACAGGATGCCGGGGTCGCCGGCCCTACGCACAAAATAGCGCTGGTGAACGTCGCCGGGATGGCGGCGATGATCCTGACCGCCATCCAGTTCGAGCACCTGAAGATGGGCCTGCATGGCGGCGATGGCCGGCAGGAAACGCTCGCGATTGAAGCCATCGCGATAGAGCTCGGCCGGCGGCTGGTTCGAGGTGGCCACCAGCGTCAGGCGTCTGGCGAACAGCTGCTGCATCAGCCCGCCCAGCAGCATGGCGTCGGCGATGTCCTCGACGAATACCTCATCGAGACACAGCACCCCGACCTCGGCGGAAAGCTCCTCGGCGAGCCTTGCCAGCGGGTCGGGCTGTCCGCGCCAGTAATACTGACGCTGGTGCACCCAGCGCATGAAGTGATGAAAGTGCCAACGACGCACCGTCACCGGACTGCATTCGACGAACAGATCCATCAGCCAGGTCTTGCCACGCCCCACCGGCCCCCAGAGGTACAGGCCCCGGCTCGTCACGCCGCCAGCGAGCTCCTGCTGCAAGGCGTCCAGCGCCTCGACCGCCCGGGCCTGGGCGGCATCGGCAACCAGATGTCCCTCCTCCAGCAGCGCCTGATAGCGCAGCGACAACGGCTGACATCGAGACTGGTTCAACGGCCCATGGAGCGGCCGATCCAGCCGTTGACTGCCAAGCGATGGCGCCTCTCGGTCCGGCCCAGGATGCGGTTGCAGGCCTTCACCGCTTGCTTCATCGATCCCGCCGCCGATCCTGTCACCGGTCCCTTCGCCCTCTTTGTAGCCGTCACTCATCGATAGATCCCTGGCTGGTGGTATCGACCCGTGTGCCCCCATTGCCGCCGGCACAGGTCCCTCGGAAGAGCATGCCTCCACCGTGGGCAAACGCCAGGCGCTGCACTATAGTGGCCCGTCTGCATATTCCCGATCGCTAAGGTTGCCTCTTTCATGCCCTCAGCCGCTCGTCTCTTGAGCTCCCGACCCCGCCGTCAGCGCCGGGTCTGCCTGCTGGCGGTGCTGGCCATGCTGATGCTCTTCGTGGGCCCACTGATCAGCCAGGTCCAGCGCCTGGCGATGGAGGACGAGGCCGGTCGACAACACCACCATGGACATGGTCACCACCAAGGCCTGGCTCAAGGCACCGGACAAGGCCATGCCCAGCATGATCCCACGCCGAGCGCCGCGGAAGTAGAGGGGCACGGCACGTTCGAGCCTTCCGCCGAGGGGGCGGTCGGCAAGGTCGAGGGGCACGGCACGTTTAAGCCTGCCGCCGAGGGGGCGGTCGGCAAGGTCGAGGGGCACGGCACGTCCGAGCCTGCCGCCGAGGGGGCGGTCGGTGACGCCGGGCATCATCACCTGGCCGCCTGTGGCTACTGCGTACTGTTTGCCCAGGTGCCGTGGCTGGCCCTGCTGTTGCTGGTATTGGTTAGCCTGGCGCCGCGGGCCCCGCCGGCACGTTGTGCTGCAGGCATTCCCCCCGTTGTCAGCGGGCGCTTCCAGCGTCCGACTCCCCGCGCCCCTCCCGCGTCATTGTCGTGATCCATCGAGGCCACCGCCTCCAGAGCCACCGAACGGCATCGCCGTCGGCAACTCCGCCTTCAAGAGAATGACCATGACGACGCACGCGAAACCCGTTGCGCCGGCGCTGAAGACGCTGGTGATACGACTGCACTTCTATATCGGCCTGCTGGTCGGCCCCTTCATCTTCTTCGCCGCCCTCACCGGCACGCTCTATGCGCTGACCCCGGCACTGGAGCAGGCACTGTACCGGGACGCGCTGACCACCGGTTCGGACAGCGCTTCCGCGACCTTGGCCCGGCCATTGTCACGCCAGATTGCAGCGGCCCAGGACTATCTCGATGATTCCGCCCTGCCCAGCGCCGTGCGCCCGGCCCCCGAACCCGGCGCCACCACCCGGGTGATGTTCGCAGACCCAAGCCTTGATGCCGGCGAACACCGGGCCATCTTTGTCGACCCGCAAAGCCTCGAAATCCGTGGCGACATGACTGTCTACGGTACCAGTGGGGTACTGCCGCTACGCCGGATCATCGACCAGATCCACCGCAGCCTGATGCAGGGCGATCCCGGCCGCCTCTACAGCGAGTTGGCCGCTTCCTGGATGTGGCTCGCCGCCTTGGGCGGGCTGACCATCTGGGCGGTCACCCCCTCGCCCCGAGTGCAGCCCGACAAGCAGACCCGCACCGCCCGTCGCTTGCGCACCCGCCGACGCCACAGTCTGCTGGGGCTGTTCCTGTTGGTCGGCCTGCTGGCCCTGTCGGCCACCGGCATGACCTGGTCGAAGTACGCCGGCGACAACTTCTTCACCATGCTCAAGGCCGCAGGCTGGGGGACGCCTCGGGTGTCCCAGTCGCTTCAGGCCCACGACGTCGCCTACGACGCACACGCCGACCACGCCATGCCCGGCGCTCACCCGACCGTATCGGGGTCGCTTGAGGCCTTCGACGCGGTCGAACGCCAGGCCCGTGAGGCAGGCCTCGACGCCGGCAAGATCGAGCTGCTGGTGCCCGGCGACAATCAGGCCTGGAAGGTGCGCGAGATCGACCGTAGCTGGCCGTCCCAGGTGGACGAGGTGGCGATCCATCCGCAAAGCTTCCAGGTGCTGGATCAGGTGAGCTTCAACGACTACCCGCCTGCGGCCAAGCTCACCCGCTGGGGCATCGACGGCCATATGGGCATCCTCTTCGGCCTGCCCAACCAACTGCTGCTGGCCTCCCTGGGTATCGGCATCATGACCATGGTCGGCTGGGGCTACGCCATGTGGTGGCGCCGCCGTGCCCTGACCCGCGACAGCCAGACGCTGTGGCAGGCCCTGCTGGAATTGCCGCTGTCGGTGCTGGCGCTCATTTCGCTGGTGGCGCTGCTGCTGGGACTGGCGATGCCGGTAATGGGGGTAAGCCTGGTGATATTCCTGACGGTGGACGCCCTGCGTACCTTGGTCGCGGCCCGCCGACGCGCTACCGGCTAGGCCCCACATCAGTAAAGACAGGAAAGGGCCATCGGCAAAGCCAGGAAAAGGCCATCCACCACACAAGAAGGGCGACCCACGGGTCGCCCTTCTTGCTTGATGCCAGGAGCACGCTCCGCCCCTGTCTACCTATCCACGATCAGTGGCCCTTGCCCCGAAGCCGCTGGACGCCGGTCCAGATGGCGACCAGGCCAGCACCCACGGCCAGGCCGAACGAAGCATGATCGATCAGCATTGGCATTCAGTGGCCCTTGCCCCGAAGCCGCTGGACGCCGGTCCAGATGGCGACCAGGGCAGCACCCACGGCCAGGACGAACGAAGCATGATCGACCAGCATTGGCATTCAGTGGCCCTTGCCCCGAAGCCGCTGGACGCCGGTCCAGACGGCCACCAGGGCAGCACCCACGGCCAGGCCGAACAGGCCGTTCCCCAGCATTGGCACCAGCCCGTGCATGATGGCGTCGAGGCCGGGAAGGGCTACCTCGGTCTCGGCCAGCCCCTCGATCCAGTGCCCGACCACCGGGATGCCGTGGGCAAGAATGCCACCGCCGACCAGGAACATCGCCAGGGTGCCGAAGATCGACAGCCCCTTCATCAACAGCGGTGCGCCCTTGAGCAGTCCTCGGCCCAGGGCCTGTGCCAGGCCGCCGTCCTTCTGCGTCAGGTAGAGCCCCAGGTCGTCGAGCTTGACCAGCCCCGCCACCAGGCCGTAGACACCCACGGTGATCAGCAGGCCGATGGCTACCAGCACCGCGATCTGCTGGCTCAGGGGGGCGGCGCTGACGGTGCCCAGCGCGATGACAATGATCTCCGCCGAGAGAATGAAGTCGGTGCGGATGGCGCCCTTGATCTTGTCGCGTTCAAAGGCCTTCATGTCGGTTTCGCCGTCGGCCAGCGCCGCCAGTCGCGCCTGGCGCTCCTGCTCGGCGTCTTCCTTGTGCAGGAACTTGTGGGCCAGCTTTTCCGCGCCCTCGAAGCACAGAAAGGCCCCGCCAAGCATCAGCAGTACCGTCACCAGCCAGGGCACGAAGGCGCTGATCAACAGCGCGCCGGGAATCAGGAAACACTTGTTGAACAGCGACCCCTTGGCCACCGCCCACACCACCGGCAGCTCGCGATCCGCCGCCACGCCGGTGACCTGCTGGGCATTGAGCGCCAGATCGTCGCCGAGAACACCGGCGGTCTTCTTGGCCGCCACCTTGGTCATCACCGAGACATCGTCGAGCAGGGTGGCGATGTCGTCGATCAGAGTTAACAGGCTACTTCCAGCCACAGGGCATCCCTCCTTGGCCTGGGAAAACTTGGGTAGACTCAGCATAACCGCTCGGCCCCTTCGCCGCCGCAGCAATTGCCCCGGAGGTCTATGCCATGTCGCAAGCATCCACTGGAAAGCCGGCAGCATCAAAGGCCCATCCAGACTTGCCCGATGCCAGGCCGCAGCCGGCTTCAGATCCCGCTGCTGACGATCTGACAGCCGACAAGCTGACGCCCGACGACCTGGCGCTCTTGCTCGAAGCTGTGCCCGAGGGCTACAGCGAGGTGCACTACCGGGGACGCCGCTACGCCATGACCCGACGCACCTTCAATCGAGGGCGCTCGCTCAAGGTGTTCGCCCGGGAGTTGGGCGGCAACGATGTGGTCAGTCTCAACGGCTACCTGACCGCTCGTGGGTGGCAACTGAAGCCCTGCGAAATGAGCGAGCACAAGGTGCTCGACTTCCTTGTGCATTGCAAAACCGGCTGAATGGCTGGGTCGTACCGGGATTCGATTCCCGCCGCCGCTCTCTCTCCAGGCTCGCCGCTACCCTCTCTCCACGCTCGCCGCCACCCTCTCTCCAGGCTCGCCGCCACCCTCTCTCCAGGCTCGCCGCCACCCTCTCTCCAGGCTCGCCGCTACCCTCTCTCCCAAGAGTCGCTCCGCCTCTCCCTTACGAGGTGTCGCCCTCTCGCCGCTTTCGGCAAAAAATATCCTTTTGTTGACCTAGATCACCGCGATAGCGCCCAGTTCGCACCGAAGTATGCTGAGATAATCAAAGAATACTTTACTCCGCTCCCATGGGACGTCTCATGCCTGTCGTCATGCTCGTTGTTGGAACCCGTCCCGAGGCGATCAAGATGGCCCCGGTCGCCCAGGCCATACAGGCATGCCCGGCACTGTCACTGCATCTGTGTGCCAGCGGCCAGCACGACGAGATGCTGTTCCAGGCACTGTCGCTGTTCGACCTCACGCCGGACAGCAATCTGGCGGTGATGAGACCAGCTCAGACCCTCAACGGTCTGATGCAGGCCATGATCCAGGCACTCGACCAGGACATGTCACGGGTGGCCCCCGACCTGGTGATGGTCCATGGTGATACCGCTACCTGCTTTGCCGCGAGCCTCGCGGCCTTCCACCGGCGGGTCCCGGTGGCTCACGTGGAAGCCGGGCTGCGCACCGGTAATATCGCGTCGCCCTGGCCGGAGGAGGCGTACCGCAGCATGGTGGCGCGTATCGCCCAGCGCCACTACGCCCCCACCGCGTCGGCGCGTCACAATCTGCTGCGTGAGCAGGTAGCGCCGGACTCCATCCTGGTGACCGGCAATACCGTCATCGATGCCCTGGCCTGGATGAAAAGCCGCCTCGACCGCCAAGGCTATCGCCCGGCAGCCCCCTCACCGCTTGCCGCGCTGCGCGACGACGCCAGGCTGGTGCTGATCACCGGCCACCGCAGGGAAAACCACGGCGATGGCATCCGTACCATCTGCACCGCCATCGCCGCCCTCGCCGCTCGCTACCCGGATGTCGACCTGGTCTACCCGGTCCATCTCAACCCGGCGATCAAGGACGTCGTCGAACACGCCCTGGCGGGCATCCCCAACGTGCTGCTGGTGCCCCCCCAGGACTACCGTGACTTCGTCTGGCTGATGGGCCGCGCCTGTCTGATCCTCACCGATTCCGGCGGCATCCAGGAGGAGGCTCCCGCCCTCGGTGTGCCGGTGCTGGTGATGCGCGAGCACACCGAGCGCAGCGATGCCCTGAGCGCCGGTACCGTCATCCTCACCGGCAGTGACAGCGATGCCATCGTGGCCGCCTCGGCGCGCCTGCTCGACGATGAAAAGGCGCGCCGGCGCATGGCCGCGATCCCCAATCCCTACGGTAGCGGCGACGCCGCCAGGCAGATCATCGCAGACCTCAACGATTGGCTTGTCCGCGCCGTCGAGACACTCGAGGCCGGCGATGCCTGAGTTATCTCCCGAGCTGTCACTGTGGCTGGTCGACGCCACCATCCATGTGCTGTACGCCCTGAAGTACGTCGCCATAACGCTGTGCCTGCTGATGCTGGCCATGGGCATCGATGATCTGTTTCTCGATCTGATCTACTGGACCCGGCGTGGCTGGCGCTACTGGTCGATCTATCGCGATAACCCCAGGGCCAACGAGGAGCGCCTGTATCAGGCCCGGGAGAAACCGTTGGCGGTCATGGTGCCGGCCTGGCAGGAAGTCGGCGTGGTCGGCCAGATGGCCCAGCTGATGGCCAGCACCATGGACTACGAGAACTATCAGATCTTCGTCGGCACCTACCCTAACGACCCCGAGACCCAGGCCGAGGTAGATGCGGTCTGCCAGAGCTTCAGCAACGTGCACAAGGTGGTCACGGTACGCCCCGGCCCGACCAGCAAGGCCGACTGCCTGAACAACATCATCGAGGCCATCGCGCGCTTCGAGAAGGCCGCCGGGATCGAGTTTGCCGGCTGCATCCTGCATGACGCCGAAGACGTCATTTCGCCGATGGAGCTTAGGCTCTACAACTATCTGCTGCCGGACAAGGACCTGATCCAGGTCCCGGTCTACCCCTTCCGTCCACGCTGGTATCAGCTCTCCGGCGGCCACTACATCGACGAGTTCTCCGAGTACCACGGCAAGGACGTGCTGATTCGCGAGGCCATGTGCGGCCAGGTGCCCAGCGCCGGGGTCGGCACCTGCTTCAGTCGTCGTGCGCTGGCCCACTTGAGAGAGCTCAATGACGGCATCACCTTCGACATCTGGAGTTTGACCGAAGACTACGATATCGGCTTTCGCCTGCACGAAAGCGGGCTTTCCTGTGTCTTCGTGCGCTACAGCGTCGAGCGCGACGAGCTGTCGCCTCGGCGCGAACACGCCCACGGCCTGTCGATTCGTGACAGCAAGGTGATCTGTGTGCGCGAGCATTTCCCCACGGCGCTGGGCGCGGTAGTCCGGCAGAAGTCACGCTGGATTACCGGTATCGTCTTCCAGGGTTATCAGCATCTGGGCTGGAGCCGCACCAACTGGCGTCTCAACTACTTTCTGTGGCGCGACCGTCGTGGCCTGGTGGCCTACCCCCTGGCGCTGGTCGCCACCCTGCTGATGCTGATCTTGGCAGGGCTTTGGCTTTACGCCGTGCTGTCGCCACAGGCCTGGCACTTCCAGTCGATCCTCGGTGGCTGGTTGCTGGAGACCCTGCTCACCATCAATGGCCTGTTGCTGGTCAACAGGGCCTTCCAGCGCTTCTACTTCGTCAAGATCTACTACGGCTGGCGTCAGGGCCTGCTGTCCTTTCCACGCATGCTGTGGAGCAATCTGGTCAACTTTCTGGCCAACGTGCGGGCCTGGAAGCTGTTCTTCACCCGGGCGCGCCACCGCACCTTCGCCTGGGACAAGACCACCCACGACGTCCCCCAGCTCGACGACACCGTGCAAGTCTCGCTCGAAGCCCTGTTGATCGAGGATGGCGTTGTCACCGCGAGCGATATCGAGCGCATAGGTGTTGAAGTCGGAGCACGTCGGCTACCCAGGGAGCTGATTGCACGAGACCTGGTGTCCGGTGCGACGCTGGCCAGGCTTGAAGCCAGACGGCGGGGCATCGCCAGCGTCGAGATCCATCCGCTGGTGCTGTCGCCCGCGCTGATCGACGCCCTGCCCCGGCATGTCGCCCTGCGCTACGCCACGCTGCCCATCGGCGAGAGCGGCGACAGCCTGATCATCGCCACCGAGACCGCCTTGAGTCCGGTCGCCATCGGCGCCATTGGCCGGCGCATCAAGCGTCCTGTCGAGCAGCGTCTGGTCCCGCTCGGACGCGTCACCCTTGGCCTGCGCCACTGGTACCTGGGAGAGCTTGGCGACGTCGACCGGGACCGGCTGCTTGAGCTGGATGCAGACGCCGACGCCGCACGCCTCGATGGTTACTGCGCTCACCAGTACCTGCTCGGAGAACTGTTGCTGGAGCAAGGGCTTATCACACCCGCCCTGTTCGGCCAGGCGATGATCGACTTCGACCCTGAACAGGGTCGTCTGGGCGACTTCCTTGTCGCGCGCGGGATGATCGAATCGAACGACCTTGAGCGAGCGCTCGCGCTCCAGGCGGACCACCGCCGACAGGCGGCCCGCAGTCTCGAGGATGTGGCGGTATGAAGGCCAAGGCGATGTCGCTGCTGATCGCCGTGTCGCTGGCTCCGCTGCTGGCTCAGCCACCGGCCTGGGGGCTGAGCCAGTTCGAGGAGTTTCACAGCTACCCCTATCTCGACAAGGCCTACCGGGCAGCAGAACAGCGCGACTGGGCGCAAGTCCAGCAGCTGATGGAGCACCTGATCAGCCAGGTACCCGAGAACGTCGAGGCCTATCGCCTGCTGGCCCAGGCACTGGCGAAGCAGGGCAATCTGGATGGTGCCATGGCGGCGCTGGGGGCGCTGGACGCCAACGTGGCGGCGGTCCAGATCAATGCCCTGCGCCAGGCCTGGATCGCCGACGGCCACGCCAGCGAGGGCGAGTTGACGCTATGGCTCAGCGAAACGTCGGGCAGCGCCCGGGAGGCCCTGTGGAGCGCCCAGGCCGACTATCTGCGCGCAACCCGCGGCGCCCGGGCAGCGCTGGAATGGCTTGCTACGGTGCCCGCCCGGCAGGACGCCCTGGCACGGGACCGCTACCGTGCCGCCCTGGCCGAGCAGATCCAGGACTGGAACGGCGTGATCGATGCGCTGGTGCCCCACGCCATGGAAGATGCGCTGAACGACGACGACTGGCGACGCCTGTCGATCGCCATGATTCAGACCGATGATGCACGCGGCATCAATGCCTTGATCGCCAGGCTTCCCGAGGGCGACGTCCGCCATTTCGTGCTGCGCGCAGGCGCCGATCGCGCCATCGCCCTGGGCTACTCCGGGATCGCCCAGCGCTGGCTGGCCACCCTGGAGCAGTCGGATCAGCTGGACGCCAGCGACACCCGCAAGCTGCTGCAGACCTCGCTGGCAGTGGGCGACACCGACAGGGTCCGCCAGATGGCCAGCCGCCAGGACATGGATTGCCTGACGCTGGTGAGCTGGCTCAGCGATCATGGCGACCCCGAGGCCTTGAGCACCTTCACCGAGTGCGACGCAAAGGAAGATCCGCAAAGCTGGCTGATACTCGCCGATCGTCTCGATGCCCTCGACCTGCTGGAAACCACGGAACTGCCGGAGGCCTGGCACCAGCGACGCGATCGGGTGCTGCTGGATCGCTATCGCGCCGACGGGCTGGATGACAAGGCGCTGCGCCTGCTGACACGTCAGCCACAGACGCCGGCGATCCTGCGCGAGCGCGCCGAGTTGACCCAGCGGCTGGGACGCCCCGAGGCCGCCGAGCTATGGCAGCAGCACTATCATCTGACCGGCGATTCCGGCTCGCTTGAGCAGGCAAGCTATCTGTATCTGGCATCACAGCGGCCCCAGGCGGCCCGGCGACTGCTGGAGCAAGCCTTCAAGCTTGCCCCCAAGCGGCTATCGGCGACCTCACTGGCGCGACTGGCCCAGCTTTACGCCGACGACAATGCCGGCGTCACCGATTCAACGCTGGAAGCGCTGGTACGCCAGCCCCGACTGGCCGATACCGAGCGCAACAACCTGCTCGAGCAGCTTGCCCGCCACGATCGTTGCACCGTCGTTCGCAGCGTGGCCGACGCCAGCACGCCACCCTGGGCGGCCCTCGGGATCTGCTCGCAAGACAGGCCCGCCCAGGCCGCCGCCTATTTCCAGAGGGCGCTGACACAGCTCAGCCCGCGCCAGCCAGACGCTGGCGCGGTGACGGCTGCAATGACGCAGCCAGAGATCCAGGCCCGCAAGCGACTGGCCTTCGCGCTGTTTGCCGCCGGCGACCCCGACGCCGCCTGGCGTCAGTGGCGAGCGTTCGAACGCGACGGCGCCAGCGACGGCGAACTCGACCAGACAGACCGCCTGGCCGGCGCGCGCAGTGCCCTGGCAAGTGGCGACGCCGAGGGCGCCTGGCGCTGGTGGCCCGAGGATAGCGACAGCCCTGAGGCGAGGCTGCTCGGCGCGCGCATCGCCTTGGCCCGCCACGACGCCGCCGGCGCCATGGCACTGGCCAGAGGCGCAGTAACAGCCGCCGGCGGAAAGCCCAAGACCGACGCCGCCGTCCTGGAAGGCGCGAGCCAAGTGGCCCGCCAGGCCGGAGACCCGACCCTCGCACGCCGCTGGCTGACCCAGGCCCAGGCGGCCTCGCCGGGCTCGCCAAGACTTGCCCGGGAGCTGGGACTGACGCTCGCTGCAACGGAGGAAGCAGGTGCTCGGTCAGAGGCCATTGCGCTGCTGGAGCGCGCCCGTCCGGCCTATCCAGAGGACTACGTCAGCGCCGCCACCCTGGGGAACCTCTACAGCACCATTGGCGACAACGCCCGCTCCATGACGCGCATCGAGGACGCCATCGACCTGCAGCCCTTCGACCTGGCGGTGGGCGAGGACAGCCTCGAGGCCATGGCCGAGCGCCGCTACCGGCTGCGAAGGACCCACGAGACGCTGACGCGGCGCGACCGGATCACGCTGACCAGCAGCTGGTCGCCAACCAGCCCGACGCCGGGGATACGCAGTGACCCATCGAACCACGATAACGACGACGATAGCGGCCACGATATCAACACCCAGGTGGTTCAATGGGACCACGCGCTTGGCCACGATCCGATCCACCAGGGACGGGAGCTGGCCGGCTACATGAGGGCCATCATCGGCGGCGATGATCGTGACGACTACGGGCGAGGACGCTCCCTGGGCCTGGGACTGCGGGCCAAGCCGTTGGCCCGTCACAACCTGAACCTGTACGCCGAGATGTTCGCCGAGTCCCAGAAAAACGATGACGAGCACACCGACTACAATCTGCTGCTGAGGGCCACCGGCTCCTTTCTGGATCAGGGCGATTACAGCAGCGAATGGCGCGTAAGCCAGGAGCAGTGGAATGAGCGCTCGCTCTATCTCGACGCCGCCTGGTGGACCCAACGTGGCGATGTCCAGCTGTTCGGTCGCTACCGCCAGGGCCGCACCTTCAAGCTGCCGACCGGCTCGGCCCAGACGCTAATGCCCTACGCCAGTCTCCAGGCCACCAGCCACGACACCACCGGCTGGGACGAGGATGTACGCCTCGCCGCCGGACTGCGCTGGGAGCTGTGGTACGACGAGGATCACTACAACGCCTTTCGCCGCAAGCTGAGCGTCTCCACCGAGTACCAGCAATCCCTGGGGGGCAACCTCTACCAGGAACGCGACGGCTGGATGATCCATCTGGAGCTGAGCCTGTGATGAACTCAAGCATTCTTGTGGCCGGACACCTCAAAGGCACCGCGGTGCCAGTCCCATTCGCTGGCATTGTCGCGCCACTGACCCTGACGGTGGTCCTTGCCATCCCCGTGGGGACGGTCGCTGCCGCCGACGACAGCCCCCTGACAAGAGCCGCCGAGGCCTACCGCAGCGAAACCCTGTTCTACCAGCCTCAGAATCGCGATGCGACGCTCAGCCGACAGCAGTGGCAGACGCTGTGGCGGCGTACCCGCGAGAACGGCGTCCACACCTTGATCGTGCAGTGGACCCAGTACGGCGAAGAGACCTTCGGCGGCGCCGATGGCTGGCTGTCCAGCGCCCTGGTCGATGCCGAACGCCAGGGACTCGAGCTGATTATCGGTCTTTATCAGGACCCCGAATACTACGAAACCCTCCCCGACAACGCCCGCTTCCGTCACTACTGGTACCAGCAGTTGGCCAAGGCGCACGCGCGACAGCAGCAGATCCAGCGCCAATGGCCACTGACGCCGGTGGGCTGGTACCTGCCGGAAGAACTCGATGACTGGCTGTTTCGTGAACCCGGCGTACGCCAGGAACTGACGCGCCAGTTGGCCAGCGCCAGCCAACAACTGACGGGCCCGCTGCACCTGAGCATGTTCAGCGGAGGCTTCGTGACGCCAGGGGTCTACGCGGCCTGGGCCGAGGACATCACCGAAAGCGGCTGGCAGGTGTGGTGGCAGGACGACGAAGGCACCCGCAACCTGGATCCGCCCATGCGCCAGGCCTACCGCGACGCCCTGAGCTGTCGCATCGGCGTCGTCCGCGAAGCCTTCGCCCGCACCAGCGCGACCGAATCCGACTTCCAGGCAAGCCCGGCGACCCCACGCCAACGCGGCAACGACTGCCATCCGGACGCGGTCTTTTCGCTGCGTTACATGCCCTGGGCAGAAGCGCTGCACCAAGGCCCACCTGGCGCTCTCGCTCAATAAAAAACCCCACCGGGGAGGGTGGGGTCGAATCGACAAACAGCAACCAGGATACGCGTGTTCATTTGAGCCCATCGCGGCTCAGTTGCCAGCTCCCTGGAAGGGGTACACAGGGCCCAGCGCGAGGAGGGACGTCAGCTCGTCCAGCGCCGCCAATGTCTCCTCGGCGAGTCTGGGGTCGGCCAGGTCTTCCGGTGCCAGACGCTCGCGATAGTGACGCTCGACCCAGGCGACCAGGTCGGCGTAGAGGGCGTCGTCGAGCAGCACCCGGCCGGACAGCGCCTCGCGCTCGGCCTGGCTCAGCACCACCCTGAGCCTCAGGCAGGCCGGACCACCGCCATTGCGCATGCTCTGCTTGACGTCCTTGACCACCACTTCGCCGATCGGGTTGTTGCCGGCCAGCAGGTGATCCTGGATGCACCGCCACACCGCTTCACGCTCCTGACACTCCCCCGGCACCACCAGGGTCATGCTGCCGTCGTCATTGGACAATAGCTGGGAGTTGAACAGGTAGGAGGCCACCGCGTCCTCGAGGCTGACCGCCTCAAGCGGCACCCGCACCGGAATCAGCGGCGTCGACATCTTCTCGCGCAGCGCATCAAGCGTGGCCTCTTCGTCACGGAAGGCCAGCTCGTGGTAGAGCAGCACCGGGCCATTGCCCACGGCGATGACGTCGTTGTGGAAGACCCCTGCGTCGATGGCATCCGGGTGCTGCTGGGCGTAGACCACTTGATGCTCAGCGAGCCCATGCTGGCGGGCGATGGCCTGGCTGGCCTCCAGGGTCTGGCGCGCCGGAAAGCGACGCGGCTCGACGCCGTCACCACCGAAGGCCTGACGCCCGTAGACGAACAGGTGCACCCCCGGCTCGCCGTGCTCGCCGCACAGCCGGGTGTGGTTGGCCGCGCCTTCATCGGAGAACGCCGGCGTCGCCGGCAGCACCGGGTGATGGGCGAAGTGGGCGGGATCGGCGAAGATCGCCGCCAGCACCCGACCGGTGGTCTCCGGCTCCAGAAAGCGGTGGAAGCTCGACTGCAGGTTGGCCGGGGTGAAGTGCACTCGACCGTCAGCGGCATCCAGGCTCGGTGTCACGGTGCCGGCGTTGGCCGTCCACATGCTGGAGGCGGAGCACACCGCGCGCAGCAGTTGCGGCGCCTGGCTGGCGGCCTGGGCCAGCACCTGACCGTTGTCGCCGGCAAAGCCCAGCGAGCGCAGCGCCCCCAGGTCAGGGCGCTGCTGCGGCGGCAGTACGCCCTGCACGTAGCCTGCGTCCTTCAGCGCCTTCATCTTGGCCAGGCCCTGCAGCGCCGCCTCGCGGGGGTTGGACACCAGGCCACCGTGGGACATCGACGCCACGTTGCCGTGGGCCAGCCCCGAGTAGTTGTGGGTTGGCCCCACCAGGCCGTCGAAGTTGACCTCGACCACGTCCCGCTGGCTCATATCGCTCACAGACTCACCCCCGGTGGCAGCTTTTCGGGCAGGTTGAGGGCTTCGCTCTCGACGGAGGCAACCGGGTAGGCGCAGTAGTCGGCAGCGTAATACGCACTGGGGCGATGGTTGCCGCTGTCGCCGACGCCGCCGAAGGGCGCGTCGCCGGAGGCGCCGGTGGTCTGGCGGTTCCAGTTGACGATACCGGCGCGGATGCGCAGCAGGAAGTCGTCCCAATCGGCCCGCTCACCACCGATCAGCCCGGCGGACAGGCCATAGCGGGTGTCATTGGCGAGTGCGATGGCGTCGTCCCAGCTCTGGTAGCGGTAGACCTTGAGCAGCGGCCCGAAGTGTTCCTCGTCCGGCACCTCGACCCCGGTCACGTCAACGAGTCCCGGTGTCAGCAGGCTGGTGCCCGGCTCGACCTGGCGCATGCGCGACAGCACCTTGCCACCGCGAGCCTCCAGGTCTGCCTGAGCGGCGAGCAGCCCCTCGGCCGCCTCGACGCTGACCAGACCACCGTAGAACGGCGCCTCCTCGGCAAAGGGCTCGGCCACGCGCAGGCGCTCGATGGCGCCGCTCAGGGCGTCGATCAGGCGATCACCGGCCTCGCCCTCGGGCACGATCAGGCGGCGGGCGCAGGTGCAACGCTGGCCCCCGGACAGAAAGGCCGACTGCAGGATGGTCAGCACCGCGGCGTCCTCGTCCGGCACGTCCTTGACCACCAGCGGGTTGTTGCCGCCGAGCTCAAGCGCCAGCACCTTGCCCATCTGGCCGGCGAACTGCTTGTGCAGAAGGCCACCGACCTTGGCGCTGCCGGTGAACAGGAGGCCATCGATACCGGCATCGGCGGACAGCGCCTGGCCGACCTGTGCCGCGCCCTGGACCAGGTTGATGACGCCCGCCGGCAAGCCGGCCTCGAGCCAGCACTGCAGGGTCAGGTCGGCGGTCAGCGGGGTCTGCTCGCTGGGTTTGAACACCACGGTATTGCCGGCCAGCAGCGCCGGCACGATATGCCCGTTGGGCAGATGGCCGGGGAAGTTGTAGGGACCGAATACCGCCATCACGCCATGGGGGCGATGGCGCAGTACCGCTCGGGCGTCACCCAGGTCACGCTCGCGCTCGCCGGTGCGCTCCTCACGGGCACGGATGGACAGCGCCACCTTGCCGATCATGGCGCCGACCTCGGTGCGTGCTTCCCACAGCGGCTTGCCGGTCTCGTGGGCGATGCTCGCCGCCAGGTCCTCGCGGTGGCTTTCAAGCACGCCACGGAAGCGCTCGACCAGGGCCTCACGCTGCTCAAGCGAGGTCAATGCCCAGTCGGGAAAAGCCTTGCGTGCGCTGGCAACGGCCTGGGCGACCTGCTCGTCGCTGGCGGCCTTGCCCTGCCACAGCTCGGCGCCGGTGATCGGGTCGAGCTTGGTGAAGGCCTCGGCGTCGCCGGACATCCACTGTCCATCGATAAGCAATTGTTGTGTGGGTTGCATCACGCCTCCTCGTCGGAATTCAGCACGCGCAGGGTGTCGCCGGAGGCGACCTCCAGCCTGCGCGCCTCGTTGTCATTGAGCACCAGCACGCCGTCGGCGTCGGGACCGCGCCCGACCCAGGCGGCACGGAAGTCGGCCATGCGGGTGGTCGCCGCCAGCCACTGGGGCCGCTCGGCGCTGTCGGCGTTGGGGTCGACCTCGACACGCACGTGCCGCGACAAGCGCACGCCCTTGACGTCGTCGATGTAGGCCTCGACCGTGGGACCGCCGTCGAAGATGTCGATATAGCCTTCCCAGCGCAGCCCCTGCTTCTTGAGCATGGCCAGCGCCGGGCGGGTGTGCTCGTGGACCTGACCGATGCAGGCACGCGCCTGCTCCGAGAGAAACGGCGTATAGATCGGGAACTTGGGCATCAGCTCGCCGATAAAGCTCTTCTGGCCAAGGCCGGTCAGCCGATCCGCCTCGTTGAAGTCCATGGGGAAGAAGTTGGCCCCCAGGCAGTCCCAGAAGGCGCTGCGTCCGTTCTCGTCGAAGCGTCCGCGCATCTCCGCCAGCACCTTCTCGGGAAAACGATCGCGAAACTCGGCCATGAACAGCCAACGCATCATCGACAACAGCGCGCCGTTGCGCTGATGACGGCGATCGGCACCCCGGAACTCCGGGCGCAGGAACAGCGAGGCGACCTCGGCGTCGCCGGTGTGATCCGAGCTCAGAAACAGCGTATCGACGGTGCGATGCAGGTCGAGCTGCTTGGACGAGTGCGCCAGGGTGCCCACGCGGTAGTGATAGAACGGCACTTCACGCCCGACCTGCCCTTCGATGGCGCAGCAGCCGGCCAGATGCCCGCTCTCCTCGTCCTCCAGCACGAAGAAGTAGAGACGCTGGTCCACCGGGGTCTGCTCGTTGAACGCGCTCGTGGCGGAGGCGATCTTGTCCGCCAGAAACTCGCGGTTATCGGGAAGGGAGGTGAAGCCGACCCCGGTCTCCCGAGCCAGCGCCTGGAGTTCGTCCAGGTCCCCTTCCATGATCGGTCGCATGCGCATTACAGCTCTCCCTCGTCGTAGCCCGGGTCGAGCCCGTCATCGCTCAGCCCCAGCGGCGCCGCTAGCACCGCACGTCCTTCTTCCACGCCCAGCAGTTCGGCGTGGGCCGGCGACAGCATCAGCTGGCCGGTGGGCGACAGCGCGTAGCGCGCCACCGTGCAGCAGAAGCCGTCCAGGCGCTGGTTGGCGACCATCGCAGGCTCGGCATCGGGTAGAGCGTGCTCTGGGCGGATGCGTACCGGGTGCCAGGCGGCGCGACGGAAGGACTCGAGGCGCATGCGATCGCCCTTGATCACCGGGCCTGCGTCGAACAGGTCGACGTGGCGCGAGCGCAGGAAGCCCTCGGCCAGCATCTCTTCCAGCGCCGCCTCGTGGGCCGGGTGCTCGCGTCCGATGGCCGCGCGCGCCTGGGGCGTCAGCAGCGCCAGGTATAGCGGGAACTGCGGCATCACCTCGGCAATGAAGCTCTTCGAGCGCACGCCTGCGGTGTAGTTGATCTCGTGGTAGTCGCGCACGAAGAAGTGGCGACCGACACTGTTCCAGAACGGCGACTCGCCGTCGTCGTCCAGATACCCCGGGAAGGCCATCGCCAGCACCTCGGCGAAGCGCTCGGGGTACTGGGCGATGAACATCAGCCGGGCACGGCGCAGCAGGCTCTCGGCGCTGGTGCCCTTGTACCGCGGATCCAGCGACAGCGCGCACAGCAGGCTGGCGTCCGAGACCTCATGGGACAGCGCCAGGGTCGGCACCTCACGGCGAACATTGAGCTGCTGCGAGGCGTGGATCAGGGTTTCCTGGCGATAGGTGTAATACGCCTCGGTGGCCCCGGCCAGGGCGCGGATGGTCGCCGTACCGACCACCTCGCCGCGCTCGCGATCCTCGAGCACGAAGGTGTAGTGTTCGTCGCCGGGTACCTCGGCCTCACTGGCAAACGCCCGCTGGGAGCGCGCGATGCGCTCTTCCAGGCGATCACGGTGGGCCGGCAGGTTGGTCAAACGTGGCTGGGCAGAACCCGCCAGGCGCTCCAGCGCCGGCAGGTCACCTAGCCGCACAGGGCGAACGGCCAGCATCGGATGCCCTCCCGTCAGCTCATGTTGATCGGCACCTTTCACGACGCGCTGACCATCCGTGCGATGGCGCGTTCGAGACGCTCGAGTCCCTCGACGATGTCGGCCTCGGGAATCACCAGCGACGGCGCCATGCGCAGCACGTTGGGGCCGGCGATCAGCGCCATCAGACCTTCCTCGATGGCCAGCGGCAGGATGTCCTTGGCGCGACCTTCATACTCGGGGGCCATTTCGGCACCGATCAGCAGTCCCATGCCACGAATTTCCTTGAACACGCCGTGCTTGCGGTTGATCGCTTCCAGGTGCTCGCGGAACAGGTCGTGACGCTTGGCGACGCCACCAAGCACTTCCGGCGTGTCGATATGACGGATCGCCGCCAGGGCCACCGCCGAGGCCAGGGCGTTGCCGCCGTAAGTGGAACCATGGGTGCCCAGCACCAGCACCGGGGCGACGCGATCGGTGGTCAGCATGGCGCCCACCGGGAAACCACCGCCCAGGCTCTTGGCGCTGGTCAGGATGTCCGGGGTGATGCCGTAGTCCATGTAGGCGTACAGCGAGCCGGAGCGGCCCACGCCGGTCTGCACCTCGTCGAACACCAGCAGGGCGTCGTGCTCGTCGCACAGGTCACGCAGGCCCTGGAGGAACTCGGGCGTGGCCGGCACGATGCCGCCCTCGCCCTGCATCGGCTCGACCATGATGGCGCAGGTGTCGTCGCCGACCAGTTCGCGCACGCTGTCCAGGTTGTTGAACTCGGCGTGGAGCACGCCTCCGGGCACCGGCCCGAAGCCCTGGGAGTACTTGGGCTGGCCACCCACGCTGACGGTGAACAGGGTGCGACCATGGAAGGACTGACGGAAAGAAATGATCTTGTCCTTGTGGGCCCCGTGCTTGTCATGGGCCCAGCGACGCGCCAGCTTCAGTGCGGCCTCGTTGGCCTCGCCACCCGAAGAGCACAGATAGACCTTGTCGGCGAAGGTACGCTCGGTCAGCTCCCGGGCCAGCTCCAGTGCCGGCTCGTTGGTGTAGACGTTGGACAGGTGCCACAGCTTGTCGGCCTGGGCCTTGAGGGCCTCGACCAGCACCGGGTGGCAGTGACCCAGCGAGTTCACCGCGATGCCGCCGGCGAAGTCGATGTACTCGCGGCCTTCCTGATCCCACAGACGGCTGCCTTCGCCGCGCACCGGGATGACCTTCTGAGGAGCGTAGTTGGGCACCATGTACTGGTCGAAGTCGGCACGGCTCGGGGTATGGCTCATCGGGGATCTCCGCTGTGGTTGGCGTTGCCCGTCGTCGGACGGGAGCGCGCAGCTTGCGCGCTACTGCAAAGCATGAAATGGATCGATGCTTCGAGTATAGGGACGCCCTCGCTCCACGGCTTTCAGCAATGGGACCCGCTTTTTCACAAAGCTCTGTCCTTGCGCCCTGCCCTTGCACCATCGTCATGACGCCTACCCAGGCTTCGTCTAGGCTGAAGACTCCCGCAGGACCTGACCCGATCACTACCACCTCCAGGGGCTCCGCCATGCTCAACACCACCGTCTGGAACCGCTGGCGCTATTCGCTTTATGCCCCCGTCTACGACACGGTGGCCCAGCGTACCTTTGCCAGGGCGCGGCGGCGTGCCCTGAATCAGGTGTGCTGGCAGTCGGGGATGAAGGTACTGCTGGTGGGGGCCGGCACCGGCCTTGACCTGCCGTGGCTACCGCGAGACCTGGAGATCCACGCCAGCGACCTGTGCCCGGCGATGGTCAAGCGTCTCAAGGATCGCGCCTGTCGGCTTGGCATCGACGTCGAGGCCAGAACCATGGATGCCGAGCGGCTGGACTACGCCGACAACAGCTTCGATGTGGTGGTGATGCACCTGATCCTGGCGGTGATGCCGGATCCGGCAAAGGGGCTCACCGAGACCCATCGCGTCCTCAAAGGCGACGGCCAGCTATGCGTGATGGACAAGTTCCAGAGCGACGAGCGGCCCTCGGGACTGGCGCGCAGGGGGCTCAATCTGCTGACATCCGCCATCGCCACCGATATCACTCGCCAGGCCCGGCCATTGCTGGACCAGGCAGGGTTTGTCATCGAACAGGACACTCCGGTGATGATGGGCTCGTTGTTTCGTGCGTTGATCGCCGCCAAGGCCGACCACGCCGAGCCTCGACCAGCGAAACCGCGACCAGAAGAACCTCGACCAGAAGAACCTCGACTAGCCGAATCTCGACCAGCAGAACCTGGGCCTACTGAACATCAGTCCGGCTGAGCCTGCGTCCACTGGCGATGCTGGCGGCGCCACCGGGCAGGCGTATCGGCTTCAAAGCGCTTCCACAGCCGGCGCAGCTGACGTTCGTCGCTCACCCCCACCCGCTCGGCGATGTCTCGCGGATGTCGCTGGCGCTGAAGGTTCGCGCTCCCCGCTGCATGGCAAAGGTCAGGGTCGCTTCACTGACGAAGTCCACGGCGTATCCCAGATCGGAGGCCACCCTGGTGGTGGTCTCGCAGCACTGCTCGGTGCGAATACCGCTAATCCATAGCCGAGACACTCCTCGACCGCGTAGCCAGCGGTCCAGCCCCGTATCGGTGAAGGCGTTGTGGGCGGTCTTGTAAAAGGTCACATCAGCGGGGTCTTCGAAGCCCTCCATGGCTCGGGTCAACCCATTGTCGGGATCAAATGCGCCCTGGCTTCCCGGCTCCGTATGGATGATTCGCACCATCAACATGCCTGCCTCGCGTGCCAGGTCGATCAAGGAGCGCTGAGCGTCCGGCCAATCACCGAGTCGAGTGGCATCCCAGTAGGGGCGCGCGAGAAACGAGGCCTGAACATCGATGACGAGAAGTGCTGTGGTCATGTCCAATCTCCAGCAAAGGGGGGGGGGAGATTGCAGACTAGTGCCCCGCAGCAGCGATGCGCAGTACAAGGCCGGCCCTGAAGGGGGCAGATTCGGACATGACGTTACTGTCGAGGGTTCTGTCCATCGGCATCAGCATAGGAATCGGTATCGGCTGCCCTGCCCTGACCTTCCTCCCATCAATAGACGAGCGCTGGTTACCAGCAGACCGCAGCAGCGTAGCCACGGTTGAGCATGTCATGAACGCAGGAGCATTCGAACGCAGCATCCTTCAAGCGCTAAAAAGGCCCACCTGAGTGAGCCTTTCACGTAGCGGTCGCGAAACGCGACAACACTGCTGCCGTCTTTGCTGACGACTTACATATTCGCTTCCTGGAACGCCGCGATGGTCTCGCGCAGCAGTTCCTTCAGCTCTGCAACCTCCTGCTCGAGGGCTGCAATCTTGGCCTGGCGCTCTGCGCTTTCGGCATTCTCCTGGATCCGTTGCATGTTTTTCTGCAAGGTATCGGAATCCATGGCGAAGGCTGAGCCGACGGCCATCATCGAGACCAGCGCTGCAGTTGCCAACATCTTGGTTTTCATGTCTCTCTCCTCGTTTTCGTCGAACATCCTTCGACCACTTGTCCTGACCGCCGCCCCTGGATGGCGCTGCCGGGTGGTGGCAGGAAGCGGTAATCAACCAACGTTAGTGAAAGCCAAGGTGCGTCACGGCCACCGACAGGTAGGCGCTTCGACGACCACTCCCGAGCTCTTCCGCCGGACATCCAATGTCACGCTTCAATCGCTCTGCAAGACCGCGTCCCTGCGGCCAGTGAGCCAATCCTTCGACTCAAGTCCTTGAGGCGCTCGGTCCATGAACGTCCACCTGTCGGCGAACAGGTATCGATATCCGTTCGAAAAACACTGTTCACAAATCGACAAGATCAATCTAAAGGGCACCATTTCAGCACGCAACCGACGCTTGCTCTGCATGACCAGACTTGCACAGTCCGAACATTGGTTTGACCACTAGCGCTTTTGGCTGGCGGCATCTATCCAGCGGAAACCGCCAGCGTATTGATGCCCAACGTCTTGTCACAACCAACCCAAAGAGCGCTTCAAACCCGCAAGGCAAGACGGCGTCCCTGCCGCTGTAGATAAGGGAGTCATCAAGATGAGCACACCTTTTCTATCACCTTACCGACATTTCCCTTCACGCTTGCATGTCCTTTTGGCTAGTTCATGCGCTGCCAGGGCGATCCTCTCGAGTTGCAGAGCGAGCGCCCTTTACGTCAGCGTTCCAGCGTGTCTTTCTCCAGCTTGTGTTACTGGGACTCTTCCAGGCTCTCTACGGTCATCTGCAGCAGGTCCTTGAGCTCAGCCACTTCCTGCTCCAGGGCCTCGACCTTCTGCTCTTCAGACGCTTCGGTGCTGCGCTCTTCGATTTCCTGCATGCGCTTTTGCAGGGTGTCGGAGTCCATGGCATAGACACTGCCAGCGGCAAACATGGAGGCCATCACTGCGGCAAAGATCATTTTGGTTTTCATGTCACTCTCCTTGGAGTCGTCGATAGTATTTCGACGTTGAATCATTCTGATATTTTGTGCGTTATCGAGCATCCCTTGGGATCATCTTCCTGGACGCGCCGACACTCTGCCCTCTACCTCTATCTTCGATCTAACCACTTTCCGTCTTTCCGACTCTCGTCGTAACGTTTTGTTACCCGGCAACATCAAATCTAATCGGCATCCCTCATATTGGCAATTGCAAATATGTCCATCTAATCATTCAGGCACAATATTCGTTTAAGCTGCTGATTTAATTCACCCAAACTTCTTGATTGGAAAGGTGCGCCGACGCGGACTCTTGCGCCCACACACCTTGGTAGCCATGTCCTCCACCAGCGCCCCTTCACAAAGGGACCAGGCGCGGAGCGGGCTTTCCAGCCCGGGAAAGCCACATTCCCGAGACCGAAAAGCCCTTTCATTTCTATGCAGCATCAGCAACCAGAGCGTCGTCCTGAGCATGCTGTGCACTGCGCTCTGCACTCACTGCCTGCCAGGCTGAGCCGGTGATCACCAGCGATGCGCCGAGCAGTACCAGATCCTTGGCCAGGAAGCCTCCGAACAGGGACGGGAATGCCAGGGTGTCACCCGACAGGCTGCTGACGTGCAGCACACCCGGCGTGGTCAACAGGAAGCTGGTCGTTGTCAGAAAGATCACGCTTGCCAAGGCACCACCCACCAGGCCGGCCTTTTTCGAGATGGGATAGGCGGCTACCAGCAGACCGACGATAATCTCGGCGGTTCCGATCGCGGCCGATACCTGATTGACACTGGCGACATCATAGAGCCAGGCCATCAGTGGCGAACTGGCCACAATGCCCTGGATCGCTGCAGCTTCATCGGGGTGATACTTGAAAAAGCCGATCCAGAAAAGAATGGCGACGACGCCGTACAGGGCCACATAGAAACCCAGTCGAGAAATGGTGGTGTGGTTCATGTCTAACTCTCCGTCTTCACTTTTTTAGTTTGCGTGGATGGCATCCTGACGCCTCCACTTTTCTGCTACCGTTTCATTCACGCTTCGTTCGAATATGCACAGAATTCCGACCTCAATAGCGGCAGGCTTCCGAGCAACTCGTCTGTTGTTCATGGTGGTTGGTAGGTGTTACCTGCGACTTTCTTACACGCCTTCTTCATTTTTTTCGTCCCGGGCCGCTATCGACACGCCCATCGACATTCCCGGGACGAAAGCAGAGCCATTTGCTTGGCCGTTGCCTGACCTCGGCCAGCGGACAAGCCGCAACGGCTCCAGGAGTTACGGTATCTATGTAGCATTTATTGGAGATTCCTTACGCGCCCATGCTGTGCCGGCCTATGCACTCGGCGACGCAAAAGAAGGAAATACGCCAATTGTTAGCGGGTAGGCACATCGGGCAGTGCACAGTAGAGATAGCAAGAGGCGAAACGATAGGACGACAGAAGCCGGGGAGAAAGGAGCGAGAAAGGAGCGAGAGATGAGCGAGAGGAGTCGTGCTGGAGATGATGTAGAGCGCAGAGGCGAGTGGAGCACGTACAGACGGGGCGACGAGTGCAGACGGGGCGAGTGCAGACGGGGCTAGAAATGCGGGAGTGAGCAGGGGCGAAGCGAGAGGGTCGGAGCGAGAAGCTGAAACGCGACGGAGGGGAGAAGCACGGTGAAGACAGCAGCCGTTACCCTCAGGACCAGACCATTCCGACAAGCGTCGCTCATCAAGGCCTGAAGACGTACCGGATACAGAAGGCGTCGAGCGTCAGCCCAGTCGCTCTTCTCTCGGGGTCATGCCGAAGTGGTTGCGATAGGCCGTGGAAAAGTGGGCGGCAGAAGAAAAGCCGGTCTGCAGTGCGATCTCGCCCGCGGGCTGGTCGGTATCGCGCAACATTCGACGGGCCTTCTGCAGGCGCAGGTCCAGATAGTAGCGGCTCGGCACCGACTTCAGGTACTTCTTGAACAGCCGCTCCAACTGACGGCGAGAGATCCCCAGGTGCTCGGCAAGTTCATGGGTAGACAGCGGCTCCTCGATGTTGGCTTCCATCAGCTGGACCGCCTCGACCAGGCTGTCCGGCGCATGGGCCAGGCGTGAACGCAGGGGGATCTGCTGGGGCTCGTCCCCCATGCGGATGCGCTCCATCACGAAGTACTCGGAGATACGAGTGGCAAGGCCTGAGCCGTGGTGGCTTTCCACCAGGGTGATCATCATGTCCATGGCGGCGGTCCCCCCACCGCAGGTGATCCGGTCACGGTCGATCTCGAACAGCTGCTGTGACAGGCGCACCCTGGGATGGGCCGCCGCGAAGGCCTCGAAACGCTGCCAGGGTAGCGTTGCCTGGTAGCCATCCAGCAGGCCCAGCCGGGCCAGGGCTTCGGTGCCACCGCCGATACCGCCAAGCACCACCCCGGACGCCGCCAGACGCCTGAGCCAGGCGGCCAGGTCATCAGGAATGCCCCCCGGCAGCTTGGCCGGACCACACACCAGCACCATGTCGGGTTGCGACTCCGCCTCCCCCAGCGCGGCGCGTGGCAACACCGTCTGCTGGGAGGCGCTGGTCACCGCGTCGCCGCCGCTGGCGTAGCTGGTCAATCGATACAGGGTTCGCCCGTGCAGCAAGTTGGCCACGTGCAGCGGTTCGGTGGCACAGGCGTGCGCCAGCAGCGAAAACCCCGGCATGACCACGACCCCGACCTGTCGAAGCAAATCCGGCGAACGTGTTGTGCTGACGGTGTGTGGCATGGGGGGTCTCGAGGAGTGTGCGCGAGGCATATATTACGCCACTGATCTGCGAGATTCAGCGCCCATGTCCGTTGCGCATGGGCTACACCAGGTCGACACCCAAGGTCTGCGGGCTTCACATCGAAGGAGGCCGCGACCTCTCGGTCGCGGCCTCCTTCATCGCCGAACGGCAGTCCTCTGGTTTACAGCTGCACCACGTCGAACTCGGCGACAGGATCAACGTCGGCGTCGTAGTCGACGTCATCGCGCTCAAAGCCAAACAGCTTCAGGAATTCGTGCTTGTAGCCGGCGTAGTCGGTGATGTCGAACAGGTTGTCGCTGGTCACCTGGGGCCACAGGTCCTTGCACGCCTGCTGGACATCGTCACGCAACTCCCAGTCATCCAGGCGCAGGCGCCCGACGTCATCGGTGGTCGCCTCGCCGCCGTAGAGGCGCTCGCCGAACAGACGATTGAGCTGATCGATGGTGCCTTCGTGCAGACCCTGCTCCTTCATCACGCGGTACACCATGGCGATGTACAGCGGCATGACCGGAATCGCCGCACTGGCCTGGGTCACCACGGACTTCAGCACCGCCACGTTGGCGCCGCCACCGCTCTGCTTGAGCGAGTCATCGATGGCGGAGGCTGCCCGGTCCAGGTCTTCCTTGGCCTTGCCAAGGGCGCCGTGCCAGTAGATCGGCCAGGTGATCTCGGTACCGATGTAGCTGAACGCCACACTGCGAGCGCCGGGTGCCAGCACGCCGGCCTCGGACAGCGCCTCCATCCACAGTTCCCAATCCTGGCCACCCATGACGTCGATGGTGTCGGCGATCTCCTGCTCGGTCGCCGGCTCCACCTGGGCTTCGATGATGGTGTCCTTGTTGGTATCGATGGCGGTAGCGCGATAGGTCTCGCCGATGGGCTTCAGGCAAGAGCGCTTGAGCTCGCCGGAATCGGGCAGCTTGCGCACCGGGGAAGCCAGCGAGTAGACCACCAGATCGATCTGGCCCATGTCGGCCTTTATCAGCTCGATCGCCTTGTCACGCGCCTCGTGGGAGAAGGCATCGCCATTGATGGACTTGCTGTAGAGCCCTTCTTGCTTGGCGAACTTGTCAAACGCGGCAGAGTTGTACCAGCCCGCCGTGCCCGGCTTCTTCTCGCTGCCCGGCTTCTCGAAGAACACCCCCAGGGTATCGGCGCCGTAGCCGAAGGCCGCGGTGACGCGCGCGGCCAGACCGTAGCCACTGGAGGCGCCGATGACCAGCACCTTCTTGGGCCCTTTGGATGCATCGAGGCCGCGCGCACGGGTCGCCTCGATCTGCTCGAGGACGTTCTTCTCGCAACCGACGGGATGGGTGGTGGTGCAGATGAATCCGCGTACCTTGGGCTTGATGATCACGACAGACCTCTTCGTTACTCGCGGCTCCCGAGGGAGAGCCATCCAATGTGTAGAGCGTGGTCGCGATATTCTAGCGGCACAGCGCCGCCCTGTCCGCCTTTGTGCACATGCCCCTGACTTCCCGCGCTTTTCCTTGCCGCGCATTGCGCCTGAACACACCAGGGCCCTGTCCGGCTGTGCTGGCGATCGCGTCGCTCTCTTGCCCACCGGCACGGGGTCGGGCAGGATGCTGCCCACCGCTTGAGGAGACCGCCCGATGGATGCACAGACCCTGGTCGATGAACGCGGCGAGCTGTGGCTTGCCCTGGCGCCCATGTGGCTCGAACGCGAGCCCAGAGAGTCCGACTATGCGCGGATGGTCGAGGTGATCGAGCGCGACGGCATCGCCCTCAAGGACCTGGAATGGGTCTTTCGGATCGAGCTGGCGCCGGTATTGTCGCGTCAGCAGATGTCGGTCGCCGGTGAGTGGCGCAAGTTCGATGACCACCAATTGATGCGCCGTCTGGTCGCCCACAACCTCCGCCTCAAGGGCTGGCGACGCAAGTTCTGGGCGCTGTTTTCGGGCCTGACCACCATGATGGTGCGCCATCGCTACAACGAACTGGTGGAACGGCTGGTGGTGGCGCGCGGAGGAGACATACGCTGAGCGCCAAAGAGGTCAGGATTCGTCCAGTGCCCGCTCGAGGTCCAGCATCATGGCGTCGCCCCCATCGCGAGGCCCATAGCGCTTGAGCACGCGGCCGTCTCGGGCGACCAGAAACTTGGTGAAGTTCCACTTGATGGCGCGTGTTCCCATCCATCCTGGGGCTTCGGCCTTCAGGCGTTTGAACAGCGGATGGGCCTTGGCGCCATTGACCTCGACCTTTTCCATCAAGGGAAAGGTGACACCGAACTCACGCTCACCGAAAGCGCAGAACTGCTCTGCGGACTCCGGCGACTGCCGTGCGAACTGATTGCAGGGGAACCCGAGCACGGTAAAGCCGCGCTCGCGGTGTTCACGATAGAGCGCCTCCAGCTCCGCCAGTTGAGGGGTGAAGCCACACTTGCTCGCCACGTTCACCACGAGCAGCACCTGGCCACGCAGGGCGCGGAGGTTGAAGGGCTCGCCGCTATGGGTGCGGCACTCGACATCATGCAGGGTCATGGGATGAACTCGCGCTTACTGTCTTCACGATGACATGCCAGACGTCATTGCGCCAGTCGCAACGCCCTGGCGGCAAAGCGGCATTCAGTTGTCCCCCTCGCGCTCGAGCAGCAACTCGAGGGCCAGCCGCGTATCCGGCGTCACGCCGGCGAGCTCGAGGGCTCGACGCGGTGACATCCATGCCACACTGGCGACCTCCTCGGCCTGCAGCGACAAGGGGCCGTCCCACTCTACGCAGTAGACGCTGCCGAAGATGCGATACCCGTCCTCATCGTAGCGGAACTCCAGGCAATGGCGCAGCGCTACTGCGCGGATACCGAGCTCCTCGGCCAGCTCACGACGTGCCGAGACGTGGACCGCCTCCCCGGCGCCGACCACGCCTCCCGCCGCCAGATCCAGTCCACCGGGAAAGGCTTCCTTGGTCAGCGTTCGATGCTGCACACACAGTTCACCACGGCGATTGCGTACCACGATGTAGGTGGCGCGGTGCCAGAACCGATAGCGGCGCATTTCAGCGCGCCAGGCGCTGCCACAGGGACGATTGCGGGCATCCACCACCTGCACACGCTCCCGGGCGATCACCGCCGCGGGCGCCTCGCGCTGGCTGTCAGGGGACGCCTCGCCAGCATTCGTCACGCCAGAGGCCGTGGGAGCCGAGTCGAAAGAGGAAACAGGGCACATCGAAGGGCTCCACCGAGAAAGCCCCAAGACTACCCATCCCGTCCCGTTGCGTCATCCCTCTCGTTTGACCCGAGGGGCACAGCACACCATGCTGAATATCAGGTCTTTCGTCATCAGGACAGGGCCATGCATGACCAAGCTCCGCGAGAGTGCCTGGCGAGCCACCGGGTCGACAATCAGCCGTACTCTCTTCCCTTCGACGCCTTCGCCGACGACGCCGTGCTTCAGTTCTGGCTGGCCCATCTGGCGCCGGCCTGGGTGAGTTGCCGACTGTCCCTGCTGGGCCAGGATGTCGGTCGTGCGGAGACCCAGCGACTGGCTGACGAGGCCAACCGCCACCCACCCTCATTGCGACTTTTCGATCGTCATGGTCGCCGGCTCGACGCCGTCGATTACCACCCGGCCTACCACGCCCTGATGCGCCTGGCTACCACCCGTGGCGTCCATACCATGGCCTGGACGGAGGAGGGGCGCGGCGGTCATCAGGCGCACGTGGCGGGACTCTATCTGCTGACCCAGGCCGAAACTGGCATCTGCTGCCCGGTGACCATGACCCATGCCGCCTACCCGGTGCTGCGTCGAGAACGCTCGCTGCCGGATTGGTGGACCTCTCGACTGCTCGTCGAGGACTACGATTCCAGGGCACTACCGGCGAGCGACAAGCACGCCCTGACCTTCGGCATGGCGATGACCGAGAAGCAGGGTGGCAGCGATGTGCGCACCAACACCACCCGAGCCGAACATGGCGAGGACGGCTGGCGCCTGTACGGACACAAGTGGTTCATGAGCGCCCCCATGTCCGACGCCTTCCTGACCCTGGCTCAGCGAGACGAAGGCCTCAGCTGCTTCCTGGTGCCTCGCTTCGCCCCTGATGGCGGCCGCAACGCCATCGAGATTCAGCGACTGAAGGACAAGTGCGGCAATCGCGCCAATGGCTCCGCCGAGATCGAATATCGGGGGGCCTGGGCCCACCCGCTCGGCGCCCCTGGACGCGGCATCGCCACCATCCTGGAAATGGTTCAGCAGACCCGTCTCGACGCCGCCAGCGCCCCGGTGGGCATGATGCGCCAGGCCTGGCGCGAGGCCTGGCAGCATACCTGTCAGCGTCATGCCTTCGGGGCGCCCTTGGCCGAGCAGCCGGTGATGCGAGCGGTACTGGCGGATCTGGCGCTGGAGGTGGAGGCCGGCGTGGCGCTGATGCTGCGCACCGCTCAGGCCTTCGACGGCGCCAGCCGCGGGGATGAGCAGGAGCGCGCCCTGGCCCGGCTGCTGCCGAGCCTGGCCAAGTACTGGCACAACAAGCGCGCCCCCGGCTTCATGGCCGAGGCCATGGAGTGCCTCGGAGGCATCGGCTACGTCGAGGAAGCACCGCTGGCGCGGCTCTACCGCGAAGCGCCGGTCAATTCCATCTGGGAAGGGTCCGGCAACGTGATCTGCCTCGACGTGCTGCGGGTCATGGCGCGACACCCCGAGGCCATGGCGGCCCTGTATCAGCTGTTCGAGCATGCCCGAGGTGGACATCCGGATCTGGATCGCGCCTTGGCCCTGCTGCCTCAGCCACAGACCCGCGAAGACCTGGTGCCCAGGGCCCGCTGGCTGACCCAGTGGCTGGCCCAGTGCACCCAGGCAGCGCTGCTGGTCCAGCACGCGCCCCACGAGGTGGCGGATACCTTCTGCCGCACCCGCCTGGGCCAGCACCCGAGCCCGGCCTATGGCGTGTTGCCGACGGCAAGTCCGCTGGACGCCATCCTCCATCGCTCGGCGCCAGCATGAACCGACATCGCCAGCAGCCTCGGCCACGAAATGCTCGCAGCCGGCGGCGGCCTTATCCCGCCAGCACCCTCAGCGCCAGCCCCAGCAGCAGCACCCCGCTGATGCGATTGATCCAGTGGGCGCGAGCCTGGAGCCAGGGCAGCACGCGGGAGTGCGATAGCCCCAACGCCACGATGACGTACCAGCCACCGTCGATCAGCATCGCCGTCAGCACAATGATGGCACGCTCGATCGAGGACATTTCGGGACTGACAAACTGACTGAGCAGCGCGACGAAGAACAGGATCAGCTTGGGATTACCCAGGGCAACCAACAGCCCTTCTCTCGCAGCGACGCGGTGACTGGCGGCGGTGGGTCGGGCGCCCAGCGCTCCGCCACGCCCGGCCCTCAGCGCCTTTATGCCAAGCCAGGCCAGATACAGTGCCCCACCGATCGTGATCACGCGAAAGGCGGAGGGATGGCGTTCGATCACCTCCCCCAGTCCCCAGACGGTCAGCAAGGCGTAGAGGCCGACGCCCAGCGCATGGGCGATCGCCGCCACCACCCCGGAGCTGCGCCCCCCTCCCAGCGTATGACGAAGCACCAGGGCCAGACTTGGACCAGGAGACATGGCCCCCATGGCACAGATGGCGGCCAGAGACATCCACAATGACAGCGGCATCACACTCCCTCGTGAGAATTCCGATGGACTAGACGACGAATGGCGCACAGTTCAGCGTGCTGACACCTACGACCCACGGCGCTCAGCGGCCATCCTTTGCGGCCTGAATCAAAAAAACCATTCTTCGGAAATGACAAAGTTCACGCCCAATGGTCATTTACAAGCATATTAGTATCGATAACGATACTAAATCGGCATCACCAAAAAACGATAACGATCAATCATCGCATGGGAACAGGGAGGGGACGATGTCTGCCCTTCAGGAAGGTCCGATCGTCCGGCTGATCACGCACCCCAACGTGCAGTCGCAGTTGTTCACCCATCACCTGAGCCAGGTACTCGACTGCCAGGTCAGTCCTCTTGCCCCGGAGGCGGTGTCCGGCCTGGAAGCGGAACTGTCGAACTCACCTCCTGGTGTGCAACTGTGGCTACTGGACGCCGATCAGCTATCGCACAGCGACATGCATCGCTGCCACGAGCTCAAGGCACAGTTTCCCGACATTCTGCTGGCGGCGTTCAACCTGGCCAACCAGGAACAAGCCGCTGAATTGTTGGCGTCATTGCACCTTCAGGGCATCTTCTATCGCCGCGACGAACTGGACAATATCTGCAAGGGAATCATCCAACTCCTCGATGGCGCCCTGTGGATGTCGCGTCCGCTGCTACAGCAGATGTTCGAATATTTCCGACGACAGCAGTTCAACACCTACCGTCCCGTCGCCGGTCTGACCCAGCGGGAGCTGGAAATTCTCGGCTTCATCGGCAACGGCGCGTCCAACCAGGATATCGCCACCCAACTGTTCCTGAGTGAGCATACGGTCAAGTCTCACCTGTACAACATCTTCAAGAAGATCAAGGTGCATCACCGCGCCGAGGCCGCACACTGGGCGCGCAAGCACTTGGGCATCCCGCCCCCCATGACCAAGAATTCACATCGCAGCCGCCTGCCCCGGGAGCTCGAGCCTCGCTGAACCGATCACGACATGGCCTTGCGGCCAGGCTCACTGCAACGAGAACAACATCGTCGCCCCGGCACCACTGCTGGACGAGGAAGAACGATTGCCGCGCCCGGTGACCAGCACCTCCAGCCGGCCCCCGGACGCCTGCTGGATGACGGTCATGCTGAACCTTCCGTCAGGCAGGCGTTCTACCCGAGGCGCCCGTCCCGCCCAGGTCCCACTCCTGTGCTCCTGCCCTGGGCCCGTCCACTCCCACTGAGCGGTGAAGGGAATGCCCTGAGTCCCTGAGAACCGCACGACAATATCGGCCACGGCAACGCCTGTACCCGCGAGGAAAAGCCCCAGCCCGAGGACACACCCTGAGAACCGGTGAGTGAATCGGCCCATCTCCCTCCTCCTTTGCTCATCCAGGCGATGCCAAAGGCTGCGGCTGCTCTGCTCACTGGGCCTTGAGCGAGAAGTCGATGAGCGAAAAGTCGACGAACGACGGTGCTGTTCGGACAAGCCCATTAGACAAGCCCAGCGATTCAGACAAGCCTAGCGATGAAACTGACGCTCTCGCTCCGGCTGCCACAGTATCTCTTCCACCCGCCAGCGCCCTGGCTTCCCCAATGCCACCTGGGTCGTCCACTCTTCCCCGACCCGACGGGTCAACAGCTCGGCGCCCAGCGGCGCCATCACCGATAGACCATCTTCGGTCGTCGCCAGCGCATGAGGATAGACCAGCGTGCGCGTCAGAAGTCGGTCCGTGTCGACGTCCCTGAGCACAACCTTGCTGTTCATGCTGACCACGTCATCGGGCATCTCGTCCGGGTCGCGAATCTCGGCACGCTCCAGTCGCTCTTCCAGCAGGTCGGCGGCAGCCCGTTCGGTTCCGCAGGCTTCATCGATCAGGCGCTGTAAACGCTCCGCATCAAGACGGTTGGCAAGTCTCAACGACATCCTTGGCACCTCACTGCTAAACGTCGGCCTGCGTCGAAGACAACGATCGAGAATCAGGCCTGGCAACAAAAAAAGCCCTCCCCGATATAGGGAAGGACTCGTATCAGTTTCAGCATACGACAACTTCTAAAAATAAGAAACTACTTATATTAAACTCGCACCCGCCTCGCCCCTTGCCTGGACACCGTTCTGTCGCCGTCGTATCGACAAGCGCGGACGCAGTTGACGACCGATGTGACAGGCCAGACAAGTCTGCCTCTACACCGCCGCCTGCCTCCGGAGGCGACGAGCGCGCTGGGTTCACGGCATGGACAGGCGGCTTTTCCAGCCCCCATACTACGTCGCTTTACCCACGCCCGAGGCCCCATGCCGACGAGTTCCACCGCTTCAGAGTCCTCTCCTGAATCCTTGACCGAACTGCTCGACCAGCTACAGGCCGCCAGCCAGGACAAGCGCTGCCTGAGCCTGGCTGAGGTCATCAACGCCGTCGGCAGGCGCAGCTTTGCCCCCATCCTGCTGGTCGCAGGCCTGGTCACGCTCACTCCGCTGATCGGTGATATCCCCGGTGTGCCCACCATGATGGCGCTGCTAGTCGTGCTTGCTGCAGCACAATTGCTGGCCGGAAAAAAGAGCGTCTGGCTTCCGGCCTGGCTGGCGCGGCGTGAGGTGGAGACCGACAAGGTCGAGCGAACCATCGGCTGGCTGCGCAAGCCGGCCGCCTGGATCGATCGGTTGTTGAAACCGAGGCTGACTGTATTCACCGGTCAGATCGCCCGTTACCCCATCGGCCTGGCCTGTCTGGCCATTGCGCTCGCCACGCCACCGATGGAACTGATTCCATTCAGTGCCACGCTCGCCGGCGCGGCTCAGACCATGTTCGGCCTGGCCCTGCTGGCACGAGACGGACTGATGGCGCTACTGGGCTATCTCTTCACCCTATCGACCGCCTGGGTGGTGCTGGTGGCGCTCTAGCACGAAGCCCCCCTTCTTTAGAGCAAAGCCGGCGCGGCCCCCTCTCTCTGATCACTGTTCGGCCTGGCCCTGCTGGCGCGAGACGGCCTGATGGCGCTGCTGGGCTATCTCTTCACCCTATCCACCGCCTGGGTGGTACTGGTGGCGCTCTAGCGCTGGCCGCAGGACCGGTCGATGGCCTCGAGCCATTTTGCCACCGCCTCGGCGCCACCGTCGGGCACGCCCATCACCCGATCGCCGAGGTAGGCCGCGCGACCAAAGCGTGGATGCATGCGGGCCGAAGCCTCGACGCCGCGCCAGGCCGCCTCGACCGCCCGAGCAAAGGCCTGAGATCCGTCCAATCCCTCTGCCAGCGCGGCCTCGAAGGCCTGGCTGGCCGGCACCAGAGCATCCAGCATGGTGCGATCCCCAGGAGCAGCACCTCCGATCTCGGCGATAGCGTCGCCGGCGGCCTTGAGCGCTCTTGCCCAATCCTGCGCCGCGACCTCCCCTTCGCTCGGCAATGCCTGCGACGCACGCAGCAGGGCAAAGGCGTAGAAGGGACCTGAGCTTCCTCCGATCGCTCGCCTCAGGGCCTCCCCGGCTCTGGCCAGGCAGTCGGCAGGCGCACCAAAAGCGCTGTCCGGCAGCTTGCGCAGCGCCTGGGCCGCGCGCACCATGCTGGCCCCCAGGTCGCCGTCGCCGGCGGCACTGTCGAGCTCGGTCAAGCGCTCCTCGCTGGCCACCATGGCGCTCGCCACCGCCGCCACCGCTCGCTGAAGTCGCTCGCAGGGTGGTCCAGCCTCGTCGGCGCCCGGCAGCGGCTCATCAAGCACGCTGGCAGTCACACTCTTCACCTCCGCTGCCACTTCGGCACTGCCTGGCCAGATGCGTACCTCGGTCGGCGACGTGAGCAAGTCCTCGCGGGCTTCGTCGAGCACCATCAACGACAGCGAGCACCCCGGCATTTCCAACGCCGTCATGAAGTTGCCGCACCACCCCAGCACCGGCTCGGCCCCCAGCTCACGCAGCCTGGTCAAGGCCCGTCGCGCCACGATGGCAAGCTCCATCGGCGGTGTGCCGCCGAGACCATTGACCAGCACACCCAGACGACACCCCTTCACCGACAACGCCTGGCTCAGAGATTCCAGCATGCTATCGACGATGGTATCCGCCGGCAGCATAGCCGACTTGCGAACCCCTTTCTCGCCATGGATGCCCAATCCGAATTCGATCTCGTCATCACCGAGTTCGAACCCCGGCCGGCCGACCGCCGGCACCGTGCAGGCACCCAAGGAAATACCCATGGTCGCCACCGATTCGGCCGCTCCCCGAGCCAGCGCGGCGACCTCCTCGAGGGGTAGACCACGGGCCACAGCGGCACCGGCGATCTTGTGCACCAGTACCGTCCCGGCCACACCACGACTCTGCTCCCGGGGTAGTGAATCGCGCAGCGCCACGTCATCGGCGACCATCACCACCTCTACTGGAAGCCCCCGGACCCTTGCCAGTTCAGCGGCAAGGCGGAAG
The DNA here is from genome assembly GCF_019801245.1 of Halomonas sp. DP1Y21-3. Taxonomy (NCBI): domain Bacteria; kingdom Pseudomonadati; phylum Pseudomonadota; class Gammaproteobacteria; order Oceanospirillales; family Halomonadaceae; genus Halomonas; species Halomonas sp. DP1Y21-3. Next base: position 906,059 of record NZ_JAHVJM010000001.1, read on the forward strand.
TTGAGACGATCCCCGGTATAGTTCTTTACCACCAGCAGGGCCCCACGTGGGCCGGCGCAGGCAAGGATCACCGCCAGCACGGCATCGACGCTCGGTGAGGTAAAAACGTCTCCCGCCACGGCGGCCGTCAACATGCCGCGCCCGACGTAGCCAGCGTGGGCCGGCTCGTGTCCGCTGCCGCCGCCGGATATCACCGCCACCGGCCGACGCTCAGGGTCTTCAGGCAAGCTAGCGTCGATGACCACGTTTTCTTCATCCATCAGCGCAAGCCCGGGATGAAGGGCCACCATGCCTTCCAGCATCTCGCGAACGCTGCCTCTGGGATCATTGATCAGCTTCTTCATGATGAGCCTCCTGCCCGACGGTGGATTCAGAATGGCAACATGGATGAGCCTCGACCCCTTGTAAAGCCGGCGCACAAGACTCGCCCCGCGCTTCACGCACGGCCAGGGTGCGCTGAAGCGAAGAGCTGGCCACAGGTTTTTCCGCCACACTGGGCCAGTTGTGCCCAAAAAACAGCAAAGTAGCGCTATCGCACAACCATGCTCATGGCCACCTGATCATGGTCAAAGGCACAGCCGTCCAAGGGGGCTATTCTGATCCTGCCGACCAAGGATTGGTCGAGTGACAAGTCACCGACGGCATGGACGCCGTCGCCTCGCCTTTCGGGGGCAAGAGGCGGCATTCCGTCCCTCTTCCCAGCAGGGACCGATATGAAAACCTCTCACCATGACCTGAAACTGTCCGACCCGCTTCACGACTACCTGCAGCACCCTTCCACACGACACGCCGTGGACGCCCTGCTCGCCCATGAGCTGGAGCACCTGGCGGTCGGCATGCAGTGGGACGAACTCATCAACCACTGCAATACGCTGATTCTGGCGCATCAGATCCGCAACGATTATCTAGAAGTCCTGCTGAAGGCGTCGAAGCGCATCTGGAAGCCATTGATCAAGGGCACCATCTGGCGCGAGCTCTCCATCGGAGAACTCCCCCCAGAACAGCAACCGAGCCCCCAGAACGTCTGGACCCAAGGGTTGTTTCGGTGCTTCATCAAACGCGACAACGGCCTGCCACTGACCACCTTGCTGAGCTGGCATCAGGGCGAAGGGCTGGTGGCCGCGTTCAGCATCGAACCGCGGGATATTCACGACATTCCGCCAGGGTGGGAGATCGATGGACAGGACTCCCGCTACTGGCGGACCCAGCCTGGCCTAGCCGAGTATCACCACTCTTCGCTGTTGGACATTTCATCGCTGGCAGGCCTGGCCGAGACCGCCATCACCGCCCTGAGTCAGGCTGAAATCGAGCCATCGTGAACGAGTAAACCGGCGCCCCCCTTCGCCGCAAACAAAGCATATCGGCCTTGCTCCATGCCTTGCGGGGCGCCTTTCGGCCTATTGGTCCCGCACAAATACTCGCTCTCCGGCAATCCAGGTTTCACTCACCCGGGTTTGCCAGAGCTCAGCCGGATCGGCACGCAGGATATCGGTATCCACCAGTACGAAATCCGCCCACTGCCCCGGCATCAAGCCACCCAGGCTACCCTCCTGGTGCGCCGCGTAGGCCGCATCGACGGTAAAGCCGCGCAGGGCTTCGGCCACGGTGAGCTTCTGCCCGGGTAGCCAGCCTCCTTCGGGCTGGTCGTCGCGGTCTTCCCGAGTCACGGCGGCGTGCAGGCCGTAAAAGGGGTTGGCTGGCTCGACCGGAAAGTCGGAACCCGCGGCGATACGGCTACCACTGTCCATGAAAAAGCGCCAGGCGTAGGCACCGGCAAGACGCTCCTGGCCTAGCCGGTCGCCGGCCATGTTCTTGTCACTGGTCGCATGGGTGGGCTGCATCGAGGGAATGACGCCAAGTTCCGTAAATCGCGGTATATCATCGACGTTCACCACCTGCGCATGCTCGATGCGATGGCGAAGCTCACGCCGCTGGGGATCCTGCTCCAGGCTACGCGCATAAACGTCCAGAGCGACACGATTGGCGCGGTCGCCTATCGCGTGCATATTGGCCTGGAATCCCTGGCTGCTGACCTGATCGACCAGCGCCTGCAGGGCGTCCTGATTCTGGATCATCAGTCCGCTGGAATCGGGTCGATCACTGTAGGGCGCCAGCAGCGCCGCTCCTCTACTGCCGAGGGCGCCATCTGCATAGATCTTGACGCTGCGAATATCCAGCCAGTCTTCGGGGTCGTCGTGGATGCCCTGCGCGAGAATCTCGTCAAGCTGTGGGTCGCTTGATGACACCATCGGGTAGATGCGTACCCCCAACTCACCTGCATCGGCCCTGGAGTGGTACATCTCAAGCTCAGCGGCGCTGGCGCCGGCATCGTGCATTCCAGTGATGCCAAGCTCCTGCAGATGTGCCACAGCGGTATCGAAGGCCTTGGCCATTTCCTGTGCACTGCGCGGGGGAATCTTGTCGGTGATAAGCAACTCGGCATTGTCGATGAAAACGCCGGTCGGTGTGCCGGCATCATCACGAATGATCTCGCCCCCTTCCGGTGCCTGGGTCTCGCCATCCACGCCTGCCATTTCCATGGCCTTGCTGTTGACCCAGATCGCATGCCCATCCACTCGACTCAGCACCACGGGGCGATCGGCAATCACTTCATCGAGCACTAGCGCGGTGGGAAATGCCTTGCCGTCCCACAGCACCTGATTCCATCCCCTGCCGCGTATCCATTCCAGATCGGGATTTGCCGCGGCGAAGTCGGCGACTTCATCAGCGCTCTGCTCGGCCGACGCCAGGCCACGCAGCTCGACCTCGAGCAGGCCATAGCCGAGCCCCATCAAATGTCCGTGGGCGTCGATCAGGCCAGGCAACAGCGTGCGGCCACCCGCATCGATCGTTGCCTGTGGTTCAGGGTACTCCGATAGCAGTTGCTCATCGCCTCGTGCCACCACCTTGCCATCCTCCACGACAAGGGTGGTAAAGCTCACCAGCTGACGATGGACATCGAAACCGTAGCCGTTGGCATCATGAATCACGATGGTATCGGCACAAACACCAAGACTGGCGCCGGCAACCGACAACGCAAGCAACGTTTTATTGAGCATGGGCCCACCCTTTCATCTTGTTGTCATAAGGCCTGAATCAACTTTCAGCCTAGCCGTATTGTTCGGCGGCACCCTACGAGCATGGGGGATACAAGGAAGGACTATTACTTACAAACACCGAGGAAAAAGAAGGCAAATAGACGAAGACAAGACCACCAACCTGGCATACAACATCAGCGCGCCCAGTCACCGCTGTCGACGGAGAACCGTGCGGTGCATGTCTTCGAATCAGGCTTGAGCGTCCTGAAGGTCTTGAGCGGATAAGGCGCTCGATTTATCGAACGGGCTGATAAAACATGGTCAGGCGAGACAAGCGCCAGAATGGGTACTGGGCTTGTTTCGAGGCTCGCGACCTTTCGCGTGGACGATGGTCGGGTCGTGACAACACCGACCCTCATGATCTGCCGACCCGAGCTTGAACGGTCTCTCAGGTTGCCCATCGAGGGTACTGTTCTGGCCTATCTCGAGTCGCTAGTGCCGAGACTAGGCGCTGTCCGAAAAGTCGACGAGCGAAGGTTAGACAAGGCAAAAATCGGTGAGAAAGCGCAGTTTACGGGGTGTAAATGAGTATTTTGACCGGGCTGGCGTACCAGACGATTTTTAACGCCGTATTGCCGAGCGCAGGCACTTTTCAGACAAGCCCTAGCGGCTCGGGCGAGCTTGACGCCATCCACTGCCAGGACTAAGTTTCCGGCATCCACGCCCCTGGCAGTAAGCCATCCCATACATCCCGGGATGAACCGAGCCCTGGGGCGTTTTCGTTTTTGGAGAACGGAAGGTGCCAACAGCGATACGTGTAGACGGCGTCTACTTCATCAAGCGCCTCCGCCGGATAGAGCCCGAGAACGCCCAAGATGCGAAACATGCAGCTGACTGCCTGTACCGGTGGGCGGTCATGCATTGGACTTCCCGGGACTCAATGACATTTCCCCAACCAGAAAAAGCATGGTCACTGATGCAAGCGACGGCATTGCGACTCGACGAAATCTCGATGCCACAAACCACTGGTCGGCTTTAGTCGGTTGCATGGACTCATGACGTTCATCGCGACATACGTTCAGGCTTTGAAACTAGGGAACTGCAGATAGGGGGAAAACGAGCGTAAGGAGGGAATACACGAACTGCATTGGGAATGGTGCCGGTGGTCGGACTCGAACCGACACACTGTTTCCAGCGGCGGATTTTGAATCCGCTGCGTCTACCAATTCCGCCACACCGGCAACGGGCGAGGATTATACGTGGGTGGCGCCAGAGGTCAATTCCCCTGAGCCGCTCGGTGGCGCCTGTCGGGGTCGATGGCGCCGTTGTCGAGGCGACTCCCGCCCCTGTCGGGCGCGGCACCCACCGCATCCGGCCGAGCATCGACCTGGGATCGGCCTCGGCCGTTGTCAGCCGAAGCCCCACCGGCCGTCGGTTTCGGCACCCTGGCGGCTAGTGGGTCATTCCTCCATGTCTTGACGCTCGCCCGCTCGGGTTAGACCTTGGTAGACTGCGCTCCGCCTGCCCCAGGTCAACCAAGCCCCTGGTCAACGAGACCCGCGTCCAGCCCAGAATGGAGTCGCCCATGGCTGACACTCGCAATGAAGCCGTTCCCCATCCGTCCATCGCCAGCCGCATTGGGCTGGTGCTGGGTCCGCTGTTGTTGATCGCCACCCTGGTGCTGCCCCCGCCCGGCGACATGTCCCAGGCTGCCTGGGGCTGCGTCGGCATGGCACTGCTGATGGCCAGCTGGTGGTCCACCGAGGCGATCCCGATCCCGGTGACCTCGCTGATCCCCCTGGTGCTGGCCCCGGCGGTGGGCATCGGCAGCATCAAGGAGGTCGCGGCCAGCTACGCCAATCCGATCATCTATCTGTTCCTCGGCGGTTTCCTGCTCGGTATCGCGATGCAGACCTGGAACCTGCACAAGCGTATCGCCCTGCACGTGCTGAAGGTCGTCGGCAGCGAGCCCAAGCGCCAGATCGCCGGGTTCATGATCGCCACCGGCTTTCTCAGCATGTGGGTGTCCAACACCGCCACCTCGATCATGATGCTGCCCATCGGCATCTCGGTGCTGAGCCTGCTCGAGGATTCCGACCCTGATGAGCTGCGCCGCTTTGCCACCGCGCTGCTGCTGGGCATCGCCTATTCGGCCAGCATCGGTGGTGTGGCCACATTGATCGGCACGCCACCCAACGCCCTGCTGGCGGGCTATCTGGCCGATGATCGCGGCATCGACCTGGGCTTCGCCCAGTGGATGCTGGTCGGGGTACCGATCAGTGTAGTGATGATGGCGCTGACCTGGTGGTGGCTGTCCCGCGGCGGCTTCTCGCTGAAGGTCGGCAAGGGTGACAGCGACAACCTGATCAAGGACCAGCTCACCGAGATGGGCCCGATGAGTGCCGCCGAACGCCGTGTCGGCCTGCTGTTTCTGGCCGCGGCGACGCTGTGGATACTGCGCCCGCTGCTCAATGACATGGGCGCCTCCTGGCTGTCCGACACCACCATCGCCATCGTCGCCGGCATGGCGCTGTTCCTGATTCCTTCCGGCCGTCGTTCCGGCGAGGCGCTGATGGTATGGGAAGACGCGGTGAAGCTGCCCTGGGGCATCCTTCTGCTGTTCGGCGGCGGCCTGGCGCTGGCCGGCGCGATCAGCAAGTCAGGGCTGGCCGAGTGGATCGCCAACCAGCTGTCGATCCTCGGCGCCCTGCCGGTGCTGGCGATCATCGGCGGCGTGGTGCTGGTCATCATCTTCCTCACCGAGGTGACCTCCAACACCGCCACCGCGGCGGCCTTCCTGCCGCTGCTCGGCGCCCTGGCGCTGTCGCTGGATCTGCCGGTGATGCTGATCACCGTGCCGGCCGCCATCGCCGCCAGTTGCGCCTTCATGATGCCGGTGGCCACACCGCCCAACGCCATCGTCTTCGGCACCGGTCACATGAAGATCCAGTCGATGATTCGTGCCGGCTTCGCCCTCAACCTGATCAGTACGGTGGTGGTGACGCTGATGGCCTACGGTCTGATCCTGCTGCTGTGGTAGCCACCCCGATGGCCCCTGGTCGTCGACCCGACTGCGCTGCTCACTTCGCGGATGGCCGATACGGGCTGACGCCCATGGCGTCGTCGTGACAGAAGATCGACGCCGTTTCCTGACGTGGCGGTCAGGAAACGGTATCCTTGTGCGCCTTTGGCATCCTTCATCCCGCCTGACGACTTGCGAATTCCCATGCAGCGCGCCGACTTTCATTTCGAGCTCCCTGAAGAGCTGATCGCCCGTTACCCGTCCGACGTTCGCAGCGACTGCCGCCTGCTGTGCGTCGACGGCGCCAGCGGACACCTCGACCACCGCCGCTTTCCGGACCTTGAGCAGTTGCTCGAGCCCGGCGACCTGCTGGTGTTCAACGACACCCGCGTGATCCCCGCCCGCCTGCACGGCCACAAGGCCAGCGGCGGCAAGGTGGAAATGCTGCTCGAACGGCCGCTGGACGCCCATCGGGGGCTGGTCCATCTGCGTTCGAGCAAGTCGCCCAAGCCCGGCACCGAGCTTCACTTCGAGGGCGGCATCCAGGCGGTGGTCGAAGGCCGCCGCGACGCCCTGTTCGAGCTGCGCTTTCTCGGCGATACCCCGATGATCGCGCTGCTGGAACGCCACGGCCATATGCCGCTGCCGCCGTACATCACCCGCGACGACGAGCTGTCCGATCGCGAGCGCTACCAGACCGTCTACGCCCGGCGCGACGGGGCGGTGGCCGCGCCGACCGCCGGGCTGCACTTCGACGAGCCGCTGCTCGAGCGGCTGGCCGAGCGGGGCGTCGAGTCCGCCTACGTGACCCTGCACGTGGGCGCCGGTACCTTCCAGCCGGTGCGCGTCGACAATATCCACGAGCACCACATGCACAGCGAATGGATCGAGGTGGGTGACCAGGCCTGTGCCCAGGTGCGCGCGGCCAAGGCTCGCGGCAACAAGGTCATCGCCGTCGGCACCACCAGCGTGCGCTGCCTGGAGACGGCCAGCCAGTCGGGCGAGATCGCGCCCTTCTCCGGCGACACCGACATCTTTATCTACCCGGGCTACGAGTGGCGCTGCGTGGACGCCCTGATCACCAACTTCCATCTGCCGGAATCGACCCTGCTGATGCTGGTGTCTTCCTTCTCCGGCTACGACACCGTGATGAAGGCTTACCGCGAGGCGGTAAAGGAACGCTACGCCTTCTTCAGCTACGGCGACGCCATGCTGCTGACGCCGGCACGCTGACCCTATTTGCCAGGCGGTGGCTGCTCGGCCGAGCGGTCCACCGTCGTCAGGCTCGAATCAACGCCCCCAAGGGGCACGGAGAGACCCATGCGCGAGCAATGCTTCATGCGCTTCGACAAGCTGGCCGAGGACGGCCGGGCCCGCCGAGGTCGCATCACCTTTCCCCGCGGCACCATCGAGACCCCGACCTTCATGCCGGTGGGCACCTACGGCACGGTCAAGGGCATGACCCCGGCCTCGGTGGAAGAGATCGGCGCCGAGATCATCCTCGGCAACACCTTTCACCTGTGGCTGCGCCCCGGTACCGAGGTCATCGAGGCCCACGGCGACCTGCACGACTTCGCCCAGTGGCACAAGCCGATCCTCACCGACTCCGGCGGCTTCCAGGTGTTCTCGCTGGGCGAGACGCGCAAGATCACCGAGCAGGGCGTGCACTTCCGCTCGCCGGTGGACGGCTCCAAGGTGTTCATGGGACCGGAAGAGTCGATGGCGGTGCAGCGCTCGCTGGGCTCCGACATCGTCATGATCTTCGACGAGTGCACCCCTTACCCCGCGACCCACGACGAGGCGCGCCGTTCGATGGAGATGTCGCTGCGCTGGGCCCAGCGCTCCCGCGATGCCCACGGCGACTCACCGTCGGCGCTGTTCGGCATTATCCAGGGCGGCATGTACCCGGATCTGCGTGAGGCTTCGCTCAAGGGCCTCGGCGACATCGGCTTCGACGGCTACGCCATCGGCGGGCTGTCGGTGGGCGAGCCCAAGGAAGAGATGATCAAGGTGCTCGACTACCTGCCCGAGTGGATGCCGGCGGACAAGCCGCGCTATCTGATGGGCGTCGGCAAGCCCGAGGATCTGGTCGAAGGGGTACGCCGCGGGGTCGACATGTTCGACTGTGTGATGCCCACCCGCAACGCCCGCAACGGCCACCTGTTCACCGCCGAGGGCACGGTCAAGATCCGCAACGCCAAGCATCGTCACGACACCCGCCCGCTGGAAGATGACTGCGACTGCTACACCTGTCAGAACTTCTCGCGGGGCTATCTGCACCACCTGGACCGCTGCGGCGAGATGCTCGGATCGATGCTCAACACGATCCATAATCTGCGTCACTATCAGCGTGTCATGGCCGGTTTGCGCGGTGCTATCGAAGCGGGTACATTGGCTGACTTCGTGGAAGGGTTCTATGCCAGGCGTGGCCTGCCGGTTCCCCCCGCCCCGAATTGATGACCCGGTCGGCAGCCGCCGGCCGTCTGACTCCCTTTTCCCCACGACTTCAGGAGACCGTCGTACATGTTGGACTTCTTCATCTCCCCGGCCCTGGCCCAGGATGCTGGCGCTGCCGCCGGTGGTGGTATCGCCCAGATCGTGATGCTGGTCGGCTTCGTGCTGATCTTCTACTTCCTGCTGTGGCGTCCCCAGGCCAAGCGCGCCAAGCAGCACAAGCAGCTGATCGCTGGCCTGTCCAAGGGTGACGAGATCGTCATCGGCGGTGGTCTGATGGGCCGCATCACCCGGGTCAGCGACGACAGCGAGTTCCTCGCCATGGAAATCAGCGAAGGCACCGAAGTCAGCGTGCAGAAGAACGCCGTGGCCGCCGTGCTGCCCAAGGGCACTATCAAGTCCATCTGATTGGTGTCATTCCCCTTCGGCCCTGTGCGCCGAAGGGGGCCCCATGCTGACGCGGGGGGAGCCGATCGGTCGGCTGTCGCGCGTTGGCGAGGCAGCCGCACCCTTCGCTTTGGAAAGTCCCCGGAGCACCTCTCGAGCGCCCCCGGCTTTCCCTTATTTGTCAGCAACCTGAGGGCAGAGCCCCGATGCTCAATCGTTACCCTTTATGGAAGTACCTGCTGATCCTGGTGGTACTTCTTGTCGGCCTGGTCTACTCCCTTCCCAATCTGTTTCCCGAAGACCCAGCGGTCCAGATCAGCAGTGATCGTGGCGAGCTGAGTTTCAGCCAGTCCCAGCAGCAGAGCCTCGAACAGGCCCTGGCCGAGGCGGACATCGACGTCAAGACGGTGGAACAGGAGCCCAACAGCCTGCTGATCCGGCTGAACGACGCCGAGGACCAGATTCCCGCCCGCGACCTGATCGCCCAGCAGCTCGGCGATGACTATGTGGTCGCGCTGAACCTGGCAGAGTCCACCCCCGAGTGGCTGTCTTCGCTGGCGGCCTCGCCCATGACCCTTGGTCTGGACCTGCGTGGCGGTGTGCACTTCCTTTTGGAAGTGGACATGGAAGCGGCGGTCAATCAGCGTCTCGAGGTCAACGCCAGCGCCATGCGCGAGACCCTGCGTGAAGAGCGCATCCGCTACCGCAACACCGAGATCGACGGCCGCACCATCTCGCTGGACTTCATGAACGCCGAGGACCGCGACGCTGCCGAGACGCTGATTCGCCGCGAATTCCCCGACTTCCAGTATCAGGACGTCGAGCGTGAACGCGGCGCCAGCCTGGCGATGACCCTGACCGACGCGTCCGTGGACGAGATCCAGGACTACGCGATCAACCAGAACCTGACCACCCTGCGCAACCGCGTCAACGAGCTCGGCGTGGCCGAACCGCTGGTACAGCGTCAGGGCCCGGATCGCATCGTGGTCGAGCTGCCCGGCGTGCAGGACACCGCCGCCGCCAAGCGTATCGTCGGCGCCACCGCCAACCTGGAGTTCCGCCTGGAGGCGCGCACCGACACCCCGTCCAACGAGACCGAGGCGCTGTCCTTCCGCAACGAGCCCGGACGCACCGCCGACCTGATGCGCGACGTCATCATCACCGGCGACAGCGTGTCCAGCGCCAGCCGCGGCTTCGACGAGAACGGTCGCCCCCAGGTCAACATCAACCTGGACGGCACCGGTGGCACCCTGATGAACCGCGCCACTCGCACCAACATCGGTCGCAACATGGCGGTGGTGTTCATCGAGCACAAGACCCGTGACCGTACGGTGATGGAGGACGGTGAGCAGGTAACCGTGCGTGATCCCTACACCGAACGCGGCATCATCAGCCTGGCCACCATCCAGAGCGCGCTGGGCAACAGCTTCCGCATCACCGGGCTGGAATCGCCCACCGAAGCCGGCGAGCTGGCACTGCTGCTGCGCTCCGGTTCACTGGCGGCACCGATCTACTTCGCCCAGGAACGCACCATCGGCCCGAGCCTCGGCGCCGACAATATCGAGCGCGGCATGCTCTCGGTACAGATCGGCTTGCTGCTGGTCGTGCTGTTCATGTTGATCCGCTACAAGGTGTTCGGCGTCATCGCCAACATCGCCCTGGCGTTGAACCTGACCCTGCTGGTCGCCGCCATGTCGATGCTCGGCGCCACCCTGACGCTGCCCGGTATCGCCGGTATCGTGTTGACGCTGGGCATGGCGGTCGACGCCAACGTGCTGATCTTCGAGCGTATTCGTGAGGAGCTGCGCACAGGACTGTCGGTGCAGCAGGCGATCCACGCCGGCTACGAGCGCGCCTTCAGCTCCATCGTCGACGCCAACATCACCACCCTGCTGGTGGCATTGATCCTGTTCTCCATCGGTACCGGCCCGGTCAAGGGCTTCGCCGTCACCCTGTCGCTGGGCATCCTGACCTCGATGTTCACTGCCTTGCTGGTGACCCGTGCCATGGTCAATCTGATCTACGGCGGCAAGCCGGTGAAGAAGCTATGGATCTAAGCCCATGTCCACTTGCACACAACGGGGAGAGGGTATGAAACGCCTCACCAACCTGAATCTCGACTTCATGGGCCAGCGCAAGATCGCCTTTGCCATATCGGCGATCCTGATCCTGGTCTCACTGGTGTCGCTGGTGGTGCAGGGCCTGGCCCTGGGCCTCGACTTCACCGGCGGCACCCTGGTCGAAGTCCGCTACGCCACCGCCCCGGCGCTGGACAGCGTGCGCGGCGCCCTCGAGGGAGCCGGCTTCAATGACATCTCGGTACAGACCTTCGGCGCCGCCAATGAGGTGCTGATTCGTCTGCAGCAGACCTTCGAGGCCAACGTCGGCGACCAGGTCGTGGGCCTGCTGGCCCAGGGCGGCGCCCAGGTGGACCTGGTGCGTGCCGAATTCGTCGGTGCCCAGGTCGGCGGTCAACTGCGTGACCAGAGCGGTCTCGGCATGCTCGTCGCCCTCGGCGTGGTCATGCTCTACGTGGCCTTCCGCTTCCAGTACAAGTTCGCCATCGGCGCACTGCTGGCACTGGTCCATGACGTGATCATCGTGGTCGGCGCCTTCTCGCTGTTCCAGATGGAGTTCGACCTGACGGTGCTGGCCGCCGTGCTGGCGGTGATCGGCTACTCGCTCAACGACACCATCGTGGTCTATGACCGTATCCGCGAGAATATCCGCAAGTCGCGTATCGACGACATGCCGGCGATCTTCAACGAGGCGATCAACCAGACCCTGTCCCGCACCCTGGCGACCTCCGGCACCACCCTGCTGGTACTGCTGGCGCTGGCCTGGCTCGGTGGCGACATGATCCACAACTTCTCGGTGGCCCTGCTGATCGGTATCGGCGTGGGTACCTTCTCGTCGATCTACGTGGCGGCGGCCCTGCTGATCAAGCTCAAGCTTCAGCGCCGCGACCTGATCCCGGAGAAGAAGGAAGACGCCGAGGAAGAGCAGCTGCCCTGATATCACCGCAACTGCCCCTCGAGGCCCCGTCGTGGATCATCCACGGCGGGGCCTCTTGCTTTCCGAGGTCGGTGCAAGATCACGGCGAGCCGGCACCGCTGTCGGCGGCCTCTCAGTTCACTTCGAAAACCATGCAGCAACGCGAGATAGGTCGTTTCTTTCCAGAAAATGCCCCCCGTCACTTGCCCTGGCCAGCGCCCCCTTTCATGCTTGTCATCCACCCCATTAAAACGTGACGAGGCCGCATGTTCCTGCTGATCGCCTTTGCCGTACTGTCCATCGGCGCCTCCTTCCTGTGTTCGGTACTGGAAGCGGCCATCCTGTCGCTGACACCGAGCTATATCGCCCAGGTCCAGGAGACCAACGAGCCGCTGCACAAGAAGCTGAACGCCCTCAAGCGGGATATCGATCGCCCGCTGGCGGCTATCCTGACGCTCAACACCATCGCCCACACCGTTGGCGCCACCGGCGTCGGCGCCCAGGTCGCGGTGGTCTTCGGCGAGGCCTGGCTGGGCGTCGCCTCGGCGGTGATGACGCTGGCCATCCTGATCCTCTCGGAGATCATCCCCAAGACCATCGGCGCCACCTTCTGGCGCCAGCTGTCGCCCTGGCTGCCGCCCATCCTCAACACCCTGATCCTGCTCCTCAAGCCATTCATCTGGATGTCCGAACAGATCACCCAGCGCATCGGCGGCAATGCCGCCGACACCGACATGCGTGGCGAGATCAAGGCGCTGGCACGTATCGGCCTGGACGAGAAGGCACTGGACCAGGACGAAGCCAGAACCATCACCAACATCCTCAACCTGCACGAGATCAAGATCAGCAAGGTGATGACGCCAAGAACCGTGTGCGTCACGGTGCGCCCATCGATGACCGTGGCCCAGTTCGAGCAGGAACTGGTGCGCTCGCCGTTCACCCGCTTTCCGGTGATGGACGGCGGCGAGCAGGCCATCGGCTATGTGCACAAGGCCGACGCCTACCAGGCGGATGAATCCGTGGACATGAAAGAGATCATGCAGGACGCCCCCTCGGTACAGGCCGACGACAGCGTCGAGCACGTCTTCACCATGATGCTCAGGGATCGTCAGCATCTGGCGGTGGTGTATGACGACCACGGTACCTGGGTGGGGCTGATCACCATGGAGGACGTGATCGAGACGGTGCTCGGCCAGGATATCGTCGACGAGACCGACAACGTCACCAATATGCGCAAGTACGCCAAGCAGCGCTGGACCCAGCGTCGACAAGGCAGGTCAGCCAAGACAGACTCCGGCGACCCGGCCAGCCAGGGTTCCTGAACCCCGGCGCCAGGGAGCGTTCGCCAGTACGCAACGCAACGTAGCACGGCGACGCTCCCCCTTTGCCCGACCATTTGCGATAACATCTCCATTGAAAATGATTATCAATGGAGAAAGCATGTACAAGCCTCTCGCCATCGCCGCCCTGCTCAGCGTCACTGCCCAGGCCTGGGCGCAACCGGTGCCGGAAAGGGTCGTCGCCCTCGACTACGCGGCCCTGGACATCCTCGACAACCTGGCGCAGCGCGAGCGTATCGCAGGTGTCGCCCAGGCAACGCTTCCCGACTATCTGTCCGACTATGCCGACGACGCTTTCACCGACGTGGGCACCCTCAAGGTCGCCGACATGGAGGCCCTTGAGTCACTGTCACCCGATGCCATCCTGATCAGCGGGCGTCTGGAAGCCGAACGCGAAAATCTGGAAGCTCTTGCCCCGGTCTACGCCGTGGCGACCGAGGGCGAGGACGCCTGGGACCAGCTCGAACATCGGGTCGACGATCTGGCTGCGCTGTTCGATGCACAGCAAGCGGGTGAGCAGGCGCTTGCGGACCTGCGCCAGTCGCTCGATCAGCAATTGGCCGAGATCAGCGGGACGCCCAAGGTACTGGTGGTCGTCCACAACGACGGAAAGCTTATCGTCCAGCACAACGCCGTCGTGCATGACCTGATGGGACTGGCCTCGCCCGAACTTCCCGAAAACGTCGAGAGCGTGACGCGTGGTGAGCGTACCTTCACGCCGCTGACGCCGGCGCAGATCGCCGCCACCCAGCCCGACCTGGTGTGGGTGGTGGACCGCAGCGCCGCCATCGGCCAGACGCCTCTCGATGTCGAGGCGCTGACGCAGGCCATCGGTGACGATCTGGCGATCGCCGTCGGCTCGCCGCGACTCTGGTATCTGGCCGGCCAGGGCCTGGACAGCACCCGCCTCCAGGTCGAAGAGGTGGTGGCCGCGCTGGCGCCCTGACCAGGGTCACACCGAACTCACTGCACCAACAACGAATGACGCCCCCGCGGCCAGGCCGCGGGGGCGTTGCTGTGACGGCGTCACGATTACCGCTCGCTCGCGCGAGCGGTGCCGAATCAGTCCTCTTCGGGCTGACTGGGCGCGGTATGCACGTGGGGCGCAAGCTGCTTGATCAACACCTTGAACAGGCGCGGGTTGGCGGCCATCAGGGCGCCTTCGATACGCACCGAGGGCTGGCCATCCGGGGTGCCGATCAGGGCACCGGACTCCTTGAGCAGCAGCGAACCGATGTCCAGGTCCTGCTCCTCGACTCCCAGCACGAAGGCGGCGTCGGCACGACCGGCGGCCAGACGGGCCATGTCGAGCAGGCCACAGGCGCTGGCTTGAAGCTGTTCGGCCTGGGGGCCGAGCTGCTGCACCAGGGTCAGGTAGGTCGGCAGAAAACGCGAGCGCAGGTAGGTATCGGGAAGCCCCAGCGACAGGCGGGCGCCAGCGGCGCTCTTGATCTTGGACACACGCAGACGCTTGCCATTGAGCTGGGCGCCACGGCCACGGCTGGCAAGGTATTCGTCATCGCTGAAGGGGCAGATCACCACCGCGTGCTCCGGACGGCCCTTGATCAGACATACCACGGACAGGGCGAACTCAGGGGACGCCACACTCAGGTTCGAGTAACCGTGGAAGGGTTCGATGCGCCACAGGATATCCGCGCCTTCGCCTTCACCGGCACGGTGGGGCGTGTAGCGACCGACGACCCCGTGCTGGGGATAACCGCGGGTCAGCTGGCGGGTAATCAGGGATTCGGCGTTGCGAGCGGTGTCCTCGAGCAGACGGTCGAGGTTGTGCTCGTCGTGGGCATTCTCGATTCGTTCGCGAATGCGCAGAAACTGTTCGCCGGCGCTGCGGGCAGCGCGCAGGGCGTACTGGACCATCGGATGCATGATCGGGCCTTGGGAGTCGGTGGTGTTAAAGAACGGAGTCGACGTGGGTAACTGACTCGGCGCGAATCCTAGCAGACCACGGGCATGAATGCCACGCACTTCGCCCCAGCGCGCATCTACCCATGCTAGACTGGCGCCCCTGGCGCTGCCGACCGGTCCGCCATCAGCGCCCTTGCATCGGTCATTGAATAGACCACTGCACCAACCACCGCATCAACCCGCCGCGTCGTTACAGGATCTTCCATGCTCGAGCGCATTCGCATCGTTCTCATCGGCACCAGCCACCCCGGCAATATCGGCGCCACCGCCCGCGCCATGCACAATATGGGACTCGCCGATCTGGCCCTGGTCGCACCACGCTGCGAGGTCATCACCGCCGACAGTGTGTCCCGCGCCTCCGGAGCGGACGCCCTGGTCCACGACGCTCGGGTGGTCGACAGCCTCGAGCAGGCGGTCACCGACTGCACCCTGGTGGTGGGAGCCAGCGCGCGCTCGCGCACCTTACCCTGGCCGATGATCACCCCGCGTGAGCTGGGCGAGCGTCTGCCCGCCGAACTGGCCACGCCCGAGGCCCGCATCGCGCTGGTGTTCGGCCGCGAAGACAGCGGCCTGTCCAACGCCGAACTGCAACGCTGCCACGCCCACGTCCACATCCCCACCAATCCCGACTTCAGCTCGCTGAACCTGGCCGCGGCGGTGCAGGTGCTGGCCTACGAATGCCGCCTTGCCTGGCTGGCCCAGCCCCAGACCCAGACCCAGACCCAGAATAAGCCAGGCCCGGCACAGGACGATGAGGAAGAAGCGCAGCCACTGGCCAGCCACGAGGAGCTGGAGCACTATTTCGCTCATCTGGAACGCGCGCTGATCACCATCGGCTTCCACGACCCGGCGAAGCCTCGCCAATTGATGGCCAGGCTGCGCCGAGTGACCCTGCGCTCGCGCCCCGAACGCATGGAGCTCAACATCCTGCGTGGCATCCTCAGCGCCACCGAGAAGGCCGCAGGCGGCCAGGCGCTGGGCGCCCGCGAAAGCGAGCCGGAATTACAGCGAGAACATGACACGCACCAGGGCCAGAAGCCGGCCCAGGACTAGCCCAAACCAACAGCAGAACCAACAGCAGGATCAGCGCCAGGCCGGCGGCTCTGGAGCGACACGGCGTCCACCTTCGAGCCGCTGAGCTGCACCAGATCACTGACTCGACAGGTGGCAGGCTTGAATGGCCCACCACCAGCCCCCACTATGATTCTCTTGACCGACTCAGGGACCGCCGCATGTTTCAACGCCTACGCGAAGACATCAACAGCGTATTTGCCAGGGATCCGGCGGCGCGCAACTTTCTTGAAGTCCTGACCAACTATCCTGGCCTTCACGCATTGCTGCTGCACCGGATCTCCCACCAGCTGTGGAAGCGCAATCTCAAATGGATCGCGCGTACCCTGTCGACGCTGGGCCGCTGGTTCACCGGCATCGAGATCCACCCCGGCGCCACCATCGGCCGGCGCTTCTTCATCGACCACGGCATGGGCGTGGTGATCGGCGAGACCACCATCGTCGGCGACGATGTCACCCTCTACCAGGGCGTGACCCTGGGCGGCACCAGCTGGAACAGGGGCAAGCGTCACCCGACCCTGGAGGACGGCGTGATCGTCGGTGCCGGCGCCAAGATTCTCGGCCCCTTCACCGTCGGCGCTGGCGCCAAGGTCGGCTCCAACGCGGTGGTCACCAAGGAAGTCCCGGCCGGCGCCACCGTGGTCGGCATCCCCGGCAAGATCGTCCAGCGCCGCGACCCGGACAGCGACCCGGGCCTCGAGGTCGACCCGGCCCGTCGCGAGGCGATGTGTCAGAAATTCGGCTTCGACGCCTACGGCATGAGCCAGGACATGCCCGACCCGGTGGCCAAGTCGATGCAGGCCATGCTCGACCATATGCACGCGGTGGATGAACGCATCAGCGGCATGTGCAAGACCCTGAGGCAACTGGACCACAGCTACCGCGACGGTCAGATGCCGGAAATTCGCGACGAGGACTTCGCCGAGATACTGGAAGACGTCGACCGCGCCTGTGCGCCGGTGATCGGGCGTGACGCCAACGCCGATATCCTGGGCTCCGACACCTCCACCAGCGGCAACGAAAGCGCCTGCGGCAATGAAGACGTCGGGCCAGGCACCTCCGACCCAGACACCTCCGACCCAGGCACCACCGACAAGGACAGTGCCGGCGGCAGCGAGACGGCCAATGACGCCGAGCACGGGGCCGAGCGGGAAGACGAGGCGACGACGGCACGGCGCCAATAGTTGACCACGACACTCGGTCTTTCCCATAATATCGCTTTGATCCAAGCGTCGTCGGCTACCGACCACGCCCACACTTTCCGGACCGCCGACCCATGTCGGCGTCGAGGGTTCGCCCCATGCGCCTGACCACCAAGGGACGCTACGCTGTCACCGCCATGCTCGACATGGCGGTCAACGCCGACCAGGGCCCGATCTGCCTGGCCGACATCGCTCGGCGTCAGCAGATCTCGCTGTCCTACCTCGAGCAGCTGTTCGCCCGCCTGCGGCGCGCCGGCCTGGTCGACAGCGTGCGCGGGCCAGGCGGTGGCTACCTGCTGGCGGAGCCGGCAGCGTCCATCTCGGTGGCCCGGGTCATCGATGCGGTCAAGGAGTCGGTGGACACCACCCGCTGCGGCGGTCTGTCCGACTGCCAGAAGGGCGACACCTGCCTGACCCATCACCTGTGGTTCGAGCTGTCCGAGCGCATCCAGGACTTCCTCGACGGCGTCACCCTGGGCGAGCTGGCCGAGCGCCAGGAGATCGCCGAGATCGCCGGGCGTCAGCGCCGTCGCCAGCACAACGACGACATTGTGACCTCGGCGCCCTGAGCTAGACTTTCGCCCCTCTGCCCGCCAACGATGACATCGCCATGACTTCACCCGTCTATCTCGACTACGCCGCTACCACCCCGGTCGACCCCCGTGTCGCCGAGGTCATGAGTCGGCACCTGACCCTCGAGGGCACCTTCGCCAACCCGGCGTCGCGCAGCCATATGCCCGGCTGGCTGGCCGAGCAGGCGGTGGAGAACGGCCGGCGCCAGGTCGCCGACCTGATCAAGGCCGACCCGCGAGAGATCGTCTGGACCAGCGGCGCCACCGAGGCGGACAATCTGGCCATTACCGGCTTCCTCAGGGCCAACCGCGACAAGGGCCGCCACCTGGTCACCTCCATCATCGAGCACAAGGCGGTCATCGATACCGCCAAGGCGGCAGAGCGAGAGGGCTTTGACGTCACCTGGCTGACGCCCCAGGCCGACGGAAGCGTCAGCCCTGGCCAGCTGGCCGAGGCCATGCGCCCCGACACCGTGCTGGTATCGCTGATGGCGGTGAACAACGAACTCGGCACCATCAACGACATCCCCGCCCTGGCCGAGGTGGCCCATGACCACGGCGCCATGATCCACGTCGACGCAGCCCAGGCGGTGGGCCGCATCGACCTCGACGTGGGGCGAAGCAAGGTCGACATGATGTCGCTGTCCGGTCACAAGGCCTACGGCCCCAAGGGCATCGGCGCGCTCTATGTGCGGCGTAGCCCCGATCTTCGTCTCGAGGCGCTGATCCATGGCGGCGGCCACGAACGCAGCATGCGTTCCGGCACCCTGGCGACCCACCAGATCGCCGGGATGGGCGAGGCCTTCGCGCTGGCGGCGAACGAAGGCGAGGCCGATCAGGCACGTATCCAGAGCCTGCGGGATCGCCTGGTCGAGGCCATCGCCGATCTCGACGGCGTGCACTGCAACACCCGCCTCGAGGCCTCGGTGCCCAACATCATCAACCTCGGCTTCGAGGGCGTCGACGGCGAGTCGCTGCTGATGGCGCTGCGCGACATCGCCCTGTCGACCGGGTCGGCGTGCAACTCGGCCAGCGTCGAACCGTCCTACGTGCTCCAGGGCATCGGGGTGCCGCGCCGCCTGGCGCTGGCCTCGCTGCGCCTGAGCATCGGACGCTTCACCAGCGAAGACGACATCGACCGCGCAGGCCAGGCCCTGCGCACCGCGCTGATTGGCCTGCGCCAGCGCGCCATGCCGTGAGGCCTGAGCCCCGCGCCATGCCTTGAGACATGCCTTGAGAACATCACCCTTCGACGGGCAGCGCACGACAGAGACAGTTTCGGTGACTGCCGCCCAGGCGGCAGCACCCGACCCAGGAGAATGATATGGCACACCTGAAGATCACCCCCGCCGCGGCCGACCAGATCCGCCGCGTGCTCGACGAGCGAGGCCAGGGGCTTGGACTGCGGGTCTCGGTCAAGCCCAGCGGCTGCTCCGGCTACAGCTACGTCCTCGACTTCGCCGACGACGTCCAGGCCGACGATGCCCTGTTCGAGGAGCACGACGCTCGGGTCTATGTCGCCCCGGAAGCGCTCGAGATGCTCGACGGCAGCGAGGTCGACTACGTCAACGAGGGGCTGAACCGGTTCTTCCGTTTCAACAATCCCAACGTCAAGGACGAGTGCGGCTGCGGCGAGAGCTTTACCGTCTGAATTCGCCGTGATCGCGGCAGAACTCACCGGCGCAGCGACGAACAATTGTGTTCAAGGCGCCACGAGGACGCTATAATCTGCGCTCTTCGGCGCAACACGCCGCATCGCTTCGTTTTCCCGCGTCGCGCCGCCCCGGTCCCCGGGGCGGCGCGACGCCATCTACCTGGCATCCATGCCCACTTCCTGGGCCCAACTACTGGAGAGTTTCATGGCTACAGAGCGCACTCTGTCCATCATCAAGCCCGACGCCGTCGCCAAGAATGTCATCGGCGAGATCATCACGCGCTTCGAGAAGGCCGAACTGAAGGTCATCGCCGCCAAGATGGTTCACCTGTCCCAGGAGCAGGCCGAAGGCTTCTACGCCGAGCACAAGGAACGCCCCTTCTTCGGCGACCTGGTGTCCTTCATGACCTCTGGTCCGGTCGTGGTGCAGGTGCTGGAAGGTGACAACGCCATCGCCAAGAACCGCGAGCTGATGGGCGCCACCAACCCGAAGGAAGCCGACGCCGGCACCATCCGCGCCGACTTCGCCTCCTCCATCGACGCCAATGCCGTCCACGGCTCCGACTCCCCCGAGTCCGCCGAGCGCGAAGTGAGCTACTTCTTCGGCGCAGACGAGATCTGCCCGCGCTAAGGGCGTCGGGGTCCGACCCTCGTGATTGCGGCCCCATCGGTGAACGGATGCCCCTGGCATCCGTTCGCTCCTTTCTGCCCACCGACCCGCTGAACCTGCCATGAACACCACCGCTGCTCCCCAACGCGTCAACCTGCTCGGCATGACCCGAGAAGAGATGGAAGCCTTCTTCCTCTCCATCGGCGAGAAGAAGTTCCGTGCCGCCCAGGTGATGAAATGGATTCACCACGAAGGCGTCGACGATTTCGCCGCCATGACCAACCTGTCCAAGGCGCTGCGCGCACGCCTCGAGGAAACCGCCGAGGTACGCGGTCCCAAGGTCGTCTATGAAGGCGCCTCCAAGGACGGGACGCGCAAGTGGGTAGTGGAGGTCGAGGACGGCAGCTACGTCGAAACCGTGCTTATCCCCGCCGACAACGGCAAGCGCCGCACCCTGTGTGTGTCATCCCAGGTCGGCTGCTCGCTGGACTGCAGTTTCTGCTCCACCGGCAAGCAAGGCTTTCAGCGCAACCTCACCAGCGCCGAGATCATCGGCCAGGTATGGGTCGCCTCCAACAGTGGCGGCTCACGCAAGGACAGCGCCAATCGTCCGGTCACCAACGTGGTGATGATGGGCATGGGCGAACCCTTGATGAACTACGACAACGTCGTGCCGGCGATGAAGCTGATGCTCGACGATCAGGGTTACGGCCTGTCGAAACGCCGTGTCACCCTGTCCACCTCCGGGGTGGTACCGATGCTCGACCGCCTGGGCGACGAACTCGACGTCAGCCTGGCGATCTCGCTGCACGCCGCCAATGATGCGCTGCGCAGCGAACTGGTACCGCTCAACCGCAAGTACAACATCCGCTCACTGCTGGACGCCTGCCACCGTTACCTGGCCAAGTGCGACGACACCCGCCAGGTCACCATCGAATACACGGTGATCAAGGACGTCAACGACCAGCAGGAGCATGCCCGTGAACTGGCGGAACTGTTGAAGGAACTGCCCTGCAAGATCAACCTGATCCCCTTCAACCCCTTCCCCCATTCCGGCTACGAGAAGCCCTCCCGCAACCAGGTGATGCGCTTCCAGCGCTGGCTCTACGAACTGGGTCATACCGCGCCGATCCGTTCGACCCGGGGCGATGACATCGACGCTGCCTGCGGCCAGCTGGTAGGACGGGTCAAGGATCGTACGCGTCGTCACGAACGCTACATTCAGTCGATCCAGATCGACGCCGACTGACCCTGCCGTCTTGACTTCATTCCGGCATGGCGCTTTGATATTCGGGCCTTTTCCTGCCCACGGGCGGGTGTCGCCAGACGCCTTCCCGCCACGGCCAAGCAGCGGGAGTACGACAACGCCATGACGTGCCAGGCAGACAGCTCAAGCGCCGGCCTGCGCGGCCTGGTCATCGGACTGGCCATCGCGCTTCCCCTGACGCTTGCCGGCTGCGCCGTCGCCGTGCCCCAGTCCGACGAGTCCCCCGCCGTCGCCTATCGCAACCTCGGCGAAGCCTACCTGCGCCAGGGCAACCTTCCCCGCGCCACGGCGGCACTCGATCGCGCCGTCTCGCTCGATCCCGATGACGCCGCCGCGCTGCAGGCCCTGGCACTGATTCACCAACGCCAGGGGGAAGCGGCGCTGGCGGACGAGTTCTTTCGACGCGCCCTCGATGAAGACCCGAACTTCACCCGGGCACGCAACAATTACGCCGCCTTCCTGTATGATCGGGGGCAAACCGGTGAGGCCTGCGAGCAGCTTGAACAGGCCAGTCACGATATACACTATGCCCACCGGGCCCAGCTGTTTGCCAACCTGGGACGCTGCCGGTGGGAACTCGGCGAGGTCGAGACGGCCAGGGCGGCGCTGGAGCGATCCCAACGCATCGACTCGAGCCTGCCCGCGAGCCACTTGACCCTCGCCGAACTGGAATACGCACAGGGCAACCTTATGCGCGCCCGATCACAGCTGGATCGCTTCGTGAGCCAGGCGGGATGGACCACCGCCGCCAGGCAGCTTGCCGCTAGCCTGGGAGACGCCGACACCGGCGCCCGGACATCGGCCGAACCCGACCAGCCTTCACGCGCGCTTTGATCACTGTTTACACGATGAAGGAAGCTCAGCCATGAGCGACAGTCAGTACACCGACTCCGAGGTCTCCTTGTCCAAAACGCCCTCCGGGGACGCCTCTCCCGGCGCCTTGCTGTGCCATGAACGAGAGAGCCAGGGGCTGACCCGCGAGGAAGTCGGGGCAGCCCTCAACCTCCGTCCCGCCGTGATCGAGGGGCTGGAGATCGACAACTACGATGAAGTGCCGGTGGTGACCTACCGACGCGGCTACCTGCGCAGCTACGCCCAGTTGCTCGGCGTCGATGTCGGCCGGGTGATGGCGCTGTACGAAGCGCGCATGGGCAACGAGGAAGTCGAGCGCAAGGTCACCCCGGTGTACATCAACAAGCCCCCCTCGCGCCTGGGCGCCTGGCTGTTTCGGCTGATGACCCTGGTGGTCATCGCCGGCCTGATCGGGCTGACCCTGATGTGGTGGCAGAGCCGTGGTGGCAGCGAGCCGCCCGAGGTCAGCGACAACGGCCCGGTCTCGGTGGACACCATCGACGGCAACGCCGCGGTCAGCGACGAGGGCACCGAGGGCGACGACAACCTGCCCCCGCTGCCCGCCGAGGACAGCGAGATGGGACTGGTCGATGGCGAGCAGGCCTCCGCCGACAGCGCTGCAGAAAGCGCCGGCGCCGAGCCTGGCGCCTCGACGCCGAGCACCGTGGCGGCCACCGAAGCGGCTGCCGCCGAAGCCAGCGAGCCCGCTGACGACAGCGCCAACGACAGCACCGACCAGGCTGCAAGCGTGAGTGCCGACGACGCCAGCGCCGAGCAGACAGCTAGCGCCGACGATGCACAGGGCACCGAGGATGAGGGCGCCGCCGAGGCCGCGCCGGCTGCCGACAGCCGTCGTATCCTCAAGCTGACCTTCAACGAGCAGTCCTGGACCGAGATCTTCGACAGCACCAATACCCGTGTCTTCGTCGGCCTGCAGTCACCGGGCACCGAAGCCACCGTGGAGGGCGAGCCGCCCTTCCGCATGACTGTCGGCAACGCCACCGGCGTGGAGTTGTTGTGGGGCGGAGAAACCGTCGACCTGCAACAGCGTGCCGGCAGAAACAATGTCGCCCGCTTTACCCTGGGAGAGTGATTGATCGCCATGCATTCGCACTCACCGATCAAAAGACGCCAGTCACGCCAGATTCATGTCGGTTCGGTACCGGTCGGGGGCGACGCTCCCATCTCGGTGCAGAGCATGACCAACACCGACACCCTGGACGTCGAGGCCACCCTTGGCCAGATTCGTGCCCTCGAACAGGCCGGCGCCGATATCGTGCGCGTCTCGGTGCCGACCATGGACGCCGCCGAGGCCTTCGGTCGCATCAAGCAGGGCACCCAGGTGCCGCTGGTGGCCGACATCCACTTCGACTACCGCATCGCCCTGCGCGTGGCTGAGCTCGGCGTCGACTGCCTGCGCATCAACCCCGGCAATATCGGCCGTGAAGACCGCGTCCAGGCGGTGGTCTCCGCCGCCCGTGACAACGGTATCCCGATCCGTATCGGCGTCAACGCCGGCTCGCTGGAGAAGGACCTGCAGAAGAAGTACGGGGAACCGACACCGGCGGCCTTGGTCGAATCGGCGATGCGCCATATCGATCACCTGGATCGCCTCGACTTTCCCGACTTCAAGGTCAGCGTCAAGGCCTCCGACGTGTTCATGGCGGTGGCCGCCTACCGTGACCTGGCCTCACGCATCGAGCAGCCGCTGCACCTGGGTATCACCGAGGCAGGCGGTCTGCGTTCGGGCACCGTCAAGTCCTCCATCGGCCTTGGCATGCTGCTGATGGACGGTATCGGCGACACCATCCGGGTATCGCTGGCAGCGGATCCGGTCGAAGAGGTCAAGGTCGGCTTTGACATGCTCAAGAGCCTGCGCCTGCGGGCCAAGGGTATCAACTTCATCGCCTGCCCAAGCTGTTCGCGTCAGAACTTCGACGTCATCAGCACCATGAACGCCCTCGAAGAGCGCCTCGAGGATGTGATGACGCCGCTGGACGTGGCCGTCATCGGCTGCGTGGTCAACGGCCCCGGCGAGGCCAAGGAAGCCGACCTGGGTCTGACCGGCGGCACCCCGGCCAACCTCGTCTACATCGACGGCAAGCCCGCCAGCAAACTGCGCAATGACCACCTGGTCGACGATCTCGAGGCGCTGATTCGCCAGAAGGTCGCCGAGAAGGAAGCGACAGAACGCGACGTCATCGCTCGCCTGTAACACTCTCGCCCGGCGAGGCCGGGCGAGGGCCGTGACTACGGCGAGACCAAGGAGCAAGTTTTGAGCAAGAAGATCCAGGCCATCCGTGGCATGAATGACCTGTTGCCCGACGCCTCGCCGGTGTGGCAGTACTTCGAGTCCCAGGTTCAGGCGCTGATGAAGCGCTACGGCTACAACGAGATCCGTACCCCTATCGTCGAGCAGACGGCCCTGTTCGCCCGCTCGATCGGCGAGGTCACCGACATCGTCGAGAAGGAGATGTACACCTTCGAGGACCGCAACGGCGACAGCCTGACCCTGCGCCCCGAGGGCACCGCCAGCGCGGTTCGCGCGGCGATGGAACATGGCCTTCTGTACAACCAGACCCAGCGGCTGTGGTACACCGGCCCGATGTTCCGCCACGAGCGCCCGCAGAAGGGCCGCTACCGTCAGTTCCATCAGGTCGGGGTCGAGACCTACGGCCTGGAAGGCCCGGACATCGACGCCGAAGTCATCCTGCTGTCGGCGCGCCTGTGGAAGCAGCTCGGCCTGTTTGATCACGTCACCCTGGAGCTCAATTCGCTGGGCTCCAATGAGGCGCGCGCGGCCTACCGCGACACCCTGGTGGCCTACTTCGAGCAGCACCGCGAGGTCCTCGACGAGGACTCGCTGCGCCGCCTGACCAGCAACCCGCTGCGTATCCTCGACTCGAAGAATCCGGCCATGGCCGAGATGCTGAGCCAGGCGCCCCAGCTGATGGATCACCTGGATCAGGAGTCCCGCGAGCACTTCGAGGCGCTGACCGCGCGCCTCGACGCCGCCGGCATCGACTACGTGATCAACCCGCGCCTGGTGCGCGGTCTCGACTACTACTGCCGCACCGTGTTCGAGTGGACCACCGACGCCCTCGGCAGCCAGGGCACCGTGTGCGCCGGCGGACGCTACGACGGCCTGGTCGAGCAGCTCGGCGGCAAGCCGACCCCGGCGGTGGGCTTCGCCATGGGCATCGAGCGTCTGATCCTGCTGCTCGAGACCCTGGACATCGTGCCGCAGGAGGCCCGCGCTCCGCTCGACGCCTACGTGCTGGGCATGGACGCCAGCACCGACGGCGACGCCATGGCCCTGGCCGAGCGCCTGCGCGATGAGCTGCCGGCCCTTGGCGTGCAATTGCACTGTGGCGGCGGCAGCTTCAAGAGCCGCATCAAGAAGGCCGATCGCAGCGGTGCCCGCCTCGCCCTGCTGATCGGCGAAAACGAACGTGAAAACGGCCAGGTGGCGATCAAGTTCCTGCGTGACGACCGCGAACAACGCGTGGTCGAGCAAGCGTCCTTGGCCACCACCCTGACGAGCCTGCTGTCCGAGTGACGGCACGACCATTAGAAGGAGACCGCCCGTGGCGGAGCTGAGAACCGAAGAAGAACAGCTTGAGGCGATCAAGCGCTGGTGGAAGGAAAACGGCACCTCGCTGCTCGCCGGTGCGGTACTGGCCGCCGCTGGCGTGTTCGGCTGGAACGCCTGGCAGGACTACCAGCAGGGGCAGGCCGTGGCCGCCTCCAGCAGCTACCAGCAGCTTCTTGACCTGGCCAGCCGCGACAGCCTCGACGACGGGGCCCTGGCCCAGGCCCAGGGGCTGGTCGACACCCTGCAGGAAGACCACGACGGCACCCTGTACAGCGAGCTTGCGCTGCTGCTCGAGGCCCGCCTGGAGGTCGACGCAGGCGATGTCGAGGGCGCCCGCGAGTCGCTGGAGACCCTCATCGAGGGCAGCGACGATGGTTACCTGACCGGCCTCGCCCGCCTGCGCCTGGCGCGCCTGCAGAGCGCCGAGGGCAACCACGAGACCGCCCTTGCCACCCTCGACGGTGACATCCCCGAGGCCCTGGCCGCCCAGCGCGACAACGTGCGCGGCGACATCTACCACGCCACCGGCCAGCACGACCAGGCCGCCGAGGCCTGGCAGAGCGCCCAGTCACTGGCCGAAGAAAGCGGTCAGCCGCTCTACGGTATCTCGCTCAAGCTCGACGACCTCGGTGATCAGGAGGCCACCCTATGAAGACCCCGTTTAACCGAACCCGGATCGCCCTGGCGACCGCCGTCACCCTGACCGCCCTGCTGACCGGCTGCGCCAGCAAGTCCGAGCCCCAGTATCCACCCAAGGAGCTCAAGGACTTCGCCGAGTCCACCCGGGTCGAAACCCGCTGGAGCGAAGGCGTGGGCGCAGGCCTGGGTGAGGCCACCTACCCCATCGAACCCGCCCTGGCCGGTTCCACCCTGTTCGCCGCCGACGAGGAAGGCCTGGTCGAGGCGTTCAACACCGCCAACGGCGACACCCAATGGGAAGCCGAACTGGAATCACCGATCTCCAGCGGTATCACCGCAGTGGACGGCGATCTGTTCCTGGCCACCCGCAACGGCGAGGTGGTCGCCCTCGACCAGCGCAATGGCCGGGTCAAGTGGCGTACCCGTGTGCCCAGCGAAGTGCTGGCCGCGCCCCAGCCGACCACCCAGCTGTTGATCGTGCAGGCGGTGGACGGCACCGTGACCGCCCTGGATCGCCTGTCCGGTGACCGCCAGTGGGTGTTCAGCGCCAATATGCCGTCGCTGACCCTGCGCAGCACCGGCACCCCCACCGCCATCGATCAGGTGACCTTCGCCGGCTTTGCCAATGGCCGTCTGTCGATCATCGACAACCGCTCGGGCCAGCAGATCTCCGAGCGCACCATCGCCGTGGCCACCGGCATGAATGACATCAACCGTCTGGTCGACCTGGCCGGCCAGCCGGTGCTGACTCCGGACGGCCGCCTGTTCGTGACCAGCTTCAATGGTCGCCTGGTGGCGCTCAACGCCCAGAGCGGCGAGACCCTGTGGTCGACGCCGTTGTCCAGCTACCACACCCCGGTGCTGGTGGGCGAGACGCTTTACGTGGTCGACGAGGCCAGCCGCCTGATCGCCTTCGACGCCAACAGCGGCAACGAGCTGTGGCGCCTGGAGGACCTCTACGGTCGCTCGGTGACCGCCCCGGCCTTCGCCGACGGCCGCATCGTGCTCGGCGACGCCGAAGGCTATGTGCACTTTATCGACGCCAGCAGCGGACGCCTGGTCGGCCGCACCCATATTGACGGCTCAGGCATCAGCGTGCGCCCTCTCACCGACGGCAAGCGCGTGTACGCCCTGGCCAATGACGGAAGCCTGGAGGCTCTGGACATCCGCCCATGACCCCCGTGATCGCACTGGTCGGCAGGCCCAATGTGGGCAAGTCGACCCTGTTCAACCGCCTGACCCGCTCTCGCGACGCCCTGGTGGCCGATTTCCCCGGCCTCACCCGGGATCGCAAGTACGGCAACGGTATGCTCGGCAACAAGGCCTACACCGTCATCGACACCGGCGGCATCAGCGGTGACGAAGAAGGCATCGACGCGGCCATGGCCGAACAGTCGCTGCAGGCCATCGACGAAGCCGACATCGTGCTGTTCCTGGTGGACGCGCGTGCCGGCCTCAATGTCGCCGACGAGGCCATCGCCAACCACCTGCGGGTCAACCAGAAGAAGACCTGGCTGGTGGTCAACAAGACCGACGGCCTCGAGGAACACTCGGCCATGGCCGACTTCTGGCAGCTCGGTCTCGGCGATCCCCGGCCCATCGCAGCGGCCCACGGCCGTAATGTCACCGCGCTGATCGACGAGGTGCTCTCGCCGTTCCCCGAGCGCGACATGGACATCCCCGCGGACACCGGCAGCAAGGGTATCCGCATCGGTGTCATCGGTCGTCCCAACGTGGGCAAGTCGACCCTGGTCAACCGCCTGCTGGGCGAAGACCGGGTGGTGGTATTCGATGAAGCCGGCACCACCCGCGACGCCATCGAGATCCCCTTCGAGCGTCGCGGCAAGCCCTACGTACTGGTCGATACCGCCGGCGTCCGGCGGCGCAAGAACGTCACCGAGGTGGCCGAGAAGTTCTCGATCATCAAGACCCTGGACGCGATCAAGGAGTGCCACGTCGCGATCATGGTGCTCGATGCCCGCACCGGCCTGGTGGAGCAGGATCTGCACCTGCTCGACTATGTGCTGACCTCTGGCCGCGCGCTGGTACTGGCGGTCAACAAGTGGGACGGCCTGGAAAGCGAGGCCAAGGACAAGATGCGCGCCGAGATCAAGCGCCGTCTGGGCTTCGCCGACTACGCCGAGCTGCACTTCATCTCGGCCTTGCACGGCACCGCCGTGGGCGACCTGTACCCGTCGCTGGAGCGCGCCTTCGCCTCCGCCAACAGCCACTGGTCGACCAACCGTCTGACCACGCTGCTGCAGGACGCCGTCGAGCAGCACCAGCCGCCGATGGTCCACGGCCGCCGGATCAAGCTGCGCATGGCCCACCAGGGCGGCAGCAATCCGCCGATCATCGTGGTCCACGGCAACCAGACCGACAAGCTGCCCGAAGCCTACAAGCGCTACCTGACCAACACCTTCCGCAAGGTGCTCAAGGTCCGAGGCACGCCGATGCGCTTCGAGTTCCGCTCCGGCAAGAACCCCTACGACCGCCTGGCCGAAGCCTCCGACAAGGAAAAGGCCAAGAAGCGCGAACTGGGGCGCACCAAGGAGGCGCGCAAGAGCCGCCGCTAAGCGTCACCGGCGTCATTCGCCGCTCTTTCGCCCCTGGTGTTGAACGACAACGAAACGCCCGGTCCCTCGCCAGAGGAACCGGGCGTTTTCGTGCACGCATGCCGCCGGATGTCGAGACCATGCCTCGCTCGCTGCTGAGCCTGGCCTGCAAGCCTGCGGCAGCGCCTCAGGCTTGCTCTGCCAGGCGACGAGCCCCTACCCAGTCCAGCGCAAACTGGTAGGCACAGCGGCCGCTGCGTCCGCCTCTCATGGTGGCGAAGCGGGTGGCCGCCACCGGCGCTTCGTCATCCCAGTCCTGCGGCTGGCCCAGGCGCTCGACCCAGTGGCGACAGGTATCGAGATAGGTCTCCCGGTTGAACGGATGAAACGCCAGCCACAACCCGAAGCGGTCGGACAGCGAGATCTTCTCCTCCACCGCATCGCCGTGGTGCAGCTCCTCGCCGTCCGGCGTCAGGTGGCTCTGCTGGTTGTCGCTCATATGCTCCGGCATCAGGTGGCGCCGGTTGGAGGTGGCGTAGATCAGCACGTTTTCCGGGGGGCCGGTCAGGGTGCCGTCGAGGACACTCTTGAGCGCCTTGTAGGCGTCGTCGGAGCCTTCGAAGGACAGATCATCGCAGTACACCACGAAGCGCGCCGGTTCGTGACGCAACTGCTCCACCAGCAGCGGCAGTCCGGCCAGGTCGTGGCGGTCCACCTGGATCAGCCGCAGGCCTTCATCAGCCAGGGTGTTGAGCAGCGCGCGCACCATCGACGACTTGCCGCTGCCACGAGAGCCCCACAGCAGCGCGTGATTGGCCGGCAGACCGCGCAGAAAGGCCCGCGTATTGGCCAGCAGCTCACGCTTCTGGCGCTCCACCCCGACCAGATCGTCCAGGCTCAGGGCATCCCGAGGCGGCACCGGCACCAGTTGCCCGCCGAGGGCGTGGCGCTGCCACAGCGCAGCGACGTCACGACGCCAGTCCACCGCAGGGCGGGGCTCGGGCAGCCAGGGTTCGACGCGATCGAGAAGGGCCAGCAGGCGCTGGGCGAGTTGAGTGTCCATCGGGGCAGGTGTCCTTGTAACAAATGATGGCCGCCGGTCAGGGTCTGTCGCTGGTTAGCGACCGGCCGTGCACTACCTTTGCGGTTGACCCTTCCAGCAGTCCGGGTATCTTGAGGCCAGTTGCCACCGATTCTACACGCTCGGGCTCGACCCCGGCGGATCATGACAAGGAGACCCCCCATGCGCTGGATGAAGGCCGTGGGCGCCTGCGCCCTGATGGTTACCGTTGCTGCCTGTTCCACCTCACCCACTGGTCGCTCCCAGATGCTGTTGCTGGACGAACAGCAGCTCAGCCAGATGGGGGCCCAGGCCTTCGACCAGTACCAGCAGGAGCTGCCCACCGTGAGCGGTCGCCAGCTCGAGTACGTGCAGTGTGTGACCCGCAACGTGGTCCAGGCGCTGCCGGAAGACCAGCGCAATCAGAACTGGCAGGTCAAGGTATTCGAGTCCGAGGACGCCAACGCCTTTGCCCTGCCGGGCGGCTACGTGGGGGTCAACACCGGCCTGCTTGACGTCGCCACCAACCAGGACCAGCTGGCCACCGTCATCGGCCACGAGATCGGCCACGTGCTGGCCCACCACGCCAACGAGCGCGCCTCCACCGAAAGCGCGACCCAGCTTGGCATGTCGGTGGTCGGTACCGCCCTCGGCTCCCAGGGCGTCACCGGCAGCGATCAGTTGATGGCGGCCATGGGCATGGGCGCCCAGTACGGCATCCTGCTGCCGTTCTCGCGCAGTCACGAGAGCGAGGCCGACACCATCGGCCTGCAGCTGATGGCCGACGCCGGCTTCGACCCCCGCGCCAGCGTCCAGCTGTGGCAGAACATGAGCGCCGCCGGCGGCGGCCAGCCGCCAGAGTGGATGTCCACCCACCCGGCACACGGCAACCGTATCGCCGGGCTCGAGGCGGGCATGAACGACGCCATGGCCCGCTACGAGCAAGCCCAGGCACGTGGCCTGACGCCCAGCTGCAAGGCGCCCTGAACCAGAACAGCCCAGGCCCGTGGCCTGACGCCTAACTGCAAGGCGCCCTGAACCAGAACAGCCCCTGCCCTGCAGCCTGTCACCAGGCCGCTGACAAGGGGGCATCTATCGCCGAGGCCTCTATTCCTGGAGGCCTCGGCTCCCGTCACTTCCACGCTTCGTTGGTGCCATGAAACTCACCTCCACCAGGCTCGGCCTGATCCTGCTCGTCGTGCCCATTGTGGTGCTGTTGACCCTGTTCTTTGTGGAACTCGGCGATATCCGCCAGTGCGAACTGGTCGACCAGGGCCACTGGAACTACCTGGCCGGCCACTGTGGTGACACGCCGTCGCCCTTCGTTCCCTGGATCGTTCGCAGCCCCTGGCTGGTCAACGGCGGCCTGCTGGTGTCGGTGGTCGGGCTGGGGCTGTGCATGCTGGGGCTCTACCGTCGACGCGGCTGAATCGCCGCGCGCGACTGCTGGCTGACGACCAGGGGCTGACGGCTCCTGACAGACGACTCCCAACGACATCGACGCCCAACGACAACGGCGCCCCATGGCAATGAGCCAGGGGCGCCGTTGTCGTTGCTGCCGATGTGTCCGCGAAAGCGGCTTCAGCCGGCGTCGAGCTCTGCTCGCAGCTTTCGATGCAGCGGGCCGGTGTCCGGCGTGACGCCACGCCAGCGCTCAAAGGCCGCCGCCGCCTGTTCCACCAGCATGCCGAGACCATCGCTGGTGCTCGCCCCCCGCTCGGCCGACCAGGCCAGAAACACCGTCGGCTCGGCGCCGTACATCATGTCGTAGGCGACAGCCCCCTCATTGAAGAGATCCTCCGGCAGCGGCGGCAGGTCACCGGCAAGGCTTGCGCTGGTGCCGTTGATGACCAGGTCATAGCGCTCGTCAGCGGCGTCGTAGCCGCCGCCCAGGATGGGGCCCAGGTCGGCGAAATCCCGCGCCAGCGCCTCGGCCTTGGCGGCGGTGCGGTTGGCCAGCCGCAGCGAGGCGGGACGTCGCGACAGCAACGTTTCCAGCGCGCCGCGCACCGCGCCTCCGGCACCCAATACCAGAATACGTGCACCCTCAAGCCTTACCTGCTGGCGCTCCAGGTCCGCCACCAGGCCAATACCATCGGTATTGTGACCCTCGACGCTGCCATCGGCCTTGAGCGTCAGGGTGTTGACCGCCCCGGCCCGCTGCGCCTGTTCGCTCAGGCTGTCGCACAGCCGGTAGGCGTCTTCCTTGAACGGCACCGTCACATTGGCGCCGCGCCCGCCCTCGGCAACAAAGGCGCGCCAGGCTCCGCCGAAGTCCTCCAGTGGCGCCTCGATGGCGGTGTATTCCAGCGATTCACCGGTCTGCTCGGCAAAGGTGCTGTGGATCACCGGCGATTTCGAATGCCCCACCGGATTGCCGAACACACAGTAACGATCGTTCATCGGACGGTTAACCTCGCTCTTGACGTTGTCGTATGCCGCATTGTGACCGCTGACGGTCATCGCGCTTGGCTCGAGGCCTCTTCACCAAGCCAGTCCCGGGGCACCAGATAGGCATCCAGCGCCGCCTCGGGAGAGCCGGGCTGCGGCTGGTAGTCGTACTGCCAGCGCGCCAGCGGCGGCATCGACATCAGGATGGACTCGGTGCGACCGCCGCTCTGCAGGCCAAACAGGGTGCCACGGTCCCAGACCAGGTTGAATTCCACGTAGCGACCTCGCCGATACAGCTGGAATTCACGTTCGCGCTCGCCCCAGGAGGTATCGCGACGACGTTCCACGATGGGCAGATAGGCGTTCAGGAAGCCATCCCCTACCGCGCGCTGAAACGCGAAGCAGCGGTCGAAGCCCCCCTCGTTGAGGTCATCGAAGAACAGACCGCCGACACCACGGGTCTCGCCTCGGTGCTTGAGGAAAAAGTAGTCGTCGCACCAGCGCTTGTAGCGGTCGTAGACGTCGTCACCGAACGGCTGGCACAGCTCATGGGCCACCCGGTGCCAGTGACAGGCGTCTTCAAACTGGGGATAGAAGGGCGTCAGATCGAAGCCGCCGCCGAACCACCATACCGGCGCCTCGCCCTCGGCACTGGCGATGAAGAAGCGCACATTGCCGTGGCTGGTGGGTACGTGGGGATTACGCGGATGCAGCACCCAGGACACCCCCACCGCCTGAAAGCCGCGCCCGGCGAGTTCCGGTCGTGCTGCGGTGGCCGCCGGGGGCAGGGTCGCGCCGTGGACGTGGGAGAAATTGACCCCGCCCTTTTCGAACAGCGCGCCTTCCTCGATGACCCGGGAACGGCCGCCGCCGCCTTCCTCACGCACCCAGTCGTCTTCATGGAAGCGCCCTTCGCCGTCGGCCTCGGCCAGGGCCTCGCACAGGCGATCCTGCAATTCCAGCAGGTAGCGTTTGACCTCTTCGAGATTGGGCTCGGACACGTCTGCTCCTGTTGTTAAGTAAAAAGCGATGAGTAAAAACGATGAACAAAAGCGATGCGTAAAAAGGTGCGCCCAGGGCCGGGCCGAGAGCCATGTCAGTGGCGCAGGGTCTCGCGGCTTAGCAGGTCACGGATGGTGCTGGGGCGAGGATTGCCGCCCAGCTCTCCCGGCACGACCGCGTCCAGCTCGTTGCCGAAGATTCGCCGAATGTCCGCTTCGCTCATGGCCGGCGCTTCTCCTGCCCGGTTGGCCGAGGTGGACACCAGCGGCCCGCCGAAGGCACGACACAGCGCCTGTACACCGGGATGATCGCTGACCCTCAGCGCCACCTTGTCGTGGCAGCCTCGTACCAGCGACGGGGTGCGACCATTGTCCGGCACCAGCCAGGTGTTGGGGCCCGGCCAGCTGGCGACAAGAGGCGCATGAAGGTCGGCCGGCAATCCTTCGAGCCAGGGAGCAAACTGCTCGACGGTGGCGGCGATCAGGATCACCCCCTTGGCCGGGTCACGGCGCTTCAGGCGCAACAGCCGGGTCAGCGCCTCTTCGTTGTCGGGATCGCAGCCCAGGCCCCAGACGGCCTCGGTGGGATAGGCAATGACACCGCCACGACGCAGGGCGTCGACGACGGGCACGAGGGCGGAATCGGAATCACTCATGGGGTCGTTATCTGAATCGGTACCGAATCGAAAGATCAGGGTAGGGAGTCTCGTTGCGCCATGCTAGCACGGCGTCGGGACTTGCGTCGCACGCCGCTGTCGCCGCCGACGTAGACGATCCGCCCGTTCCCCCACGGCCATGGGCACCCTGTTCGGCCGGGCCTCGTCATCGGGCGGCTAGCCCTTGCCCCCATCCAGGCGCACCCAGCCGCCGGCCACCAACCCGGCCTGTCCTGCGATCTCGAGCAGCGTCAGTTCACGCTGGCAGGCGGCCACATCGCATCCCGCCAGCCCCATCAGATCGTCCACCGCCAACGGGGTGGCGCTCAGCAGATCGAGCAGCTTGCGACCCGGGGAAGGCGCGGGCCTTGCCCCGGTGCGCTCGGAGGCGCTGTCTAGAGGACTATCGACAGGATGATCGCCAGGGCTATCTACAGGACTATCTACATGGCGATCTACATGGCTATCTATATGACCATCGGCGGCACCAGCCGCAATGCACTGCGGGGTCGCGCGTCGCGGCCCCCAGCACGCCAGTTCCTCGAACAGGTCGTCGGGGTGTCTGACCAGGGCGGCGCCCTCGCGGATCAGCCGCAGGCAGCCCCGGGCCTGGGGCGAGTGGATGGAGCCGGGTAGCGCCAATACCTCGCGGCCCTGCTCGCCGGCCAGGCGGGCACTGACCAGCGAGCCGCTGTGTTCGGCGGCCTCCACCACCAGCACACCGCAGGACAGCCCGGTGACGATGCGGTTGCGTCGGGGAAAATCCCCCGAGCGAGGCCGCGTGCCGGGAGGAGACTCCGCCAGCAGCAGACCACCGTCGTCGCGAAGGCGCCGATACAGGGCGCCGTGCTGGCCGGGATAGACCACGTCGACGCCGCCGGCCAGCACCGCGATACTGCGCCCCCCAAGATCCAGCGCCGCCGCCTGGGCGGCACCGTCGATGCCGAGCGCCATGCCGCTGACCAGACACCAGCCGGCCTCCGCCAGCGCCACCGCAAAACTGCGCGCATTGACCAAGCCTTCGCGGGTGGGCCGCCGCGACCCCACCAGGGCAAGCCTCGGCGGTATCAGGGCATCGAGATCGCCAAGCGCCCACAGCAGCACCGGCGGGTCCGGGATCTGGTCGAGCAGGGCCGGCCAGCGCGGATGATCGGGATGCAGCAGGTGGCGCGCCTCGGCCCGCTCATGGAGGCGACCTCCATTGGCAGCGCTGCGCTCTTTGCTGCCGTCTTGGGCGGCTTGTGAGCCTTGGCTGGCTTGGCTGGCTTGGCTGGCTTGGCTGGCGTGAAGCTCCCCGGCCTCGCCGGCCAGCCACGCCTCGGCCTGCTCGATCAACGCCGTCAGCGGGCTGCGTCTGGGATGATCCAGCCACAAGCGCAGTTCCGCCGCGGCCCCGGGCGGCAGCCGGGCCAGCCAGCCACCGGGCCAGTCAGGGTTTAACTGGCGCAGGCGAGCCAACCGTCGTGGGCCCACCTGAGGCAGTGCGTTCAACGCCATCCAGCGTGCGAAGCCAAGTTCCATGACAGAGCCCTCCCTGGCCGAGTGCCGGCAGTATAGGCAGGCAGGCGCGACACGCCTTGGCGGTCTTCGCCGTCTCGGCTCCAGGCGGTGCGCGACGGCGATTCTGGCATGTTATAGTAGCGACCTATCACGCTCATTGGCGCCAACGACTATGGTCACCCCCGGCGTCGTCCTAGAATGGGCAACACGAACCGAACGAATAACGGTGGTACCACAGCATGGCCAGACTCCCTATTCTCGAGTTTCCCGACGAGCGGCTGCGCAACAAGGCAGTGCCCGTCGAAAACGTCGATGACGAGGTCCGCCAGCTGGTCGATGACATGCTGGAGACCATGTACGCCGCACCGGGTATCGGCCTCGCCGCCACCCAGGTGGACGTGCATCGCCGAGTCATCGTGATCGACGTCAGCGAAGATCAGTCCACCCCGTTGGTGCTGATCAACCCCGAGGTCACCCCGCTGGGGGACGAACGGGAACCGATGCAGGAAGGCTGCCTGTCGATCCCCGAGTACTACGCCGAGGTGCCGCGCGCGCTGCGGGTAAAGCTGAAGGCTCAGGGACGCGACGGCGAGCCCTACGAGCTCGAAGCCGACGGACTGCTGGCCCACTGCATCCAGCATGAGCTCGACCACCTCGAGGGCGTGCTGTTCGTCGACTACCTGTCACCGCTCAAGCGTGACCGGGTGATGAAGAAGATGCAGAAGCGTCATCGCCAGATGCAGGGCGCCTGAGCCGCTGCGCAGCCCTCAGGCCGCCGCCATCTCGGCCCAGAAATAGCCATTGCCTCGGCCCCGCAACCGCCTACGACGAAGACCGACAACGTGAATCACGTTGTCGGTCTTCGTCGTTTCGCCCGTCTCCGTTACTATTGTCCCCGCATTCTTCGGCCAAGGCCCTGAACATGACCCGATCGCTGCGCGTGATCTTCGCTGGCACGCCCGACTTCGCCGCCGAGAGTCTCTCGGCGCTGCTGGCCAGTCACCACCAGGTGATTGCCGTCTATACCCAACCCGATCGCCCCGCCGGACGCGGCCGCAAGCTGACGCCAAGCCCGGTCAAGTCGCTGGCGCTGGAGCACGGCCTGCCGGTGTACCAGCCCGAGCGGCTCAGGGACGAAGCCGAACAGCGCGCCCTGGCCGCGCTGGACGCCGACGTCATGGTGGTGGTGGCCTACGGCCTGATCCTGCCGTTGCCGGTACTCGAGGCTCCGCGCCTGGGCTGCCTCAACGTCCACGCCTCGCTGCTGCCGCGCTGGCGCGGTGCAGCGCCGATTCAGCGGGCGATCGAGGCCGGCGATGACGAGAGCGGCGTCACCATCATGCAGATGGACGAGGGACTCGATACCGGCGACATGCTGATCATCCGGCGCACCGAGATCCTGCCCACCACCACCGGCGGCGAATTGCACGATCGCCTGGCCGAGATCGGTGGCAAGGCCATGGTCGAGGCCCTCGACCGACTTGCCGACGGTGAGCTTGCCGCCACGCCGCAGCCCGAACAGGGCGTCACCTACGCCTCCAAGCTCAGCAAGGCCGAGGCCGAGCTGGACTTCGCCCAGCCCGCCGCGACCCTGGCCGCCCGGGTGCGCGCCTTCAATCCCTGGCCGGTGACCTGGTGCGCGCTGGGCGATGAGCGTCTACGTATCCACCTGGCCGAGCCGGCCGATGGCGGCGCACCAGAGTCGCCCGGCACCATCACCCGCGCCGACTCCGAGCTGCTGGTGGCCTGTGGCGCCGAGGGCCGCGAGCGCCTTCGCATCACCCGGGCCCAGCTGCCCGGCGGCAAGGCGCTGGCGGTATCCGAGCTGTTGCGCGCCAGGGCCGAACGCTTTCCCCAGGGCACGCTGCTGGGACGTCCTTTCCCGGAGACCTCCGCATGAGCGATTCTCAACCCCCACGCGATCGCAAGCCACCCCACCATGGCCGTCGTCACGCCAACGCCCGACGCGACATGGGTGACTGTGTCCGCGCCGCCGCAGCCAAGGCGCTGGTGCCGGTGATCACCGGCAAGGGCTCGCTGGCCACCCTGGACGACCATCAGGTGGTGGCCCGCGACCGTGCCCTGTTCAAGGCCATGTGCTTCGGCGTCTGCCGCACCCTGCCACGGCTCGAGGCACTGGCCGCCCAGCTGCTCGAGAAACCGTTCAAGAGTCGCGATGCCGACATTCAGGCGCTGCTGCTGCTGGGCGCCTATCAACTCCTGTACCTGCGCATCCCGGCCCACGCGGCGGTAGGCGAGACCGCCGGTGCCGCGCGTCTACTCGGCAAGGCCTGGGCCACCCGGGTGCTCAACGGCTGTCTGCGCCGGCTGCAGCGCGAGTCGTCGACGCTGGAAGCCGAAGTCGACCGTGACCCGGCGGTGGCGCTGTTGCACCCACGCTGGTGGCTCAAGTCGCTGCGCCAGGCCTGGCCCGATGACTGGCAGGCGATCTGCGAGGCCAACAACCAGCCGGGACCGATGACCCTGAGGGTCAATCGTCGCCACAACGACCGCGAGCAGTACCTGGATATCCTCGACGGTGCCGGCATCTCCGCCAGGCTATGCGCCCACGCCCCGGACGGGCTGGTGCTGGAGACCGCCCGCGACGTGGAGGCCCTGCCCGGCTTCGCCCAGGGCCACGTCAGTGTCCAGGACGAGG
The DNA here is from genome assembly GCF_019801245.1 of Halomonas sp. DP1Y21-3. Lineage (NCBI taxonomy): Bacteria > Pseudomonadati > Pseudomonadota > Gammaproteobacteria > Oceanospirillales > Halomonadaceae > Halomonas > Halomonas sp. DP1Y21-3. The sequence goes on from NZ_JAHVJM010000001.1 coordinate 944,504, forward strand.
CCGCCCAACTGGCTGCGGTGCTGCTTGGCCCGGTGGTGGCACCGCGGCCGGGTGCGCGCGTGCTCGACGCCTGCTGCGCCCCCGGTGGCAAGACCGCTCACCTGCTCGAGCTGTTCGACGTCGACCTGCACGCCATCGACTCCGATGCTGCGCGCCTGGCACGGGTGGAAGACACCCTGACTCGTCTGGGCCTGTCGGCGACCCTGGCCCAGGGCGACGCCACCGAGCGTGACTGGTGGGACGGCACCCCGTTCGACGCCATCCTGCTCGACGCCCCCTGCTCCGGCAGTGGCGTCATCCGCCGTCATCCCGACATCAAGCGCCTGCGTCGGCCCAGCGACATTGCCCAGCTGGCCCAGCTTCAGCGCGCGTTGCTCGACAATCTGTGGCCGCTGCTCAAGCCCGGCGGCACCTTGCTCTACGCCACCTGCTCGGTGCTGCCGGAAGAGAATCGCGACCAGATCCGCGACTTTCTCGCGCGCACCCCGGACGCCAGCGAGCAGATGCCCGACGGCATCGCCTGGGGCCAGGTTTCCGGGGCCGGACGCCAACTGTTACCGAAGGTCGACAGCCATGACGGCTTCTTCTATGCCAGACTGGTGAAGGCGGGCCGCTAGTCCGACCAGGACGTCGGCCTGGCCGCCCGTGACCTATGCTTCTCCAACAGGGAGTCTGTATGAGCCAACACGTCTACAAGCAGATCGAGTTGACCGGTTCCTCGGAAACCAGCATCGAAGATGCGGTACAGCGGGCCATCACCAAGGCCTCGGAAACCGTGCATGACCTGCGCTGGTTCGAGGTGACCGATACCCGCGGCCATATCGAGAATGGCCGGGTGGCCCACTGGCAGGTCACGGTCAAGGTCGGCTTCACCCTCGACTGAGCTGCGAGGCTGATTCGACCCGGAGACCCACGGGACTTGCATTGCACAAGTCCTGCGGTGTTTCCTTTCAGCACAGGGCGGGACTCTCCCGCCCTGTTGTACTGTTCAGAGCTCGGGTATGCTGGCTCAATGCTGCAACGCACCATAGGCTCTGAACCCCTCTTCGGACACGACGACGATGAAGATCATCATTCTCGGCGCCGGCCAGGTTGGCGGCACCCTGGCGGAGCACCTGGCCCGCGAGGAGAACGACATCACGGTGGTGGACACCGACGGTGAGCGCCTGCGCGAGCTGCATACCCGGCTCGACATCCGCACCGTCTCCGGGGCGGCCTCCTACCCCATGGTGCTACGCCAGGCCGGCTGCGAAGACGCCGACATGCTGATCGCGGTGACCAACTCCGACGAGGTCAACATGATCGCCTGTCAGGTCGCCCATACCCTGTTTCGTACCCCGACCAAGATTGCCCGAGTGCGCGCCACCGCCTACCTGGCGCGCAAGGGACTGTTCGCCCACGAGGCGGTGCCCATCGACGTACTGATCAGCCCCGAGCAGGTGGTCACCGACCATATTCGCCGGCTGATCGAGCACCCCGGCGCCCTGCAGGTGCTGGAATTCGCCGGTGGACTGGTCCAGCTGGTGGCGGTCAAGGCCTTCTACGGCGGTCCGCTGGTCGGCCAGGAGCTCGGCTTCCTGCGCCGTCACATGCCCAGCGTCGACACCCGGGTGGCCGCCATCTACCGGCGCAACCGTCCGATCATTCCGCGTGGCGACACGGTGATCGAGGCCGACGACGAGGTCTTCTTCATCGCCGCCCGGCGCGATATCCGCGCGGTGATGAGCGAGCTGAGGCGACTGGATCGCGACTTCCGCCGGGTGGTGATCGCCGGCGGCGGCAACATCGGCGAGCGCCTGGCCGAGCACCTCGAGCACAGCCACCAGGTCAAGATGATCGAGCACAGCCTCGAGCGCTGCACCCAGCTCTCCGAACGCCTCGACCGCACCGTGGTACTGCACGGCAGCGCGACCAGCAAACGCCTGCTGGAAGAGGAGAACATCGAGGACTGCGACATCTTCTGCGCGCTGACCAACGACGACGAGGTCAACATCATGTCGTCGATGCTGGCCAAGCGCATGGGTGCCAAGAAGGTGCTCACCCTGATCAACAACGCCGCCTACGTGGATCTGGTCCAGGGCGGCGAGATCGACATCGCCATCTCGCCCCAGCAGGCCACCATCGGCAGCCTGCTGACCCATGTGCGCCGCGGTGACATCGTCAACGTCCACTCGCTGCGCCGCGGCGCCGCCGAGGCCATCGAGGCCATCGCCCACGGCGACAGTCAGTCCTCCCGGGTGGTCGGTCGTGCCATCGGCGACATCGACCTGCCCGGTGGCTCCACCATTGGCGCGGTGGTGCGCGGCAAGGAAGTGCTGATCGCCCACGACGACGTAGTAGTGGAGAGCGGTGACCACGTCATCCTGTTCGTGGTCGACAAGCGCAAGATCCGTGACGTCGAACGCCTGTTCCAGGTCGGATTGACCTTTTTCTGATGGGCGCGCCCCTCGCCCCTGCCGCCATACCAAGGAGAGCCGCCGCATGAGTCCGATGCCGACCGGGCTTGAGACGACGACCCGTCCCGACATGTCCCCCGCCTGTTGCTGTCAGCCAGGAGGCAGGACGCCATGAGCCTGAGGATGATCCTGCGCATTCTCGGGCTGCTGCTGATGATGTTCAGCCTGACCATGGTGCCGCCCATCGCCATCTCGCTGTTGTTCGGCGACGGCACCTGGGACGCCTTTCTGATCGCCATCGCCATCACCGTGCTGACCGGCGCGCTGATGTTCCTGCCCAATCGTCGTGCCCGGCGGGAATTGCGCACCCGCGACGGCTTTTTGATCGCCGCCATGTTCTGGACGGTGCTGGGGCTGTTCGGTTCGCTGCCGCTGATGCTCACCGGCAGCACCGCACTGTCGTTCACCGACGCGGTGTTCGAATCGTTCTCGGGGCTGACCACCACCGGTGCCACGGTGATCACCGGCATCGACTTCCTGCCCGAGGCGATCCTCTACTACCGTCAGCAGCTGCAGTGGCTCGGTGGCATGGGCATCGTGGTGCTGGCGGTGGCGATCCTGCCGACCCTGGGGGTCGGCGGCATGGCGCTGTACCGTACCGAGATACCAGGGCCGCTCAAGGATTCCAAGCTGACCCCGCGGATCACCGAGACCGCCAAGGCACTGTGGTACATCTACGCCACCCTGACGGTGGTGTGCATGCTGGCCTACATGGCCGCCGGGATGGACTGGTTCGACGCCCTGGGCCACAGCTTTTCCACCGTGGCCATCGGCGGTTTCTCGACCCACGACGCCAGCATCGGCTACTTCGACAGCGCGGTGATCGAGGCCATCTGTATCGTCTTCATGCTGATCTCCGCGCTCAGTTTCAGCCTGCACTTCCTGGCCTGGCGCGAACGCCGTATCGGCCACTACTGGGAAGACTCCGAGGCGCGCTTTCTGTTGCTGTACCTGACGGGGCTGGCCAGCATCACCGTGGTGGTGCTGTGGCTGACCGGTACCGAAGAGACCACCGTGGGACTTCGCCACGGCATCTTTGAGGTGGTCTCGGTAGCCACCACCGCCGGCTTTTCGGTGGCCGACTTCTCCGCCTGGCCCGGCGCCCTGCCGCTTTTGCTGTTCATCGCCGCCTTCGTCGGCGCCAGCTCCGGCTCCACCGGCGGCGGCATGAAGGTCATCCGCATCATCCTGATCATCAAGCAGGGCATGCGCGAGATCATGCGCCTGATCCACCCCAATGCGGTGATCGCGGTCAAGATCGGCAAGGTCAGCGTACCCGACGGCATCGCCCAGGCGGTGTGGGGCTTCTTCTCGGCCTATGTGCTGCTGTTCTTCCTGATGCTGGTGGGGGTGATGGCCACCGGGGTCGACCAGGTCACCGCCTGGTCCACCGTGGGCTCGGCGCTCAACAATCTGGGGCCGGCGCTGGGCGAGGCCAGTCTGCACTACGGTGACATGCCGACCATGGCCAAGTGGATCCTGGTGATGGCGATGCTGATGGGCCGCCTGGAGATCTTTACCGTTCTTGTGTTGTTTACCCCGGCCTTCTGGCGCAAATAGGACCGATCCTGGCGCCCTTTCCTTTGCCGTAGCCCTTCGCTAGAGGGCGGTGTCGGTACCCGCCACCGCCTCTCGCATCACCGAAAGCGCCCGCTGTGCCCGGGCCGACAGTGGCCACTCGGCGCGCTGGATTAGGTAGAGGGTATCGCTGACCTCGGGGGCACCCTCGACCACACGGATGGCGTGCTGGTCCTCGAAGGCCTCCCGGGCAAAGCGTGGCAACACGCTGAAGCCCAGCCCCTGGGCCACCGGCGCCAGGATCAGACCAATCTGATTGGTGAAGCCGCTGCGCGGCCAGCGAGCGTAGCCCGGCGAGCCCGGAAAGCGCCGACTGAGCAGACGGGTGGCCAGGGCCTTGCCGTCTGGATGGTCGATAAAGCCCAGCGCCATCAGCTCATCGAATGTCTCGACACGGGTGTCGGCCGGTACCACCAGTTCCAGCGCCTCGGTGGCAAACTCGCTGACCGTCAGACTGGCGTCGTCGGGACGCTCGCCCACCAGCCCCATCTCCACCTTGCCGTCGATGACGGCCTCGACGATCTCCCGCGTCGGACCGAAGCGATGGCGAATCGCCAGCCCCGGCGCGCGCTTCTGCAACGCCAGCAGACGCGGGTAGATCGCAAGCCCGATGCTCCCTGGCGTCATCAGGCTGATCTCGCCATGATCGTCCAGGTCACCGGCCAGGCGCTGGGTGAGGCGCTGATCGACCCGTTCACGTTCGTTCAGATAGTCCAGCAGGGCGTGGCCGGCCGGGGTCAGCTCGAGCCGCCGGGGCCGGCGAATGAACAACTGTCCCAGCTCGGCCTCCAGGCGCTGGATATGCTGGCTGACCGCCGCCTGGGTCAAATCGAGGCGCTCGGCGGCGCGGGTAAAGTTGCCCTGCTCCACCAACGCCTGAAACGAGCGTAGCCAGAGCGGATTTGCCATAAGCATCTGTTATCATCACCATAACGTCGCGTCGATTTTCATTATAGCGATCCCGGCCCAGACTGTGCTCATCATTCCTGCATCAAGAGGTGACACTCCATGAGCCAGCAAGACGCCTTGGCAAACGCCAACCACGACGCTCCCGCCAACTCTTCAAGCAACGCTCCCAACAGTTATCCCCGCAGCTTCTCCCATATCGGCATCTCGGTGCCGGACGTGGAGGCCGCGGTGGCGTTCTACACCCAGGTGCTGGGCTGGTACCAGATCATGGCGCCGACCACCATCGAGGAAGACGACTCCGCCATCGGCGAGATGTGCACCGACGTCTTCGGCCCTGGCTGGGGCAGTTTCCGTATCGCCCACCTGTCCACCGGTGACCGGGTAGGCGTGGAGCTGTTCGAGTTCGCCAACCACGAGGACCCGGAGAACAACTTCGAGTACTGGAAGACCGGCGTATTCCACTTCTGCGTCCAGGATCCCGACGTCGAGGGCCTGGCCGAGCGCATCGTCGCCGCCGGCGGCAAGAAGCGCATGCCCAAGGTGCGCGAGTACTATCCCGGCGAGAAGCCCTACCGGATGATCTACATGGAAGATCCGTTCGGCAACATCCTCGAGATCTACTCGCACAGCTACGAACTGACCTATTCCGCTGGCGCCTATCAGGACTGAACGCCGGACAATGTCAGCTCTAGGGCAGGCCAGGGTTTGGCCTGCCCTCCTCGTTCATGGATAATCGATCCTTCACATTCTCAAGGCCCCGAGCCCCATGAGCGAGATCGACGACATTGCGCTGGCCGAGCGGCCCGAGACCCGAGGCGGCCCCCGACGTGACCTCCGCGTCGGCGACACCACCTTTACCCTGCTGGGCACCGCCCACGTCAGCGCCGAGAGCGCCGACGAGGTGCGCGACCTGATCGATTCCGGCGACTTCGACGCCGTCGCCATCGAGCTGTGCGACGCCCGCCACAGCAACCTGGCCAACCCCGACGCCCTGGGTGACCAGGACCTGTTCCAGATCTTTCGTCAGGGCAAGGCCGGCATGGTCGCCGCCAACCTGGCCCTCGGCGCCTTCCAGCAGCGCATCGCCGAGCAGTCCGGCATCGAGCCCGGTGCCGAGATGCGCGCCGCCCTGGAGGCCAGTCAGCGCCACGAGCTTCCGCTGCTGCTGATCGACCGGGACGTGGGCCTGACGCTCAAGCGGATCTACCAGAACGTGCCCTGGTGGCAGCGCTTTAGCCTGCTGTCGGGCCTGCTCGGCAGCGTGCTGTCGCGCCAGGAAGTCTCCGCCGAGGAGGTCGAGCGGCTCAAGCAGGGCGACGTGCTGGAATCCACCTTCAGCGAATTCGCCGCCGAGTCGCAGTCGCTGTTCACCCCCTTGATCAGCGAGCGCGATCGCTACATGGTGATGCGCCTGGCCCAGCAGTGCCCACCTGGCAAGTTCAAGCGGGTGCTGGTGGTGATCGGCGCCGGCCACCTCAAGGGCATGGCCGAGCACCTGGAAGGCCCGCCTGCCGAGGACCCGGCCGAGGAAATCGCCGTGCTGGAGGCCACCCGGCCGCCGTCGAAGGTGTGGAAGATGCTGCCCTGGCTGATCACTGCCCTGGTACTGACCGGCTTCGCCATCGGCTTTTCGCGCAACACCGAGCTCGGCTGGCAGTTGGTGGCGGAATGGTTCGTGATCAACGGCGTGCTGTCAGGGGGCGCCACCCTGTTGGCCCTGGCCCATCCGGTCACGGTGATCGCCACGGTGTTCGCCGCCCCGTTGACCTCGCTCAATCCGACCATCGGGGCGGGCTTCGTCGCCGCCGGGGTGGAACTGGCCATGCGCAAGCCCAAGGTGCGCGACTTCTCCACCCTGCGTCATGACGTTACCCAGGTGAAGGGCTGGTGGAAGAACCGTGTCTCGCGCACCCTGCTGGTGTTTCTGACGGCGACCCTGGGCTCCGCCGCCGGCACCTGGATCGCCGGTTTTCGTATCGCCGACAGTCTGTTCGGCTAGCCCGACCGCCTCGTTCGGCACCCACGCACTGCCGCCCCCTCGGGCGGCGGTGTCGTTTCGACGCCCCCTACCATCAACGCGAACCCGCTCCGGGTCCACGCCAGCCCGCCATCGAAACCGGCTCCGAAGCCCGCTTAGACTATGCTCAAAGGAACAGCCTGCTGAACGGAGTCGGCCCCATGACCCGCAGCACCATCGAGGCGCTTCGCCAAGGCGCGAGACGGCGACTCCCACGGCTGGTCTTCGACTATATCGAAGGAGGCTCCGGCGCCGAGCAGGCGCTGGCCGCCAACCTCCAGGCCATGTCACGAGTGGCGCTGGCACCGCGCCTGGCCGACGTCAGCCGGCGCACCCTCGGTACTCGCATTCTGGGCGAAGATATCGCGCTGCCGCTGGTGCTCTCGCCGGTGGCCCTGGGCGGCCTGGCCTGGGCCGACGGGGAACGTCTGGCCGCACGCGCCGCTGCGCGAGCCGGGGTCCCCTACACCGCCGCCACCCTGTCAAACGCCCCCCTTGCGCATATCGCCAGGGACTGCCCGCGCCCACCCTGGTTTCAGCTGTTCGTGTTCAAGGATCGTGCCCTCAGCGAGCGACTGATGGACGACGCCCTGAGTCTCGGCTGCCGTGTGCTGGTGCTGACCATCGATATGCCGCTGCTGGCCGATCACCACCGGGGACTCGGCCACGACGTCAGGCCCGATCCGGCCACCGCCCTCAAGCTCGCCTGGGGGCTGGGCCGTCACCCCGGCTGGTGGTGGCGCCACCTGCGCAGCCGTCGTTTCGCCCTGGGCAATCTGGACGGACCGCTCTCGGCCCCGGACGGCATCGCCTCACTCGCCAGTTGGCTCGGCGACCAGCTCGATCCGTCACTAGGGTGGAGTGATCTGGGCTGGGTCCGCGCCCGCTGGCCAGGCTCCTTGGTCGTCAAGGGTGTACTGGACGCGGACTCGGCGCGCCAGGCCGCCGAGCAGGGGGCCGACGCCGTGGTGGTGTCGAATCACGGGGGGCGCCAACTGGACGCCGCCAGGGCCACCATCGCGGCGCTTCCCGAGGTGGTGGCGGCGGTGGGCGAGCGTCTCGAGGTGCATCTGGATGGAGGGATTCGCAGCGGCCTGGACATCCTTCGGGCGCTGGCCCTGGGCGCCGACGCCGTGCATATCGGCCGTCCCTATCTGTACGGACTGGCCGACGCGGGCGAAGCCGGCGTCGAGCGCTGCCTGGCGATCCTGCGCCGAGAGCTGGACCAGAGCCTCGCCATGTGTGGCTGTTCGAGTATCAGGGAAGTGGATGCACGCGCGCTGGCAGCGAACGGCGATCTCATCGATCGTTAGCTGGACGGCGGCGCTGCGCCACAGTCGCTGCCTTCCGCCAGGCGCCACCGGTAATTGTCGCGTTGTATCGCGCGGGAAATCGCCTCTTTGGCGACGTGATTGCCGACCTGATCCCCGGGGCTCTTTTCCTTGACCATCGTCTCGGCAGAGCGTCCAGCGGGCGCCTCGGCATCGAACGCCAACATGGGCAGGTTCACCGTGATCGGCTGGCGCAGCGTATCCGGGACCATCTCCATCACCTCGATCCACAGCGTCCGGTAGCCGTCGCGCTCGATCTTCCAGCACTGAGGACGGAGCCCGCTTGCAGCCATCAACAACTGCCCACCGATATACGAATTCCCCGGAATGCCGAACCGCCCGTTGCTGTCGGTCACGTCGGCGGCCTCGGCAAAGCCCTCGGCCGAGACCCTGGCCCCCGCCAGTGGGGCCCCGGTACGGGCGTCAATGACCTGCCCCTGCAATGGCTGGCGCGCCCAGCGCTCACTGATCACCGGCACGCAGCCAGAAACCAGCGACATCAGTACCAGCAACAGTGCCAGCACCGCCATCAACGAGATGCTTCGCCGACCACCCGTCGCCAGCCTCATGGGACTTCGCCTGTGCAGAATCGTCGACAGAAACTCTACGCCATCCCTGGCCCATCGTTTCAACGCTGGGCGGGCCGGTGGTGACGCCACAGTTTCAGACCGTCAGGCCAGCGAACGACCGGCTACACGCAGGCGACTGTACTCTTCCAGCGCCGATGATTCGGTCATGCTGCAGATCCAGTCATGCACGAGGCGTCCACGATGGTAGGCCTCCCAGACCTCGCGGCTCGCCCCTTCCCAGGGCTGCGCCATGGCCTGGCGGTACACCCTGAGCACACCGGGTGGCAACCGTTTCACCCACAGCGTCAGCCGCGGCGAGGCGCCATGGCCCTCGTCCAGCAGTCGCACGAAGGCCGCTTCCGGCAGGCGCAACGCCGGCAGGGCGGCATCGAGCAGTCCACATAAGGTGCGGTAGCCCTCGAGCTCCAGCCGTTCCAGCTCCGGATCCCGATATTCGACCCGGGTGGCCAGGCTGTCGAAGGCCTCGAGCAGAGCGCGACAGCCGACCTCCGCGCTCAGCAGCCTCAACTGAGGCTGTCCCTCCCGAATGTTCTCCAGGTGGGCCACGAAGGCATCGGCGGCGTGATTGACCAGGGTGCGCCCCAGCGCCAGTCGCAGGTAGTGAAAGAAGCGCCCCAGTTCCTCGACGTTGTCCCGCTCATAGCGGCGCAGCGCCCAGTCCAGCATGCCACCGAGGCTCCAGCGGCGTACTACTCCGTGGCGCGAGAAGCGCCGCTCCTCCAGACTCGCCCAGGGCTCTCCCTGGCGGGCCAGCCCCTCCACATAGGCCTGTTTGAGCGATGCCACCAGGGATGTCGGGTCGATCAACCCCCGCTCCACCACCGCCTCCAGACGAGACAGGGTCCGTGCAATGACCTCGGCGGCATCCACCACGTAGCTGGCCGGATGGCGATGATCCTGGCCCAGCCCCAGGACACCACGCATGGCCGTCTCCTGGTCGCTCTCGGCACGATAGCAGTAGCCCTGGCGGCCACGGCCATCGTCGCCCACTTCGCGCCACACCGCCTGCTCCCCCAGCAGCACCGCGCCCTGGACATGGGTCAGCGAGATCCCCTCCTGCTTGCTGATGGTGCGGAGCGCCTGGGCCTGGGCGTCGAAACGACACAGCTCGTTGAGCAGGGCCGCGCCCTGGATATCGTCCTTGGCCAGCGGCAGCTGGCGGCCTCCCAGGGCCGACATATGGCTGTCGAACCAGCCGCAAAGCGCAAGTTCTCCGGCCTGGCCGAAGGGAGGTCGACCGATATCACGCAGCAGGCTGCCCACCTCGACCAGACAGATGAAGGCGTCTTCCAGACCATCGAGGCCACAGTCACCCGCCCGCTTGCCCAGCTTGCGATAGACCATCTGCACGATCCGGCGCCCCATCTGCTGTCGCTCCAGTGAGGCCGACAGCAGTCGCCTCTGGCTTGCGTGGGCCAGCACCGCGCCCTGCTGGGGCAGCAGCTGCAATCGACGCAGGCTGGCACTGTGGACGACCCGGGTACGGTCCTTTTCCAAGCGACGCTCCAGCGTCGCCACGGAAAATGCGGCATCACCATCCACCGCCAGCGATGGACAGCGATCTCCCGGGAGAGGTCGGCAGGGGTGAAAACGCCTACGAAAATCCATAACGCTCCTCGTGCGCCAAGCCGCACAGATTGACGAAACTGTGTCAAAAGAAGAGCGTCTCCCAGAAAAAGCCCGGGTGAACTAGGATATTGGCGACACCACAAGCCAGCGGACGTGGATAGAGAATGTAGTTTTATACCGACAGGTCCGAAAAAACCCGCTCAATACGGCATAGTTATGCGTATACCGACACCGATCCTGGCGTTGTCGTCGCCTCGATGCCTGACCACGCCCTCTCACCCTCGCCGTGCGGCCAACCTGCGCATGGCCGGGCTTGGCGTCTCGATCTTGTGGTAGCGCCGACTGGCGGCGTAGCTGTCGTTGAAGACGTCGAAGTAATCGTCGAGCACCGAAGCGGCGTCTTCCTCGCCGCTCTGACGCAATAGCTCGGCGGCCACCTCGGCGGTGCACAGATGCGCCTGGGAAGCGGGCTTGCGCAACCGATAACGCGTCAGTCGATCGGTTCTCAACGGCAGTACCGGCAGGCGTTCCAGGTAGGGGCTCTTGCGAAAAATCCGCCGCGCCTGACGCCAGGTACCGTCGAGAAGGATCAGCACCGGGATGCGCTCCCGGGGGACTCGCCGGACCGCCTCCACCTCGACCACGCGGTCGGCGTAGTCGGGCTGGTCGTCGGGGAATACCACGAAGGGGGCGTAACGCTCGTCGGCCAGGAGCGCCAGCAGCTTTGCATCGGGCGTGGTGCGGTACCAGGTGAAGACACGGGTGGGCGCCAGCACGTCGGCGATCAGACGGCCGGTGTTGGTCGGCTTGTGGTGCTCCAGCGGATGGGTGATCAGCCACACCTGGACCCGAGAGTCGGCCTTGGCCTGATAGGGGCACAGGCAGTTGAGTTCAGGCAGGTTGCAGCCGGCGCAACGGGTGACGAAACTGCCGCGCGCCTTGAACTCTCGCCGCGGGGGACGCGGATGACCGGTGGCTGGGTCCCGGTCGAGGCTCGGGCTCTCGCCGAGGTGCGGATCCCCGACAGCGCTCGGCTCACCCGGATGGCGATCGGCGGACGCCTCCTCGGTAGTTGAAGCTTCCTGAGTCGAGCCGGAATCTTCGGAGCGGGCGTCTTGCTGGGAGGGGGCGGAATCGGCGAAACGAGAGTCACACATGGGCGGGAAGCAGGCTGCGGCAAAGGTCGCCCAATCTACCACGCCCCATTGCCTGCGTCAGGCAAGCCACGCGAAAGACCGCTCTCTCTACCACCCGTTCGAAGGCTCTCTACACAGGCAGCTCGAAGGCTCTTTAGACAACCCGCTCGACGGCGCCACCATCGCCTGGGCCTAGCCCAATTGCGGCATGAACAGTCGACCTTCACGCTGCCAGTGACGGGTCAGGGCCGGCACGCCCTCGCCTGCCGGCATCACCAGTCGGGCAACGCCAGCAGGCACCCTGAGCGATTCGTCAGGGTCCACCAGCACGCAGTCGGCATCGAAGGGCAGTTCGTTGATCAGCGCCGCCGCCGGCATCACCGCCAGCGAAGTGCCGACCACCAGCAACAGGTCCGCCTCGGCGACGATCTCGCAGGCGTCCTGATAGGCCGGCACCGCCTCGCCAAACCAGACCACGTCCGGGCGCAGTTGGCTGCCACCGTCACAGACGTCGCCCATGGCGATATTGCGACGCCCCAGCGGATAGCGCATGCGTTCGTCTACCGAGGAGCGCGCCATCATGATCTCGCCATGCAGGTGCAGCACCCGCCGGGAGCCCGCTCGCTCGTGCAGATCGTCGATGTTCTGGGTGACGATGCTGACCTCGAAGCCACGCGCCTCGAGGTTGGCCAATGCCCGGTGGGCGGCGTTGGGACGCGCACCACGTACCTGGTCCCGACGGGCGTCATAGAAGCTCAGCACGCGCTGCGGGTCTCGTGCCCAGCCCTCGGGGGTGGCGACGTCCTCGATGGGATGATCCGCCCACAGGCCATCGGCGGCACGGAAGGTCTGGATTCCGCTCTCGGCGCTGATGCCGGCGCCGGTCAGCACCACCAGGTGGGGGGCCTTGGACATGAACTCGCTCCACAGCTTTGAGAGTCTGAATCAGCGCCGCCACGGACTCAGTAGGTCAGGCCCCCGGGGTCCGAGGCGAAGCGCTGCTTGTTGCGATAAGGGTAGACGTCGATCACCTGACCGTCGGTGATCGCCGCCTGCAGGCTCTTCCAGTAGTCGGCATCGAAAAGCTCCGGATGCAGTTCGAAGAACAGCTTGCGCAACTGCACATTGGCGAACAGGAAGGGCCCGAATTCCTCGGGGAAAATATCATTGGGTCCCACCGAGTACCAGGGTTCGTCGGCCAGCTCCTGCTCGGGGTAGAGGGGCTCCGGGATATGCCGGAAGTTGCACTCGGTGAGATAGCTCACCTCGTCGTAGTCGTAGAAGATCACCCGCCCGTGGCGGGTCACCCCGAAGTTCTTCAGCAGCATGTCGCCGGGGAAGATGTTGGCCGCTGCCATCTGCTTGATGGCATTGCCGTAGTCCTTGAGCACCGCACGGGTCTCGGTCTCGTCGCACTGTTCCAGATACAGATTCAGCGGGGTCATCATGCGCTCGGTGTAGCAGTGCTTGATGATGACCTTGTCGTCCTTCAGGTAGACGTTGCTCGGCGCCACCTCAAGCAGATGTTCCAGACATTCGGGATCGAAGTGGTCCTTGCGCGACACCAGGTAGGAAAACTCCTGGGTATCGGCCATCCGGCCGACCCGGTCATGGCGCTTGACCAGGCCGTACTTCTCGCGCACGTTGTCGCGACTCATCGCCTTGGACGGGTCGAAGCGATCCTTGATGATCTTGAACACGGTGCGGTGTGAGGGCAGCACGAACACCGCCATCACCATGCCGCGCACCCCGGGGGCGATGATGAACTTGTCCTCGCGCCGCGCGATCTGCTGGTTCAGGGCGCGGAAGAACTCGGTCTTGCCGTGCTTGAAGAAGCCGATGGCAGCGTAGAGTTCGCTGATCGGCTTGTCCGGCATCAGCATGTGCAGGTAGGCCACGAACTCACGGGGCACGGTGGCATCGACCTGGAAGTAGACCCGGGTGAAGGAGAAGATGATCGACACCTCGTCGGGCTCGATCAGCACCGTATCCAGGTGCAGCCCCTTGCCCTCCTCGTGGAGCACCGGCAGCACCAGCGGCACCTGCTCGCCATCGCGGTGGATGCGGCCGACCAGGTAGGCGCCCTTGTTGCGGTAGAAGACGCTCTTCAGCAGTTCGATTTCGGTGTCCGTGCCGTCCGCCAGCCCTTGCGGCAGGTGCTCGACCAGAAAGTCACGCGCCAGATGCCCGCAGTGGCCCAGGTCGATGAACTCCATGCCCAGTTCGGCCCCCTCCAGCGCCTCGGCGATGGCCCTTGACCAATCCCCCTCCACCGCGATGTGTCGGCACAGCTCGATGCCCGAGTGGTGTGACGCGGCGTCCCTGGAGGAGTTGACGAACATCCAGTCATCGCGGATGTGGCGGTGATGAAAGATCGAGCAGAACAGCGAATTGAAGTAGGTCTCGGCCAGCTCGTAGTCGAGTCGCTGACCGATCAGCTCGACATAGTGCCCCTTGGCCTCACGCCAGCACTCGCAGTGGGTCAGGATGTCCTCGTCAAAGGTGCGCTGCAGGCGTCCCAGGGTCTCGTCGACCTTTTCCTGATAGAGGTTGATCCGCTCCGCCGAGGCCTGCTGGGCCTCGCGCCAGGCGGCGTCGCGAAAGCGTCGATTGGCGTCCAGGGTGATCTGCTTGAAGCGCGAGCGGTACTCGTCGAATCCATGCAGGATAGTGGCGGCGATGCGATAGGCAGGGGACAGTTTCATCACGGGGCTCCCGACGGGCGTCAGCTCAGAATGACCGCCGCCGCCACCTTCGGCGAGACGACCAATGTCGACTGTCATGTTGCCGTGCAACATGGCAGCCGCCAAGCCGTCTGTCCAAGCCGGCACACTACGCCCTCGATCACCTCCCCCACCGCCGCCAAAGACCTATTTGCGCCAGAACATCGGGGTCAACAGTACCAGCACGGTCAGGATTTCCAGGCGGCCCATCAGCATCCCCACACACAACAGCCACTTGGCGGCGTCGGGCAGGGTGGAAAAGTTGCCGGCTGGGCCGATGATATCGCCAAGTCCTGGCCCTACGTTGGCCACCGCCGTGGCCGCCCCGGTCAGTGCCGTGACCAGATCGAGGCCCAGCATGGCGAGGGCCAGGGCGAGGCCGGCGATGGTCAGAAAGAAGAAGAAGGAGAAGGCCACCACGCCCCGGCTGATCTCATCGGACAGCGGCGCACCGTTGTAGCGAGAGACGAAGACCCCATGGGTGTGGATCAAGAAGCGCAGCTGGCTGAGCAGCATCTTGATCGCCACCTGGAAGCGAAAGATCTTCATGCCTCCGCTGGTCGACCCACTGCAGCCACCGACAAAGGTCAGATAGAAGAACGCCATGGCGGCGAACGGGCCCCACTGGCTGTAGTCGTCGCTGGCGTAGCCGGTGGTGGTCACCACCGAGACCACGTTGAAGGCGGTGTGAGTCAAGGCATCGAACATCGCCTCGCCTCGCCATACCCGATAGAGGCTGAGGATCAGCGTCACCACCACCAGCAGCCACACCAGCCCACGGACCTGCTCGTCGCGCCACAAGGCCAGCGGCGAGCCGCGCAGAAAGCGGATGTAGAGCACGAAGGGCAAGGCGCCAAGCAGCATGAACAAGGTGCCCATCCACAACAGATGCGGCTGGTCGGCGTAGGCCCCGAAGGAGGCGTCAGAGTTGGCGAAGCCGCCGGTCGACACCGAGCTCATGGCGTGTACCACCGCGTCTACCGGTGCCATGCCGCCGATACCGTAGGCCAGGATCGCCACCAGGGTACCCAGGGCGTATATGCCGAGCGTGGCCTTGGCGATGCCGCCGGTGCGCGGCATTACCTTGTCCGACCAGTCCGAGGATTCGGTCTGAAAAAGGCGCATGCCGCCGACCTTGAGAAACGGCAGGATGGCGATGCCCATGACGATGATGCCGATGCCGCCGAGCCACTGCATCAACCCCCGCCACAGCTTGAGACCATCGGACAGCTGGTCGATATCGGTGAGGATGGTGGAGCCGGTGGTGGTGATCGCCGAGACCGACTCGAACACCGCATTGGTCAGCGACAGATGGGGCGCGCCAAGCACCAGCGGCAGGCTGGCGAAACCGCTGATACTGACCCAGCTCAGGGTGGTCAGCACGAACATCTGCTGGGTCTTGAGCGCCACCGGTATCCGCCAGGTCAGCCACCAGCACATCAGCACCGTGGCCAGCACCACCAGCAGGGAACGAGCGAAGGCCGGCGCGTCGGCGTCGCCTTCCCATACCAGCACCCCCCAGGGCAGCAGCATGAACAGCGCCAGCACCAGCCAAAGTACCGACAGTACCTTGAGGACCGGTGCCCAGTCCCTGCACCAGCGCAGCATCCCTATCCCTCGGGTCATAGCCTGCTCTCTCACCGATTGTCGGGGCTCATCATAGACCAAAGCCGTAGCCAGAGATGCCCCTCGACTCACGGAGTCGTCGCAATCCGGATGACAGATCGCCGCAACATGGCGACAATAGCGCGCCTCGAGCCCGCATTCACGCCATAGGTATCGCCGCGATGTCCCTGCCCTTGCCCATTCTCTACCAGGACGACGATCTGGTGGCGGTGCACAAGCCGTCCGGGCTGCTGGTGCATCGCAGCGCGCTGGCCCGTGGCGAGCGCGAATTCCTGCTGCAGCGCCTGCGCGACCAGTTGGGCCAGCGGGTCTACCCGGTGCATCGGCTCGACCGGCCTACCTCGGGGGTCATGGTGTTCGCGCTGTCCTCGGACATGGCCCGGCGGCTTGCCGAGGCCTTCAACGAGCGCCAGGTGACCAAGCGTTACCTGGCGGTGGTGCGCGGCATCGGCCCCGAGACCGAGCGCATCGACCGGGCACTGCGCGAGGAAGACGGTAGCCGGCCCAAGGCTGAGATGCCGGCGATGCCCGCGATCACCGAGGTGCGCCGACTCGACAGCGTGGAGCTGCCGGTACGTATCGACCGCTACCCTCAGGTTCGCTACTCGCTGATGGAAGCCCGCCCGCTGACCGGCCGGCGCCACCAGATACGCCGTCATCTGTCCGGCATCGGCTACCCGATCATCGGTGACGCCAAGCACGGCAAGGGCAATCACAACCGCTTCTTTCGCGACAGCCTGGACTGCGATCGGCTGCTGCTGGCGGCGACCTCGCTCGAGTTCGAGCATCCTCGCCATCGCACCCCGATGGCGCTGTGCTGCCCACTGGACGCCTGCATGACGCGGCTGTTCGACCGTTTCGGCTGGCGCGCCCACCTGCCCCGGCCAGTCAGCACCACCAACGCCAACGTGACCGCAACGACCCAGCGAGATTCCTGATGAGCACTGACCCCAGCGACAACGACTATGACCTGCGCTTTGGTGGTATTCGCCGTCTCTACGGCACCACCGCCAGCGCCCGTCTGGCGCAAGCCCACGTGGTGGTGGTCGGGGTCGGCGGTGTCGGCAGCTGGGCGGTGGAGGCGCTGGCCAGAAGCGGCGTCGGCAAGCTGACCCTGATCGACCTCGACGACGTCTGCGTATCCAACGTCAATCGTCAGCTTCACGCCCTCGACGGCACCATCGGGCGGCCCAAGGTGGAAGTGCTGGCCGAGCGCTGCCGGGCCATCCACCCCGGCATCGAGGTCATCGCCGATGTCGCCTTCGCCACCCCGACCAATCTCGCCGAACGCATTCCCGAGGACGCCGATCATCTGATCGACGCCATCGACAGCGTGGTGGCCAAGGCCGCACTGATCGCCTGGTGCAAGCGCCGCAAGCTGCCGCTGACGGTCACCGGTGCCGCCGGCGGCCAGACCGACCCCACCCGGATCAAGGTGGCCGACCTGACCCGCACGGAGCATGACCCCCTGCTTGCCAAGGTGCGCTCGCGCCTGCGCCGCGACCATGGCTTTTCGCGCAACCCCAAGCGCCGCTTCAGCGTCGAGTGCGTCTACTCCGACGAGCAGCTGGTCTACCCCGGCCAGGACGGTGAGGTCTGCCACACCAAGCCTGGTGCCGGCGAGTCCACGCGCCTGGACTGCGAGAGCGGCTTCGGCGCCGCCACCTTTGTTACCGGCAGCTTCGGCTTTGTCGCCGCCTCGCGGGCGCTGGCCAGACTGACCCGGGTGAAATGAGCCAGACAAGGAACCGACCATGACAACCCCGCAATCCCCCCTTCCGGTGCCCGGCATCTATCGCCACTACAAGGGCCCGCTCTACGAGGTGACCGGCGTCGCCCATCACAGCGAAAGCGAAGAGGCCCTGGTGGTGTACCGCGCGCTCTACGGGGACTACGGCCTGTGGGTGCGCCCGCTTGAGATGTTCTGCGAGAGCGTCGACGTCGAAGGTGTCACCACTCCGCGCTTTGCCCTCGAGAAGGCGTTCTAGGGCTTGTCTGAAAACTGCCTGCGCTCGGTAATACGGCGTTAAAAATCGGATCAACATGCTCATTTACACCCCGTAAACTGCGCTTTCTCACCGATTTTTGCCTTGTCTAACCATCGCTCGTCGACTTTTCCGACAGCGCCTAGCAGGCCCTGACGGCGCCCGGATCCATGTCGTCGGTCCGACGCTGCCAGTTCGATAACGCTGGTCCAACAGCGCCAGCCCGGCGAGGCGAGTCCATACGCCCTTGCCAGCGCGCAGGCAACGGAACACGCAGACGCAAAAAAGGGGAAGCCGCTGGCCTCCCCTTTTTGCTTGCCTGGGCGCTGTCGATGCAATGCGCCAGCGCTAAATCACTCTTCGCCGCCGGCCTTTTGCATTTGCGTCTGCAGATACGCCTGCAAGCCGACCTTGTCCATCAGGCCCAGCTCGGTCTCGATGATGTCGATGTGCTCTTCCTCGTCGTCGAGGATCTTCTGGAACAGGTCACGGCTGACGTAGTCCCGCACCTGCTCGCAGTACGTGATGGCTTCGATCAGGTCGTCACGCCCGGTATGTTCCGCAGCCAGGTCGGCCTCGAGCATCTCGCGGGTGTCCTCGCCGATATGCAGCTTGCCGAGGTCCTGCAGGTTGGGGATGCCTTCGAGAAAGAGGATGCGCTCGATCAGAATGTCGGCGTGCTTCATCTCTTCGATGGACTCGTCGTACTCCCACTTGGCCAGCCGGGCCAGGCCCCAGTCCTTGTACATCTTGGCGTGCAGGAAGTACTGATTGATGGCCACCAACTCGTTGCCCAGCACCTTGTTGAGATGCTCGATGACCTTGGGATCGCCTTTCATGGAAAACTCCTCAGTGCTTGCCGGACATGTGCTTGCCGGTCATGTGCTTGCCGGTCATGTGCTTGCCGGTGATTGCCGACCGGCCGTGGCCAGTCGTCGTTGATCGAACCGTCTTGCATCGGACGCCGCAGAGGCGACGTCTCTCCTTGGCCTCGCCCGCCTTCACAGGGCAACAGACGCGGGGCTACAGACACACTGGCACGACAAGCAATGCCCTACCAGCTCCCGTCAAGAAGCAGTATAGGGCATCCATGAAAAAACTCAATAAAATCAGAATCTTGAAAACCGCAACTACAACGATATCGATTGCTAATTCAAAAGACTACCGCAAAGGAAGTAGCGCAAGAGCGTACCGACGACCAAGGCTATACCGCATAGGCCAGCGCTTCGACTTCCAGACTCGACGCTTCCTGGATGGCGTCGCGGGTGATCTGCTTGCCCACACAGGCGCATTTGCCGCACTGGGTGCCACAACCGGTCTCACGCTGAACCTGACGCCAGCTACGCGCGCCGTCATCGACGCTCTGACGAATCTGTCGGTCACTGACCCCTTTGCACAGGCATACGTACATCGCCATCTCTCCTGAATCACTATAGGCAATGTAAATGATTCCCATAGCTACACGCAACCTTTTCAAGAGTAATTCGTATTTACTTTAGCTAAAGATTTGAATTTACATGACTCAGCTCAAGCGTTGCCCCTGCCGACAGCCAATCGACAGCATCCAGAAAACCAGGAACGAAACAGAGGGGAGCGACTCGTGCAGGCTGGATGGGGAGGGGCCGAGCAGCATCTCAGGGAGAACGTCGGCCGGGCGCTGCAGAGGGTAAAGGTTCGATGGCAGACGCCCGAGCCGGGCTAAGGCGTAAGCTGCCCTGTTCAGGAGTCTCGCGTAAGCGCTCGTTGCAGGGCTATCGCTTCGTTGCCTTCGGCAGCACTACCACCTGAGTGCCAGACGCCAGATCCGCCCAGCTGCGCCGTTCCGCGTCGAACAGCACCCACCAGTGGCCCAGCCCCAGCGGCACGAAGGAAAACGCTCCCACGGCGAAGCGCAGCATGGTCTGACGCAGGCTGATGGGCCCGCCGTCGAGGGTCTGGACGCGCAGGCGCCAGGCCTGCATCCCCAGGGTCATGCCCCCGCGGCGCCAGAAGAAGGCAAAAAAGGCAAAGGCCGCGACCACCAGCAGCAGTCGCAGGCTGAGCACCTGCCAGACGCCTGCCCCCACGTCTTCCGGGGCCAGGCCCAGCAGCTTGCGCACCACCAGCACGTGCAAGGTGGTGATCGCGATCCAGATGGCCAGCAACAGAAAGCTGTCGTAGAACATGGCGCCCAGACGCCGGCCCAACCCCGCGGGCCAGACATCATCGAGATGGGGAAAGCGTCGTGTCATTGGGTTTGCTCAGCAGGTGGAGTCTCGGCAAGGCGCATACTAACGTTGGCGCCGGGGCGATCGAGAGTGCCCAAGCCGGCGCCGGGCATGCCGCCCCTCATCCCGACCGCCTCAATAGGTGAAGTCCCAGCAGGGCGCACACTAACGTTGGGGCCGGGGCGATCGAGAGTGCCCAAGCCGGCGCCAGGCATGCCGCCCTTCACCCCGACCGCCTCAATAGGTGAAGTCCCAGCAGGGCGCACACGAGTGTGGGGGCCAGCACCGCCCAAGCCGGCGAAAAGCCGAATACCGTGGAGGCCGGTGCCAGCAGATCCTGCAGGTACTTGAACACCAGCCCGGTGATGACCCCGTAGAATACCCTCGTCCCGGCGGCCACGGTGCGCAGCGGGCCGAACACGAAGGACGCCGCCACCAGCACCAGCGAGGCCATGGTCAGGGGCATCAGCATCTTCTGCCAGAAGTACAGAAGCGGCTGGGTGGCCTCCAGGCCCTGCTCGTCCAGATAGTCGGCGTAGGCCCACAGCTCGCTCGGTGCCTGGGTCTCCACGTCGCGCAGCAGACGCGACAGCTGAGTCGGCGACAGGCTGGTGTCCCAGCGCAGGCTAGCCACCTTGTCGACCTCGGTGCGGTCATCGGCAAAGCGGGTCGTCTCGACCTGCTGCAACTCCCAGAAGTCGCCCTGCCACACCGCACGCCTGGCAGTGGTTACCGAATCCAGCCGGTGGCCGTCGAATTCGTAGCGGGTCAGATCCAGCACGGTGTCGTCGGCGCGAATCGCACCAAAGCGATAGAAGTCGTCGCCCTCGCGCTGCCAGCCACCGCGTTCGGTGACCACCGCGCCCTCGCCCTGCATCTGCTGCACCTTCCAGGCGTGGGCGAACTGCTCGGTTCTGGGGCTGACGAACTCTGCCACCGTCAGCACGATCACCACCACCAGGATGATCGGCTTCATCACCCCCCAGACGATGCGCGCCAGCGACCGTCCCGCCGCCCGCATCACCGTCAGCTCGTTGTTGGAAGCCATGCTGCCGAGTCCGATCAGGGCGCCGATCAGCACCCCTACCGGGGCATACTGATAAAAGCGCCAGGGCAGGCGCATGCACAGAAACAGGAAGACCTCGAAGGCACCATAGCCGCCTTCGATGTCTCCGAGGTCATCGATATAGGTGATGATCAGGTCCAGGCCCAGCAGCACCACCTGCACTACCAGAATGGCAGCGAGGACGTTGCGGGCGATGTAGCCGTCCAGGCGATCGAGAATCATCCGCTCATTCCCTTGCGTTGGGCATTGAAGGCCAGTCCCAGGCCGAGGATCAGGAAGCCTGCGTGGATCGGCCACATGCCGATGACGGCAGGCAGGCTGCCGCTGCCGATGGCGTCCATGGCCGCCAGCAGCAGACTCAGGTAGGCCACGTACAGAAAGATCGCCGGCAGCAGCTTGGCAAAGCGGCCCTGGCGTGGATTGACCCGGGACAGCGGCTGGGCCAGCAGGGTCAGCACGAACACCATCAGGGGAGCGCCGAGTCGCCACTGCAACTGGGCCCTGGCCTCGGGCGAAGCGTCATTCAGCAGGGTCGTGGTGGTGGCAAACTCCGCCGAGTCGGTCTCGACCGCCTCCACCGCCCGCGCCAGACGCACGGCGTAGGTACCGAACTCGAGCCGCTCGGCGTCGGCACGACCGGCCTCTGCGCTATAGCGTTCACCGTCTTCCAGCACCAGATAGCGACTGCCAGTGTCCGGATCCACCGACTGGTAGCCCTGGGTCGC
This sequence comes from Halomonas sp. DP1Y21-3, assembly GCF_019801245.1. NCBI lineage: Bacteria > Pseudomonadati > Pseudomonadota > Gammaproteobacteria > Oceanospirillales > Halomonadaceae > Halomonas > Halomonas sp. DP1Y21-3. The sequence goes on from NZ_JAHVJM010000001.1 coordinate 966,422, forward strand.
CCGGGTCACCACGCTCTCGGGGGAGCCGTCATTGCGCTTCTGGCGTTCGCTGATGAACACCTCCTGCATGCGCTCGCCGTCCTCGGACACGTCGCTGGCGTAGGCGATACGCCCACTGCCGAACTCCTGAAAACGCCCTGGCGCCAGCGCCGAGAAGTCGAGCTTGCTGCGCTGTTCTTCCAGCACCAGTTCGTTGTGCAAGGCACCGGCGGGGGTCAGCCACAGGCTGAATATCCCGACCAGCAGTGCCACCAGGGCGGCGGGCACCAGGCTGACCGTCAGCAAGCGGTTGGGGCTGGTGCCGCAGGCCACCAGCACGGTGATCTCGCTGTTGAGGTAGAGCTGGCCGTAGGCCAGCAGAATTCCGAGAAAGAACGCCAGCGGCAGGATCAGCTCGAGAAAGCCCGGCATGTGATAGAGCATCAGCGAGCCGAGGATGTTCGCCGGGATCTCGCCTTCGGCGGCGTTGGCAAAATAGCGGATAAACCGACTGCCCATGATCACCAGCAGCAGCACCCCGGCCACCGCCGACATGGTCAGCAGAATCTCGCGGGTGAGGTAACGGAATATGATCAATGCGCGCTCCTGCTCTCGGTCGTCCTCACCGGTCGTCCCTGATCCAGTATAGGTCCCTGATCGACGTCTCTACCCGATCGGTCGCTGCGGCCACGGTGATCATGCAAACCCCGGGGGCCTTGGGTACACTGGATGGACTCGGCATCGTGCCGGCATTATCCAGAATCCCCCCACACTTGTCTTGTGGAGTCAGCATGGAATTCCCTGTAAAGACGGCCAACCCGGTCAAGATCGAGACCGCTTGCCTGGTCATCCCGGTGTTCAAGGACGGTGAACTTACTCCTGCCGCCGCCAAGCTCGACGACGCCAGCGAGCGTCTGATCGGACAGTTGATCGAGCGTGGCGATTTCAACGCCAAGCTCGGCAACGTCCAGCTGGTGCCCTTTGCGCCGGGGCTGTGCGCCGACCGCCTGCTGCTGGTCGGCTTCGGCGAGCGCGACAAGTGCCACGAAGGCGCCTTCTGCAAGGCCGTGGACGCCGCCTTCGCGAGCCTCGGTCAGCTGACCGTGGACGAAGTCTCGGTAGCCCTCACCGACGTGCCCGTCGAGGATCGCGACGCCGGCTGGAAGGCCCACAAGATCGCCGAGAGCGCGCTTCGCGCCAGCTACCGCTTCACCGACTTCAAGCAAGACAGTGGCCCGGCCCCCAGCCTCAAGACGGTGTCGATCCTGCTCAGCGAGGGCGAAGACCAGAACGCGGCCAGCGAAGGCGCCCGCCAGGGTGCCGCCGTGGGCCAGGGCATCAACCTGGCCCGCCAGCTCGGCAACCTGCCGGGCAACGTCTGCACGCCGCGCTACCTCGCCAGCGAGGCCGAGCGCCTGGCCAGCGAATCCGATGGCGCCCTGACCACCGAGATCCTCGACGAGGCAGCCCTCGAGGAGCTCGGCGCGCACTCGCTGTTGTCGGTCGGTCATGGCAGCGACGAGCCGTCGCGGCTGATCGTGATGCGCTATCAAGGCGCGGACGACGAAAACGAGTCGCCCCACGTGCTCGTCGGCAAGGGCATCACCTTCGACACCGGCGGCATCTCGCTCAAGCCCGGTGCCGGCATGGACGAGATGAAGTTCGACATGTGCGGCGCCGCCAGCGTGTTCGGCGCGGTAGCCTCGATCCTGGCGATCAAGCCGAAGATCAACCTGGTCGCCATCGTCGCCGCCGCCGAGAACATGCCCAGCGGTCGTGCGACCAAGCCTGGCGACATCATCAAGACGCTGAAGGGGCTGTCGGTGGAAGTGCTCAACACCGACGCCGAGGGCCGCCTGGTGCTGTGTGATGCCCTGACCTACGCCGAGCGCTTCGAGCCGGCCAGCGTCGTCGACATCGCCACCCTCACCGGTGCCGCCATCATTGCGCTCGGCCACCACGCCACCGGCCTGATGTCCAACGACGACGACCTGGCGCTGGACCTTCTCGACGCCGGCGAAACCGCCTGGGATCGCGCCTGGCATCTGCCGCTGTGGGACGAGTACCAGGAACAGCTGGACTCCAACTTCGCCGACCTTGCCAACATCGGCGGGCGCCCGGCGGGCACCATCACCGCCGGCTGTTTCCTGTCGCGCTTCGCCACCGACTTCCCCTGGGCGCACCTGGACGTGGCCGGCACCGCCTGGAACAGCGGCAGCGCCAAGGGTGCCACAGGCCGCCCAGTGGGCCTGCTGACCCGCTACCTGCTCGACCGCGAGGCAGAGGTGGTCAACACCGACCAGGACTGACCCGGCAAGTCCGCCGTCCACGCGGGCGCCGACAGACGTCGGCACCCGCCCCGGCGGGCTTCCCCGTCCTACAGGCTTTCCCGACCCACAGGCTTTCCCGAAAGGGCGAGCCTGTGTCATTCTGATTCCATCGGCAGGCGCGATGCCTGCCCACCCCATCCCGGTCGAGCCCCCTGACTCGACCTCGATCCGCTGTCGCCGCAGAGCCCTTGCGGCGCGATACGATTCTGGAGAACGACCCGTGTCCATCCAAGGCTTCTCGCTCGAGCCCAACGCCAACGCCACCGACGCGAGCATCCGTAACACCATTCTCGAGAACCCGGGCTTCGGTCGTCACTTCACCGACCACATGGCCCACATCCGCTGGACCGAGGACGCCGGCTTCCACGGCCATCAGGTACGTCCCTACGGCCCGCTGTCACTGGACCCGGCCGCCTCGGTGCTGCACTACGCCCAGGAAATCTTCGAGGGCATGAAGGCCTACCGCCACGCCGACGGCAGCGTCTGGACCTTCCGCCCGGAAAAGAACGCCGCGCGCTTTCGCGCCAGCGCCCGTCGCCTGGCCCTGCCGGAGCTGTCCGACGAGGACTTCATCGGCGCGGTCAAGGCGCTGGTCGCCCAGGACATCGACTGGGTGCCGACGCCGGCAAGCGCAGCCGAGGAATCCAGCCTCTACCTGCGACCCTTCATGATCGCCTCCGAGGCCTTCCTTGGCGTGCGCCCGTCCAAGGAGGTGGACTTCTACGTCATCGCCTCGCCGGTGGCGGCCTACTTCAAGGGTGGGGTCAAGCCGGTATCGATCTGGCTGTCGTCGAACTACAACCGCGCCGCCCCCGGCGGCACCGGCTACGCCAAGTGCGGCGGCAACTACGCCGCCTCGCTGCTGGCCCAGAAGGAAGCCGCCGACCACGGCTGCGACCAGGTGGCCTTCCTCGACGCCGTGGAAAACACCTGGATCGAGGAACTCGGCGGCATGAACCTGTTCTTCGTCACCCGTGACGGCCGTCTGGTCACCCCGCGCCTGACCGGCACCATCCTCGAGGGGGTGACCCGGGATTCCATGCTCGAACTGGCCAAGGATGAAGGCCTGACCCCGGAAGAGCGCCCCATCAGCATCGACGAGTGGCGCGATGGCGTGGCCTCCGGCGAAATCACCGAAGTCTTTGCCTGCGGTACCGCCGCGGTCATCACCCCCATCGGGCGACTGGTCAGCGAGGACGGCGTGATCGAGCACCCCGAGGGCAACGAGGTGGCCAGCCGACTGCGCAAGCGTCTGCTCGACATCCAGTACGGCCGTGTCGAAGACACCCATGGCTGGCTGACCCGTCTTGCCTGATCCGGCTCCTTCCCTACTAAAAGGCCGCCCCCGGGCGGCCTTCGTTCAGCCATCAAGTCAGAGCGCATGACCAAGATCGACTTCTACATCCTGCCGGACACCACCCTCGAGGCTCGCCTCGCCTTCGCCTGTCGGCTGACCGAGACCATCGCCCGCAAGGGCTACCGGCTCTACCTGTACGCCGAAGACGAAGCCATGGCCCGTGAGCTCGACCAGCGTCTGTGGGACTTTCGTCCCGACGCCTTCGTCCCCCATGCGCTCGAGGCCGGGGGCGGGGCCGATGCAAGAGCGGCCGGGGGCGGGGCCGATGCAAGAGCGGCCGGGGGCGGGGCCGGTATGCAAGAGACCGGCGACGGGGCCGATGCAAGAGAGGCCGGTGCCGGGACAACAGAGGCCGGTATCGAGAACGCAAGGCCGGTACCCGTCACCATCGGCTGGCAGGGGCCGCCGCAAAGCCTCGACCCGCCGCCCCAGGCGATGCTCAACCTGTCGCCGGAAATCCCCGAGTGGTTTTCTCGCTTCGAGCGGGTGGCCGAGATCATCAACCAGCACCAGGACGTGCTGACGGTCAAGCGCGAGTGCTGGAAGACCTACAAGCAGCGCGGCTACCCGGTCACACCGCACCACCTCAAGGGTCAGGGGTAGGCTCCTGTCACCAAATCCTCTGGACACTGCCGGTCATCCCGTCAGCCCCTGACGCCCCGCCTCGGATCAGGGTATAATCGAGCCCATTTTTCGCAGGCCTCACTCGCGCAACCGCTCTTCGGCGGGAAGCTTTCGAGCCCGAGCGCCGGCTGTCGAACTCCAAGCCCAGCGCCATGCGCGAGCCTCTGTCTCGTGCCTGGCATGCCCCGGGCTCCGCTAGCAAGAGTACCCCATGGACAAGACCTACCAACCCGAAAGCATCGAAGCCCGCTGGTACGAGCGCTGGGAAAACGACGGACGGTTCGCGCCCTCGGGCAAGGGCGCCCCCTTCGCCATCATGATTCCGCCACCCAACGTCACCGGCAGCCTGCACATGGGTCACGCCTTCCAGGACACCATCATGGACACCCTGATCCGCTGGCGGCGGATGCAGGGTCGCAACACCCTGTGGCAGGTGGGCACCGACCACGCCGGCATCGCCACCCAGATGCTGGTGGAGCGCAAGGTCGCCGCCGAGGAAGGCAAGACGCGCCACGACCTGGGGCGCGAGGCCTTCATCGACAAGGTGTGGGAATGGAAGCATGAGTCCGGCGGCCATATCACCCGCCAGCTCCGTCGCATGGGCGCAAGCCTCGACTGGAGCCGCGAGCGCTTCACCATGGATGAGGGCTTCTACAAGGCGGTGCAGGAGGTCTTCGTCCGCCTGTACGAAGAGGATCTGGTGTATCGCGGCAAGCGCCTGGTCAACTGGGACCCGACGCTGAACACCGCCATCTCCGATCTCGAGGTCGAGAATCGCGACCAGCAGGGTCAGTTCTGGCACTTCCGCTATCCGTTGGCCGACGGTGTCACCACCGACGCCGGCCTCGACCATCTGGTGGTCGCCACCACCCGCCCCGAGACCCTGCTCGGCGACAGCGCCGTGGCGGTCAATCCCGACGACGAGCGCTACGCCTCGCTGGTCGGCAAGTTCGTCGAGCTTCCGCTGGTCGGCCGTCGCATCCCCATCGTCGCCGATGAGCACGCCGACATGGACAAGGGCTCGGGCTGCGTGAAGATCACCCCGGCCCACGACTTCAACGACTATGAAGTCGGCAAGCGCGCTGGTCTTCCGCTGATCAATGTCTTCTCGAAGACCGCCCATATCCTCGAGGCCGCCGAGGCCTTCGACATCCAGGGCCGTCCGCTGACCGACATCGACACTAGCCTGCCTGCGGCCTACGCCGGCCTCGACCGCTTTGCCGCTCGCAAGGCCATCGTCGCCGACATGGAGGCCAAGGGCCTGCTCGAGAAGACCGAAACGGTCAACAACACCCTGCCCTACGGCGATCGTTCCGGTGACGTGATCGAGCCGCTGCTGACCGATCAATGGTTCGTGGCGGTGGAAACCCTGGCCAAGCCGGCCATCGAGGCGGTGGAGAACGGCGACATCCAGTTCGTGCCCAAGAATTACGAGAACATGTACTTCTCGTGGATGCGTGATCTGCAGGACTGGTGCATCTCGCGCCAGCTGTGGTGGGGCCACCGTATCCCTGCCTGGTATGACCAGAAGGGCAACGTCTATGTGGCGCGCACCGAAGCCGAGGCCCGCGAAAAGCACGGCATCGCAGGCGACGTCGCCCTGACCCAGGACGAGGACGTACTCGACACCTGGTTCAGCTCCGGGCTGTGGACCTTCGGCACCCTCGGCTGGCCCGAGCAGACCGAAGAGCTCAAGACCTTCCATCCCAGCAGCGTGCTGGTGACCGGCTTTGACATCATCTTCTTCTGGGTCGCGCGGATGATCATGCTGACCCTCAAGTTCACCGACGAGGTGCCGTTCAAGACGGTCTACGTCCACGGCCTGGTGCGTGACGGCCAGGGCCAGAAGATGTCCAAGTCCAAGGGCAACGTGCTCGACCCCATCGACCTGATCGACGGCATCGATCTGGAGGCGCTGGTCGACAAGCGCACCGGCAACATGATGCAGCCGCAGAAGGCCAAGGCCATCGCCAAGGCGACCCGTTCGGAGTTCCCCGACGGCATCGAGGCCCACGGCACCGACGCCCTGCGCTACACCTTCCTGTCCCAGGCCACCACCGGTCGCGACATCAAGTTCGACATGGGCCGGCTGGACGGCTACCGCAACTTCTGCAACAAGCTGTGGAACGCCTCTCGCTACGTCTTGATGAACGCCGAGAACGAGGACTGCGGCCGCGAAGGCGGCGAGGTCGAGCTGTCGCTGGCCGACCGCTGGATCGAGGCCCGCCTGCAGCAGACGGTGGATCAGGTCACCCGTGCGATGGAGGAGTTCCGCTTCGACCACGCCTCCCAGGCGCTTTACGACTTCGTCTGGAACGAGTACTGCGACTGGTATCTGGAGCTGTCCAAGCCGGTACTGTGGGACGAAGGCGCCAGCGAGGCCGCCAAGCGCGGCACCCGGCGCACCCTGGTGCGGGTGCTGGAAGCCATCCTGCGCCTGGCCCATCCGATGATGCCCTACATCTCCGAGGAGATCTGGCAGCGCGTGGCGCCGCTCGCCGGCACCCTGGAAGGCGACAACGACTCGCTGATGGCCAAGGCCTGGCCGCTGTCGGATGAGGCGTTGATCGACCAGGACGCGATCCGTGACATCGAATGGCTCAAGGGGGTGATCGTGGCGGTGCGCAATATCCGCGCCGAGATGAACATCGCCCCGGGCAAGCCGCTCGACGCCCTGCTGACCAAGGGCAGCGAGGCCGACCAGGCGCGCCTGAGCGCCAATCGCCTGTTCCTGTCCAAGCTGGCCAAGCTGTCGTCCATCGAGTGGCTCGATGACGCCAGCACGGCGCCGCTGTCCGCCACCCAGCTGGTCGGCGACATGGAAGTACTGGTGCCGATGGCGGACCTGATCGACAAGGACGCCGAGCTCGCCCGCCTGGGCAAGGAGATCGACAAGCAGGACAAGTTGATCGGCGGCGTCGAGAAGAAGCTCGCCAACGAAGGCTTCGTGGCCAAGGCCCCGGCCGCCGTCATCGACAAGGAGCGCGGCAAGCTCGAGGAGTACCAGGCCGCCCGCCGGGTGCTGGTCGAACAGCGCGACAAGATCGCGGCCCTGTAGTCGCAGCGCTCTAGTCGCAGCGCTCTAGTCGAGTCCCGGCCCAAGCCGGCACGACCGACGTCAGCACCACCCGAGCCGACCCCGCCACTGGCGGGGTCGGCTCTTTTTGGTCCGCCATGATCTCAAGTCAGGGTCTCAGCCTACCTTGAGTCCTTGCCTGGCACGCACGATGGCCGCCTCCACCGCCGCCAGGGCGCGTGGCGAATTCTTCCAGCAGCTGGTGTTGAGCATCGATGCCACCTGCTCGGCGATCTCCCGGGACTCGAACGTCGCCAGACGCTCGAAGGAGTCGATGCCAAGCTGCTCAAAACGGCTGACGACGGTCGGCCCTACCCCGTGAAGCGCCAGCAATGCTGCTCTCTCTTCGTTGCTGAAGGCCATCCAGCCCCCCCTGTCATAACATCGCTCTTGATTCGTGCCTGCCCCTCGCCTAAGGCAACCGTCTGCGTCGCCTCAGCCTGATCGGATACGACACAGAGATGACGGTATGACTACAAAATTCAGTTTCTTCTATTAAAGCTTTTTGCGGCACAGTGAAGCTGTCAGCACAGCCGCTCCTTCAGGCCAATCGCCGATTCGGCCGCAGATAAGACAACAGAGCGAACAACGACCATACCAACGACTACAACAACAATAGACGCGCACAGCATGACGCACTCGGGCCTTTCCCCCCTGGCGTTCCCTGGCACTGCCGGGCTCGCCGCCCTGCCACGCCTTCGCCGCCGAACACGGCGTGCCCTGCTGTACCTGGCCGAGCTGTGTGGCCGTGTCGACCTTCAACGTCGCTGGCTGAATGCCAACGACCTGCCGCTGGTCGACATCGACCCAAGGCGCATCGCGCGCTGCGTCACGCGCTCTGGCTTGAGCCGTGAGTTGATCAGTGAAGGCGACTGGGACATCAGCCATGTTGCACCACTTTGCCAGGCACGCCTGAACGAGACCGCTGCAGTCGAGGACATCTTCGCCCACGACAGGCACTTCCGCGAGACCGCCCAGTACGCCCAGATGCATCAAGCGGTGGCTCGCTATCGTTCCGGCGAGTGCACCGACCCGGCACAGCAAGGCGCCTACTGGTGTCGCAGCGAGGAGGATATCGCTCGCTACTTCGAGACGCTGTCTCGTGCCTACCACGGCATTCGCCGACACGGCTACAAGACCCAGCAAGAACTGGCTCGCCAACACCCCGACGACAGTCGCCACCCCGATGACGAAATGCAGGTATTGATTACCCGGGATGGCGAGGTCGTGCTCGGCTACGGCGGTTCACACCGCCTGGCCATCGTGCAATTGCTGGGACTAGCTTCCGTTCCGGTGCGCGTGGTGGCGATCCATCCCCGGTGGCTCGATCGCTTCCAACAGCGAAAGCACAGCCTGCGATCCTGCCTGCATCATGCAAGCCGCGCTGCAGCCGACATCTCGAGTACCGCGCTCAGGAGGGACAACCGGAGTCGCTGATCGCCCCGATGAACACTGGCCCGGTCAGCTAGCGTCGCGAAAACCGCCCAGCACCAGCGAGTTAGGGCCGAAGAACACCAGTCGGTCATGGTCGATCAGGTAGCGATAGGCGTTGTCGAGCATCTCGCGGACCTGCTGGGCCCCCTGGGGATTGGCACAGGCCATGCGGGTGGCGGTCAGTTCGCTGAAGTCGATACGCTGGCTGTCACCGAAGCTCACCGTGCCGGTGAAGCGATTGCAGCCGTCGCTACCGCTGACACTGCCATCGGAAGCCACCTCGAAGTACGGCTTCTGCGGCATCGACAGGCGATCGCTGGTGCCCACCAGCAACAGGTTCCAGCGCTTGCCGACCAGCGGGCTCGAGACGCTGCCCGGGGCCGCCGTGTCGCCCCCACCCACCGTGGGCCCAGGCTGGCTGGAGCAGGCACTGAGCGCCAGGGTGAAAAGAGCGAAAGCGGCGGTGCGGCGAAGTCGTGACGGAACCATGCTATCTTCCTTGCAGCTGAGTCATCTGGATAAAGCCTAATATGCCAGAATTGCCTGCGTGGTCCGACCGTTTCGGTGATTCTGGTGTTGCGACCGAAGGCACCATGCCGACGTCATCGCGATCATGCTGCGAAGCCACGGATAACTCGGCGCGACTGTTTTCTGCCCAACGCCAGAAGTGAAAGGCTCTCGAGTCAAAAAAGCCCCTAGTGAAAAGGAAGTCACCATGCTCAACGCCCTCGACAACGACGACCTGGGAAAGCTGATCCTGCGCCTGGCCCTTGGCGTGATGATCCTGCTGCACGGCGTCAGCAAGCTGATCAATCCCGGCAGCCTGTCCTGGATCGGTGAAACCCTGGCCTCCCATGGCCTGCCCACGGTGCTGGCCTATGGCGTTCTGCTGGGCGAAGTCGTCGCACCTGTCATGGCAATCCTCGGCTGGAACACTCGCATCGCCGGTCTGCTGATCGCCGGCAACATGGTGGTGGCCATCTATCTGGCGCATATGGGTGAGCTGTTCAGCCTGACCAGCAGCGGCGGCTGGGCGCTGGAGCTGCAGGGCATGTTCCTGTTCGGCGCCCTGGCGATGATGTTCCTGGGCAGCGGCCGCACCGCGATCAAGCCCGACTAGGGACCGTTCACCTCCTCTCGCGCCATGCCGGGCAGTTCCCGGCATGGCGTCGGCCGCAGCCCTCACCCAACTCCTGCACCGTTATCTCCTGCCTTGGCGCTGCGACCTCCTCAGCGCAAGTTGCACTCGACATGACCATTTCGACGAAAGTCGTACTTCTGCTTGATGTCCGTCATTCGGACGTCGCTTCGTCTATGCGTAAATGAGCACAACACCTTCGGATTCTCTCTGCGGAGAGGTGATCACTCGATCTTCCCCAAAGGAGCTCGCTTATGCTCGCATTCAAACCGCTTCCCGCCCTGGTCTCGGTGACCCTGGGGCTGGCGCTCTGGTTCGTAATCCCCGTACCTGACGGCGTCAACCCCGAGGCCTGGCACCTGCTGGCGATCTTCGTCGCCACCATCGCCGCCATCATCGGCAAGACCATGCGCATCGGCGCCCTGGCGATCATTGCCATCACCGTGGTCGCGCTGACCGGCGTCACCAACCCTGAAAGCTCCAAGGGCGCGGTCTCCGACGCCCTCTCGGGCTTTTCCAACCCGCTGATCTGGCTGATCGGCCTGGCCATCATGATCTCCCGCGGGCTGTCGAAGACGGGGCTGGGCAACCGCATCGGCTACGCCTTTATCGCCGCCTTCGGCAAACGCACCCTCGGCATCGGCTACGCCCTGTCCCTGGCGGAGCTGACCATCGCCCCGATCACCCCCAGCAACACCGCCCGGGGTGGCGGCATCATGCACCCGATCATGCGCTCCATCGCCGACAGCTTCGGCTCCTCCCCCGAGTCCGGCACCAGCAAGAAGATCGGCGAGTACCTGGCGCTGGTGAACTATCACGCCAACCCCATCACCTCGGCCATGTTCATCACCGCAACGGCCCCCAACCCGCTTATCGTCGACCTGATCGCCAAGGCTACCGACTCCGCCATCTCGATCACCTGGACCCAGTGGGCGCTGGCCGCGCTATTGCCCGGCCTGGTCGCCATCGCCTTGATGCCGGCGGTGCTGTACGTGCTGTATCCGCCGGAGCTCAAGCGCACCCCGGACGCCACCTCCTTCGCCCGCGAGCAGCTCACCGCCATGGGCGCGCTCGACCGCGCCGAAAAGATCATGATCGGCGTGTTCGGCCTGCTGTTGATCCTGTGGGCCGGTATCCCGGCGATGCTGTTCGGCCCCGAGTTCAAGGTGAACTCCACCGCGGTGGCGCTGCTGGGACTGTCCATCCTGCTGGTCACCAATGTGCTGACCTGGGATGACATTCTCGGCGAGAAGTCCGCCTGGGACACCATCGTGTGGTTCGCCGCTCTGGTAATGATGGCAAGCTTCCTGGGCAAGCTCGGACTGATCGGCTGGTTCTCCGGGGTCATCGAGGAGGGCATCAGCAGCTTCAACATGGGCTGGTTCGGCATGGCCCTGGCGCTGACCGGCGTCTACTTCTACGCGCACTACTTCTTCGCCAGCACCACCGCCCATATCACCGCCATGTACGCCGCCTTCCTGGCCGCCGGTATCGCCCTCGGCATCCCTACCCTGTACATCGCCCTGCTGCTGGCCGGCGCCTCCTCACTGATGATGTCGCTGACCCACTACGCCACCGGCACCGCCCCGATCATCTTCGGCTCCGGCTATGTGGAACTCGGCACCTGGTGGAAGGCCGGACTGGTGATGAGCCTGGTCAACCTGACCGTCTGGGTCGGTGTCGGTAGCCTATGGTGGAAGGTGCTGGGGTACTGGTAAGACGCCCGGAAGGCGGGTCCGCTCTTGATCAGAGCAGGAGCCTGGTCAACCTGACCGTCGGGGTCGGTGTCGCAGACTCTCTACGGTGGAAGGTGCTGGGGTACTGGTAAGACGCCCGGAAGGCGGGTCCGCTCTTGATCAGGGTAGGAGCCTGGTCAATCTGACCGTCTGGGTCGGTGTCGCAGACTCTCTACGGTGGAAGGTGCTGGGGTACTGGTAAGCACCGTAATACGACAGCCTTTCGGGCCTCCTCACATTCAGCCAAGCGCCACCGCAATCGCGGTGGCGCTGTCGTCTGCGGGCCTCACCGGCTTGCCGGGCCACGGCAGGCGGCGCAGAATCGGACAGGACAGGACGTCATTTCGCTGCTTCCAAGAGGCCCCTCATGGATTTTCTATCTCCCGCGCTGTGGTGGCTGCTGGCCGGACTCGCGGCTCTGCTGGTCGAGCTGCTGACCGGCTCCTACGTGCTGCTGGCCCTGGCGGCGGCGCTCGCCCTCACCGCCCTGGCCGCCTGGCTGGGCGCCACTTTCACCCTGCAACTGATCGTCCTGGCGCTCGCCTGCGCCGTGCTGGTGCCGCTGGCGATTCGACAGCTCAGACGACGCGGCCGAGGCGCGAAAAAAGGCTTCGGCGTGGCTGGCAGCGGTGGAGGCCGCGGTCAACGCTTCGTGCTGGTCAGCCGCGACTTCGATGACGCACCCTGCATCAAGCTCGACGGTGATCTCTACCGTGCCAGTCTGGCGGACGAAGCAGGGAGTGGTCCTGCCCTTCGTCCGGGGGACGAGGTAACGCTGGTCCGCTTCGAGGGCACCCAGGCGGTGGTCCGTCCCGCCGGCGAAGGTTCTTGATCCCGGTCATGCGCTCGTTCGGGCAGCGGCCGCCAGACGCTATCGCCACTCGCCCGCCCATTGCCTAAGCTGGCTTTCGGCGGCGGGATGCCGTCGGTCGCCCTGGGCGACACTCTCGATACCAAGGAGGTACCTGCATGTTGCCGTATGCCATAAATCCGGGGCTATTGATTGCCCTGGTGGTGGTCGTCATCGCCGTGATCATGGTGATCAAGGGACTGGTGATCGTTCAGGAGTCCGAGGTGATGGTGATCGAGCGCCTCGGCGCCTACCACCGCACGCTGCAGAAGGGCATCAACTTCATCGTTCCGTTCTTCGACAAGCCAAGACCGATCAAGATGGTGCGCTACCTGCGCAAGGGCCAGGAATTCACCCCGGTGCTGAGTCAGGAGACCCGCATCGACCTGCGCGAGTCGGTCATGGACTTCCCGTCCCAGCCGGTGGTCACCACCGACAACGTGACGGTTCGCATCGATGGCGCCATCTACTTTCAGATCATCGATCCGGCCAACGCCGTCTACAAGATCGAGAACATGAGTCAGGCGGTGGAGGTACTGGCCAAGACGACGCTGCGCTCGGTGGTCGGCCAGATGGAGCTGGACAAGATCTTCGAGTCCCGCGCCGAGGTCAACGCCAAGATCAAGGAACAGATGGAGGAACCTGCTTCCAAGTGGGGGGTGGCGATCAATCGCATCGAGGTGCAGGACATCGAGATGCCGACGGAGGTCAAGGAGGCCATGCACCTGCAGATGTCCGCCGAACGTCGCCGTCGAGCCACCGTCACCGAGGCCGAGGGCGAAAAGGCCGCGGCCATCGCCAAGGCCCAGGGCCAGAAGGAGTCAGCGATCCTCAACGCCCAGGGCGACAAGGAATCCGCCATTCTGCGTGCCCAGGGCGAAAGTCGCTCCATCGAGCTGGTACTGGGTGCCATGGGCGAAGGCGAGAAGAGCACCAGGGCGGTCATCGGCTATCTGCTCGGCCAGTCCTATATCTCGATGCTGCCGGAGATGGCCAAGCAGGGAGAGCGTGTGTTCGTGCCCTACGAGAGTTCGGCCCTCCTCGGCGCCATGGGCGCCTTTCGCGATCTCAGCGCCGGTGACGAGGCGCTGGGCGACATTGCCCGCCGCGCGGCCGCCGCTGGCGGCCTGACGGGTGCTGCCAGCGCCCAGGGCTAGGCGCAGGTACGAGGGCGTGTAGCGGCTCAGGCAACCACCCTACAGCCCTTGTGGCAGTCGCCCTGGTACAAGCTCAGCCACAACTGAAAACGCCCGAACCGTGAGGTTCGGGCGTATTCGTCCTGCCAGCGGCTGGCGCCATCGATGGCGGTCAGGCCGCCATGCTGTCGCCCAGGCGTTCGCGGATCTTCTTCATGGCGTTCTTCTCGAGCTGACGAATGCGCTCGGCGGACACGCCATAGACGTCGGCCAGTTCATGCAGGGTCGCCTTGTTTTCGGCGAGCCAGCGCTGGCTCAGGATATCCCGAGAGCGCTCGTCGAGCTCGGCCAGCGCGCCCTGGAGGCGGCGGGTAGCGTCCTGCTCCCAGTCGCTGTCCTCGAGCTGGGTCGCCGGGTCCTGGCTGGCGTCGTCCAGATAGTGAACCGGTGCCTGATAGGCCGAATCCTCGTCCTCGGACGGTGAGGCATCGAAGCCTGCATCGTGGGAGGCCAGACGACCTTCCATCTCGCGCACCACCTCGGGCTTGACGTCCAGATCCTTGGCGATGGCGTCGACCTCATCGCTGTTCAACCAGGCCAGGCGCTTCTTGGCGCCGCGCAGGTTGAAGAACAGCTTGCGCTGGGCCTTGGTGGTGGCGATCTTGACGATACGCCAGTTGCGCAGCACGAACTCGTGGATCTCGGCCTTGATCCAGTGCACCGCGAAAGACACCAGGCGTACGCCCTGGGTCGGGTCGAAACGCTTGACGGCCTTCATCAGGCCGACGTTGCCTTCCTGAATCAGGTCAGCCTGGGGAAGTCCATAGCCGGAATAGCTGCGTGCGATGTGCACGACAAAACGCAGATGGGACATGACCAGACGGCGGGCGGCTTCCAGATCGCCTTCCTGCTGAAGGCGATGGGCCAGGTCCTGCTCTTCATCCACCGTCAGCAGCGGAATGCGATTGACGGCCTGAATATAGCCGTTGAGGTCGTGCCCCGGTGAAAGATGACCCACCGGCAGAAGACTGTTGCTCATGTGCAGGTTGTCTCCTCGAAGACCAACAAGATTTCGGATGCACCTTGGAGGATAAAAATAGGAAGAAGTTCCCCTTTGGTCGTAGACATCCGACGAAACCGTACAAGAAACGGGTGATTACCTGTTGCCGCTAGCGTGGCTTGATGCCCGCCAGATGGCGGCTGACGGCGATCCAGGCTCCCAACCAGCCCAATAGTGTACTACAAGTCAGCAATGTTGTAGAGCCGACGAGGCCCAGGGTCGGTAGCTGATAGTGCGCGCCGTAGCTGGCCGCCAGCGATGCCACCGGCGCCGCCAGCCAGTCGCTGCCCAGGGTCAGAAGCCCCCACGCCAGCAGTCCGCCGCCCAGGCCATACCAGGCGCCGCTGTACAGGAAGGGTCGGCGTACAAAGGCATGGGTGGCGCCGATCAGGGTCACCACCTCGATCTCCTTGCGCCGGTTCTCCACCGCCAGGCGGATGGTGTTGCCCACCACCAGCAGCACGCCCAGACCAAACAGCACTCCCAGTGCCAGGGTCAGGCGACGACCCAGCTCAGCCAGTTGCCGCAGACGCTCGATCCAGGCCAGGTCGAGGCGCACCTCGGCCACCCCGGACATCGCCGACAGCCGCTCGGACAACGCCGCCATGGCCTCCGGTGACGGCGTCGTCGGCGAGATCACCACCGCGGCGGGCAGCGGATTCTCGTCGAGCCGCGCCAGGGCATCGTCGAGCCCCAGGGATTGCTGGAATTCCGCCATGCCCTGCTCGGCGGTGATCAATTCGGTGGCGGCGACCTCCGACTGAGCCTCCAGCGCTTCCAGGATGCGCCCGGTCTCGGACTCGCTCACCCCCTTGTCGAGGTAGGCCGTCAGGGTGGCGCTGGCGTCCAACTCGGCGTCCACCAGCTTGGCGCTGTCCAGTGACAGCCACAGGGCGCTGGGCAGCACCAGGGCGATGGCGATGGCGAGCATGGTCAAGAGGCTACCCACCGGCTGGCGCACCAGCCGGCGCAGGCTGTCCACACACATGGCGCGATGGTGGCGCAGCCAGGCTTGCCACTGCCCCTGTGCACGCACCGTCTGCTGACGCGCACCGCGAGGTGACGTCGAGGCCTCCTGGCGGCCGCCCGTACGTGCGGCGGCCGAGGCGCCCCTGGGCGTCGCCGCGCCCTTGCGCGAATGGCGAGCGCTCATGCGGCCTCCTCGTCGGCCACCAGGCGCCCCTCGCTCAGGCGCAGGGTGCGGTGACGCAGCCTGGCGATCAACGCCAGATCGTGACTGGCGATCATCACCGTGGTGCCGATGCGATGAAAGTCCTCGAACAGCCCCATGATATCGGCGGACAACTGAGGGTCGAGGTTACCGGTAGGCTCATCGGCCAGCAGCAGGGCGGGCTTGTTGACCACCGCCCGGGCGATACCCACGCGCTGCTGCTCGCCGCCGGAAAGCTCGATGGGAAGCGCCTTTTCGCGGTGCAACAGGCCGACCTTGTCGAGTGCGGCGCGGACCCGCCGCGCGATATCCCGCGGCGCCAGGCCGCGGATCTCCAGCGGCAACGCCACGTTGTGATAGATCGAGCGGTCGAACAGCAGCTGGTGGTCCTGGAAGACCACCCCGATCTGACGCCGGTAGAACGGCAACTGGCTGGGATGCAGCTTGTCGATATCGTGACCGGCGACCATCACCCGTCCGCGACTGGGTCGCTCCAGGCGCATGATCAGCCGCAGCAGCGAACTCTTGCCGGCACCGGAATGGCCGGTGAGAAACACCATCTCGCCCCGCGAGACGCGAAAATCGATATTGGAGAGCGCCTCGAAGCGCCCTCCATAGCGCTTGCCGACGTGCTCGAAGGCGATCATTCGTCGGCGTCACTCGGGCGACGATCGAACAGGGCGTCGACGAAGTCCTCGGCCTTGAACGGCCGCAGGTCATCCAGACTCTCACCCACCCCGATAAAGCGGATCGGCGTCTTCAGCTGCTTGGCCAGGGCGAAGATCACGCCCCCCTTGGCGGTACCGTCGAGCTTGGTCAGGGTGATCCCGCTGACCGGAACCGCCTCGTTGAAGGTGGCCGCCTGGGACAAGGCGTTCTGGCCGGTACCGGCGTCGAGCACCAGCATCACCTCGTGAGGCGCCTGCGCATCGAGCTTGCCCATCACCCGATGGACCTTCTTGAGCTCTTCCATCAGGTGACTCTTGTTGTGCAGGCGACCAGCGGTATCGGCGATCAAGACGTCGACGCCACGGGCACGGGCCGCCGCCACGGCGTCATAGATCACCGAGGCGCTGTCGGCGCCGGTGTGCTGAGCCACCACCGGCACGCTGTTGCGCTCGCCCCACACCTTGAGCTGCTCTACCGCGGCCGCGCGGAAGGTGTCCCCCGCCGCCAGCATCACGCTCTTGCCCTCGCGCTGGAAGCGCTGGGTCAGCTTGCCGATGGTGGTGGTCTTGCCGACGCCGTTGACGCCCACCACCAGGATGACGAAGGGCCCACCGTCGGCGGTCTCGAGGCTCAAGGGCTGGCTGACCTCGCCGAGCATGGCGGCCAGCTCCTGCTGCAGCGCACGATACAGCGCCTCGGGGTCCTTCAGCTCCTTGCGCGAGACTCGATCGGTCAGCGCCTCGATGATTTCGCTGGTGGCCTCGATACCGACGTCGGCCATCAGCAGCTGGGTCTCGATGTCCTCGATCAGCTCGTCATCGATCTGCTTGGCACCCATGAACAGGTCGGCCAGGCCGTCGCTCAGGTTGGCCCGAGTCTTGCCAAGGCCCTCGCGCATGCGCGCAAACCAGCCCTTCTTCTCGCCACCCTTGCCACCCTGCACCGGCGCTCTGGGCTTTTCCTGCAGGGCCGGGCCGGTGGGACGGCTGGGCTCGATCACCTCGGCGTGCTCGCGCTGGCCGCTGCCAGCGTCGGCGGCGGGCGGACTTGCAGGCTCGGGCACCTCCGCCTCGGCCAACTTGTGCGCCGAGGCCGGCGATTCATCTTCGGCGGGCTCGCCAGCCGGCTGGGGGCTGGCAGACGGCGCCTGGTCGGCTTGCGACTCGCCGGACTTCTGCTCGACAGACTTCTGCTCGACAGGCTTTTGCTCTTGCTCGTCGGGCTCTTGCTTGTCGGGCTCAGGTTCAACGGGCGCCTGCTCGGCAGGGGTGGACGGCTCGGCAGGCCCCGGCGCTGCCGGCTCAACAGGCTCCGGCACCACCGCCTCGGCGGTCTCGGTCGGCTCGGGGCCAGGTTCCCGGCCCTGCTGGGGTGGCTCGGCATCCGACGGTGAGCGTTGCGACAGCTCGTCGCCGAGGGGCTGTTCAGCCTCCCTGT
The DNA here is from genome assembly GCF_019801245.1 of Halomonas sp. DP1Y21-3. Classification (NCBI taxonomy): domain Bacteria; kingdom Pseudomonadati; phylum Pseudomonadota; class Gammaproteobacteria; order Oceanospirillales; family Halomonadaceae; genus Halomonas; species Halomonas sp. DP1Y21-3. The sequence goes on from NZ_JAHVJM010000001.1 coordinate 984,419, forward strand.
CAGCCGCACCTTCCGCCTCATCTGCAGACGACTGATCGACGACTTCCTGGTCCTTGGCGGGTTCTTCGCCCGTGTGCTTCTTCTTGCGCTTGAAAATACCGAACATGGATGACCTGACGCCTCAGCCGGTGAACGAACCGCCACATCCTACCACCCTGCCCGCTCGCTGTGGACACAGGGCAGCCCCGAGGCGGCAACGCGACGCTGCCCACAGCCTGCCACAGAAGCGATGGCGAAGGCATGACGACACCCGGCCATGGGGGTAGAATCGCCGCCCATGAGTCGACAACGTCCTTCAAGAAACCGTCCGCGCGGCGGCGCCGGAAAACCCCGCTCGGGCAAGAGTCCCGCGAGCGGTCGGCCGCCTGGCAAGCTGCGTATCATCGGTGGCGAACACCGCCGCCGTCAGCTGCCGGTGCTCGACAAGCCCGGCCTGCGCCCGACCCCGGACCGGGTGCGCGAGACCCTGTTCAACTGGCTTGGGGTCGAGCTTTACCGCGTCCGCGTGCTCGATCTGTTTGCCGGCACCGGTGCCCTGGGCCTGGAGGCGCTGTCGCGTGGCGCCAGCGAGGCCCTATTCGTCGAGCGCGATGCCCAGGTGGCCCAGGCGATCAGCGACAACCTGGCGACGCTGGCGATCGATCGCGCCCAGGTGCGCCGCACCGACGCCGCCGCGCTGCTGAAAGACGATACCGCCAGCCCCTTCGACCTGGTGTTTCTCGACCCGCCCTTTCGCCAGGGCCTCGCCGAGCCATGCTGCCAGGCCCTGGAAGCCGGCTGGCTGGCGGATGAGGCCTGGATCTACGTGGAGGTCGAAAGCGGTCTGGTTCCCGCCGTGCCCCACACCTGGCAGCTACACCGAGAGGTCCGCGCCGGAGACAGCATGGGGCGTCTGTATCGACGCAGCGAAAGCGACGCCGACTCGCTCAAGGACGCTGCGCCTGAGAGCTGAGCCGGCAGTACCCCAAGCACGCGACCGTCGTAATTCCTGAGCCGAATCAGCAAAGCAGCCCCGTCGCCGCCCGGCGACGCTTGTTCGCCGGCGGCGGCGGCGTTACGCTCGTTCCATCGGGGCGCGCGTCGCGCCTTCACCCCACGTCATGTCAGGAGACGAGGATGAGCACGGAACTCTTCAACCAACTCGAAAAGAAGGTCTCCAGCGCCCTTGAGGCCCTGGAATTGCTGAAACTGGAAGCCGAGGAGTTGCGCGAGGAAAACGCTCGCCTGAAGCAGGATCGCGAAGAGTGGGAACGTCGCCTGACCGCCATCCTGGGCCAGCTCGATGAGGTGGAAGGCGAAACGGGCAATACCGAACAGGCGCCCGCCCATAGCCTCTGACCTGCCTTGTGTGCCGGCAGTGTCGACTCGAACGGCCGACTCGAACGGCTGATACGAACGATCGACACGAATGAAAAGGGCTCCCCATGGGGAGCCCTTTTGCATTGCGCGTACGATGAATGCACGGAAGCCGTGCGCTTCAGGCTGTTTCAGTCAAGCGCCAGCGACATCAGCAAGGCATCGACACGCTCGCCGCCATCGGCCAGCGGCGGATAGTAGCCGCGACGCACACCATCCTCGGCGAAGCCGGCGGCTCGGTAGCAGGCGATCGCCGCGCCGTTGTCGGCACGCACCTCCAGCAGCAGTCGCTCCGAGCCCCACTGGCGCGCTACCGCAATCAGGCTTGTCAGCAGCCGTGCGGCAAGCCCTTGGCGGCGAGCTTGCGGGGCCACCAGGATCGCTTCCAGCTCGGCCTCGAAGGGCTGGCGTGCCAGCAAGGCGTAGGCGTGAATAGCCCTCTGCCCCGTCATGCCCGCATCAAGGCCGCCTTCAACGCCGACATCACCCGCCGGACCCAGCCGATCGATCCCCAGCAGCAGGCGCTGGTCATCTTCCAGTGCCTGAGCCAGTGCCTGAGGGCTGGACAACGGCGCTGACGGCATCGCTTCCAGTCGCAAGAGGGCGTCAAGATCGGCGGCGCCGAGGACACGGACAGGACCGTAGACACCGCTATGCGGACAGCTCTGCTGGCCCGCTGTCGCCTCAGGCGCCATCGCTGTCGTCTCTTGCACCATCGCCTCCAGCACCATCACCTTTCGCGCCGTCACCCCACTGCGCCTGCCAATCGCCGATCTGCGCCCACAGCCTGCGCTTGGCCTCGGCACCGACGCCGTCACCGGCGAGCAGTTCATCGAGCCCCGGGCCCTGCCACAATGGCAGCGCCAGGGTCTGGCTGCGCGGAGGCTGCGCGCTGTTGTCGGTGGCGTCAGACGGGGCCAGTGCTTGCATCAGCGCCTCCTGGCGGCCGAATACCAGTACCCGCTCCGGAGCCCAGCCACGACGTGCCCGACCGGCCACAAAGGCCTTCAGCCCCTGACGCGCCTCGTCCAACGGCCGCCTGACCGGCAAGCCTTCTTCCAGTGGCCAGGCAAGGGAGTCGAATACCGGTCGCTGCGACGGCCTGACCCCGGCGGCGGTCAGGATATTGAGCAGAAGCCGCTGGTGCAGGGGCCCCAGCGGTTCGTCACGGGCGACCAGCAAAAGCCAGCGACCGTCGAGACAGGCCACCTGACAGCCGAAGCGCAGCGGCTCGGCGCCTTCCTCCGCCTCATCCTCTGCCGGCATGGCCGTGGGGGCCGTCGCCGCACCGTCGTCTGCATCGGGCACGATATCACCGAGCAGCGCCCTGGCCTTGCGCGGACCAGCCGGCGCCTGGGGTGCAGGAGCCTGGACGGCAGAGGACGAATCAGCGACAGCGGCCTGCTCGGTCGCCCCGGGGGAAGTGTCGCCGCCGGCCGAAGCGGGCATGTCATCGAGCAGCGCATGCAGGCCCTTGGCACCGGGCTGGGGCCGCTCCTCTGGTACCGGCTCGGGCCAGTCGCAGGCTTCGGTCTCGCGGGCGTTGGGCAGCTGGTAGCGGGCCACCCAGGCGGTCAGCCCCATGGCATCCAGATAGGCGAGCCGTGTCGGCTCCGGCGTCACGAGCGTGAGCCGCCCATGCAGTTGGGCGAGTCCGGACGCGGTGCGCTGCGGCTATCCCATTCACCGGGGGTGTAAAGGTGCAGCGCCAGGGCGTGGACCGGGCCGGACAGTTCATCGGCCAGCAGCGAGTAGATCTGCTGGTGGCGCTTGACCGGCATCAGCCCGGAAAAGCGCTCGGAGACCAGGGTCACCTTGAAGTGGGTTTCCGAGTTCGGCGGCACGCTGTGCATGTGGCTCTCGTTCTCGACCACCAGTTCGGTGGGCTCCAGGGCCTTTAGCTTGTGTTCGATGGTCGCCTGAATACTCATGATGGGTACTCGCGTCTGTGACGGTTAATTTTGTACATACTGTGCCATTGTACGCCCTCGCCCAGCCGCTGACTAAGCCCGATCCGCGACCCGGTTCGGGGAGTCCTCGCCCACTCGTTCGGAGTAGCCGGCGCGCGCGGCCTTCTTCTGCTCCCGCGCCGCACGATACGCACGATGGGCCCGGGGGATACGCACCAGGCTGATCACCAGCGCCAGCAAGGTGGTGGCAGCGCCGACCCACAACGCCTGCTGAACGCCGGCGCCGGCGGCCAGGCACAGCCCGACCAGGGCCACCCCCAGCGACTGTCCCACCGTGCGGGTGGTACTCATCACCCCCGAGGCGTTGGCGCTGCGGGCCTTGGGCACGCTGGTCATCAGTTCACGGTTGTTGGGCGGCTGGAAAAGGCCAAAGCCTGCGCCACACAGGGCGGTACGCCACAGGCTGTCGATCGCGCTGGCGTCCTGCGGCAGCGCCGCCAGGCTGACCAGCCCCAGCAACAGCATGACCAGGCCGACGCTTGCCACCACGCTCGGGTTGAAGCGATCGGCCAGACGACCGGACAGCGGCCCGACCACCATGATGGTCAGCGGCCAGGGGGTAAACAACCAGGCGGTATGCAGCGCCGAGTAGCCCATCTGCTGCTGGTAGAGAAACGACAGCGCAACGAAGGTCAGCCCCTGTCCGATGAAGGCGGTGCCCTGGGCGGACACTGCCAGGCTGAAACGCGGTTCACGAAACAGCCCCAGCGGCAGCAGCGGATGGGGAGCCCGCCCCTGGCGACGGATAAAGGCCACCGCCGACACCACCGTCACCGCCAGCCAGGCCAGGATCTCGGCCAGCGGCGCGCGATGACCGACGGCGTCCATGCACATGAACAGTCCCGCCAGCATGGCCATGGAGGCCAGGGCGCCGAAGGCGTCGAAGCTGCCCTCGCGGCGTTCCTCCCTGGGCAGGGCTCGCCAGGCCATGACCGCGGCGGCGGTGCCCAGCGGCACGTTCAGGGCGAACAGCCACGGCCAGTTGGCCACCGACAGCACCAGACCACCGATCGACGGGCCGGCGGCGTAGCCCCCCGCCACCACCAGCGACGACAGGCCCAGGGCGCTGCCGAGCAGGCGCGAGGGAAAGATCGAGCGATACAGGCTCGGCCCGATCGACAGGGTGGCGGCGGCGCCGACGCCCTGCAGGGCACGAAACACCAGCAGGGTCTCGAAGTTGGGCGACAGCGCGCTGCCCAGCGCCGCCACCACGAACAGGGTGAGCCCTGCCACGTAGACCTTGCGCCGACTGAGCAACTCGCTGGCGGCGGCGAACACCAGCAGCATGGCCGCGCAGACCACCTGGAACAGGTTGGTGATCCACACCGCGCGGGCATCGGACACGCCCAGATCCCGCGCCATGGAGGGCAGCGCGATATTGATCATGGTGGTGTCCACCACTGCCATCAGGGTCCCCAGCACCAGGGCGATGACCGCCAGCCGTCGCTCCGGCCCGGGCAGGCCGTCGTCGCCGTCACGGGTGGAGAACAGTCGACTCATCGGGGCAATTCCTGGTGTTGTCTAGGCGGGTGTTGTCTTGCATCGGGGTGGTCAGGCACAGGAGGTCATGCCGGCACGCAACGAGACCGGCCGTGGCCGGTCTCGTCGACACCTGCGGGGTACATCCGGCAGGTACTGATCAGCGGCGGCAGGCCGCGCTGTTTCAGTCCTGCTCGAGGTCGGCCAGCAGTTCGTCGTCCACCTCGGAGATCTCAAGCGCAGCCTCGCCATCCAGATCGATCGCCAGATAGCTGTGCTCGACCTGCAAGAAGCGCTGGAACAGCTCCCAGTTCAGGGCCTCGGGCCACTGCCGCTCGTCTTCTTCCCAGGCGCGCAGTTCGTTCTCGAGCACCTCGAGATAGCGCTCGCGAACGAAGGCTTCCAGCGCCTCGGGTGTGTCCATCTCCGGGATCAGGTAGACCGTGCTTTCCCGGTCGACGTCGGCGAGCGTGAGGTCGTCATCGCCCATGGTCGGTTCCAGGGCATTGATCCAGTCAACAAAGTGCTGGGTGGGTCTGACGCTCAGGGCGGAGCGGTTGAGCAGTTTCATCGCGGTCTCCTCGACGTCGAATCGCAGCCATTATGGGTGCTAAGGGCCTCGCTTGCCAGCAAAAGCCCGGCCCCGCCGACAATCCATCGGCCCGACCCCGCCGACAATCCATCGACCCGACCACTGGGGACATTGTCCCCGGTGGCCAGGCCCAACGGCTCAGGCCTCGCCGGCTTCCGGGCGCATCGCCGGGAACAGCAGCACGTCGCGGATCGAGGGGCTGTCGGTGAACAGCATCACCAAGCGGTCGATACCGATGCCCTCGCCGGCGGTGGGCGGCAGGCCTACCTCGAGCGCACGCACGTAGTCGGCGTCGTAGTACATCGCCTCCAGGTCACCGGCGTCCTTCTCGGCCGCCTGGGCGCGGAAGCGCTCGGCCTGGTCCTCGGCGTCGTTGAGCTCGGAGAAGCCGTTGGCGATCTCGCGGCCGCCGACGAAGAACTCGAAGCGGTCGGTGACGAAGGGATTGGCGTCGTTGCGCCGCGCCAGCGGGCTGACCTCGGCCGGATACTCGGTGATGAAGGTCGGCTGGTCCAGGCGCGCCTCGGCCACCTCCTCGAAGATCTCGGTCTGCAGCTTGCCGAGTCCCCAACCATCCTTGACCTTGATGCCGAGACGCTTGGCCAGGGCACGGGCGGCGTCGAGCTCGTCGATGTCCGCGGCCTCGATGCCTTCGCCGTGAGCCAGGATCGCCTCGCGCAGGGTCATCCGCACGAACGGCTGGCCCAGGTCGTAGGTCGCTCCCTGGTAGTTCAGGGTGGTGGTGCCGAGCACCTTCTGGGCGATCTCGCGCAGCATCGCCTCGGTCAGATCCATCAGCGCCTGGTAGTCCACGTAGGCCCAGTAGAACTCGACCATGGTGAACTCGGGGTTGTGGCGGGTGGACAGCCCTTCGTTACGGAAGTTGCGGTTGATCTCGAAGACCCGCTCGAAGCCCCCCACCACCAGGCGCTTCAGGTAAAGCTCTGGCGCGATACGCAGGTACATGTCGATGTCCAGCGCATTGTGGTGAGTGATGAAGGGACGCGCCGTGGCGCCACCGGGGATCGGCTGCAGCATCGGCGTTTCCACCTCCATGAAGCCGCGATCCTCGAAGAAGCGGCGCATGGCGCTGATGATGCCGGCACGGGTCTCGAACACCCGGCGCGAGTCCGGGTTCATGATCAGGTCGACATAGCGCTGGCGGTAACGCGCCTCCATGTCGGTGAGGCCGTGGAACTTGTCGGGCAGCGGGCGCAGGCTCTTGGTCAGGAGCTTGGCCTCGCGCATCATCACGTACAGGTCGCCCTTGCCGGACTTGTGCACCGGGCCCTGGCCGGCCACGATGTCGCCGATGTCCCAGCCCTTGATGTCCTCGAGCAGGGCAGGATCCAGCCCCTTCTTGTCGACGTAGAGCTGGATCTGGCCGCTGACGTCCTGGATCACGATAAAGGGACCGCGCTTGCGCATGATGCGCCCGGCGACCGCGGCCTCGCGGCCCAGCGACTCCAGCGCTTCCTTGTCATGCTCGCCGAGTTCCGCCTCGAGCTCGGCGGCCAGGCTGTCACGGCGAAAGTCGTTGGGGAAGGCGCTGCCGCCCTCGGCCTCGGCGCGCTCGCGACGAGCCGCCAGCTTGGCACGGCGCTCCGCGATCAGGCGGTTCTCTTCGGCAACGGCGTCATTGGTGGAAGGCGTATCCTGGTTGGCCATGGCTACTCGTCTCTGTCACGGCAGGGAAGCCGCCACGGCGGTTCCCCGAACGGCCCCGGCACGGGACCCATGAATGGTGGTGGCGAAACGCCCCGGGGCCACTTGGCTCCCGGGGCGAGGTCGCGACGCGGTGGGCTTGGCGACGGTCGCTTAAAGCCCCTGCTTGAGGCTCGCGACGATGTACTGGTCAAGATCGCCGTCGAGCACCTTGTCGCAGTTGCTCGACTGCACGCCGGTGCGCAGGTCCTTGATGCGCTGGTCGTCCAGCACATAGGAACGGATCTGGCTGCCCCAGCCGATGTCGGCCTTGGAGTCCTCGGCCTCCTGCTTGGCGGCGTTGCGCTTCTGCATTTCCAGCTCCCACAGCTTCGCCTTCAACTGCTTCATGGCGAAGTCGCGGTTGGCGTGCTGGCTGCGCTGGCTCTGGCACGACACCACCACGCCGGACGGCTCGTGGGTGATCCGCACCGCCGAGTCGGTGGTGTTGACGTGCTGACCACCGGCGCCGCTGGAGCGGTAGGTGTCGACGCGCAGATCCGCCGGATTGATCTCGACCTCGAAGCTGTCGTCGATCTCCGGCGACAGGAACACCGAGGCGAAGGAGGTGTGGCGGCGGCCGCCGGAGTCGAACGGACTCTTGCGCACCAGACGATGCACCCCGGTCTCGGTGCGCAGCCAGCCGAAGGCGTACTCGCCCTGGACGTGCACCGTGGCCGACTTGATCCCGGCCACTTCACCGGCCGACAGCTCGATGATCTCGGCCTTGAAACCGTGGGACTCGGCCCAGCGCAGATACATGCGCAGCAGCATGTTGGCCCAGTCCTGGGCCTCGGTACCGCCGGAGCCCGCCTGGATGTCGAGATAGGCGCTGTTCTCGTCCATCTCGCCGGAGAACATGCGCCGGAACTCGAGCTTCTCGAGGTTGGCCTGCATCGAGGCCAGTTCCTTCTCGACCTCTGCCACGGTGGCCTCGTCGTCTTCCATCTCGGCCAGCTCCAGCAGGTCGCGGCTGTCGCCGAGGCCCTGGTCCAGCTCGTCGATGGTGGCGACCACCAGCTCCAGCGAGGCACGTTCCTTGCCGAGCTTCTGGGCGTAGTCCGGGTCGTTCCAGACCGCCGGGTCCTCGAGCTCGCGGGTGACTTCCTCTAGCCGATCTTTCTTTTCGGCATAGTCAAAGATACCCCCTCAGGACGTCTGTCCGCTCAGACAGGTCCTTGATGAGGTTGTGAATCGGGTTGGTTTCCAACATGAAGTTCGCCTTTTGTCGTCCCTCGCCGGGTGCCGGCGTGCGCTCGCGATGCGCCGGTGGCGATGGGCCAGTTGCGATGATCGTCGGCCAGGCCGCGATAAAGGGGATGCATTGTAGCCAAAACGTCTAACCCCGTCATCCTGCTCCTGCCATCGAGCCCCCTTGCCACAAGGGCTCCCACGGGGCTATCGACGAAACGCAAGACGTCATGAAAATTTTCGTCTGGACAGCACCGGAGCCACGGCGCGATGGTCGATATCGACTAAGCGGGCTTAGCCGGTGTCGCACGCCTTGTGCGGTCTTCCCACAATGGCCGTGGTCGCAGCGAACCGCGCTGCCAACGGCCCGGCCCGCGACAACAATGCCAACACCAACAAGGAACTGACATGATCGCGAACCGTGCTCGCTGGGCCCGCCGCCTGGCGCTGGCCTCCGGCCTGACCCTGTCCTCGCTGGCGGCCGCCATCAGCGCACCGGCCATGGCCGAGACCCTCGATCTTGGCGTCACCGGCGAACTCGCCTCCTTCGACACCTCCCAGATCTCTGGCGGCGTGTGGGAGTCCCAGATCCTGATGGACGTCTACGAGGGCCTGGTGAAGAACGCCCCGGACGGCGAGATCCTGCCCGGCATGGCCACCGACTGGGAGGTCTCCGAGGACGGCAAGACCTACACCTTCAGCCTGCGCGAGGATGCCCGCTGGTCCGACGGCGAGCCTGTCACCGCCGAGGACTTCGTGTTCGGCTGGCGCCACCTGCTGGACCCGGCCAACGCTTCCAAGTACGCCTACATGCTCTATCCGGTGGTCAACGCCAGGGAGGTCAACACCGGCGAGCTGCCCCTGGAGGAGCTTGGCGTGGAAAGCCGCGACGATGGCCGCACCTTCGTGGTCCAGCTGACTCAACCGACGCCCTACTTCCTGCAGCTGCTGACCCACTACACCGGCTACCCCCAGCCACAGCACACCTTCGAGGAGTACGGCCGGGACTACGTGGATCTCGACAACATTGTCACCAACGGTGCCTTCACCCCCACCGAGTGGATCTCCCAGTCGCGCATCACCGTGGTCAAGAATCCCGAGTACTACGAGGCCGACCAGGTGGCGCTGGACGGCGTGCGCTACCACACCATCGAGGATCGCAACGCCGGCGTCTCGCGCTTTCGCGCGGGCGAGCTGGACATCATGACCGAGTACTCCTCGAGCATGTACCCGCTGTTGAAGGAAGAGATCCCCGAGGCCACCCACATGGCCACCTACCTCGGCAGCTACTACTACGTGTTCAACCACCGCGACGGTCATCCCACCGCCGACCCCAGGGTGCGCGAGGCGCTCAACATGGCGGTGCGCCGCGACGTCATCGCTCAGCAGATCATGGGCGGCACCTTCCAGAAATCGCTGTCCTTCGTGCCTGACGGCATCGATCACTACCAGGTGCAGAGCACCAGCTTCGAAGACGCCGACGGCAATGACATCACCGATGACATGAACGCCCGCATGGCCCGCGCCAAGCAATTGCTGGAAGAGGCCGGCTACAGCCAGGAGTCACCGCTCGAACTGCGCCTGCGCTACAACACCACCGACGAGCACAAGAAGATCGCGGTGGCGGTGTCGTCCATGTGGCGCCCGCTGGGTGTCGAGGTGGAGCTAGTCAATGCCGAGGCCACGGTGCACTACCAGACCATCGCCGAGGGAGACTTCGATGTGGCCCGGGCCGGCTGGATCGCCGACTACAACGACGCCGAGAACTTTCTGGCGCTGCTGCGTTCCGGCGTCGGCAACAACTACGGGGCCTACGCCAACGAGGAGTTCGACGCCCTCTACGACCAGGCCGCCGCCACCCTGGACCTGGATGAACGCAAGGCCGTCATGGAAAGCGCCGAGGCCCTGGCCATGGACGACGACGCCCTGATCCCGATGCTCTACTACGTCTCACGCAACCTGGTGAACCCGAAGATCAGCGGCTGGGAAGACAACATCGAGGACGATCACCCGTCTCGCTGGATCTCCTTCGACGAGTAGCAGCGCTGGGTTGGTAAATAGCAGCGCTGGGCTATCTTCAAGGACTCGCTTCAAGGACTCGCTTCAAGGACTCGCTTCAACGACTCGCTGCGAGAACTCGCCTCCACCAGGAGGCGAGTCCCCTACCGACGCTCTGCCTACCCCACAAGGACTTCGCTATGGTCTCCATGGACGCCTTTCGTCCGCTGGCACTTGCCGGCCTGATGGCAACGACAAGCCTCGGACTCTGTCTGCCCGCTGCCGACGCCCAGGCCGCCACCCTTCAGGTCGGCAACGGCGCCGAGCCCAGCACCCTGGATCCGCAGAAGGTCAGCGGCAACTGGGAGAGCCGGATCACCCGCCAACTGTTCGATCGTCTGGTCAACTATGGCCCCGACGGCGCGCTGGTGCCGGGCCTGGCCGAATCCTGGGAGCTGTCCGACGACGGCCGGGTCATCACCTTCCGGCTGCGCGAGGCGCAGTGGTCCGACGGCGAGCCGATCACCGCCGACGACGCCGTCTTCGCCCTGCAACGTCTGGTGACGCCGGCCACCGCCAACCACAACGCCAACCTCTACTACCCCATCATCAACGCCCGGGCGATCAACACCGGGGAGGCCGAACCCGAGAGCCTCGGCGTCACCGCGCTGGATTCCCACACCCTGGAAATCCGGCTGTCCGAGCCCACCGCCTATTTTCTTCAGGCCATGGCGATGACCGAGGCCGCACCTCTGCCCCGCCACCTGCTCACCAGCGGCGTCGAGGACTGGACCCGGCCAGGCACCCTGGTGGCCAGCGGCCCCTTCGTGCTCGCCGACTGGAAGCCCCAGGACAAGGTCGAGGTGGAGCGCAACCCTCGCTACTACGCCGCCGACGAGGTGGCGCTGGAGGGTGTCGACTTCCACGCCATCGAGGATACCTCGGCGCTGATGAACCGTTTTCGCTCAGGCGAGCTCGACATCGCCTACGGCGCGGTGCCTTCCGCGCGCTTCGAGTGGGCCCAGGAAAACCTGAGCGAGTCGCTGCGCGTCGGGCCGCTGATCGGCAGCTACTTCTATATGCTCAACCTGCGCGAAGGCACGCCGCTCAGCGATGAGCGGGTGCGTGAGGCGCTGAATCTGGCGCTCGACCGCGAGGTGATCACCGAGCGCCTGCTGGGCATGGGCCAGACGCCGTCCTACTGGTTCGTGCCGCGCACCATCGCCTCGCCCACCTCGGCAAGCCTCGACTTCCATGACCAGTGCATGGACAGCCGCCGGGCCAGGGCCCGTGAGCTGCTGGATCAGGCCGGCTACGGGCCGGATCGACCGCTTGAACTTGAGCTGTCCTACAACACCCTGGAAGACCACAAGAAGATCGCCGTGGCCATCGCCGCCATGTGGCGCCCGCTGGGGGTGGAAATAGATCTGGTCAATCGCGAGGCGGCGGTGCACTTCGCCGGCCTGCGCCAGGGCGACTTCGAGATCGCCCGCTACGGCTTCGTGGCCACGGTCAACGACCCCTACGACTTCCTCAACGCCTACGCGGCGGGAGGCTCGGCGGCGGCCAGCACCGGCTACGCGGACCCCGAGTACGACGCCTTGGTCGAGGCCAGCACCCATGAGCTCGACGTGGACCGACGCGCCGCGCTGATGACCGAGGCCGAGCAGCGCCTGCTGGAAGCCGACGTGATGCTGCCGATCTACGACTACGTGGTCGTCAATCTGGTCTCTCCGGACGTCAAGGGCTGGCAGCCCACGACGCTCGACGTGCATCCGCTGCGCTACGTGTCCGTGGACGGCGACGCTCCCTGACGACCACTCGCCCCAACCCAATCGTGGGCGCGGCCAGGGACGGCCCGCCCTTCATGTCAACCGAGGAACGGCGCCATGCTGAGCTACACCTTGAAACGCCTGGCCCAGGCCATACCGACGATGCTGATCGTCATCACCATCGCCTTCTTTCTGATGCGCATCGCCCCCGGCGGGCCCTTCGACGGCGAGCGCGCCCTGCCGCCGGAGATCGAGGCCAACCTGATGGCCGCCTATCACCTGGACGAACCGCTGTGGCAGCAGTACTTCCGCTACCTGGGCAACCTGGTCCAGGGCGACTTCGGGCCTTCGTTCAAGTACAAGGACTTCACCGTCACCGAGCTGATCATGCAGGGCTTCCCGGTAAGCCTGCAGATCGGCGGCCTGGCGATCCTGCTGGCGCTGGCGATCGGCCTGCCGCTGGGCATCATCGCCGCGCTAAAGCGCAATACCGCCGTGGACTACACGGTGATGGGCACGGCGCTGGCCGGCATCGCGGTGCCCAACTTCGTGGTGGCGCCGGTGCTGGCGCTGGTGTTCGGGGTGCTGCTCGGCTGGCTGCCGGCGGGGGGCTGGAACGACGGCGCCCTGCCCAACCTGATCCTGCCGGTGATCGCGCTATCGATCCAGCAGATCGCCTACATCGCGCGGATGATGCGCGCCAGCATGATCGAGGTGATGGGCAGCCACTATATTCGCACCGCCCGAGCCAAGGGGCTGACCGAGGCCGAGGTGGTCTGGCGCCACGCCCTGCGCCCCGCCCTGCTGCCGGTAACCTCCTACCTGGGCCCGGCCATCGCCGGCATCATCACAGGCTCGGTGGTGATCGAGCAGATCTTCGGCATCCCCGGCATCGGCCGCTACTTCGTCCAGGGCGCGCTCAACCGCGACTACACCCTGGTGATGGGCACGGTGGTGTTCTACGGCGCCCTGATCGTGTTGATGAACCTGATCGTGGACCTGATCTACTCGGCCCTCGATCCCCAAATCCGCTATGACGACTGAGGCGACGCCATGAGTACCGATTCCCTCGCCCCGACCGCCGCCCCCGTCGGCGACAGCCTCGGCCGCGACGCCTGGCGCCGGCTGAGCCAGAACCGCGCGGCCATGGCCAGCCTGTGGCTGCTCGGCCTGATGACCCTGGCCTGCTTCATCGGTCCCTGGCTGACCCCCTGGGGGCTGGCCGACGTCGACTGGAACGCCTTCGACGTGGGCCCGACCCTGGAAGGCGGCCACTGGCTCGGCACCGACGCCAACGGCCGCGACCTGCTGACCCGCACCCTCTATGGGGGCCAGGTGTCGCTGTCGGTGGCGCTGGTGGCGACCTTCGTCAGCCTGATCATCGGGGTGCTCTACGGCGCCGTGTCCGGCTATGTCGGCGGGCGCGTCGACAACCTGATGATGCGCTTCGTCGACATCATGTACTCGCTGCCGTTCATGTTCCTGGTGATCCTGCTGATGGTGGTGTTCGGCCGCAACATCTTCCTGATCTACGCCGCCATCGGCGCGGTGGAGTGGCTCGACATGGCGCGTATCGTGCGCGGCCAGACCCTGGCGCTCAAGCAGCGGGAGTTCGTCGAGGCGGCCCACGCCCTCGGCGTCAAGGACGGCAAGATCGTCACCCGCCACCTGATCCCCAACGCCATCGGCCCGGTGATCGTCTACGTCACCCTGACGGTGCCCAAGGTCATCCTGCTCGAGAGCTTCCTGTCGTTCCTCGGCCTCGGCGTGCAGGAGCCGCTGACCAGCTGGGGCGTGCTGATCTCCGAGGGTGCCGACATGATGCAGACCTCGCCCTGGATGCTGCTGGTGCCCTCGGTGTTCCTGGCGCTGACGCTGTTCTGCCTGAACTTCCTCGGCGACGGCCTCAGAGACGCCCTGGACCCCAAGACCCGCTGATCGACGACGGAGACGCGACCATGACCGACACACAACCCAAGAACCCCCGTCGTCCCGCCCGCGAGGCGCTGCTCGAGATCGAGGGGCTCAGCGTCAGCTTCGAGCTGCCCCACGGCACCGTCCAGGCGGTCAGGGACGTCAGCTTTGCCATCAATCCCGGCGAGACCCTGGCGCTGGTGGGCGAATCCGGCTCCGGCAAGTCGGTGACCTCCACCGCCGCCATGCGCCTGCTGCCGGAGCTCGCCCGGGCCGAGGGCGTCATCCGCTTCAAGGGCGAGGAACTGCTGGGTGCCACCGCCAAGCGCATGCGCCGGATTCGCGGTGGCAATATCGCCATGATCTTCCAGGAGCCGATGACCTCGCTCAATCCGCTGCACCGCATCGGCGACCAGATCAAGGAGGTGCTCGACCGCCACCAGAGCCTCAAGGGGCGCGCCGCCACCGCCAAGGCCATCGACCTGCTCGAGCAGGTCGGCATCCCCGAACCGGCAAGGCGGGTGTCGAGCTACCCCCACGAGCTGTCCGGCGGCCAGCGCCAGCGGGTGATGATCGCGATGGCCCTGGCCGGCGAGCCGGAGATGCTGATCGCCGACGAGCCCACCACCGCGCTGGACGTCACCGTCCAGGCCCAGATCCTCGAGCTGCTCAAGGACCTGCAACGCCGCTACGGCATGGCGATCCTGTTCATTACTCACGACCTGACCATCGTCAAGCACTTCGCCGACCGGGTCTGCGTGATGCGCCACGGCGAGCTGGTCGAGCAGGGTGAGACCCGGGAGGTCTTCGCCAACCCGCGCCACGAGTACACCCGCATGCTGATCGACGCCGAGCCACGCGGGCGCAAGGCGCCGGTGGCCGACAGCGAGCCCATGGTGCTCGAGGCCAAGGACATGCGCGTACGCTTCGCCCTCAAGAAGCGCCTGTTCGGTCCCAGCGAGTACTTCGAGGCGGTGCGTGGCATCGACGTCAGCATCCGTCGCGGCCAGACGGTGGGCATCGTCGGCGAATCGGGCTCCGGCAAGTCGACCCTGGGCCGCGCCCTGCTGAGGCTGCTCAAGAGCCAGGGCGAGATCCGCTTCCACGACACCCGCCTCGACGTGCTGGACAAGACCGCCATGCGGCCGATCCGCTCGAAGCTGCAGGTGGTGTTCCAGGACCCCTACGGCTCGCTGTCGCCGCGGCTGACCGTTGGCGACATCATCGGCGAAGGGCTCAAGGTCCACGCCCCGCACCTGTCCCGCGCCGAGCGCGAGGCCCAGGTGATGGCGGCGCTCAAGGAGGTGTCGCTGGATCCTTCGATGCGCAATCGCTACCCCCACGAGTTCTCCGGCGGCCAGCGCCAGCGGATCGCCATCGCCCGGGCGCTGGTGCTCAAGCCGGAGTTCCTGCTGCTCGACGAACCCACCTCAGCGTTGGACCGCTCGGTGCAGGTCACCGTCATCGACCTGCTGCGTGACCTGCAACAGAAACACGGCCTGACCTACCTGTTCATCAGCCACGACCTGGCGGTGGTGCGAGCGCTGGCCGACACCGTGCTGGTGATGAAGGACGGAGAGATAGTGGAACAGGGCAGCGCCGAGGCGCTGTTCGCCGCGCCGAAGACCGAATACACCCGCAAGCTGCTGGCCGCCGCCATGCTCGATCAGGTGGCCTAGGCCAAGCGATCTACGAGCTCTACCTACGTAACGTAACAGGCGCTGCTTGAGCAGCGCCTGTTGTGCGAAGGCAGCGGCCGCTGCTTTGGCTCGTATGAACGTCTCTACTCTGTCGGATGCTCGCCTGCGTAGACACGCTCGGCCTGGGCCAGCGAACAGCTCATCAAGAGGTCCAGGGCACCCAGCGCCTGGTCGCTGACGAAGGGATGGGGATCGCCGGCTTGCCGCTGCTCCAACGCCTCGATCCGCGCCAGGGTGTTGTCGCGGGTGGGATGGTTGGACAGGAAGACGTCCACGCCCTGCTGTTCAGAGATCGTCTTCATTCGTGAGGCGGAGGCCGAGTACTCCCGCAAGCGGGCCTCGTCCGGCCCGAAGTTGAAACCGGTACCGCCCCACAGCACCGCCCGATGGGTACTGTCGCCATCCTTCAGCGGAATCACCAGCGACAGCGTGCCGAGGGTATGGCCGGGGGTCACGTAGGCCTCGAGGGCGGTATCGCCAAGAGTCAGGGTGTCGCCGTCGGCGATGGTGATATCGCGCACTGGAGGCTCGCCCCAGCGGGGATTGTCGATGGCCAGCTCCGGCTGTTCGAGGGCGGTCCAGTCCGCATCGCTCATGACCACCTGGGCTCCGTAGTTGTCGACCAGGTACTGCTGACCACCGTAGTGATCACCGTGGGCGTGGGTCACCACCAGATAGGTGATGTCCTCGGGATCCAGGCCCAGATCCACCAGCCCCTGCTCGATAAACTTCTGCGCTTCCTCGTTGTTGTTGAGGGCATCGATCAGAATGATCCCCTCGTTGGTGGTCAGCGCCCAGCTGGCGACGCCGGGCGTGCCGACGTAGTAGAGATTGTCGAATACCTGGGTCGGCATCGGCTCGGCCGGGCCGCGCTGGCGCCGGTCATCGCGACTGGACTCACGACGCTCCCGCTCTGCCGCCTCGCCTTTCGGACGCTGGCCCGCCACCTTGAGCCTGGCCGACAGGTCACACAGGCTGGACAGCCCGGGGAAGGCCTGTCCGGCCGCCAGGCCCCGCTCAGCCAGCTGCTCGGCCAGCTGCTCGGGCAGCTGCTGGGGAGGTTCATCCACCGCCAGGGCGGTCTGACTCAGGGTGAGGCTTACCACGGCCCCTGCGATCATCGCTTTCATGGTCCTTCCTGTTCGCTGCTGTTCGTTTAGGTGGGTCGCTGCGCGCTTTAGAACTCCAGGTCGAGCCCGACCCAGTAGCGCCGTCCATCGTCCACATGACCGAAGTTATCGAACTCGATGTCCTTGTCGGTCAGATTGTAGATGCCGGAAAGCACACGGATCTGTCGTGTCGCCTGCCAGCTGAGCCCCGCGTCCCAGGTAGCGTAGGATGGGGCCCGGATGGAGGTGCTGCTGTTGCTTGAGAGGTTCACCGGCTGGCTTTCTTCGCCGCGGAAGGTAAAGCGCAGCCAGGGAACGAGGGCCTCGGTGGCCTGCCAGTTGACGGTGGTATTGAACAGGTGGCGAGGCACCTGGGTCAGCGGCTGACCCTCGTTGTCACCGCTCTTCTGTTCGGAATCGGTGTAGGTGTAGGAGGCCTGGGCCTGCCAGCGTTCGCCGATCGGCATCTGGACACCAGCCTCGATGCCCTTGGTGATGGCGTCATCGATATTGACGTTGGTGCGGGCGTCCGGGTCGCCGGCCGCCGCATCACCGCAGTCGCGATCGCCACAGGCGATGGTGGAGATCTTGTCATCGAAGTCGTTGTAGAACAGCGTCAGGCTGGCCTGAAGGCCGTTGGCGCCGTCATGGACCAGCCCCATCTCGTAGCTACGGGACTCTTCCGCGTCCAGATCCGGGTTGCCGTAGATATCGCCGCCCCGGCTCTCCTGGACCCAGTCGCCTGACAGCTCGCGCAGGTTGGGCGCGCGGAACCCGGTGGACATACCGCCCTTCAGGGTCCAGTCGGGCAGCAGGCTCCAGACACCGTAGAGTCTTGGGCTGTAGTGGTCGCCGAAGAACTCGTGATCGTCCATGCGCAGCCCGGCGGTCAACGAGAAGCTGTCGGTCAGATACCATTCGTCTTCGAGAAACAGCGCGTACTGGTAGACGGTGATCTCGTCGGTGCCTGCCAGGGCGTTGGTGGTGGTGTCCTCGAGTTTCTCGTCCTCCCAGGTGCCGCCGAAGGTCACGAAGTGGTCGCCCAGCGGCAGTACCCAGCGTGAATCCGCCACCGTATTGTGAATCTCGATATCGCGACCGACGTTGTCGGTTTCCTCCAGCTGCACGTAGGAATCCGAGGTCAGCAACCCCCAGTTGCCCTGGTGGGACAGCGCAACGGTCTTGTGTCGATTTTCGGTCTCGGCGTCGCTCGAACGCTCGGGCAGCGAGAATCCGGCACGACTGGTGCGATCCTGCTCTCGTCGACTGACATCAAGCGAAAGTGAGTGATCGGGCGTGGCCTCCAGCGACAGCCGCGCGGCCAGGTTGGAAAACTCGCGCTTGGCATAGCCGCGCTCGATCTTGTCCTCCTGGCGATGCTGGTACTGACCGGTCAGCTGCAACCCGAGGACGTCGTCGGCCAGCGGACCGGACACATACAGCTGATTGTTGAATTCGTTGCCGGAGTCACTGTCTTCCTGAATCGTCGCCTCGGTACGCAGTTGGGTGACCCAATCCTCCGCGACCTTGCGGGTGATGATGTTGATGACTCCACCGATGGCATCGGACCCGTACAGGGTCGACATGGGGCCGCGGATAACCTCGATACGCTCGATGGCGCTCAACGGTGGCAGCCAGTCCTTCTGGAAGCCGCCCCCGCCGCTCGGCTGGGATTCCCGCGAAGTCTGCCGGCGACCGTCTACCAGCCACAGGGTGTACTGCGCCGGCATGCCACGCAGGCTGACGTCTTCGCCATCGCCACCGCCGGTCACCACGACGCCGGGCACATCCTGTAGCGCATCGGTGATGTCCCGGTAGGCACGTTTTTCAAGCGATTCCCGGGTCACCACGCTGATCGAAGCCGGTGCCTCGGTCTGCGTCTGCTCATAGCCCGCAGCGGTAACGACGATATTGTCCAGGGCGAGATCCTGTTGCGCCTGAACAGACAGGGAAGCCGCCCCCAGGGGCAGAACAGACCAGCGAATCATCAAGCGAAGGGACATCCGGAGCACCAGGTTGTTGTATTGACCAAATACGATTGATTCGCAATGTTAACCAACCGGGATACGTCCAGACAGCGTTTAGCGATCAGAAAACCGGCAAACCGATGCAACGGGATGTTCGACAATAGTGGACTTCGCCGATTCGCGTGCTATCACCCTGACGGTGAAGCATCGCTGTTGTTACCCCCTGCCCTTCCAGAAAGGCCTCCACTTGCAACGCTGATATCTTCTCTTGGCATGGCTGGCTTCCACGAACGACAGCGCCCCCTCCTGGGAGGGGGCGCTGCGCAGGGTCTGACTATGTTCTAGCGGAAGCCAATATCGGTCGCCTGGACCGAGGTGGTGGCCGGTCAGAAGCGATAGGTCAGAAGCGATAGGTCAGCTGGGCACCGAAGGCCTGGGCGGTGTTTTCGAAGTCCGCCTCGTAGGTGCCGCGATTTTCCTCTTCCTGGGACAGCTCGGCGTCGGATTCGTGGATATAGGAGTAGGCCACGTCCACGGTCAGATCCGGGGTCGGGGTCCAGCCGGCACCCAGCGAGAAGATGATGCGATCATCAGACGGCACACGCACGCTGCGGTACTCGTCCTTGATCGGGGTCTCGTCGTAGGCGAGGCCAGTACGCAGCACCCACTGGGGGTTGAGCTGATAGGCGGTACCGATGGAGTACTGCCAGCTGTCCTCATAGTTCTGGGCCTCGACGATCTCGCGAACATCGTTCTCGACACGCAGCTCATCGAACTCGCTCCAGTTGGTCATGGCGGCGCCGGCCATCACCGTCCAGCGATCATTGAGCTCGTGGGTTACCGAGAAGTCCCACACCTCGGGCAGGGTGATCGACAGATCGGCGTCGACTTGCTGGCTCGCAGTGCCTACAGGGACTACGGGGCCGATACCAGCAACGACCGTCGGGTCACCCTGTCCACGTACATTGGTAAAGCGCGCCTTGCCTTCGAGGTCATACTCCACCTCAGAGTGGTAGGCGAAACCGAAGGTGGTGTGCTCCCAGGGCTTGTACATGGCGCCGAAGGTAAAGCCCCAGGCGTTATCGTCACCCTCGATGTCCACATCCCCTTCGCCTGCGACTCCGGTAGGAGTGAAGGCACCGGTTTGGTCAAAGAAGCCCACCGGGCCTCCCTGAGTATTGGCAGTCAGCTCACCATCGATCTGGTTGTAGGTCAGGCCAAAGCCGGCCGAGAACTGCTCGCTGAACTTCACCGAGATGGTCGGCTGAACGGTGACCACCTCGACCTTGCTGCGATCGCCGAAGAAACGGCCCTGGAACTGGCCTTCGTAGTCGGTGATCAGACCGAAGGGCGCGTAGACACCGAGGCCAAAGTGCAGGTTGTCGTTGATCGGCTGGACGTAGAAGCCGAAGGGAATAAAGGTGTCCGGCACCATATCGCCTTCGTTGGAGCCCGTGGCGCTGCCGTCGGCATTCTTGATGTCGGTGTCCACGGTCAGGAAGGCGGTACCGGCGGTGACCTGGGCACGATCGAGAAACGACATGCCGGCCGGGTTGCCGAACACGATGGTGGCGTCGGTCACGGTGGAGGCACGGCCCGCGTTGGAGGTGCCCTGGCCACTTACACCCTGCTCGTTGAGCTGAAAGGCGCCGGCCATCGCCTGGCCGGAAAGAGCAGCGGTGGCCACGGCAACCGCCAGGGTCAAAGGCTTGAAGTTGTTGTGCATCATGTCGGCGTCCTTATTATCAGCAAGCGTGTCGGCGTACTTGTTATGGCGTAGTGGTTATTGTGCAGTTGCGTCCGCACACTTGTCCGGGCGCAGTTCCTTTCGAGCACTCTTTGTAATTTGTTTGACCTGAATTGCTTGGCCCTGTCGACGGGCCTGCTCGCAGTGTTTGCGAAGGCGCCAAAGAGTTCAAGGCCAAACGTTCGTTTTAATGGCCAAATTACTCATACTTTGGTCAAAGAACATTTGCCAATTCAGTCATTTCAAAGACTTAGACAAGCTAAACAAAACGCTTCCTGCATACTTCAGGCGCCCTTGACCTTTGTGCAACACACAGGTTTTACACTATCCCCATCGTTCTCCCATGCGCAGCGCCGATGGGCGCCGAGGAGTGCACATGAAGGTCAGTGAACTGGCAAGAATCACCGGCGTGACCGCCGAGACGGTGCGCCACTACACCCGCGAGGGCCTGCTGGCGCCCGATCGAGACCCTGACAACGGCTATCACCTCTATGGCGACCGCGATCGCGAGCGTCTGGACTTTATCCAGCGCGCCCGAACCCTGGGATTCAGCCTGGCCGAGATTCGCGACATCCTGTCCCATGCCGATCAGGGGGATTCGCCCTGCCCCATGGTGCGCGACCTGCTGGCCGAACGGCTGCCGCAGATCCGCAGGCGCATCGCCGAGCTCGAGGCCCTGGCAGCGCGCATGGAAGACGCCATGCAGAGCTGGCAACACCTGCCCGACGGCGTGCCGGACGGACACAGCCTGTGCCGTCTGATCGAAAGCGTGCCGACGGCGTCCGTACCACAATCCGCCACGGCCAGACAGCGGGAGTCGTCATGAATCGCCTCGAGGAACACCAATTTCAGGTGACCGGAATGTCCTGCCAGGGCTGCGTCGGGCGCATGCGCCGGGCCATCCAGGAGCACGACGCCGAAGCCCAGGTCGAAGGCGACCCCGGGAGCGGCACGCTGTCGGTTGCCTCATGCCTCGGCGCCGACGAATTAGCCGCCCTGCTGTCGCAAGCCGGCTACCCCACCGAGGCGAGTGCCACCGATGAGCAGATAGCCAGCGACAGCACGACCACGCCGCTAGCGCCCGCCGAGGCGCCATCGCCTCAGGAAGCGTCCTCAGCGTCGCCGCATAGAGAGACCTCAGCGTCGCTGCAAGAAGCGCCCTCAGCGCCTTCGCAGCGTCTGGCGATCCAGGGCATGACCTGCGCCGGCTGCGTGGCCAGTGTGCAAAAGGCGCTGGCCGCCACCTCAGGGGTCGAGCGCGCCGAGGTCAACTTCGCCTCCCATACCGCGCGGATCCACGGCGACGTCGACGCCGAGGCGCTGGTTCAAGCGGTGGAATCCGTGGGCTACGGCGCCGAACCCATCGTCGACCTGCGCCAGGCCGAACGCCAGCGTGCCGAACGCAACCAGCGCGAATACCGACGCAAGCTCAAGGGCAGCCTGGCCTCGCTGGCGCTGGCGGTTCCGCTGATGGTGATGATGCTGATCCATCACCCTGAGCCGACGGGTCTTGCCCGCCTTGGCTGGGGACTGGTGGGCCTGGCGACGCTGGCCGTGCTGGCGTTCCCGGGACGCGCCTTCTTCGTCGGCGCCTGGAAAGCGCTGCGTCACCACCAGGCCAACATGGATACCCTGATCGCACTGGGCACCGGCACCGCCTGGCTCTACTCCATGGCGGTGGTGGTGGCTGCCCCTTGGCTGCCACAGGCCGCCCGAGGGCTCTACTTCGAGGCCTCGAGCATGATCATCGGCCTGGTGTTGCTGGGCAAGGCGCTGGAACTGCGTGCCCAGGGCAGGACCTCGGACGCCCTGCATCGCCTGCTCGACCTGCAGAGCCAGAGCGCCCGAGTGGTACGTGAAGAGGGCGAGCTGGACCTGCCCATCGACGAGGTTCGCCAGGGCGATCTGATCCGGGTGCGGCCCGGCGAGCGCCTGCCCGTGGACGGTGAGGTAGTCGAAGGCGACAGCCATATCGACGAATCGATGCTCTCGGGTGAGCCCGCGCCGGTCGCCCGAGGCCCGGGCGACGAGGTCAGCGCCGGCACGGTCAACGGCCGGGGGTCGTTGGTGTTCCGCGCGACCCGCGTCGGTGCCGATACCCGACTGGGGCGCATCACCGAACAGGTAGCCAACGCCCAGGGCTCCAAGCCGCCCATCGGCAACCTGGCCGATCGCGTTTCGGCGGTGTTCGTGCCCAGTGTGATGATCATCGCCGTGCTCACCGCCCTGGCCTGGTACCACCTCGGCCCCGAGCCGCGGGTCATCCATATGCTGGTCACCGCCACCACGGTATTGATCATCGCCTGCCCCTGCGCACTGGGCCTGGCTACCCCGTTGTCGACCATGATCGGGGTGGGCAAGGCCGCCGAGCACGGCGTGCTGATACGCTCCGGCGAAGCGCTGCAGACCGCCAGTCGACTGACCACCCTGGTGGTGGACAAGACCGGCACCCTGACCGAGGGTCGCCCCCGGGTCACCGACTGCCGCTGGTTCGATGGCAAGGCCAGCACCAGCGACGACCGCACCCGGCTGCTGGGTCTGGTCGCGGCTATCGAGGCCCGTTCCGAACACCCCCTGGCCGAGGCCCTGGGCCGCTATACCCACGACCATGCCCATGCCGACGCCGGCACCAGCGACGAACCTGGCAACAACGCCTATAACATTTCTTCTACCACCAACAGCACCATCGAGGCCTTCGAAAGCCTGACCGGGCGCGGCGTGCGTGCCCGGGACGCCGAGGGACGCCGCCTGGCCATCGGCAATGCGGCGATGATGCAGGAAGAAGGCGTCACACTCGCTGACCATGAGCTCGACGACTGGCAGGCCCAGGCCCGCACCCTGGTCTATCTGTCGCTGGACGGCGTCCTGACGGCGGGCTTCGCCATCGAGGATCCGTTGCGCGAGGACAGCCTCGACGCGGTGGCGCGACTGCGGGCCGATGGCCTCAAGGTGGTGATGCTGACCGGCGACAATAGCGCCACCGCCCGCGCGATTGGGGAAGAGGTCGGCATCGATGAGGTCCACGCCGAACTGTCGCCGGAGGACAAGCACGCCGAGATCGAGCGCCTTCAGGCCGAGGGCGAAGTCGTCGGCATGGTGGGCGATGGCATCAACGACGCCCCCGCCCTGGCCCGGGCCGACGTCGGCTTCGCCATCGGCCAGGGCACCGACGTGGCCATCGAAAGCGCCGGGGTGACGCTGATGCGCTCATCGCTTCACGGCGTCGCCGCCGCCATCGAGATCAGTCAGGCGACCCTGGCCAATATCCGCCAGAACCTGTGGGGCGCACTGGGCTACAACGCCCTGTGCATCCCCATCGCGGCCGGCCTTTTCTACCCGCTCACCGGCACCCTGCTGTCACCGATGATCGCTGGCGCCGCCATGTCTGCCTCGTCGATCACCGTGGTGGCCAACGCCAACCGACTGCGACTCAAGCGCCTGCGCGCTGAAAGCGAGCGCACGTCGCAGGCCGCCACCCCGCCATCGCAGGAGGTGCTGTCATGAGTATCGTGGTGACCCTGACGGGACTGGGATTGATCGGCCTGATTGTGTGGTGGTTCTGGCTATCCTGAAGAGACCGCCACGCCAAGGAGCGCCCCATGAGCAAGCCTTCCGTGAGTGACCTGGATTCGAGCCCCAGCCCCCGCCTCAGGTCGGTGCTGGAAACCGCCCTGTACGTGGCCGACATGGCGCGGGCGCGAGCCTTCTTCGAGGAGGTGATGGGGCTTGCCCCCTTCAACGCCGACCATCGCTTCACCGCCTACCAGGTCGGCCCTTCGGTGCTGCTGCTGTTTCTCGAGGGCGAGACCCTGGAGACGGTGGTGCTGCCGGATGACATGGGCACCATCCCGCCCCACGACGGCCGCGGCTGGGTGCATATGGCTCTGGCCATCGACCGCGAGGAGCTCGGTGCCTGGGAGACGCGCCTCGGCGCCCACGGGGTCGAGATCGAGGGTCGTACCCACTGGCCCAAGGGCGGCGAGAGCCTGTACTTCCGCGACCCCGACGGCCACCTGCTGGAACTCGCCACCCCGGGTATCTGGCCGAACTATTGATAACAGCATCGACACTGTCGCGGGACGACTCGATCGGGCACGTCAGCCGAGCGGCTTATTCGACGGGCCTAGTCGACCGGCTTATTCGACGGGCTTATTCGATGGGCTCTGCGTGCTCCACCATCAGCTGCAGCGACTCACGTCCGCGGAAGCGGTTGCAATTGAGCTTGTAGGCGCAGTGGAGGGTGGCGCCCACGTCGAAGTCCGGCAACTGGCCCGGGGTCAGGCAGCGAAACCAGATGGCCTTCAGGGTCAGTCCGCGACAGGACAGCTCCAGGGTCAGGTGACTGCCGTCACCCACCGGCTTGAGCCGCTCCACCAGAAAGCGCCCCTCGAACAGCGGCGCCTCGAACTCGCGGCCGAAGGGGCCAAGGCCCTCGATCTCGGCCAGGGTCTCGAGGCTTAGCTGATGCTCGCCGAGTTCACCGTCGGTGTAGAGCCTGGGCACCAGTTCCAGATCGCCGAGCTGTTCGCTGACCGCGGTGATCAGCGCCTGGCGGAAGTCGTCGAGACGTTCCTGTACCACGCCGACGCCGGCGGCGCCCCGGTGGCCGCCGAAACGCGTAAGCGCCTCGGGGGCCAGGTCGTGGGCGCGCTGCAGAGCATCGCGCAGGTGCAGCGCCTCCACCGAGCGTCCGGAGCCGGTCAGCATGCCGGCCTCTGCGGCGGGGGTCAGCACCAGGGTCGGCCGTCCGTAGGCCTGCACCAGGCGCGAGGCGACGATGCCCTGAACCCCCGGATGGCCGTTCTCCAGATAGACGATGACCACCGGCTCGTCGGCGTCCAGCGCCCGGCGGGCCAGCAGCCTGGCCTCGGCGACCATGTCGGCTTCGATGGCCTTGCGCGACTGGTTGTCGGCGTCCAGGGTCTCCAGGTGACGCCGCGCCACCCCGTCATCCCCGGCGAGCATGAAGTGAAGCGCCGCGTAAGGATCGTCGAGACGCGAACGGGCGTTGATTCTCGGCCCCATCTGGAAGCCCAGGGTCTCGGCGTCGAAGGGCACGCTGTCGGCGCCCAGGCGCTCCGCCATTACCCGCCAGCAGGGCTCGCCCATGCGATTGATCAGCGCCAGACCGTGGCGCACCACCGCCCGGTTGATGGCGCTGCCACCCAGTGACACACAGTCGGCCACGGTGCCCAGCGCCACGTAGGACAGCCAGGGCGAGAGCTTGGGCGTGGACGGCGACAGTACCGCCTGTTCGATCAGTACCTGGCGGGTCAGCGACATCAACAGCCAGGCCACCATGCAGCCGGCGATGGTGGCGTCCGGGTAGTCGCAGTCGGCTCGGGTCGGATTGACCGTGGCATAGGCCGAGGGCGGCGGCCCTTCCTGGGGCAGAGCGTGGTGATCGCTGACCACCACGTCGATTCCCGCCGCCTTGAGCCTGGCGATACGCGCCTCGTCGCTGCTGCCGCAGTCGGCGGTAATCACCAGGCTGGGCCGCGGGGTCAGCTTCAGGGTGCGCTCCACCAGCGGCAGGCTGATGCCATAGCCGTCATGAATACGGTGACCGATCAGACTGTGCAGACGTGACTCTGGCACCCCGAACAGTTCGTTCAGGGTGCGCCGGATCACCACGTGGGAGGTGATGCCGTCCACGTCGTAATCGGTGAGGATGCCGATGTGCTCGCCCTCGGCCACCGCCTGGGCGATGCGCTCGGCCGCTCTCGGCGCATCGGCCAGACGCTCGGGATGGACCAGATGACGTAGACTCGGGTCGACCAGCGGGTCGAGTTCGCCCTGGTAGTCGGGCAGGCGTCCGGCCAGCAGCCGGGCCTGAAGCTCCGACAGCCCGGCCTCGAGTCCCTGCCGATACAGCCTTTCGTTGCGAGGACGCGGTTCGATACGCGGACGCGGTTCGATACGCGGACGCGGCTCGGCATGCTCGCTCGAGCCGGTATTTGCCGGAGAAGAGTGGGACATCGGATTCTCTGGAAGGTTGAAGCGAGGCTGGCGCAGGAGGGTGTCGGGAACCGAGAAGGTCGGCGCAGATGGCGTGCTGACCGCCACCTGCGCCGACGCGATACCGGCGCGTCCAACGCAGCTGGATCGACTTAACTGATCGGCAGCATCACGTGTTCGCGATAGGCGCTGCGCTGGGTCAGCTTCTCGTACCAGGCCTCGAGGTTCGGCAGGCTCGGGCGCTCGATATCCAGGGCGAACCACAGGTAGACGTAGGCCCCCAGCGGAATATCACCGATGCCGAATTCCTCGCCGGACAGCCAGGGCTGGCGGGCCAGCGCACCGTCGGCGATACGCAGGCTCTTCTCGAACCCGGCCAGGCCACGCTCGATGGCCGCATCGTCGCGGGTCTCGGGGGTGCCGCGCACCAGGTTCATGATCAGATCCCGATAGGGGCCCGCCAGACTGCCAAGCGCCCAGTCCATCCACATGCTGCAGCGCGCCCTGGCGCCGGCAGAGTCGGTCGCGAGCCGACCGTCACCGTGCACATCGGCCAGATAGCGGACGATGGTGTGGGATTCCCACAGCACCAGGTCGCCGTCCTCGAGACAGGGAATCAGGCCGTTGGGATTCTTGGCCAGGAATTCCGGCGTATCGAGCCCACCGAAGGGCCCTCCCAGATCGACCCGTTCGAGGTCGATCCCCAGCTCGATGGCACACCAGACGGGCTTCTTGACGTTGACCGAGTTGTTGCGTCCCCACAGCTTCATGGAAGTCTCCCTGTCGGGATGCCCGGCAGCGGGCACCCTTGGCAAAAACCGATGGATAAGAACCGATTGGCACAAAACCGAGCCGAACGCCGCAAGGCGCTCGGCCCCATGCCGAAGGCCTCAGCGACGACGATGTTCGGCGACGAAGGCCTGTACCGCTTCGAGTCTAGCCGGCAGCACCTCGTAGCGTTCCTCGCGCTCGAGCAGATCGTCCATATGTGGCGGTAGCGGCACACCCGGGAAGCCGGCCTTGACCACCGCCTCGGCAAACTTGGCCGGGTGGGCGGTGGCCAGGGTGATCATCGGCGTAGAGGCGTCCCTGCGCTCGCGCTCGGCGGCACGATAGCCGGTCGCGGTGTGGGGATCGAGGATCTCCTGGGTGCGGTGGTGGGCCTCGCGGATCACCTCGAGGATGGTGTCGTCATCCACGCTGTGGCTCGAGAAGACCTCGCGCAGCCGGCCCAGCGGGGCTTCGGCCAGCACCGTCGGCTCGTTCTGGAAGCGCCCGAGCAGCTCGTCCACGGCGCCGCCGTCGCGGTCGTAGGCTTCGAACAGCAGACGTTCGAAGTTGGACGACACCACGATGTCCATGGACGGCGCCAGGGTGGCCAGCAGTTCCTGCTTGGAGAAGTCGTTGTCGGCCAGGGTACGGTGGAGGATATCGTTGGCGTTGGTGGCGACGATGAACTGCTTCACCGGCAGCCCCATGCGGTAGGCCACGTAGCCGGCGAAGACGTTGCCGAAGTTGGCCGAGGGCACGCAGAAGCTGACCTGACGCTGGGGCGCACCCACCGCCACGGCGGAGGCCACGTAGTAGACCACCTGGGCCATGATCCGCGCCCAGTTGATCGAATTCACCGCCACCAGCCGAGCCCCATCGAGGAAGCTCTGGTCGGCGAAGCTGGCCTTGACCATGGCCTGGGCGTCGTCGAAGTTGCCTTCGATGGCGACGTTGAAGACGTTGTCGGCCAGTACCGTGGTCATCTGCCGGCGCTGTACCTCGGACACCCGGTTGTGGGGGTGCAGGATAAAGATGTCGAGGTTGTCACAGTGACGACAGCCCTCGATCGCCGCCGAGCCGGTGTCGCCGGACGTGGCGCCCATGATCACCGCGCGCTCGCCACGCTTCTTGAGGAAGTGATCGAGGATACGTCCGAGCAGCTGCAGGGCCACGTCCTTGAACGCCAGGGTCGGACCGTGGAACAGCTCGAGCAGGAAGTGGTTGGCGTCGAGCTGATTGAGCGGCACCACGGCGTCGTGACTGAAGGTCGCGTAGGCGTCCTTGACCAGGCCACGGAAGGTGTCGTCGTCGATCTCGCCACCGACGAAGGGCTTCATCACCCGAAAGGCGATCTCGGCGTAGGACAGCCCGGCCATGTCGGCCAGGTCGTCGGCGCTCAGGTGAGGGAAGTCCTCGGGAACGTAGAGGCCACCGTCGGCGGCCATGCCGGTAAGGACGACTTCTTCGAAGGACAGCGCGGGCGCCTGCCCGCGGGTGCTGATATAGCGCATCTTGTGATTCCTTGCCGCCGCCCGGGGCGCGGCCTGAGATTCCAGCGAAGCGCCCGCGAAAGCGAGCCTGGGCCCGCTCCCGCAGGCATCATCAGTCCTGCTCGTCGAGGCTCTCGACGCGAATGCGGGTCACCGAGCCGGCGATGTCGGCCAGGGACTCGATGCGGCGAATGGCCTCGTTCATGTGCTTCTCGAGGGTACGGTGGGTCAGCAGGATGATCGGCACCAGTTCGCCCTCGGTGGCCTCCTTCTGGATCAGCGCCTCGATGGAGATACCCTCCTCGGAGAGGATGGTCGCCACCCGCGCCAGCACGCCGGGGCGGTCCACCGCCAGCAGGCGCAGGTAGTAGGCCGTGGTGATGTCTTCCATGGGCATGATCGGCAGCTCGTCACAGTCATCGGTGACGCCGCAGAAGGCCAGATAAGGCGTGCGATAGCGATGCTCGGTGGAGATGTCGCGGGCCACGTCGAGCAGGTCGGCGACCACCGCCGAGGCGGTGGGCTCGTCACCGGCGCCGGCACCGTAGTAGAGGGTCGGACCGACGGCGTCACCCATCACGGCGATGGCGTTCTTGACCCCGTGGACGCTGGCCAGGAGCCGCTCCTTGGGAATCAGCGTCGGATGGACGCGCAGTTCGAGGCCGTCACCGGTGCGCTTGGAGATGCCCAGGTGCTTGATGATGTAGCCCAGGTTGTCGGCCTGCTCGACGTCCTCCGCGGTGACCCGAGAGATACCCTCGGTGTAGGCCTTCTCGAACTGCAGCGGCACACCGTAGGCGATGGACGCCAGGATGGTCAGCTTGTGGGCGGCGTCGATGCCTTCCACGTCGAAGGTCGGATCGGCCTCGGCGTAGCCCAGCGCCTGGGCCTCGGCGAGCACGTCCTCGAACGCCCGGCCCTCGTCGCGCATATGGGTCAGGATGTAGTTGCCGGTACCGTTGATGATACCCGCCACCCAGCTGATGCGGTTGGCACCCAGGCCCTCGCGCAGCGACTTGATTACCGGGATACCGCCGGCCACGGCGGCCTCGAAGGCCACGATCACGCCCTTTTCATGGGCCGCCTTGAAGATCTCGTTGCCGTGCACCGCGATCAGCGCCTTGTTGGCGGTGACCACGTGCTTGCCATTCTCGATGGCCATCATCACCAGCTCGCGAGCCACGTCGTAGCCGCCGATCAGCTCCACCACCACGTCGATATCGGGGTTGGTCGCCACCTCGAAGACGTCCTTGGTGGTACGAATACCGGTAAGGTCACAGGCGGGATTGATGCTGCGATGGGCGACCTGCTCGATCACCAGCGGGCGACCGGCACGCCGAGCGATCTCGTCGGCGTTGCGCGTCAGTACATTGAAGGTGCCGCCACCGACGGTACCCAGCCCACAGATTCCCACTCTCACCGGTTTCAATGTCATTCTCCCTTCTCGACCGTCGCCGCAAGCGACGGCTGTGTCAGCGATTTGGCGAGGCCCGAGTCTGGCTCGGGCCTTCTCGATTGTGTTGTCGGACGGGCTCAGCCGTCGATGCCGAGGCGCTCGGCCAGCCGTTCGGCGGGCACATAGCCCGGGACCATGGTGCCGTCGGGCAGGATGATCGCCGGCGTGCCCTGCACGCCCAGCTCCAGCCCCAGATGATACTGCCGCTCCACCGGATTGTCGCAGCTTGTGGCGCCGCTCGGAACCTCTCCACTCTTGGCGGCGGTCATCGCCTCGCTGGTATTGTCGGCGCACCACACCTGTTCGAGCTGGCGGGCGCCTTCGCTCTGCATGCCGCCACGCGGGAAGGCCAGGTAGTTGACCTGGATGCCCAGCTCGTTGAGGCGCGGCACTTCCTCGTGCAGCTTGCGGCAGTAAGGACAGGTGGTATCGGTGAAGACGTGGATGGTGGCCTTGGGCTCATCGACCCCGCGATAGACGATCTGCTCGGACTCGTCGATGGCCGCCACGCGGCTGGCGCGGCTGGCGTTGCGGCTCTGCTCGGACAGGTTGACCAGGCCGTCCTCGGCGTTCTGGTACAGATCCCCCACCAGGAAGTGGCTGCCGCTCTCGTTGGTGTAAAAGGACTCCCCGGTCTCCAGACGCACCTCGTAGATGCCGTCCATGGGGGTATCCAGCACCTGACTCACCGGCATCTTCTGGCCGTTCACCTCAAGCTCGTTGAGCGCGGCGGGAGGGGCCGCCAGCGCACCGCTGGTCCACAGGGCAGCGGTGAGCAGAGCGGGCAGGGAAAGCACGAACAGAGGGCGTTTCATGGGTCAGCCTCGAGGATGATGGTCGGCGTGCAGGGCTTCCAGTCGCGCCTGCGCCACATGGGTGTAGATCTGGGTCGTCGACAGGTCCGAGTGCCCCAGCAGCATCTGTACGACACGCAGATTGGCCCCATGATTCAACAGATGGGTGGCAAAGGCGTGCCTCAGGGTGTGTGGCGACAGCGGACGATCGATGCCTGCCACACTGGCGTAGTGCTTGATTCGGTGCCAGAAGGTCTGGCGGGTCATGGCGCCGTCGCCCCGTCCGGGGAACAGCGCCGGACGCTGGATATCGCTCATCAGCTCGCTACGCCCCTGGCGCAGGTAGCGCTCGAGCCAGTGGCCGGCTTCCTCGCCCAGCGGCACGAGACGGTCCTTCTGCCCCTTGCCGCGCACCCGCACCACGCCCTGGCGCAGATTGACCGCATCGGTGGTCAGACCGACCAGTTCGCTGACGCGAAGCCCTGCGCCGTACAGCACCTCGAGCATGGCGCGATCGCGCAGTCCCAGGGCGGTGGACAGGTCCGGCGCATTCAGCAGGCGCTCGACCTCGTCCTCGTCCAGGGTGTCCGGCAACGATGGCCGCACCCGCGGCAGGCGCACCCGGGCCAGCGGATCCGCTTCGATCATCCCTTCGGCCAGGGCCCAGCGGTAGAAGCGCCTGAGGCTCGACAGCAGCCGGGCGTTGCTGGTGAGCTTGTAGCCCTCTTCGCGACGCGAGTCCAGCCAGTCCGGCAAGGTCCGCTCACCCGGCGTGAGCAACGCGCACGACTGACCAGCAAGCCAGTTGGCCCAGGCCTCCAGATCGTGGCGATAGGCGCTCAGGGTATGGTCGCTGACGCCCTGCTCGAGCCATAGCTGGTCGAGGAAGCGGTCGATTGTCTGACGATCGCCGGCGCTCAAGCAACACCTCCTGGGCTCTGGTGGCTAGCCATCGAGGGCACTGGTGAAGCACGAGAGGGCCCCCAATGCACCGACACCCCGCCCCACGAAGGTGGTGACGGGGTGTCGGGCGAGGGAGGCGGGGCCTCCCTCAGACTGGCTGACAGCGCTGGCTGTTTTAAGCCAGCTTTTCCTTGATGCGCGCAGACTTGCCGCTACGCTCACGGAGGTAGTACAGCTTGGCCTGGCGCACGTCACCGCGACGCTTGACGCTGATGGAGTCGACCAGCGGGCTGTAGGTCTGGAAGGTACGCTCGACGCCGACGCCGTGGGAGATCTTGCGCACGGTGAAAGCGGAGTTCAGACCGCGGTTACGCTTGCCGATGACCACGCCTTCGAAGGCCTGGAGACGCTCGCGGTTGCCTTCCTTGACCTTGACCTGAACGACGATGGTGTCGCCCGGTGCAAAGTCCGGCACCTGCTTGCTCATCTGCTCGGCTTCGAGCGCCTGGATCACCTTGTTCTTGCTGCTCATTTGACTCACTCCTGAAATCGTTGTGATCCATCGATCGGTCGTGGGTGCCGATGGATCGTGATCCCGGCCCTCGAAGCTCGAGCGCGCGGGTCGTTGATGACGCAGGTCCGTCAGCGGCGACTGGCCGCCTCGTCGGAATCCCGACGTTCGTCCTGCACCTCCGCCTTGTCGGCGTGTTCGTCGATGAACTCGTTCAACAGCCGCTTCTGCTCCTTCGACAGCTGCCTGCCCTCGAGCAGGTCGGGCCGCCGTTGCCAGGTACGCCCCAGGGACTGTTTCATCCGCCACTGACGGATCTGTCCGTGGTGACCGCTGAGCAGCACGTCCGGCACCTTGCGACCGTCGATTTCCTCCGGGCGCGTATAGTGCGGACAGTCCAGCAGACCGTCGTTGAAGGAGTCCTCGACCGCGGAATCCTGATGCCCCAGTACACCGGGCACCAGCCTTGCCGCCGTATCGATCAGCACCATGGCGGGCAGCTCTCCCCCGCTCAGGACATAGTCGCCGATCGACCACTCCTCATCGATGTCCGCTTCGACCACGCGTTCATCGATGCCTTCGTAACGCCCCGCCACCACCACCAGGGGCGGTCCGGACGCCAGTTCCCGCGCGCCCTGCTGATCCAGTCTGCGCCCCTGGGGCGACAGGTAGATCACCTTGGGACGCTCGCCGGTGGCCGCCTGGGCTCGGCTGCGGGCGTCGTGGATGGCACTTCTCAGGGTGTCGACCTTCATCAGCATGCCGGGACCACCGCCATAGGGGCGATCATCCACGGTGCGATGGCGGTCGGTGGCGTAGTCCCGGGGGTTCCAGAACTCCAGCGTCACCTGGCCCTTGTCGACGGCCCTGCCGGTCACGCCGTGACGAGTAATCGCCTCGAACATTTCCGGAAACAGTGACACCACCCCTATCCACACGTTATCGATCTCCTGTCGACGCGGTTTTCGAACGCACTGCGCTCAAAACTCCGGGTCCCAGTCGACCAGCATCTCTCCTGCCTCGAGATCGACGCGCTTGACCACGTCATCGGGCAGGTAGGGAAGCAGACGTTCGCGATCGTCCGGGGCGTCGCCGCCCTTCACGACCATGACGTCGTTGGCACCGGTCTCGAACAGGTAGGCCAGGCGTCCCAGAGACACCCCTTCCAGCGTGACGACCCTGAGGCCTTCCAGCTGGTGCCAGTAGTACTCTTCACTGTCGAGTTCGGGCAGGTCTTGCTTGGCCAGCAGGATGTCCGCTCCGGCCAGACTCTCGGCGCGGTCACGGTCATCGACACCGTCCAATTGGGCGACCAGGCCCTGTCCCTGCTTGCGCCCCTGCTTGAGGCGATGGCGCGAAATCTGTCCGTCGTGACGGACCACCCACTCGGCATAGTCGAGAATGCCTTCCATGGGCGAGGTGTAGGAATACACCTTCAGCCAGCCCTTGATGCCGTAAGGACTGGTCAGCTTGCCCAGCACGACGTAATCGTCGCTGTGGCGATCGTCTTGCGCTTGGCGCTGCGCGCTAGGGCGTTGTGGCGATGCCATCTGGGTCAAACCTCTTTCACACCGGGACATTCACAGGCAAGGCTTGCGCCTCAGGCCTGCTTGCGAGCTTCCTTGACCAGCTCGGCGACGCGGTCAGACAGCTGCGCGCCGTGGGACTGCCAGTGGGCGATGCGGTCGAGGTCGATGCGCAGACGCTCTTCCTGGCCACGGGCCACCGGGTTGAAGAAGCCCAGACGCTCGATGAAGCGGCCGTCGCGGGCGTTGCGGGAATCGGTCACGGCGAGGTGGTAGAAGGGACGCTTCTTGGCGCCACCACGTGCCAGACGAATGGTAACCATACGTTGACTGTCCTTCGGTTGGGATTTCAGATAACGGCGACGGCCAGGCCAGCCACCGGTGTTTCGCTCACGACGAGGGCCGCGCCAGGCGCGGTCCTCGAGTGAAGAGGCAGTATTCTACGGAAAACCACCCCCCAAGGGAACCTTTTTTGCCGCTCATCCCTTGACGAGCGAGGAGAGCCGGGTCCTGTCATCAGCCCTCGTCATCTTCGCGCTTGGCATTAAAAACAGCACCAGCGCAAGAAAACTGACTCAGCGCCAGGGCATGCCGCCGGGGCCACCCATGCCACCCATGCCTCCGGGGCCGCCAGGGCCACCTCCGCCCATCATGCCGGACATGCCCCTCATCATTTTCTGCATGCCGCCTTTCTTGCCGGCCTTCTTCATCATCTTCTGCATCTGCTTGTGCTGCTTGAGCAGACGATTGAGGTCCGGCACCTGCAGGCCGGCACCGGCGGCGATACGGCGCTTGCGCGAGCCGTTGATGATGTCCGGATTACGGCGTTCCTTCGGCGTCATCGAGTTGATCAGCGCCTCGAGCTTGCCAAGCTCCTTTTCGGGCCCAGGTCCCTGGGCCATCTCGGCCATCTGCCCCATGCCCGGCAGCTTGCCCATCAGGCCGCTCATGCCGCCCATCTTCTTGAGCTGCTGGAGCTGTTCGCGGAAGTCCTCGAGATCGAAGCCCTGGCCTTTCTTGACCTTCTTGGCGAGCTGTTCGGCCTTGCCCTTGTCGACGGTACGCTCGGCTTCCTCGATCAGCGACAGCACGTCGCCCATGCCGAGGATACGCGAGGCCACACGATCCGGATGGAAGGGCTCGAGGGCATCGACCTTCTCGCCGACACCCATGAACTTGATCGGACGACCGGTGACGTGACGCACCGACAGGGCGGCACCGCCACGGGCATCACCGTCGGCCTTGGTCAGCACTACCCCGGTCAGCGGCAGGGCATCGGCGAAGGCGCGGGCGGTGTTGGCCGCATCCTGGCCGGTCATCGAGTCGACCACAAACAGCGTTTCGGAGGGCTCGATGGCCTGATGCAGCCCCTGGATCTCCTGCATCATCGCTTCGTCGATGGCCAGGCGACCCGCGGTATCGACCAGTACCACGTCATGGAACTGGATCTTGGCGTGTTTCAGCGCCGCCGTGGCGATGTCCACCGGGGCCTGATCCGAGCGCGACGGGAAGAAGTCGACCTCGACCTCCTTGGCCAGGGTCTCGAGCTGGTCGATGGCGGCGGGGCGGTAGACGTCGGTGGAAACCACCAGCACCTTCTTCTTTTCGCGCTCGCGCAGATACTTGCCCAGCTTGGCCACCGAGGTGGTCTTGCCCGCACCCTGCAGGCCGGCCATCAGCACCACGGAGGGCGTGCCCTTGAGCGACAGCCCTTCGTTGGCCTCGCCCATGGTGACTTCCAGCTCCTGCTGGACAATCTTGATGAACTGCTGGCCCGGCGACAGGCTGCGGGAGACCTCCTGGCCCACGGCACGTTCGCGCACTCGCTCGATGAACGCCTTGACCACCGGCAGGGCAACGTCCGCCTCGAGCAGCGCCTTGCGCACCTCGCGCAGGGTGTCCTTGATGTTGTCGTCGGTCAGGCGTGCCTGACCCTTGATCGACTTCAGCGTCTGGGACAGACGCTCGCTCAGGTTCTGAAACATGGGCCTCTCCAAATGCGATGGCCTCAAGGCGCCCTTGTCGAGACGCCCCTTGAGACGGCCGCCGGTGCGCGGCCTTGACGATGGCGCAAATTATACGCCTTGTGGCGCGGACTCTCCATGCAGTTGCCAGCAAGACAGCCGAAGAAGGCCGCCCGCTGGCTGTCAGCCGAGGCGCTATCCGGTATAGTCGGTGTCGAGGGGAAGGCATTCCCCGGACCCAGGATCCCTATCTTCAAAGGCGCCGGCAAGGCGCACGGACAGCACAGCATGCAGGCGTTACCTCTGGCTCTACTGGCCTTTGTCTTCTATCTGGCGGCTGCCTCCTGGCAAGGGCTGACCCTGATTCGCCGGGTACCTCCGCGCGACCTACTGGTGCGCGGCTTCGGCACCCTGGCGGCGGCTCTCCACCTGGTCGTCGCCGGCGGCCTGCTTGCCCTCGAGGGCTCGATGCTGCCAGGACTGTCCACCAGCGCAGTGCTGGTCACCGCCCTGGCGGTGGTGGTGCTGCTGGGCGCCAGCCTGTTCAAGCCGGTGCTCAATATCGCCGCCGTGCTGTTCCCCTTTGCAGGCGTGGTGCTGCTGCTCGGTACCGAACTACCGACCCCTACCAGCGCAAACGGCATGACCCCCGGCATCGCCTTCCACGCCGTCAGCTCCGCCCTGGCCTTCGCGGTGCTGGCCATCGCCTCGCTGCAGGCGATACTGGTAGGCGTCCAGAACAAGGCCCTCAAGCATCACCGGATACGCGGCGTGGTACAGGCACTGCCGCCGCTGACCACCATGGAGCGGGTGCTGTTCGAGATGATCTGGGTGGGCATGGCCCTGCTTACGCTGGCCATCGCCAGCGGGTTCGTGTTCCTCGATAACATGTTCGCCCAACACCTGGTCCACAAGACGGTGCTGTCGCTGCTGGCCTGGCTGGTGTTCGCGGTACTGCTGCTGTGCCACTACCGCCTTGGGTGGCGAGGTATGCGGGCGGTGCGCTGGACCCTGGGAGGCTATATCGCACTGCTTTTGGCCTACTTTGGTAGCAAGTTTGTCCTTGAGGTGCTGTTAGCGCACAGCTAGACAGGAGGTCTCCTTGACACTCCCGGCCCGACCCCCTACAACTCGACCCCTACCCGCGACCAAGGATTTCACGTCTTGAACGACGACTTTCCGGTGGGCCTGCTGTTCGGCCTGCTCTTTCTGCTGATTGCCCTATCGGGCTTCTTCTCCAGTTCCGAGACCGGCATGATGTCGATCAACCGCTATCGGTTGAGCCACCAGGCCAACAGCGGACAGCGCAACGCCAAGCGCGTGATGCGCTTGCTCGCGCGTCCCGACCGGCTGATCGGCGTCATCCTGATCGGCAACAACTTCGTCAACAACCTGGCGGCCTCCATCGCCACCATCATCGCCATCCACTTCTTTGGCGATGTCAGCGGCCCCGCCATCTCCACGGCGATCCTGACCATCGTGGTGCTGATCTTCGCCGAGGTTACCCCCAAGACCTTCGCGGCGGTGAAGCCGGAGCGCATCGCCTACCCGGCCTCGATGATCCTGGAGCCGCTGCTCAAGCTGCTGTATCCGCTGGTGTGGGTGGTCAACGTGATCTCCAACGGCCTGCTCAGACTGCTTGGCGTCAAGAATATCGACGGCAATGGTGACAATCTCACCCGCGACGAGCTGCGCACCGTGGTCCACGAGGCCGGCACCCTGATCCCCCATCGCCACCAGGCCATGCTGCTGTCGATTCTGGATCTCGAGAATGTCACCGTGAACGACATCATGGTGCCGCGCCATGAGGTGGTCGGCATCGATCTCGACGACAGTCTCGAGGATATCCTGACCCAGATCCGCACCAGCCAGCACACCCGGCTGCCGGTATTCAAGGGCGACATCAACAGCATCATCGGCATGCTGCACCTGCGCAATGCCGCCCGCTTCCTGTCCAGAGGCGAGGTGACCAAGGCGGCCATCGTGCAGGAAGCGCGGGAGCCCTACTTCATTCCCGAATCGACGCCGCTGCACACCCAGCTGTTGAACTTTCAGAAGCAGAAGCGCCGGATTGGTATCGTGGTGGACGAGTACGGCGACGTGGAGGGTCTGGTGACCCTGGAGGACATCCTCGAGGAGATCGTCGGTGAATTCACCACCGACGTGGCCGGCCAGGAACAGGACATGCTGCCCCAGAGCGATGGCAGCCACGTGATCGACGGCACCGCCAATATCCGTGATATCAACAAGTCGCTGGGCTGGCACTTGCCCACCGACGGCCCCAAGACGCTGAACGGGGTGATACTGGAACACCTCGAGTCCTTCCCCGACGGCCCGGCCTGTCTGCAGATCGGCAACATCCGCATGGAAATCCTCGAGATGCGCGACAACCTGATCACCTCAGTCAGCTGCTGGCCTGGCACTCGCCGCGTCCTGGCAGAATCCGACGCGGGCGACTGACCACCGCAAGGACCAGAGGCACGT
Source organism: Halomonas sp. DP1Y21-3 (assembly GCF_019801245.1). Taxonomy (NCBI): domain Bacteria; kingdom Pseudomonadati; phylum Pseudomonadota; class Gammaproteobacteria; order Oceanospirillales; family Halomonadaceae; genus Halomonas; species Halomonas sp. DP1Y21-3. The sequence goes on from NZ_JAHVJM010000001.1 coordinate 1,022,775, forward strand.
CAGTCGCGACGCGACATGCAGGGAAGAAACCGGCGGGCAAGGCACCAGCAGGCAGAGTACTTGCCAGCAAAGTACTGACAAGCAAAGTACTGACAAGCAAAGCACTGACAAGCAAAGCACTGACAAGCAAGGTATTTACGAGAAAGGGACGGCCGAGGCCGTCCCTTTCTGCGTTATCCCTTCCCTAACCCGACCTTCCCTCTGTCGGAGCCTGCGTACCCCGGCGGCGGTTGCCTCAGGGCTTACCGGTCTCGACCCAGCGATCGGCTTCGGCCTTGAGCTCGCGCACCCGGGCCTCCAGCGACTGACGGGTGGCTTGCCCCGGCGGCACCGGCTCGTCGAAGTAGAGCGCCACCCGGGCGCGGCAGCGCCTGGGGAAATGGGCCAGAGCCTTGCCGTGGCAATTGGAGGTCCACGAGCCCCACAGGCCTGACAGCGCGGCGGGAATCACCGGCACCGGGTCCCTCGACAGAATCAGATCGAGGCCCCGGCGGAAGGTCTTGACATCACCATCCGACGTCAGCCGCCCTTCCGGGAACAGCATCACCACGTCGCCGTTTCTCAAGGCGCGGCTGACTTCTTCCAGGGCGCGACGCACATTGCCCGGGTCACGACGATCCGACTCCACGGGTATCGCCCCGACCATGCGGAACAGCCAGTTGAGGCGCTTCGACTCGTAGATCGGGCGATCCATCAAGAAGCGCAGCGGCCTGGGGCTGCCGCCGCCCATCACCAGCGCATCCATGAAGCTGACATGATTGCACACCACCAGCGCCGGCCCGCGCGGGGGCACGAAGCGACGCCCCTGGAAGCGAAGTCGGTACAACACATGGATAAAGGCAAACACGAAACGTCGGATATACACCGCCGGGGCGCGATAGAAGCGCCAGGCAGCGATGCAGGCAAGCAGGCCGACGAGGCCCCAGACGAGTACGTCGATCACGGCGTGTCGTTCACCTGTCTATCGCCCCTCTGGTCACGGCCTATCTGCTTGAGTCCGGCGAGGGTGGTCGACAGCAGTTGATCGAGCAGCTCCTCGACCTCAAAGGCGCCGCCCTGGGAATAGCCAAGACGATCATTGAGCCCCAGCTGCACCAGGCCATGAACGCTGCCCCACAGGGTTCGCGCCAGGCGCTGCGCCTCGAGCGATTCGAGATCCGGTTGATACTCGGTCAGGGTCCCCTCGACCCGGGCAAACAGTGCGCCGATCATATCGGTCTGGCGCTGATCGAGCTCGCCTTCCTGGGCCAGCGGATAGTCGAACATCAGCTGCCAGCGATGGGCGTCTTCGCGGGCGAACTTCCAGTACCCCTGGGCCAGGGCACGCAGCCGGGCCTCAGGCTCGGTGGTGTCGACCAGCAGGGGCTCCATCACCGTGCGCAGCCGACCGAGGCTTTCCAGGTTGACGTGCTGAAGCAGGTTGTTGAAGCTGCCGTAGAGTTTCAGCAGGGTGCTCGGCGCACAGCCCACCTCCCGGGCCAACGAGCGCAGCGACAGGGCATGCACCGGCTGCTCAGCCAGCCAGGCATCGCAGGCGGCCATCACCTGGGCGTGAAGCTCCTCGGGGGCATGCTGTCTTGGACGCGCCATCGCTCTTCTCTCTCGCGGCCGGACATCGGCGGCTTCAGGTTCAGCGGTATCGTTCAGCATACATTAATCGAACACTGTTTTCGACCGCTCATTATGCCCCCTTCGCCGCAACAACGGGCTCAAGGCTTTCCTGACACCGGGAGCTTGGGTACGCTGGCCCTCCAGATCGCAGGAGCCCCCATGACCGGCCGTCTCTATATTCCCGCCCGCGCCATCGAGACCGCCCTCGACGACCTCGATGCTCCGGCCCAGGCCATCAGCGGCGTCAACATGGCCCCGCGCCGTCCACTGTCGATCATCCGCCTGGAAGCTGGACGCCCTACCCTGGGGATCGGTTTCTGGGGCCTGACACCGCCCTGGTTGCAGGTGCTCGATCACGCCCCCCACTGCGCCCGCGCCGAAAGCCTCGACTCGCGCCCGATGTTCCGTGACGCCTTCCGCGCGCGGCGCTGCCTGGTGCCGGTAGCCGGCGCCTACGCCTGGCAGCCGCGTCCAAACTACAAGCAGCCCTTCTTGATCACCAGGGCAGACCGCGGGCCGATGCTGCTGGCCGGACTATGGTGTAGGTTTCACACCACCCTTACCGACTATAACGACTCCTTCGCCTTGATCACGGTACCTAGCCCTGGCTTTCTGGCCCCCCTGACCGACCGTCTGCCGGCGGTCATAGCCCCCGGTCAAGCGAGGGCCTGGCTGGACCCGCAGAGTGATCCCGAGGACCTCAAGCCACTGTTGAGCCCCCCTCCCGGGGAACTGTTGGGCGCTTTTCCGGTATCAAGACGAGTGAACAATCCTCAAGAGCAAGACCCATCCTGTGCCCACCCCATCGGCAAGATGTGGCGCCAGACTTCCAAGGAGACGTGATGGCTTCGACCCTCACACGACGCGGCGCCAGCGCCCTCGTCGCCACCCTGATCGGCCTGTGGCTACCGCTGGCTCAGGCTTCCGCGGCCCCGGCCGCTACCAGCGAGCAACCGGTCACGGCTCAGGCCGACGCCGACGTGGCCACCGCCACGACGCCGATCGTCAGCCCCCACGATGATCGCGACTATCGCGTACTGACCCTGGACAACGGCCTCGACGTCCTGCTGGTCAGCGATCCCGAGGCCGACAAGGCGGCGGCTTCACTCAATGTGTCGGTGGGCAGCGCCCAGGATCCCGATGACCTACAGGGGCTCGCCCACCTGCTCGAACATATGCTGTTTCTGGGCACCGAGGCCTACCCCGAGCCCGACGCCTACCAGGGCTACATCAGCCGCCACGGCGGGCGCCACAACGCCTTCACCGCCTCGCTGGACACCAACTACTTCTTCGATGTGGAACCCGAGGCCTTCGAAGGCGCTCTGGATCGCTTCAGTCGGTTCTTCATCGACCCGCTGTTCAACGCCGACCGCCTGGGCAGCGAGCGCAACGTGGTGCACTCCGAATATCAGGCGCGCCTGCGCGATGACGCACGCCGCGAGAACGAGGTCCTCGACGCCCTGCTCAATCCGGCCAACCCCACCGTGGGTTTCTCGGTGGGCAGCAAGGAGACCCTGGCCGAGCGGCCCGAAGGGGAGCCCAGCCTGCGCGAGCGGGTCATGAACTTCTACGAGAACCACTACGGCGCCAACGTCATGCATCTGGCGGTGGTGGCGCCGATGCCGTTGGATCAACTGCAGACACTGGTGGTCGAACGTTTCGCCGAGGTGCCCGATCGCGGCCTCGAGGCACCCGTCATCGACACCCCACTGGTGGATCGCTCACGCCTGCCGCTGGCCGCCGAGGCCCAGTCGCTGCGCGACGCTCGCCGCGTCAGCTTTCTGTTCCCGGTTCCCGACCCCGTGCTCAGCTATCGCCACAAGCCGGCCAGCTACATCGCCAACCTGATCGGTCATGAGGGGCCCGGCAGCCTGTTGAGCCGCCTGCGCGAGGCCGGCTGGGCCGACGGCCTGTCCGCCGGCGTCACCCGAGGTGACGGCCGCCATGCACTGCTGGCCGTGGATGTCAGCCTGACCCCTGAGGGTCGCGAGCATCTCGATCGCATCCAGGCCAGTCTGTTTGCCACCATCGAGCAGATCCGCCAGCAGGGCATCAGCGAGGAACGCTACGACGAGCAGGCCAGCCTGTCCGAGCAGGCGTTCCAGTTCCAGCAGCACGGTAACGCCCTGGACGAGGCCATGCGCCTGTCCATGAGCCTGACCCACTACCCGCTCGAGGACGTCAACCGCGCCGGCTACCGCATGGACGGGCTCGACGCAGAGGAAGTGCGTCGCTGGCTCGATGCGCTGCGCCCCGACAACATGATCCGCCTGTACACCGGCCCCGAGGTCGAAGGCGACCAGCGCAGCCGCTACTACGACACCGCCTGGCAGGAGATGCCATTGGCCGACACCGCAGCCGACCCCCTGGCGGGGCTGGCACTGCCCGAGCCCAATCCCTTTATCGCCGAGGACCTGGCGCTGCTTGAGGCCCACGACGAGCGCCCCTCACTGCTGATCGACACCCCCGAGGCCGACGCCTGGTACAAGGCCGATGCCGAGTACGATACTCCCAAGGCCTCCTGGCGCTTCAGCCTGCAGCACCCTGGCGCCAGCCAGTCCCCGCGCCAGGCCGTGCTGACACAACTGCTGGCCGGCTGGCTCAACGACAGCCTCAACGAGAAGCTCTACGCCGCACGCCTGGCGGGACAGAAGTATGAAGCCTATGCCCACTCGCGTGGCATGACGCTGTCCTTCACCGGCTGGCGTGACCGCCAGGACAGGGTGATACGGGAGGTGATCGACCAGCTCAAGCAGGGTGAGATCCTCGACGCAAGCTTTGCCCGAGTACGCTACGGCCTGGAAAAGCAATGGGGCAATGCACCACGCAATCCGCTCTATCACCAGGGTCAACGCACCCTGTCCGAGGCGCTGATTCGGCCCCAGTGGTCCCCCCAGGTACTGCTGGAGGCGCTGTCCGACCTCGAGCCCCAGGACCTGCGCGACTTCCGCGAGCGCTTCCTCGACGAGCTGCACCTGCAGGCGCTGGTGGTCGGCAACCTGGAAGAGTCGCTGGCACGCGACGAGGCCGAGCAGGCCATCGCGGCGCTTGAGCCCAGCCTTGGCGCGGACGCCATCACCGACCTGCAGGTACTCAAGGCAGTGGATCTGCCGAGCCTGACGCCGGACTCCAGCCGAGACGAGTCGCTGCTGATTCGCTACCTGCAGGGGCCGGACCAGGGTATCGCCACCCAGGCCCGCATCGCGGTGCTCGGCAAGCTGCTCGAGACCCCCTTCTACCAGCAGTTGCGTACCGAACAGCAGCTCGGGTACATCGTCAGCGCAGGCTACTCACCGCTGCTGCACGCTCCGGGCATCAGCCTGCTGGTGCAGTCTCCCTCCACCCAGAGCGACGAGCTCAAGGCCAGGGTCAGCGACTTCCTCGACCGTATGCCCGAGCGTCTGGACAGCCTGGATGACGACACCCTGGCCACCTATCGCCAGGCGGTCCACGACGAGATTACCCAGCGTGATTCAGGCCTCGAGGAGCGCACCACCCGCCTGTGGCAGGCGCTGTCCTACGGCGACACCGACTTCGATAGGCGTGAGCGGCTGGCCGCCGCGGTGCTCGAGGTCGACGCCGCCAGCCTGAAGGACAGCTGGCAGCGTCTGGGTGGCGCCGCAGTGGTGGACGTGACCTTCGATCCGGGCGCCGCACCCAGCGACGTCATGGCGTTGAAAGGCGACCTGGAAGCCCTGCCCGGTGACGAGGAAGAAGCGCTGTCACCGACGCCGGCGGACACCAGCGCCCAGGCGGCCAAACCCTGACAGGGCTCTGCCAAAAGGCCCTGGCCCACCCCATCGCCCCCTGCTTGGGGGCGATCCCGCCCGGCTGGCGACGCCGCCGCCGACAGCAGTGACGACAAGGCCCGACCGGCAGCGCCGGTCGGGCCTTGTCGTTTCACCCGCTTCATCACACCTGATACATGGCACCTGATTCATGGCGCCATATTGATGATGCCCGACACGGCCAGCGCGACGCCGTGCGTCTGCGCCAGGCTGGTCCCCTAGCCGAACGCCTGGGCGGGCATGATCGACTCCACAAACATCACCATCTCCTCGAGGATCTGGCGTTCGCGATCGCTCAGCGAGGTCTGGTTCAGACGTTCGATTTCACGCGCGAAGTCCTTTAGCGTCAGGCTCGCCAGCGCCGAGTCGTTCATCCGCTCCCACCGGAAGGTCTCCCAGCGCGCCTGCTCCTCGCCGGTCAGGGTGTCCGGATAGCTGCGGGCGCGGTAGCGAAACAGCATCTCCTCCAGGCGCGGGTCCTGGAAGGCAAAGCTGGCGTCGACCAGATCCCAGGGATCCATGGCACGCACGCGCTCCATCTGTTGGCGGTCGGCAGGAGAGAAGAACCCGCCGGAGTAGAGCATCAGGTCCGGATCCCTCGGCGGCTCCGGCGGTGGCTCGGCGAACACCTCCTGCACCTTGGCGACGATATCGGGGTCCTTGGCCAGCCGCTGGTAGTGACCGCGACAGGCGTCCATCTCGAGCCCCATGCGCGCCACGATCTCGCCGTACTCGCCCTGATGGGGCCCCGACACATCCTTGAGCGCACTGGGCGGAAAGATCACCGGGCACTTGTTGATGTGCACGACCTTCAGCGGAATCCGGCTTTCCCCCTCGGCCAGGTCGTCATTGCTGACAAATACCCGAGCACGAATCTCCTGGGGCGAGAGACGCAGCAAGTCGGCAGGGTCCAGCGACAGGTCGTAGACGATGACGCCGTTGGGATTGGTCGGGTGTTCGGCCAGGGGCATCACCAGAGACCCGCAGGCACGGCTGGCCGGATAGCGCCGGGAGATATGCACCACCGGCTTGCGCTGGGTCGTATCCAGGCGTTTGCGCACCTCACGCTTGGCCCTGAGCGACAGCAGGTAGTCGAACAGGTTGGCATTGGCGCCACGCAACAGTCGCGCCAGGGCGATGGTGGCGCGCACATCGGCCAGGGCGTCGTGGGCGCCGGCATGCTCGATACCGTTGGCCGCGGTCAGGTCTTCCAGGCGAAAGCTGGGACTGCCGTCCTCGCGCCTTGGCCACTCGATGCCCTCTGGCCTCAAGGCGTGAAAGGCGCGCACCACGTCGATCAGATCCCAGCGCGAATTGCCGTTCTGCCACTCCCGTGCATAGGGGTCGATCAGGTTGCGGTAAAACAGGTGACGACTGACCTCATCGTCGAAGCGCAGGCTGTTGTAGCCCACCGCACAGGTCCCGGCGACGCTCATCTCGTCGACGATGGCGCCGGCGAACTCGGCTTCGGGCACACCGTTGCGCCTCGCCTGCTGGGGCGTAATACCGGTGATCAGGCAGGCCATGGGGTGCGGCAAGGCATCATCGGCGGGCTTGCAGAACAGCTCCACCGGCTCGCCAATCTCGTTGAACTCGGCGTCGGTACGTATGGCCGCGAACTGCGAGGGACGATCGCGCCGAGGATCGGCACCAAAGGTCTCGTAGTCGTGCCACAGAAAGGTCAGCGGAGCGGCTTTCGGCTGCGCCATGGGATTGCGGTCTCCACGCGTACGTCAAAGGCCCGTCAGCCTAGCACAGGCCAACGCCGGGCTCAGCCTGCACGATCACAGGTCGAGTCCGGCGCGGGAAGGAAATACACGAAAGACGCCCAAGGGGCGTCATCTTGATGGCTGGCATTGTCGATATCGCATCGGCGATGTGGCATCGACGATATCACGACGTTCAAGCAACGCCAGGCGCTGCATCAACTGCTGCGCGGCAGGGTCACGTTGAGCTCGAGCACCGAGCAGTTGTCCTCGCTGTCCAGCGACATATTGATAGCATCATCGTCCACCTCGACATAGCGGCGGATGACCTCAAGCAACTCCTTCTCCAGCATCGGCAGGAAGTCAGGCTGTCCCCGCTGGCTACGCTGGTGCGCCACGATGATCTGCAGCCGCTCCTTGGCGACAGACGCGGACTTCTTGCGTTCGCGCTTCAGGAAATCGAGTAGTTTCACCGGCGACCTCCTCCTCCGAACATGCGGCTCAGCAGGCTTTTCTTCTGATACTCGTGGAAGCGCAAGGGCACCTCCTCTCCGATCAGGCGGCTGACCGTATCCATATAGGCCTGGCCAGCGTCACTGCTGTCGTCGTGGGTGACCGGGACCCCCTGGTTGGAGGCTCTCAGCACGGCCTCGGACTCGGGAATCAAACCTACCAGGTTGATGGCCAGGATCTCGCGAATGTCCTCGAGATTCAGCATGTCTCCCTGGTCGACCCGTCCGGGGTTGTAGCGGGTGATCAGCAGGTGCTCCTTGATCGGGTCCTTGCCCTGCTCGGCCCGCCGGGTCTTCGATGACAACAGCCCAAGGATACGGTCGGAGTCACGCACCGAAGACACCTCGGGGTTGGTCACCACGATGGCTTCGTCGGCGAAGTACATGGCCAGCTGGGCACCACGTTCGATACCGGCGGGTGAATCGCACAGTATGTAGTCGAAGTCCTTGGTCAGGGTGTCCAGCACCTTCTCGACGCCCTCCTGGGTCAAGGCATCCTTGTCCCGAGTCTGGGAAGCAGGAAGGATATGCAGGTTGTCCACGCGCTTGTCACGAATCAGCGCCTGGTTCAGCCCGGCCTCGCCCTGGATGACGTTGACCAGGTCGTAGACCACACGGCGCTCGCAGCCCATGATCAAGTCGAGGTTCCGCAGACCGACATCGAAGTCGATCACTACCGTCTTGTTGCCTCTGAGTGCCAGCCCGGTGGCAATGGCTGCCGCACTGGTTGTCTTGCCGACCCCGCCTTTACCGGAGGTCACAACGATGATCTTGGCCAAGTGTCGCATCCTGTCGTCGTAAAGTTGTTGGTCCTGTGTGGTCACCGCAGTGACCAGGCACGGCCTTATAAAAATCGCTGTCCCGCGCTAAAGCGCCCGCTGATGCGGCAACGCCCCGCTGAGGGCGCTTCACAAGCCCGGCTGAAGGCTCTCCATCAGCCCAGCTGAGGGCTCCTTACAACCCCGGCTGAAGGCTCCCTATCAGCCCAGCTGAAGGCTCCCTACCAGCCCAGCTGAAGGCTCCCTATCAGCCCAGCTGAAGGCTCCTTACAAGCCCAGCTGAAGGCTCCCTATCAGTTCAGCTGAAGGCTCCCTATCAGTTCAGCCGAAGGCTCCCTATCAGTTCAGCCGAAGGCTCCTTACAAGCCCAGCTGACGGCTCACTTCAGCGCGGTGATCCCCAACTGATCGTCCGTCAGCACGACCTGGACGGAGGAGCCGAGCAGTTGGGGGTCGATATCTTCGAGACGCTTGTAGTTGCCCGCCACCGACAACAGCTCCGCATGCAGCTCACGGCAGAAGATGCCTGCCTGGTGGTCGCCGTGAATGCCAGCGAGGGCACGCCCCCTGAGGGCACCGTAGACGTGGACGTTGCCCGCCGCCAGTACCTCGGCCCCGGCATTGACCGCACCGATCACGGTCAGGTCGCCGTCGGGAGCGGTGATCTGCTGGCCGGAACGCACGGTGCCACGAAAGATACGTCCGCCATGAGGCGCGTCAGCCTCCACTTCCTCGACCACGGTGACGTCTTCGTCTTCCTGCACCGGAACGCTTTCCAGGGTGCGCGCACGGGCGGCATCCTGGGGGGGGAACCAGCCAAGTCCGAGCGCCCAGGCGGACTGCTTGACCGGATCTGCACCACCACGCACCGCTACCGGCAGCAGCTTGTGCGCCCGGCACACCGCACAGATACGTTCCAGGGCCAGGTGAGGTTCGTCGAGCTTCTCGACGCTGAGCACCACCGGGGTGTGCTGAAAGAAGGCTGGCGACTGCGAGAGCTTGCCCGCGAGCTGATCGCGAATTTCCTCGGGATCCGCACTGGAAAGCTCCATCACCGTCATGGGCAGCATCCCACCCTTGAACGTAAACGCCATGCTGTCCCTGTCCACTTTGAGGCTCATTGCCGAACTCCACGTCGGGTGTTGGTCGGGGGATGATCTCAAGCTAAGTCAGAGCCCCCGGTCCTGCAACCGATCATAAGCCTCAATTGTCCTCCTGTCAGTGTCTCCAATCAGCCACAGCCCTGCGCTGAGGCCTTTTCTGATGGTGGCGCGCATGCTTAGATAAACTTTCTATCTCGACGCCCGGCTTTGCCTGGCGCAATAACAAGATGGTGAAGCCGTTTCGCCACCTTTCTTTATTTCTTTGCAGGAAGCCCCATGCCCGGACTCCTCCGCCGCCTTTTCTCGCCACGCTGGCGACATCCCGATCCACAGGTCCGACGCGACGCCGCCGAACGGCTCGACCCCCAGAGCCAACGCGAGGCCCTCGAGACCCTGGTCCAGGACACCGAGCCCGACGTCCGTCTCGCCGCGGCGAGACGCCTGGACGACCCACAGCGACTGCTGGAGCTGCGCGTTGAGGGTAAAGGATCACGCGAGCTCGATCGTCAGCTCATCGCGCTGCTGATCGGTCGCCAGGGCGGCATCGAACTTGGCCGCCGCCAGCAGATCGTCGAGTCCCTGGACGACGCGGCGATGCTCGAGGAGATCGCCCTCCAGGGCGATAACCAGCAGCTGCGACTCGCCGCCCTGGCCAGGCTCGATGACGAGGCCGCCCTGATTCGCCAGGCCTGCGACAACGGCATCGCCGCCGTACGTCACGCCGCCGCCGAGCGGGTCACCTCCGAGGAAGGTCTCAAGCAGCTGGCCCAGGCGGCCCGCCGGGATCGCCACGTGGTGCGCGACGCCAAGGAACGCCTGGGTCGACTGCGCGCTGACGCCGACGCCGTGGAACAGGCTCGGGAACGACGCGAGCAACTGCTGGCCAGTCTCGAGCAGCACGCCCGCGCCACCTGGGAGCCTCTCTACGCTGGGCGCTTCCGCCATCTGGAGCGCGAGTGGTCTCGACTGGCGGATCTGCCCGACGCCGGGCAGGAGCAGCGCTACCAGGAGGCCAGCCTGCGCTGTCGCAAGGTGATTCACGATCACGAGGCCCAGGAACACGCCCTGCGTGCCGACCGACAGCGCCGCGAGCAGGCCGACCAGGACCGAGAGGCACTGGTCATGGCGCTGGAAGAAAGCCTGGCCGCGCTCTATCAGGGCGAATATGTCGGTGAACAGGACCTGGCCAGCCTGCGCGCTCAGAAGCAGTTGATGGCCAACCGCTGGCAGGCACTGTCCGAGATCCACCTCGCCGACGACGGCCTGCGCCAGCGCTACGACAAGGCCTTGAAGAACTACGACGCCATCAACCAGGCCCACCAGCGCCTGGTCGAGCGCGCCCTGCCGCTGGAGGAAGCCATCAGGGCCGGCGACGAGGCTGCGCTGAAGCAGCTGGTGAGCGACTGCAAGTGGCCCGAAGGTCTGCCGCCAGACCCGAGGCTCGAACGTGCCCGACACCATCTTCGCCTGGAGAAGGATCTTTCCGGAGACGAACCGTCTGAGTCCCAGCTCACACGCTTCGATGAGGAACTGGATCGCCTCGAGGCGCTGCTCGACGAGGGCACCTTCAAGGGAGCAAGCCGCCTGCACCAGCGACTTCGCCACCTCGCCGATCAGCTGCCGTCCTCGGCCGGTGCCCAGCAGTCTCGACTCAAGCGCCTCGGCGCACGACTCGCCGAACTGCGTGACTGGCGCGGCTTCGTCGCCGGTCCCAAGCGCGAGCAACTGTGCCAGGCCATCGAGGCCCTGGAGCAGGACGCCACCCTCACCGACCGTGACCGTGACCGCCGCCATCGCCAGCTGGTCAAGGAGTGGAAGGCACTGGGCGACGCCGCGGCCAACCGCGAGCAGTCCGAGCGCTTTCGGGCAACCTCCGAACGTATTCGCGAGTCGCTCAAGGCCTGGCGTGAACAACAACAGCGCCTGCGCGAGGCCAACCTGGCAGAACGCGAAGCGCTGTGCGAGCAGATCGAGGCCCTTCTGGAGCAGCCCGCCGCCCAGGCCGACCCCGACGCGCTGCGCGAGATCCGCGACCAGGCCAGGGAACAGTGGCGCCGCACCGCCCCTGTCCCGCGCGATCACGCTGAGGCCATCGGACGACGCTTCGGCCGCATCCGGCATCAGTTGCAGGCGCTGATCGATCGCCGCGCCAACGAGATCGCCGACGCCAAGCGTGAGGTGATCGACCAGGCCCGAGCGCTGGTCGATGCACGACTGCCGGCACGCCAGCGAGCCGACCAGGCCAAGGCACTGCAACAGCGCTGGCGCGAACTGGGGCGCGCGCCCAAGGGCGAGGAGCAGACCCTGTGGCGAGAATTCCGCCAACTATGCGACCAGATCTTCGCCCAGCGTGACGCCGAGCGCGATGATCGTGCCCAGCGTGCTCGCGAGCGGCTGGAACAGATGCAGGCCCTGATCGACCGCATCGATGCCTGGCAACCCGCGGCAAGCAGCGAGGCCGACTGGCTGGACAAGGCGGTGGATGAGGCCAGCGCGCTGGAACCGCTGCCATCGGGCCGGCGCACCGAAGGCATGCGCAAGCGCTGGACCGGCATCGTACGGGCTCGGCGCGAGCGCCTGGAACGGCTCTCCGTGGCAGAGGTCGTCGGTCGTTGGCGCGAGGTCAAACCCCTGATTCTCGAGCACCTTGAGGCCGACGATGACTGCCTCGCCGGTCGCCTCTGCAGTGATGTGGAGATTCCCGCCGCGCTATCGTTGCCGCCGGCGCTGAAACAGGCCCACGCACAGCGCAACGCCGCACGACGCGATCCTGCTCCAGCGGAGGAAGTCGCCGAGCGTCTGGCACGACTGCGGGTACACCTGGCGCTCCTGGCGGGCCATCCAATCGGCCACCAGGACGAGCCACTGCGCCTGGCGATCCAGGTCGACCGCCTCAACGACAGCCTTGGCCAGGCGCCGAGCCGGGAAGACGAGCTGATCTCGGTACTGTGCGGGCTGCTGGCCACCGGTCCAGTGTCGCGCCAGCAGTGGGAGCGCGAGGTACAGGAGCTCGACGCCCTGCTGGATGGGCTGAGTCAACTGCCACCACCCTGAGCGATGCACGGCTTGCCGTGCCTCCCCCCCTCTTTCAACCCCTGAAAACCACGATGCGAGGCCTTTTGGCCTCGCATCGTGGTTTCTGGCGAAATGTACATCGCCGAGCCTCGTGAGCCCGGCGCGACGTCTGTCAGCCCATGAACTGACCGCCATTGATGTCGATATTGGCACCGGTGATAAAACCGTTGTCCTTGCTGGCCAGGAAATTGACCAGGCGGCCGATCTCTTCCGGCGTGCCGTACCGCTTCATCGGGATGGTCTCGCGAATGGCCTCGCGCACCTTCTCCGGAATCTTCATGATCATGTCGGTGGCGATATAGCCAGGCGAGATGGTGTTGACGGTGATGCCCTTGGTCGCAGTTTCCTGCGCCAGCGCCATGGTCAGACCGTGCATGCCGGCCTTGGCGGCGGAATAGTTCACCTGGCCGAACTGCCCCTTGCGGCCGTTGATGGACGAAATATTGATGATCCGTCCGTAGCCCTGCTCCAGCATGCTCTCGATCACGCTGCGGCAGGTATTGAAGACGCTGTTGAGGTTGGTGTCGATGACCACGTTCCACTGGTCCGCCGACATCTTCTTCAAGGTGCCATCCTTGGTGATACCGGCACAGTTGACCAGCACTGCGATCGGCCCATGCTGGTCCTCGATCGCCTTGACGCCATTCTGGCAGGCCTCGAAATCGGTCAGATCGATGCCGGCGATGTCGATATTGTCATAGCCATCCGACTTCTGGGTCTCCAGCCAGGTCTTGGCCTTGTCAGGATTGTTGTAACCGGCCACTACCTGATAGCCGGCATCCGCCAGTTCGCGACAGATTGAGCTTCCGATACCACCAGTACCACCGGTGACCCACGCGACGGGCTTTTGCTGAGTCATAGACGACCTCCCTGATTGTCCTTCACGCCGCCGCTTGGCGACGGCACTTGTTGTTGCAAGCATGTATAGCAGTGGATGCTCTGGTGCTGCGCATTCGCGCAACCAGGAACCTCGGGCCCAGAGCGATCGCGGGTGGCCTCCTGCCACTGCGACGCCCAGCCCCACCTGCCTACCTCGGCAGGCCTTCGTCGTGGTACTGCGTCGAATCAACGTCCACAACGACTATCCACCAGGCTAGCGTCTAGCACTGACATTTGCATGACAGCCCCTCCAGTATGGACCACAGCGCCCGAACGGCACGACCCATCACACCCGAAATCGCACAGGGTTGACGCAGCCAGAATTATCCGTATACTACGTCCTCGTTGATGCGGGGTGGAGCAGTCTGGTAGCTCGTCGGGCTCATAACCCGAAGGTCATCGGTTCAAATCCGGTCCCCGCTACCAAATACGAAAACGAGGCAGTCCTTCGGGACTGCCTCGTTTTTTTGTTGGCTGTCCGGTGCTGGCCGAGGCCAGCGCTTCGCCACCAGACGCCGTTGCGGCATCGCTGTACTACGAAGCCCGCCCCCTGATTAAATCTTAATTTTTCTGTGCCAATTCGATATTTTTTGGCGCTTCCGTGTCCCCGGATTAGCCATCCACCCCTCCTTCTTTCGTCGAAGAGCTGACCTCGATCAACCCGAGTCGGTCAAGAATCGACCGTCGCCGCAGCCCTTTACCGCGTCTTGGGCACACCGCTGGCCAGTCATCGATTCCAGGCATGCTCCGGCGTATCGGCAGGCGCCTTGAAGTCGGTGGCCGTCGCCCGCATCTTTAGGGCAATTCACTTTTGACAAGGTTGTGTCCCATGCCCATCGTCGACCCTCGTACAGGCGAACCTCTGAGCAGCGATCCGAGCAGCGAACCCGCCCAGGGTGCCGCCGCGGCGTCCCAGGGGCCGGCCGACAGCGACCTGATCTTCGACGTCGACCGCAGCAACATTCAGCAGGTGCTGGAGCTGTCCATGCGAATCCCGGTGCTGCTGGACTGCTGGGCCCCCTGGTGCGAGCCCTGCAAGAACCTGATGCCGGTGCTGGAAAAGCTGACCCGCGAGTACGCCGGCACCTTCCTGCTGGCCAAGCTCAACATCGACGACAACCAGGACATCGCCGGCCAGCTCGGCGTACGCTCGGTACCCGACGTCAAGTTGATCAGCCAGGGCGGTCTGGTGGACCACTTCCAGGGCGCCTTGCCGGAAAAGGAAATTCGCGAGTGGCTGGGCCGCTACTTCCCGGCCCCGGAAGATGCTCCGGCAAGCCCCGAAGAACAGGCCGAGCAGGCCCTGGCGGCGGGCGACACCGCCACCGCGCTGGAGATCCTGCAGCAGCTGACACAGCAGTACCCCGACCACTTGGCCTACCAGATCCAGATGGCCCGAGTGCTGGTGGCGGAAGGTCGCAATGATGAAGCGCGCGCCCTGCTTGACGCGCTACCTCCGGAAGACCGCGACGGTCCCGAGGCCCGCGGCGTTCGTGCCAGCATCGAGTTCGGCGAAGAAGCGCCCGACGCCGAGACCCTGGCCGCCCTGGAGGGGCGTGACGACAGCGAGGCCAACTATCTGAGGGCGCTGCGCCAGGTGGCGGACGGTGACTATGAACCCGGTCTGGAAGGCTTGCTGGCAGTGATGAAGCGCGACCGTGCCTACGGTGACGACCTGGCGCGCAAGACCCTGCTGCGGGTGTTCGACGCACTCGGCGCCGATCATCCGCTGACGGTGAGCTACCGCCGCAAGCTGTTCGCCCTGCTCTACTGAGTGGATCGAGACGTCGAGCGCCTTGCCGCTCATCGCCTGAGCATGAAAACGGGGCCCCTTCGAGGGCCCCGTTTTCGTTGTTGAGGATATTACGCCAGCGCCACTCAGCCGCCCAACACCTGGTCCAGGCGCGCCAGCGCCTCGTCAAGCTGGATGGCCGTGGTGCCGAAATTGAGCCGCGCAAAGCCCGGCCAGCCGAAGTCGGCGCCATCCGACAGCGCGACCCCGGCTCGCTCGAGCAATGCCGAGGCAGGCGATTTTTCGGCCCCCAGGGTCGACTGGCGCAGATCGAGCCAGGCCAGATAGGTCGACTCGGGGGCGCTGAAGCCCACGCCGGGCCAGCCAGCGACACGCTCGACCAGCGTCTGGCGGTGGCCACGCAGTACCGTCAACAACTCCTGACGCCAGGGCTCGCCGTGGCGATAGGCGGCCTCTGCCGCCACCAGCCCGAGCACATTGGCGTCCGGCATCAATCCCTTGGCGGTATCACGAAAGCGCTTTCTCAGGCCGGCGTCGGGGCAAATCGCGCAGGCGGCGGTCAGCCCAGCCAGATTGAACGTCTTGGAGGGCGCCCACAGGGTGATGATGCGATCAGCCAGCGCCGGGAAGGCGGCGGCCAGGGGCTGGTGGCGCGCTCCTTCGTCGAGCAGCAGGTCGCAGTGCAGCTCGTCTGAGACCACAATCAACCGATGACGCTCGACCAGTTCGGCCAGTCCTTCGAGCTCTTCGCGGCGCCAGGCTCGTCCGGTGGGGTTGTGGGGCTGGCACCACAACAGCAGCCGGGTCCGCTCGGTGATCGCCGCCTCCAGCGCCTCGAGGTCCAGCGTCCAGGGCTCGCCCGGCGCCTGGGGCGGGCGCATGGCTGCCTGCTGGGGCAGGCGCCCGGTGCGCCTGGCCACCTGCAAGAACGGCGGATAGATTGGCGTCACCGTCAGCACCCCATCGCCAGGCTCGGTAAAGGCCAGGCTCGCCAGGTGCAACGCCGGAACCACCCCCGGCAGCCAGTGCTGCCAGCGGGCCTCGATGTCCCAGCCATAGTGGCTGGCACTCCAGTCGATCAGCGTCTGTTCCAGACTTTCCGCCACCAGACCGTAGCCAAAGACGCCATGATCGATGCGCGCCGACAGCGCCTCGACCACCGCCTCGGGCGAGCGGAAGTCCATGTCCGCGACCCACAGCGGCAGGACGTCATCACCGTGGCGGTGCCACTTCTGTGACGGCCAATGTGGCGAACGATCATCACCGCGGGGCTGTCGTCGATCGATCGGCGTGGCAAAATCGGGTTTCATGGTCATCTCCCTGACGATGGCTGGTCGGTTGCCAGGATACCCTGGCCAAGCACTTGAAGGACGCTTCCCCCATGACAAGCACCATGCCGCATCACGGATTCTTCGCCAAGGTATGCCGAGGAATGCCTGCCCTGATCGGCCAGTGGCTGGCGCTTGGACGCGGCGACCCCGATCGCCTGGCGCTGATCCTGGCAGAAACCGCCCGGGTCGCCGGCCTCGGCGACCCGGGAGAGACCCCGGACGGCGCCACACTGGAGCGCTGGGCCGCCGCCGACAACGACGAGATCCCACCCCACTGGGCGGTGCGTACCGCGCTGTTCCTGCTGGTACAGATGCCCGCCCGGCCGACACCCGGCGATGAGACCGAGGCCTGCGCCTGGGCCTACTGCTGGCTGCGCAATCGCGCCTTCGACAGCCGCGACGCCGCCGTCGACGCCCTGCCGGAACACCTTCGCCAACCGCTGGCTGCCGCGGTGACCGCCGCCTGGGTTGATCGCCAGGGGCTCAGGCTGGTCTAGGCACCGCACTGAAGCCCTAGCCTCTTCGCCGGGTCGGCCTCTTTGGCCGAAACCCATCCGGCTTGGTCGACAGCCATTCGACGAAGGAACGAATCTCCGGATGTGCCAGCAGCGCCTCGCGGCTGCGATAATGGTCGGCCAGCTCACGCTCGCTCAGCAGCGCGTGAAGATGGCGGTGGCAGCCATGGCACACCCACAGGATCGCCGTCAGGCGCTCGACGCGATCGTGGCGCTTGCGATAGCGCGCCTTGCCGTGCAGCGAACGCGGTATCAGATGATGCTTGGTCAGGGGCGCCCCTCGCGCGCACAGCTCGCAGCGCTCCGGCCTCGGGGGCGGCGACAGCTCGGTCATGGTCATCTCGCTTGAACCTGGTCACCAGATACCTACGATAACCCAAGGAACCCCCTCCCCTCATGGACGTCCCCCTTCATTGGCAACTGGCCAAACTGCTTATCTCCGTCGGCGTCGTGCTCGGCCTGTCGGTCATCGCCGAGCGGGTCAGCACCCGGGTCGCCGGCCTGCTCTCCGGCTACCCGTTGGGCACCGCCATCGCACTGTTCTTCATTGGCCTGGAGCTGTCGCCCCAGTTCGCCAGCGACAGCGCCGTACACACCCTGGCCGGCTTCACCGCGACCCTGGCGCTGGGCGGCGGCTACCTGCTGGCCGCACGCGGTGACGGGCTCAAGGGCGTGGCCCAGGGAACCGCGGGAGGCCTTGCCGCCTGGCTCGCCGCCAGCAGCCTGCTGACCCAGGTCGATTTCAGCCGCCTCGGAGGCACCCTCACCACCCTGGCCGCCATCATCGTCTTCACCTGGCTCTATCGCCGGGTCCCCGACGTCAAGGCCACCCCCAAGGGCGGTTTCTCCTGGCCGGCGCTGGCGCTGCGGGCAGGGCTCGCCGCGGGCATCATCTTCCTGATCACCGGCCTCGCCCATGTGGTGCCGAGCGCCTGGGCCGGGGTCATGGCGGCGTTCCCGGTGACCATGTACCCGTTCCTGGTGATCCTCCACCTGACCCAGGGGGCAGCACCAGTGGCCACGGTCATCAAGCACTATCCTGCGGGCCTGGGCTCGCTTCTGTGCTACGCCCTGGTGGTGTCACTGACCTACGCAAGCCTCGGCCTGTGGCCAGGCACCCTGCTGGGCTTCGCCGCCGCCACCCTGTGGCTGTTGTCGTGGATGCGCGTGCAGCAGTGGTGGGCAGGCCGCCGAAGTTGAGAGACAAGGGCTGAGCTAAAGGCTGAGCCAAGACGGGCGCGCCGACGCCCGCATCTTGACCTAGCGCTTGCTTGGGATAATCCTGAAACCCTGACATCGCCACCACAACAAACGAGAACGCCCTATGCTGACCCGCACCATCGAGCCCGCCTTCTACGACACCGACGCCCTCGGTCACGTCAACAATACCCGCCTGCCGGCCTGGTTCGAGCTGGCACGCAACGACCTCTTCCGACTGTTCACCCCGGACCTGGACCCGGCCAAGTGGCGGTTGATCATGGCACGCATGGAGATCGACTATCGCGCCGAACTCCACTATGGCCATGACATCGAGGTTCGCACTTACCTGTCACGCCTGGGCAACAGCTCCTTCACCGTGACCCAGGAAGCCCACCAGAAGGGCGAGCTGACCAATCTCGGCCACACCGTGCTAGTGCACTTCGACCACCAGACCAAGAAGGCGGTGCCGATCGAAGGCGAGCTGCGCGAAGCCCTGATGGAGCACCTTCACGAACCGGAGATCGCCTGACCATGACCCCCGCCGTCAAGACGCTGGAAAAGGCCGGCAGACCATTTTCCACCCTCAGCTACGAGCATGACCCGCGCTCGCCGGCCTACGGCGAGGAGGCGGCCGAGGCGCTGGGACTGGACCCCGCGGCGGTGTTCAAGACCCTGCTGGCCAGCATCGATGGCCAGCGCCTGGTGGTGGCCATCGTGCCGGTGTCGCGCAAGCTCGACCTCAAGACCCTGGCCAAGGCGGCCAAGGGTCGCAAGGCCGCCATGGCCGAGGCCGAAGCGGCCGAACGGGCCACCGGCTATGTGGTCGGCGGCATCAGCCCGCTGGGTCAGAAGAAGCGTCTGGCCACCTTTATCGATGACAGCTGTCACGACCACAGCCAGATCCACGTCAGCGGCGGACGCCGCGGCCTGGAAATCACCCTGGCACCGGACGACCTGATCGCGCTGACCGATGCCCAGGTGGTGGCGCTGGCGAGATAGCCCTTCGAGATAGCCCTTCGAGATAGCGTTTCAAGATAGCGCTTCGAGACAGCCTTTCGAGCTAGCCCTTCGAGACTGCCCCGTTCGCGGTAAAAAGACCGGCCGAACAAGCGTCAAAATGGCAAAAATGCTAGGGTGGAGCCATATCGACACCAGAGGTGCCCATGGCGATCCGCTACACCCTGTGGCTGGACCCGGACGACAAGGTCCGCCATCGCGCCGCCGAGGCCAGCCTGGAAGCCTTCTTCCTCGAGCGCTTCGCCGACTATCCGCACATTCGCTTGTTCGGCGCCGATCCCTACGATTATGATGCCCCGTTCAATCGCCTCTACGACGTGCTGATCGCACGCGGCGCCGAGTTCATCGAGCGCGAGCAGGCCTACGTCCCCACCCCGGAACAGCTCAATCGTGCCTTCTTTCGCGCGGTGGGGCGCTCCACCAAATTCGTAAGAGACAACCCCGATGGTGATCCGTCCTGACACGCCCCCCGATGCCGCCCAGACGGCGATCATCGCCGAGCAGCTCGGTCGCGAGCCCCGCGGCATCGAGGCCCTTGCCGCCACCGACGGCGAAGGCACTCCGCTGGTGCTGCGCATGGCCCCGATCGTCGACGGCAAGCCGTTTCCCACGCTGTTCTGGCTGAGTTCCGAGCTGCTCAAGGTGGAGCTGTCACGGATCGAGGCCGCCGGCGTGATCAAGTCGCTGGAAGCCCGGCTGAAGGAGGATGACGACTTCCGTGCGGCCTACCATGCAAGCCACCAGGACTACATCGCCACCCGCTGGGCGCACATGAGCGCCGAGCAGCGTGCCGAGGTCGAGCGTCTGGGCTATGACAAGGTGCTGCGTGAACGCGGCATCGGCGGCATCGCCAACCACGATCAGGTGCGCTGCCTGCACACCCAGTACGCCCATCACCTGTGCGGCAACAATGTGATCGGCCAGTGGGTCGACGAGCACTACGGCATCATCGATCTATTGCCCTGAGCTGCTCGCAGACAAGCGCTCTCACCCTTCACGCCGCGACAGGAAGAACGTTCCATGGCCCAGATCTGTGTCTATCTTGGTTCACGCCAGGGCGAAGATCCCCGCTTTCTCGAAGATACCCGCGCCTTCGGCCGGCGCCTGGCCGAACGCGGCCATGGCCTGGTCTACGGTGGCGCCAGTGTCGGCCTGATGGGCGCGCTGGCCGATGCCACCCTGGAGGCCGGAGGCCAGGTCATCGGCGTCATGCCCCACCACCTGGTGGACCGGGAGCTGGCCCACGATGGCCTGACCGAACTGGTTCGTGTCGGCGACATGCACGAGCGCAAGGCCCAGATGGCGGCCAACGCCGACGCCTTCGTGATGCTGCCGGGCGGGATCGGCACCCTGGAGGAATTCTTCGAGACCTGGACCTGGCGCTACCTCGGCCTGCACGCCAAGCCCATCGGCATTCTCGACACTTGCGCCTTCTATCGCCCCTTGCTTACGTTCCTCCACGCCGGGGTGGAGCAGGGCTTTCTCGACACCGCCACGCTCGATACGCTGATCAGTGCAGCCAACCCCGACGCTCTGTTGGAGGCGCTCGAGGCCCGCCTGGACAAGCGCTAGGCTCCTGCGTCCAAGCGGCTTCTCAACCGCCTCGTCGACCTCTCATTTCATCATGGAGGATGTCCGATGTACGCCATGCAGCAAGACGGCGACCGCCTGATCTGGCGGTCCACCGACGATCTCCCCGCCCCCCGGGCCAGAGAAGTGCATATCGAGGTGGCCTGGGCCGGCGTCAATCGCGCCGACCTGATGCAGCGCGCCGGTCAGTACCCGCCGCCCCCAGGCGCCTCCGAGGTGCTGGGACTGGAAGTCAGCGGTAGCGTGGTGGCGCTCGGCCCCGAGGTCGAAAAGCTCCAGGTTGGGCAGCAAGTGTGCGCGCTGCTCGCCGGTGGCGGCTACGCCGAGAAGGTCTGCGTGGACGAACGCCAGGTGCTGCCGGTGCCCGATGGCCTTGGCCTGCGCGAGGCCGCCGCCCTGCCGGAGGTCTACGCCACCGCCTGGCTGAACCTGTTCATCGAAGGCCAACTCGCCGAAGGCGAGCAGGTGCTGCTGCACGCCGCCGCCAGCGGCGTCGGTACCGCCGCGATCCAGCTGTGCCGCGAGTTCGGTCACCCCTGCTTTGTCACCGTGGGCAGCGATGAAAAGCTCAAGCGCTGCCTGTCGCTGGGTGCCAGGGCGGGCTGGAACCGCCACCAGGGCAGTTTCGTCGAGGCGGTCAAGGCATTCGGCGAGGTCAACCTGATCCTCGACCCGGTGGGGGCCAGCTATCTGGCCGACAATCAACGGGTGCTGGCCGCCGATGGACGAATGGTGGTGATCGGGCTGATGGGCGGACGCCACGCCGAGCTCGATATCGGCCGCCTGCTGATGAAGCGCCAGCGCCTGATCGGCTCGACCCTGCGGGCCAGGTCACCGGAAGACAAGGGCAGGATTCTGGGTGAACTCGCTCGCCACGTGTGGCCAAGGCTCGAGCGCGGCGAGCTCGCTCCGCTGATCGACGCCGGCTGGCCCATCGAGGAGGTCGAGGCCGCCCACCAGCACCTCGCCGACAATGCCAACACCGGCAAGCTGCTGCTGCGTGTCGCCGCCGATTGATCTCGCTCCCTGAAGGTTCACACCAGCGCACGTTATCCACAGACGGTCAGCCGGACCGGCTGTGGGTAACTGTTCAGGTAGGCAGGCTCCCAACAGCTCCATAGAGAGCGGCGCCACATAGAGCGGCGCCATGGCGCGGCAAAGAACGCGAGAAAGAGTGAGCGTCAGCGAGAGTGATAAAGAGTGAGCGTCAGCGAGAGTGATAAAGAGTGAGCGTCAGCGGCGCGCGCTGAGCTCCTGGGTGCGGGCGAAGGTCAACTGCAGCAGCCGGGCGTCCTCGCCGGCGCGATGGCGCTGGATGCCCCGCTCCTCGATCACCGACTCCTTGATGTCGCTCCACATCGCCATCTGGGTCTCGTCGAGCAACCGCCGCAGCGCTTCCAGGCGGAAGGCGGGGATCATGCCTGCGTGGTGGAACAGCAGCGACATCCAGGTGTTGTCGTACCCCCAGCTATCGCTGTAGGCGATGCCGATATCGTGCAGCTCATCGTTAAGCCAACGGGCGACATGACGTACCGGATAGCCCTCGCGCTCGAGCCGGGCCCGGGATATCCCGTGCAGCAGCTCGGCCTTGGGATCCCAGTGGGTCCATTCCTCGAGGGGCTGAATCAGAAAGGCGCAGCAGCTGCCGTCCGGCCGCGCCAGGCCGATCTCGATCGGGTAGCTGCCGCGCCCGAATCCAGAGGCTTCGATATCCAGCAGAGTCGGTAACACCACAGGCAGCAAACCTCGTCGTGACAGTCGGCCAAAACGCCTCCCCGACGTCACCCGACAACGAAAACCGTACCCGAGGCCCAAACTACCAGCGGCGGCCAGGGAATCCTGAACCGCCGCTCGTCTCGGCCTCACCGGGACCCGTGCGCGACCCAACCGCCGCGCCTGATACCTCTAGTGTCGCTGTTGGGCTTCCGCTTTGTCCAGCGTGACACCGTCTTGCCTGGCGGACTGCCCCGGAACAGGCTGTCCATTGGCCAGGGCGCTATTGGCCGAACCTGGCGAGGCCTGGCGTGCCAAGGTTTGCCCTGACGAAGGCTGTCCTGACGAGGCCTGCCCTGCCGAAGCCAGCACCGCCCAGTAGGCGGCACGCTCTGGATCCACCGGTAGCGACAGCTCACCATCCCGGTAGGCGCGCTCCAGGCGCGCCGCCGCCAACGCATGACCCGCTTCCCCGGCCCGGGCGTACCAGGTCACGGCGTGGTCGTGGCGCGCCGGGTACAGCGCGCAGCCATGTTCGTGGATCTGGCCTGCCTGGTACTGCGCCCTGACGTCCCCGCCATGGGCGGCCTGCAGCACGTAGCGAGCGCCGCGTGCCTTGTCCTGGGGTGCCCGTGACCGGTGAAACAGCATGTGCCCGTACAACGACAGTGCTGCCGGGTGCCCGGCGTCCGCACAGCGTTGAAACAGACGCATGGTCAGCCTCTGGGTTCGCGGCGAGCGGGGCAACCAGCGAGTGTGAAACAACTGCTGGGCCAGACGGTACTCGAGCCGCGTCTTCAGTGACGATGCCTGCTGCATGGCAACAACCTTGAGTCCAAAGGATGGAAGTCGGACCGGACACCTCCTGTGTCGCGGGCGATCTCCTGTTGAATCGACGGTGCCACGGACTCCTCCGCGGCAACGGGGTGGCAAGCATACGCCTGGCCCGATACGGACTCAACCCCCGGGATTTGGCGACCCCTGCCGGCCAAAGGTACCATCTCGATGCTTTGCAGCAAAAACGGTCCGGCGGCGGCGCTGCGCCCCCCTGACAAAGGCCTACCACAAGGAGTCCCCATGCAGATCCGTCCCCTTGGCAACACCGGCATCGACGTCAGTCGCCTGTGCCTTGGAACCATGACCTTCGGCGAGCAGAACACCGAGGCCGAGGCCCATGCCCAGCTCGACCGCGCGGTGGCCTTCGGCGTCAACTTCATCGACGCCGCCGAGATGTACCCGGTGCCACCCAAGGCCGAAACCCAGGGACTGACCGAGAGCTATGTAGGCTCCTGGCTCAAGGGCCGCCAAAGCCGCGACGACGTGGTCATCGCCACCAAGGCTGCCGGCCCCGGTATCAAGCACATCCGCGGCGGACCTCGCCTGACTCGCGCCCATCTTCATGAGGCCATCGACGCAAGCCTTGCACGCCTGAACACCGACTACGTCGATCTCTACCAGCTGCACTGGCCGGACCGTTCGACCAACTTCTTCGGTCGCCTGGGCTATACCCACGACGAGGACGAGCAGGCCACCGATCTGGAAGAGACACTGTCGGCCCTCAAGGAACTGGTCGATGCCGGCAAGGTACGCGCCGTGGGTCTGTCCAACGAGACACCCTGGGGCGTGATGCGCTGCCTGCAACTGGCCGAGTCCCTGGGCCTGCCGCGGGTCGCCTCGATACAGAACCCCTACAACCTGCTCAACCGGACCTTCGAGGTGGGGCTGGCAGAGATCGCTCACCGCGAACAGCTGGGACTGCTGGCCTACTCGCCGCTGGCCTTCGGTGTGCTGTCGGGCAAGTATCTGGACGGCGCCCGTCCGCCTGGCGCCCGCCTGACCCTGTGGGACCGCTTCAGCCGCTACAGCTCCGATCAGGCGATCGATGCCACCCGCGCCTACGTCGAACTGGCCCACGAGCACGCCCTGGACCCGGCCCAGATGGCGCTGGCCTACGTCAACTCGCGCTCCTTCCTGACCAGCAACATCATCGGCGCGACCACCATGGAGCAGCTCGAGAGCAACCTCGCCTCGGAGTCCCTGGTGCTGGCCGACGAAGTCATCGAAGGCATCGAGGCCATCCATCACAGGCTGCCCAACCCCAGCCCCTGAAGCGGCCTCGCCCCCTCGGCCTCAAGCAAAGAACAACGCCTGCCCTTGCCGGCAGGCATGCCCTCTTTACTATGGCGTCCATAGCCTCGCCCTCGTCCCGAGCGGCGGCGGGGCTTGGTACAATGACGGCCACTTGCCAATTTTCCCTACCTGACATCAGGAGCACGCCCATGCTCAGCGTGATCTCTCCGGCCAAGACGCTGGACTTCGAGACCCCGGCCACCACCGATATCCACAGCGAGCCCGACTACCTCGACCGCTCCCGCGAGCTGATCGACATCCTGCGCGACTACAGCCCGGCCCGCATCTCGGAGCTGATGGGCGTCAGCGACAAGATCGCCGGACTCAACGCGGCGCGCTTCGGTCAGTGGCAGACCCCGTTCACTCCGGACAACGCCAAGGTCGCCGCCCAGGCCTTCCAGGGCGACGTCTACGTCGGCCTGCAGGCCGACGCCTTCGATGAAGCCGACAACCGCTTCGCCCAGGATCATCTGCGCATCCTGTCGGGCCTCTATGGCCTGCTGCGCCCGCTGGATCTGATCCAGCCCTATCGCCTGGAAATGGGCACCCGTCTGGAAAACGCCAAGGGCAAGGACCTCTACGCCTTCTGGAAGCCGCTGCTGACCGAGGAGCTCGACCGGGCGGTGGCACAGAGCGGAACACCTGTGCTGGTCAACCTGGCCTCCAACGAGTACTTCAAGGCCATCGATGCCAGAAAGCTCAAGGCCGAAGTGGTCACCCCGGTGTTCAAGGACTGGAAGAACGATCGCTACAAGATCATCAGCTTCTACGCCAAGAAGGCCCGGGGACTGATGGCCGCCTGGATGATCCAGCAACGCCTGGACGACAAGGAAGGGCTCAAGGACTTCGACGTGGCCGGGTACCGCTTCAACGCCGCCGAGTCCGAGGGTGGCACCCTGGTGTTCACCCGCGACAACCCCGCCTGAGTCGCGCCGCCGCTACGCCGGTAGCGCTCGTCCGTGCGCCGCAGACGGTGCACGGTGCCACCTTTCAGCGATCATGAAGGCGTGGCTTTATTGTCTGGCTTGGCTGGCGCGCCAGCTGTGATCCTCAGGGCGCCAGCCGCAGCGGCCGGGACGCCCTGGGGCGCAGCAGTTCACGATGCACCTCGCGAAAGGTCGCGTCGTCACAGCGTTCCAGCCATTCGTAGGCCACCATGTCGGCGCTGACTTGCCAGGCGCCGGCCTGTCTTGCGCGCTCGCCGGCAAGTCTCGCTTCATCGCTGCGGCGACTGACGCAGCCTTCGACCAGCCAGAACAGCTCGACACCCCGTTCCAGCAGGCCAAGTGCCGTCTGCAGCACACAGATATGGGCTTCGGCCCCGGCAATCACGACCTGACGCGGCGCAGCCGCCTCGAAGGCCTGTGCAATATCGCGCTCCCGGCAGGCGTTGAAGTGACTCTTGGTGAACCAGCGGGTGCTCTGTGGCAGGGCACATTTCAGTCGCGGCTCGGTCGCCCCGAGCCCCTGAGGATACTGCTCGGTCACCCACACAGGCACCTCCAGGCGCTCTGCCACGGCCGCCAGCCAGCCGATCTCGGTGATCGCCTGATCCCCTCTTTCCACCACCGGCATCAATGCCGTCTGCACGTCGACCACCAGCAGCAGACTGTCACTACGTTCGATCAGCATGGGGTCTCCTCGACTTTTCGTTGTACACGGCTTCCCGCGGCGCCCGTTATCGCTAGAATGGACGAGCGACGTGCCTCTGACCACCAGGGTCAAAGGCCCAGACTGGCCAATGCAGGCCGAACTACGGAGATGTCTTCGATGCGTCACCTTCTCGTGATGATCCTTGTCGGCGTGATGGGCTTCGGCCTTGCCGTCGACAGCGCCGACGCCCGCCGCCTGGGTGGCGGCAAGAGTGTTGGTTCCTACTCGCGCCAGGCCAGCCCCAGTGCGACCCAGTCACAGAACACCGCTCGTCCCAACGCCGCCCCGACCGCCGGCAAGAAGAGCGGCCTGATGGGCGGTATGCTCGGCGGTCTGCTGGCCGGCAGCCTCCTCGGCGCGCTGTTCTTCGGCGGCGCCTTCGATGGCCTCGGCATGGTCGACCTGCTGCTGATGGCAGGCGCGGCCTTCCTGCTGTTCAAGCTGCTGGCACGGCGGCGCACGGCCACCGCATCGGCGGGAGGCGGTTCATCCGGCATGCACCGTGAACAGCACCAGAGCTCACCGTTCAACATGCCGGGCTCCGCGGGAGGTCTCGGTGCCCACAGCGCAGGCACTCAGACCGGAGGGCCTCAGGGAGACCCCGCCTGGTTCGACCGTGAACGCTTCCTCGGCGGCGCCAAGGAGCACTTCATGACCCTTCAGCGGGCCTGGGACAACAACGACCTGCCGCGCATCCAGGAGTACGTGACGCCGGAACTCTACAACCTGCTGCGCGAACAGCGGGCCCAGGAGCCGGCCAACAACCAGACCGAAATCGTGCGCCTGTTTGCGGAGCTCGGCGGCGTTCAGGAGTTCGCCAACCAGGCCGAGGCGCGGGTGCTGTTCCACGGCGTGCTCAAGGAAAACGGCAGCGAAACCGAGTTCAACGAGACCTGGCACCTGATCCGCGAAATGCGTGACGATGCCCCCTGGTACATCCAGGGCATCGAGCAGAACGGCTGATCATCGTCGCTGCCTGCCGCCCTCAGCGGCGGGCAGTGATGGCCACCCAGCCCACAGATAGGCAACGCAAAAAGGCCGAGATCCAGGATCTCGGCCTTTTTGTGTTTCTGACGGGCTCAAGGGCCGGTGGGTGCGTCTGAAGGCGCCATGAAGGCGCCAAGCCTGAAGAAACCGAGCCTGTAGAACCGACGCCCGGCGCAAAAGCCCCGACCAGAAGGTTCGACTTACTGGGCCGCCTCGTCGGTCGCCTGCTCGACCTCGTCACCGGCTTCCTCGACCGCCTGACCCGCACTTTCGGCAGCCGCATCGGCCCCCTGTTCGGCGTCACCGGCCATATCGCTCAGGGCATTCTGGGCGTCCTCTGCCAGATTGCTCATGCCCTCCATGGCCTCGTTGGCCTGCTCTTGCACGGCATCGGCAGCATCACCCAGCGCTTCCTGAGCGTCGTCGACCAGGTTGGAGGCTCCTGCGGCAGCCTCGTCGGCCTGCTGTTCGGCATCGGCAGCGGTTTCGTCCATCGCCTGCTCGGCGTCCTCGGCCTGCTGCTCGGCATCGGCGGCGGCTTCATCCATCGCCTGTTCAGCGTCGGCAGCAGTTTCATCCATCGCCTGCTCCGCCTCTTCGGCCTGCTGTTCGGCATCGGCAGCGGCTTCATCCATCGCCTGCTCAGCGTCGTCGGCGGTCTCGCTCATCGCCTCTCCGGCGTCCTCGGCCTGCTGCTCCGCTTCGGCGGCGGCTTCATCCATCGCCTGCTCGGCATCGTCGGCGGTCTCGCTCATCGCCTCTCCGGCGTCCTCGGCCAACTGCTCCGCTTCGGCGGCGGTCTCCTGCGCCTGCTCTTCCACCGCTTCGCGTGCATCGTCCACCTGAGCGCCAGCGTCTTCGGCCGCGTCGTCCTCGCAACCCGCCAGTACCAGCATCATGGACGCCACAGCGCTGGCCAGGGCCAGACGACGAAACATTCCTTGCTTCATGAAGCACCTCCAGGAGAAAAATTTGTAACTTCCCCGTTTACATTAGAGTGACAATCGCGACTTGGCTAGTACCGACAGCATCAATGATGCCATGCAAGTGCCGGCCCGGACCCAGCGCAGCAGCGCCGACGACGTCCGGGAGCGATGGTTATCACCATGTGACAAGGTGTTGTCGAGAGACAGAACTACTTGAGTGGCACTCTGGCATTCAGAGGCTGCAGCGGCCGGTTATTGGCGTCCCCGATCGCAGCAGAGAACGACTCGACCTGATCAGATGAAATATCCTGCGTGCTCTGCATGATCACCCAGCGGACGCCTTCGGAGCAGGGTGGAGTGGTCAAGGAACCGTTCAGGCGATAGTAGTCATGCTGGGCCGGCAACATCTGCGTGAAGTTCACGGTATCGGTTACGTCGGCACGTTCACCGGCGGTATCCGGCAGGCTATCGGCAAGCGAGCGCAATGCTGCATTTTCCTCGCCTTCCTCGAACAGCACCGTGACTACCGCCAGGTTGCCGTCCTTGTCGCTGTGCACCAGATGCGCTTCCAGCGGGAAACGTTGTCCGTCTACCGTGTGCTCGGAAGGCGCGTGAAAGTGCATCTGCTGCAGGGTGAAGAGATCCCCATCAAGCGTCAGCGTGTTGCCCTCGGGGGAGGCTACCTGCACCGTGTGGCCATTGTTGAAGACCCTGGTCCCGGTGGTCGCGTAGTCAAGTTGTAGCGGTGGAAGTTCGGCATCGATAGCGCCGTCGATATCGACGGGCGACTGGTTGCGACCCAGGCCACACATACTGAAGTCGTCGTCGATGTCAGCCCAGTGGGCAGGTCCCGTGTCTCCCGTGTAGGACCAGTGTGACGTTTCGGGCGCGGCGGCCATCACTGCCTGGGACATCATCAGGCCGCTCAGTGCCGCCGCAATCTTGATCCGCTTGATCATGAAACAACTCCGTTGCACACAGAAAAGGCCTGCCCCTAGGGGACAGACCTCTTATCCTGATACTCCTCAGCGGCGAAGACAGGCGACATCACCGACCCACAAGGTCAGTGTGAGCAGCCCCGTCCTTCACGCTGCCTCTTTCGGCATAGCGCCGCTGACGGTGACGCCTGTTACATCAGTTGGTGGCTTCCTCGGCCGACTCTTCCATCTCTTCGCCCATGTCTTCCATGGACTCACCGGCATCCTCGACCGCCTGATCCATTTCCTCGCCGGCCTGCTCGGCAGGGCCTTCCTCTTCGCAGGCGGCCAGACCACCCGCCATCATGGCGACCACGAAAGCCATTCCGAAACGACGCATCATGCTGTTTTTCATAACATCTCCTTGTCTAAGACGTTGGTCTTGATTCCCTTTCACCCTAGCGCTGTCGGTTGACCCTGGCCAGGGTCCAGGGACGCTCACAGAGGGTTCAAGCCACAACCCTAAGTCTACTTGACTCTAGCAGGCGGCACGCGCTTCGCACCGTATCCGAGGAAACCATCAGAAGGGATAGTCGCGAGGCTCGTGCTGGACGCTGACCCATTGCACGGTTGTCATCTCGTTCAGCACCCAGTCGCCGTTGAAGCGGCCGATCCCGGAATTCTTCTCACCACCGAACGGCATGTGTGGTTCGTCGTTCACCGGCATGTCATTGACGTGCACCATTCCCGACTCTATCTGGCGTGCCACCCGTTCGCCGCGCGCCGAACAACCGCTGAAGACCGCTGCGGAGAGGCCATACTCGGTGGCATTGGCGATGCGTATCGCCTCGGCCTCACCGTCGGCCTTGATGATGCCGGCGATCGGACCAAAGATCTCGTTGCAGGCCAGGTCCATCTCTTCGCTGACGTGGCTGAACACCCAGGGATGCAGGCAAGGGCCTTCAAGAGAGCCCTCGAGCGCCACCCGGGCACCAGACTCACGGGCCCTGTCGATGGTGTCCTTCAGCCCGTCTAGCTGTTGATCGTTGATGATCGGTCCGATGACGGTATGTGCGTCGGAGGGGTCCCCGACCTTGAGCCCCTTGACCCGCTCGACGAAGCGCTCGACAAAGGCGTCGTGGATCGACGCATCGACGATGATACGGTTGATGGCGATGCAGATCTGGCCCTGATGCATGAACTTGCCGACCACCGCCGCCCGTACGGCCCGATCGATGTCAGCGTCATCGAGCACCACAAAGGGACTGTTGCCGCCGAGTTCCAGTGCCACTGGCTTGATATGTTCTCCGCCGACCGCCCCCTTGGCGATCTGTCGGCCCACCTCGGTGGAACCGGTGAAGGAGATAAGCTTGGCTAGCCGATGTCCGACCAGCGGGTCGCCGAGCTCGCTGCCGGCACCAACCAGAACACTGAGGAGCCCCTTCGGCAGCCCCGCTTCCTCGTAAAGCCGTGCCAGCAGCAATCCACCGGTCAAGGGGGTATCGCTGGCAGGCTTGAGCACCACGGCGTTACCCAGCGCAAGGGCGGGGCCGATGGTGCGCTGGGTCAGGTGGAAGGGAAAGTTCCAGGACTGATCACGCCAATCACGCCCAGCGGCTTGCGATAGACCCTATGGTCCTTGCCCGGGACGCTCGAAGCGGCAGTGGTACCTTGCACGCGAGTGGCCATGGCGGCGGCTTCGAGCGACATCTCCCAGGCATTGTTCCACTCGAGTTCGGCCTTGATGCGAGTGCTGCCCGACTCGCGGATGAGCCACTCGACCAGTTCATCCTTGCGCTCTTCCATCAGTTCGGCGACACGGCGCAGTACAGCCGCTCTGTGGGTAGCGCTGGTATTCGCCCACTGCCGTTGCGCTCGGTCGGCCGCATCAAAGGCATGCTCGACGTCGGAGCAATCTGCCTGGGTGATCTCCACCAGTTGTTTCTGGTGGTAGGGGTCCATCACCTTGAGCGACTCGCCGGAACTTCCAGCCCTCCATTCACCGGCGATCGGCTGCAGATGAAGATCCTTGAGGCTCCACATAACGACTCCTTTCGCTCTGTATAGCTTTCGTCCAACTATCGTCACACGAGGCTAGTCAACCATCACTCGGGTCGCAAGACCCGTCGGAGTGACGATTTGTGTCCTGACATTATTGCCAATGGCCTCTCCTGACCGAGGTGGAGTCTACCTCTCCTCCTCCACAGGGGGCTCGGCTGAAGCGCCCTCCCTACCCCAGCCCACGGATAGGCCGGGCTGATGCTTGCGATCATCATGATGTTCGGATCAGCGGAATACCGGCGACAAAGCTGACCCCTGTCAGCAGAGCTGAATCGAGACAGCCATAGACTGAATCTCGACGGGAAGACATCAAGCCACTTTTCAAGCCGCTTTGCTTCTTATGCTCGCCGACGCCCGAGCCCGACGCTCGCCGACGCCCGAGCCAGGCACATGCCCAGCTCCGAGCAACAGGCGCTGCACACGCCAAGGAGGTTTCGCAGGTCGCTTTTCTTTCCTTTGTCATGTTACTGGAGGCCAATAATGGCTGTTACCAACCTCGCTGAACTCGACGCCCTCGTCGCCAGGGTCAAGGCCGCGCAACGGGTCTTTGCCAGCTTCTCTCAAGAGAAGGTCGATGCGATCTTTCGCGCTGCCTCGCTTGCCGCCAACCAGGCCCGCATACCGCTGGCCCGCCAGGCGGTGGAAGAGACCGCCATGGGCGTGCTCGAGGACAAGGTGATCAAGAACCACTTTGCCTCGGAGTTCATCTACAACAAGTACAAGGACGACAGGACCTGCGGCGTCATCGCCACCCACGATGAAGCCGGCACCATGACCATCGCCGAGCCGGTGGGCCTGATCTGCGGCATCATCCCCACCACCAACCCCACCTCCACGGCCATCTTCAAGGCGCTGATCTCGCTGAAGACCCGCAACGGCATCATCTTCTCGCCCCACCCGCGCGCACGTCACTGCACCAACGCCGCCGCGAAGCTGGTGCTGGAGGCGGCGGTGGCTGCCGGTGCACCACAGGACATCATCGGCTGGATCGACCAGCCCTCGGTGGAGTTGTCCGAGGCCCTGATGAAGCACGAGGGCATCAACCTGATCCTGGCCACCGGCGGCCCCGGCATGGTCAAGGCGGCCTACTCCTCGGGCAAGCCGGCCATCGGCGTGGGTGCCGGCAACGTGCCGGTGGTGATCGACGAGAGCGCGGACATCAAGCGGGCGGTGGCCTCGATCCTGATGTCCAAGACCTTCGACAACGGCGTGGTATGCGCCTCGGAGCAAGCGGTGATCGTGCTCGACGAGGTCTACGACGAGGTGCGTGAACGCTTCGCCTCCCACGCGGCCTACCTGCTGTCCGCCGACGAGGCCGACCAGGTCCGTCAGGTGCTTCTGAAAAATGGCGCGCTCAACGCCGCCATCGTCGGCCAGTCGGCGGCGACCATCGCCGGACTCGCCGGCATCGAGGTACCGGCCGACACCAAGATCCTGATCGGCGAGGGCGAACGGGTCAGCATCGACGACGCCTTTGCCCACGAAAAACTGTCACCGACGCTCGGCATGTTCCGCGCCAGTTCCTTCGAGGACGCGGTGGACCAGGCCTGCACCATGGTCGAGTTCGGTGGTATCGGCCACACCTCGGGGCTCTACACCGACCAGGACACCCAGCAGTCACGTATCCGCTACTTCGGCCACCGCCTCAAGACCGCGCGCATCCTGGTCAATATCCCCACCTCCCACGGTGGCATCGGCGACATGTACAACTTCGACATGGCGCCTTCGCTGACCCTCGGCTGCGGTTCCTGGGGCGGCAACTCGATCTCCGAAAATGTCGGTCCCAAGCACCTGATCAACACCAAGACCGTGGCCAAGCGGGCGGAAAACATGCTGTGGCACAAGCTCCCCGAATCGATCTACTTCCGTCGCGGCAGCCTGTCGGTGGCGCTGACCGACCTCAAGGACAAGCAGCGCGCCTTTATCGTCACCGACCGCTTCCTGTTCAACAACGGCTACGCCGATGAGCTGATGGCCCTGCTCAAGGGCCTCGGCATGGAGGTCCACACCTTCTACGACGTCGAGGCCGACCCCACCATGTCGATCGTCGACAAGGGCGCCGAGGCCATGGCCAGCTTCCAGCCCGACGTGATCCTGGCGCTCGGCGGCGGCTCGCCGATGGACGCCGCCAAGATCATGTGGGTCAAGTACGAGCACCCGGACGTGCACTTCCAGGACCTGGCGATGCGCTTCATGGACATCCGCAAGCGGATCTACCAGTTCCCCACCATGGGCGAAAAGGCCAGCCTGGTGTGCATCCCCACCACCTCCGGAACCGGCTCCGAGGTCACGCCTTTCGCGGTGGTTACCGATGACGCCACCGGCATCAAGTACCCGCTGGCGGACTATCAGCTGACCCCGGACATGGCCATCGTCGATGCCAACCTGGTGATGAAGATGCCCCGCTCGCTGACCGCCTTCGGGGGTTATGACGCCGTGACCCACGCGCTGGAGGCCTACGTCTCGGTGCTGGCCAACGAGTTCTCCGACGGTCACGCGCTGCAGGCGCTGAAGCTGCTGAAGCAATACCTGCCGGCCAGCTACCGTGAGGGCGAGCGCAACGCCGTGGCCCGCGAGAAGGTCCACAGTGGCGCCAGCATCGCCGGCATGGCCTTCGCCAATGCCTTCCTTGGCGTGTGCCACTCCATGGCCCACAAGCTCGGCGCCGAGTTCCACCTGCCCCATGGCCTGGCCAATGCGCTGCTGATCACCAACGTGGTGCGCTTCAACGCCAACGACAACCCGACCAAGCAGACCGCCTTCTCCCAGTACGACCGGCCCAAGGCGCGCAGCCGCTACGCCGAGGTCGCCGATCACCTGGGGCAGCCCCAGGCCGGCGACCGCACCGCCCAGAAGGTCGAGCGACTGATCAACTGGCTCGATGAGCTCAAGCGCGAGCTGGACATCCCCGCCTCGATCAGGGAAGCCGGCGTCCCCGAGGCCGACTTCCTGGCCAAGCTCGATGAAGTGGCCGCAGAGGCCTTCGATGACCAGTGCACCGGCGCCAACCCGTGCTACCCCTTAATCAGCGAGCTCAAGGAAGTGCTGCGAGCGTCCTACTACGGGGAGGTCTATGTGGAGGGCGAGATCTTCGCCGGCACCACCGTGATCAAGAAGAGCGAAGCGCGCGCGCCGGCCCGGGCGCTTGCCGATGACCCTGCCAAGGCCCCGGAAAAGGCCCGACAGAGCGACAAGACAGAGCTGAGCACACCCAGCGGCAAGCCGGCTGGCCGCAAGGCGAAAAAGGAGAAGGCCGACGCCTGAGTCCAGGCTAGCGCCAGAGCCCTTGGCAGGGCTTGATCGACAGGGGGCCGCCTGACGGTCTTGATCGACCGTCAAGCGCAAGCGACCCACCACCAAAGCCCCCGCGAGAGCGATCTCGCGGGGGCTTCACTTGTTGTTTGAATTCAGGGCGTCATCCGCGTGCTGGACCAGCGGATCTCACTGCCGGTCCAGCTGTACGGTGCGGCCCCGTCGTCTAGCCGGTGTGCGGCGAGGCGGTCGTTGCCGTGGACGGGCGTCCGATCAGCGACACCGCCACCAGTGCGATCAGTCCCGGCACCGCAAAGGCGGCGAAATTGACCGCGTGGGGCAACGACAGCGACAGCAGCATGCCGGTGACCAAGGGCCCCGCCAGGGCTCCGACGCGGCCCACCGCCAGCGCCGATCCCACCGCGGTGGAGCGAATGGCCGGCGGGTAGTACTGAGCGACGTAGGCGTTGATCAGGATCTGGGCGCCGATGGTCGCCGCGCCGGCAACGGCAACCAGGGCATAGAGCACCAGCGTCGAGCTCTTCAGCCCAAGCAGCGCCAGGGCGCAGGAGCCGGCAACAAAGAACACGATCAGCACCAGCCGTGGCGACAGTCGATCGGACGCCAGTCCTCCACCGATGGCGCCGGCAATGGCGCCAAGGTTCATGACCAGCAGAAAGCCTAGGCTCTTGCCGATGGGATAGCCGGCCATGGTCATCAGTGTCGGCAGCCAGGAACCGAGGGCGTAGATCATCAGCAGGCACATGAAGGAGGCCAACCAGAACATCAGCGTGCTGACGCGGCGCTGGGGCTGCATCAGCGCCGCGACAGGTGCCTTGGCGTCGGCCTCCTCGCTGGCCGCGAGGTGCGGGATGGCATCGAGGCCCTCCTGCCGTGTCAGCTGCTGAGCGATACGCTCGGCCTCCTCATGGCGTCCCTTGCGCACCAGATAGTCGAGGGACTCCGGCAGGTGGCGCCACATGAACGGCAGGCACAGCAGCGGCACCCCCGCCAGGAAGAACATCATCTCCCAACCCAGGCGAGGCACGATCAGGATGCCGAGGCCCGCTGACAGCATGCCGCCGATGGAGTAGCCGCTGAACATGATCGCCACCAGCGTGGTGCGCAGCCGCCTCGGTGAATACTCGGTGACCAGCGCCACCACGTTGGGCATCACCCCGCCAAGCCCCAATCCGGCGATAAAGCGACACACCGCGAACTGGGTCGGGGTGGTGGCCAGGCCATTGATCACCGTGACCACGCTGAACAGCGCCAGGCACGACAGGATGATCACCCTGCGCCCGAGGCGATCGGCCAGGGTGCCGAAGGTGATCGCGCCGACCATCATGCCAAGCAGTGCAGAGCTTCCCAGAAGGCCCGCCTGGATGCTGGTCAGCTGCCATTGCTCCATCACCAATGGCAGCACCACACCATAGATGATCAGGTCGTAGCCATCGAACACGATGATCAGGGAGCACCAGATCAGCAGGTGGCGTTGAAAGCGACCGAAGCGTCGCTCGGCCAGAAACTCGTCAGCAGTGGTGGTCATGGAGACCTCCTGTATTGTTGTCGTTGTGAAGGCGTTGCGACCCGAAGGTTGAGCCCACGACCGCAAGGACGCTCAGCGTTCGGCTTTCGCCTCGGCCCAGCCCAACTGCCGGCGTGAGGCGATCACGTCGTCCTCGGGGTCGTGCTGCCACAGCCAGTCGAAGCGCTGCTCCAGCTCTCTGGCGATACGCGCCTCGTCATCACCGATCCCCGGCGCAGCGTACTCGTAGAGCTCTCCAGCCTCGAAGGAAGTGGTCTGCACTCGGCTGGCACGAGGCCGTCGCACCGTCTCGAAGGCCGCCAAGACGTCCTCGACACTGGAACGATCACAGCGCGGGTCGGCAAGCAGCTCAGACAGCACATAGGCGTCCTCCAGCGCCTGTCCAGCACCCGCCCCCTGGTGGGGCAGCATGGCGTGGGCGCTGTCTCCCACCAGCAGGACGCGATCGCGCCGATAGTGCGGCAGCGGCGCGATATCGTGCAGCGCCCAGCGGGTAGGCGCCTCGATCAGCCCGAGAATCGTCCGGGTCGCCGGTCCCCAGCCGGGGAAGTCATCGAGCATCTGTTGCTGGCTGGTCTCGACCACCCAGGGCGCGTCCCCCGCCGGCGTGAAGCGCGTGGCGCGGCGATCGGTGACGAAGGCCACCACATTGACGAGTTCGGCCCCCTTGACCGGAAAGGTCAGCACATGGCGATCCGGGCCCAGGTACATCTGCGGCACCCGCGCCAGGCGCGGCTCGACGCCGGCCGCCTCGAAGGCCTGGGCCAGGGCGCCGGTCTCGATCATCCCGCGATAGGCCTCGGTGCCGCTGTAGCGAGGCCCCAGATAGCCGTACTCCTGCGGAGGCAACACGTGCTCGCGCACCACCGACTTGATGCCATCGAAGCCGATCACGATATCGGCCTCGGCGTGGCTGCCGTCGGTGAACTCGAGTCGGCACCCGTGATCGTCCTGATCGACGGACGCCAGGCGCTTGCCAAAGTGGGCGATACCTTCCGGCAGATGGGCCACGATGGCATCGAGAAAGTCGGCACGGTGCACCGATGACTGCCCGCAACCGGGGGCCAGGGAGGCCGTCAGGTAGTTGTCGTCATGCCAGCGCCGCCACTCGAACCAGACATCCTCGAAGGGCGCCGGGGAGCCATCGGCAATATCGGAATACGGCGCCTTGAGCTCGAGGCGCTCGATGGCACGCACCGCGTTGGGTCCGAAGGAAACGCCGGCGCCGATCTCGGAGAAGGCGTTGGCCGCTTCATACAGGCGAACATCCAGGTCCGCGGCGCGGCCAAGGCCGATGGCCAGGGCGACGCCGCCGATGCCACCGCCGACGACCGCCACCCTCAGTCGAGCGTACGAGAAGGCGTGTGTTTGCTGGGAGGCTTGATCTGGCTGGGTCATGGTGAAGCTCCTCTGAAGGTCGTCTCGACATGGGGCGAGCCATCTAGAGACCCCACCTTAGAAAGACGCCCCCCTTGGCTCCACAAAGCCACGATCATGTCTCCCATCAACCGTATGAATATAGCGCCACGTCAGCTGGTTGCGCCGGATTTCAGCCTGCGGGGGTGGACTTAGGTCTAACCGTGGATCGCCACGTTCTCACGGCATACTGAGGCAAACTCGCCGAGCTATTCTGGCCAATGTCGCCCCCTGGGAGTCCCATCCATGCTCCGTCTGAGCGATATCGATACCAACCTGCTGGTGGTCTTCGACCTGATCCACCGCAAGCGCAACCTCAACCGGGTGGCCGAGAGACTGGGCATCACCCAACCTGCCGTCAGCCACGCGCTGAAACGCCTGCGTACCTTGCTGGACGACGAACTGTTCGAGCGAACCTCGAGCGGGCTGGCACCGACCCCCTACGCCAATCGCCTGCACCCCCTGGTCGAGGACGCCCTGTCACAGCTGGAGCGGGGGCTCAATCTGGCGCGCGACTTTCACCCCGCCGCCAGCGACCGGCGCTTCACCGTGTCGATGACCGACATCGGCGAGATCGTCTTTCTGCCACGCCTGCTCGAAGCACTGGAGAAGGCGGCGCCCGGCGTCAGCCTCGAGACAGTGCGAGGCCACAACTTGAAGCGACGCATGGAGGACGGCGAAATCGACCTTGCCGTCGGATTGATTCCCCAGCTGGGTGCCGGCTTCTACCAGCGTCGACTGTTCACCCAGCGCTACGTCTGCCTGATGCGACGGGGCCATCCCTTGGCCGAAGGTGAGCTGTCCCGCGAGGCCTTCGTGCGCGCCCGCCACGTCCTGATCGATGCCCAGGGGACAGGCCACGAGTCGATCGCCAACGTGCTGGCCGAGGCCGGTGTACCAAGCCCGGTGTGCCTGCGTATGCCCCACTTCGTCACGGTACCCTTCGTGATCGCCAGCACCGATCTGGTGGTGACGGTGACCGACAAGCTGGCCGAGGCCACCGCCGAGCGCTTTGGCCTGGTGACCCGCGCCCACCCTCTGGACTTTCCGTCCTTGCCGATCAACCTGTTCTGGCACCGCCGATTTCATCAGGACCCCGCCAACCAGTGGCTGAGAAGCCTCGTTCATGAACTCTTTGCCGAGTTCAGCGATGAGGAGTGAAATGCGAGCAGGTTCCACAGACATCGAGCCTGCCTGATGGACGCCCTCGCCTAGACAGAGGTTCGCCGCACCCGCTATTGCAGAGCGTTCACCGACCCTGCCTGCGCTATAGTGTCGGGACGATGGCGGCATCAATGTCCATTTTGAGACCCTGTGGCCGCCCCGCCCGGAAGGACACCCGCATGACGGCCGCCTTTACCACCCGACAGATCGACTCCCGAGAGCGCTTCGCCTTCTGGCACGACGTCGTCTGCAGCCACTGCATTCCAGCCGACAGCCAATGCCTCGACGAACGGCCCTTCCATGGCAGTCTCAACGTCAGGCAATACGGCGACGTCGCCATCAGTACCATGGCCGCCTCTTCCCACCGCTGGCGCCGGCAGTCACACCACCTGTCCCGCGACAGCGACGATGACCTGTGGCTCGGCTTTCTCGAGAACGCCACGGCCAGACTCGACCAGGATCAGCGGCGTATCGCCATCGGGCCCGGCGACCTGGTGCTGTACGATGCCTGCCGCCCGTTCGAATGGTGCCTGAGCGCCAGCGCGCTTCATCTGGTGCGCCTTCCTCGGGCGCCCTTGATGCGTCGCCTGACCTCCACCGAGCCGCTGACCGCGCGACCTATCCCGGCGACCTTGCCCGGCGCCACCTCTTTGAAGGCGTTGATCCGAGACGGCGCCCGGCTAGACGCCGAAGCGTCGTCGATCGGGCTCGGCGAGGCGATGGTCGATCTGGCGGCTCTGGTGCTCGAGGGGCTGGGCGGCGCTGGCGACAGTCGCAATGACGCGCTCTACCGACGCCTTTGCCACTACCTTCGACAACAGCACCAGGACCCGTCCCTGAGCCTCGATCGCATCGCCCGGGACAACCATGTCTCTCGGCGCACCCTCACCCGGCTGTTCGCTCAGCACGGTCACACCCCCATGGCAGTCCTGTGGGCGATTCGCCTGGAGCAGAGTCGCGCCACCCTGCGGGCAGGTGGTATCCGCAGCGTCACCGAGGTCGCCCTGGAGCATGGCTTCACCAGTGTCTCCCATTTCAGCCGTAGCTTCCGTCAGGCCTACGGTCATCCGCCCTCGACCTTGCTGCAAGCAGGTCGCCACGCACCCGAGACGATGTGACCCCACCAGCTCGCTCTGGCCCTCTCGGGCCACCGCTTGGCCCGTTCAGGCAAACCTGAGTCCCACGCCCTGCCTACCCTGAAGGTGAGCGTCTTCTCTCACCATCAGGATGACAACAATGACAGACCATCCGCTGCACTTTGACGGCCTTATCGAGGTCGGCCGTCGAATCCAGTCCAGGGAACTGAGCGCCGTCGAGGTCACTCGAACCATGCTCGAGCGAATCGACAGCGTCGATACCACCCTGAACAGCTTTGTCACCGTCATGGCCGACAGTGCACTTGAACAGGCCGCCCAGGCGGACCGCGATCTGGCCGCTGGCATCCACAAGGGGCCGCTTCAGGGTGTTCCAGTGGCCGTCAAGGATCTGCTGTGGACAGCGGGGACCCGGACGACCCACGGCATGCCCCTGCACCGTGACCACGTGCCCCGGGAAACGGCCAGCGTCGTCACACGCCTCGACCAGGCCGGGGCCGTGCTGCTGGGCAAGCTGCAGCAGACCGAAGGCGCCTTCGCCGATCACCACCCCGACATCACGCCGCCCACCAACCCCTGGGGCGAGGCTTTGTGGTCAGGCGCCTCGTCCAGCGGTTCCGGCGTGGCCACCGCCGCCGGGCTGTGCTTTGGCTCGCTGGGCACCGACACCGGTGGCTCGATTCGCTTCCCCTCGGCCGCCAACGGCGTCACCGGCCTCAAGCCGAGCTGGGGCCGAGTCAGCCGACACGGCGCCTTCGAGCTGGCGGCCTCGATGGACCACATCGGGCCGATCGCCCGCAGCGCCGCCGATGCAGGGGCGCTGCTTGGCGTTATTGCCGGTGCCGACGAACGTGACCCCACCGCCGTTCCCCTCGCCGTGCCGGATTACCTGGCCGGCATGACGCGAGGCCTGAAGGGCGTGCGTATCGGGCTCGACCCTCGCTGGGCCATCGAAGCGGTGGATACCGAAACCCGCGGCGTCCTCGAACAAGTCGTATCCACGCTAGGACAGCTCGGTGCAGTGATCGAGGAAATCGACTTCCCCGACACCCAGCAGGCGGTATTCGACTGGGCGCCACTGTGCGGCGTGGAGACCGCCGTAGCCCATGCCGAGACCTTCCCCAGCCAGCGCGAAGCGTACGGCCCTGGTCTTGCTGGTCTGATCGACCTGGGCCGCGCCCAGAGCGCCATGGACCACCAGCAACGACTGCTGCGCCGGGCCGAGTTCAAGGGCCGGGTCGATCGCCTCTTGGCCAGTGTCGACCTGCTGATCGCCCCGGTCACCGCCTACGCCGCCCCGTCGATGGCCTTCATGGAGAAGTTTGGTGAGGATGAAGCGCTGTTTTCCGGCATGCTGCGCTATACCTGTCCTTTCGATCTGAGCGGGCACCCGACCATTACCCTGCCGGCGGGCTTCAGCCAGCAGGGCGGGCCCATCGCCTTCCAGTTCATCGCACCGATGTTCGACGAATCGATGCTGGTACGCGCTGGCTGGGCCTTCCAGCAGGTCACCGACTGGCATCGTCGACATCCAGAGCTGTAGCCCTCGAGCCTTCCTTCTCTTGAAGGTTCCCGGTGGCGGGTGATGGGAGCGCGCCGATGGCCTAAAGTCTGGTCAACAGGACCGCTTTACGCCACGAGGTGCTCCCATGTCCCTGCTCGATCAACTGGCCGAGGCACGTATCCAGAAGGCACAGCAGGAAGGCGCCTTCGACGACCTGCCGGATCACGGCAAGCCCATCGAACTCGACGACGACAGCATGATTCCCGAGGCGCTGCGGGCAGGCTACCGACTGCTGAAGAACTCAGGCTATCTGCCCCCGGAGCTTCAGCTTCAGCGCGAGATTCGTGAGGTGGAAGACCTGCTGGCGCAGACACAGGAAGCCGCCGAGCGAAGCGCTTGCGAGAAGCGCCTGCGCCTTCTGCGCGCACGGCTTGGCGAAAGCGGGCGGGGTGCCAGTCGGCTTCTTGAGCTGGGGCGCTATCATGACCGGCTGCTGGAGAAGTGGGAGGGAGACTGACCCTGCGGTTACCGTCAGCACGGTGCGCTAGCGTGAGTCCGACCGGGTGTGCAACGGGACGTCGCGTTGGCGCCAGCGCCGTGACCGCCACAGCCCCAGCGCCAGCAAGACACCGGCGGCGATGACCGGCAGCATGGGAGGCGACGCCGGTGTCCTGAGGGCGACCCCGACCTGAGCGTAGAGCGAGGTCGCACACAGCACAAAGCCGGCCAGCGGCACCGTCCAGGTCGCCCAGTCGGCCCCCCTCCGAAACGGCCCCCACAGCAGAACGCCGACCAGCATCGCCACGCTGAGACAGGCGCCCCCCAGGGCATGCATCAGCGCCAGCAGTACCTGTCGGGTGCCTGGAGCGACCGACTCCCAGTCGAGCCCCATGGCGGCGGCATGGTAGGGCATGAATTCGCTGCGGCCGAGATAGACCAGACCAAAGGCGATCAGAATCAGGGTCGCCAGCGCATGGCAGGCGAGAGCACTTCTTGAATACGGGGTCACGGCGGTTTCCTGGCGATTCGAGCGAGTACAGCGGACATCTTTGCCTAGGGCTTGTCTGAAAAGTGCCTGCACTCGGTAATACGGCGTTAAAAATCGGATCAAAATGCTCATTTACACTCCGTAAACTGCGCTTTCTCACCGATTTTTGCCTTGTCTAACCTTCGCTCGTCGACTTTTCGGACAGCGCCCAAATAGGGCTCCGTCGATGATAGCCGGCAACTTTGTCACCCCGCGCTCCCACCCTGACGCCGCGATCGTTTCAGCACACTAATCCAGCGGTATCAGACGGCTGCAGGTCAGGCTCACCGACGGTGCTGACATCGATGAATTCGCGACGCTCGAGCGCCATTCGGCCTGGGACCATGTATCACCGCCAGCGTCAGGCTGCGGCGCGTCCACCATGCAGCAACCTGACCGCCAGCATGCCGATCACCACCCCCCAGAAGGCCGCGCCAAGACCGAACAGGCTCATGCCCGAGGCCGTCACCATAAAGGCGATCACCGAGGCCTCGCGGTGGCCCTCGGCGGCGATCATGGCGGCCAGATTGCTGGTGATCGCTCCGATCAAGGCAAGCCCCGCCAGTACCGCCACAAAGGCACCGGGCAAGGAGGTGAAGAGCGCCACAATAGTGCCGGCGAACAGCCCGCCGACCAGGTAGAAGACGCCGTTGGCGACCCCGGCGACGTAGCGACGGCCCGGGTCCTGGTG
Organism: Halomonas sp. DP1Y21-3; assembly: GCF_019801245.1. NCBI lineage: Bacteria > Pseudomonadati > Pseudomonadota > Gammaproteobacteria > Oceanospirillales > Halomonadaceae > Halomonas > Halomonas sp. DP1Y21-3. The sequence goes on from NZ_JAHVJM010000001.1 coordinate 1,065,717, forward strand.
GGCATCCTTGCCGGTGCACAGCGCAGCGGTGATGGCCGCGATCACCGTGGTGATGCCGCCAAAGCAGGCGGTGGCGAAGGAGGTCAGGCTGGCCACCGTCAGAATCGGCCGGGCCCTGGTGTGATAGCCCGCTGCGTGCAGGATCGCCATTCCCGGCAGGAACTGGCCGGTCAGGCTCACCACCACCAGCGGCAACGCCAGGCTCAGGGTGCTGGTGATGGTCCACTCGGGAGCGATAAAGCGGGGAATCGCCAGGTGCACACCGACGCCGGCGAGACTCGCGCCTTCCAGCACCACGGCGAGCACCACACCGGTGATCAGCAACAGGATCAGGCAATAGCGCGGCGCCAGCCGCTTGAACACCAGATAGGCCAGCAGCATGCCGACGGCGAGCCAGGGCGAGGTCTCGATGGCCGCAAAGGCACCCAGACCGAACTGGAACAGGATACCCGCCATCATGCCGGCGGCCACGCCCGACGGAATCAGCGCCATCAAACGGTCGAAGCTGCCGGTAACGCCGATGATCAGCATCAACACCGCCGCCGTCAGGTAGGCGCCTACCGCCTCGCCCAGCGACAGCTCCGGAAAAAGGGTGATCAGCAGCGCTGTACCCGGCGCCGACCAGGCCGTCACCACCGGCACCCGGAGCCACAGGCTCAGGACGATGCCCGACACCGCCGCCCCCAACGAAATGGCCCACACCCAGGAGGTCATCATCTCGGGCGAGATATCCGCCGCCGCACCGGCCTGAAAGAAGATCGCCAGCGGCCCCGAGTAGGAAATCAGTACCGCAACAAAGCCTGCCGTCACCGCCGACAGCGACAGGTCACGAAAAAGGGACGACCCCGCAGCCGCCCCTTGGGGTGCGGTTACGGTATCGGAGTCGGTTCGGCGCATGGGCTGGCTCCTTGATGATGGCGTCGATGTCCGGCCAGGAATGTCAGCTGGTGGGACCCCAGGCGACGTCGACGGAAGACAAAAAAGGCCCGGCACGCGGCCAGGCCAAGGAGGATACAAGATTCACCACGCCGTCCCGGTGCCCGCATGTACAGCGGGATGCAAAGTGGGTCCACGTCACGCGGCATCAACCGGCTAGCCCAGGTCGCCGCCCGCCACCGGCACCACCGTGCCGGTGATATAGCTGGCGTCGCGGGAGGCCAGAAACAGGATCGGCCCGACCTGCTCGTCCAGGGTGCCGTAGCGGTGCATCAGGCTCGACGCCAGGGTCTGGTCGATCAACTGCTGGTACCACAGCTTGTCCTGTTCGCTCTGGGGCTCGGCGTTGCGCGGCGTCAGCCGGGGCGGCGCCTCGGTGCCGCCGGGGGCGGTGGCGTTGACCCGTACGCCGTGCTCGGCCATCTCGATGGCCAGCGCCACGGTCATGGCGTTCACCCCGCCCTTGGCTGAAGCGTAGGGCACCCGATTGACCCCGCGGGTGGCCACCGAGGAGACGTTGACGATATTGCCGCCGCTGTCGATCAGGTGAGGCAGCGCCGCACGACAGCACCACAGCGTCGGAAACAGCGAGCGACGCACCTCGGCCTCGACCTGCTCCGGGCTGTAGTGGCTGTAGGGCTTGGCCCAGATGGTCCCGCCGACGTTGTTGACCAGTACGTCCAGTCGCCCGAAGCGCTCGATGGCGCTCTTGATGGCGCTCTCGGCGCCCTCCCAGGTCTCCAGATCGGCGTTCAGGGCAAGGACCTCGACTCCCTGCTCGCCAAGCTCGCGGGCCACCTGGTGGACATGTTCGGCACGATCGACCAGCACCAGGGCAGCGCCCTCGTCACCGGCCCGCTCGGCCAGACGCCGACCGATCCCCTGGGCGGCGCCGGTGATCAGCATCACCTGTCCTTCGAATCGCTTCATGTTGCTGTCCTTCTGCTGTCGGATGCGGTGGGTGAAGTGGCCACGGCGTGGCCTCAGCCCACACCGAGGTGGGTATCGAGGATCGAGGGATCGGCCCTCAGCGCCTGGCTGTCACCGTCGAACACCACCTTGCCCTTGACGATCAACAGGTGGCGGTCGCCCACCTCGAGCAGGTTGTCGATGTTCTTGTCGACGATGATGCTGGCGATGCCCGAGGCCTTGATGGTGCGCAGGATCGACCAGATCTCGTCGCGGATCAGCGGCGCCAGCCCTTCGGTGGCCTCGTCGAGGATCAACAGCCGCGGGTTGAGCATCAGCGCGCGACCGATCGACAGCATCTGCTGCTCGCCGCCGGACAGCAGCGAACCATCGTGGCCGATGCGCTCCTTGAGCCGGGGAAAGGTGTCCAGCACCCGCTCGATGTCCCAATCGGTGCGACCGTCAGCTCCCGGGCGTGCGGCCATCACCAGATGCTCGCGCACGCTGATACCGGGAAAGATGCCCCGCCCTTCCGGCACATAACCGATACCCTGACGAATGATCTGCCAGGGACGGCGCTTGCGGGTGTCCACCCCCATGATCCGCACCTCGCCATGGCGCGGCGGCACGAAGCCGAGGATCGACTTCAAGGTGGTGGTCTTGCCCATCCCGTTGCGACCGAGCAGGCTCAGCGTCTCGCCGGCCCTGAGGGTCAGGTCCACCCCGTGCAGCACATGGCTTTCGCCGTAGAAGGTGTGCAGGCCGGTGGCCTCGATCAACGGCGACTCGACATCCTCGGCAGCGTCCACCCGTTGAGTTCCCGCCTCCTTGATCGCCACATTCATGACGTCACCTCGCTATTGCTGGAGCCGTTGCCGATATCGACGCTATCGCTGGGGCGACTGTCCTCGCTGCTGTCGTGACGTCCCAGATAGACGTCACGCACCGTTTCGCTTGCACGAATGCTCTCGGTGTCGCCGCTTTCCAGCACGCAACCGTCGACCATCACGGTGATGCGATCGGCCAGGCGGAACACCGAGTCCATGTCGTGTTCGATCAGCACGATGGTGTAGTCGCGAGACAGCCGCTTGAGCAGGTCGGCGACCTGGTCGGTCTCCTCCCGGCCCATGCCGGCCATCGGCTCGTCCAGCAGCATCAGCTGTGGCTGGGTCGCCAGCACCATGGCGATCTGCAGCTGGCGCTGCTCGCCGTAGCTCATGCCGGAGGACACCGTATGGGCCCGGGTCACAAGACCACAGGTGTCCAGCGCGGCCAGCGCCCGCTCATCGACTTCGCGGGCCCGCCGGCGCGAGCGCCAGCTGCCGATGACGCCACCGTGGTGGATGCGCGCGGCCAGCTGGCAGTTCTGCAGACAGCTCAGGCGCGGAAAGATATTGGTCTTCTGGTGGCTGCGACCGATACCGAGTCGGGCGACCTGGTGGGCCTTCTTGCCCTGGATCGCACTGCCGCGATACTCGATCTCGCCGCGGGTCGGCGGAATCTCGCCGGACAGCAGATTGATCAGGGTGCTCTTGCCGGCACCGTTGGGGCCGAGGATGGCGTGGATCTCGCCCTGCTCGACCTCGAAGTCGACGTCATTGACCGCCAGCAGGCCACCGAAGCTGCGGGTCAGCCCGCGGGTCTTGAGCATGCTGCTCATGAGGACACCTCCCCGACGCTTTTGCCGACGTTCTTGCCGTCGCTGTCGGAGGCGGAAGTCTGTTTGCCCTTCGCCAGGTTGTCCTTGCCACCGCCAAGCCGCCCCAGCAGCGACGCCTGGCGCCCCGGCGGGTCGAGCAGCAGCCCGGCGATGCCCTTGGGCAGCACCAGCACCGCGACGATGATGGTCAGGCCCATCAGGATCGGCCAGTGGTTGGTCAGGTGCTCGTAGAAGTACAGCAGCAGTTCGTAGGCGAAGGCGCCGAGGATCGGCCCGAAGATGGTGCCCATGCCGCCGAGGATGACCATCATCAGCACCTCGCCGGAGTGGTGCCAGCCAAGCTGGGCCGGGTTGGCGAAGCCGTACTGCATGGCCGCCAGCATGCCGGCGACGCCGGCGATCATCGCCGAAACCACAAAGGCGATCAGCTTGTAGCCGGTGGTGGCGTAGCCCAGCGCCTGCATGCGGTGCTCGTTGTCGTGGATGCCGTCGAGCACCTGGCCGAAGTGGGAACGGGTCAGGGCGCGCAGGATAAGGTAGACCGCCACCAGCAGAGCCAGGCAGAAGTAGAAGAACGTCAGCGGGTTGTCGAGGTCGATCAGCGGTGTCTCGCCCATGGCAAGGCTCGGGCGGAACATGATGAAGACGCCGTCGGTACCGCCGGTCATGCTGGAGGTGCTGACGGTGTAGAACAGCATCTGGCCGAAGGCCAGGGTGGTCATGATGAAGAAGATGCCCTTGGTACGCAGCACCAGCAGGCCGACGATGGCGGCGACCAGGCCGGAGACCAGCATCACCAGCGGCAGCATCCACCACAGCGAGGCGGCGCTGAAGTCGGGGCTGGCCATCGCCAGGGTGTAGGCCCCCAGGCCGAAGAACAGCGCATGGCCCAGGCTGACCAGGCCAAGGATACCGACCAGCAGGTCGAGACTGACGGCGAACAGGGCGAAGATCAGCATCAGGGTCAGTTTCTCCATGAAGAAGGCGCTGGACTCCCCGAATACCGCCGGCCCCCAGGCCGGATAGGCGATCAGCAGCGCCAGGCCCGCCAGCAGCAGGACCGTCACGCGCTTGGGATATCGATGCAACATGGTGTTTCTCCTCCAGACGGGTATCCCGTCTGCAAAGGGGTCCGATCAGGCGGCAAGGGATGCCCGAGCGGAGGGTGATTGTCGTCGGGTCTCAGGCGAACAGGCCGCGCGGCTTGATCAACAGCACCAGCGCCATGATCAGGTAGATCAGCATGCTGGCGAGACTCGGGATCAGCACCGGACCGAAGGTCTCGGCCATGCCGATCAACAGCGCGCCGAAGAAGGCCCCCTTGATCGAGCCGATGCCGCCGATGACCACCACCACAAAGCAGGTGATCAAGATCGAGTCACCCATACCCGGCGTGATCGACGACAGCGGCGCCGCCATCATCCCGGCGAAGGCCGCCAGTGCCACGCCGACGCTGAAGATCAGGGTGAACAGGGTGCGGATATTGATGCCGAGCCCTTCGACCATCTCGCGATTGACGGCGCCGGCGCGGATCACGATACCGAGCCGGGTGTGGCGGATGATCCAGTAGATGGCCCCCGCCAGCACCAGGCACACCGCCGCCACGAACAGCCGATAGACCGGGTACTGCAGGTTGTCGGTCAGGGCGATGGCGCCGGTAAAGGGCTCCGGCAGCGCCACCGAGTGGACGTCGCCGCCCCAGATGATGCGCTGGGCCTCGTTGAGCACCAGGATCAGGCCGAAAGTCAACAGCACCTGGTAGAGGTGGTCACGCTTGTACAGGGTGTCGAGAAACAGCCGCTCGATGACCAGCCCCAGCAGCACCGCGATGGGCACCGCGATCAGGATCGCCAGCCAGAAGTTGCCGAGGCGCTGGGTCAGGTCGAAGGCCAGATAGGCGCCGATCATGTACATGGCGCCGTGGGCCAGGTTGATGATGCCCATGATGCCGAAGATCAGCGTCAGGCCGCTGGCGATGAGGAACAGCAGCAGGCCGTACTGAAAGCCGTTGAGCAGCTGCACCCCGAAGAAGGCAAGGTCCATGAAGAACTCCTTTGGCGTTGGCCCGCCCGAGAGCGCCCGGTATTCGCGGGCACCTCGGCCAGGTCATTGACGCGGTGAACGAAGGTCGCCTCAGCTCTTCATCGGGCAGGCGCTGTCGGGAACTTCCAGCTGCTCGCTGGCGATCGAGGTGACGTGGTGCTCGCCATCCCTTACCTCGCGCAGGTAGACGTTCTGGATCGGATGGTGGGAGGCCGAGAAGCTCACCGGGCCGCGCGGGCTGTCGAGTTCCACCGCTTCCAGCGCAGCGATCAAGGCCTCGCGGTCCGGCTCGCCGTCAATCGAGGCGTAGGCCTGAGCCAGCAGCTTGCCGGCGTCGTAGCCCTGCACCGCGTAGGTGTCCGGGGCCTCGCCGTAGGCTTCCTGGTAGGCCGAGACGAAGGCCTGGTTCTGCGGGGTGTCCAGGGTCTCGGCGTAGTGCATGGTGGTCTGCACGCCGTTGGCGGCCTCACCCAGTGCCCCCAGGTTACCGTCGGTCAAGAAGCCCGAGCCATACAGCGGAATGCTGTCGTTGAGCCCGGCAGCGGCGTAGTCCCGCACGAAGCCGACCCCGCCACCACCGGCGAAGAAGGTGTAGACGGCGTCCGGAGCGATGCTGGCGATCTGCGCCAGGTAGGTCTGGAACTCGGTGCTCGGAAACGGCACCAGGATCTGCTCGACGATCTCGCCACCGGCATCGGTGAAGGCCTGCTCGAAGCCGGCCAGGTCTTCCTTGCCGCCGGCGTAGTCCCAGGTGATGGTGACGATCTTGCGATGGCCCTGGTCGTAGGCCACCTGGCCCATGGGGTAGCTGTTCTGCCACATGCTGAACGAGGTGCGGAAGACGTTGGGCATGCACAGCTGGTTGGTGGCCGCCTCGAGTCCGGCGTTAGGGATGATGGTGATGGCGCCGGTCTGCTTGGCCACCCGCAGCATGCCCATGGCGACGCCGGAGTGGACCGGACCGATGACCACGTCGACGCCATCACCCTTGACCAGGCGGCTCATGTTCTGGGGCGCCTTGGAGGGGTTGGCCTCGGAGTCCAGGGTCACGTACTCGACGCCATGACCACCGAGGCTGCCGCCCTCCTGCTCGATGGCGAGCTTCAGCCCATTGGTGATGGACTCGCCCAGTGCGGCGTAGGTGCCGGAGTACGGCAGCATCAGCCCGAGCTTGACGTCGTGCTCGGCCAGGGCCTGGGTGGACAGGGCGGCGCCGGCCAGCGCCAGGGTCGCGGCCTGCAGCGAACGTGCAAGCGGGCTGCGGCGCCGGGATGACTGGGAAGCCTGGCGGCGGCTGTACGTGTTATCGGTGCTGGGCGTGTTATCGGTGTTGAGGTTTTTATCGATAGTGAGCTTGGCCATGATCATGTCTCGTCAGGTTGTGATTATCGTTATGAGATTGCGGGGCTCTCGCTGGACAGAGAGCCCCGGCCTGCGGCTGTCTGTTGTCGGCTGACGGCTGTCTCTTGTCGGCAAGGGCGAAAGGTCTCCCTCGCCGAATCTGGTTCCGGGCAGGACGCGTCAGTTGGGCGTGAACTTTTCGTAGTGAAAGCTCGCCGGCTTGATGCCCTGCTGGTCGAAGTGCTTTAGCACCGCGTCCACCATCGGCGGCGGGCCGCACAGGTAGACGTCGACGTCGCCGTCATGCAGCTTCTGCGGGTCCATGTGATGGGTGACGTAGCCCTTGCGCTCGTGGCTGCTGTCCTCGTCGGCGACCACCGTCAGGTAGTCGAAGTCGGGCAGCGCCTCGACCGCCGCGTCGAGCTCTTCGCACTTGACCAGATGATCGTCCTTGGTCACGCCATAGATCATGTGGATCGGCTGGCCTGCTCCCTCGCCCTGGGCCTCGAGCGCGGCAAGCTGCTTGAGCATCGACAGGAAGGGAGCAAGCCCGGTGCCACCGGCCAGCATCAGGATCGGGCGCTGGATGGCGCGCAGGTAGAAGCTGCCCATGGGGCCGGTCACCGCCATGGCGTCACCGGCCTTGGCCTTGTCCGCCAGATAGCCGCTCATCAGCCCGTCCGGCACATTGCGGATCAGGAAGCTGGCGCGGGATTCCCCCGGCAGCGAGCTGAACGAATAGCTTCTGTGCTCACCACAGCCCGGTACCTCCAGGTGCACGTACTGCCCCGGCAGGAAGTTCAGCGGCTCGCCTTCGATATCGATGGCAAGCTCGATGGAGTCCTCGGACAAGGGTTCGACGTGGACCACCGTGGAGGCACGGCTGTCGACCTCGGTCTTGCATACGGTCGAGGCCACCGGCACCGACAGCACGCAGTCAGAGGAAGGCACCATCTGGCAGGTCAGCACCTGCCCCTCGTGCAGCTCCTCGTCGGACAACGCCTCATCGATGTACTCGTCACCCAGCTCGAACTCGCCCTGGTCGCAGTGGCACTTGCAGGTGCCGCAGACGCCGTCGGAGCAGTCCATCGGCAGGTTGACCTTGTTGCGGTAGGCCGCATCGAGGACGGTTTCGCCCTCGTTGCAGTCGATAAAGCGCGACACCCCGTCTTCGAAGTTGAGCGCGATGGTGAAGCTCATGGTCGTTCTCCTTCACCGACTTAAATGTGATAAACGTCGATGACCTGGTGGATATAATCGTTATTGAGCTGCACCTTCTTGCGCGTGATAAGCGGGCTGTCACCGGACACGTCCAGGGTGTAGAAAGACACCCCGAAGTAGCTGTCGGTCTGCTTGTAGCGGTGGCTCAGGGTGTGCCAGTTGAAGCGCACCTCCAGGCTGTCGCCCTCCTCCTTCATCACCTCGATATTGGTGATCTGGTGGGTGGTGCGCGGCTCCGGCGTGCTGGCGCCACTGCGCTCGGTCTTGATCCGATAGACGCGATCCTCGAGCCCTTCCCGATTGGGGTAGTAGATCAGCGAAATCTCGCTGTTCGGGTCGCCGGTCAGGGTGTCGTCGTCGTCCCAGCAGGGCATCCAGAACTCGGCCTTCTTGTGGTACAGGGTCAGCCACTCGTCCCACTCGCGTTCGTCCAGAAGGCGTGCTTCGCGATAAAGAAAGGCCTGGATGTCGTGATAGCTGATGCTCATGATTCGTCTCCTTTCCGCAGGATTCAGGCTGAGGCCGTGGCGATGAACTGGCTGCGTTCCTTGTCGATGGCGCGCAGCATTTCCTCGACCCAGTGCTGGTGGTGCAGCACGTAAAGGCCTTCGTCCTCCGGCGAGGCACCGCTCTTCAGCGGCTTCATGTCGATGGCGCTGGCGTCTTCGTCGGGACCATCGATCCATTGCTTGGCGCCACGCGACAGGTCATTCCATTCGGCCAGGGCACCGTTGTAGCCGTTCTGGCAGCCGCGGAATTCCTCCAGGTCATCCGGCGTGCCCATGCCGCTGACGTTGAAGAAGTCCTCGTACTGGCGGATGCGCACGCGACGGTTCTCCGCCGATTCACCCTTGGGCGCGAAGCAGTAGATGGTGACCTCGGTACGGTCCACCGCCAGCGGACGCAGCACCCGAATCTGGGTCGAGAACTGGTCCATCAGATAGACGTTGGGGTACAGACACAGGTTGCGGGTCTGGTTGACGATGTTGTCGGCGCGGGCCTCGCCCAGCTCCTTCTCGATGCGCTCCTTGTGCTCGTAGACCGGACGCACCTCGGGATTGAGCAGCCGGGTCCACAGCATCATGTGGCCGTTCTCGTAGGAGTAGAAACCGCCCTTGGACTTGGACCAGCCGTCGGCGTCCACCGCCTTGGTGCCGCCTTCGTCGTAGTTGCGACGGTCCATGGTGGAGGCGTAGTTCCAGTGCACGGTGCTGACGTGGTAGCCGTCGGCGCCGTTCTCGGCCTGCAGCTTCCAGTTGCCGGTGTAGGTGTAGGACGAGGTGCCGCGCAGGATCTCGAGACCTTCCGGGGCCTGGTCGACGATGTTGTCGATGACCTTCATGGTCTCGCCCAGGTACTCCTCGATGGGCATGACGTCGTCGCTCAGGCTGCCGAACAGGAAGCCCTTGTAATTGCTGAATTTGGGCAGGCGCTTGAGGTCGTGGGAGCCGTCCTGCTTGAAGGCGTCCGGGTAGGCGCCGGCCTTCTCGTTCTTGGCCTTGAGCAGACGCCCGTCGTTCTTGAAGGTCCAGCCGTGGAACGGGCAGGTGAAGGTGCCCTTGTTGCCCTGCTTGCGACGGCAGATGGTGGCACCGCGGTGGGCGCAGGCGTTGATCAGGGCGTGAAGCTCGCCCTCCTTGTCGCGGGTGATGACCACCGGCTGGCGCCCCATGTTCAGGGTGAAGTAGTCACCGGGCTCGGCGATCTGGCTCTCGTGGGCCATGAACAGCCAGTTGCCCTCGAAGATGTGCTTCATCTCGAGCTCGAAGAACTCGGGGTCGGTGAACATGCTGCGGTGGCAGCGAAAGACGCCCTGTTCGGGGTCATCCTCGACGGCACCACGCACGCGGGCTTCGATCTGATCGAGTTTATTGCTCATCGTTGTTCTCCTCTCTCATTCGGGCAGCTGTTCCGAGTCGCTCGCCCAGCCCACCCTTTGGGGCAACATGCCCGTAGGGCAGGCGTGGCTTGGCGCGGCGCTGTCCACCACGGGGGCTCCCGTGGAACTCGGCGGTTAGTTCAGGGTTGTCGCGAGTCCAGGCGGCTCAGCCGTCCTCGAGGGCGCGGGGGCGCTTGTGACGCTGCTGCAGCTCGGTCTCGCTGGTGGCGGCAAGCTCGATGTCGAACACCACCTCGGTGAAGGGCCCCTCGAGGCCACGATCGCTGGCCTCGCTGGCGTCCTCGATGCGCCTGGCGTCCACCACCAGCTCCTCGCGGGTGGCGAAGGCGAAGTCGTCGTAGGTGTAGGGGTCGCCGGCGAGGTTGATCTGGGTGGTCAGGTGCTTGTACCCGGGCGCCGAGATAAAGAAGTGGATATGCGCCGGTCGCTGGCCATGACGACCGAGCAGGTCCAGCACCTGCTGGGTCGGGCTGTCCGGGGGGCAACCGTAGCCGGAGGGGATGATGCTGCGCGCGCGATAGCGGCCATCGGCGTCGGTGTAGATGGTACGACGCAGGTGGAAGTCGGCCTGGGACGGGTCGAAGAAGCTGTAGTTGCCCTTGCTGTCGGCGTGCCAGATCTCGACCTTGGCCCGTGAGATCGGCTGGCCCTGGGTATCGCGTACCTGACCGGTCAGCCACATTGCCTCGGCGTCGGTGTCCGAGCCGTCGTCCAGGCGCGCCTCGCCCTCGGACTCCGGGGCACCGGCGACGTACAGGGGCCCCTCGATGGTGCGCGGGGTACCCCCGGCAAGGCCGCGGGCGGCGTCCTCGGCGTCCATGCGCATGTCGAGGTAATGATCGAAGCCCAGACCCGGGGCCAGCAGGCCGTACTGGGTCTCGGCGCCGAGCGCGTTGAGCACGCTGACGCCCTGCCAGAATTCTTCCGGGGTGACGTCGAAGTCATCGATCAGCTTGTACAGGTCCGACAGCAGACGGTGCAGGATTTCCTTGGCCCGCTCGTTGCCTTCGGTCTTGTCGAAGCCGGCGACGGTATTGAGGAAGTCCTGTACCTCCGGGGTGTCGAAGATGCGCACTGACTTGGTGGTGGGATTGAGACTGTTCATCTGGCGGTCCTCAGGTGTGGCGTACTTGTCGTTATCGTTGTTGGCGGTACTGGCCGGGGCCTGGCGATGCGCGCTGCCCCGACGTCTGGCTGGCCAGGGGCTGACCCTAGCTGTCGTCATCGCGGATCGAGGACGGGTGGCGGCACAGCGGCTTGACGCGGATCTCCATGTAGGGAAACAGCGGCAGGTTCGATACCAGCTCCTGCAGCTCGGCGTTGTCGGCCACGTCGAACACGCTGACGTTGGAATAGCTGCCGGCCACCCGCCACAGATGGCGCCACTTGCCGGAGCGCTGCAGCTCCTGGGCGTAGTCCTTCTCGCGGGCCTTGATCTCGGCGGCGCGCTCCGGCGCCATATCCGGCGGCAGCTTGACGGTCATTTCCACCTGAAACAGCATCTTCGTTCTCCTCTCGATCGGGGGCCGTCGATGCAGCCCTGGAGGCTCGCGCGGCCGGTCTGATGGCGATGTCGCTCAGCTGCGTGCGTACTCGCGCAGCTTGTCGTGATCCAGTTCGAGCCCGAGTCCCGGGCCTTGCGGCAGCGCCACGCCAAAGTCGTCGTAGCGCAGGGGGGTGGTGACGATGTCATCGGTCAACAGCAAGGGGCCGAACATCTCGGTGCCCCAGGCCATCTCGGGCAGGGTCGCCCAGGCGTGCAGCGAAGCGGCGGTACCGATGGTGCCCTCGAGCATGGTGCCGCCGTAGAGGCCAATGCCCCCGGCGTCGGCCAGGTGGGCCAGGCGCAGCGCGCCGCGCGGCCCGGCGCTCTTGGCGATCTTCAGGGCGAAGGCGCCGCTGAAGCCGGACTCAATCAGCGCCAGCCCGCAGCGCAGGTCCTGGACGCCTTCGTCGGCCAGCATGGTGACCTCGAAGCGATTGGCCAGCCGCGCCAGTCCTGCCCGCTCGTGGGCCGGAATCGGTTGCTCGATCAAGTCGACCCCGGCCTCCTCGAGGGCAGCGATGGCGCGCACCGCGGTGGCTTCGTCCCAGGCCTGGTTGACGTCGACCCTGACGCTGGCGCGATCCCCCAGGGCGGCCTTGATGGCGGCAACGTGGCGCACGTCGTGATCCACCTCGTTGGCGCCGATCTTGAGCTTGAAGTCACGATGGCGACGCTGCTCGAGGCGCTTTCTGGCCTCCTCGATATCCTTGTCGGTATCGCCACTGGCCAGCGTCCACAGCACCGGCAGGTGATCGTGGCGGGCGCCGCCCAGCAGTGTCGCCAGGGGCACGCCGAGACGCTTGCCCTGGGCATCCAGCAGCGCGGTCTCGAGCGCCGACTTGGCGATGACGTTACCCTTGGCCAGCTTGTCGAGCCGGGCCATGGCGAGGTTGACGTTGTCCGCCGCCAGGCCGACCAGCGCCGGCGCCAGGTAGGTGTCGATGTTGACCTTCATGCTCTCCGGGCTTTCCGGGCCATAGGCCAGGCCGCCGATGGTGGTGGCCTCGCCGATGCCTTCGATACCGTCTGCGCACTTGAGGCGTACGATCACCAGCGTCTGGGTGGCCATGGTGGCCATCGACAGCTTGTGCGGTCGGATGGTGGGCAGGTCGACCAGCAGGGTCTCGACGCTTTCGATCAGGGCGGTCATGGTGGCTCCGGCGATTACCATCAGCTCGTTGTCATCCACGGGCTGGCGATCTGGGTGGCGAACTGGGTGATGAGGAAAGCCGCAAGCGCTGTAAGCCTCGGCGACTCGTAAGCGATCAAGCCATACCTTGGTAAGATTTCTCTTACGATGCGAAGCACCACTGCCATCGACATCGGTAGAGACCTACTGCGGAAAGGCGCTTGATCCGGCGATTGAGTGCAGTGTGATTGTCTTTGAGGGGCACAACCAATATGGTCTGGGTAGACCGCAATACCCTGGAGGTATCATGGAGCTTCGACACCTGCGCTATTTCTGTGCCGCAGCGGAAGAGCTAAACATCACCCGGGCGGCCGCCAGGCTGCATATGGCGCAGCCCCCTTTGACCCGGCAGATCAATCAGTTGGAGGAAGAACTGGGGGCCCAGTTATTCATTCGCGGCCCCCGAGGGCTGACCCTGACGCCCACCGGCAAGTTCTTCCATGAGCATGCCCTTCAGATGCTCGAGAAGCTCGATACCACGGTGGCGGCGGTGCGCCGTATGTCACGAAGCCACAAGGAAATGTTCGGTATCGGCTTTGTGCCTTCGCTGTTCTACGGGCAGCTGCCGCTGCTGGTGCGCGAGTTGCGACAAAAGGACGAGGTGGAGCTGACCCTGGCCGAATTGACCACGGTGGAGCAGGTGCAGGCGCTGAAGGCAGGACGTATCGATATCGGCTTCGGACGCCTGAGGATCGACGATCCCGACGTGGAACAGGAGGTGCTGTTCGAGGAACCGATGATGGCGGCGGTGCCGGAGGGCCACCCGCTGGTGGGCACCACGCCGACCATGGAGGAGCTCGCCCGCTACCCGCTGGTGCTGTACCCGGCGAGCCCGCGCCCGAGCCTTGCCGACCTGGTGCTGGGGCTGTTTCGCCGCCGAGGGCTCAAGGTCACGGTGGTGCAGGAGGCTAACGAGATGCAGACGGCGCTGGGCCTGGTGGTGTCGGACTTCGGCATTACCCTGGTGCCGGAGCAGGTCAAGCGACAGAACCGCGATGGCATTCGCTACCTGTACCTGGCGGAGAAACACATCACCTCACCGATCGTCTGCAGCCGGCGCCGGGGAGAGACGCCCAGCGCGACCATGCAGGCGGCCAACGCCATCCTTGAGGTGCTGGTGGAGAATCGTCGGACGGGCAAGTACCCGTGAAACATATCGAGTGGTGGCAGGGCCAGGGCCCTGCCTGCGGCGCGTTGATAGCGCTGCGGTGTTAGCGAAACTCTTCCCCCGCCGCCGCCACAAATGCCATCTCGACCAGCAGTTCGGGGTTGGCAAGCTCGGCCTTGACGCAGGCGCGACTGGGGGCGGTGCCTGGCTCGAACCAGGCCTCCCAGGCGACGTTCAGGGCATCGAAGTGGGCAAAGTCGGTCAGGTAGATGGTCACCGAGATGATGCGTGTCTTGTCGCTGGCCACCTTGGCCAGCGACTCCTCGGCCTGTTCGAAGATCTGCTCCACCTGGCCGGTGATATCGGCGCGGGTGTCCGCCTCGGCGACTTCGACGAAGTGGGCCATGCCATTGAACACGGTGATGTCGGACCAGCGGGGGGTGGGATTGATGCGGTGGATATCCATGGAGGTGCCTCGAAGCCAGGGCGGAAAAGACCGCTAGCATAGGCCATGGAAGCGTCGGTGCAAACGCGGGCAAATAACGACACGGACGCCGCGGTTCACGCCACGACGTCCGTGTGGTCAGGCGAACGCGATCAGAAGTCGAAGAACACCGTCTCTCCCTCCCCCTGCAGCACGATATCCAGACGATAGCGTGGCAGGCCGCCTTCCCCGCCCTCTTCACGCCGGGCGATCAGCGTCTGGCGCCGGGCCGGCGACTCGATCGCACCCAACACCGGGCAGCCGGCATTGGCTTTGTGCTCGTCATCGAAGTAGAGCCGGGTCTGCAGATGCAGGTTCACGCCCCGGGCGAAGATCGTGAGGTTGATGTGCGGGGCCATGGTGCGACCGTCGGGCCGAGCGATGGCGCCGGGCTTGACGGTCACAAAGCGCCACTCGCTGTTGCCCTCGGCGGTGGTCGCGGTACGCCCGAAGCTGTTGAACGGCGCCTTGAGGTCGAACGCCGTCTGATAGTCACCGTTGGCGTCGGCCTGCCAGGCCTCCAGCAGGGCGTCGCGGACCAGGTCGCCGTTGCCGTCGATGACCCGTCCTACCACCTCGATACGCTCGCCTTCGGCGCTATCCTTGGCCAGTTCGTTCCAGATCTCCTCGTCGCGCTCGGGCAGGCCGGCGACGGCCAGCGCCAGGCCGATGTGCACGTAGGGGCCGGCGGTCTGGGACGCGGTCTCGCGCAGCATCAGGTTCGCGGTGGGGGTAAGGTTTGGCTGTTGCATGAGGTCTCCTCGCTGCCGTGGGCCGACTCGGGCACCACGGCACCTGTTGTTCCTGTTCTTGTTCACTGATTCTCGAAATAGGTCTGCAGTTCGCCACGCACCACCAGGTCGAAGCGGTAGGCCAGGGCGTCCATGGGACGCGAGCGGGCCATGTCGAGTCGACCGATCATGGTGCCCACGGCCTCCTCGTCCTTCAGGGTCTGGACGATGGGGCAGATCGGAATCAGCGGGTCCCCCTCGAAGTACATCTGGGTGATCAACCGGGTGGAGATGGCCGGGCCCATGACGCTCACATGAATGTGCGCCGGGCGCCAGGTGTTGATGCCATTGGGCCAGGGATAGGGACCGGGTTTGATGGTGCGGAAGTGGTACCAGCCATCGTCGTCGGTGAGACAGCGCCCGACGCCGCCGAAGTTGGGGTCCAGCGGGGCCAGATAGCTGTCCTTCTTGTGGCGATAGCGGCCACCGGCATTGGCCTGCCACATCTCCACCAGAGTCTGCGGCACCGGCTTGCCGAACTGGTCGACGACCCGACCGAACATGATCACCCGCTCCCCCACCGGCAGACCGGGGCTATCGGCATCGCGGAAGTTCAACAGCAGATCGTTGTCATGGGGGCCCATGCGCAGGCGGCTAAACTCGGGGCCGGTGAGTTCCGACACGCTGGGGGTCTGCAGGCTGACCAGCGCCTGGGAGGGCGAGCGCGGCACCGAGGTCTTGTAGCCGGGAGTGTAGGCGGCGGGGTGCCACTGGCGATCCCGCTCGACGAAGCGACGATTGAGGTTCCGATTGAGGGTCATGGGGGGAGAGGTCCTGG
Organism: Halomonas sp. DP1Y21-3; assembly: GCF_019801245.1. Taxonomy (NCBI): domain Bacteria; kingdom Pseudomonadati; phylum Pseudomonadota; class Gammaproteobacteria; order Oceanospirillales; family Halomonadaceae; genus Halomonas; species Halomonas sp. DP1Y21-3. Next base: position 1,081,623 of record NZ_JAHVJM010000001.1, read on the forward strand.
CGTGATTGTTGGTTGTTCACACGCGCCTCGAGACAAGAGGCGATGACAGCAGTGTGACCAGCCACACCCGGGCTGCCAATTGAGACCTTGCCCGGCCATCATAACCCAGGGGTTATGATGGCCGGATGGCGGGGCGTCGGATCGCAGGAACGAGTACGTACTGGCCTGATGCCTCGCCCCCGGATATTTCGACGCCGCTACTGGGGTCTTGCCGCGGCGGCCTGGCGCAGCGACTCGGCGAAGCCTTCCAGCGCCAGGCTGGGGCTCAAAGAGGTGTTGGTACACAGCCCTACCGAGCCCCCCTGGTGCTCGAAGGTCAGTGCCAGCTCGACCAGCTGGCCGCTTTCCAGATCCTCGGCCACCGCCTCGAAGGGCGCCACCCAGATGGCACCGGTGTCCAGTGTGAAGCGCCGGCTGACCGGCAGCGACAGGGTCTCCAGACAGGGCGCGGGCAAACTGATGGCGTGACGCACACAGAAGCTGTCGACCCGCTGGCGCAAGGTGGTCTGAGGGGGAGGCACGGCCCAGGGGTAGCCGCTCAGGACCTCGGGAGGACAGGGCGAGACGGTGGCCAGCGGATGCCCCTGGCGCACCACCAGCCGCAGCGATTCGTAGTAGAGATGTTCGAAGGCCAGGTCACGAATCTCGCGGGCTTCGGTCATACGCCCCACCACCACGTCGAGCTCACCCAGCGCCAGCCGCGACAGCAGAAAGGCGCTGGCGCCGGTGGTCACGGTCACGCTGGTCTCCTGGCCCAGCGGCGAGGCCTGGAAGTGCTGAATCGCCGCCGGCAGCAGCCGCGATTCCACCGTCGACAGCGCCCCGACCCTGAGCCAACGCTGCCCACCATGGCCGTCGGCCAGCGCCACCACGCCCTCTTCCAGGGCGCGCAGCGCAGGCCCCGCGTGGCGCAACAGGGTGAGTCCCGCCTGGGTCAGACTGACGCCCTGGGCGCTACGCTCGAACAGGCTGGCGCCAACGATCTCCTCGAGTTCACGGATGGCCTTGGAGATGCCCGGCTGGGTGATCGCCAGGGCGTCGGCGGCACGGGCGAAGCTGCGGCTGCGCGACACCTCGAGGAAGGCGTTGAGATGGCGCAGCTTGATACGATGATTGAGCATGGTGGCCTGCGATCTGGCGGCGTGACGGGTGTCCAGCGTGGCACCGTGGCGTGGCACCTCGTCAGCCTCCACCACGCCGACAGCGCTAGCGACAGGCTGCCAGCACGCGCTCGATGGGCTCGTCGGCGCCACTCAGCGGGAAGCGTGAGGGACGGGTATCCTGGGGAGTGACCACCGCCACGTTGCCGCCTTGCAGGGTCTTGGTCAAACCGAGGGGAGACGGGGCGAACCACACGCCGTCGTGGGGGGAGTGGCGTGACTCCAGGCGATACCCGATGCCGTCCACCAGCACCTCCAGCGGCTTGCGCCGATCGGCGCCCATCTGGGAGGCATAACCGGCCACCGATACCATGGGCACACCGTTCCAGCACACCAGTGCCAGAGAATGACCGCTGCCATCATCGACTCGCGCCGCCGGGGCGTCGCCGAACATCTGGTGGGCCTGGGTGTAGCGCCACTCTGCCGATGCCGTACCCGCCATCAGAGTGCCGAGCAGTATCGCCACAAACGTCTTGAACCACATCAATAGTTGACCTCTTGCTGCCGAAACGGGCATGCATCGGGCACTCCCTGCCTGACGGAATCCTCTCCTTCTCCTTTTGCCAAGTCTAGCAACTGACCGAGGATCCACGAATGGAGCAGCAGGGATGGCCCTGCCATCTATGGCATGGCAAGTCACCAACGGCCAGGAAGCCTTGCTGCCTGCCTGGAGGATTCTGTGCTCCGTGAGTCAGCTATTTACCACTCTTTTACCCCAGGCGGCAAACCATGTCCCTCATGCCGATGATTCGCCGCTTCCCCAACCCAGTTCCTTGGCCAGGGCAAAGGCATGATTGGCCGCCGGCACGCCGGCATAGATGGCCACGTGCATCAGCACCTGACGCAGCTCCGCCTCGCTGAGGCCGATACGCTGGGCGGTCTTCAGGTGCAGGGTCAGCTCCTCGCGCCCCAGGGCGGCGAGAATGCCGGTGGTGATCATGCTGCGCTCGCGTCTCGTCAGGTCGTCGTTGGACCACAGCTCGCCCCAGGCCAGCCGTGTGATCATCTGCTGAAACGGAGTATCCAGGCTGTTGGCATTGTGGGTGGAGCGGGCCACGTGCTCCTCGCCCAGCACCTGCTTGCGGGTCGCAAGGCCAGTGGAATAGTCGACGCCCTCCGCGCCCACATCGCCCAGGTCCACCGCCATCACCGCCAGCAGCTTCTCGGCGAATCGGCTTGGCGCCTCTACCGAAGGCACGTGACCGACGCCCTCGAGCACCTCGAGCGGGGCGCCGTCGCACTCGGCCGCCAGGGCCTCCAGGGTGGCCGGTGGCGTCGCCAGGTCCTCGCTGCCACCGAACAGCTGCACCTTGACGCCCTTGCCGGAGAGCTTGCCGGTGAAGGTATCTCGCCCCAGCATTTCGCAGAGCAGCGCGTAGGACTCGTCGTCACCGCGCCCCATCTGGGTACACCAGCCCGCCTTGAGGGCCGGCTCGGCGTCGAAGCAGGCGGGAGCGAACCAGCGCGGCACGATCTCGCCGGACATCGCCGCCAGGCCCTCGCGCCGCACACGCTCGGCCCTGGTGGTCCATAGCTCGCTGGTGCCGATCACCGCCCCGGTGTTGGTCAGGGCGGCGGAGAGCAGGCGCTCGCCGTGCTCGCTGATCAGCTGCTGCCCCACCACGCCACCGATGGAGGTACCGACGAAGTGGAAGCGGCCTGCGCCGGCGTGGTCGGCCAGGGCGATGGCTTCCTTCGCCAGTTCGGCCGGAGTGATCGGCCCGTCGCCCCAGGCCTGGCTGGCGCCGTGACCGGGCAGGTCCCAGGTCAACACCCGGTAGCGTGTCAGCAGCACCGGCAGGACGTCGTCCCACACCGCCTGGCTCATGCCCAGCGGATGCGCCAGCACCACCAGAGGATTGGCCTCGGCGCCGAGCAGGCGATACGCGACACTGCGTCCTTCGATATTCAGAAATGCCATGACCTCTCTCCTGTTCCTCTATACCCGTTCGATCAGGGTGGCGATGCCCTGCCCCACGCCCACACACATGGTGCACAAGGCGTAGCGCTTGCCGCTCCTGTTGAGCTCGTGGGCGGCGGTCATCAACAGGCGCGCCCCGGACATGCCGAGCGGATGGCCCAGGGCGATGGCCCCGCCGTTGGGATTGACCCGGGGGTCATCGTCGGCGACGCCGAGATCGCGCAGACAGGCCAGGGCCTGGGCGGCAAAGGCTTCGTTGAGCTCGATCACGTCGATCTCGTCGATCGCGACCCCGCTGCGCTCGAGCAGCCGGCGCACCGCCGGGACCGGGCCATAGCCCATGATGCGCGGCTCCACCCCGCCGGTGGCCATGCCGACGATACGCGCCATCGGCACCAGGCCATGGCGCTCCACCGCCGCCTGGCTCGCGACCAGCATGGCACAGGCGCCATCGTTGACCCCGGAGGCGTTGCCGGCGGTGACACTGCCATTGTCCTTGAACGGGGTCGGCAGAGCGGCCAGCTTTTCCAGGGTGGTGCCGGCGCGAGGATGCTCGTCGATGTCGAACACCAGCGGCTGCTGCTTGCGCCGGGGGATCTCGATGGGGGTGATTTCCTCGGCGAAGCGACCCTCCTGCTGGGCCCGCGCGACCTTTTGCTGGGAGCGTACGGCAAAGGCGTCCTGATCGGCGCGGGAGATGTCGAACTGTTCGGCTACGTTCTCAGCGGTCTCGGGCATCGAGTGGGTATCGTGAAGCTTCTTCATCAGCGGGTTGACGAAGCGCCAGCCGATGGTGGTGTCCTCGATCTGCTGCCCCCTTGAGAAGGCGCCTTCCGCCTTGCCCATGACGTAAGGCGCCCGGGACATCGACTCCACCCCGCCGGCCAGGGCCAGATCCATCTCGCCGGCCTTGATCGCGCGCATGGCGGTGCCTACCGCATCCATGCCGGAGCCGCACAGACGATTCATGGTGGTACCGGGTACCGAGGTCGGCAGGCCCGCCAGCAGCGCCGACATGCGCGCCACGTTGCGGTTGTCCTCGCCGGCCTGGTTGGCACAGCCCATGAAGACCTCTTCGATGGCGCCGGGATCAAGCTCTGGCGCCTGGGCCAGCACCGCCTTGAAGATGTCGGCGGCCAGATCGTCGGGGCGCACACTTGCCAGGGTGCCACCGAAGCGCCCGATGGCGCTGCGACGGGGATGACAGAGAAAGACGTCGGTCATGTCGGACTCCTTGGTCACCCCGCGCACTGGCGCAGGGTGTGTCGGGGAAGGGGCGAAATGGAGGTCTGGTTGGGGCTGACGGGCCGGTTACTGGCCGCTGTGGGCACGATCGGTGCGCGCCTTCAGCTCACGCAGCACCTCGAGCTCATGGGCACTGGGGACCGGCGTGGTCTCGAGTTCGGCGGCGAAACGAATGTCCCAGCCGGTGGCCTCCTGGACCTGCTCGCGCGTCACGCCGGGATGCAGCGAGACCACCGTCAGTTCACGATCCTCCGGGTCCGGCTTCATCACGCACAGGTCACTGATCACGCGAGTCGGCCCCTTGCCGATATTGGGTACGCCGTCGCGTCCCTTGCCGTCGCGACCAAAGCCCAGGGTGGTGATGAAATCGACGTCACGCACGAAGGCCCGCGGCGAGTGCTTCAGGGTGATGAACACTTCACCTGCGTTGGTGGCGATCTCCGGCGCCCCGCCGCCGCCAGGCAAGCGCACCTTGGGTGCGGTGTAGTCGCCGATCAGGGTGGTGTTGAGGTTGGCGTAGCGATCGATCTGGGCGGTTCCCAGAAAGCCTACACTGACCTTTCCGCCCTGCAGCCAGTAGCGAAACATCTCCGGCACCGACACCGTGGTCAGCGCCGACTCGCACAGCTCGCCATCGCCGATCGACAGCGGCAGCACGTCCGGCCTGGTCTGCAGGGTGCCGGATTCGTAGATCAGCACCACCTCGGGGGCATGGGTCAGCCGCGCCAGGTTGGCGGCCTCGGACGGCAGGCCGATACCGACGAAACAGGTCATGCCGTTTTCCAGCGCCCGGGCGGCGGTGACCGTCATCATCTCGCTGGCGCTGTAGTCGATTGCGGTGCTCATCGGGCGTCCTCCGCGGTGTTCATGATGTTGTCGTCGATCCATCGGGTGAAGACGTCACGGTCGCGGGCAATGGCGTCCCACTCCTTGTAGAAGCGGTTGTCACGCGGGTAGTAGCCGTGGGCGTAGGACGGCAGCGAGCCCTTTTCGGCCACGGCGATGGCGTCGATGGCCCAGCCTGGAATCACGCAGGCGTTGGGGTGGGTGTCCAGGTCATCGACGATCTCCTCGACGGTGACGATGGCGCGGCTGGCTGCCAGCACCGCTTCCTTCTGCACCCCGATGATCCCCTCGACCAGCACATTGCCGGCACGGTCGGCCTTCTGGGCGTGAACGATGGAGACGTCCGGGCGCACCGAGGGCACCGCCGCCAGGCGCTCGCCGGTGAAGGGGCACTCGATGAACTTGATCTGGTCATTGACGTTGGGCAGCTCGCTGCCGACGTAGCCGCGCAGCACCGCCAGCGGCAATCCGGCGGCGCCAGCCTCGAAGGCGCAGGCCATGGCGGCGTGGCTGTGCTCGAGAATCTCGACCTTGTGGGGCCAGCCCTTTTCCACCGCATCACGCAGGCGATGGAGCGAGCCGACGCCAGGGTTGCCCCCCCAGGAAAAGATCACCTTCTTCACGCAGCCGGCACCGATCAACTGGTCGTAGACCAGGTCCGGGGTCATCCGGATCAGGGTGAGGTCGCGCCTACGCTGGCGAATGACCTCATGCCCGGCGGCGAAAGGAATCAGGTGGGTAAAGCCTTCCATGGCGACGGTGGCGCCGTCATGGACGTAGCGCCTTACCGCTTCGTCAAGACTCAGGATCTCGGCCATGTGGGTTGCCTCTGTTAACGATGAACCAATGCGGTGGACAGAACAGCCTTGTTCGCTATGTGAACGTAGGTTTGTTATACGAACAAGTTACTGCTGATCGACAGGGCCGTCAAACGCAAAAAGGGCGGGAACGGCATACGCCGCTCCCGCCCCTTCACGTCCTTCTACTAATCAATCAACGTGTTAGCGTTGCTCCAGCCACTCCCTGGCCTTGCTGGCCTGTTGTCGGCTGCTACCAATGTATAACGCCGGATCGGTGGCGGCCTTGAGCTGCTCGACACTGATATCGGGGGGCAGCCGGGGAGCCTCATGCAAGACCTCGTGATAAGGACGCCCCTGGCGGCGCGCGGTCTCGGCAGCCTCGGCCGCCAGCGCCTTGGCCCTGTCGCTGCCGAGGTGGGGTGTCAGCAGGCGCGCCACCGGCTCGGCCATGATCGCGCCGCCGGTCAACGCCAGGTTGGCGGCCATGCGCTCAGGATGTACTTCGAGTCCTTCCAGCAGGGTTGCCGCCTGCTCCAGCGCCCCTTCCACCAGCAGCACCGATTCGCTGAGCGGTGCCCACTCGGCGTGCCACTCGCCGAGGCCCCGTTCCAGCGGCTGAGCCACGGCACCGATGATCACCGTGGTGTGGCCGTGCACCCGACGCGACGCGCCGCGAATCAGGGCGCAGCGTACCGGATTGCGCTTGTGCGGCATCGACGACGATTCGCCCATGCCAGGGGCGCTCGGCTCGCTGACTTCGCCAACCTCGGTCTGGGTCAGCAGGGCGACGTCCAGCGCCAGGCTCTCCAGCGCCCCGGCGACGGCGTCCAGGGCGGTCTGCAAGGCATGGATCGGCTGGCGGTCGGTATGCCAGGGCAGTACCGGGCAGGACAGGCCAAGCTCCTCGGCCAAGGCCTGCATCAGCTCGAGCCCCTGTTCCCCCCAGCCCGAGTGCACCCCCACTGCACCACCGAACTGCACCGGCAGTCCTTCGGCGGCGATATCCCCAAGCCGGCGTCGCGCGCGCTCGAGCCCGATGCCCCACTGGGCCGCCTTGACCCCAAAGGTCATCGGCAGCGCTTGCTGCATCAGGGTACGGCCGACCATGGGCGTCTGCTCGTGGTCACGCATCAGCGCGAGAACCGCGTTGCGACAGCGCTCGAGCAGGCCATCCAGGCTCGCCAGGCGCGGCGTCAGCAGGTGCATCAGCGCCGAATCCACCACATCCTGGCTGGTCGCCCCCTGGTGCCAGCACGCCTTGAGCTCGTCCGGCAACGCCGCTCGCCCGGCCTTGACGAAGGGGATCGCCGCGTTGCCGCCGCTGGCGATACCCCGGGCGATGGCCGCGATGTCAAAGTTATGATGCTCAAGCGCCGCCGCCATGCGCCCGGCGCTGCCCGCTGGCAGTGCGCCGACACCTTCCTGGACGCGCGCCAGGGCGAGTTCGAAGGCCAGCATCGAGGCCACCAGGTCATCGTCGCGACAGGCTTCCAGGGCACTCTGGCTCATGAATGGATGGCTCAGCAGGGCGTCGGACATGGCAAGGTTCCTCTTCTTCTGGGGGAGCGAATGGGGCGTATCGACCGGGGCGAGTTCAAGGGGATAGCAGCGAGGAGGCAACGACAGGGACACGCGATGGCGACAGCATGGCCGCTCCACCAATAGTCGCACAGGTGTTCGCACCTCGAACAAGCATGCTAGATTATCGACAACACGGGAGCAAACCGTCGCCCACAGAAGACGAATGTCTTCTCGCCGCCATGACATCGGGGGCCGTATCCGGACGCTGCCCTGCTATCATCGTCGCTCGGGCTGTACAACGCTCTCACGTCGTGGCGCTCGATCACTGCAACACTAGATCTTAGTGACACTCGAATCTGAAAAAAGGACACCTCGATGGATACGGCACCGGCCGACGCCGCCCTGAGCCCGGATGACCGCGACTTCGTCACTGCCCTCGCCAGCGGCCTCGACGTCATTCTGGCCTTCGATGAGGCCCACCCTCGGATGACCTTGAGTGAGGTGGCGACGCGCACCGGCATGAACCGTGCTCGCGCCAGACGCTTTCTGCTGACGCTGCATGCCCTGGGCTATGTGCGCAAGGACCACCGCCACTTCGAGCTGGCGCCGCGAGTGCTCAAGCTCGGCTACGCCTTCCTGTCCGCCAACAATTATCAGCACCTGATCCAGCAGGTGCTCGAGGACATCACCACAGAAAGCGGCGAATCCTCTTCTCTTGGCGTACTCGACGGCGATGAGGTCACCTATGTGGCGCGCTCGGCGTCGCGCCAGCGGCTGATGGCCATCACCCTGTCGGTGGGCACGCGGCTGCCCGCCGCCTACACCTCGATGGGGCGCATGCTGCTGGCACAGAAGACCAACGACGAACTGAATGCCTTTATCGAGCGCACCACCCTCGAGCGCTTCACCGACAAGACGATCACCGACAAGGCTGAGCTCAAGCGCGCCATCCTCCAGGCTCGCCAGCAGGGCTATGCCATCGTCGATCAGGAGCTGGATTCTGGGCTGCGTTCGTTGGCAGTACCCGCCTTCGACGCCAACGGCGAGCTGATCGGTGCGATCAATATCAGCACCAATGCCGCCAGAATCGACCACGACACCTTGCTTGAGCGCTACCTGCCGCTGCTCCAGGGCAAGGCTCGCCAGATTCGTGCCAACGTGAGCTGATCGTCCTTGTCTGAGCGCACCGGGGACAGGCGCATATGGGGAAGTATGACAATGGCAGGGAGGCCTGAATGCTAGCGATACTCTCCATCACCACACCGATCTTTCTGCTGATCGGCGTCGGCTTTCTGGCCCGGCGCTGGAACCTGGTATCGCCGGTGCAGCTCTCCGGTGTCGCCAACTTCGTGCTGTACGCCGCGCTGCCGGCACTGATCCTCGGCGCCCTGACCCGCAACTCGCTTGGCGAGGTGATCAGCCTACCGCTGCTGGCAGCCTACGCCCTGGGTTCCGTGGCCACCTTCGTCGCCTGCCTTTGGCTGCCGCGCAATCGCCAAAAGAAGTCCCCCACCGAGCGGGCCATCCAGGCCCTTGGCATGTCCGCCTCCAACAGCGGCTTTGTCGCCTACCCGATCGCTGCCCTGGCGCTGGGTCAGGCGGCGGCGGGTATCATCATGGTCCACACCATGATGGTCGAAATCCTGCTGGTGATTCCCGGCGCCCTGGTACTGGCCGAGGTCGGTCAGCAGCGCGACACCCGCGCCGGTGATGCCCTGCGCCAGACCCTGACCAGGCTTGTCCGCAACCCGATCCTGATCTCGCTGAGCCTGGGGCAGGCACTGGCGGCACTGGGAATACGCCTGCCGGCGACGCTGGATCGCACCATCGAGCTGCTGGCCGGCGCCGCCGGGCCCGCTGCGCTGTTCGTCATCGGCGGCACCCTGTACGGCCTCAAGATCCGCGGCATGGTCAAGGACATGGGCCAGATCATGCTCGGCAAGCTGGTACTCCACCCGCTGCTGGTGCTGGGCATGCTGCTGGCCTTCCAGACCGTCCTGGCGCCCTTGCCCCCCCTGATCTTCGCCGGCGCCATGATCTTCGCCGCCTGCCCGATGATCAGCATCTACCCGCTGATCGCCCAGCGCTTCGGCATGGAGGGCGTGGGTGCCGCCGCCCTGATGGCAAGCACGCTATCGAGCTTCGTGACCCTTAGCGTCGTCCTGTGGGCGCTGTCACACACCGGTCTGATGCCGCTGCTTGGCTGAACCTCCCGCGGTGCCGACGAGTGACTGAGGCCTGATGCCCAACCCTGGCTGACTCACTGGCGACCGACTGCTGGCTCACGTACCATGAAAGGCATCATTTAGCTTGCTACTTTTTTTGTCGGCGCCGAATGTCGCCGTCCCGCTTCGACCGCCAACGGCCCGCCATGTCCACACCTTCATCGACACCAGACACTACGCCCCTGACGCCGCCCCAGGCCCTCAATCGTGACCGGCCGATGAAGGGCATCGCCTTCATGCTGGCGGCGGGGCTCCTGTTCTGCATGCTCGACACCGGGGTCAAGACTCTGGCCCAGGACTATTCGCCGGTGCAGGTGGTTTGGGCGCGCTACGTTGGCCATATGCTGGTGCTGACCGGCTACCTGGTCTATCTGGGACGTGGGCCGGGCATGGCCATGCTGAAGACGTCATCCCTGGGCGGCCAGTTCGTTCGTGGCCTGCTGCTGCTGGGGGCCAGCACCTTCGCCTACCTGGCCTTTCGCACCCTGCCGATCCTGCAGGTCTACGTCATCAACTTCAGCTCGCCGCTGCTGGTGACCCTGCTGGCGATTCCGCTACTCAAGGAGCGGGTCGGCTGGCGCCAGTGGCTGGCGATCCTGGTGGGCTTCGGTGGGGTGGTGATCTGCGTGGGCCCGGTGGACTGGCGCGCCAACCCGGCCATTCTGCTGCCCTTCGGCCTGACCGCCTGTTTCGCGCTCTACCAGCTGTCTACCCGACGCTTCGGGCGCGAGGATCATCCTCTCACTTCGCTGTTCTACGCGGGCCTTGCCGGCGCCCTGGTCAGCTCGGCGGTGGTCCCGGCCTTCTGGACCCCGGTGGCATTGGGGGATCTGCCGCTGTTTGTCTTTGTCGGCCTGATGGGCGCCGCCAGTCAGCTCACGCTGATCCTGGCCATGCGCTACGCGCCGGCCTCGCTGGTCTCGCCCTTTCTGTACCTGCAGATCGTCTGGGCGGCGCTGTTCGGCTTCATCTTTTTCGGCGACGTGCCACGCCCGGAGACCTGGATCGGCGCGGCGCTGATCAGCGCCGCCGGCATCACCCTGGCGCTGACTCGGGGGCGCGATCGCTGATCCGGCGTCAGCCCTTTCTGATCACTGCATCCAGGGCGGCGTGATAGCCCTGACTGCCGAGCCCGGCGATGACGCCATCGGCACGCAGCGAGACGTAGGAGTGGTGGCGGAAGCTCTCGCGCTTGTGCACGTTGGACAGGTGCACCTCGATCACCGTGCCGTCGAAGGCGTTCAGGGCATCGAGGATCGCCACCGAGGTGTGGGTATAGGCTGCAGGGTTGATGATGATGGCGACGGTGCCATCGAGACGCGCGGCATGGATGGCGTCGATCAGCTCACCTTCGTGATTGCTCTGGCGACTGGCGAGCTCCCACCCCTCGAGCACGGCGTGCTCGCGCAGCGCGTTGTCGATATCGGCCAGGGTCTCGTGGCCGTAGATCTCGGGCTCGCGTGTGCCCAGCAGATTGAGGTTGGGGCCATGCAGGACCAGTACCTTGCCACTCATCAAGGATTCTCCTTCAACAGTTCATGCCGGTGGTGGGCAAAAGAGAGACGGCCTGCTCGTCGGCGGCACGCTTTCGCTCATCCTCACAGAAGTGCCTGAAGGCGTCCACGCCCAGGACCACGAACCGGCTGGCGCGAACCGGCAGCGAGTTGCGACGCTTGAACCCTCAGACATGTCGCTTCATAAGGTGTTTGCCCTGTTGCCCAGACGTGCCTCGCCCTCTTGCGATGTACCACTCGAGCGGGGCTGGGCCCCGCCGTCAATCACCCCTGTTCAGGCTCGAGCCAGGCTTTCCAGGCGTCGATGATGGCTCGGCGGTGGTCCTTGAACGCCTCGACGTCGCCGCGGGCGCTTTCCCGCGTCAGGGCGGCGCGGTGGTTGGCGCTGCGCGCGGCCAGGTAGGCGTCGCGCAGCGCCTGGGCCTCGCCGGCCTCGAGGTGGTCGGTCTCCTCCAGGGTCTCGAGGATGCGCATGTTGTCGCTGAAGCGCATCAGCTCCGGTGTCTGGTGAGACAGCGCCAGCACCGCGTACTGACACAGGAACTCGATGTCGACCATGCCGCCGGGATCGTGCTTGAGGTCGAAGGTATCGGCGGAGCCCTTCGAGCCCAGGTGGTCGCGCATCTTGTGGCGCATCTTGACCACCTCCTCGCGCAGCGCCTCGCGATCGCGCTCGCGGCCGAGGATCTCCCGGCGCACCTCTTCGAAGCCTTCGGCCAGGGTCGCGTCACCGGCCACCACCCGGGAGCGCACCAGCGCCTGGTGCTCCCAGGTCCAGGCCTGCTCGCGCTGGTACTCGGCGAAGGCCTTGAGCGGGCTGACCAGCAGACCGGAGTTGCCCGAGGGGCGCAGCCGCATGTCGACCTCGTAGAGCGAACCCGCCGGCGTCACCGCCGACAACAGGTGGATAATGCGCTGGCCCAGCCGGGTGAAGAACACGGTGTTGTCGATGACCCGCTTGCCGTCGGTCTCGCCCTGGGAGGCGCAGTCGTGCAGGAACACCAGGTCGAGATCCGAGCCGTAGCCAAGCTCGATGCCGCCAAGCTTGCCGTAACCGACGATCAGAAACTCCGGCGCTTTACCGGCGCGCTCGCCGTCCTTACCCAGTGGATAGCCGTGCTTGCGGGTCAGGGTCTTCCAGGCCATGGCCAGCACGGCATCGAGGATCACCTCGGCGATGTAGGTGAGGTAGTCGCTGACCTTCATCAGATGGCGGGTGCCGGCGATGTCCGAGGCCGCCACGTGCAGCACCTGGGCGTGCTTGAACACCCGCAGCGCCTCGAGCTGTGCTTCCTCGTCGTCCTCGGGAATCCGCGCCAGGGTCTGGCGCAGCTCGTCGGCCAGGCGTTCCTTGTCCGCCGGGGTGTAGAGGGTGTCCGGAGTCAGCAGCTCGTCGAGCAGGATCGGGTAGCGGGCGATCTGTTCGGCGATCCAGGGACTTGCACCACACAGCTTCATCAGGTGGCCCAGGGCGTCGGGGTTCTCGCGCAACAGCGCCAGGTAGGCAGTACGCCTGAGCACCGCCTCGATCAGCGGCAACACCCGTTCAAGCGCCGCATCCGGCGCCTCGCTCTCGGCCACCGCGTCCAGCAGCAGCGGCATCAGTGCATCGAGGCGCTCGTAGCCTACTCGCTGCATGGCCTGCACCTGGCGTGACCCGGCCAGTCCCTTGATTCGCTTGAGTGCGGTGGCGGCATCGTCGAAGCCGGCGTCCTGCAGTGTCGCCTGGGCCTCGTCATCGTCCGGCTCACCGCGCCATAGCTGGCGCCAGGTATCGAGACTGGCGCCCTCGTCGACGCCATCTTCCTCGACCTCGTCCTCGGGGTCGCTGATGACCGCGTCGAAGTGCTTGCGCACCCGCCCACGCACTTCGTCCAGACGCGCCATCAGCGCCGGCCAGCCCTGGGCGCCCATGGCCAGTGCCACCCGCTCGCGGTCGAGGTCGTCGTCGGGCAGCGCCTGGGTCTGGCGGTCCTCGAGGGCCTGGATGGCGTGCTCCAGGTCGCGCAGAAAGGCGTAGTCCGGCAGCAGTTCGTCGATCACCTCCTGGGGCAGCAGGCCCAACTCCGGCAGCCGCTGCATGGCGGTCTTCAGCGAGGTCACCTGCAATTCCGTATCGCGCCCACCGCGAATCAACTGAAACGCCTGGACGATGAACTCCACCTCGCGGATGCCGCCGGGCCCCAGCTTGATATTGCCCTGCATACCCTTGCGCCGGACCTCGCGATTGATCATCGCCTTGAGCTCGCGCAGCGACTCGATGGCGCCGAAGTCCAGGTACTTGCGGTAGACGAAGGGGCGGATGCTCGACAACAGCTCATAGCCGGCGTCGATGTCGCCGGCCACCGGGCGCGCCTTGAGCATGGCGTAGCGCTCCCACTCGCGGCCTTGATCCTGGTAGTAGCCGGCCAGCGAAGAGAAGCTGCCGACCAGGGGGCCACCGTCACCCAGCGGGCGCAGGCGCATGTCGACGCGAAAGACGAAGCCGTCGGCGGTCACCGGGTCCAGCGCCGAGATCAGCTTCTGCCCGAGTTTGGTGAAGTACTCGACGTGGTCCAGCGACTTGCGCCCACCCTGGGTCTCGCCCTTCTCGGGGTAGGCGAAGATCAGATCGATGTCGGATGACAGGTTCAGCTCGCCGGCGCCCAGCTTGCCCATGCCGAGCACCACCAGGCGCTGTTCGCTGCCGTCCTCGCGCGGGGCAGGACGCCCCCAGCGGGCCTCGACAAAGCGTTCGAGCCAGCCAAGCGCCCCTTCTAGGCAGACCTCGGCCAGGCGCGACACCGCGGCTCCGGTGGCCCAGGCGTCGACGCCCTCGGGACGGTTGATGTCGCGCCACACGATGGCCAGCATGCGCGCGGCACGAAAGCGCCGAATCGCCGCCTGCATGGCGGCTTCGTCCTCGGCGGCCTCGAGGCCCTCGTCGAGCAGCTGCCTGAGCGCCTCGGGCGTCAAGGCACGATCCAGCTCACCGCTGGAGTCCAGGCAACCCAGCCACTGGGGATGGCGACACAGGGTCTCGCAGGCGAACTCGGAGATCGCCAGCACCCGGGCGAGCTCGACCCGACGATGGGGCTCCAGCGCCTGATAGAGTTCGCCGGGGGGCTCATTGCCGCTCATTTCGGCGACGTTGTCTGCCTGTTCGAGCCGCGAGGCAAGGCGCTCCCAGGCGGCATCCAGGGCACCGACAAGGGCGGTGGGGATGTCGTCTCGGGGCAAGAAATCCTGGCTCAGCTGCATGGCGGCTCTCCTTGTTCACTCGTCGCCCCCGTGCGCAGATCACGGTGGGCCTGGGCCTGTGCTCCTCCCCTGAGCATACTCAAGCCCGGGCCTGTGAGCACGGTCCCTTAGGCCATCAGGCAAGCCCGGGCATGTGAGCACGGCCGCCTATGCCATCAGGAATTTCTCCACGGCCAGCAGTCCCCAGGTCAGCCCCGCCATCGCCAGCGACAGCATCACCGCCGCCGAGCCGATGTCCTTGGCCCGACCGGACAGCACATGGCGCTCGGGGCCGATGCGATCGACCACGCTCTCGATGGCACTGTTGAGCAGTTCCACGATCAGCACCATGAAGCAGCTACCGACCAGCAGGATCCACTCCACCGGGGTGTCACCGATCCACCAGGCCAGCGGTACCAGCACCAGGCACAGCGCGAGTTCCTGACGGAAGGCAGATTCGTGACGAAAGGCGGCCCGCAGGCCCTTGAGCGAGTAACGCGTCGAGTGAATCAGGTGGCGCCAGCCGGTGTGTCCGGGCTTCATGAGGGTTCCTCGTGGCGAAAGGGGCGCTCCCGGCCCCTCAGTGGTTGGCAATCATGCGGTCGAGATCCAGGGATACCAGGTCAAGGACCCTGGCCCAGCTGATGTAAGGGGTGTTGGCGGTGCCGTTGACCAGCACGGTGAAAACGCCGAAGCGGTGGCTGGCGGTACGGAAGTAGCCGGTTACCGCGCGTACCGCCACCGGCTGATTGAGGGTGCCGGTCTTGAGCGTCACGTGGCTCTGGAAGGTCGGTGAGCCGCGCCGGATAAAGCGCATGGGGCCGTTGGTCGGGGCCTGCAGGCCGGCGTTGAACACCGGGAACAGGTCCGCCCGCCCGAACATGTACTCGAGCAGGGCGTTGCCGCCCCGGGCCGAGATCTTGTTACCGGTGGTCAGGCCGCTGCCGCTTTCCAGGGTCACCTCGCCGTGGCCAGGCACCCGGGCGACGAAGGCCTCCAGCGCCGCACCGGCCTGATCGAGTTCGACCCGCGGCCCCTCCACCAGATCCAGCGCCAGCACATCGGCCATGTAGTTGTTGGAGTAGTTGAGCATGCGCAGCAGGATCTCCTGCAGCGGCTTGCCGTCCACCGCTGCCAGGCGACGGGCGCCGCCGGGGGGCGCCTCGCTGCTGGTGGCCACGCCGCCTTCGACGAGGATGCCGGAGCGCGCCAGCATGGCGTTGAGGGTCGCCGCCGTCTGGGCCGCCGGATCGGCGCTGGCACGGTAGACCTCGCGCGGCAGGGCGTTGGACGAAATCTGGCCGCTGACCGTCAGGGTCTCGCCTTCGGCGCCATTGACCCGGGTCGCCTGCAGGCTGGTGCCGGCGTTGGCGCCCTGGGTGGTGACCCTGTTGTTGACCGCGAACAGCGGCGCCTGGCTGTTGCAGCCGGTGATACGCGCCGGGCCGCCGACGGCACCAGGCGCCACCTGCACGCACCAGCTACCGTAGTTGACCCCGGCCGACGTCAGTAGCGCGCTGTAGGCGTTGTCGGAGCGCTCGCGGGCGGTGCAGCGATCGATGGTCCGGCAGGTCACCGGACCGAAGCGCCATTGACTGACCACCAGCCGACCGGTCACCCGGCGCACCCCGGCCTGGTGCAGACGCTGGGCCAGGCGCCACAGGTCCTCGCTGGTCAGGCTGGGATCGCCTCCCCCCACCATCACCAGATCGCCGGCCAGGGTACCGTCGCTTCCCGGGCGCGCAGTGCTGACAAGCTCGGTGGTGAAACGATGCTGCGGGCCCCAGGCATCCAGCGCCGCTGCCGCGGTGTAGACCTTGGTCACCGAGGCCGGGGTGAGCTGGCGCTCCGGGGTCAGGCTGCCGAGGGTCTCGCCGGGCGCATCACCGGTGCCGAGCAGACGTGCCTCGGCACTGATCAGAAAGCCCTGCTTGGATAATTCGGCCAGATTGCCGAAGCCGGCGGCCTGCGCCGAGGCGGCGGACAACAGCGTGAGGCACAACGCCACCAGGGCGGAAACGAGGAGAACGGGCCAGGCGAATGGCGAGCGAGGCGACATGAAGACTTCCCTGCGATGAACGGGCGTTGCGCCCATGCGGCGCAACGAGGGCCGAGTCTACCGCCTGGCGTCCAAGGATTCGACTATAGCTTGATGACATGACCACGCACGCTCTCTAAGCAACCGTGGCGGCGGCGGATCGGTGACGATTCTCGCAATCCTCGGAGAACCACCCGCCTTCTTCGACCGACGTCACCCGACGCACGACCGCGCGTATCGACGAGCAGAAACAGCGCCAGCCAAGCACAGCCAGCAGTGGCTAAGCCAGGAAAATACCAGCATGCTGAGAAGCGACTTGCATTCGTGGAGAAAGGCCATGCGCGGGATCCTGTACGTACTGATCCTTGGCACCATGCTTGGCAACGTCGTACTCGACAGCAGCGCACGTGCCCAGGATGCGCCGAGCGTCGAGGGCACCCAGACGATCGCGGTCTCCGAGCGCACCGAGGATGCCGATATCGAACGTCGATTGACCGGCATTCTGGCCTCGGCCGGCTGGTATCGTAGTCTCGCCGTCGAGGTCAAGGAAGGCATCGTCTACCTGGACGGTGCGACGGCCTCGGGGAACCACCGCGACTGGGCCGGTTCCCTGGCCGCCAAGACCGAGGGCGTTGTCGCCGTCGTCAATCGCATCGAGGTGCAGCCCGAATTCACGCTGTCACTGACGCCGGTCATCGACGAACTTGGGCGCTTTGGCCGCGAGGCGCTGACCTATGTACCGCTGGCCTTGCTGGCGTTGCTGGTGCTGCCGTTGGCCTGGCTGCTTGCACGCCTGGTCTCGGCGCTGGCCAGGCGTCTGTTGCGCAAGCGTGTCGCCTCGCCCTTTCTACGCCAGGTGCTGGCCCGTGCCATCGCCCTTCCTGTGTTGCTGCTCGGCATCTATCTCATCCTGCAGGTCGCAGGGTTGACCGGCCTGGCGTTTTCCGTGGTCGGCGGCGCCGGCATGATCGGCATTGTCGTATCCTTTGCCTTTCGCGACATCGCCGAGAACTTCCTGGCCACGCTGATCATGTCGATACGCCAGCCCTTTCGTCGCGGCGACTGGATCACCGTCGCAGAGCACAGCGGAATCGTGCAAAGCATGAACGCCCGCTCGACGGTGCTGCTGTCTGCCGAGGGCAATCATATTCAGATTCCCAATGCCACGATCTTCAAGACGATCGTCATCAACTACTCCACCTCACCAGGCCTCAGGACCAGCGTCGATATCGGCATCGGCTACGATGACTCTGTCACCCATGCCCAGACACTGATTCATCAGGTTCTGACCGCGCACGAAGCGATCATCGCGCACCCCGAACCCATGGTACTGGTCGATGCCCTTGGCGCATCCACGGTCAATCTCAAGGCCTACTTCTGGTTTGACGGCCAGACCATCGCCGGCGTCAAGCTGCGCTCGGCAGTTCTGCGCCAGATCAAGAACACCTTGACCGAAGCCGGTATCTCGATGCCGGACGAGGCCCGGGAAATCATCTTTCCCCAGGGGGTACCCGTCGTTTCCCCATCAGATGTCTCCGCCGTCGAGCCGCCTCAGGGAGTCGCGACACCGTCCACGACAGCACCGAGCAACGTCGTCCCGGCCAGTGATAATGCCGACGTCACCAGTGCCGAAGGCGGCCTCGAGACCGAACGCCGGGCCATCGAGCAGTCCATCGGCACTACGACGCCGCCGGAAGGCCGCACCGACCTGCTGGGCGGCAACGACTCAACCCGGTCACACGACGAACCACCCCATCAGTGAGAAGACACCGAGGAAAACAGCTGAATGACAGCGACCCCCCCCACGATCATGGTCAACCCGATCACCGCGGGAAGGTCTGGCTTCTCGCCGTAGACCACGATACCCACCAGGGTCACCAGCACGATGCCAAGCCCCGCCCAGAAGGCGTAGGCGATGCCCACCGGCACGCTGCGCAGCACCAGTGACAACAGATAGAAGGCCGCCAGGTAGCCGACCACCACCACCACGCTTGGCCACAGCCGGGTGAACTCGTTGGAGGCCTTGAGCGCCGAGGTGGCGATGACCTCGGCCACGATGGCGAGCGCCAGGTACAAGTAGCTCATCCGTTTGCTCCGTGGAGTCGACGTTCGACGATGCGGTCGAACAGGGAATTGAAGACCATGGCATAGACCAGAAAGAACAGCATGAAGCCGGCGTCGAGCCAGAATGCCTCGACCAGGCCGATCTCCATCCACCAGGCCACCGCCGGCAGGGTCATGATCAGAAGCCCGGTCTCGAAGCCCATGGCCTGGGCGAAACGCTGGGACAGGGTGCGCCGACGGGTCGGCAGCCAGCGATCGAACAGCCAGTTCCAGACCAGGTTCCAGAGCATGGCGGCGGTGGCCAGCCCCGCCGCCAGCGCGCCCATCTCACCCAGACCGTGGCCTGTCAGCACGCTGGCCAACGGGGTGACGATCACCAGCCCGCCGAGTTCAAACGACACCATATGGACCAGGCGTTCCTTGAGCGACCGCATTTGACTACCCCCGCCGACGGCATGATGACTATCGATGGATCGCTATTCTAGTGACTTGGACGATGGTTGCCAGGTAGCTACTATCAGGTTTTACGATAGGTGAGACCCGCCCCATGCACTGGACCCTGGATCAGCTGCGCCTGTTCATTGCCTGCGCCGAGCGCGGCTCCTTCTCCGCCGCGGCGCGCCACCTTGGCCGCGCCCAGTCGGCAGTGAGCACCGCCATCGCCCATCTCGAGCTCGATCTGGCCTGTGAGTTGTTCGACCGCAGTTCGCGCTCGCCAACCCTGACCCCGGCGGGTCAGGCGCTGCTGCCGGAAGCCAGGGCGGTACTGGCCCAGTGCGAGCGCCTGAACGCGCGAGCCGCGACCCTGTCCCAGGGCGAAGAGGCCCAGCTGGTGGTGGCGATCCACGAGGCGCTGGTCGAGATGCCGCCGGTGGATGCCACCCTGGAGGCACTGGCGCAACACTACCCGGCGCTGTCGCTGACCCTGCTCTACGGCGCCCAGGGCGACGTCGCCGACTGGGTCGAACAGGGCACCGCCCATCTCGGCATCCTGTTGAGCCAGGCCCACACCGCCGGCCCGCTGGAGGGTCAGCGTATCGCCCACCTGCGCCAGCGCTGGGTGGCGGGTAGCGACCACCCCCTGGCCAGCGTCCACTCGGTGACCCGTAGCGAACTGGCCCATCATCGCCAGCTGATGATCGCCTCGCGCCAGCCAGACCGTCAGGCCGAACAACCGTTGAGCCCCCAGCACTGGCGACTCAACAGCTTCTACTCCATGGCCGAGTTGACCGCCCGCGGGCTTGGCTGGTCGCTGGTGCCGGAGCACATCGCGCACTATCCGCCCTTCCGTCGCCAGCTGGTCGAGCTGACCGGACCGGGACTCGGCGAGCCCCCCACCATCGAGGTGGAGACCGTGGCCCGCCGCGACGCCGCCCGTGGCCCCATCGCCAGCTGGCTCGCCCGGACCCTGGGCGAAAGCTTCCGCGCGCTAGAGCACAATTCGTCCCGGTGAGCCATTTGCCGTGAACACCCTGGTAGAGTGCCGGCCTGGGAGTCGGCGAGTGGCCGCTTACATGCCGGGCATCAGCCCCGGGCGATGGTCAAGGTTGACGACCAGATGCCACAGCGGCTGGTGGTGCTCATGGTACTTGCGCTCGAAGTGGGTGAGCGGGTCATCGCCGGGGTCGAAGGGCCCCAGCGGTGTGGTGACGCCGGTGGCCCGGGACACGGCGATGGCGAACTCCTCGATGTACAGACGCCAGTTGGAGCGCACCTCGAGGCGTCCGCCCAGACCGACGATGGCGGGAAATACCGGATGCCCGTGCCAGCGCAGCTTGAGCTGCACCGACTTGGGATAGGGGTTGGGGTACAGCAGGTAGTGGCGCTCCGGTCGCCAGCCTTCCGCCAGCGCCAGCCGCCAGAAGTCGACCAGGTCGGCGCGCACCAGCAGGGCGTTGTCCGGCAGCCGGCCGTGGTCCCGCGACAGTCGATCGGCGCTGCGATCGACGCCGATCACGCAGTGCTCGGGAAACCGCTCGGCCAGCTTGCGGGTCGACAGCCCGACCCCACAGCAGGCGTCGAGAATAAGCCCTCGCTCACCCTGAGCCCTGCGCCAGGTCTCGGCCTCGGCGAAGGCTTCACGGGTGTGCTCGGCCAGCGGCTTGCGCCAGACATGGGACAGACCGCGACTGACCCGACGCGGCAGGTCCTCGTGGGGGCCGGTCTGGTTCGAGGTGACGATGCGGGGGGCGTCAGACATGGGCGATCTCGGGCAGTGGAAACGGCGAGGCGAAGACCTGGTCTTGCCCTGGCGTGCAGTGTATCAAGTGCCTCACGCGTAAGCAGGGGCTTACACCGCAGGACTCGCCCTGCCTTCACCATCCACCTTGTCGATCGAGACCAGGCGCGAGCCCCGGCGCCAAGCCTTTCTCCACCTTGGCTTCACCGAAACGCGCATGACTGAGGCAAGACCAAGTGCTAACATCGCTGGCCTGAATCCCTCTCCCATGGCAATATCGAACGGCGTTTTGCTTGGGGCGCACGCGGCATCGCGCGAGGCACGACTCCTCGCCGCCAGAATGGTGAGGTTCAGGCTCCTCTCGACCGACGCTTGCAGGCGATCGTCACGCTATCGCTGCAAGGCAACACGAGAGTCGAGCCGACTTTACCTCGTTCACGGACAGCCAGGCTGTCCGGGTCTGTCGCAGCACCCTTCAATGTCGTTTCTCCGCTCCGAGAGCGAGCCTTTCACCCGCTTCAATACGAGGACTCCGGCTTGTCACACTTACCGGTGATCGTGGGCATGGGCGGCGTCAACCCGGCCGGCCGTACCTCGGGCCACCAGGCCTTCCGTCGCACCGTGCTCGACGCCCTTCCCGAGGCCGAGCAGACCTCCACCCTGCTCGGCCTGGCGGCGATGATGCGCCTGGCGCACTGCGACGCCGACCAGCGCTGGCACAACGCCCAGGGGCAGGTGCTCGATGCCGCCCAGCTGGCGCAGGAGACCCGCGACCAGGTGCTCAGTCACACCCTGATTCGTCGCATCGAGGATCCCCGTTTCAATGACGAGGGGCTGCCCGCCAATCGCCGCGCCAACCTGGCGCTGGAATCGCCGTTGACCTTTCGCCTGCGCCGCAGGCAGCTACCGGACAACCTGCCGCCCACCTGGCAGGTGCGTGAGGTCGATCGCCATCATCTGGAAGTCACGGTACCCGCCGGCCAGATGGACGTGATGCTGCCAGAGACCCGCCAGGCCCAGGTCCGTGCCGCAGGCCAGTTGCCCAGCGGCTTCGACCCGAGTCAGCTCTACCGTAGCGTGCATCACCCGCGCGGGCTGTCCATGGCGGTATTCGCCGCCAGCGACTGCCTCGGTGACAGTGGACTCGACTGGGACTCGCTGCGCGACCGCCTGGACCCGGACGCCATCGCCGTCTATGCCGGCAACTCCATCGGTCAGCTCGACGACGAGGGCTGGGGAGGCCTGCTCAAGAGCTTCGTCTCGGGCAAGCGCGCCACCTCCAAGCAGATGCCGCTGGGCTACGGCCAGATGCCCGCTGACTTCCTCAATGCCTATGTGCTGGGTAGCGTCGGTGCCACCGGCGCCGCTCTGGGCGCCTGCGCCAGCTTCCTCTACAACCTGCGCCTGGGCATCGACGACATCAGAAGCGGCCGCCGCCGCATCGTCATGGTCGGCACCTCGGACGCCCCGATCACCCCCGAGATCATCGAGGGCTTTCGCACCATGGGGGCGCTGGCCGACGACGACAGCCTCAAGGCGCTGGACGCCCTGGAGCTTCTGACCGACGCCGACTACCAGCGCGCCAGCCGCCCCTTCGCCCGCAACTGCGGCTTTACCATGGGGGAGTCCAGCCAGTTCGTGATGCTGATGGACGACAGCCTGGCGCTGGAAGTGGGTGCCGATATCCTGGCCGCCGCACCGGAGGTGTTCGTCAACGCCGACGGCTGGAAGCGTTCGATCTCGGCCCCCGGCATCGGCAACTACGTGACCCTGGGCAAGGCCTGCTCGCTGATTCGCGACATGCTCGGCGAGACCAGCCTGCGAGAACGCAGCTATATCCACGCCCACGGTACCTCGACGCCGAAGAACCGCACCACCGAGTCCCATGTGTTCGACGCCGTGGCCAAGGCCCACGGCATCACCGACTGGCCGGTGGTGGCGATCAAGGCCTACCTTGGCCACTCCCAGGGCAGCGCCGCCGGCGACCAGCTCACCAACGCCCTGGGCAGCTTCGCCTACGGTCTGCTGCCGGGCATCTGTACCCTCGACCGGGTCGCCGACGACGTCCACGCCGAGCGCCTGCGACTGTTCAAGGACACCCAGACGTTCAAGGCCGACGCCAGCCTGATCAACGCCAAGGGCTTTGGCGGCAACAACGCCACCGGGGTGCTGATCTCCCCCGAGGCCACCGAACGGCTGCTGGCCAAGCGCCACGGCGCCGATGCCATGGCCGCCTGGCGCGAGCGTCGCGAGGCGACCCGGGCCCAGGCCGCCGTCTACCACCAACAGGCCGATGCGGGACACTTCGCCGTGCGCTATCGTTTCGGTGAAGGCGTGCTGGAAGGCCCTGAGCTTGAGGTCGGTGCCGACAGCATCCACATCCCCGGCTACCAGCAGCCGGTGTCGCTGAGCGTGGACAATCCCTTCGGCCGGCTCGACGAAGCCGGCGACGAGCTGGACACGCCGTTCGCTGACGAGAGACAGGAGAAGAGGTGATGACCACCGCCATCTATCCTGGCACCTTCGATCCCATCACCAATGGCCACTATGACCTGATCGAGCGCGCCTCGCGGCTGTTCGGCAAGGTGGTGGTGGCCATCGCCTCGAGCCCTGGCAAGGGCCCGACGCTGGACCTGGACACCCGCCTGGCGCTGACCCGCGAGGTGGTTGCCTCCCTTGGCAACGTCGAGGTGGTGGGCTTTTCCGGCCTGATGACGGAGTTCATGAAAGAGCAGAACGCCCGGGTGCTGCTGAGAGGGCTGCGCGCCGTCTCCGACTTCGAGTACGAGCTGCAATTGGCCAACATGAACCGCGCCCAGATGCCGGACCTGGAGACCGTGTTCCTGACCCCAGAGGTGGAGAACTCCTACATTTCCTCCACCCTGGTGCGAGAAATCTCTCGGCTGGGCGGCGACATATCGAAGCATGTGCACCCCAAGGTCGCACAAACCCTGCGTAGCCATTACAATACTTGACCATCACACTGGGAATTGACCTCGGCGCGCTGCGACCAGGCCGTGGTCTTCCCGTTGATCCCGAACTCCAGGGTGGCTATCGGCCATGCCGAGCCCCCGTGCAGCCTGCCCGGCCCCCTCGCGACGGCGAGATTCCGGCGGCACGCTGCCTTGGCCCTGTGGCCACGACTCTGCGCGAGGACCCCCAATGTCACTGATGATCACCGACGAGTGCATCAACTGCGACGTCTGCGAACCGGAATGCCCCAATGGCGCCATTTCTCCCGGCGAGGAGATCTACGTCATCGACCCCAACCTGTGCACCGAATGCGTGGGCCACTATGACGAGCCCCAGTGCCAGCAGGTGTGTCCGGTGGACTGCATTCCGCTGGACCCGGAGCGGGTCGAGAGCCACGATAAGCTGATGGAGAAGTACCACATCATCACCGCTGCCTGAGTCCGGCAACGGGCCAGGCCTGCTCGACGACGCACACCACGGCCCGCACACCACCTCTCGCAAGCCACGACCCGCAAATCTCAACGAGCCGCCCAAGGGCGGCTCGTGTCGTTTCAAGGCCAGGGGCGGCACGCCGGCTAGAGCTTGATCACCGCCCGCCCACTCAAGGCGTCGGGCAGATCGGGGACGCTGATGCCCGCCACGCTCAAGGTCTTTATCGAAAGCGAGCGTTCAAGACACACCGTCAGGGTGTCGTCCTCGATCGCCACCCTGGCACCTTCGATGCAGCCAGGGGTATCGTCGGCGATCCATCCCATGGCCTCGATGCTGCCCAGCACTCGCTGGGTGGCCTCGGCCAGCATATCCTCGTCGGCGAGCCAGGGGGCGCTCGCCACCACCGCGGCAGACCTGGCCGCCTCGCTGGTCACCTGGGTCAACTGGTGCTGCTGTACCATGGCCACCGAATAGCTGACCAGGGCGTACAGCAACAGCAGGAAGATCGGCAGCACGATGGCAAACTCGATGGCCACTGCTCCGCCCTGGCGGCACGCTCGCGTGCCCTTGCCTCTATGCATGGTCTAGGTTCCTCCTCGACAGCCGGCCTGGGTTGCCTCGCAGGCAGTCAACGACTCGACGCCTCCGGCGTCCACCGCCAGCACCCGCACCTCCAGGGTGTTGACACCGATGCCCAACCCCTCGAGCAGCGGCTCGAGCAGTATCGTATTGACGTCCGTGAGGGTCCCGGACAACAGCGCCGAGAGCCCCAGGTCTGATAGCAGGCCGCTGAGCACGCCGGTCAGTTGAGCCCCCCCCTGGTCATCGAACTCCGCCCCCTTCTGCGTGGGCCAGCGGATGAGCTGCGTGGCATCACCAGTCCCGCCGGAGCGCACGGTCTGCGAAACCGAGCCGATGCCGAGTAATCCAGCACCCTCCACCGACTGGGTGACCTCGAGCAGTTCGCGCCTGGCGGCGAGCGTCAGCGCGAGGTTATCGTCCGCTGGGACCAGTGAACCGATCGCCGCCTTGCCACTGGCCCCGGTCACTCGCGTGCTCGCCTTCACACCGATCAGCCCAAGAACATTCAGCTCGATATCCAGCGCCACCCCGAGCTGGGCGTTGCGTGCCACGCTGCGATAGCAACTGGAAGGTGCACAATCGCTCGCGAGGCTTGCCGCTGAGGGCCCTGGAGGGCCCACGGCGATGCTCGGCGGCGAGATAACGTCGAGTTCAAGCGAGATATCGGCAAGGCCTAGCCCCAGGCCGACAACAAGCGGGGAGAGATCGGCCAAGCCGAGGCTGACGCCATCCTGCTGCTTGCTGGTCGTCAGCAGCAACGCCCCTTCGAGCAGATCCCGTACCGGAACGCGCGCCTCGAGCAAGGATGTCATCGACACTTCGCCGCTGGTATCGATCGCCAGCAGCTCGCCCAGGGTGAAGCTCTCGCCCGGCGCGTCGCCAAGCACCGGGTTGCCACCCGCCAGATCCAACACCGATGCCAGTCGACTGCCCAGCGTGTGCAGATCCAGAGGTTCGTTCAAGGTCTGGGCCAAGTTCTGAGCCAGGCCCTCATCGAGGTCGACGTCCAGCGCTTCCACGTCCAGCACCTCGCCCAGGCTGACGTCCAGGCCCACGCCGTCATCTGCACCCAGCACGGTGAGATTGAGACTCCCCCCGATCAGCTTGCCGAGCAGCGCATCGAGCAGCGTCGACTCGCTGGTATCGAGCGCAAGCAGGCGGGTGCCGGCGCTCAGGGTCACCACTGCGGTTCGCCGCGCCACACCGCTGGCCTGGAGCATGACCAGATCTTCCACCTCGTTCCCGAGCAGCTCTCCCAGGTTGGCCAGCAGGCTGCTGGGCACCTGGCGGTTCAGGACCACCCTGACGGCGTTGGCCAGTCCCGCCTCGTCATCAAAAGCACCTTCATCGTCCAGCGCCCCCTGGGTCACCGCCAGAGTGGCCTCACCCTGTTCGCTATCGGCGCCCACGACGACGCCGTTGGCCGCGGCGGCGGTGATGGCGGCCTGGCGCAGCTCTCCCGAGCGGCACGCCTCGCCCTGAAACAGCGCGTCGCAGCCTGCTGCCGTCGAGACCGCCGCCAGGTCGGCAGCCTGCTGAAGTCGTCGCTGCTCGAGATACAGGCGACCGGCGTCCAGTGCCAGCGTCACCACCACCACCAGCCCCACCAGCAAGAAGGCGGTCATCACGCCGATGGCGCCACGCTGGGAGGCTGGGCCACACCTGCGCTCCTTCGCTCGCCCAATCGCCTGAGCACTATCGTCCGCCGGCCAGCCGGTTCTGGCCTTTCCGGTTACGTGATTCGGCCAGGGCTCAACCCGCGGCGATGGCGCCATGGCACGTCTAGTCCTCGCCAAAGCCCGTCTCGATATAGCGCTCAGGAATCGGGTGGCCGAAGCTGTCCACATAACGCTGGTAGATCTGACCTTGCACCTTGCCCGAAAGCGCCTGGGGCGAGGGTGACGCCAGGCGCCCGTCGCGCTGGACGGCCAGTAGCGTGCGGGTACGCTCGCCGAAGGGATCCCGGGTGGCCGGCAGGCGCACGACCTGCGACGAGGCAACGGCCTGGGAGCTGGCCTGCGCGGTTCCTGTCTGCGCGGTTCCTGTCTGCTGCGCGCTGGCGCTGTCGGGCCAGAACACCAGCGCCAGGCTGACCAGCAGGCAGATAAGGGCGACGGTGACCAGCGTTCGCGGCTCGAGCAAGGTCTTTTTCGACAACAGGTTCGACAGCATGGACAGGCGCTCCTTGCACGGATGGATGGATCGACGAGGCTTCATGACTCTTCACTCCCGGACGGCGCCCGCGCACGTGGTAGCGACTGCGATGCCGGAGCCGATGCAGAGAGCACCGTGGCTGAAGCGCTATCGCGCACGCCCACCAGCCTTGCATCCACGCCGAAGTGCCGGGCGGCGTCGGCGGCACGCTGCCGCTGTCCGCTGCGGCTCAGCGCCAGCACCAGATTGGCGGCGGCCTGCTCGTGCCCCGGGTCCAGCTCGAGCGCGGTGCGGAACTCCTCGGCAGCGGCCCGATTGTCCCCCGCCAGCATCAGCAGGTAGCCCAGGTCGTTGCGAATGCGTGGATCGATCGGCCGTGTCTGGCGGGCTTCGCGCATCAGCGCCAGCGCCTGCTCACGCCGTCCCTCGCTGAAGGCATTGCGGGCCATCCCGCGATAGCCGTCTGCGGCCAGGCAGGTGCCCAGCAGGGCCTCGTAGGCCCGGTCGCTGGCGACAGTGTCGCCGACGGCGCGTAACGCCTCGCCCTCAAGCCGCCAGGCCAGCGGTAGACCATAGTCGCCGGCCTCTAGATGGGCCGCGGCCGAGCGCGGCTTGTCGTCGTCCAGCATTCGCTGGATCAGCGACAGCTCGACGCCGATCTCGGCGTCGTAGCGTCGGCCGCAGGGGCCGACGCTCTGCTCCGGGGCGGCCCGCGAGATGTCCGGCGACAGCGCGCCCAGCGCCGCCATCGATGCCGGGCCATCCGGTGTACTCGAGCATCCGGTCATCAGCACCACACCGGTGACCAGCCACAGGGGACGCATCTTCGGTAATGGCGAGCGCTTGTTCAGCGTTGTTGTCATGCGCATGGGCGCCTCCAGCGATCCGTTGTCATGGTCCACCGAGCGACCCCATCAGGCCGCCCAAGTTGACCAGCGCAGGCCCTGCCATGACGATCAGCAGGGCGGGAAACAGGCACAGCATCATGACCAGCGACATGGTGCCGGAGAGCTGGCTGACCTTCTGTTGCAGTCGGGTACGTCGCTGCGCCCCGAGGCGATCGACCAGGGTCGCCAGACTGTCCCTGGCTCGCCCGCCAGTACGGGCGATCTGGGCGAACAGCAGAAAGAACTGCTCGACCCCTTCGCTGGCCTGCACCGCGGCCGCCTCTTCCAGCACCCGTTCCCGGTCCTGGCCGCTGTCGATACGATTGGCCACGACACGAAGCTCCAGCACCATGTCCGGGGTGGTCGCACCAAGCTGCTGGATCAGCCGGTTGAGCAGGCTCTCCAGGGTCATGCCGGTGTCCCACAGCATCCGCGTCACCTGCAGCACCAGCTCGATATCCTCATCGAGTCGTCGAATGCGCCGCCGCCGCTTGCGCTCCATGGCGAGCCAGCCGAGCCCGAGCGCGAAGCCTCCCCAGGCGGCTCCCATGGCGACCACCGCCAACGGTGGCCTACCACCGGCCAGCGCCAGAAGCCCCCCCAGCATCACCGCACCGACAGCGAGCACGCCCCAGGCCAGCAGCACCGCAAGCTGCGCCTTGGCACCGACATGCCCGCACTGGCGCAGGCGCAACGACAGTCGCGCCGCCATACCCTGCTGACGGGACCGACTACGCCACAGGCCGCGCCCCTCGCGCAGCAGCCGGGATTCGTCGTGGCGTCGCTCGCCCTCGGCGCCCAGCGGCCGGCGGGCGCTGATCAACAGCAGTGACGCCGCCAGCGCCAACGCCATCACCGCCCCGCTCCACCATAGGTTCCACATCCGCGCCTCCTGTTCGTTATCGTCATGTCGCGACGCGCCCGGGTTTACACCGACTTGAGCATTCGCCACAGCAGCCAGCCGCCGCCGAGCTGAAGCGCCACCGCCAGCATCAACGCCTGGCGTCCGCCGGCGCTTTCGAGCATCGGTGCCAGAAATTCCGGCTGGGTGAAGTGGATAAACAGCGTCAACGCCAGCGGCGACAGTCCCAGCACCCAGGCGCTGACGCGGGTCTCGCCGGTCATGGCGGCGAGTTCTCGGCCACTTTGCTCGCGTTGATGCAGGGCCGAGGCGAAGGCGTCGAGCATCTCGGAAAGGCTGCCGCCGTGACGCTGATTGATGCGTATCGCGGTGGCCAGCAGCCGCAGTTCGTCGAGCCTGAGTATCTGGCCCTCCCGGGCCAGGCCCTCGTCCAGCTCCTGGCCCAGCTGGCGACGCAGCTTTACTCGGGAAAGGGCATCCGACAACGGCGGTCGAGAGCGTTTGATGGCCTGTTCGAAGGCGGTTTCCAGGCCCTGACCGGCGCCGAGCCCTCGCGTGATATGCCCAAGAAAGGGCCCAAGCTGGCGCCTCGCCCGGCGTCGTAGCCTTGCCGCTCTGAAGCGAATCAGGGCGTTGGCTGCCAGTACCATGACCAGCACCATGGCGGGTCCCCACACCGCCCCCAGCCTCGACAGCAGCAGCATCGCCAGCACCAGCAGGCAGCCTCCCGACAGCGCCACGACGGCCGGCGAGGCCGGCAGCCCCGCCGCGGTGAGCCTCTCCACCAGCCACTCCATCAACGAATCCTGGGACATCAGCCGCCGCCGGGCGGTGCGTGTGCCACCTGCGGCGCGTTCTGTAAGCGCACTGGCGCTCTTCAGCAACAGCCAGGCGGCGCCCCCCAGGCAGAGGGCTACCAGCGAAAACATCCCCCAGACCGTCATGGCGAAGGCTCCTGCAGGGAGCTCAGCAGCCGGCGCCAGCCGATCGGTGAGTCATCGTCGCCCGGTGGCTGCAGCGAGGGCACCGCGCCACCGCCGGCTCGGTACAAGGGCTCCAGCTGGACTTCGCCGCGCTGGAGACCACCGACTCGCAGTACCTCGGCCACCCGACGCTTGCCGTCGCTGCCCCGCTCCACATGGACGATCAGA
This sequence comes from Halomonas sp. DP1Y21-3, assembly GCF_019801245.1. NCBI lineage: Bacteria > Pseudomonadati > Pseudomonadota > Gammaproteobacteria > Oceanospirillales > Halomonadaceae > Halomonas > Halomonas sp. DP1Y21-3. The sequence continues at coordinate 1,111,396 of NZ_JAHVJM010000001.1, forward strand.
TCGAGGGCGGTGGTGATGATCTGGCGTACCAGGGCGTCGGTGCCCTGAAAGCGTGACATCCGTACCATCATTTCCAGGCGCACCACGGCGTCGCCGGCGGAGTTGGCGTGCACCGTGCTCATGGAGCCCTGGTGGCCGGTATTCATGGCCTGCAGCATGTCGAGCACCTCGTCGCCCCGGCTCTCCCCCAGCAGCACCCGGTCAGGACGCATGCGCAGGGCGTTCTTGACCAGGGCGCTGGCGCCGACTTCGCCCTCGCCTTCGATGTTTGGCGCCCGGGTCTCGAGGCGTACCACGTGTTGGCTCGCGAGCTGCAGCTCGGCGCTGTCCTCGATGGTCACCACTCGCTGGCTGGCCGGTATCGCCCCACTCAAGACGTTGAGCAGGGTGGTCTTGCCGGCACCGGTGCCACCGCTGATCAGCACATTGCAGCGCTCTTCCACCGCCCGGCGCAGAAAGGTCATGAGGTTGGGCGGCACACTGCCCATGGCCACCAGGTCATCGGCCCCCAGCGCCTCGCGGCGAAACTTGCGAATCGACACGCTGGGGCCATTGAGCGACAGCGGCGCGATGATGGCGTTGACCCTGGAGCCGTCGGCCAGTCGCGCGTCGACCATGGGGCTCGACTCGTCCAGCCGTTTACCCAGGGGGGCCAGCATGCGTCGCACCACCCTCAGCACATGGTCGTCGTCGAGGAAGTTGACCGCGCAGGGTTCGAGCCGACCACCGCGCTCGATAAACACCTGGGAATGGCCGTTGATCAGGATGTCCGAGATACCGTCATCGGCGAGCAGCGGCTCCAGCGGCCCAAAGCCGTTGAGCTCGCGGCAGACACCTTCGACCAGCCGCTCGAGACACTCGTCGGAGCGGGCGTAGCCCCTGAGTCTGAGGGTCTCCTCGATCAGCTCCCGTACCCGCTGGCGTAGCTGCAGCGGATCGTCCAGCAGCCCCCGTGAATCATCCTCGAGGCGCTCGATGACCAGCTGGTGCAACTCGCTGACCAGCCCAGGCCCCACCACCGGGGCGGACTGGGGCTCAGTTTCCTGGACTCGCTTTTGACGAAAGTGCATGCATCCTCCTGATCGCCGAACACCAGCCGTCGAACGCCAACCTTCAGGGACTGAAGCCGACCTCGGAGACACGCTGGATCTCCTGGGCATCACGGGGATCGAACATCAGCTCGAGAAAATTGGGGTCATAGTCCTCGAAAGCCTCCCCAGGCATCGGCCCCAGATCGACGCCGGCAGCCAGTGGCCGCACCAGATGGGGGGTCACGATCATCACCAGCTCCTTCTCGTCGCGATCCAGTCGGGTGGAGCGAAAGAAGCTGCCGATCACCGGGATATCGCCAAGCCCCGGAATCTTGTCCACGCTCTGGATGATGTTGCGACTGACCAGGCCACTGATGATGAAGCTCTCGCCGTTGCCGAGCTGCACGGTGGTGTCGGTCCTGCGCACGTTGAGTGCCGGCACCGCCACTCCTGCGGTCTGCACGCCCCGGGAGAAGTCGAGTTCGGACACCTCGGGCGCCACCTTGAGCATGATCCGACGCTCATCGAGCACCGTCGGCGTCAGCTGCAGGCGAATACCGAACTCCTTGAAGTCGACGCTGATCTCGTCATCGCCGCTTTGCACCGGGAAGGGAAACTCGCCACCGGCCAGGAAGCTGGCGGTCTGGCCCGACAGGCTGACCAGGCTGGGTTCGGCCAGGGTGTAGGCGAAGCCGTTGGCGCTCAGCGCACTGATCGCCGACAGCACCCCGCTGGTGTTGACCTGGATGATCGAGAAGCCCCCGTCTCCGGCGTTGGGTGCCACCGCACCGCCAGAAAGGAAGTCGAGGGTCTCGTCGCTGCGCCCCAGCGCGAAGCGGGTGGAGCCGGCCTGGTTGCGACCGATGAAGAAGCCGGCCGAAGCCATGCGACTGCGGTTGACCTCGACGACGCGGATATCCGTCTGCACCTGAACAGGGCCTAGCTGCTGGCTGGCATCGATGGGAGGGGTAGCGAAGCGTGACACCGCCTGATCGTGGCGTTCCAACGACCTCGTAACGCCACGGATCTCGGCGCTGGAAGAATGGGGGGCCAGCGAGTACTCGCCTTCGAGCCCCTCGCCGCCGGCGGGACGTACCTGAATGAACGTCTCGCGGGGCTGGCTCGCCCCCGCCGTCCACACCTTGAGGGTGGTGCTGCCCGGCCCCACCGCGGTGACCAGCAGCGAACGCGGGTCCAGAACCTGGGCCTCGACCACGTCGCCCCGCCCCACCGCCGTGCGGGTGATACGGCCGGGCTGGCCCAGCCACTCCTGATCGCCGACCGCCAGGGTCAGCGGCGGCTGTTGCGCCAGCGCCAGGCCGTTGCTTGTCGTGACGCCGGCCAGCATAAGTGCCAGACCGACTACAAGGCCAAGCACCAGGCTACGCCCAAGGCCGAACATCAGGCACGGTGCCGAAGGGGCCGCGTTCGCCAGACGGCTAACCGGTGTTCCGGCGCACGTACCCCCGCGCCCCGATCTGCGTGGGACGATCTCATTGTCTCGCGTCATGGTCCTTCCTGTTCCCTGCGCGGGCGCGGTATCTCGCCTTTCCCTCGGCGACTACCGGCCTCTCGTTATGGTTGTCTGCCTGCTTCCTCCACCGCCGTCACGGCAGGGTGACCACGCTGCGACTGGCGCCGACGTGCTGCACCACCCGATAGCCGGTCTGTGGCGGCGCGGGAGCACTTTTCGCTGCCGGTCGCTCGACACCGGTCAACTCCTCGAAGCTGACGGTCTGGCCCGGCTCACTGAGGCTCTGGCCCAGGGATACCGGCAGGAAGCTGGCGCCGCCTGCCATCATGCGCAGATCATCGATCCCCTCGCCAAAGCCGGCGGCCTCCTCGCTGCCCACCACCGCCAGGCGCAGCCGCCCGGTGGTCTCGGCCAGCAGCAGCCGGGCGGTCTCGGTCTCGGGCATCGCCAGCACCGCGGTGCGCTCTCCACCCTTTTCGTCGTCACCGTCCACGCCCACCAGTCGCTCGCCGACCCCCAGCACCGACACGTCGGCAAACAGTCGTCGCGCCAGGCGGTGTCGCTCGCCACCTTCCCCCTGAGCCTCGGCAAAATAGAGCACGTCGACGCGATCCCCCGGGGCGACGAAACCACCGCCACCGATCACCGCATCGATGCCGACCCCCACCGCGCGAAAGCCCGGAGGCACCACCTCGGCCAGAGCGCTGCCACCGACAAAGCCGCTTTCACGCAGCACGTCGCCTTCCGCCAGAGGACGTGCCAGGCGCGTGTCGGGCAACTGATCGAGAGCAGAGAAGGTGCTTGCAGGCGGCTCGGGGAAGTAGGCCAGGCGCAACGCGTCTTCGAGATCGGCAGGACGCTCCCCCGCTGCCAGGTCCCTGGCCGCCACCAGAACCGGATGGCCCAGAGGTTCAGGGGTGGGCTCAGGGCCTGACACCGAATCGACGCTCGTCGTCATCGCGGTACGACTTAGCGACCAGCCGATAAAGGCCATGACCAGAGCGCAGAGCACCAGACCACCAGCCAGCACCCTTAATAGGAGAGGTGACATTAAGAAAGGCCTTTATAATCTATATAAAATCAACGGCTAGGTGCCGTCACCGTCACCACTGTCGGTAATTCCTGATATCTGGGTATCAAGCAGGTCTGTGATGCTATCCATGACACCGCTCTGAACGGCGAGCACGATCGCGACACCAATTATAGCAAGAATGATCGCATACTCGATCGCGCTGGCACCGCGCTGTCCACGGTAGCGGGGGGGATTCAGGGTGGAAATATTGCGCACAGGGGCCGCCTCGCCCCGGGAAAAGCGCTGGAATACTTTCATTTTGACACTCCTGCGTAAAATCGTTTTTTTCTTTGTATATCGTCAGCTTTTCGCGAGTGATTCCTGTTTTCTTCTTATACCTTCTGCCTTTTATTAATCCTTTTTTATTAATATCGACCTCTCTTTATTAGTAGTCATCCTGACTATTTTTGTCATCCTCTAGAATGAAACCAAACGTATCTATTGATTAACAGGAGATACAGATTGTTTCATCACACGAGATGACACTTGAATGATATATCGGACATTTCAACTCCAGACATGGCCCTGCCCTGAGCAACCACTTCCCGCAACGCGACCGCCATGCCTGGCGACGGCATTACCTTGAGGCCGTCGCCTTGGGGTCATGGCCTTGACCCCCTTCCCCCATCACCGGACACTTGCCCACCTCGCCGCCGTCCCGTTGCGCCCTTGCCTTCAGCCGAACAGGCCTTTCATCGTGTCGACCTCCACCAGCACCTTCTCGTCCACCCTCGAACGCCTGCCGCGCATCGCCGGCCTGGCCTGGCCGATCATCCTGTCCAATATCACGGTGCCGCTGCTGGGCCTCGTCGACACCGCCGTGGTCGGCCACCTGCCCGACTCACGCTACCTGGCCGGAGTGACGCTGGGCGCGACCCTGTTCGGCTTCCTCTACTGGGGGTTTGGCTTTCTGCGCATGGGGACTACCGGCCTGACCTCCCAGGCGCTGGGACGCGAGCGCGACGATCAGGTGCGCCATCTGCTGGGGCAGTCGTTGCTGTTGGCAGGAGGGATCGGACTTGCGCTGATCCTGCTGGGTGACCCGCTGATCGCGCTGGGGCTGTGGCTACTGGATGGAAGCCCCGAGGCTACCGGGCTCGCCGAGAGCTACGCCGCCATTCGTCTGCTGTCGGCGCCGGCGGTGCTGGCCAATTACGCCATCCTCGGCTGGTTCCTCGGCCAGCAGAACAGTCGGGTGACGCTGTTGCTGCTGCTGACCAACAACGGCGTCAATATCGTGCTCGATGTGCTGTTCGTAGTGGGACTCGACATGACCAGCGACGGCGTGGCCTGGGCAACGGTAATCGCCGACTACACCACCGCCGCCCTGGGGCTGTGGCTGTGCCGTCGACGCCTGGGCCGACTGGGCGGACATTTCGAGCGGGCGCGGCTGTTGACCATTGGCGCCTACCGGGAGCTGTTCTCGGTCAACGCCAACCTGTTCGTGCGCACCCTTGGCCTGCTGTTCGCCCAGGCCTTCTTTACCGCCCAGGGGGCGTCCCAGGGCGACACCGTGCTGGCCGCCAACGCGGTGCTGCTGCAGTTCATCATGCTGACCTCCTACGGCCTGGACGGCTTCGCCAACGCCGCCGAGGCCGTTACCGGTCACGCCATCGGTCGCCGTCGTTTCGATGACTTCGCTCTCTCGGTGCGCGCGGCGGCGCTGTGCTCGCTGGCCACTGCGGCCCTGGCAAGCCTCGCCTTCGCGCTGGGCGGCAATGCCCTGATCGCGCTGCTTACCGGCCTGCCGGAGGTACGCGCCACGGCGGCCCAGTTTCTGCCCTGGATGGTCGCCATGCCGCTGATCGCGGTGTGGAGCTACCTGCTCGATGGGGTCTTCATCGGCGCCACCGCGATTGCCGAAATGCGCAACTCCATCTTCATCGGCCTGGCGGTCTATCTGCCGCTGTGGTGGCTGACCCAGGGGCTCGGCAACCACGGCCTGTGGCTGGCCTTTACGACCTTTACCGCAGTGCGCTCGGCGGTACTTGTGACCTACTATCTTCGCTATCGCAGCACGCGCTGGCGTGACACCGCCTGAGGAGCGACGGCCGAAGATCACCGATGGTGAATGTGCCGAGACGTTATCTGCCTTACAGGTGGTTTTGACTCACGGGCGCCTGCTGCGGCACCGTTGACTCCCAGTGGCCCGGGAAGGCCCTCTTTCACAACCAGAAGAAGCGATACACGCCATGCTGAGAGCATTGTCACGACCCGCCGTGAAACTGGTGGAACGCTATCTGCCAGATCCCTACATCTTCGTCCTGTTGCTGACGATCATCGCCGCCGCAGCAGCCATCGCCATCGAACGCCAGTCGCCCATGGCCGTGCTCACCTACTGGGGTGACGGCTTCTGGAACCTGCTGAGCTTCTCCATGCAGATGCTGCTGGTGCTGGTCACCGGCTTCATGCTGGCAAGCTCACCGCCGGTCAAGCGACTGCTGCAGAGCCTGGCAGGCCTCGCCAACAATGCCGGCGCCGCCATCCTGCTGGTGACCCTGGTGTCGCTGGCGGCCAGCTGGATCAACTGGGGCTTCGGTCTGGTGGTCGGCGCACTGTTCGCCAAGGAGCTGGCCCGGGTCATTCGGGTGGACTATCGCCTGCTGGTGGCCAGCGCCTACTCCGGCTTCGTGGTCTGGCACGGTGGTCTTGCCGGCTCGGTGCCGCTGACCATCGCCACCGATGGCCACTTCTCGGTGGAGCAGATCGGCGTGATCGGCACCAGCGAGACGATCTTCTCCTACTTCAACCTGTTGATCGTGCTGGCCCTGTTCATCGCGGTGCCGCTGGTCAACCGGCTGATGCTGCCCGGCGAAAAGGAAAGCGTCTACGTCGATCCGGCGCTGCTGGGAGATGACGAGGACCGTCGGGTACGCATCACCCGCCCGGCCGAGCGCCTCGAGAACAGCATGACCCTGGCGCTGCTGGTAGGCGTACCGGGTCTGATCTATCTAATCAGCTACTTCGTCGGCGGCGGCGGTCTGAACCTGAACGTGGTCAACTTCATGTTCCTGTTCCTGGCCATCATCCTCCACCGCACCCCCCAGAGCCTGCTCAACAGCCTGCACGAGGGCATCAAGGGTGGCGCCGGCATCGTCATCCAGTTCCCCTTCTACGCCGGCATCATGGCCATCATGATCCAGTCGGGACTGGCCGAGACCATGTCCGAGGCGATGATCTCCTTTGCCACCGAGACCAGCCTGCCGTTCTGGACCTTCCTCAGCGCAGGCATCGTCAACATGTTCGTGCCCTCCGGCGGCGGCCAGTGGGCGGTTCAGGCCCCGGTGGTCATTCCTGCCGCCCAGGCGCTTGGCGTGGATATTCCCCGTGCGGCCATGGCCGTGGCCTGGGGTGACGCCTGGACCAACCTGCTGCAGCCCTTCTGGGCGCTGCCGGTACTCGGCATCGCCGGGCTAAAGGCCAAGGACATCATGGGCTTCTGCCTGATCCAGCTGTTCGTCACCGGCATCATCATCTCGGTTTGCCTGACCTGGCTGTAGAGGCCTCCCGGAGCGTCAGCCGGGCGCCTGGCGGCCTGTACAGCCGAGGCGACAACTGACTTTCAACGAGCGCCTTGTCCCCTTGCCGGGGGGCAAGGCGTTATGCTGTGGTGGAGCGCCAGACAGACGCCAACAGCCCCCCCGCGCACCGTATTCCGAGGAAACTTCGATGGCAGAACAGAGCCTACCGGGTCAGCACGAATTGAGCATGACCGTACTGATGACCCCCGACATGGCCAATTTCAGTGGCAAGGTACACGGTGGCGCCATCCTCAAGAAACTCGACGAGGTCGCCTACGCCTGCGCCAGTCGCTACTCGGGCCATTATGTGGTGACCCTGTCGGTGGACCAGGTGCGCTTCAAGCAACCGATCCACGTGGGCGAGCTGGTGACCTTTCTGGCCAGCGTCAACCATGTGGGCCGCTCTTCCATGGAGATCGGCATCAAGGTGGTGGCGGAGGACATCCGCCAGAAGGTCATTCGCCACACCAACAGCTGCTACCTGACCATGGTGGCGGTGGACCCCGACGGCCGCCCGGCCTCGGTGCCTCCGCTGACCCTGGACACGCCAATCCGCAAGCTGCGCTACGAAAAAGCCGCGCTGCGCAAGAAGTTGCGCAAGCAGGCCGAAGAGGAAGAAATGCGAACGAACCAGGAACTGGGCGAGCGCTGAAGGCGTGCCATCCCCGACAGCTCGATAGGTCTTCACACAACCAGTCCATACAACCAGTCCACACAACAAGGCCGCCCCGAAGGGCGGCCTTGTCGATTGCAGGGCGGGCAGCCTGACCCTCAGCCGCAGGCCAGCTCACGGATGACATCGGCATCATCCAGGCGCACGTTGAGGCGATCCAGCCGCAGGTCCATGGTGGCAACCCCGCCGGGACGCAGCACCCGCACCGTCTTGGCCCCGCTCTCGGCCTTGAGCCGTTCATCGAAGCTGGCGTCGTAGCTCTGGCCGACCAGGCCCTGCACCGCCTCGGCGTCGCAGGCCTCGGCCATGGGAGCGCGCTCCGGCGGCAGCGGTGCCGGTTCGCCGGATCCGCCGGACGACGACGAGCAGCCGGCCAGAGCCGCGACCAGCAGCAGGGGAAGAAGTGGTTTCATCGATGGCCTCCAGTGCCAGAAATCCTTGTGCAAGCGCCCGCCAGCCTCGTATCGCTGCAGCGCGCCTCAAAACCTATCACGGCGCTGCGCCTGACGGACAGGCCGTGGTCAACTCGTTGCCAACTGACAGACCTGGCGGTCGGGACGACGAACACGGAACCTGTTGGAGACAGCAATGGCGGGAAAGTTCCGACGGAGAAACGGATAGCGCGAGTCAGCAGAGGCACGGCGATAGAGGCACGGCGACAAAGAGCACCCATCGGGAGTACAGCGACGACGAGGCGACTCACCGCCGTGGTTCTTCTCGCTGCCCCTACGTTTCCTGGCTCGGTCTAGCGGGAATGTTTCCGGCTAGACCGAGCCTTTCTGGCTAGCTGGAGCTTTTCTGGATCGCCTCTCCACCCTTCTCGATATCCTCGCCCACCCCACGAACGGTGTTGCAGCCGTTCAACAGCGCCAGGGTGAATACTGATACCAGAATCAACGACAGCATCCTTTTCATGGTTCCTATCTCCTTGCAGCCAGGCAGGTAAGCGAAATACATCATCCTCTGACAATCTAGCACGATCACCGCCCATCGCTAGCCTCCCAGCCAACGCTCGGACGAGGTAATCCGCCACACGGCACAACGCCAGACGCCGTCCGGCTACTGCGAAGCCCCTTCACGTCAGTGCCAAGCCACTCACGACAGCGCCACCTTGAACATGACCAACGCGTAGCCGCTTATGACAGCGCCAGCTTGAGGATGATCACGGCGAAGACCCTCACGATAGCGCCACCTTGAGCATGACCGCCGCGTGGCCGCTTATGACAGCGCCAACTTGAGGATGATCACGGCAATCACCGCCACCGTCAGCCACTTGACCACCATGGCGCCACGGGAACTCATGTTGACCTTCACCGCCAGCCAGGCCCCGGTCATGCTGCCGGCAGCCAGCACCAGGCCGTAGCTCCAGCGCACCTGGTCGTGCCACAGGAAGATGGCCAGCGCCGGCAGGGTGTAGACCAGGATGATCAGTACCTTGAAGGCGTTGACCTGGCCAAGATCGATCTTGAGCATGCGATAGAGCACGATCATGAACAGGATGCCGACACCCACCTGCAGAAAGCCGCCATAGAGCCCGATGACAAACATCGCCAGATAGACCCCAGGGGTCAGTCGCTCGACGGTCAGCGGGCGGGTGTCGAGCTTCGGCTGGGGCAACAGCATGATGATCGCCGCGGCCACCATCACCACCATCAAAATGGTTTCGAACAGGGCGTCGCTGACCCTGAGCGCCAGCCACACCCCCAGCATCGAGCCCAGTACCGCGGGCACCGACAGGCGCAGGCTGAGACGGATATGACGGGCACCGGCGCGGAAGAAGTTGGCCACCGCCGACACGCTCTGCAGGGTGATCGACACCCGGTTGGTACCGTTGGCCACCTGCGGCGGCAGGCCCAGAAACATCAACAGCGGCAGGGTCAGCATCGAGCCCCCGGCCGCCAGCACATTGATAAAACCTGCCACGATACCCGCAAGCAGCAGGGCCACTCCCTCGACTGGCGTCATCTGTCGTCCTCTGTTCGAATCATCTACGTTGTCACCCTGCCCACCCGCTCTGATGTACCCTAGGCGCTGGACACCATCCTGGAGGCCTTGCATGAGCGACTTCGTCGTCGATCCGCGCCTCGTCGCGGACAGCTACCCCATCACCGAACTGCCACTGTGTCAGCTGCGGCTGATGGACGACGCCCGCTATCCCTGGCTGGTGCTGATCCCGCGCCGCGCCGAGGTGAGCGAGGTGTACGATCTGTCCGAACAGGACCAGCAGCAGCTATGGCGAGAGGCCACCCGCATCGGCAAGGCGTTGAAGGCCTATGCCAGCGGCGACAAGCTCAATATCGCCAGCCTCGGCAATATGGTCGCGCAACTGCACATCCACGTCATCGTTCGCCACCAGGGCGACCCCGCCTGGCCTGGCCCGGTGTGGGGTCAGGGCCAGGCGACGCCCTACGACAAGGACAGCCTTGCCGCCACCAAGGACCGTATCCTGGCGCTGGCAGGCGGGCTGTCCTTCAAGGGTTGAACGAGACGGTGTCATGCTCGGGGCAGTGCCCCGGGCATGGCCCCGGGCCGCCAGATAGCGGACTACAGCCCAGGTCCCATCGCGAAAGCCAGGTCGAAGCGGCCTGGCTCAGGCTCCCAGTCCCCCTGGTCGCCCTCCGGGGGACATCAGTGGCAGGCTGGGGTCGCTGGCGCCGACCTGAGACATCAGCAGGATCCCGAGCCCGGCGATCAACAGCCCCCCGGTCAGCGCCACCAGCGCGCCCAGCCGCGCCATCACTCGACCACGAGCGGCGGAGGTCCGTGCGGCACGAGCGGCGACCCAGTCCCGCGCCAACACGCTGGCAAGCCCCAGCGTCGATACCGTCAAGGCGGTACCCAGCGACATCGCCAGTACCGCGGCCACCCCCATCCAGGGCTGGCCGAGCAGGCTGGTCACCCCCATCAGCAGCACCGCCCCGGAGCAGGGTCTTGCGCCGATCGCCAGCACCGCAAGCCAGGCCTCCCGACGCGGCCCGTGGGGCGAGACATGATGATGGCCGGAGCAGCAATCGTGGTGTTCGTGGTGACCGTGGTGGTGTTCGTGGTGACCGTGGTGTTGGTCGTGGCGGTGCGCTTCATGAGGGCCATGGTGGCCATCATGAGAAGGCGTCAGGTCCGCCGAGGAGGATCGCGCGATCTTGAGCAGTCGTCCAAGCGCCCGTGCACTCAGCCACAGGCCCAGCAGCGCGACCAGCGCAAAGCTCAGTCGCTCGACCCAGACCACGCTGCCCAGGGCCTCCCGGGTCAGCCAGCCAAGTCCCTGCACCAGCGCCAGGATCAGCACGATGGCCACCGCACCCTGCAGCAGGGCGGCCGCCACCGACAGCGCCAGGGCCCGCCGCCAGGCCCCGCCCTGGGAGACCAGGTAGGCACTGATCACGGCCTTGCCGTGGCCTGGCCCGGCGGCATGGAAGACACCGTAGAACAGGCTCAGGCCGATCAAGGTCAGCCAGGCGTCGGAGGAAGGCGTCCGGTCGAGCAGCGTTACCGCCTGGGTCAAGCGGCGGTGCAGGTCGACCTGCATGGCGATGACCCAGTGTCCGAGGGCGTCCAGCGCTCCGCTGGCCTCGAGCGCCAGGATGAGCACCGCCACCACGCCCAGCGCCAGAGCCAGCTGCAGCCAGGGTCGTTGCCTGCTCAGCATGACACCCGCCCCGTCTCGGCAAAGAAGCGACCGAGCCCCTGGGGGGCGCTATCGTCGACATCGAGCTGGGCCGCCGCCATGACCTTCTCGGGATCGGGGTCGGCGACGATGATCGACGCCTGACAGGCATCCGGCACGCTCAACGCCTGGGCCAGAGGCCCCTCGTCGTCGGCTTCGTGCACCACCTCGACGTAGTAGGAGGGATCGAAGACGCGATATTCCAGGGTACTGCCGGCAAGGTCCTGAGGCTCGGCCAGCGGCAGCCGAAAGTGCAGCACCACGCGCTCGTCACGGGCCATCACCGTGGCTTCGCTGACCGCTGCGAAGGCCAGCGCCTTGCCGTCGACCTCGGCCTCGGTAAAGAAGTCCCGAGGCGCAAGATTGACCAGCATGTCGCCCCCCAGGCGATCCAGCGCGGCGTCCTGGCCATCCTCGGCGGCGCGAGCCTCCTCGAGCAGCACCAGGCTGTAGAAGGGATCCAGGCGCCACACCTGGCGCAGGGCGGTGACCCTGCCCTGGTCGTCGGTCTCGAGCGTCACCGACAGATCCACCCAGCTATGGGGATGCGCCATCGCCAGTGTGGCGGGCGCCAGCCACAGGCCGGCTCCCAGCGCGAGAGACAGAAGAAATGCCGCCACGGCGCGGCGATGCAAGTCCAAAGCGGCCTGAAATCCGGCCACAGCACGCGAGAGATAGATCAACGGGCGAGTCTTCCTTGTAGTTCGACAAACAGGGGTTCCACCACCGCAGGCGGCAGGCGCCGCCCGCCACGGTAGCCTTGCAGCGAGACGCTGGCACCGGAGGCGCCGGCAGGCTCGACCCGCGCCTCGAGGCGATAGCCCGGCGGACGTGCCAGGGAGGCGTCGATGCGCCCCAGTTCGCCGTCGGCCTGGGTGATGACATAGCCCTGCTCAAGCAGCATCGCCAGGGTTTCGTTCAGGGCCGGCCCGGGCGCTACCGCGACCAGCATCTGGCGCGGCGGCTCGGCTACCGACGATGAGCTGGCGCACCCCGACAGCCAGACGGCCATCAGCACCACCGCCAGCAGTCTCTTTCCGGGGGCCTTTCGCTCCACTGATGTCCACCTTCGCGTCATTGCACGCCCCCGCTGCTGGATGCCACCGACGCCAGTTGCTGACGCACCGATGCACAGAAGTCGGCGTCACTGGCGGTGCGCGACTCACGTAGCTGGCCGGTCCAGTCAAACAGGCGAATATCCCGCGTCAGACGGACGTCCTGGCCATCCAGCGCCACCGAGACCCGCTCGACCCGGGTCGCATCGTCGTTGGTACCCCAGCCCCAGGAGCCAAAGCCGACCCCTACGCCGGCGCCGACGTGGCCACCGCTGCCACCCAGCACGAAGCCGCCCAGGCGTGGGCGCACGGCGTCGGCGTTATGGTAGGTGGTGCGCTCGGTCTTCTCGGCGCTGACCACCCCGAGTGCGGTATCGGTATCACGCACCAGGAAGTCGCGGCCTTCCAGCACCGTGACCACATCGGCCAGGGATACCGAGCCGGCTACCACCGGCCATTGACACCCGGACGAGGGAGCGGGTTCCGCCACCGGCATCTGCTGAGGCGTGCTCTGACAGGCGCTTAGCCAGGGCAACAGGCCCAGCACCGCCACTGATGAGCATTTCGCCCAAATGTTGCGGCCTCTATCGGGCAAATTTTTGTACATTTGCATCAGGACCTCCCAGCCAGGGGCGTGAAATACTGTCAAGAGTCTACGCTGTCCCGAGCCACGGGCAAACGCTCGCCCAGCCGAACCTCGGGCCCAGCGGCGATCCGCCTGTCGCCCCTCAGGCGTGCGCCCACCTTTTCACCAGAGGACCGACCATGAACCTGTTGATCTGCCCCGACAGTTACAAGGATGCCCTGGCCGCCAGCGACGCCGCCCGCGCCATTGCCGAGGGGGCCCGCCGCGCCGACCCGGACATCACCATCGACGAGTGCCCCATGGCCGATGGTGGCGAGGGCAGCCTCGACGCCCTGCTCGGCGCAACCGGGGCCGAAAAACGCAGCGTCAGGGTACAGGACGCCCTGGGGCGCCCCGCCGAGGCCGCCTGGGGTTGGCACCCAGAGTCCCGCACCGGCTATATCGAGCTGGCCGAGGCCAGCGGCCTGCAGGCGCTGAGCCCGTCAGAGCGCACCGCGCTGGACAGCACCACCCACGGCGTCGGCGAGCTGATCCTGGCCGCCCTGGACGCTGGCGCCGAACGCCTGTTGATCACCCTGGGCGGCAGCGCCACCAACGACGGGGGCGCCGGCATGCTGGTGGCCCTGGGCGCCCGTCTGCTCGACGCCGACGACCAGCCGATTCCCCCCACCGGGGCGGGACTCGAGGGACTGGCACGGGTGGATTTGTCGGGGCTCGATTCGCGTCTGGCCGATGTCAGGGTGGAGGCGGCGGTGGACGTGGACAATCCGCTGCTGGGCGAGCGCGGCGCCAGCGCGGTATTCGGTCCCCAGAAGGGTGCCAGCGAAGCCGATGTAGCGCGCCTGGACGCCGCCCTGGCGCACTGGGCCGACAAGGCCGCCGAGTGCCTCGGCGAGGACCTGCGCGACGCCCCCGGCACGGGCGCGGCCGGAGGCATGGGCTTTGCCGTCGCTGCCTTCCTTGGCGGCGAGCTTCGCCCAGGTATCGAGATGATCATGGAACAGGCCGGCATGGACGAACGCCTGGCACGAGCGGATCTGGTGATTACCGGCGAGGGTCAGCTCGATGGCCAGAGCCTGTCGGGCAAGACCCCGATCGGCATTTCGCGGGCGGCCCGCGCCAAGGGGGTGCCGGTGATCGTGCTGGCCGGTCGTATGGCACCAGGCTGGCAGGCGGCGCTGGACGAGGGCGTCAGCGCCGCCTTCGCCCTGGCCGACGGCCCGATGGCACTGGACGAGGCGCTGGAACGCTGCGCCGAGCTGCTCGCCGATCGAAGCGAGAACCTGATTCGCACGCTCCAGGCCATCGGCCGTTGAAGGGAGGCCCGGCCTACCGAGGTGACAGGGCTGCCCTTGAAAGCGGCCTTCGTCGTCCCTATGTCATCCCTACGTCATAGGCAGGCGTCATCAATGGACGCTATCGTGGCGATGGAAGAGATTCACTCTCCAACGCCCTCCCTTAGGGATAGACTGGAACACAGCGATCAAGGAGGTATTGCATGAGCGACACTAACGCCATCGGCCTGCATTCAGGCAGCGCCAGCGATCTGGCCGAAAAGCTCAACGAGCTCCTGGCCAACTACCAGATCTTCTACATGAACGTTCGTGGCTATCACTGGAACGTGAAGGGCTCGAACTTCTTCGAACTCCACGAAAAATTCGAGGAATTCTACACCGACCTGCTGGCCAAGGTGGACGAGGTCGCCGAGCGCATCCTGACCCTCGGACACAAGCCGGTTCACGCCTACAGCGACTATATCTCGCTGTCGCGCATCACCGAGGCCAAGGACGTGCATGACGGCGAAGCCTGCGTGCGCGGCATGCTGGAAGGCTACCAGCGGCTGATCGAACTGCAGCGCGAGATCCTGTCCGTTGCCTCCGACGCCGACGATGAAGGCACCGCCTCCCAGGTCGGAGACTACATCCGAGAGCAGGAAAAGACCGTGTGGATGCTGGGCGCCTACCTGGGCTGACCTCCTGGCGACCCACGCAGTGCAAAGGAAGACGCCCCGCTCGGCTTGAGCGGGGCGTCGTCGTTTACGGCGGTCACTTCAGGCGTCGTCGACGGCCTGACCATCGTTGCCCAGCGTCGCCGGCGACTGAGCCGCCCTTTTGAGCTCCTCCGGCAGCGGCTTTTTCATCCGCGCGCCGAGGCGTTCGAGCTCGAGCGCCTGAGCGACCAGGCTGCCCTGGCCCTGGGACAACCGGTTCATCGCCTGGTGATGACTGGCGCTGGCGCGCTCCAGGTGTTTGCCGACGTCGTCGAGGCTGTCGACGAACCCCGAGAACTTGGCCAGCAGGCGCTCTGCCCGTGACACGATGACCCGGGCGTTCTCGTTCTGGCGCTCCATGCTCCAGAGCCCCGCCACGGTACGCAGACTGGCCAGCAGGGTGGTCGGGGTGACCACCACCACCTGGCGGTCGAAGGCTTCCTGGAACAGCGAGGGATCACGCTCGAAGGCCGCGGCGAAGGCCGGTTCCACCGGTACGAACAGGAACACGAAGTCCGGCGAATGCAGCCCCGGCAGGGCCGGGTAGTCCTTGGCGGCGAGTCCGCGGATATGGCTGCGCAGCGAGGTCAGGTGGGCGCTCATGGCGCTTTCGCGCTCGGTCTCGTCGTCGGCGTTGACCACCCGGGTCCAGGCGGTCAGGGAGACCTTGGCGTCGACGATCAGGTGGCGATCCTCGGGCAGGTAGATGATGGCGTCGGGACGCTGGCGTCCCTGCTCGCCGTTCATCGACACCTCGCGGCGGTACTCGATGTCGCGCCGCAGGCCGCTGCGTTCCAGCACGGTCTCAAGCATCAACTCGCCCCAGCCGCCCTGGGCCTTCTGGTCGCCCTTGAGCGCCCGGGCAAGCCCCGCCGCCTCCTCGCCGAGGCGGGCGTTGAGACCCGCCAGCTGCTCGATCTGGGCCTTGAGCGATACCGCCTCGCGGCTGTGCTGTCCGGTCAGGTCCTCGACCCGCAGGCGGAACTGGTCCACCTGCTCGCGAAACGGCTTGAGCAGCGACTCGAGTCCCTCGCGGCTCTGGGTCTGGTAGGCCTGCTGGCGCTCGTCGAAGACCTGGCCCGCGAGCCGATGAAATTCCTGCTTGAGCTGCTCCCGGGAGGATTCCACCAGCGCCATCTGCTCGCGATGACGCGCCGCCATCTGCTCGCGCTCGGTCTCCAGGCGGGCGTTATGCTCACGCACATCGGCGAGCTGCTGACGGGCGGCGCCGAGCTCGCCCCGCTGGGTCTCGAGCTGCTCTCGGCTGGCGTCGAGCTGGGCATCGCTGATGGCCAGCTCCTGCTCGAGCTGGCGTGCGGCCTCGCGCCGCTGCTCGAGCTGAGCCTTGGTCGTCTCGAGCTCTGCTGCCAGGGCCTGTTCACGCCGCTGCCCCTGTCGATACCCTCGCCAGGCCAGCGCCAGCAACGTCATCGCCAGCAGCGAGACGCCGGCAAGAGCCGGCGCCAGGGGCTGGGCGAACAGTGACTCGAGAGCCGGACTCATCTCAGCCTCATATCAGCGGGTGCCCTCGGCCAGGTCGCCGATCAGCGCCTTGAGCAGGCCGTAGAATTCCTCCACCGAAGCGATCTCGACGCGCTCGTCCGGCGAGTGGGCGCCGCGAATCAGGGGGCCGAAGGAAATCATCTGAAGCTCGGGGTACTTGCCGCCGAGAATCCCGCACTCGAGCCCGGCGTGGATGACCTTGATCTCCGGGTCCACCGCCAGGCGCTGACGATGCAGCTCACAGAAGCGCTTGAGCAGGTCGCTGTCGGGCTGAGGCGTCCAGCCGGGGTAGCCGTTCTCGACCCGGGTACGGGCACCGATCAGCTCGAACAGCGCGGTGAAGCGCTCGGCCAGATCCATGGTGGCGCTGTCGCGCAGTGAACGCACCAGGGCGCACAGGTGAAAGCGGCCGTTCTCGAGGCTGACCACGCCCAGGTTGTTGGAGGTCTCGACTACGCCTGGCACCTCGACGCTCATGCGCTCGACACCGCAGGGCGCGGCGTGCAACGCCGCCACCAGCAGGCGGCTGGCGTGGCGGGTCAGCGCTTCCTCACGCGGCGTGGCGCAGGGCTCCAGGGTCAGCCGCAGGCCCTCGTCGACGCCGGACAGCTCTCGGCGCATATCGGCCTCGAGGCGCTCGATGCGCGAGCGCAGCGCGTCGATCTCGTCCCGAGGCACCATCACCACCGCCTCGGCCTCGCGGGGGATGGCGTTTCTCAGGGTGCCGCCACGGTAGTCGACCAGGCGCACCTCGCAGCTGTCGAGGGCGCGCAGCACCCGCACCAGCAGGCGATTGGCGTTGCCCAGCCCCTTGTCGATATCGATTCCGGAGTGGCCACCACGCAGTCCCTTGAGGCTCAGCGTCAGGGCTTCTTCGTCCTCGCCCACCGACTCCACCGGCAACTGGGCCTCGACCACCACGTCGGCGCCACCGGCACAACCGATGTAGACCTGGCCACGGTCCTCGGAGTCCAGGTTGAGCAACAGACTGCCCTCCAGCCAGCCTTCGGCCAGATTCAGCGCACCGCCCATGGAGGTCTCTTCCTCCAGGGTGAAGATCGCCTCCAGCGGACCATGGACGAGTTCATCATCGCCGAGGATCGCCAGCGCCGCCGCCACCCCCAGGCCATTGTCGGCGCCCAGGGTGGTCTGGTCGGCCTTGAGCCAGCCGTCCTCGACCCGCGTGACGATGGGATCCCGGGTGAAGTCGTGGGGCTTGTCGGCGTTGGCCTGGGCCACCATGTCCAGATGGCCCTGGAGGATCACCCCCGGTGCCCCTTCGCGCCCGGGGCTCGCCGGCTTGGACAGACGCAGGTTGCCGTAGGCGTCACGGTCGTGGGCGATGCCGCGCTCGTCTGCCCAGGCTTCAAGGATCTCGACCAGAGCCGCCTCGTGGCCCGAGGGGCGCGGCGTGTTGCACAGGGTACGGAAGTGACGCCATACGGCGGTCGGAGCGAGGCTATCGAGATGTTCGTTCATGATGTCTATGTCTGCCTTTGCGAATGTTGGCACTCTACCCTCGCCCCGGGGCCTTGGAAAGGGCCTCCAGCAGTGCCAGGGCTCGGCCCACGGCGTCCCGCAACCATTGCTTGACCTGTGCCTTGCCGCGCAGCGATAGCCCCTGCGCCAGGGAACTTTCCGAACGTCCCTGAAACGCCCACGCTGCGAGCCAGGCCAGACTGTCGTGGTCATCGTCAGCCTTGGACATGGACGACGACATGGACGACGACATGGGCGGCGACAGTGACAGCGACGCCAGCCGGCGAACCAGGGCCTGGATGGCCGGACGCGCCAGCGCCGGCTCGCGCTGGCCCCTGGCCAGGTCCTGGAGCTCACGACGGTCATCGGCGTCGAAAGAAAAGCGATCTTCGGCGTCGAGCGAAAAGCAGTCTTCGGCGCCGAAAGAAAAGCGATCTTCGGCGTCGAGAGAAAAGCGGTCCTCGGCGTCGAATGCACAGCGGTCGCCGACGCTTGCCAGCAACGTCAGCACCAAAGGTGGCGACAGGCGTGTCAGTTCGAAGGCCAGCAGCCCCGGCAACTGCCGCTCAAAGCGCCGCGACAGCCGCTCGATCAGGTCCCGGTTGTGCTCCCCCAGGGCCAGCGCCACCATCGCCGCATGCTCGCCGGTGGCGGCCTCCCGGGTCAGTCCCAGGCGCACCGGACGAAAGCCCTGCGCCTGCCAGAAAGCCAGCAGCTCCGGATCGGCGCCGAAGCTCGCCCCCAGCAGTGCCTTGCCGGCCTGTTCGGCCTGGCGTGCCGCCTCCTGGATCAGCCTCGCCCCGCACCCCAGGCGGCGCCAGTCGGGGTGTACGGCAATCCGAGTGATTCGGGCGCTGGGTGCCTTCAGCGCCGCGGCTTCACCGGCGTGGGCCGCCAGCGACTGGGCCATCAGGTGACCACGCGGGCGTCGCTGTCCCAGCAGCACCCGCTCGGCCAGATCGGCATCGAAGCCGCCCTCATCGACGTACACGCACACCGCCAGCGGCGCACGTGGTGTACCAAGGATCGAGATGCGGGTCGCCGGTGCGTCAAGCAGCGCCCGCAGGTCCGCCGGGGTGGTGCGGTAGTGAGCCTGGACCAGCAGGCCGAAGATGGCTCTCAGGGAGGCTTCGTCCCGGGCCAGGACATCGCGATCGAGCGTGGTACAGGGCAGCTCGGCCAACTTTTGACCAGGACAAGGCGCACTCACCCTCGCCCCCTTCGGCACTGTGGGAAGTTCTGCATCCAGGCACAGCAGCGCGTCGATGGCCCGCTCAAGGGGGTCTCCATCGGCCCAGCGTATCGGCGTCCTGAGCGCGATGTCCTGCCACTGGGGCGTCTGCGCCTCCAGATGACGACGAAAGCGCAACGCAAAGCCTCGCCCCGAGCCCTCGTAGCCGTGCACCGTGGTGGCGAAGGCAAGCCGCGGAAATGCCGCCAGCCACTCGCCCAGCAGCGCCGCCGGAATCGCCGCCGCCTCGTCCACCAGCAGCAGCGAGCCGGGGCCGCCGGCTTCCCCCCGGGCGACGGCGTCCGTCAGAGCGTCAGGGGCGATAAAACGCACCCGCCCCCCGGGCGCCTCGAAGCCCCTTTCGTCGCCCTGTCCCTCGGGCAGCAGCGCCGCCAGGCGCTCGAATACCGGCGCCAACGAGGACGCCCGTGGCGCGGTCACCAGGATATCCAGCGGCGCCTGGCGCTGCTGCTCGGCCTTGACCAGCAAGCGGGCGCAGGCGATGCCCAGCGCCGCCGACTTGCCGCGACCACGGTCGGCGGTGATCACCAACGGGCGGCGACGCCTGAGCCGCGTCAGCCGACGTACCACCTCGGCCTGGTCGGGGCTCAGGCAATCCGGGTCGGGGCTGTCTAGACAAGGGCTGTCTGGACAAGGGTTGTCTGAACATGAGCCATCGGCAAAAGGGCTTTCCTGGCCATCATCGGGCGTTGCCGTCAGGCCCTCCCCCTGCCGCCAGCGCAGCATGCCGGGAAAGCCCGCCAGCAGCCGATGGCAGCGTTCGAGGTAGCGACTCGTGAGCTGTTCCGGCCGCCAAGGGTGGGCCGCCAGGCGGCGGTAGTCGTCGTCGGGTCGGCGGCCACCGTCGTCGGGGGTCAACAGCACCAGCAGGCCTCCCGCCACCAGGGTGCCGGCCACCGCCCCCAGGGCGTCAGGATCGAGGCCAGTGCCTGGCGAGGCGGCGTCGAACACCACCAGGTCGTGCTCGCCGCCGAGCCGGGTGCGCGCCTTGGCGGCGGGAAGGCGCTCAAGCGACGGCGGGGGGTTGGCTGCTCTGTCAGGGGCCCCGGTGCCGGCCCTGGCATGGGCCCCGTTGCCGGCCCTGGCATGGGCCCCGTTGCCGGCCCTGTCATGGGCCCCGGTGCCGGCCCCGTCAGCAGACTTGTCGATCGACGTTTCCCCGACCCACAGCGGCGCCGACCATCCGCCTTGGGCCAGGCACTCGTGGGCAACGCCCCGCGCCCGGTCTGGAGCCTCGCTCACCCACAGCAAGCCGCGAAAGCGCCGCCCTCGCAGCTGCTGTCGAAAGGCAGCGAGCCGCGCGAGGTCCTGTCGGGTCAAAAAGTGGGACATTAAGGCTCCCTGATAAATCAACTTTGGTCTAAAGGCTGCGCCGATTAAACGATCGAGCCGACTACGGCAGCGCAGCATAGATGTCGCTCTAACTTATTCATTTTGCTGAATTGTCGAAACTTTTTCTCACGCCATCGACTGTGCAGCCGCCAAAAAAGTGTGCCGTTTCATCGACATGGGTCGCATCGATCATCTCTTGAAGACCGTGCTAGCTTGATGAAGCCGAGGCGCCATCGTGGGCCAACCCCACGCTGGAACGCCACTACCCCCAGGCACCGAACCCAAGACAATGGCCCAGGGTGCCGGACGCAATTTCGGTGAGGCAGCGATCGCCTCCTTTGCACAGAACACAACAACCCACGGGGAGCACCTGCATGAAGCAAATGACCAAGTTTACCCTGACCAGCATGGCTGCCGGCATCGCCCTGGCCGCCCTGTCGAGTGGCGCCATGGCCCAGGAAAAGTGGACCATGACCACCACCTGGCCGGAAAACCTCGACCTGATCCAGATCGACAAGCACTGGGCCGAGCTGGTCAACCAGCTGGCCGGGGACGAGATCCAGATCGAGTTCTACGCTGGCGGCACCCTGATGCCCGGCACCGAGGTCTTCGACGCCACCGAGACCGGCAGCATCCAGGCCGCCGGCGACTGGCCGGGCTACTGGGCCGGCCGCAGCCCGGCGTTCTCGCCGCTGGCAGCCACCCCCAGCCTGTTCAACGGCATGGACTACCTGAACTGGATCACCCAGTGGGGCGGCTTCGAGCTCTACCAGGAGATCTACGGCCAGTACAACCTGGTCTACCTGCCCTACGGTATCACCAACAACGAGTCCGGCTTCCGCGGCGGCACCCCGATCGCGTCTCTCGCCGACATCGAAGGCAAGCGTCTGCGTCTGTCCGGGCGTGACCAGGGGCGGGTGCTCGAGCAGCTTGGTGGTTCCCAGGTCACCCTGGCCGGCGGCGAGATCTACCAGGCCATCGAGCGTGGTGTGGTCGACGGCGCCGAGTTCTCGACCCCCGGTGTCGACTACAAGGCCGGCTTCTCCGAGGTTGCCGACTACTGGATGACGCCGGGCTGGCACCAGTCTGCCAGCGTGTTCGGTGTAATGATCAACAAGGACGCCTGGGACGCTCTGTCCGAGGAGACCCAGGAGAAGCTGAAGATCGCCTCCGAGGCCACCATGGCCTGGTCGCTGGCCTGGTCCGAGAAGCAGTCCACCGAGGGTACCGCCAAGTTCCTCGAGGACGGCACCACCATCAACCAGCTGTCCGAGGAAGACCTGGCCCAGATCCAGGAGGTCACCAACCAGGTGATCGTGCAGGGTTCCTGCGAGGACCCGATGCTCGGCAAGGTCTACCAGTCGATGATCAGCTACATGCAGGACTACGCCCAGTGGCGTGACGTCTCGGTGCCCTACAACATGAGCCGCGTCACCGACAACCTGCCGTCGCTTGACGAGATCGAAGCCTGCCTCGAGTAACAACCAGGCACGTTTCTGTCACTACCGGCCGGCGGCTCTCTGCACGAGGCCGCCGGTCATCGTTGGACTTCGACGAGAACCCCACCATGAACGCCATTGCCAAGGCCATCGACTGCTTGAACGAGTGGTTCGGCCGTTTGATCGCTCCGCTGATCGCGATCATCACCCTCGTGGTGGTCTACGACATCGCGATGCGCTTCTTTATCGGACGCCCCAGCGACTGGGCCTTCGACGTCACCACCATGCTGTTCGGTACCCATTTCATGCTGATGGCCGCCTACGGGCTGCGCCATCACGCCCATGTGGAGGTGGACATCGTCAAGCAGCTGCTGTCCCGGCGCGGTCGCGCACTGATCGACCTGCTCGGCTACCTGCTGTTCTTCACCCCCTTCATCATCATGTTCATCACCTATAGCTGGCGCTTCTTCGAGCGCTCCTGGAGCCGCGCCGAGTCCACCTACGGCATCGTCTCGATCCCGGTCTACCCAGTAAAGGCCGTGCTGGTCATCGCCAGCGTGCTGATCCTTCTGCAGGCCATCGCCATCGTCATTCGCGCCATCAATGAGCTGACAGGCCAGGGCGTGGAGGAAGCCAAATGAGCGCTGAACTTCTGACCATCTTCATGTTTGCAGGCCTGATGCTGGGGCTGTTCATGGGCCATCCGCTGGCCTTCGTGCTGGGCGGTGTCGCGGTACTCGGCGCCTGGTTCGGCCCCGGTCCCCAGGTGCTCGGCATCATCATCAACAACATCTATGGGCGCGCCATGGACAATTATGTCCTGGTGGCGATCCCGCTGTTTATTCTAATGGCGCGCTTTCTCAACGACTCGGGCGTCACCGAGAAGATGTTCGAGAGCATGCGCCTGTTGCTCGGACGCGTGCGCGGCGGCCTGGCGCTGACCGTAGTCATCGTCTCGGTGCTGCTGGCGGCCACCACCGGCATCGTCGGCGCCTCCATCGCGGTGATGGGCCTGATCGCGCTGGCACCGATGCTCAAGTACGGCTACAACAAGGGCCTGTCCGCCGGCGTCATCATGGCCAGCGGCTGTCTCGGCATCCTGATTCCGCCAAGCATCATGCTGATCCTGATGGCCAGCTACTCGCCGGTGTCGGTGGGCGCGCTGTTCGCCGGCGCCCTGGTGCCGGGTCTGCTGCTGGGCTCGATGTACGCGCTCTACGTGCTGGTGATCTGCCTGATCAAGCCCGACTTCGGCCCTCCTGTAGGCGCCGAGGAGCGTGCCGAGACGAGCACTGGAGAGCTGGTGATCCGCTTGTGCAAGTACGTACTGCCGCCGATGAGCCTGATCCTCGGGGTGCTGGGCGCCCTGTTCACCGGTATCGCCACGGCCACCGAGGCCTCGGCCATCGGCGTGACCCTGGCCTTCCTGCTGTTCCTGATCTTCGGTGATCGCAAGCTGTCGACCTGCTACAACACCTTCATCGAGGCCGGCAAGACCACCACCATGGTGATGTTCGTGCTGGTGGGGGCGACCGCCTTCACCGGGGTGTTCTCCATCGGCGGCGGCATGGACGTGATCAGCGAACTGGTGCTGGCGATGCCCGGTGGCACCACCGGCGCACTGATCCTGATGTTCCTGCTGGTATTCGTGCTGGGCATGTTCCTCGACTGGACCGGCATCGTGCTGCTGAGCTTCCCGATCATGCTGCCGATCATCGAGACCATGGGCGTCGACATGCTGTGGTTCGTGGTGATGGTGGCGGTGGTATTGCAGACCTCCTTCCTGACCCCGCCCTTCGGCTATGCACTGTTCTACCTGAAGGGCGTGGCGCCACCGGAGGTCGAGACCCTCGACCTGTACAAGGCGGTGATCCCGTTCTGCGCGCTGATCTTGATTGCCTGCGTGCTGATGTCCTACTTCCCCGCCCTGGTCACAGGCCTGCCCTCGATGCTGCTGGGCTACTGACCCTCAGGGTAGCCTCCAGCACAACCACACAGCCCCCGCTTCGCGGGGGCTACTCGTTCAGGACGACGATTTTGACAGTGCGTTTCCGGCATATTCTTCGACTTTTCACCCCCTCGCGCTCCTGATTAGGTAAAGCCTCGACGCCGTTCCTGCATCGTATTAAGAGTTCTTAGACACTCTGTGCAAGGACAGCATCATGGCCAACGTGACCCGCTTCACCCTCTCCGCCTCCGATGCCTATCCGCTCGGCGCCAGCCACTTCGAGGCCACACAGCCGCTGCGTGGGGTGGTGATCATTCACTCCGCCTCGGCGGTGTCACAACGCCTTTGTCAGGCCTTCGCACTGTTCCTGGCCGAGCAAGGCTTCCACGTGCTGAGCTACGACTACCGCGGCATCGGGCGGTCGCGACCGGAGCATCTCGAGAAACTGGGGGTGCGCATGCAGGACTGGGCCGAGCTAGACGCCGACAGCGTGACCCAGTGGGCTCGCCAGCACTGGCCGGACTTGCCGCTGCTTGCCATCGGTCACAGCTTCGGTGGCCATGCCATCGGCCTGGGCGACGCCAGTCGACACTTGAGCGGCGCGGTGCTGATCGCCTGCAATGCCAGCTGTCTGCGCTTCATCTCATCTCCCTGGCTGCGGCTGCGCGCCTGGATGCTGCTCAAGCTGATATTTCCCTTGCTGTCCCGCCTCAATGGCTATGTGCCCTGCCGACGGCTCGGTATCAGCGAGGACGTGCCGGAGGGGGTGGCCCGCCAGTGCAGCCGCTGGACCAGCCTGCCGCGCTACTTCTTCGACGACCCGGAACTCAACGCCGAAGTGCGATTCGCCCGCGTGGCGTTACCTCTGCTGGTGGTGGGGCTCGACGACGACCCCTACGCCAGCAGCGACAGCATCGACCTGCTGGCAGGCTACTTCACCGGGGCTTCGATCAAGCGCCTGCAGCTGTCTCCCAGGGTAATGGGCAGTGGTGTGCTGGGGCACCTGGAAGGATTTCGCCGCCGCCACCGTGACACCCTGTGGCCGCTGGTTTCTTCCTGGCTGGTGGAGCGGGCCCCGTCGACGCAGCCAGATGGCGTGTCAGCCGCCCCCTGGTCCCCCATCGCCGACGAGGCTGGCCCCCATGGGGCCAGCGTTCAGGGAGCAGGCGGCTAGGCAGCGGCGGTTGGAATGTCGCGCCAGAATCAGCCGGCGCGCACTCGCACCATGGTGCGGGTGGCTAGGCAGCGGCGGCAGGATCAGCCAGCGCGAATTCGCATCAAGGTGCAATACGCCACCGGCAGGATCACCAGGGTCAACAGGGTGGCGACGCCCAGACCGAACACGATGACCACCGCCATGGAGGCGAAGAAGGCATCGGTGAACAGCGGCAGCATCCCCAGCATGGTGGTCACGGCGGCCATGGTCACCGGCCGCACACGACTGACCGCGGCCTGGATCACGGCGTCGTGGGCATTGTCCTGCTGGCCACGCTGCACGTTGATCTCTTCCATCAGCACGATGGCGTTCTTCAGCACCATGCCGATCAGGCTCAAGGTGCCGAGCAGCGCCATGAAGGTGAAGGGCGCCCCGAGCAACGCCAGGCCACCGATGATACCGATCAGCATCAGCGGCACGATCGACCAGATCGCCAGCGCCTGGCGCAGCCGGCCAAACAGCAGCACGGTGATGATGAACATGCCGAGCAGGCCCATGGGCAGCGATGACAGCAGCGCCTTCTGAGCGTCGCTGGCGGTTTCGTACTCACCGCCCCATTCGATGGCATAGCCCGGCGGCAGCTCGATGGCCTCGACCTGGGGACGCAGCCGCGCCAGCACGCTGGCAGCGGTCTCACCGGACAGCGGCATCGGCTCGGCGTACACCGCCAGCATGCGACGCCGGTCACGACGCTTGATCAGCGGATCACGCAGCTCGGTGTGCAGCTCGCCGAGCACGTTGCCGGCGCTGAGATAACGTCCCTGCTCTTCACTCCAGACGTTGACCGCGCTGAGGTTGTCGATGTCGTGGCGCTGGTCCTCCCGGGAGCGCATCACGATCGGAATCAGCTCGCTGCCTTCGCGGTAGACGCCGACCTGCTCGCCGTCATTGTTGAGCCTGAGCGCCTGGTGCAAGGCGTCCCGGGTGACTCCGACGCGACGTGCCTGTTGCTCGAGGAACTCGGGCACGATGACGCTCTCGCGATTGCTCCAGGACAGCCGGATGCTGTCGGTCATCGGCTCGTCCTGGAAGATGCCACGCACCTCGGCGCCCAGGCGGTGCAGGGTCTCGGGATCGTCACCGTAGATGCGCGCCTCGATGCTGGCCTTGGCCGAGGGGCCGACCTGCAACGCCTGGACCTTGTACTGGACCCGGGGGAAGTCCTCGCGCAGGGTCTCGATCACCTCTTTCATGCGGGCTTCCCGGGACGCGCGGTCCTCGGTCTCGACGATCAGCTGACCAAAACTCGCATAGCGGTCCTCGGGGGCATAGGTCAGGGTGAAGCGCTGTGCGCCGCCACCGATCACGCTGGTCACCCGGGTCACGTCCTGCATCTCCAGCACCTGCGTCTCGAGGCGCGCGATGGTGCGCTCGGTCTCCAGCACGTCGGTGCCCTCCGGCAACCACACATCGGCAAAGAACAGCGGTGTGGTGGCGTCGGGAAAGAAGGCGTTCTTGACCTGCCCCGACAGCGACAAGGCACCGGCCAGCAGCGCCACCGCCAGCACCAATGTCAGGTAGCGGAATCGAACCCCCAGCACCAGCAGGCGGCGAAACACCCGGAACAGCAGGCCACGATAGGGATCGCTATCCCCCTCCTCGCCCGCTTCGATGCGTTCCTTGAAGAACAGATCGAAGAAGAAGGGGGTCAGGGTCAGGGCGGTGATCCAGCTCAGGAACAGCGAATAGCACAATACCCAGAACAGTGACCCGACGAACTCGCCGGTAGCGTCCGGCGACAGCCCGATGGGAGCAAAGGCGGTGATCGCGATGACCGTGGCACCCAGCAGCGGCAGGCGATTCTGACCGACCACCTCCAGCGCCGCCTGGCGCTTGGTCTTGCCCCGGGCAAGGCCGATCATCATGCCCTCGGTGACCACGATGGCGTTGTCCACCAGCATGCCGAGGGCAATGATCAAGGCGCCCAGCGAGATCTTCTGCAGCTGGATGCCGTGGATCGACATCATGATGAAGGTGCCGAGGATGGTCAGCAGCAGGATCAGGCCCATCAGCAGCCCGCTACGCACCCCCATGAACAGCAACAGCACCAGTATGACGATGCCGACCGCCTCGGCCAGGTTGATCAGAAAGCCGTTGACCGCGTCCTCCACCACCTCGGGCTGGTGGTAGACGGTGGCCAGTTCCATGCCCAGCGGCATGCGCTGTTCGAGCTCGGAAAGCCGCTTCTCGACCCGTTCGCCGACCTCCACCACGTTGACGCCGGAACCAAACGAGATGCCGATGGACAGCGCGGACTGCCCCCCTGCGTGGTAGAGCAACTGGGGCGTATCGGTGGTCTGGCGAGTGACCTCGGCGATATCGCCAAGGCGGATCAGGCCGTCACCGGGACGGCCCACCACCAGCCGCTCGAGCGACTCGACGCTGTCGAACTCGCCGGTGGGCTGCACCGACAGCGACAGGCCATCGAGCTTGATATGGCCCGCGTCGCCCACCACGTTCTGGGCGTTGAGCAGGTCACTCAACTGCTGTGGCGAGATCCCCAGCGCGCGCATCCGGTCACGGTCCAGCGACACCACCACCTGGTCCTGCACGGTGCCGGCGATGGCGACCTTCTTGACCCCGTCGACCAGGCGCAGCTCCCGCTGCAGCAGGTCGGCGTGGTCTTCCAGGTCCTGCTGGCTGTAGTCCTCGCCGGTCAGGGTCAACAGCAGGCCGAAGACGTCACCGAAGTCATCGTTGACGATGGAGGTCCCGGCGCCAGGGGGCAGCTCGGCCTGGACGTCGCTGATCTTGCGCCGCAGCAGGTCCCAGTACTGGGCAAGTTCGTGCTCGCGCACCGTGTTCTCGAGCTCCACGGTGATCTGCGACAGGCCGTCGGCGTTGACCGAGCTGACCCGCTTCAGGTCGGGCATCTGCTGGATCGCCTTCTCCAGGCGCAGGGTGACCTCCTCTTCTACCTGTTCTGGCGTGGCGCCGGGGTACTGGGTCGAAATGATGGCGTTGCGGATGGTGAACTCGGGAAACTCCAGCTGCCCGAGCCCGAAGAAAGACACCACCCCGCCAACGGCCAGCAGCAGGGTGATCATCCAGCTGATGACCTTCTGGCGCAGAAAGTAGTCGACCATCGATCAGAGCCCCTCTTCCTTGATCCAGGGTCGTACCCTGCGTCCTTCCTGCATGCGTTCGGCACCGGCGGCGACCAGCCGGTCGCCGGCCTCGAGCTCGCCCTCGATCAGCATCCCCTGAGTGGTGATACGCCCCGGCACGACCGGCACCGCCTCGACACGTCCAGGGCCGTCGGCGCGGGACTCGTCGTCGGGCACGAAGCGCCACACCACCGCCTGGTCAGGCTGCGATTCCCGCGTGGCCACCGCCGCCACCGGCACCCGCCAGGGATCCTGGCTATCACCGGTCAGGGCGCTCATGTCCAGCAGCACCGTGGCGCTCATGCCCGACAGCACCGTGATGTCGTCGGGTTCAGGCAGGGTCAGGGTGACCTCATAGCTCAGCGACCCCTGGCTGACGCTGCTGTCGTGCTCCTTGTAGCGGGCCGGGTAGCGCTGCTGCTGGTTCTCGGCGAAGGTCACCCAGACCACCGCATCCTCGCCGTCCTGCACCGCCTGGGCGCGCTCGTCATTGATCCGGCGGACCTGCTGCTCCGGCAGCTGGAAGGTCACGTCGATGGATCCCGGCTGCTGCAGCTCGGCGATGGTCTGCTGGGCACCGACCACCTGATAGTTGTCCACCGGGACCGACGCAATCACGCCGCTGAAGGGCGCGCTGAGCTCGGTGTAGCTGAGCTGGTCCTGGGCCTGCTTGAGCTGGGCCTGGGCCGACAGAAACTCGGCACGCGCCTCGTCGAAGCGGGACCGACTGATGGCACCACGCTCC
Source organism: Halomonas sp. DP1Y21-3 (assembly GCF_019801245.1). Lineage (NCBI taxonomy): Bacteria > Pseudomonadati > Pseudomonadota > Gammaproteobacteria > Oceanospirillales > Halomonadaceae > Halomonas > Halomonas sp. DP1Y21-3. Next base: position 1,140,483 of record NZ_JAHVJM010000001.1, read on the forward strand.
AGCGAGATACGCATACGCTCGTAGGTCGCCTCGGCCAGGTTGTAGCTCGAACGGGCGTTGGCCAGCTGGCTCTTGGCATCACGATCATCGAGGCGGGCGATAAGGTCCCCCGCTTCCACCTCATCCCCCGGCTGCACGGCCAGCTCGCGCAGTTCCCCACCGACCCGGAACGACAGCTCCGAACGCTCCGAGGCCTGCACCTGGCCGGGATAACGCATCAACATGCCCTGGCGCCCGGCGTCCAGCGACACCAGCTTCACCGGGTGTACCTGCTGCTGGGACAAGGGCGGCTGGTCGGATTCACAGCCGGCGACAAGCGCCACGACGGCAAGCAGACTGAACCTGGCCAGCAGGCGCTCAAGGCGCGACGTCGGAGGAAACGTAGAGAAGGTCATGGGGGCTCCTGAGGCGTCAGGGACGCGAGTTGTCGTGGCGAACGGCAATGGCGTCCCAGGCCATCGCAAAGGCCTGGTCGATATTGGTGTGGGTGGGCTCGAACGGGTGGCTCCCCTGGCTCTGCACCAGGTGGTAGATCGGGCGGAACATGAAGCTTTCCAGCAGCGCAAGCCCAACCGGCTTGAGCACGCCATCCCGATGCCCCTGGGCGATGGCATCGAGCAAGGGCGCCAGGCGCAGATCGTTGCGCTCGCGGACCCGATCATTCATCCATACCGAATGGCTGAAGGCGTCGTGGAAGCGAAACAGGCGCGGCTGGTCGAGGGCCAGATGAAACAGCGCATGCCACATCTCGCGCAGCGCCTGGCGCAGCTCGAGTGCCGCATCGAAGGCCTCCAGGGCGGTATCGATCAGCTGGTCACAGACGTGCACAAAGGTCGCCTCCAGCAGGGCGTCCTTGTCGGCAAAGTGGATATAGAGGGTGGCGGGCGACACCCTGGCGCGACGCGCGATACGGGCCACCGAGGCCACGCCGAAGCCGTGCTCGGTGACCTCGACCAGGGTCGCCTCGAGCAGTGCCACCCGCTTGGTGTCGTCGCGTGGGCGCATGACATTTACCCTCTTTTGAGATGCCTCTTAAAATAAATGAATAGTTATTCACTTTCAAAGCCCGCCGAGCCAAGGTCTCACTTCCGTTTGGTGCGCGTCTCCATGCCTCCCCTTGATGGCCAACTGCAGCCGCCGGCACGGACTGGTATGATCTGGCCTCCCGTCCGTCAGCGGTGCCCGCAGCAGGAGTCCGTCCGTGTCCAGCAGTACTCATTCCGTGGCCAAGGTTCGTTCCCGGCGGCTTTCGCGCTGGGGCTGGTTGACGCTGGCGGTCGCCGCGGTGGTGGCACTGCCGGTGCTGGTGATCCTGGCCCATATTCTGGTGCCCGCCGGCGATATCTGGCGTCACCTGGCCGACACTGTGCTGACGCGTTATCTGCTCAACACCCTGTTCCTGGTACTCAGCGTCGGCCTTGGCACCCTGGCCATCGGTACCGGCTGCGCCTGGCTGGTAGTGATGTGCCGTTTTCCCGGCAAGCGCCTGTTCGAATGGGCCATGCTGCTGCCGTTGGCGGTACCCACCTACGTCATCGCCTACGCCTACACCGACTTTCTGCAGTACGCAGGGCCGGTGCAGGAGGCCCTGCGCGAAGCCTTCGGCTGGTCCCGCGGGGACTACTGGTTTCCCGACATCCGCTCGTTACCGGGTGCCGCCACCCTGATCACCCTGGTGCTCTACCCCTACGTGTACATGCTGGCCAGGGCGGCCTTCCTCGAGCAGTCGGTGTGCATGCTCGACGTGGGACGCACCCTGGGCCGCGGCCCCTGGCAGATGTTTACCCAGGTGGCGGTACCGCTGGCGCGACCGGCGCTGGTGGGGGGCGTGTCGCTGGCCTTGATGGAAACCCTCAACGAGTTCGGCGCGGTGCAGTACTTCGGCGTGGATACCTTCACCACCGGCATCTATCGCACCTGGTTCGGACTTGGCGAACAGGTCGCCGCCGCCCAGCTGGCGGCGTGCCTGCTGGCCTTCGTGATCCTGTTCGTGCTGCTGGAGCGCTGGTCCCGGGGCAAGCGCCGCTTCCACCACACCTCTCACCGCTACCAGCAACTACCGGAGTACCGTCTAAGCGGTGCACGCGCCTGGGCGGCCACCCTGGCCTGCGCGCTGCCGGTGACGGTGGGCTTCCTGTTGCCCTGCCTGCTGCTGGGGTACATGGCGCTGAAGGCCGGAGACAGCGTGCTGGGCAGCGCCTTTTTCGAGTACGCCGGCAACAGCCTGCTGCTGGCAGCCGTCGCCGCCCTGATCGCGGTGGGGCTGGCGGTGGTGCTGAGCTATGGCGCCCGACTCGAACAGGGCCCGCTGACCCGCACGGCCACGCGGGTGGCCTCGCTGGGCTACGCGATTCCGGGGTCGGTGGTGGCGGTAGGCATCCTGATCCCCTTCGCCTGGGTCGACGTCCAGCTCAACCAGCTGTACAAGGCCGCCACCGGGGAGGTGATCGGCCTGATCCTCAGCGGTACCGCCTTTATCCTGATCTATGCCTATGTGGTGCGTTTTCTCGCGGTGTCGTTCAACGCCGTGGAAGCGAGCCTGGGCAAGGTCACCCCGTCGATGGACGCGGCCGCCCGCACCCTCGGCGAGACCGCCACCGGCACCCTGCGCAAGGTGCATACGCCGATCATGCGCGGCAGCCTGCTGGCCGCCGGGATCCTGGTCTTCGTCGACGTGATGAAGGAGCTGCCGGCCACCATCATCCTGCGCCCGTTCAACTTCGACACCCTGGCGGTACGAGCCCACAACCTGGCCGCTGACGAACGCCTGGCCGAGGCCTCGACAGCGTCCCTGGCCATCGTTGCCGTGGGGATCATTCCGGTGGTGCTGCTGAGCCTGGCGATGCGCCGCTCGCGCCCGGGCCAGGCCAGCGACTGACGCTGGCCCCTGCTGGATACGACTGGATACGACCCGATACGAATAGTGCCCCCCCCCCTGGTGCGCCAGGGCCAGGGGCCCTAGACGGCCTCGACGCCGGACGCCTCGGCGGGGAACACGAATACCTGGGCCGGGTCGAGACTGACCTGCACGGCCTGGCCTTCCCTCGGCAGAAAGACCCCGGGTACCCGGGCGTGCATGTGGGCCTCCTGGCCATCGATACCGTGCACGCAGAGGTGCAGCAGACTGCAACGCCCCAGCAGTCGTGCCATCAGCACGTGGCTGTGGTGGGCGTGCTGGCCGGCGCTCTCGATCTCCACCACCCTGAGCGCCTCCGGGCGCATCAGCACCTGGGCGCGGGCGCCGTCAGGCAGGTCGGTGGCGACGGGCCCCACCGCGGTATGCACATAGCCGCGCTCGGCGACGCCTTCCAGGCGATTGACGTCCCCGAAGAAGGTCACCACGAAGGGGTCGGCCGGCGCGCAGTAGAGCTCTTCCGGCGTGCCTACCTGCACCACCCGACCATCGCGCATCAGCACGATGCGATCGGCCATGAACATCGCCTCTTCGGGGTCATGGGTCACCAGCAGAGTGCCAGCGCCCACCTGCTTGAGCACGTGCAGGGTGTCATCGCGGATACGGTCCCTGAGACGCGCGTCGAGGCTCGAGAAAGGCTCGTCCAGCAGCATCAATTGCGGCGAGGGCGCCAGAGCCCTGGCCAGGGCCACCCGCTGCTGCTGGCCACCGGACAGGGTGTGCGGGAAGGCCTCGGAGTAGCCGTCCATGCCCAGCTGTGCCAGCAGCTCCAGGGCACGTTCACGGCGCGCCCGCGCCGGCATCCCCTTGAGCCCGAAGGTCACGTTGTCGAGCACGCTCAAGTGGGGAAACAGTGCCGATTCCTGGAAGGCCAGCCCCACGCTGCGCTTCTCCGGCGGCACGTGAGGACGCCCCGGTGCGGCCAGGGTCTGGCCGTCGAACTTGAGCTCCCCCTGCTGCAACGCCTCGAGTCCGGCGACGATGCGCAGCAGCGTCGTCTTGCCACAGCCCGACGGCCCGAGCAGGCACACCACCTCGCCCGGCGCGATGTCGAAGGAGGCGTCGCTGACGGCAAGCTTGCTGTCGTATCGATGCTGGATATTGCGCACAGCCAGCAGAGGATCGGCGACAACGCCTTCCTCGAAGGTCTGCTCGGAAACGGTGGCGGAGCTGGCAAGGTGTGAGGTCATGGAGGGGATCGCGTGTCGAAGGTCGGATGGACGACGGCGAAAGCCGATGGATTGGCCATGGTAACGCGAATCCTTTCGACACGCCTTCTCCTTTGCCTGTGCGATATCTCCCGCTCCAACAGGTCAGCCTCGCAGTTCTGCCGGCTCCCGAAGCAGCGGGTGCCAGGGGGCGCAGCGCCAGGCTGGAGCGCCCGATGGTCGGAGGTATCCGCCCCCGACGCAGCCCCCATCAGTACATCGATCGTGCCCCCTCCACTATGCCGAGAGAAGCACCCTACATCAGCCCAAGGAGGCACAGTGATTGACGCCGTGCCCGGGAGGTCGTTCAATACGGACACCGAATGACACGTATTATCATTCCATCCGCCACTCGAGGTCTCCGATGTCCAACGTCTCTCGTCTTGCCATCGCCATCGCCCTGGCCGGCGCTTCCGGTCTCGCCTACGCCGACGGCAGCGTCAATGTGTACTCGGCACGTCACTACGACTCCGACCAGGCCATGTACGACGCCTTCACCGAACAGACCGGCATCGAGGTCAACGTGCTGCAGGGCGATTCCGACCAGCTCATCCAGCGCATCAAGCGCGAGGGCGAGGCCAGCCCCGCCGACATCATGATGACCGTGGACGCCGGCCGCCTGTGGCGCGCCGAGGAGGAAGGCATCTTCGCGCAGGTGGACTCCGAGGTGCTCAACGAGCGCCTGCCCGAGAGCATGCGCCACCCCGAAGGCGACTGGTTCGGCTTCAGCCAGCGCGTGCGGGCGATCTTCTACAACCCCGAGACCATCGAGCCCGAGCAGGTCGACAGCTACGAGAAGCTGGCGGACCCCAGCCTCAAGGGCAAGATCTGCATCCGTTCCTCCAACAACATCTACAACCAGTCACTGCTGGCCTCGATGGTCGAGCACCACGGTGAAGAAGGTGCCGAAGAGTGGGCCCAGGGCGTGGTCGACAACATGGCTCGCGACCCCGAGGGTGGCGACCGCGACCAGATCAAGGGCGTGGCCAGCGGCGAGTGCGACGTGGCGGTGGCCAACCACTACTACTACGTGCGTCTGCTGACCTCCGACGACGCCGACGAGCGCGAGGCCGCCGAGAGCGTGCAGATCCTGTTCCCCAACCAGGAGGACCGTGGTGCCCACGTCAACGTCGGTGGTGCCGGCCTGGTCAAGGGTGCACCTAACCACGACAACGCCGTCGCCTTCCTCGAGTTCCTGGCCTCCGACGAAGCTCAGGAACTGTTCGCCGTGGGCAACCACGAATTCCCGGTGGTCGAGGGTGTCGCCGTGGACGAGGTACTCGGCTCCTGGGGCGAGTTCAAGAAGGACGAAGTCAACGTCAGCGTGCTGGGCGAGAACAACCCGGAAGCGGTCAAGATCTTCGATCGCGTCGGCTGGCGTTAAGCCCGTCCACGCCAGGCCCTCGCCGCTGACGAGGGCCTGCGCAAGAAGCACAAACGCCAAGGCCACAACGACAGGGCCCGTGCCGATCGGCACGGGCCCTGTCGTTAGTGCAGCCAATGGACCCGTCATGGGCCCAACAGCGGCAGTCAGCCGTCGGTGGACTCCAGACGCAGATCATCCGGATGCTGCCACACATCCAGGCTGCCCATACGGCGGCCGCGGTCGTTGAGGAAGGTTTCCAGCGTCACGGTGGTGTCGCTGCCGGCCCGGGAGAAGACCAGACGATCGGACGTCTCGCGGGTGGAGGTCCAGTCACTGCCCAGGCACTGGCCAAGGGCCTCACCACCGGCCACCAGGGCACCACGTGGGTCGTCACTGTCCATCCGTCCGAAACAGGAGTAGTGATCCGGGCGCTGCGCCGAGGTGATCAGACAGGAGTCGTGGAAGGCCTGGACATCGGTTTCCCAGCTGCGGGTCAGCCGAGTGTCGTCGAAGCGTCCCTTGATGTCGGTGAAATCATTGTCGGCACTGGCCACGGCCTGATTGAGGGCGTCGCAGTCGAACATCTCGGCCGCCGTCTGCGGTTGTGAGGTCGACGCACAGCCAGCCAGTGTCAGCATGGCCACAGCGGCCCATCCCATCTTTCCCCGTGTCATATCCTTGTCTCCGGCAGTGAGGCCGTGGCAACCACGACCAGATAAGCAATCCATGACCGACACCATAGCACCCGCAGTGCCATCTCGGCAGTCTGAAGACCTACTTCGCGTGACGCGAGTGACTAGGCGCTGTCCGAAAAGTCGACGAGCGAAGGTTAGACAAGGCAAAAATCGGTGAGAAAGCGCAGTTTACGGGGTGTAAATGAGCATTTTGATCCGATTTTTAACGCCGTATTACCGAGCGCAGGCACTTTTCAGACAAGCCCTAGACGGTGGTGGCGACATCCAGTTCCTTCAGCGCCTCATCCAGCATTTCGGCGAATACGGCGATGGCCAGAGGCAGCGGACGATCCTTGGCCACACACATTTCCAACTGTGCCGCAGCGATACCGCGATCCCGCAAAGGCACAAAGACAAGCTCCCCCTCGGCCAGTTCACGTGTCACATCCAGCGGATTGAGAAACGCCACCCCCACGCCCTCTCTGGCGAGCGACTTCATGCTCAGGATGCGGCCACACGCGGCAACGGCGGAGAGCCGCACGTCCTGAGTGGACAGCGCGCGTTCCAGAGTAGAGCCACGAAACATTGCCTGGTCCGGCAAGATCACCGGGACGTTCTCGAAATCCTTGAGGCGCAGCTCGCACGCCCTGGCCAGAGCGTGCCACGGCGCCATGACCGCCCCGAAACGCAATTCGAGCCGTCGCAGGGTACGCAGGCGGGGATTGGACGGCGGATTGATGCAAAGTCCGATGTCAGCCTCTCCCGACAGGATAGCGTCGATGATGGGGTCGGTAAGATCGGTGGACAGGTCGAAACGCACACGAGGATAGCGCTCCATGAAGCGCCGAATGGTCACCGGCAGCAGGCGGTCGGTCACTGACTCCACCGACGCGACCCGCACCTCGCTGGTACCGGTGCCACGGATATCGTCCAGCACCCCCAGCAGCTGACGTTCGTCCCGCTGCCACTGTCGCACCTGATAGACCAGCAGCTCGCCCGCCGAGGACAGACGCAGGCCGCGGGGAAGCCGCTCAAACAGCGGTACGCCAAGCTCGTCCTCCAGCTTGAGGATCTGGCGATTGACCGCCGATGCTGCCACATGGAGCTGGTCTGCGGCCCTGCGGATCGACCCTTGTCGGGCAACCTCATCGAAATAGCGTAGCGCGGTGGTCATCAAGGGCACGCGGTGTCTCCTGATTCGTCAGACCATGGCTGGCTCACTAATCGTTGCCATTTCGGCAACACATCTCACGAAAAACGATGATAGACGCGCACACTGACTCAGCGCTAGCTTTCACCTGAAACCCGCTGAAGAAACGCGGTTCGGCATACACCTGGACGCACACTCTTGAACGACAACAACAATGAGGCCACCCATGTCTTCTCCTCTTCACACCGATTCCGTCGATCCGGTGGATGAACGGCTGCCACTGAAGGCCGCCATCCTCTACGGCTTGCAGCACGTACTGGTGATGGCAGCCGCACCGATCACGGCGGTCTTCCTGGTCGGCCAGGCGCTGGGCTTCGGGCCTGACGTCACGGTACCGCTGATGAGCGCCACCTTCCTCGCCTGTGGCCTCGGCACCCTGCTGCAATCCATCGGGGTTCTGGGCTTCGGCGCGAGACTCCCGTTCGTGCAGGTCCCTGGCGGTGCCCCCATCGTCATCTTTCTGGCGATCGCCCAGGCCACCGATATCCAGACCGCCACCGGTGCGGTGATTCTGACCGCCTTGTTCTACTTCCTGGCACTGCCCTTCTTCACCCGAGTTCTCCGCTTCTTTCCGCCCATCGTGATCGGCACCATGCTGCTGCTGGTGGCCATCAACCTGGTCAAGATCTTCGGTGGCCTCATCGCCGGGCGCCCTGACAGCCCCGACTTCGCTGCCCCTTCGACCATTCTGCTGGCGCTGGCCACCATCGCCTGCATCGTCGTGAGTGCCAGAGTGTTTACCGGCGCCCTGCGTCGCATCTCGGTGATGATCGGGCTTGTCATGGGTGCGCTGATCGCGGCAGCCTTCGGTCACCTCAGCGTGGCGGGCATCCTCGATGGCCCCTTGATCGCCCTGCCCCAGCTCTTTCCTTTCGGCATGCCCAAGTTCGACCTGCTGGCGTCGCTGCCGCTGATCATCTTCAGCGTAGTGTCGATGACCGAGGCCACCGGCCAGACCATGGCCACCGCCGAGATCGTCGGCAAGCGAGGCGACGCCAAGGCCCTGGTTCCCAGAAACATTCGCGCCGACGCCCTGGGCTCGCTGTTCGGCGGCTGCCTCGGCACCTCGCTGATCATCACCAGCGGCGAGAATATCGGCATCATCCGGGCCACTGGCGTGCGCTCGCGCTATGTCACCATCGCCGCCGGCTGTCTGCTGATCCTGCTGGCCATGCTGGCACCTCTGGGCCGACTGGCCGCCACCCTGCCGACACCGGTGGTAGCCGGCACCGCCGTCATCGTCTTCGCCATCATCGGGGTCATGGGCATCAATATCCTGCGCCGCGTCGACTTCAATGAGCACGGCAACCTCTTCACGCTGGCCTCGGCGCTGGCCATGGGTCTGCTGCCGATCGTTGTACCGGGCTTCTACTCTGCCTTCCCGACCCACCTGCAGATCATCCTGGGTAATGGACTGGCCATGGGCACCCTCACCGCGGTGATCGTCAACCTGGCCTTCTACCACCTGGGCAGCGGCAACAGCGCCCGAGAGACCCAGCCCACCCACACCGAAGCTCCGGAGACAGATTCATGACGCTCGATCAGCAACTGCGCCAGCGACTCTCGGCCAGCGAGCTGCTGCTGTGCCCTGGCGAACTGCTTGCGAATGGAAGCATTCAGCGTGACATGGGAGTCGTGACGAGCGCCGGGCGCTTCATCGATATCGGACCCAAGGAAGCCCTGGTCGCCCGTCATCCGACGCTGCCCCCGATCGACCTGCCGGGACACCTGATGATGCCGGGGTTCGTCGACAGCCACCATCATCTGACCCAGTCACTGGGCAAGTCGCTGGTGTTCGGAGAACCCTCCGAAATCTTTCGACGCATCTGGGTGCCTCTGGAATCCAGCCTGGACGAGCGACTGCTTCACTTGTCGTCCAAACTGGCGGCGCTCGAGGCCTTGCGCGGAGGCTTTACCACTGCGGTGGACGCGGGCACCCGCAGTGCGGGGGAAATCGGCGCACTCGCCAAGGCGGCCGAAGAGAGCGGGCTTCGCTGCGTGCTCGGCATGATCTGCAATGATCGGGGCGGTAGCGCTTCGCCCCAGCAACGCAACGCCATTCTCGACCGTGCAGTGGCCCACCTGGCTGACTACCGCGACCACGCGTTGATCCATCCATCCCTGGCAATTTCCATTCCCGAAGCGGCCAGCGACGATATGCTCAATGACGTCGCCACGCTATGCCGCGACAAGGGAGCGATCTTCCAGAGCCACGTCAATGAGCACCTCCAGGCGGTCGAACGTTCTCTGGTAACGCGCTCACAGCGGCCGCTGGAGCATCTGCACGCGGTGGGCGCACTCGGCCCACAGACTCTGATCGCCCACGCCACCCTGGTCACGCCAGACGAACTCAATCTGCTGCGAGATACCGATACCGCGGTGGCCTTCAATCCGGTCGCCAGCAGCTGGAAAGGCAACGCGGTGGCGCCCGCCCTGCAGATGGCGGCGCTTGGCATCCGTTTCGGGCTCGGTACAGACGGTACCCGCAGTGATGGCTTTCGCCTGATGGATGCGGCCGAGACCAGCCAGCGAATGGCCTTCGGTCTGGCTACCGGCGACAGCTCCTGTGGCGGTGGCTGGCGCTGGCTGGAGCACGCTACCCAGGGCAGCGCCGAGTGCTGCGGGCTTGGCAGCATCACCGGCGACATCACTGTGGACAAAGCCGCCGACTTCCTGCTGGTGGACCTCGAGGTGCCTGAGATGACGCCTTCCTGGGACCGGCCCTGGGAACTTGTGCGCTACGGCAATCGGGATCAGATCGAAGCCGTGTTCACCGCTGGCCGACTGAGACTGTGGCAAGGCTGGCCAGTGGACTGGGACGCACGGGCACTGCTTGCTGAAGTCCGCGAGGTGGCTCCCGCCGCCATCAACAAGGCACCGATCCAGCGGGTCCATCCGACCTCCGAGGTGCATCGCGAGCGCCATGGAAAAGCTGGTGAAGCGACGCCCTCAAGGCAGCGAGGCAATGGGGAGCCCCGATGCTGACGACCACTACCTATGCGATCGCCGCCGTAGCCACCCTGCTGGCGTCCTTCGTCCAGGGAGCCATCGGTATCGGTTTCGCGCTGATTGTGGCCCCGGTGCTGGGAATTCTGGCACCGACTCTGCTGCCGGTGGCACTGCTGGTCCTGATGCTTCCGCTGAATCTGCTGGTGGCGCTGCGCGAGCGCGAGGCCATCGATTGGCGCGGCAGCGCCTGGATCAGCGCTGGACGATTGCCAGGCACCCTGGCCGGGCTCGCGGTGTTGATGGTGCTGAGCACTCAGGGGCTCAACCAGTTGATCGGAGCGTCCACCGTGCTCGCGGTGCTGGTCGCCCTGTTTGCTCCGGTGTTTCGACCGGGCACCGGCGCCTGCCTCACGGTGGGTGCCATCACCGGCGTCACCGAAACCGCCACCGGGGTCGGTGGCCCTCCCCTGGCCCTGCTCTACCAGCATCGACCGGGTCCCGAGCTACGCTCCACCATTGCCTGCTGCTTCGTGGTCGGCGAGGTACTGTCACTGTTGATTCTCGCCATGGCAGGTGCCGTGCAACAGACACAGCTGTGGTGGGCGCTCGCTCTTCTTCCCCCTCTGCTGATCGGAACCGTCTTGAGCCGAATCATGCACCAGCGTCTGGATGCGAAGCGCCTGCGTCAGGGCGTCCTGTTGTTTGCGCTGCTCTCCGGGCTGTTCCTGATGGTGCCGCGATAGCCAGCGTCTGTCTTTTGCGCGAGCGATCAGGAAGGCTAAGCTGACAGGGCCACTTCTCGCTCAAGGATAGGGAATGTCCGCCATCTTGCTCTGGACGCTGGTCGCCATCATCGCCACCGCCATCATCTGGAAGGGCAGCGGTCTGCTCGAACGCTCGAGCCAGCGCCTGTCGGCCTACTACCGGCTGCCGGAAATCGTTCAGGGCGCCATCGTGGTGGCGGTGGGCTCGAGCTTCCCGGAGCTGTCCACCACCGTCATCTCGACCCTGGTCCACGGCGAGTTCGAGCTCGGTGTGGCGGCCATCGTCGGCTCGGCGCTGTTCAATATCCTGGTGATTCCCGGGCTCAGCGGGCTGGCCTCGAAGTCACCGCTTCAGGCCAATCGCGACCTGGTCTACAAGGAAGCCCAGTTCTACATGATCGCGGTGGCGGTGCTGACCCTGACCTTCGCCTTCGCCGCCATCTACCATCCGGTGGAGACCTCGCCCCAGGGCGGCAGCATCCAGGGCGAGATGACCCGCTGGCTGGCCTTGATGCCGGTAGCCCTGTACGGGCTCTACCTATTTGTGCAGTACCAGGACACTCTGGATCATGAATCCGACGAGGACGTCAGCGACATCCGCCCGGGACGAGAGTGGGGACGACTGGCGCTGTCGCTGGTGGTCATCGTGGTCGGCGTCGAGGGGCTGGTGCGCGCGGCGATCAACTTCGGCGAGATCTTCGGCACCCCGAGTTTCCTGTGGGGCATCACCGTGGTCGCGGCCGGCACCTCGATTCCCGATGCCTTCGTCTCCATCCGCGCGGCACGCCAGGGACGCGGCGTCACCAGCATCGCCAATGTGCTAGGCAGCAACACCTTCGACCTGCTGGTGTGCATCCCGGCAGGCGTGCTGATCGCCGGTACCGCGGTGATCGACTTCTCGCTGGCGGCGCCGATGATGGCCGCGCTGACCTTCGCCACGGTGCTGCTGTTTCTGATGATGCGCACCCACATGATCCTGTCGCGGCGCGAGTCGATCTGTCTGCTGGTGGTCTACGCGGCCTTCGTGGTGTGGGTCTCGCTCGAGTCCTTCGGCACCATCGACCTGGTGCCGCACCTGCCCCCATCGGGCGCAGTCAGCGCCCACGCCACGACTGGATAGCGATGACACTAGGCGCCCAGACGATCGGCCAGATCGATCAACGAGGTGCAGTGGAGATCGTTGTCGGGTGAGCCATCCACCGCCTTGGGGGCGTCTTCGCCGAACTCATGGGGACGCTCGATGTAGGCGGTCTTGAGGCCGCAGCGGCGGGCGGCGTCGAGGTCGTCCTGGTGGGCGGCCACCAGCATCACCTCCTCGGGGGCCACCTCGAAGACCTCGGCCACTCCCAGGTAAGTGTCGGGATGGGGCTTGTAGGCGCGAAAGACCTCGGCGGACAGGATCAGGTCCCAGGGCAGGCCGGCGTGCTTGGCCATATTGGCGAGCAGCCCCAGGTTGCCATTGGACAGGGTGCACAGGGTATAGCCGCGCTTGAGCCGTGACAGCCCCTCGACGCTGTCGGGCCAGGGCGCCAGACGATGCCAGGCGCGGTTGAGATGGGCCCTGCCCACCTCGTCCAGTGCCAGCCCGTGGCGATCGAGCAGCTCATCGAGAATCATCCGATGCAAGTCGTCGATACGTGTCCAGCCAAGCTCGCCGGACATCACCCTGTCCATGGCCGGCCGATAGCCCGCGCGCCAGGCTCTGGCGAAGTCCGCGGGCGTCATCGATGCCGATGCAGCAGGCGACGTGAGCAAACCCAACGCCTCGACCTCCCGGGCGATGCTCCCGTGCCAGTCGACCACAGTGCCGAAGATATCGAAGGCGAGTATCTGCGGGCGTACCGGTGCTGTCGTCATGGTCGCTCTCCTTGTTTCGCGGCCGGTGGGTCTTGTCCAAAGTCGTAGCGGTACCCTACGGCGGGTACCAAGGCTTGGCCTAGCGCTTTGGGTCTGCCGCCCCGGGCGCCAACCTCGCCCTGAGCGACTCGGCAAGAAAGTCGAGAAACAGGCGTATACGCACGACCTGACGCATGTCCTGGTGGGCCAACAGCCACAGGTCCACCGCCAATGCCTCCAACTCATCTCCTACCTGTTTCAAGCCGACATCAGCATCGCCCAGATAACGAGGAAGCACCACCGCCCCCAAGCCACGCCTGGCGGCCTGCTGCCGCCCCAGCAGGCTATCGCAACGGAAGCGGACCATGGCTCGTTCGACCTTGTCTTCCATCCAAGCCGCCAGCGCCGCATCGTCGGGGCGCTGTCCCTGATCGATCCAGGCGGTAATATCTCCCGGCTCGGAGATCTCGCCATCGCGAGCCACGTAGATCGCCTGGCGGATCGAACCGACTCGCCGACCGACCAACGTCTCGGGTGGCTGGTTGGAGGGCCGAATCGCCACCTCGGCGTCGCGAGCGGCCAGATCATAGAGGGCATTGGAGACCGAGACATCAAGCACGATGGCGGGATGGCGTTGCTGGAACGCCTCGAATACCGGCATCAACAGCCCCTGCAGCAAGGAGTCTGTCAGGGTGACGCGAATGACGCCCTCCAGCCGTTGATCCCGCCCCTGGATGCGGCGCGTCACCCCTTCTACCTCCTGGTGCACGCGTGCTGCCGCCTGCGCCATCTCTTCCCCTGCCAAGGTGGGCTGGTAACCACCGGGTGAGCGCTCGAACAACAGCACCCCCAGGCGCCGCTCGATGTTTCGCAGGCGCCGAAACACGGTGGCGTGGCTGACGCCAAGCTGGCGTGCCGCCCCTGAGAGAGAGCCCGAGCGCGAAATCTCGAGCACCGTCCTCAAGTCGTCCCAACTGTTCATTTTTGCAAAGCCTGCCGACAAGAATAGGGAATTTCGTTGCACAAGTGTAAGGCATAGCCTGAACCACACCCACCGCAACGGAGTCGACCATGAATGTCCTGATCGTTCACTGTCACCCTGAACCCCAATCCCTGAACGGCGCCTTGACCGCCATCACCGCCGACACTCTGATCTCCCAGGGCCATAGGGTGGTCATCAGCGACCTGTACGCTGAAGGCTTCGATGCCATTGAACACCCTCGCCACTATCGCAATCGCCAGGATTCGCAGGTATTTAACGCACTGACGGAGCAACGCCACGCCTTCGAAGGCGGACAACTTCCCGACGACGTGGCAAGAGAAATCCAACGGCTGGAACAGGCAGAGCTGGTGATTTTTCAGTTTCCACTGTGGTGGCATGGACCACCGGCCATGCTCAAGGGCTGGTTCGATCGCGTGATGGTGTACGGAGGGATGTACTCTGGAAGTCGCCGCTATGATCACGGGCGACTCAAGGGCAAACGCGCTATCTGCGCGGTGACGACGGGATCGCCGGCGGAAGCCTTCGAGCCCGCCGGCAGAGCGGGAGACATTGTTCGGCTGATGTACCCCTTCCACTGTTCCCTGTATTACCTGGGCCTCGAAGTGCTGCCACCACAGCTCGCCTTCGGCATCCAGGGCGGCGGCCTCGCCTATCAGGAGGAGACCGCATTCTGCCGGCACCTCGAAAGCACCAAGGCCGACTGGCGGGCCAGGCTCAAGGGCCTGGAAGGGGAGTCGACGATCCCCTTCTCAGGGTGGGATGACTGGAACGAGCAAGGTCGGCTGGGCCTGCGTCATCCTCTGCGATGGCGATAGAAGCTCCGACTCGGCGCTCCAGCATCCGCGGCAACGCCTCAGTGCGCTTCATCCCAGTTGTCACCGCACTCGGCCTCGACGATCAGCGGCACGTCGAGGCTGGCGGCGTTCTGCATGCGCGTCTTGACCTCTTCCATGAAGGCCTCGGCCTGGTCCTCTCTGACCTCGAACACCAGTTCGTCATGGACCTGCATCACCATCCAGGCGTCGAAGCCGTCGCTGCCGGCCTGGTCTGCGAGCCAGGCGTCCATATCGATCATCGCGCGCTTGATGATGTCCGCCGCGGTGCCCTGCATCGGTGCGTTGATGGCGGTGCGCTCGGCGCCCTGGCGCCGGGCACGGTTCTGGGAGTGGATCTCCGGCAGGTAGAGCCGGCGTCCGAACACGGTTTCGACGTAGCCGTCTTCGGCGGCCTGGGCGCGGATGCGCTCCATATAGCGGGCGACCCCGGGATAGCGATCGAAGTAGCGGTCGATGTAGGTCTTGGCCTGGCTCTGCTCGATATGCAGCTGGCGGCCCAGGCCCCAGGCGCTCATGCCGTAGATCAGGCCGAAGTTGATCGCCTTGGCGCTGCGCCGCTGCTCGCCGTTGACCTTGTCCAGGGCCACCCCGAACACCTCGGCGGCGGTGGCGGCGTGGATGTCCTTGTCCTCGGCGAAGGCTGACAACAGGCCCTTGTCGCCGGACAGGTGAGCCATGATGCGCAGCTCGATCTGGGAGTAGTCCGCCGCCACGATGCGATAGCCCGGTCGTGCCACGAAGGCCTGGCGGATGCGCCGTCCCTCGTCGGTGCGAATCGGAATATTCTGCAGGTTGGGGTCGGAAGACGACAGCCGCCCGGTGGCGGTCACCGCCTGGTGGTAGCTGGTGTGAACCCGGCCGGTGGCCTTGTTGACCAGCTTCGGCAGCTTGTCGGTGTAGGTCGAGCGCAGCTTGGACAGGCCGCGATGCTCGATGATCACCTTGGGCAGCGGGTAGTCCAGCGCCAGCTCCTCGAGCACCGCCTCGGCGGTGGAGGGCGCGCCCTTGGGGGTCTTCTTGATCACCGGGATGCCCTGCTCCTCGAACAGGATCTGGCCGAGCTGCTTGGGCGAGCCCAGGTTGAACTCGCGCCCGGCAAGCTCATAGGCGCGGGCCTCGAGCTCGCGAATGCGCTCCCCCAGCTCCCGGCTCTGGGTGTGCAGTAGCTCCGCGTCCAGCGCCACGCCGTTGCGCTCCATGCGCGACAGTACCCGCACCAGCGGGCGTTCGAGCTCGTCGAGGACCTCGGCCAGCCGACCGGTGTCGTCCACTCGCGGGCGCAGCGTCTGGTGCAGCCGCAGGGTGATGTCGACGTCCTCGCAGGCGTAGGGCGCGGCCTGTTCCAGGGCGATCTGGTTGAAGGTCAGCTGCTTGGCGCCCTTGCCGGCGATGTCCTCGAACTTGACGGTGCCCTCGCCCAGGTACTTGAGCGCCAGCGAGTCCATGTCGTGGCGGGTGGCGGTGGAGTCGAGCACATAGGACTCGAGCATGGTGTCCACCAGGGGCCCCTTGACCGGGATGTCGTAGCGCGCCAGCACCGAGATATCGTACTTGAGATTCTGGCCGATCTTGGCGATCGCCTCGTCGGCCAGG
This sequence comes from Halomonas sp. DP1Y21-3, assembly GCF_019801245.1. Lineage (NCBI taxonomy): Bacteria > Pseudomonadati > Pseudomonadota > Gammaproteobacteria > Oceanospirillales > Halomonadaceae > Halomonas > Halomonas sp. DP1Y21-3. The sequence continues at coordinate 1,156,836 of NZ_JAHVJM010000001.1, forward strand.
AGCGGCGCCAGCGCCTCGAGCACCGCCTTGCGATCGAGCTGGGCCGGGGCATCGAGATAGTCGTGGCCCAGCGGAATGTAGGCCGCCTCGCCGGGCGTCAGGCACAGGCCGACACCGACGATGTCGGCCTCCATGTAGTTGAGGCTGGTGGTCTCCAGATCGAAGCAGAAGGCCTCGGCAGCGGCCAGTCGCTCAAGCCAGGCGTCCAGCTCGGCCTGTTCGAGGATCACCGTATCCTGGCGCTCGCTGGAAGGCGTCGCCTGGGCCTTGTTCTTGTTATCGCCTTCGCCTCCGTTGTCCCCCTCGGGGGTGTCGGAACCACCGGCGACATCATCGACGCCTTCATCCTGGCCTGCCAGCAGCTCCGACAGCCAGTTCTTGAACTCCAGGCGTTGATACAGCGTCTTCAGCGCCTCGCGATCCGGCGCGGCGATGGCCAGATCATCGAGGCCGAGCTCCAGCTCGCAGTCGGTCTTGATGGTCGCCAGTTCGTAGGACAGGTAGGCCTTGTCGCGGTGCTCCTCGAGCTTCTTCGGCAGCGTCTTGGCGCCACGAAACGACAGCGTCTTGACCTTGTCGAGATCGCCGTAGATGACGTCGAGCCCGCCTTCCATGCCCTGCAGCAGGCCGATGGCGGTCTTCTCGCCCACTCCGGGGACTCCGGGGATGTTGTCGACCTTGTCACCCATCAGCGCCAGGTAGTCGATGATCAGCTCCGGCGGCAGGCCGAACTTGTCCTTGACCCCGTCCACGTCGAGGGTCTCGCCCTTCATGGTGTTGACCAGGGTGATATGGCCATTGACCAGCTGGGCCATGTCCTTGTCACCGGTGGAAATCACCGCGTCGCGACCGGCGTCGGTGGCCATCTTCGCCAGGGTGCCGATGACGTCGTCGGCCTCGACCCCCTCGATGCACAGCAGTGGCAGGCCGAGCGCACGCACGCACTCGTGCAGCGGCTTCACCTGAGCGCGCAGGTCGTCGGGCATCGGTGGCCGCTGGGCCTTGTACTGGTCGTAGAGCTCGTCGCGGAAGGTCTTGCCCGGGGCGTCGAAGATCACCGCCATGGGACTGTCCGGGTAGTCCTTGATCAGCCGCTTGAGCATGTTGATCACGCCCTTGATGGCGCCGGTGGGCTGACCCTCGGAGGTGGTCAGCGGCGGCAGAGCGTGGAAGGCACGGTACAGATAGGAAGAACCGTCGACGAGAACGATGGGGATTGAGGCCATGGATCGGCGTCCCTGTAAGGATAAATGACTACGATGCCACCCATGATACGCATCCCTATCGTCTTTTGCCGGACGCTTTTGCGACCCTCGACGCGGTCACGGCCATCGCCCTGTCCTTGCGTCAGCCCCTGGCCCGCCCCACGCCCGCCCCCTGTGCCGGCCATCAGGCGTCGACCTGGGGCATCGACCTTGTTCCTTTACTTTGCGAGGGGAACCTGTGCCGACGTATCATGGTCTGATCGAACAGTGTTCCCTTTGCTTTGCCAACCGCTCATTCTCCCATCCTGGAGACCCACCATGACGATCACCCGCATTGCGAGCGCCCTCCTGCTGTCGCTGGCCCTGCTGGCCGCCGCCGCGCCGGTGCTCGCCCAGGCGCAACCCGACATCAGCGTCCGCCAGGAAGCCAACCAGACGCTGCGCGAGTACCGCGTCAACGGCAAGCTGTACGCCATCAAGGTCGAGCCCAAGGATGGCAGCGCCTACTTCCTGGTCGACCGTAACGGCGACGGCAACTTCGAGCGCCAGGGCGGCGACAACGTCGATATCCCCGGCTGGGTCCGCTGACCCAAGGCCGCTGCCTGGGCGGCGCGCCCGCCGCTGCGTCACCTAGCTGTTGATGCCCGTCTGGCAAGCGGCGCGAAAGCCCGCTGAGACCACTCCCGTAGATCACGTGCAACTCGGTGCCAAGTCGCTACAATAGGCGCCTTGGCAACCCCGGGCGAGACGATTCATGGCCGTATTCACTCCGCTTGACGACGCACAGGTCGCAGGCTTTCTCAGCCGTTTTGACGTCGGCGAACTGACGAAGCTGCAGGGCGTGCCCGCGGGCACCGAGAACAGCACCTTCTTTGTCACCACCGACCGTCGCGAACTGGTGCTGACGCTGTTCGAGCAGGGAGAGCACGAAGAGCTGCCGTTCTTCGTCGAGCTGCTCGACTTCCTCGACGAGCACCGAATCCCGGTGGCCGGGCCGATTCACGACCGTGACGGTATCGCCCTGCACGAGCTGGCGGGTCGGCCGGCGCTGCTGTTTCCGCGCCTGCCGGGTGCCCACCCCAGCGCGCCCGACGTGACCCAGTGCCGGGCGCTGGGGCAGGCGCTCGGCGAGATGCATCGTGTCTCCCGCCACTTCGGTGGACACCGTCCCAATCCTCGCGATATTCACTGGCTGTCGGCCATGCACCACAAGGTGCTGGTCTACCTCTCGCCCGAGGACCAGGCGCTGATGCAGGACGAGGTCGACGCCTATCAGGCCGCGCTGGAAAGCGCCGAGCCGCTGCCCCAGGGCGCCCTGCACGGCGACCTGTTTCGCGACAACACGCTGTTCGACGGCGAGCGCCTGGGTGGCATCATCGACTTCTACAACGGCTGCACCGGCGACCTGCTGTTCGACCTGGCCATCGTCATCAATGACTGGGCCACCGACGCCGACGGTCGCCTGGTAGCCGAGCGCCACGACGCTCTGCTCGAGGCCTACCTGGCCGAACGCCCGCTGACCGCTACCGAGCGCGAACTATGGCCGCTGATGCTGCGCCTGACCGCCCTGCGCTACTGGCTATCTCGCCTGCTGGTGGTCTACGTTGACCCGCCGGCCCACGACCTGACCCCCCACGACCCCGAACAGTTCCGGCGCATCCTGCTTGCGCGCCTGGAACATGGAGCCCTGCCCTTGCCAGATATCGAGGCCCGCCCGTGAGCCACAAGCCCGACGCCGACTCCGCCGTGCAACGCGCCCGCCGCACCTGGAACATCGACCAGTGGGGTAGCGGCTACTTTGACGTGGACGAGGACGGACAAGCACTGGTCCGCCCGCTAGGCGAGGTCGAACCCGGCCCCAGCCTGCCGCTGCGTGGCCTGGTCGACCAGATCCGCCAGGCCGGCCTGCGCCTGCCGGTGCTGATCCGCTTCACCGATATCCTGCACGACCGGGTCGAGCAGCTGTGCGCGGCCTTCGACCAGGCCATGGGCGAGGAAAACTTCGAGAGCGGCTACACCGCGGTGTACCCGATCAAGGTCAACCAGCAGCGTCGAGTGGTGGAAGAGATCCTCGCCACCAACGAGCGCGGGCGCGACCGGGTTGGCCTGGAGGCCGGCAGCAAGCCGGAACTGCTGGCGGTGCTGGCGCTGTCCGGCGATGGCCCCTCGCTGATCGTGTGCAACGGCTACAAGGATCGCGAGTACATTCGCCTGGCGCTGATGGGCGAGAAGCTCGGCCATCGGGTCTATCTGGTGGTGGAGAAGCTCTCCGAGCTGCCGATGATCCTCGAGGAGGCCGAACGCCTGGGGGTGACCCCGCGCATCGGTCTGCGTGCCCGACTGTCCTCGGTGGGCCGCGGCAAGTGGCAGGACACCGGCGGAGAGAAGTCCAAGTTCGGCCTGACCGCCGGCCAGATCCTGACCGTGGTCGAGCGCCTGACCGAAGCCGGGCGACTCGACAGCCTGCAGCTGGTGCACTTCCACCTGGGCTCCCAGATTGCCAACATCGGTGATATCCAGCGTGGCCTGCGCGAGTGCGCGCGCTTCTACCAGTACCTGCGCCAACTGGGCGCGCCGGTGGACACCGTGGACGTGGGCGGTGGTCTTGGCGTCGACTACGAGGGCACCCACTCGCGCAACTTCTGCTCGATCAACTACTCGATGCTCGAGTACGCCCGCAACGTGGTCTACGCCTTCAATCAGGTGTGTGCCGCCGAAGGTCTGCCGCAGCCGCATCTGATCAGTGAATCCGGCCGTGCCCTGACCGCCCACCACGCGGTGCTGATCACCAACGTGATCGGCGAGGAAAGCGTGGACACCGCGCCGCCGACCGAACGCAAGAGCGACGACCCCGAGGTCGAGGCGTTGTGGCGCACCCTGGACTTCCTCAAGCGCGAGCCTGAACCGCGTGGGCTGGTGGAGGCCTGGCACGACCTGATCCAGGACATGGGCGACCTGCACGACCGCTTCGTGCTGGGAGCCGCCGATCTGGCCGCCCGCGCCGAGGGCGAGAGCGTCTACTTCGCCGCCTGCGCCGCCCTGAGGTCACAGCTCGACCCACGCAACCGCGCCCACCGCGAGATCCTCGACGAGCTGGCCGAGAAACTCGCCGACAAGCTGTTCGTCAACTTCTCGCTGTTTCAGTCGATGCCCGACGTCTGGGGCATCAAGCAGATCTTCCCGGTGCTGCCGCTGTCCGGGCTCGACCGTCGCCCAAGCCGCCGTGGAGTGATTCAGGACATCACCTGCGACAGCGATGGGCGCATCGACAGCTACGTCGACGGCCAGGGGGTCGAAACCACCCTGCCGCTGCCGGAGTGGCGCGAAGACGACGAGCGCCTGCTCGGCTTCTTCATGGTCGGCGCCTACCAGGAGATCCTCGGTGACCTGCACAACCTGTTCGGCGACACCGACGCCGTCGATGCCTCGCTGGATCGCGACGGTAGGTGGCGCCTGACCAACCTGCAGTGGGGCGACCGGGTCTCTGATGTACTGGGCTACGTCAACTTCAACGCCGACGTGCTGCGCGAACGGCTCCGGGTCCAGCTCACCCGCAGCAACCTCGACCCACGCGAACAGCGTCACTTCCTCGATGATCTGTCAGAAGGGCTCGACGGCTACACCTACCTGGAGTGAGCCGATCCGCACGCCTCACTCCGTGTGAGCCTTCGCCCGGCGATGCCTACAGGTATCGCCGGGCGCCTGCTATTGGGGACTTGAGCTCTTGCGCCTGGCCCACGCTCGTGGCGAGATATGCATGAAGCCAGAGACATCTTGACCACAGGAGGACAGCGCCATCGCATCCCCGGCCCCCCATCGCCGAGACTCACAGCCCCGAGACTCACAGCGCAGCATTCCCCCCACCATGATGGCGGTGGTCACCACCGGCAACGGTGGCTACGACAAGCTCAGCTATCAACAAGTCCCGACCCCGACGCCGGGCCCCGGAGAGGTGCTGCTGCGGGTGCTCGCTGCCGGCGTCAACAACACCGAGATCAATACCCGGCTCGGCTGGTACTCCGCCAGCGTCAAGAGCGACACCCGGGCATCGGCGGACGCCTTCGATGACAGCGCCGAGAACGCCGCCGACTCCGAGGATGGCGGCTGGAATGGCGCCACTCCCTTTCCATTGATTCAGGGCACCGACTGCTGTGGCGAGGTAGTGGCCCTGGGCGCGCCGAAAGAGGAAGGTGCCAACGCCTCGGTCACGGCGGACCTGCTGGGCAAGCGGGTACTGGTACGCGCCTGCATGCGCACCAGGGGCTTCGATCACTGGGACTCGGTGTGGATGGCCTCTGACTTCGACGGAGCCTTCGCCCAGTTCGTCAAGGTGCCCGCCAGCGAAGTGTTCCCGGTGGACTGCGACTGGAGCGACGAGGAACTCGCCACCATCCCCTGCGCCTACGGCACCGCAGAGAACATGCTGCACCGCGCTGGTGTCAGCGCCGGCGACCGGGTGCTGGTCACCGGTGCCTCGGGAGGTGTCGGCTCGGCGGTGGTGCAGTTGGCCAAGCGCCGGGGCGCCCACGTCACGGCGGTGGCGGGCAGCGCCAAGCACGAGGCGATCCGCGCCCTTGGCGCCGACCGCCTGCTCGACCGCGACGATGACCTGCTGGCAAGCCTCGGCGAATCGAGCATCGACGTCGCGGTGGATAACGTTGCGGGCAAGGGCTTTGGCGGGGTGCTGGAGGTGCTCGACCGCGGCGGCCGCTACGTCTCCTCCGGTGCCATCGCAGGGCCGGTGGTGGAGCTCGACATGCGCAAGCTGTACCTCAAGGACGTGCGCCTGATCGGCTCCACCGCCTGGGACGAGCCGATATTTCCGGACCTGATCGGCTACATCGAGCGCGGCGAGATTCGTCCCCTGCTGGCCAGGACCTTCCCGCTTGCGCAGATCGTCGAGGCCCAGCAGGCCTTTCTCGAGAAGCAGCACGTGGGCAACTTCGTGCTGCTGCCGCCGCTGGACTGACGCCGAAGGCGTCGGGACTGCGGGTTAGCCAGGCGTTAACCGAGCACGCGGGTCTCGAGGGCGTGGCGCTGGCCGCTGGGCAGTGTCAGTTCGAAAGCCAGGGTCGCGCCCTTCTCCAGCTTGCCGACACCGGCCGGGGTGCCGGTCAGCACCACGTCACCCGGGGCCAGGGTGAAGTGCTGGCTCATCTCGGACAGCAGCGCCGGGATCGCGAACAGCATGTCTCGGGCCACGCCGTGCTGGCGACGTTCACCGTTCATGTCGAGGCTGAACTCGATGGCCGACCAGTCGAGCGGCGCCTCGATGGGCACGAAACGCGACAGCGGGCAGGCGCCGTCGAAGGCCTTGGCGATCTCCCACGGATGGCCCTTCTTCTTCAGTGCCGACTGGACATCACGCAACGTCAGGTCCAGCGCAAGCCCGACCCCGACCACTGCCGCCTCGGCCTGCTCTGGCGTGGCCTCACGCAAGGTCTCGCCGATCAACAGCGCAAGCTCGGTCTCGAAGTGTACGTCGGAGCGCTCGAAGGGACCGCCGATCGGCTCTTCCAGGGGCACCACACTGGTTGCCGGCTTGATGAACAGCAAGGGTGCGTCGGGTACCGGGTTGTCGAGCTCCTTGGCGTGCTCGGCGTAGTTGCGTCCAACACAGACCACCTTGCCAAGTGGCTGGGAGAAGGCGTCACCGTCGACAAAGCTCGGGACGAGAGACATGGCAGGCTCCTGAAGGCATGAAAAGGATAGGAAACGACACGGCCCAGCGAACGGGGTCGCGTGGCATGCAAAAAAGGCGCGCCCAGGGCGCGCCTTTCGAGTCTATCCCAGCCATCGCGCTCATCGCGAGCGGTGGCGACCGTCGCTTCAGGGATTGAAATCGCTGCCAGGCTCGTGGGCCAGGAAATCCGGGCGACGGCGGTTGGCCGCAAACGGCTCGACGCAGCGGTTGTCGACGCGGTTGTAGACAAAGAAGGCATTGCTGCGCGGATCCGGCGACATGTTGGCGTTGGAGCCATGCAACGTGTTGCAGTCGAACAGCAACAGCCCACCAGCGCTGCCCTTGGGCGCCTCGATACCGTTGCGATCGATCAGCTGGCGCAGGGCCTCCTGACTCGGCACCCCGATCTCCTGCTTCTGCAGCGACTTCTCGTGGTTGTTGTCCGGCGTCTCGCCGATGCACGGCACGAACACACGATGGGAGCCGGGAATCAGCATCAGCGGACCGTTGAACTCGTGGTTGTCGGTCAGCACGATGGAGGCACTCACCGCGTGCATATCGGGCATGCCGTCCTCGGCGTGCCAGGTCTCGAAGTCCGAGTGCCAGTTGAAGCCCTTGCCCTCGAAGCCTGGCTTGTAGTTGATGCGCGACTGGTGGACGTAGCTCTCGCCGCCGAGAATCTGGCGAGCGCGGCCGACCAGACGTTCATCATTGGCCAGGTGGGCGAACACCCGGGACAGATAGTGCACGGCGAACAGCGAGCGGATCTCCTTGCCGCTCGGCTCGACGATGCTGTAGTCCTTGCCCCGATAGGCGTCGTTGTCGAGCAATGCCTTGAGTTCTTCGCGAAGGCGTGCGAGCTCTTCGCCACCGAGGAAGCCGGGCTCAAACAGAAAGCCCTTCTGCTCGAACTCGTCGAGTTGCTGCTGGCTCAGCGGCCCCTGGTCGGCGCTGCCCTTGACCACCGGGCCCTGGCGGTCGACCCACAGGCTGTCCATCGGTTCGGGCAATCGCGTCGGGTAGCGGGTGGCGCGAGCCTGGCCGCTGTCGAGCCCGGCGAAACGTTGCCAGTCGAAACGCTGCTGGTCTTGTGGGTCCAGGTTGCTGCGATGCTTGGTTTGCGGATTGGACGATGTCTGCACTTCCATCCGATCACCCTCCCTTGGTATTGATCAGCTTTCAGATTCGAACTCGTACCCGCGGCGCTACTTACCTGTACACCAGCGACTTACCTGTACACCAGCGACGGCCCAGAAATGCTGCGCCACACAGGCGTCACCGACCGTCAAAGGCCATATCACCGACTGCATCAGGGGCAGCATTCAAGGCCACATCACAGGGTGCATCTAAGGCTGAACTCGAGGCTGCATTCAAGGCTGAATTCAAGGTATAGCGCCGCCCTGAAGGAGAAGGCTATCTCCCCGAGCCCAAGCTACAAAAGCCGCCTCTTGAATTCAACCCTTGCACAACTTGCGTCCAACTTTCAGCGATGCGTCACTCCTGCTACCTCGCCGGGGACAGGCTGTGTCTCGGTGAAGTAGCGCCAGGCGCCGGAGCCTGGCAGCGATGTTGGTGCCAGGTAGAGCGGTGCAGCGTCGCGATCCTGGGGGCAACCGGCGAAGGCGCTACCCGGCAGCAGCAGCCAGTCGTGGCGATTCTGATGGCCGAGGTCGGACCCTTGGCCAAGCTCGCCGCAGTCGATGTCTTCCAGATCCTTGTCCACCACCAGCATCCAGCGCCGCGATGGTGCCTCGGCGAGCCAGGCCATGGCGGCAGGAAGCTCTTGCTCGATGGGCGTCATGTCGCCGAAGTGAACGCTTGGCGTGCGCGAATGCAGCAGGATCTCCTCATCGAAGTTCAACAGCGCGATCTCACCGGCCGGCCCCACCAGCTCCGCCACCCTGGCCATCATGTCCCGGGGCGAGCGCTCCGGGTCCATCCAGACGTAGCCTTGGGTACTCCACCACCCCCACAGGCACCACAGGAACAGGGTCACGGCGACCAGGCCTCGGCGCGGCCTCAACACAAGCGCCAGGCACAGAGCCAGGCCCCCCAGCGCCAGCCACTCCCACCAGGGAGTGATCCCGTAGCGATGGGCCAGACGCTCCAACGGCGCGACATCGCAGAGCCCTAGAAGGCCCGCCAATCCCAGCAGCCCGCCAAGCAGGATGACGGCTCCAAAGCCCGCGCGATTGAGGCCGATCCGCCTGGCAAGCGCCGGCAGCAGTGGCGCCAGCGCCAGCACCATCAGCGGCAGGGTCGGCAGCATATAGACGCCGCGTTTACCCGGTGACAGCGAGAAGAAGACCACGATCAACACCACGGCGCTTACAGGCAGCAGCGTACGCGCATCACCGCGGCGAATGCGTCGCCACCAGTTGGGAAAGGCCCAGGGGAAGGTCAGCACCAGCGGCATCCAGGCCCAGGGCAGCACCTGGGCGATGTAGTAGTACCAGGGGCGCAGGTGAGCCCAGGCGTCGGCGTAGCGCTCACCGGTCTGCTTGAACAGAATATTGTCACGATAGGCCGCCAGGCTCGGGTCGTCGCTCAGGCTGGTGATCAGGATCATCGGCAACCCCCAGGCCAGCACCACCGCGAGCAGGCACCCCAGTCCCTCGAGAAGGTCGCGAAGGCGGAGCGACGTCAGCCGGCCAGCCCCCCTGTTACCGCTGACACCGCCGCGCCCCAACCACCACCAGGCGGGCAGCAGCGCCAGCGGCAGAAAGCCCACCCCCTTGGTCAGGATGCCGGCCCCCATGGCCGCAAAGCCCGCCCGCCACCACCAGCGAGAGGGCCCCAGCAGGGCATGGCGTAACAGTCCGTAGGCGCCCAGGGTGGTAAAGAAGGTCAACAGCATGTCGATCTGGGCGGTCTTGGCCTGCAACACAAACTGCAGGGTCGCCAGGGTGGCAATGCCCGCCAGCAGACCAATGCGCGGGCCGTATAAACGCCGACTCAGATCCACGATCAGCGCCAGGGTGCCGAGCCCGGCCAGCAGCGACGGCAGCAGAAAGCCGATTCGCATCGAGCCGGTCAGCCAGATGCCCAGGGCGCTTGCCCACATGAAGATCGGCGGCTTGTCAGCGTAGAGTTCACCGCCGCGATGGGGGATCCAGAAATCTCCGGTCACCAGCATCTCGATGGCATTCAAGGCGAAACGGGGCTCATCGGCGGGCCAAGGGTCGCGCCAGCCGAGACCGAGTGCCAGCAGCAGGACGGCGAAGGCGCAGAAGGCCAGCCAACCGGCCCAGGACAGGCGAAGAGGCATTCTCAAGGGGGGCATGACGCTATCCTCCGGCACGCAACGACGTCGATTCGATGGAAGACGGCGCCGGTTCGCCCGGCCGCTGCGAGGATCTGCCGATGGTATTGTTGCGCAGCAACATCACATTGCGCAGATAGATAAAGAGCCCGGCCCCCTGCCCAAGAATAAACACCGGGTCTCGGCGATGTATGGCGTAGACCAGCAGGGTCACCCCCCCGGCCAGGCTGAGAAACCAGAAGGCCACCGGCACCACGCTGCGTTTCGCCCTCTCACTGGCGATCCACTGCACGACAAAGCGCGCCGAGAACAGCGCCTGGCCGAGAAAACCCACCGCCAACCACCAGGACAGCGTCATTGCGACGGCCCTGCGGCGGCCTGGTTCAGGGTAACGCTGCTGCTTGAGGCCGTACTGCCAAAGACGACACGGGGCAGGACAACATCGAGACCGTCAGGCATCGGCTGCTGCCGACCAGTTTTGCTGACGGTGGTGTCCGTCGCAAAGGCCAGCTCCCCATGCCACAGCGTCGTCCCGACCCGAGGCGGGTCGAGCGCATCATCGACACCACGACAGTCCACCGGTAGCCGGCAGCGATGTTGCAGCCAGCGCACTCCGACCAGATCGATGATGCCGACCCACAGGCGGTTGCCGAGACCATAGTGGGAACGCCCCGCCCCCCGGGGGCGGTGATTGACGGGGCGGGACAGACAACGCCCGCCCTGGGCAGTGACCAGGGCGGGCAGAAAGCGATGCATATGATCGAAGTACGGTAGCGAAAGAAACGCCTGCCGGCGGATCACCTTGAGACCACAGCCGCTATCCGGCGAGCCATCGCCGAGCAGTCGTGCTCGAACCGCGTTGGCCACCCTAGAAGACAGCCGCTTGAGCGCGGAGTCCTGGCGCGTGACGCGATGGCCGCCCACCAGGTCCACCCGCGCCGCCTTTGCGGCTTCCAGCAACGCAGGAATATCGGCGGGGTCATTCTGGCCATCGCCGTCCAGGGTCGCCAGCCACTCGCCTCGGGCATGCCTCGCTGCCTGCCATAGGGCGGTGCTCTGACCCGCGCTATCGCAATGGCGAAGTGGCCTCAGCGAGTCCTGACGGTGCGCCCGCGTCACCAGCAGCGGCCAGGTATCATCGTCAGAGCCATCGTCTACCACGATGACCTCGTAGGCCTGGTGCGACAGCGCCCGTTCGACTTCATCGAGCAGCGTGGGCAGGTTGGCGGCTTCGTTATGGGCGGGGATAACTACCGACAGGGTTATAGCGTGCATGGGATTCGCCTCGGACTGGGGAATACCGTCACCTTGCCCGGCGATACTTAAGCCACCCTTAATTCATAAATGCCGCCCTTGGTCACGACGTCACCGAGACGTCACCACGCTCACAGCGTCGCAGGAGCCTCCAGGCGAGACACCTTCATCGATCTCCTGTGCGAGACGACGTGCCACCGCATACTCGATGTCCGAAAACCGTTCCACCTGAGGTACCCTGAAGGCACCACTGCATCGAGGTAGCCATGTTGCGTTTCCAGCAAGAGGACCCCGCCGCCCCCGCCATGGCGGCGATGATCCGCGCCCACCGCCGCGGGCTGAAGAAACTGGCGCCCACCTCGCCGCCGGAAAGCCGCCATGCCCTGACCCTGGATGAACTGAAGGCGCCGGAGGTGACCCTGTGGGGGCTGTGGGAGGATGACGATCTGGTCGGCTGCGTCGCCCTGAAGGAAGTCAGCCACGACCATGGCGAGATCAAGTCCATGCGGACGGCACCAAGCCACCTTCGCCGGGGTCTGGCCTCCTTGATGCTCGACAAGGTGATCGAGGAGGCCAGACTGCGTGGCTATCGCCGGCTGAGCCTGGAGACCGGCTCACAGCCGGGCTTCGCTCCGGCTCGCCAGTTCTACACGCGTCACGGCTTTACCCCCTGTGCGCCCTTCGCCGGCTATGTCGAGGATCCCAACAGCGTCTACATGACCTTGGCCGTCATCGATGACGGGCGGGATGACGGCCTGGATGGCGAGCTGAAGGAGGCCAGCCGATGAGCGCAAGTGATGACGCCAGTCCCGACAACAGCGCCACACCGTTGCCCCTCGACAGTGCCGACACCCGCGAGCTGTCCTGCGCCGAAGCGGTAACCTTCGACAGTGGCGATACTCGCTGTCGCGGCTGGTGGTTTGAAGGTGTCGACGATGGTGCGGTGGTGGTCATGGCCCACGGTCTTGGTGGCACGGTGGCAGGCGGCCTTGTCGGCTACGCCCAGGCCCTGCATCACGCCGGCCACAGCGTGCTGGTCTTCGACTATCGTCACTTCGGCCGCTCCGACGGCGAGCCTCGCCAGCTGCTCGGCATCAAGCGCCAGCAACAGGACTACACGGCCGCCATCGACTATGCCCGGAGCCGGGCACCGGCCCTCCCGCTGGTGCTTTGGGGTACGTCATTCTCGTCGGCCCATGTCATCACTCTGGCGGCTCGTCGCGACGATGTCGCCGCGGTCATCGCCATGAACCCGATGCTCGACGGCCGGGCCTCGTCGCTGCTCAAGCTCAAGGACGCAGGGCTTGGCACTTTCCTGCGCATGACCGGGGTGGGGCTCGCCGACCTTGCCAGGGGCTGCCTCGGCCGGGCTCCTTGGTACCTGCCACTGGCCGGCGAGCCGGGGACCCTGGCCGCGCTCTCCGCCCCGGACGCCCTGACGGGGATCCTGTCGTTTGTCGATGACGACTTCGACAATCGCATTGCACCACGCGCCCTGCTGGGGCTTGGGCTCTACCGTCCGGTCACCCGGGCCCGCCAGGTTCACTGTCCGGTGCTGCTGCAACTTTGCCTGCGTGACAGCGTCGCGCCGATCGCCCCCGGCTACCGGCTGGCCGAAGCACTGGGATCACGGGCCACTCTCAAGACCTACGACACCGGCCACTTCGAGATCTACGAGGGTGACTGGCGGGCGGCCTTCGCCGACGACCAGCGGGAATTTCTCGCCCAGGCGCTGGCGCAGTCGCCGGCGCCAGCGCCCACGGCCCACGCCACCGAATCGCCTCAGCACACTCCAGACGAGACCGACCCGCCGCCCGCCCGGTAGCCTGGCTATACTGGCGACGACACCTGACTGGCCACGCCCGAGGGCATGCGAATGCGCCACTACCCCTGCCAACGCTGTGACAACCGCCTGTTCTTCGACAATACCCTCTGCCTGGTATGCCACTCCGAACTTGGCTGGTGCCCGGGTTGCCATGCCCTGGTGACGGTCGATCTCCAGCCCGATGGTCGCTACCGTTGCGTCGACGACACCTGCGCTACGCTACTGGTCAAGTGCCACAACTATTCCGTGGAAGGGGTCTGCAACCGCATGATCACCAGCGAGGAGGCCGACCGTGGCATGACGCTGTGTGACTGCTGTCGCCACAACCAGGCCATCCCCGACCTGTCGGTGCCCGGTCATCGTGAACGCTGGGCCAAGCTCGAGAGTGCCAAGCGCCGGCTTTTCTACACCCTCGACCTGCTGGGGCTGCCCCACGAGGTAGATGGCCGCCGCGCCAACCCGCCGCTGGCCTTCGCCTTCCTCGCCGACGAAGTGGCGGCGGAAGGCGACTGGCACTCCAGCGACGAGGGCATGCCGGTGTTCACCGGTCACGCCGGCGGACTCATCACCATCAACGTCAAGGAAGCCGACGACGTCGAGCGCGAGCGCCTGCGTAACGACTTCAATGAGGCCCACCGCACCCTGATCGGCCACTTCCGCCACGAGATCGGACACTATTACTGGGAGTTGTTGATCAAGAATCGGGACGAGCCTGCCTACATCGAGGTATTCGGTGACCACAACAACCCCAGCTACAGCGAAGCCCTCGATCGCCACTATCAGCAGGGACCACCGAATGACTGGCGCGGCCGCTTCGTGTCGGCCTACGCCACCATGCACCCCTGGGAGGACTTCGCCGAAACCTTCGGCTTCTACCTGGACATGGTCGCCATCCTCGATACCGCCGGACACTTCGGCATCACCCCCACCGGCTTCGACGAGGACCTCGAAGCGATGTTGACCACCTTTCGCCGCCTGAGTCTCGGCTTCAACGAGATGAATCGCGAGATGGGGCTGCTCGACCTGGTGCCCGAGGTGATCACCCCGACCATCGCCTGCAAGCTTTGCTATATCCACGACATGGTGCTGGCAGCGCGACGACAGCAGTGAACCGCCCGGTGCCCACCTAGCACCACCATGCGCCCCTCCCTTTCCAGGAGGGGCCGCAATGCTTGGCAAGGTCCGGCTTGGCTAGATCCGGCCTGGCAAGATCCACCTTGGCTAGATTCAGCAGTGGCTCAGGGCAGGCGGGCCATGGGATACCTGGCCCGCCTGGCTTCACGCCTGGTCGCTGGCCGCCAGTAGCTCGCCATCGCCCAGGTCATCGAGGGTCGGGAAGTAGGTGCGGGCGATCGCCGTATGCAGCTCGGCAAAGCCCTGTTGCAGCACGTCGATAAAGTCGTGCAGGGCCTCGGGGGAGCGCACCAGGGCACGGACGTCGGCCTCGGCCACATCGGCCAGCACCAGCGTCGCCGTGGCCAGGGCGCGCTCATGTCGTGGCAGCGAGCGCAGCGCGCGAATACTGTCCTTGAGACTGCGCGACACCGAACGCGGGAACAGGGAGTCCTGCACCAGGAAACGCAGCACGTCGGTGGCCCTGACCCGGCAGCGCACGTGCTGTCGATACATCTGGTAGGCCGTCAACGACTTGAGCACGCTCATCCACTGCAGGTGCTCGAACGGACGAATCTCGTCGCTATCACGCTGCAGCAGGTTGGCCGAGCGCACATCGATGATGCGGGTGATCATGTCGGCCCGTTCGAGCTGGCGCCCGAGCATCATGAAGGTCCGTGATCCACCGTAGCTGAGGGTGCCCTCGATCAACCCGATCAACGTCTGACAGCCACGAATCACCAGCTTCAGAAAGCGCTCTCGGCGTCCCGGGCCGAGGCCCGCATCGGCATGGGCACTGGCGGTCATGTAGAGCTGGTTGATTTCTTCCCATACCTCCCGCGGTACCACGTCCCGCGTGGTGCGCAGATTCTCGCGGGCCTGGGCAAGGGCGGACAGGATCGAGCCGGAGTAGCGTCGGTCGGCACACAGGAACTGCACCACGTTGCGATCGTTGGGCTCGTCGTAGAGGGTCTCGAACACCTCGGCGCCCCCGGTGATATCGACCATCGCCGCCCATCCCAGCGGTTGGCGGTAGGGCATGTCGAGCATCAGGTGACTGGAGACGTTGATCAGCCGGGCGGTATCTTCGGCACGCTCGATGTAGCGGGCCATCCAGTACAGGTTTTCGGCGACTCTGGAAAGCATCAGCATGGTCTCAGTCCTCCCCCGTCTCGACGATCCAGGTGTCCTTGCTGCCGCCCCCTTGGGACGAGTTGACCACCAGCGAGCCCTTGACCAGGGCCACACGGGTCAAGCCACCGGTGGTAACGTAGGCACCGTCCTGGCCCGACAGGATGAAGGGGCGTAAATCGACGTGGCGCGGCTCGGGCCGGCCATCGAACAGCGTGGGGGTGGTGGACAGGTTCAGCATGGGCTGAGCCATGTAGTTGCGTGGGTTCTCCTGGATCAGCCTGGCGAAGGCATCACGCTCGGCCTGGGAGGCCTGAGGCCCCATCAACATGCCGTAGCCGCCGGACTCGTTGGCGGGCTTTACCACCAGTTCATGCAGGTGCTCCAGCACATAGCGGCGGTCTTCCTCGAGCATGCACAGGTAGCTCGGCACATTGGGCAGCAGCGCCTCCTGATCCAGGTAGTACTTGATCAGTTTCGGCACGAAGGCGTAGACCACCTTGTCATCGGCGACACCGGCCCCCGGGGCGTTGGCCAGCGCCACCTTGCCGCTGCGCCAGGCCCGCATCAATCCGGGTACGCCCAGTACCGAGTCCTTGCGAAACGCCTCCGGGTCGAGGAAGGCGTCGTCGACGCGGCGGTAGATCACGTCCACACGGGTCAGCCCCTGGACGGTGCGCATGTAGACCACGTCGTCGTCATCGACCAGCAGATCCGGCCCCTCGACCAGCTGCACGCCCATCTGCTGGGCCAGGTAGGCGTGCTCGTAGTAGGCCGAGTTGTAGATACCCGGGGTCAGCACCACCACCTGGGGATCGTCCCAATGGCGTGGCGACATGCCCGCCAGCATGTCGTAAAGCTGGGGCACATAGTCGTCGACCGGATGAATCTTGCCCGAGGCGAACAGCTCCGGCAGCACGCGCTTGGTCACGTTGCGATTCTCGAGCATGTAGGACACCCCGGACGGTATCCGCAGGTTGTCCTCCAGCACGTAGACGGTGCCGTCGCCACCACGCACCAGATCGGAGCCGCAGATATGCGCCCAGACCCCGTGGGGCGGATCGATCCCTACACACTGGGGGCGAAAGTTGACGGATTGCTCGAGCACCGCCGCCGGCAGCACGCCATCCTTGACGACCTTCTGGTCGTGGTACAGGTCGTCGATGAACAGGTTGAGCGCCTCGACCCGCTGCTTGAGGCCTGCCTCGGTGCGTCGCCACTCGTCGGCGGGGATGATGCGAGGCACGATGTCGAAAGGCCAGGCGCGGTCGATCATGCTGCCCTCGGAATACACCGTGAAGGTGATCCCCATGGTGCGAATGGCGATCTCTGCTGCGTTTTTGCGCTCTTCCAGCTCGTCAGGAGCAAAGCCCGCGAGCACGTTACACAGCATCTTGGCCGCCTCCCGCGGCATCCCGGGCGTCGCCACCAGTTCGTCATAGAACCCTGCGCAGTCGTACTGCTGCCAATCCACATGGCTCATCGGCACACCCTCGATTGTTTTCGGCATCCGGCGACCCGACAACGACGATGGCACCCCCGCCTTCGACCGTACCGGGTCCCTCCTTGCTGTATAGCAAGCTCTGTACCAGGCCGCCGAGAATAGGACACAGCGCCGCGCCTTCTCGCCGGACCGACGGGCGCAATTGAGCAGTTTGGACAAAAAGCGACCACTTGCTCCTGCCGAAAGTGCGCCACGAGCCAGCAAGAAGGGGCAGCGAGCACCGATCTGGTGCAATCCGGGCGGCACCTGACGAGCGTGAGCGGCAGCTATCATCAGCCCTTGCGACGCCGGTCGAAACCCCCTGTTGCTGACGACGCCCACCTTTCGAGCTTGAGCAATCAGCAGGAGTCGGGTACATCTTGTCGCCACGGTTCGGGGGGGATATCGTCACCTTCTGCAACATTCGCCTACACCCAGGAGCCTCCTCGCTTCCCATGCCTGCCTCTTCTCGTTCCGCCCTCCCTGGCTCGTGCGCACCGCTGTCCTGCCCTGCTCAAGACAGCGGCGCCAGGCGGTGCCGTGTGGCCAGCCTTGGCAGGGGTGTCACGGCGGGATCCGGCAGATGATCTATCGACTTCGCCACACCACGCGCTACCACTACAGCGAGATCGTGACACTCAGCGAGAACGAGGCCTGCCTGATGCCCCGTGAGATGGCCTACCAGCAGGTTGCCTGGGCGCATTTGTCGATCTCGCCGGGCGAGTCGCTACGCCAGAGCCGACAGGACGCCTTCGGCAACCATATCGCGCTGTTCGCGGTCGACACCCCCCATACCCAGCTCGAGGTCACGCTGGAGGCGCAGGTCATGACCTCGCCTCGCGCCACACCGCCGCAGGCCATCATGGGCTGGGAGCGGTGTCGAGAGCGGTTGGCAGACCGCCACCAGCCAGGTTTCCGCGAAGCACAGCCGTTTCTTGAAAACTCCGCCTATATCGAGCGCCGCCCGCTGCTCGCCGCCTGGGCCGAAGACTGTTTTCCCGCTGGTGGCGATCTGGTGGACTGCGTGGAGCGCTTGAACCGTCGCATCTATGAGGAATTCCGCTACGACAGCGAGTTCAGCGACATGGAGACGACACCGTCCCAGGTGCTCCAGCATCGCCGTGGGGTATGTCAGGACTTCGCCCACCTGGCCATCGCCACCCTGCGCTCGGTGGGTCTGGCCGCGCGCTACGTCAGCGGCTACCTCGAGACGCTACCGCCTCCAGGACAGCCTCGACTGATGGGCGCCGACGCCTCCCACGCCTGGTTCTCCGTGCTGATACCCGGCTGGGGTTGGCTCGACTTCGACCCCACCAACGGTGTGCGCGCCGGCGAACGACACCTGTTGCTTGGCTGGGGCCGCGACTACGAGGACGTGGCGCCGCTCAAGGGCGTGGTGACCGGTGGTGGGCGCCAGCGCCTCGAGGTGGAAGTGGACGTTGTTCCCGCCGGGGAAGTCGCGGCCACCGGACCGACCTCCGCCAGCCCTGGCGATCACCCGGCAGCGCCGATAGCCGGCTGATTCGCTGTCCTTTATATTGCGCAGGCTCTGCCCGGCCTTGCCCTGCCCTGCCCACCGTCTTCTCAGGAGAGATTCCATGCAGGACCTGTTGATCTGGATTGCCACCGGCTTCGGCCTGGGCTATTCCCCCTGGGCGCCGGGGACGGTCGGCTCCCTGATCGGACTACCGGTCGCCTGGTGGCTGTTCCGGCTGCCGCTCGGCACGCGCCTGGCCGTTACCCTGACGCTCCTCGTGCTGGCCGTTCCCGTCTGCCACTTCGCTTCGCTGTGGCTGGGCGGCGGCGACCTGCCCCAGATCGTGCTCGACGAATGGGTGGCCCTGCCCATCGCGGTGCTGGCCTTCTCGCGCTACCGACGACGCATCATCCTGCCGCTGGGCTATCTACTGTTTCGCCTGTTCGATATCTCCAAGCTGTCTCCGGTACGCGAGATCGAAGGTATTGGCGGGGGACTCGGCATCGTCGCCGACGACGCAATGGCGGCATTGTATGCAGCCCTCACCCTGATACTGCTGGTGCGCCTGACCCGCCGCTACTGGCAGCGAGATCCCGAGCAGTCCTCTTAAGCCAATAGCGGCCTGCCAATGCCGAGCGCTGCTTCCTATATCCACAGCCCTGACACAAAAAAACCGCCCTCGACGGGCGGCCAAACGGGACAGGGGTCTATCGAAACAGTGACCGGGGGAACTCGTGCCCGGCCTCTGGCGACCAGTGCAGCAGATGTTGCACTGGCGTCAGTCACTCAGCATCGGTTATTCAGGGATCAGCACGCTGTCCACCACGTGGATCACCCCATTGCTGGCCTTGATGTCGGACTCCACCACGGCGGCATTGCCTACGCTTGCCGAGCCTTCCTGGGCGTCGATGGCCATGTCGGTTCCCTGCAGGGTGGTCACCTCGGATGACTCCTCCAGTGACACTTCTCCTTCCACCATGTGGTAGGAAACGACCTCGACCAGACGTCGGTGGGAGGCCTTGTCGTCGCTCATCCACTCATCGAGTTGTCCTGGCTGCAGGGTGCCGAAGGCTTCGTTCGTTGGAGCAAAGAGCGTATAGGTTTGATCTCCCTGTAGCGGCTCGTCGAGGCCAGCCTTCTCGACAGCATCAAGCAATGTCGAGAAACGTCCGTCGGCCTGGGCGACTTCGAGCAGATTGCGTGAGGGATCCTGCTGTTGCTGCTGATCCGCTTCGGCCACCCCGCCAGCGAGCAGCGCTACGCCGAGCACGCAGCTCGGCAGGAACGACGTTGCGGCAGACATTGCTTTTTTCATGCTCTCGCCTCCTTGCGGTGATTGCTCCGAGATGTCGCGTCGCCACTGCGCGCCTTCCGGGAACCTCTCTGTCGGGGCTGTTCAACCAGGACGACGCAGTTCATGTACAAAAATTAGATCAAGAACAAGTAACGTACAAGAAAAAGTTTTACGACAGCTTTCGTCACTCTGATCATCAAGGCGTCATCTTTTGACGTCATGATATGGGCGCTGCTCGGAAAGACGGTAATGACGGCGAAATGTCGATACGCTTCCGGCGACAGAAAACCTATACAATACTTGCATATCAAGCCTGGCGATGAGAACCTTTCGTACCGTTGAGGCTCGGCCAGGAGGGCCATACGCAGCCTCGCTTCCACAACGGAACGAACGACGGCACGTCATGCGCCAAGGAGGGCGACCCGTGTACTACCCGATTTCCTGTACCCGCTGTGGCCACGACCTGGCCAGCACACCGGGACCTGTAACGGCTCAGCCCAATGACTGGGAAGAGCTGAACTGCACCGAGTGCGGTGAGTTTCATGCCACCCTGGGCGCCTGGGAAGAACAGCAGACGCCCGACCGCCTGCGCTTTCTCAACAAGTCTCGCAGCCTGATGATGGCCATGCGACGTGAGCACGATGCCTTGATCGAGCAGCAGCACACCAAGGGAGAGCGAGTCGCATGATCACCGTCGCCCTGGACCTGAGCTGCACCATCTGTGGCCACTCCCGCTTCACGCTGCCTGTTGGTCAAGACGACGGCGACAGCGTTCACTGCGCCAACTGCACCGCCTACAAGTGCAAGGCCATGGACCTGGAGCGCGCGCTAATGGCGACTCTGCCAACGTCCATGCCTGCAGTACCGACTTCCTCTGGCGCCGCCCAGGCGGTACCCGCCTGAGCGATGGCTTGAGAGACAGCGTTTCAGCGCCCCGCTTTTCGCCGACGCGTCCTGGCGATTCACGCCGCCCCTTCCGGGGCGGCGTTTTTAATGGAAGGCAGCGTAGCCGCGTCTTTGCTTTCTTCCTTTCCCCCCTTGCCACCATGGCGGCGACCATCGAGACCGCTATCGAGGCAACTATCGAGGCCAGTGCGGGCCACGGCCCAGGTTTGGGGTATCATTCGCCCGCTAGCGAACGGCCGTCAGGCTTCAACCTCCCCTAGAAGAGGACCAGCCCTCCGCGGTAACGCCACGCTCGCCGGCACTCTCACGCCCCCTGGACACGTGGCTCATGACGAGCCGGAGACCCCATGCAAGAGACCGCCCTTACCGACCCTTCTCCCAAGGCAAACCGTTTTGCCCGCACCCGCGCACTGCCGACCATTGCTCTGTGCGCCCTGATCTACGCCTCGACCCTGGCCGTCGGCTACCACATCAACGCGGCGGTGTTGACGATCCTCAGCATGATCGTGCTGTGCCTGCTGCGGATCCCCGTGGCCATCGCTCTGATCAGCGCCGCCATGCTAGGCGCGCTGCACGCCGGGCTGTCGATGAACGACGCCATCGGCGCCTTCAATGACAACCTGCTGGTCGGCGCCCAGGTCGGCCTGACCTACGTGATGATCGGCGCCTTCGCCGTGGCGCTGTCACGCTCGGGCCTGCTCGAACTGCTGGCCGATGCTATCTCGGCGCGCCTCGGCAGCGACGAGCAAAGTACCCGCAAGGGCGTGAAGTGGACGCTGTTCGGCCTGTTCATCGTCGCCTCACTGATGTCGCAGAATCTGGTGCCGGTGCACATCGCCTTCATTCCGATCCTGCTGCCTCCGCTGCTTGTGGTGCTCGATCGCCTGCGAGTCGACCGCCGCGCCGTGGCCTGCATCTTGGCCTGCTCGATCAGCGCCAGCTACCTGCTGCTGCCCACCGGCTTCGGTGCCATCTTTCTCAACGAGATCCTGCTGGCCAACGTCAACAGCGTCGGCGCGGACTACGGGCTGACCGCCACCGCCGACATGGCCCCCAAGGCCATGGCACTACCGGTGCTGGGCCTGGTCGCGGGGCTGCTGGTGGCCGTTTTTATCAGCTATCGCCGCCCGCGCGACTACGTCACACCAAGCACCGCCGCCGCCGCCAGGCCCGCCTCGCCGGCTCGCCTGAAGCCGCTACAGCTGGTCATCACCTTGGGAGCCCTGGCGGTGGCCCTGGTCTTTCAGCTCAAGTTCGACTCGCTGTTGCTCGGAGCCATGGTCGGTTTTCTGATCCTGGGGGTCTCCGGTATCTTCCGCTGGCAGGAGCAGGATGACGTCTTCACCGACGGGCTGCGGATGATGGCGCAGATCGCGGTCATCATCACCGTCGCCTCCGGCTTTGCCGGCGTGCTGACCGCCACCGGCGAAATCGAGCCTCTGGTAG
Source organism: Halomonas sp. DP1Y21-3 (assembly GCF_019801245.1). Lineage (NCBI taxonomy): Bacteria > Pseudomonadati > Pseudomonadota > Gammaproteobacteria > Oceanospirillales > Halomonadaceae > Halomonas > Halomonas sp. DP1Y21-3. The sequence goes on from NZ_JAHVJM010000001.1 coordinate 1,178,915, forward strand.
CGGCGTCGGCCGAACTGATCGGCGGCAACATGGCGCTGGGCGCAGCGGTGATGCTGGTGGTGGGACTGTTCATCACCATCGGCTTCGGCGACTCCTTCGCCAGTGTGCCGATCCTGGCACCCATCTACCTGCCGCTGGCGCTGACCCTGGGCTTCGACCCGCTGGCGGCGATGGCCTTGCTGGGCGCCTCGGCGGCCCTGGGCGACGCTGGCTCGCCGGCCTCGACCATCACCCTGGGCGCCACCGCCGGGCTTAACGCCGATGGCCAGCACGACCACATTCGCGACAGCGTTATTCCGACCTTCCTGCACTGCAACATCGGCATGCTGGTGTTCGCCTGGATCGCCGCCATGGTGCTGTAATGCGCAGCACCTGACACCAAGCCTCGCAGCAATGGCAAAGGCCACCCCTCGGGTGGCCTTTTGCACGGCACCAGGCCAAGCGCAGATAACAGGGCGCGGCCGTTCAGGCCAGCGACTGCGACTCTGCCACCTCGATCAAGCGCCGGACCGCCGGCAGGCTGGCGTCCCTGCGCCAGACCAGCATCAGCGGCAGCACTATATCCAGATCCTCCAGGGGAAAGCTGACCACGCCTTCCGGGGCCCCGGCCATGGTCATTTCCGGCAATATCGTGCAGCCCATGCCCGCCGCCACCAGGCACAGCATGGTGGCGTTGTCGGTGCCTTCCTGCACCACGTGGGGGGTGAAGCCACGTCGCTGAAAGGCATGGATCAGCTTGTCGTGATAGACCGGTGTCGCGCTGCGCTCGAACCAGATGAAGTCTTCACCGGCCAGGTCCGCCAGTCGAGAGGGGGGATGCTGCGCCAGGCGTGATCCTTCGCTGGCTACCAGCACAAGACGATCTTCATAGAGGCAGTGGCTGTCGAGCTGATCATCATCGTCAGGGGGAAAGAACAGCATCCCCGCGTCCAGCTGATGATGGCGCAGCGCCTCCACCTGGGGCGCGGACAGCAGCGACTGTACCTTGAGGCTGACGTCCGGGTAACGCTGGCGATACCCGTTGAGCAGCTTGACGATCTGAGGCACCCACAGGTGCATGACGGTGACGCCCAGACGCAGCTGTCCGAGCTGTCCATCGGCAATCCGACGAGCATCGAGCTTGGCTGTCTCGAACTCTCGCAACAGTCGTCGCGCTTCGCCGTGAAAGGCAACCCCCGCAGCGGTCAAGCTTACGCCCTGCCGTGATCGCTCCAGCAGGGTGGCTCCCACCGACTCCTCCAGCAGCCTGAGCTGGCGGGTCAAGGCCGGCTGGGCCAACGGGATCTTTCTTGCCGCGCTGGAAATCGCGCCCTCCTCGACCACCGTCAGAAAGTAGCGCAGCTGCTTGAAGTCCATGTTCGATCCTTGTTGAGTGGGGCCACCACGCCAGTACCAGGATTCACCCAAGTCGACGGCTCATACGGCAAATCCATACAATAAAAGCATGGAAATATAAAAATAATAATATTTTATCTATGACATACCGCCAACCATGATGAAGGACACAATCAACAAGCGTCCGGAATCTCATGACCCAGCCTATCGACCCCACCTTCTTCGACGACCAGCACAGCAGTCTGACCGAACTGCGCCAGCACTTTCATCGGCATCCGGAGCTCGGCTTCAAGGAACACGCCACCTCCGCGCGTGTCTGCGATGAACTCGAGCGGCTCGATATCCCCTTCGACCACGGCCTGGGCGGCACCGGTGTCGTGGCCACCATCAGAGGGCTTGGCCCTGACAACGGTCGCCGTATTGGCCTGCGCGCCGACATGGACGCGCTGCCGATTCAGGAGGCAAGCGACCACGGCCATGTCTCCGAAGTGCCTGGTGTCATGCATGCCTGCGGCCACGATGGCCACACCACCATGCTGATCGGCGCCGCTCGCTACCTCGCCCGCCACCGCGATTTTTCCGGCACCATCCAGCTGGTGTTCCAACCGGCGGAAGAAGGCCTGGGCGGTGGACGAGCGATGGTCGAGGAGGGGCTGTTCGAGCGCTTCCCCATGGATGCGATCTACGGCCTGCACAACTGGCCGGCTCTGCCCCTGGGGCAGGTGGCGATTCGCCCGGGCCCGATCATGGCCGCCACCGATCGCCTGGATATCTGCATCCGCGGCAAGGGCGGCCACGGCGGGGTGAACCCACACCTTTCTACCGACCCGGTCAGAATGGCCGGCGCTCTGATCCAGGCCCTGCACAGCGTGGTCTCGCGCGATGCCGACCCGCTGTCTCCAGCGGCACTGAGCTTGTGCGGCATCAAGGGAGGTGAACTCGACGGCTTCGCCATCATTCCCGACGAGGTCCGACTGAGCGGCACGGTGCGAACCCTCGACAGCGCTACCCAGGATCGCATCGCCGAGGCCATCCAGCGCACCTGCGATGGTGTGGCGGCGACCTACGGCGGCGAGATAGACGTCGATCACCAGCGCATCTTTCCGGCCACGGTCAATCACCCGGCCGCGACCGACCACGTCATCGCCACCGCGAAGGAACTGCTGGGAGAGACCGCACTGGAGCGCGACGTGAATCCCAGCCTTGGTGGTGAAGACTTCGCCTTTATGCTCGAAAAGTGCCCGGGAGCCTACTTCTTCCTCGGCAGCGCCGAATCGGACACCACCCCGCCGCTTCATAACGCTCGCTACGACTTCAACGACGCCATCATTCCCGTGGGCAGCCGACTGCTGGTTGCCATCGCTCTTGGCGCCTTGAACGACCATCGCTGAGGCGATGCCGACAACGACCACACTCAACAACAAGAGGTCTTCCCATGAACCACCAAAAAGGCATGCCTTCCAAGGGCCTGCTGATCTACTTCGTGCTGTGCACCCTGGCCATGGTGTGGCCGGGTGCGCTGATCGCCAATCGCATCGATCCGATGGTGCTCGGCATGCCGTTCTTCATGTTCTGGTACGTGGCCTGGGTCTTCGCGCTGTTCGTGGGCCTGTTGATCGCCTATCGCAAGGATACCGGCGAGGAGGCAGACCATGAGTGATTCTCTGCTGATCACCGCCATGACGGTGGGCTATCTGGTCATCGTGCTGCTGGTGGGCCTGCGCGCAAGGCGTGGCCAGGGCTCCTCGCTGGAAGGCTACGTGGCGGGCGGTCGCCATATGGGCCTGCTGGTGCTGTTCTTCATCCTCGGTGCCGAGATCTTCTCCGCCTTTGCCTTCCTCGGTGCACCTGGCTGGGCCTACAGCAAGGGCGCCCCGGCGTTCTATATCATCGCCTACCTGACGCTGGCGGTAATCGTGTGGTGGCTGATCGCGCCGCATATCTCGTGGCTGGGTCGCCGCCACGGCTTTCTGACCCAGGCCGAGTTTCTGTCGGCCTGCTACCCCACTCCAAAGAATGTGCTGGGCCTGGTCATCGGTGTCGTCAGCGTGCTGGCGATGATTCCCTACCTGACCATCCAGATCGCTGGTGCCGGCATGCTGTTCGAAGCGGCGACCTCCGGCACCATTCCGTTCTGGCTGGGCAGTCTACTGGCCTGCGGCGTGGTGGCCGCCTACGTCTACGCCAGCGGCCTTCAGGGCATCGGCTGGACCAACCTGATGCAGGGCCTGATGATGGTCGTCATCGCCTGGGCGCTGGGGCTGACCACGGCCGAGCAGTTCTTTGGCGGCGTCGGTGAAATGTTCCAGCAGATCAAGGACCAGGCGCCGGAATATCTGACCATGCCCGGCGCCACCGGGATGGGCTGGGGCGCCTTCTCCACTGCGGTACTGGTCAGCGCGCTGGGCTGCGTGATGTGGCCTCACATCTTCATGAAGTTCTACAGCGCCAAGGACGTCAGGACGCTCAAGCGTGTCTTTGTGCTCTACCCGCTCTACAGCTACCTGCTGGTACCGCTGCTGATCATCGGCTTCGCCGGCATCGTGCTGCTCGCCGACACGCCACTGGATTCGCCTGACCGGGTGCTGCTGACCATCGTGGTGGAACTCGCCGACCTGCCCGCCTGGGTGATCGGACTGGCACTGTCCGGCGCCTTGGCGGCGGCCATGTCGACCGCCGCCAACCTGGCCCACACCTCGGCCACCATCCTGGTACGTGACGTGGTCCAGTTCACGCCCAGGATGCGCGCCCTGCCCGAGCACAAGGCGCTGTCACTGACGCGCTACGGGGTCATCGCGATATCGCTGATGGCGTACCTGCTGGCACTGGCCAACCCCGGCTCGCTGGTCAGCCTGCTGCTCGGAGCCTACGGCATTATTGTGCAACTGCTGCCGATGCTGCTGGGTGCCCTGTTCTGGCGTCGCGCGTCCCAGACCGCGGCCTTTATCGGGCTGAGTGTCGGCGCCGTCATCACCCTGCTGCTGCAATTCGGCATCGATGCGCCTTTCGGCTGGCACCCGGGCTTCTGCGGGTTGGTGGTCAACTCGGCGATCTTTGTCGTCATCAGCCTGATGCGCAAGTCGCGCGAGTCTCGCTCGCCGGTCGAGTGCCTGTCACCCCAGGTCTGATAGACCCTCGTCGATGACCTGCTCCAAGCGCCAGCGGCCCGATACCGGGCCGCTGGTGTCGTGTCAGGTGACGCTGTCGCCCCCCGTGGCCACCCTCGCGTGTCTTCTCGTTTCCCCTCGTGGTCAGCCCCATCATTGATTTTATAGACACCTGGTCTAAAATCATTGCATGACCAATCCGACGATAGCCAGGCGCCGGGGGCGACCGCCGAAGACCGACTACAGCGTCGGCGCCACCCAGGGCGACGCCAGAGCGGCGCTGATCGCCAGCGGCCTCGAGACCCTGACCGAACACGGCTTTCTGAGCGCGGGGCTCGACGGCATGCTCAAGCGTGCCGGGGTGCCCAAGGGTTCCTTCTATCACTACTTTGCCAGCAAGGAAGCCTTCGGCCAGGCGGTGCTCGAGCGCTACGCCCGCTATTTTGCCGACAAGCTCGACCGCCATCTGCAAGACGATTCCCGGCCACCACTCGAGCGCGTGCAGGCCTTTGTCGACGATGCCAAGGCCGGCATGGCACGCCACGACTATCGCCGTGGCTGTCTGGTGGGCAATCTCGGTCAGGAGGCGGCTGGCTTGCCGCCGGACTACCGCGAGCGGCTGATCGCCACGCTCGCCGACTGGCAACGACGTCTCGCCGCTTGCCTGGAAGAAGCCCGCCACCACGGCGATATCGCCTCCGACAGGGACCCTGACCGGCTGGCCGAGGCCTTCTGGATCGGCTGGGAGGGCGCCATCATGCGCGCCAGGCTGGAACGCAGCCCGCGCCCGATCGATGTGTTCACCGACAGCTTCTTTTCGGGCCTGGACACCCAACGCCAGGGTCGTCCGTCGCCATGAACTGAACTGAGCCGACCTGACTTGACAATAGTCCGACACTGAACCGAGAGCCCGCTCCTGCGGGGTCGTATACGGCGCCCTGATACTGCTTGCGCCAATTTATAGACAAACCGTCTAAAAAGGAGACCGCCATGTTCGACGCCATCGTGATCCGCAAGGAAGGCGACACTCAGAAGGCCGCTATCGAGTCACTGGATGACCAGGCCCTGCCCGAGGGCGACGTGACCGTGAACGTCGACTACAGCACCCTGAACTACAAGGACGGGCTGGCCATCACCGGCAAGGGCCCGGTGGTCAAGTCCTTCCCCATGGTCCCGGGTATCGACCTTGCCGGCGTGGTGGAAGCCTCGCAGCACCAGGACTTCCAGCCGGGTGACCGGGTGGTCCTGAACGGCTGGGGCGTTGGCGAGAAGCACTGGGGCGGGCTGGCCCAGAAGGCTCGGCTGAACGGCGACTGGCTGATCCCGCTGCCCGAAGCCTTCAGCACCAGAAACGCCATGGCCATCGGCACCGCCGGCTACACCGCCATGCTCTCGGTACTAGCGCTGGAGCGCCACGGGGTGACCCCGGACCAGGGCGAGGTGCTGGTCACCGGCGCCAGCGGTGGCGTCGGCAGCTTTGCCATCACCCTGCTGGCCAAGCTGGGCTACGAAGTCGTTGCCTCCACCGGCAAGGTCGAGGAGGCGGACTATCTGAAGGCACTGGGCGCCACCTCGATCATCGACCGCGTCGAGCTCGAACAGCCCGGAAAGCCCCTGGCCAGGGAACGCTGGGCGGGTGCCGTCGACAGCGTCGGCAGCCACACCCTGGTCAATGTGCTGGCCTCGACCCGCTACGGCGGCACGGTGACCTCCTGCGGCCTGGCCCAGGGCATGGACCTTCCCGCCACGGTGATGCCCTTCATCCTGCGTGGCGTGACCCTGGCCGGCATCGACAGCGTGATGCAGCCCAGAGAAGTTCGCCTGGAAGCCTGGCAGCGCCTGGCCGAGCTGATGCCTGAAGAGCGTCTCGACGACATCGCCAGCGAGATCCCGCTGAGCGAGGCCATCACCACCGCAGAGCGCCTGATGGAAGGCAAGGTCAGAGGCCGCGTGGTGGTCGCCACCCGCTAGGCCCGATGACACGTGCCCTGCTGGCCGTCGCCGGCAGGGCGCCTGATGTTGCTTTCCTCGGCGCTTTCTCGGGCCTTACCTGACGCTAACCTAACGCTTACCTGGCGCTGTCTTGGCTTCCTGCCGGCTCGCCTACAGGCACCAACACACCAACGCATATTCCATATGCGGAATTTTATTTCTACATAAGGAATTTTCTTGACGCCCTCAGGGTCGCTTCCTAGGCTGGTTTGAACTTGACGAGGAATCAGCCATGAGCACCGATGGGAATTTCATCAACAACGACTTTGTCAGCGTCCCTCAGGCCAGCATGATCCCGGTCTACTGCCCCGCCACGGGAGCGATGGTGGGCGAGGTACAGGCCGCCACCAACGCCCAGGCGATGGAAGCTGTCGAGGTCGCGGCCAGGGCCCAGAAGCACTGGCGCAGGCTGACCAGTGCCGAGCGGGCGGTACATATGCAGCGCCTGGCCGACGCCCTGATGGAGCGTCGCGAGGCCATTGGGCGGGCGCTGGCCGAAGAGTCGGGAAAGAGCCTCGAGGACGCCACCAACGAGGCGGTATACGCGGCCGATATCACCCGCTACCACGCCGAATGGGCGCGACGGATCGAGGGCGATATCGTGCCCAGTGACACCCCTGACGAGAGCCTGCTGCTCACTCGGGAGCCGATCGGCGTGGTGGCCTGCCTGATTCCCTTCAACTACCCCGTCTTCACCCTGCTGCGCAAGATTGCACCGGCGATGATCACCGGCAACAGCGTGATCGTGCGCCCGAGCAACAACACTCCGCGTTCGGCCTTCGAAATTGCCCGGGCCGTCCAGGCGGCCGAGATCCCGCCGGGGGTGGTCAACATCCTGAGCATGGACCACGCCACCGCCGAGGCCGTGTGTACTCACCCAAGGGTCGGCATGATCACCCTCACCGGCAGCGTCGGCGCCGGCCGCAAGGTGCTGGAGTACTCCCAGGTCAATATCGCCAAGTCGTCGCTGGAACTGGGTGGCAAGTCACCGGCCATCGTCGAGCCCGACGCCGACCTCGAGCAGGCCGCCCGTCAGATCGTGGCCTCCAAGACCACCAACTGCGGCCAGCTGTGTACCGCCATCGAGCGAGTCTACGTGCATCAGTCCATCGCCGAGCCCTTCATCGCCCTGCTCAAGGCCAACATGGAGGCCTGCACCTTCGGCAATCGTGCCGAGGACCCCAGCCACATGGGCCCCCTGATCAACGAGAACACCCGCCTCAATGTCCACCAGATGGTCGAGCGTGCCATCGACGACGGCGTCACCCTGGCCACCGGCGGCGCGATTCCCCCTGGCCCCGGACACTTCTACCCGCCGACCCTGCTGACCGACTGCCGCCAGGACATGGAGATCGTCCAGGAAGAGATCTTCGGCCCGGTACTGCCGGTGCTGACCTACGCCAATGTGGATGAAGCCCTGGCGCTGGCCAACGACCACCAGTTCGGCCTTGCCTCGGTGGTGTTCACCGAGAACTACCGCACCGCCATGAAGGTGGCCCACAACATCGAGGCAGGCGAGGTCTACATCAATCGCACCCCATCGGACCCCTACCAGGGCTACCACGCCGGCTGGAAGCGTTCGGGCCTCGGTGGCGACGACGGCAAGCACGGCATGCTGGACTACACCCAGACCCGGCTGGTGGTATTGAACTACTGACGCCATCCCGCGCCACCCCACACCCAAGCCCATCACCGCCGCGTCTACGCCGGGCGGTCGGCCGCTTGCTGCCCTTCTCAGAGGACTCGCCGTTCATGAAAGTCGTCAGTTGTGAAAGCCATGTGGTCGCCACACCTCCGCCCCACATCGGCGGCATGTACTGGATCTTCGTCAAACTGGGAACCGCCTGTGGCATCGAGGGCGTCGGCGAGGTCTATGCGGCGACCTTCCACCCGCAAGTGGTGGTCGCCGCCATCGAGGACGTGTTCGAGCGCTACCTGAAGGGACGGGATCCCCACCATCTGGAACGGCTGTATCGCGAGACCTACTCGAGCGGCTTCACCCAGCGCCCGGACCTGACCATGATGGGGGTGCTCAGCGGCCTCGAGATGGCCTGCTGGGACATCGTCGGCAAGGCGGCCGGCCAGCCGGTACATGCACTGATCGGCGGCAAGCTCCACGATCGGCTGCGCTCCTACACCTATCTCTACCCCCGTGCCCCCGGCGGCGACTATGACTACGACAATGTCGAGCTGGCGGTGGAGTGCGCCCTGGAGCAGAAGGCCCTCGGCTTTACCGCGCTCAAGTTCGATCCGGCGGGCCCCTACACCGCCTACTGCGGGCATATGCTGTCACTGGAGGCGCTGGAAAAGAGCGCAACCTTCTGCCAGCGCATCCGTGAGGCGGTCGGCAACGGCTGCGACCTGCTGTTCGGTACCCACGGCCAGATGACGCCGGCCTCGGCGATCCGCCTGGCCAAGCGCCTCGAACCCTTTGACCCGCTGTGGTTCGAGGAGCCGGTGCCACCCGGCCAGAGCGAGGCCATGGCCAGGGTCGCTGACCATACCTCCATCCCGGTGGCCACCGGTGAGCGGCTGACCACCAAGTACGAGTTCCATGACCTGCTGCGCCACCAGGCCGCCTCGATCCTGCAGATGAACCTTGGCCGGGTCGGCGGCATCCTCGAAGGCAAGAAGATCGCCGCCCTGGCCGAGGTCCACTACGCCCAGATAGCGCCCCACCTGTACAACGGCCCGGTGGGTGCGGCGGCCAGCATTCAGCTCGCCGCCGCCACACCCAACTTCCTGATCCAGGAGAGCATCGGCACCTGGGACGGCTTCCACGCCGAGGTGCTCGAAGCCAAGATCGAGTGGAGTGACGGCTTTATCATTCCCTCCGATCGACCGGGGCTCGGGGTGGAACTGGACATGGCGGTGGTCAGGGCCCACTCACCCTACACCGGCAAGCGCCTGCACCTGAGCATGGACGCCACGCCCTACGATGTCGTCCAGCAGTCCTGCACCCGCTGGAAGACCCGACCGGAGGCCTGAGGCGATGGACTACGACTTCATCATCGTCAGTGCAGGTTCCGCAGGCTGCGTGCTGGCCCACCGGCTGAGTGCCAGCGGACACCACAAGGTACTAATCGTCGAGGCCGGCGGCCGTGACAGCTCCCCCTGGCTTCGGGTGCCGGTGGGCTTTGCCAAGACCTACTATCACCCCGGCTACAACTACATGTACTACAGCGCCGAGGAGCCGGCGTTGGCCAACCGGCGGATCTACACACCCCGGGGCAAGGTCCAGGGAGGATCGGGCTCGATAAACGCCATGATCTATGTGCGAGGCCAGCCATCGGACTTCGATGACTGGGAGCGCGCGGGTAACCCGGGGTGGGGCTACCAGGCGCTGTTGCCCTATTTCAGGAAACTCGAGCAGCACCCTGCGGGCGATACCGAATTCCACTCGAGCCAGGGACTGATCGGCATCACCCCGCTCAAGGAAATCGCCCATCCGATCTGCCAGTCCTACCTCAGGGCTGCCGATGAACTCGGCTACCCGCTCAATGACGACTTCAATGGCGCCTCCATCGAAGGTGCCGGCCTCTATGAGACGAACATCCGCCGAGGCCGTCGCGATTCCAGCAACACTGCCTACCTGAAGCCGGCGCTCGAGCGCTCCAATCTCACCCTCAAGCACGTCAGCCAGGTTCAACGGGTGCTGTTCGACGATCAGCGTCGCGCCAGCGGCATTGAATACCGAGAGCAAGGCCAGTTGAAGACCCTGCGCGCACGCCGCGAGGTGATCGTCTGCGCCGGTGCGGTGGACTCGCCAAAGCTGCTGATGCTCTCGGGACTCGGGGACAGCGAGAAGCTGCGACAACACGGGATCGCAGCGCTCCAGCAGCTGCCCGGCGTGGGCCGAAACCTGCAGGATCACCTGGCCGTCAGCTACTTCTATCGCGCCAACTGCCGGACCCTGAACGACGACTTCAACTCTCTACCCGGCCTGACCAGGGCAACGATGAGGTACCTGATCAATCGCAGCGGCCCGCTGGCGATGAGCGTCAACCAGGCCGGCGGCTTCTTTCGCGGCCATGCCGACGAACCCGTGCCCAATATCCAGCTCTACTTCAACCCGCTGTCCTATCGCATCCCGGCACCGCCGGACACGACACTGACCGCGGATGCCTACTCAGGCTTCCTGCTGGCCTTCAATTCCTGCCGTCCCGACAGTCGTGGCACCATCGAGCTGGCCAGCGCCGATGCCAATGAGCCGGCGGTGATCCGGCCGAACTATCTGGGAACCCGGCGAGATCAGGACGAGGCCATTCAGGGCAGCCGGCTCATTCGCGCGCTGGCCGAAACGGCGGCCCTGGGTGCCGTCATCGACGCCGAGGTCACTCCGGCGGATGCCGTCCACGATGACCAAAGCATGTTAGAGTACTTTCGCGCCAACGCAGGCTCCATCTATCATCTGTGCGGTACCTGCGCCATGGGGCCCGACCCTCGCGAGGCGGTGGTCGATGGCAGTCTCAGGGTGCATGGCGTGTCCGGGCTCAGGGTCATCGACGCCTCGATCTTTCCCAACATCACCTCGGGTAACCTCAATGCACCGGTGATGATGGTGGCGGAAAAGGGGGCCGACCTGATCCTTCAGGACCACCCGATCTGAACGACGCCCAGGAGCCACATCGCCCCTGGGTCTGACCGGACGAGTCATCTGCATTCGTCCTCGCATTCGCGTTTTGGAGACCGCGGCTGATCATGAATTCGGAAAGGACCTCGGAAAAGACCAAGGCTCCGGCGGTCGATCATAGCGTCATGATCCTGGACCTGCTGGCGGCCACCAGCTATCCCATGACGCTTTCGGAAATCTGTGACGCTACCGGTATCTCGCCGGCCACCGGTCACCGTGTCATCAACGCCCTGCTTCACCACCAGCTGGTGGCCCAGGATCCAAGCCGCAAGAAGTCCTACTGCATCGGCTCACGCATCTTCCAGATATCCTCCACCATCTATAACAAGCAGAGCCTGATACCCTACTTCTATCCGATCGCGGAAATCCTGAAAAACGAAATCCACAAGACCATCTTTCTGTGCGTGCCCATCGGCAACAAGGTCGTGGTGGTGTCCAAGATCGACGGTGCCAGTGGCGCAAGCTTCAACCTTTACGTCGGCAAGACCATGGCGTTGCACGAAGCCGCCAGTGGCAAGATCATCCTGGCGATGCGCGACGAGGACTCCTGGCAGGGCTATCTCGCCGACGAGCTTGGTCTTGCTCCCGAGAACAAGGGGGTGAAAGGCGTCATGGCGGAACTGGGGCGGGCCCATCGGCTCGGTTACGCCACCTCCAACGGCGCGCCTGAGCAGGGCGTCAGCTGCATCGCCGCACCGGTGCTCAACCTGCGCAACGAGCCCATCGCAGCGATCAGCGCCGCCATCAGCAGCGACACCCTGAGCCCCCAGGACGCGCGCCGCTACTCCAAGAACCTGGTGCAGGCCGCGCGCCAGCTGTCGTCCCGCGTTGTCTGACGTCCCGCGTCATCGGACACCCGCGGCACCGCTGCCGCTGGATCGCCTGCCGCCCTTGAGTGCGCTGAAGGGATTCGAGGCCGCGGCGCGACTATCAAGCCTGCGCGCCGCAGCCGAGGAGCTGCACCTCTCCCACCCCGCCATCGCCAACCAGATACAGCGTCTGGAGCAGAGCCTGGGGACGAAACTGTTCGCCCGCCGGGGTCGGCATATCGAGCTCACAGAGTCCGGTCGACGTTTCTACCCTGTCGTGCGCGACGCCATGGAAGCTCTGATCCAGGGCGCCGAAACACTGCGTCGCCAGCCCTGCCTTGAACCCCTGCGCGTGCAGGTCTATGTGACCACCTCGATCCGCTGGCTGGCCCCACGACTGGCACAATTTCACCAGCGCTATCCCGAGACCGAACTGAGGATCAAGACCTACAGCCTGGACTGGACCTTCGACAGCGCCCACGCCGATATCGCCATCCTCTTCCGTGATGGCCCGCTGCCCTCTCGACTTGACTGGACACCGCTGTTTCCCTCGACGCTGACCCCTGTGTGCAGCCCGTCGCTGGTGATGGGGCATTCGTTGCCGCTATCCCCCGAGGCGCTGCAGGCCTTCCCCCTAATCAGCGTCTACACCGAGAGCTGGAGCTGGCAGGGCTGGTTCGACACCCAGTCGCCTTCTGCCACACGGCCCGCGCCGCCACGCGCCCTTCAGGTCGACACCCTGGCCGCGGCGCTCGAGATGGCCGCCCGAGGTGAAGGCGTCGCCCTGGTCAATGGCCCCTTCGCCGAGGATGACCTGGCGACGGGTCGGCTGATCAACCCGGCGGGCAAGGTACAGCCCGCCAGCGGCGAATGGGGCATCGCCTACCCCTCCCATCTGGCCGACGATCCGCGAGTGGAGGCCTTCAGCACCTGGCTGCTGAGTCAGCGGGGCTGAGTCGCCTTCACTCAACAAAAGTGACCAATCACCAAGAAAAGATGAATTGTCGTCTGCCCCCGCCGTGCCTAGCGTGAAGCCTACCTGCAGCATTTCATCCGCCACCGCGCAAGGATCTCACTGCAAGGTGATCGGCTCACCGGCATGAGATGACATCCCATGAACATCGGCTTTATCGGACTTGGCAACGTCGGCGGCAAGCTCGCCGGCAGCCTGCTGCGCAACGGCTATCACGTCACGATCCGCGACCTCGACCCCGAGATCACTCGACGCTTCATCGACCAGGGCGCTGCCGCCGCCAGCAGCCCCAGAGCAGTGGCCGAGGCCAGCGATATGATCATCACTTGCCTGCCATCTCCTCGCGCCTGCAGCGCGGTAATGGAAGCCGAGGATGGGGTCATCGCCGGGCTCTCTGCCGGCAAGGTGTGGCTGGAGATGAGCACCACCGATGCCCAGGAACTGGTACGCATCGCCGCCAGGGTCGCCGCCACCGGCGCCCTCGCCATGGAGACACCGGTCTCCGGCGGCTGCCACCGCGCCGCCACCGGCAACATTTCGATCTTCGCCGGCGGTGATCGCGACACCTTTGAACGGGTGTTGCCGGTGCTGACCACCCTGGGGCGTCGGGTCCTGCACACCGGACCTCTGGGCACGGCCTCGATGCTCAAGGTACTGACCAACTACCTCGCCACCGCCAATCTGTGTTCGGTGGCCGAGGCCTTGACCGTGGCTCGCAAGGCCGGCCTGGACATGAACACCACCTTCGAGGCCATCCGTATCTCCTCGGGCAATTCCTTTGTCCACGAGACCGAATCCCAGGTCATTCTCAACGGTAGCCGCGATATCAGCTTCACCATGGATCTGGTGCTCAAGGACGTGGGCCTGTTCGACGCCCTGGCCAGAAGCCTCTAGGTGCCCCTCGAGATATCGCCGCTGCTGCTCGACATCTTTCAGGATGGCCAAGAGCGCTATGGCTCCCGTGAGTGGTCATCCAACATCATCCGGCGCCTCGAGGACGACTGCGGCGTCGAGGTGCTCGGCGACGGCTTCCCCGCCGAACTGACCGACACCGAGCCGGAAGAGGTCGGCCATGAAGTGGTCGTGCGCGGCAGGTCCGGAGAAAGGGCTGCCAGGCTGACCGCGACGGCATACGCCGGTCTTGATCATCATCCGAGCCAACGAGGACCTCGCCATGCACTACAGAGAACACTTCTTTATCGATGGCCGCTGGCACACGCCCAGCGACAGCGAGCGCTTTGGCATCCTCGACCCTGCCACCGAGAATCTGTGCGCCTCGGTGCCAAGAGCGCACCGAGCGGACATCGACGCCGCCGTCGAGGCGGCGCGGCGCGCTCTGCCCGACTGGTCGGCGACCCCCGCCGGGCAACGGCGCGAGATACTTCTCGCCGTCGCCGACGAGATGCAAAGGCGCCACGCAGACCTGGTCGAGGCGCACGTCATCACCCTGGGCTGCCCGGTCCAGATCACACCCGCCATGCACGTGGATGGCCCCATCGAAGGCATGCGCTACTACGCCGAGCGGGCCTTGCGTTTCGAAGAGATCGAACGCCGCAATGGCGTCGCCATCGTCCGCGAGCCGGTCGGCGTGTGCGCGCTGATCAACCCCTGGAACTACCCACTGCATCAGCTGGTCGGCAAGCTGGCCCCGGCCCTGGCGGCAGGCTGTACCGTGGTCACCAAGCCGGCCGAACAGACGCCTCTGCAGGACTTCATCATGGCCGAGATCTTTCACAGCGTCGGCCTCCCCGCCGGGGTCTTCAACCTGGTGACGGGCTCCGGCAGCGAGATCGGCCCTCTGCTGGCGAGCCATCCCGAGGTCGACATGGTGTCCTTCACCGGCTCCACCCGCGCCGGTATCGAGGTGGCCATCAACGCCGCCGCCGGGGTCAAGCGAGTGTGTCAGGAGCTGGGGGGCAAGTCGCCGCTGATCATCACCGCGGACGCGGACCTGCCCCGGGCGGTGCGCTTCGGGGTGGAAAACGTGATGGCCAACAGTGGCCAGACCTGCGACGCCTTCACCCGCATGCTGATACCACGCTCACGTCTGGCCGACGCCGAACGCATCGCCCTAACGGTCGCCCGGGAGCAGGTGGCAGGTGACCCGGCGGACACCGCCACCACCATGGGGCCGCTGGTGTCCCGACGCCAGCGCGACAGCGTACGCCAGCACATTCAGCAGGGTATCGCCGAGGGAGCCCGCTTGATGCTGGGTGGTACCGAGGCCCCTGAGGGGCTGGAGCAGGGCTACTATGTTCGCCCCACCCTCTTCAGCGACGTCAGCAACCACATGGCAATCGCACGATCAGAAATCTTCGGCCCGGTGCTGTGCATGATTCCCTACGACGACCTGGAACAGGCCATCGAGATCGCCAACGACACGCCCTATGGGCTGTCTTCCGCCGTCTACGCCGCCAGCGCCGAAGCCGCCCTGCCCATCGCCCGCCGCCTCAAGGCCGGCCAGTGCTACCTGCAAGGGGCGGAATTTTCCTTCGATGCCCCCTTCGGCGGCTACGGCCAATCCGGCAACGGTCGCGAATGGGGCGAAGAGGGCCTGGAGGAATATCTGGAAACCAAGGCCATCCTGGGGGGCTGAGGGCTTGTCACTACGCCTCTCTCTGAAAAAGATCTGAACAAGACTTTGCCCAAACTTCTGACATTTGGTCAGGTTTCCACCCAATCGACTCCGTAGCCGTACATGCCAGCCATTAGCCGCCAGGATGATTGCCATCTCCTTCCATTACTGGCTCTCGCCAGTCGGCGGCTGATATCCCATGAACCACCAGCACGACCACAGCTACAAACTGCTGTTCAGCGAACCTAGAGTCATTCGAGACCTCCTGACAGGCTTCATCAAGGAGGACTGGATAGCGCATCTCGACCTCGACTCACTGGAGAAGGTCAGCAGCAGCTTTGTCAGCGACGACTTGCGCGATCGGGAGTCCGACGTCATCTGGCGCGCACGCTTCGGCGATGACTGGATCTACGTCTATCTGTTGATCGAATTCCAGAGCACCATCGATCCCTTCATGGCGCTGCGCATCATGACCTACGTGGGCCTCCTGTATCAGGACCTGATCAAGCAGCAGAAGCTCTCGCCCCACGCCAGGTTGCCCCCGGTGCTGCCCGTCGTGCTCTACAATGGAGAGAAGCGTTGGAACGCCGCCGTCGACGTATCGGACCTCGTTCAGAGCGTGCCCAGGGAGCTGGAGCGATACCGCCCACGAATGCCCTATCTTCTGCTGGACGAAGGCGCCATCGTGGACTCGGAGCATTGGTCGCCGGAGGCACGCAACGTGGTAGCCGCCATATTTCGACTGGAACACCACCGTGGCACCAGGGAGGCGGTCGAACTGATCGGGTTGCTGGCAAGATGGCTCGAAGCGCCGGACCAGACTCGTCTGCGCCGTCACTTCGCCATCTGGATCAAGCGCGTGCTGCTGCCCAACTGGATACCCGATAGCGAAGGAACCGAGTGGCAGAATCTCAACGAACTCAATGAGGTACACAACATGCTGGCCGAGCGTGCAAAACGATGGCCCGAGCAGTGGAAGCAACAGGGTCTTGAAGAAGGCCGCCAGGAAGGCCGCAAGCAAGGACGTCAGGAAGGACGTCAGGAAGGACTGCAGGAGGGCGAACAAAAGGGCGAACAGAAAGGTGAACAGAAGGCTCGCCTGGAGGTCGCCCGCAACATGATCGAGCGGACTCAGCTGGACGACCAGACGGTGGCGGATCTGTCGGGGCTGGACATCGCGCAGGTGAGGACGCTGAGAGACGAACTCAAACGCTAGGTGTGAAAACCCGCCAGGTTGTTCACGGAACGGGCCAGCCGGCCAACGCGAGACTGATCATTCAGGAAGGCATGTGGTCGGTGCCAGTTGTACTGATGAAGCCAGGCGCGCAGCTGCTGGCCTCGCTCCTCCGAGCTCCGTAAGACCAGGGATAGGCCCACTCGCGCTTGAGAATACGTGCCACCGTGCTTTAGCCAATCTCCAGCGCCTGGGCAATCTGCCAATAGGTCTAGCGTTGCCGGCGGCGCTCGGCGATCTGTTCCACCGGCGTTGCGTCTGATGCCAAAGCACTTCGAGCAGGGCGTGCGCGGACGCAGTTTCCGAGTACACCGCCTTCAATGCGGTTTTTCCTAGAACCGAGGTTCATCCGCGACCCGACACCTAGGCGCTGTCCGAAAAGTCAACGAGCGAAGGTTAGACAAGGCAAAAATCGGTGAGAAAGCGCAGTTTACGGGGTGTAAATGAGCATTTTGATCCGATTTTTAACGCCGTATTACCGAGCGCAGGCACTTTTCAGACAAGCCCTAGCGCCTGTTGCGGCCCTTCCATGTATCCAGCCATCGGCGTAGACGGTGCCAACGGTGATTTACAGCTTCACCGGCACTATCGAGGCCACCTTCAACTTCCTCCATCACCGGGTCGAGATGGCGCCGCCTGAAGCGCACCCAGGCTCGCCACAGGAAAGCGACAGCGCTTCCCATCAGCACCAGAAAACCGTATGTAAACCAATTGAATGGCTTGTCATTCGGGCCTTCGACCGACTCAATCGAGACAGCATTAGGAAAGATGGAAAAGAATTGGTTGCGCCAACCGTAATGCATGATAGATACCCATTGTGGATCCGCCCGCGTCGAAATTCGGTCACTGGCCTCCGTATAAAGATTGGCGGTGTCGAACTTGAAGTAAGGTGGCCAGCTCCAGCCGGTATCCTCATTGCGATAGACGATCGCTTTACCACTGGGGAAAACTGCTTGTATGAACTGAACATCACGATTTTCCAGCGTATTGGTCAAATCATCCGGATCAGACCAAAAGATGCGCGTCCAATCATTGATATCCTGTCGCTTCTCGTAGGTATCGACGATACGAACGACGTCATACTGGGGAAGGCTATAATGCATAACCGCTCCGACCATCAGCCAGAAAACACCCCAGAAACTCCACTTCACGATTGCCATTGACTGCCCCCTAGAAAAAATTGATAACAAACACCAAAACAGTCATCAACGTGACGGGAAAGATATAAATCAAGGATATCAATATAGGCCGCCAGCGGCGACGATACCGACGCATCGATCTGCGCACAAAGACTCTCTCGTCACCCGCTGAAGAACGCCTTTTCCATTCATCTTCAAGCCCCTTGCGCCAACGAAAAAAAAGGTAAACATTGACAATGATATAGCAGAACGTCATAAGCACCATGACGACCAGGATCAGGCGAGCAAAAGCAATCACGCATTATTCCTTGTTACTGCCAAATAGCATGGCGCGAGCGGAGTCTTTATCGGAGATATACTCACGAACAATAGCATCGACGGAAAAATCTCTGACCTCACGCGGCCAGCTGCGGTAGCGGCGATAGAACTCATCCTTGTGACAGATGTAGAGCTGTAGAACGTCATTCGGAACCAGTTCCGCCAGCAGCATATTGACCAGATCCTTCACCGGCGTATCAGCAGCACGAAGGGTGGCAAAGTAGGCGGGATGACTTATGCCAACCTTTGGCCTTGTTCCACCGGCCTCTGCCCACCGGACAATGGACGCCAGCCCTTCATACTCCATGGGTAGTGAGACACCACTGCGGGCCGCAAGACGACGTAGTCGAGACCCGGCATGTCCAGTTGAATCAACAGATTTTTTCTCCAACTCCAGACCAAGCATAAGGTCCAGCTTTCGGCGCAGGACAGCAACACCCTCATCGCCTGGAAACTTGACGACAGTCTCGACGAGCTCGTTGTCGCTCAAAAAACGGGCCACATCACGTCGATCATCGAGCAGCATTACAAGCGCCGACGGCAGCTGGCGCCGGTACTTCTCTTCGCGCACAACAACACTCGGCTTCTCCATATCTTGAAAGATATACAGACCGCCAAACAAAGACGTCCAGAAATTCCTCTGCTCGAAGACAGCATGCTGGAGCTGGACCGGGTTCCGCGTGACATCACCAGTACAACGAGCAACTTCGATCATTTCGTTGATCAGTTGTTCATTGAACCAGCCATCCTTCTCATCGTGGAAACGATCCACCAGCCTGGCAAGGTGGCCCGCCTTGGCAATGGTGCCATTCGTCGTGTCCGCAACCACCTTGATTTGACGAATATCGAAAAGGTCCCGGGGGCTCTCGACACTGAAAACAGAATTCTCCAATTCACCGGCTATGGCGTCGGTCGCTGTCAAGGCAAATAGTTGTCGTTCGTTCTCTCTGATAAATCGGTTCAAGATTTGTCGACTGGTGGAAAAATGGGCGTTGAGCAAGGGGCATCGGCCTTGTTCGTTACTCAATAGAATGAATTGACGATTGACTCCGCCATGATTCAAGTACTGATGATCACCCAACTCTGAACCAACTTCCGGGGAATACCCGGAAACATCAACATGAAACTCGGAAAGCTGGGTGGTCGCACCAGTCAGGTGCTCGAGTGCTCTGTTGTAGCGATCCACCAACACAGGCGAGTCGACGTGGAAAAGATTGGAATACATCAGACCACTTTCGATCAGCCGCTGCATAGGATCACCCTCTGCCATCCTGGAAGCGACGCTGAGCTTCTTGACGACGTTCCATATCACGTACCAAGGCATCAATCGCTGCTTCATCGGAGCTTCCTGCATAGCGAAACTCGCTGTCGGCGTAGCGATTGATTTCCTGAAGGACCATGTTTGAAGTGATCGGGACACGAAGCTCTGAAATCATCGCCTTCTTCGTTTCATAGTCCTTGGCCAGAAAGACATCCGGAACCTCCATCCACTCATCAGGTATATCGAAATCCATCGAGCGAACTTTAACCGCGTCGCTTATGTTTTTTATTGCGCGGCCGGTAAATCTCTCATCAACCTGCTGAATCTCCCTCAGATATGTCCCCAAAGCAGCAACTGAATCAATATCGCCGAATTTCTCGAAAAGTCGTTCAAAAATCTCTTTCAGGCGTGGCTCAGCAGGCCTATTGTAGGAAGAAAAGGATTGAACGATTGCTTGCTTTATGCTCTGAGAAGAATAGAGTTCGTGCTTTCCGAGTGGGATACCATGGTGGCTGCCCAGCAAAAGATGCAAAATATCGATATAGTCCTCTCTGGTTTTTGGTCCATCAACCAGAAATCTGGCACCCGCCCGCTGGCGAAGAGCGTCGTCGACATTTTCCGGATAGTTCGAAAACATTCCGAAAGTACAATTCCCTCTTACCACGGTATTGGCGCCGGCAAATGCCTCCATCAACACGGCAGTCACCTCCTGCTGCCCGGCGGAGGACTGACGGTCACCGCGTTTTCCAGCAATCTGGTCGATATCATCAATAGTTCCAAATCCTATCACCGAAGGATCCATGACATGATGAATGAAGGCCTTGGCGTTCTGTCCCGACTTGCCTTGATAACTGTCAATATTGTCAACACCGAAGTTCTGGTAGCGGAAGGGGTAACCCGCCACTTGACAGTAGTCATGAATCAATCCCGCCATCATCTGGATCAGAGTGGTCTTGCCGGTGCCTGGTTTACCGTCCCCCATGAAGGTGAAGATAAAACCTCCCAGCTCGGCGAAGGGGTTCATGCGACGTTCAAAGTCGTACGCCATCACCATACGGGCAAGCCTCTGCGCCTGGTGCTTGGCGATATGATTACCGATGACCTCTTCAGGTCGCTTGAACACCATGTTCAAACTACTGGATCCACCTCGACGCGCCGGCTCGAAACCTCTCAATGTGAGCCTATCTGCCTCTACTCTCCATACGCTGGCGGTGAAGGATCCCAGTCGCGGAGCGTTCTCTGCTCTTAGAACCACCTTCTCCAACAACTGTTCGGTCCAGGCAAGCAGGGCGGCAACAAGGTGAACGTCATCGCTAGCATGCAAAGCAACAATCTGATCCAGCTCCCACAAGACACCATGAAGAGCCAGTTGAGCGTTGTCAGTAACCAGTTCTTGTAACTCGCCCACCTCAACCTGTGTCTCGCTGCCATGATCGAGCAATAGCCATGCCAAGGCGTTGGCAAGAACATGGGTGGAGATCAGCGCCTCGGCGGCAAGCAGCTCCGTGAACTCGGTACGCCGCGATGAAGCCAGTGAGCCAGAGAGATTGGCCTGTTTAAGCTCCAGCAACCCATTGCGCTCGGCCCAGCATTCGCCAATCGCCAGAGCAATCGCGATGGATCGCCGGAGGCCATGCTGGACGGTCGCCTGGAGCGGAGACATCAATGGGTCTCCTCCATTGCTTGCCGCTATCCGTTCGCCCAAGTGCACTCCATCCGGGCGCCCCGTGGAGCGTGTGGCGAGCCCCGGCGTGGTCGATCGAAGCCTGCGAGTACGACCTATACCTGGAGATATTTCTTTCTCGTCAAGCGTAAGCTGCTGCCGTGGGCGGGCGATACGAGGACTGTGATCAAAGCCCTCCAGCATCCTTTCAGCCGCAGCGTAGTGCCTCTGGATATCATCTTCGCGCAGTTCCATCTGATCGCTGTCAAGACTCATGAATCCCTCGCTACCGGGCCTTCCTGCCACGGTTATCTATTGTTGCTTCGCCCCTCAGGACGGCGCCGTCATCGTGTTATAAGTGCAGCACCTGTCCCGATGGGCTGACCACAAACTTCTGCACATCGGCAAACCCGGAGGGGGCCAGCTCAGCCAGGACCTGAAACGGACGCTGAGGCAAAATGATGGAGCGTAACGTACGAGTAGCTCCGGAGTGACCTGCACCATCAGAGAAGGGGTCCAGGGCAAAGATTTCGCGCTCGACCTTACTGAACCATCCACTACGTTCTTCTTGCGTCCCATCACTATCGAGCTCCTCCTGGGTCCAGGCCAAGGCCCAATCGTCCTCTCCCCCTGGACAGGCCTGCTCGAGAATCTGCCGCAACGGTCCGGCCTGCTCGGTATAGGAGGACGAGTACATGGGCCCAATGTGATAGCGGTGGAGCCGTTTTGGATGAACGTCATCGAAGTCCGCATCCAACCCACGGGCAATGGTCAGCAATGTCAGTCCAGCAAGGGACTGGGCCATCAGGTGAGCCTGGACAGCTGGCCAACGGTATTCGTCTTTTGGCAGAGGGGCAGAACCACTGTCATCGACCTCCATCAAGTAGATGACAGGCAGATTGACCTGGCTGTCGTAGACAGCCCAATGGATGAAAAAACGCCTTCGTCCACCGTCACTGTCCAGCATCTCGCACTGAGGGTCATTTTGAATCCAGAAAAGAGCGCCTCGAGAGATTTCCTCGTAATAGAGTCGCTGGGACATGGCATACTGAAGTCGGGTAGGCGAACGGCACTCACCAAGGATGGTGCGAATCATCTGAGCCTTGAGTTCGCGTGTACTTGGCATATTTGTCAGATGGCGTGAAGCTTGCTGAGCGTCATTAGCCATACGCATCAACTCGCTGGCGACCGGAAAGCCACTCTCGCGTCTGTCCACGGTGAGGCTACCGAGACTCCGGGAGGGGGTTTGCCCCACCATCAAATACTTGGTGCTCAAGGCGTCAAAGGTAAAATCAAGGCGCTTCAGATAATCCGTCAGTGCTCTTGCATCTATGCGATTCAGTTGATCGCTGGCATGCATGGCTGCCGCCACTCGCTCGAGCCGCTGGAGGATCTCGCTGAATCTGCGAAAGTAATGACGCGAAGCATACACGTCAGCTAACTCAAGATGATCACAATCTGACGAATCCATCGTACCCTCTTTTCGGCGAGTACCGGCAAGCACATCATTTTCATTCAACGATGACATCATTCACTGAATGATCGCCTCCATAAGGAAGCTGGTATAAAACCTCCACCTATCACGTATCGAATGATGGAGAACCTACCCCTCAACGCCCATACAGATTCTTGTCATGTTTCTCGACGATCTTTGAAAATCTCCGAGCAAAGCGCTCGTCAGCGCGGGCCTTTTTCTCCAGGACGTCTCTTGCATACACCATCTGGCCTTCATGTGCTTCGAGCATATCGGCCATGCGCTGGTTGGTTGCACTGCCGATGCCCGCCATCGCAGTCTGAGCTTCCTGGTCTGTCTGGGAGCCAATTTCGTTGATCCTGTGCGCTACGTCCTGCTGCTGAGCCGTCTTCAACGACTTACTCAGGGCGTCATATAGCACAACTCTTTGCTGAGTATCTGTCTGGAGCTTGTTGATCAGCACCTTTTGAGTCGCTGCCTGATTCTGAAGACTGTCCAACCAGGTTTTCCCCTTCTCGATGTAGCGCTCGAGCGTTTGCGAGCGGGAGATGCTGACCTGTTCATCCTGGACCAGCGCGTTGTAGCGTGTATTCGTGTCTGCAAGCTCGGTTTCCAGGCGAGTACGCTGCGCTGCATCCTGCTCAACGGATATCTTGCTCTCCAGATCGATGAGCTGTGGGTCAAGTGTCTCTATTTCGGCTCTCAGCGACTCAAGCTCTGCTACCGCTGCCTCTCTATCACCCAGGGATCGTTCCAGATTCTTCTGGACCTTTTCCTGCTGGCTCTCGAGCTCCTGTAATTGGCCATCCAGGAGCTTTACGATGATGTCGGATTTGGCGATGAGGTCCTGCAGCTTTTCGTCAATGCTTGCGCTCCTCATTCGCTCCTGACGCATGGACTCAGCCTTTCCCTTACTAAAGATTCCGACGAACTTCTCCATACTGGACTTGTTGCGCATTTCGTCAAAATCTTTGGAAAATCCGGCTGTAGTGTCATCAAGCCCCATGATCAACTCTGCGATATTGGCGTTCATGGTCTCGGTGTGGGCATGAACGTCATCCAAGGTAGCAACTTCGATGTTGAAGCCTACTGAGTCTCCTGCATCTGCGCGGGCACGAGCGGCTTCAACACTGGCAGTGACCTCGGCGATTTTTCGCTGCGACTCTTTTACCTTGTTGCTCGATTCTTCAATCATGGTATCGAAATGGGATTTCTTCATTTTTTCGATATTTCCCTGTGATCTGTCCGGATAGAAGGCATCTAGCGCGACCCAAATCCTAACCTTGACTGCGCCTATACCGCTTTTGAGTTATACAGCAACCAAAACGCCACATTTTTTCGAGAAAACCATGTGTCCTGTGATATACCTGCACACCTTCAGTCAGGACGACTTTCTCTCCCATCCTATTCCTACGTCTTGAATAAAAGTACACGTAAACTTTGCAATATCAGCGATACCTTCTTCAAAGCATCGCCTAATCCCGGATGTGGCAAACCTGTAAGATTTCACCCATAAACATACAAAAAACACATGATTTACCATCATGACTAGCCATGGCCAACTGCCACACACAACAACAATGATTCATGAATGGTGGGCGGGAACCAGAAGAGACAAACAAACATCAGGTCAATCTCGCCACCAAGAATAATGCGCCATCGAGAAAGCCATACAACTTCATGATGTGGATCAAGAAATAAAACCATCTCCTACAGCCTAACCCGGGCAATCAATGCTCAATATCGAGTCCTCCTGACAGGCTTCATCTACAATGGAGAGAAGCGTTGGAACGCCGCGTCGACGTATCGGACCTCGTGCAAAGCGTGCCCAGGGAGCTGGAGCGATACCGTCCACGAATGCCCTATCTTCTGCTGGACGAAGGCGCCATCGTGGACTCGGAGCATTGGTCGCCGGAGGCACGCAACGTGGTAGACGCCATATTTCGACTGGAACACCACCGTGGCACCAGGGAGGCGGTCGAACTGATCGGGCTGCTGGCAAGATGGCTCGAAGCGCCGGACCAGACTCGTCTGCGCCGTCACTTCGCCATCTGGATCAAGCGCGTGCTGCTGCCCAACTGGATACCCGAGAGCGAAGGAACCGAGTGGCATAATCTTAACAAAATCAATGATGTACACAACATGATGGCCGAGCGTGCAAAACGATGGCCCGAGCAGTGGAAGCAACAGGGTCTTGAAGAAGGCCTCAAGCAAGGACGTGAGGAAGGCCGCAAGGAAGGACGTCAGGAAGGCCTGCTGGAAAGCGAACAGAAGGGCGAACAGAAGGCTCGTCTGGAGGTCGCCCGCAACATGATCGAGCGGACTCAGCTAGATGACCAGACGGTGGCGGATCTGTCGGGGCTGGACATCGCGCAGGTCAGGACGCTGAGAGACGAACTCAAGCGCTAGGGCTTGTACGAAAAGTGCCTGCGCAGGTGCCGAACGCCTGAAGTACACCCGCGCTGCCGGGCACGACACCATGATTCACCCACGCACAAAAAAACCGCCTCGATGGGCGGTTTTGATGTTGCAGCAAGTCGTTGATCCATAACCATCTTTTAGATGGTGCCGGCACCAGGAGTCGAACCCGGGACCTACTGATTACAAGTCAGTTGCTCTACCAACTGAGCTATGCCGGCTCGGGCCGACCGGAAGGTCGCTTGCTGCTCTGGTGTTACGCCTTGGGCGTCTCACCCGAAACGGGGTTGGCGTGGCTGGGGTAGCAGGATTCGAACCTGCGCATGCCGATACCAAAAACCGGTGCCTTACCACTTGGCGATACCCCAGCAGAGTTGGTGGCCAGAGACGGAATCGAACCGCCGACACGGGGATTTTCAATCCCCTGCTCTACCAACTGAGCTATCTGGCCCCTTGCCAACGCGACGTATTAAACCAATTCCTCCGTTTTCCGTCAACCCCTTTTCTTTCAAAATGATGGCGAGCGCTTTTCAAGGCGTCGCAAGGCTAGGCGTCACGCGGAACATAGCCCTCGGCGCGGTCGGTCTCTTCATTGTCGAAGAAGCGCTCCATCTGCTCCATCAGGTACTCGCGGTTAGCCGGGTCCATCATGTTCAGATGCTTCTCGTTGATCAGACGGGTCTGCAGCGCCTGCCATTCTTCCCAGGCCTGGCGTGACACGCTCGCCTGGATTTCCTGCCCCTTCTTGCCCGGCAGCGGGGGGAAGGGCAAGGCGTCGAGCTCCTTCTGGTACTTGCGGCAAAACACGGTCTGACTCATGGCGGTCTCCTTTCTATGGTACGGCCTGCTGGCTATGGTGTGGCCTGCTGGCACGAGGATAGCAGTGTGCCCCGCCCAGACTTAAGCGTTCTGTTGCTGCAGAGCCGTGGCGCTCGTCCCGGGCTCCCTGTGCGCTAAGGTCAGCGCTGGGGGCAGCACGGACGTCAACGCGACGGTGGCTGGCTCAAGGCAAAGGGAGCCAGTGAGGCGAGCAGCTTCTTTACCGGTGCGGCAAGTCCCACCGACTCCGGCGCCTGGGGGTCGTACCACAGCCGCCCCTCGGCGACGCCATCGACTCGCCCGCCACGTGCCGGCACCGGCGTGATTTCCAGGCGAAAGTGACTGAACACATGGACGAAGCTCGACCAAGGCTCGTCTCGCTCGGCTCCGGGCGCGTGGGTATCGAGCCAGGCATCGATCTCGGCGTCGCTGTCGAACTGGGGAAGCCCCCACAGCCCGCCCCACAGCCCCTGGGAAGGCCGCTGCTCCAGCAGGATGCGCCCGGCCTCGTCGCTCAGCACCAGCATGCGGGTATGGCGCAAGGGGATCGCTTTCTTCGGCTTGGACTCCGGGAAGCGCTTTTGCTCCCCTCGGGCGCGGGCCACACAGACATCGGCGAACGGGCAGCGCTCGCAGTCCGGCTGGCCACGGCGGCACAGTGTCGCCCCAAGGTCCATCATGCCCTGGGTGAAATCCACCACTCGCTGTTCCGGCGTGTAGTGCTCGGCCAGGTGCCAGAGCTCGCGTTCCACCGCTGGCCGGCCGGGCCAGCCTTCCAGCGCGTGCAGGCGCGTCAGTACGCGCTTGACGTTGCCATCCAGAATGACGGCTCGCCTACCGGTGCTCTGGGCGATGATCGCCCCGGCGGTCGAGCGGCCAATGCCAGGCAGCGCGGCCATGGCATCGAGGCTGTCCGTGGGAAACTCGCCTGCATGCTGTTCCACCACGACTCGGGCCGCCTTGTGCAGATTCCGGCCTCTGGCGTAGTAGCCCAACCCGGTCCACAGATGAAGGACCTCATCCTGGCTGGCCTCGGCGAGGGCCTTTACATCAGGAAAGCGCTGCATGAACCGCTCAAAATAGGGAATGACGGTAGCAACCTGGGTCTGCTGCAGCATGATTTCCGAGACCCACACCCGATAGGCAGTACGATCATGCTGCCAGGGAAGATCGTGGCGACCGTGCACATCGAACCAGTCGAGCAGGCGCCGGGAAAACACCTCTGTACTGAGCAGCGGCGACACTCGACCGCTATCCTTGTCGCCTTTCACCCGACTGTCAGGGCCAGAGACTTCTGATAAATATTTCATAAAACCAATTAGTTATCATCACTCAAAAGTCAGACACGAAAAAAAGCGCCGACACGGAGGTCGGCGCAGTGACTGGCTTGCTTGATGCTCAATTAAATAGACCACGGACGGCGTCACGAAGTTCCTTGCCAGCCTCTTCTCCGATGCGTTCGTCGAGACGCTCGAGCTCCTTGCCCAGCCGCTCCTCGACTTCCTCGTTGACGCGGGAGCGGGCCTCTTCGGCGACCAGCTCGCCCAGATTGGCCTTGAAGGCGTCGGCGTCAAAGCCGCACCACTGGCTGCTGTCACCCTCCAGGCTGCCTTCGCAGCGCACCGGGAAGGGCACCTTTTCGAGACGCCGATTGACGCTGCAGGCGGCATCGGCGGTGTCGACAAAACGGGCCGCCCCGTCGGCATCGAAACGCTGGCTGCCCAGATCGAGCTGACCACCACCACTGACCTCGATACCCGGCAGGGTGATCAGCAGGTCGTCGTTATGGGCGACGCCGTCACGGATGGTGAAGCGCGCGCTGATGTTCTCGAAGCGGGTGTTCTCGCTCCACTCGCGCGTGGTCTGCTCGCCTTCGAGGCGCGCCACGGCGGTACACAGCTGACGCGAAATATTGGCGCGGGGAATGCTGCCCTCGTTGATCCGCGTGTCCAGGGTGCCGTTGAGGTTACGGGTCAGCTCATGGCGAGCGTTGCCGCGGGTGGTCAGTTCACCACTGGCATGCAGCGAGCCGCTGAGCGGGGCGGGCTCCTGCCCAAGCGATGTCAGCAACGACTCCAGACGCACGCCCTCGACCTCCGGCGCCAGCTGCCAGGCGAGGTCATCGCCGCTGGCGTCGAGCACCCCGGTGGCCTCAAGCCGACCTTCATGGAAGCCCGCTTCGAAGCCGGTCAGACGGTGCCTGCCACCCTCGCCCTGCATGCTCAAGGACACATCCTGGTAGCGCTGGCCGCCCAGGATCAGCTGACCCAGCGCCAGCGATACGCTCTCGTCCAGCCCGGCCAGAAAGCTTTTCGGCAGGATCGCCGGTGCGCCGTCCTGGTCCTGGTCCTGGGCCAGCGCCGACGCGATGCCGGGAATGCCGTTGGCGGCGGTGTCCTGCTCGGGCGGCGGCAGATAGCTGTCGGCGTCGAGGCGGTCGCCTTCCAGATCGAGATCGACCCGGGTGCCATCGAAGCGTGCGCCGAGGGAACCGGAGAAGGTGTTGTCATCGAGCACCAGCGTCAGGCCATTGAGCGAGAGCTGCTCGAGGGTGCCTTCCACCGGACTGGTCAGCGCCACTTCCGACAGCGCCTCGTCGCTGGACATGCTGGGCATGGCGTCCATGCGCGCAAGCCAGGCACGCAGCGACAACGGTGCCAGACGCACCTGGCCGTCATAGCGTGGCGCCGAATTCAGCTCCTTCAGGTTGAGATTGCCCTTGATCGACAGACCATCGGGGCCGCTCAAGGCGATATCGCGCAGCTGGGCGGTACCGGCGTCGAAGTCCGACTCCAGCTGGAACGAAAGCGTCATGGCCACACGCTTCTCGCCTAACTGGGGTGCCAGCAGGCTGGCGTCCAGTTGACTCGGCGCCATGTGCAGACGCTGCTCGCCAAGGTTCAGCACCACCTCGTCGCTGGTCAGGGTCGCCTCCTGGGGTTCCGAGGCACCGGCCAGCAGAGTACTGGTCTCCAGCGTCACGTCGCTGAGCACGTGGCGGCTGTCGGCGAGACCCAGATTGACGTCGCTCTCCAGGGTGACATCGCTTTGCAGCCCAGGGGTGCGCTCTTCCGTTGTTTCGCCCTCACCGCCGCCATCGAGCTGGTCGAACACCTTCAGCTGGAAGGTGGAGCTGAGCGGAAAGGCGGTATCCGGATTGACGTTGCTACCGTTGATGGTGAGCTTCTCGGCCTGCCACTCACGGCCGGCCTGATGATCGACCAGGCTCAGATGGCCCTTGGTCACCTCGACGCTGGCGATGTTCAGGGCCACCGACAGACCGCCTTCATCATCCGGGTTGGGGCCTGCGCTGGCCGGCGCCAGCGCCTTTTCGGCGTCATCGGCCCTGTTTTCGAGGCGTTCGAGCAGCGCCTCCCAATTGCCGGTGCCATCACTGTCGCGCTCGAGATTCAGCGACAGCCCATCCAGGGTCAGGCCGTCGATGGCGATTTCGCCGCGCAACAGCGGTGTGAACGCCAGGCTGACCGAGGCCTCGGAGAAGGCAGCAAAGGCCTGGGCGTCATCCGCCTGATCCGGCAGGCGCGCTTCGGCCTCGGCCACGCTGACACCAATGCGCGGATAGAAGGACCACTCCAATGGGCCTTCCAGCGACAGTTCGAGCCCGGTGTGCTCCTTCACCACGGACACCAGCCTCGGCTTCATGTCCTCGGGGTTGAAGAAGGTGGTGACGTAGACCACCGCGCCCACCGTGACCAGGGCGAGGACGCCGACGACCGCCAGCAGGGTTCTTACGAGTCGTTTCATTTGCCGCTTTCTCCGGTGGGCAGATCAAGTTGGAAATCATCGCCGCTTCGCGTCAGCTGATAGCCCAGACGCTTTAGCAGCATCTGGTCGGCCAGGGTCAGCTGCGAACCGGCCACGCTCAGCGCCACGCCGTCACGGTTGGCGGCAGCGCTGATCAGCGCCAGCAGGCGCGAGCCCACGCCGCGCCGGCGAGTGGTCTTGCGAACACAGAGGTCGAACATGCGCCAGCGCCCGTCACCAGGACTGACGGCGACAGCACCGAGCAGGCGATCATTGAAGCGCGCCGCCCAGAAGAAGCCATGTTCGAGCTGGCGGGTCACGTAGGCTCCCGGCGGGAGCTTGATGCGCTCCTCCGGCGCATCGGCATAAATGCGGGTCAGATCGATCCGCACCTGTTCATCGGCGTCCCAGACATCCTGGTCGACGCGAAAGAGGGTCACCGGCATACGCTGTCTCCCTTGGCCGGAGGGCGGCGACGGCCGCCACTGGAATGGCTGCATTGTAGCGGATGGGGGTGCCGATTCACTATAATGGCTGTCTTGTGCGCCTCGCACCGCGACCGGCCCACCTTAGAAACAAGGCCCCCAATTCCGACATGCGCGTGAGCGCAGGAGACGACATGTCCGAGCGTATTGCCACGGTCAGCCGTGACACCAAGGAAACCCAGATCAGCGTCACCCTCAACCTCGACGGCGAGGGCAACCTCAAGGGTGAAAGCGGGGTTCCCTTCCTCGACCATATGCTCGACCAGGTGGCCCGCCACGGCATGGTCGACCTGGACATCAGCGTCAACGGCGATTTGCACATCGACGACCACCACACCGTCGAGGACCTCGGCATCACCCTGGGACAGGCGTTCAACCAGGCCATCGGCGACAAGCGCGGCATCTATCGCTACGGCCACGCCTATGTGCCGCTGGACGAGGCACTGTCCCGGGTGGTCATCGACTTCTCCGGCCGTGCCGGCCTGTCCATGAACGTCGAGTTCACCCGCGCCACCATCGGGCGTTTCGACACCCAGCTTTTCTGGGAGTTCTTTCAGGGCTTCGTCAATCACGCCCAGGTCACGCTGCATATCGACAACCTGAAGGGCTTCAATGCCCACCATCAGGCGGAAACCATCTTCAAGGCCTTCGGCCGCGCCCTGCGCATGGCCGCCGCCGAGGACCCCCGCATGGCCGGCAAGCTGCCCTCCACCAAGGGTAGCCTCTAACGCCGCCGGCTGCGGTCCAACAGCAACAAGACGACAAGACACCAAGCGAGGCGGTCGCCGGCAGCGGCGCCCCTCCGGGCCAACCACCAAGGAGCGCTTCATGACCATTGCCGTCATCGACTACGGAATGGGCAACCTCCATTCCGTCGCCAAGGCACTGGAACACGTCACCCACGAGAACGTGCTGGTGACCCGCGACGCTCGCTCGATCCAGGGCGCGACCCGTGTCGTGCTACCGGGACAGGGCGCCATCCGCGACTGCATGGGCGAACTGGAGCGTACCGAGCTCAGCGGCCTGGTTCGCGAGCTGCTGGCCAGCCAGTCCAAGCCGCTGCTGGGCATCTGTGTGGGTCAGCAGATGCTGATGGACCACAGCGACGAGAACGGCGGCATCGACTGCCTGGGCCACCTCGCCGGTCAGGTGAAGCGGTTTCCACTGGACATGCAGGACAGTGACGGCGCTCGCCTGAAGGTCCCGCACATGGGCTGGAATCTGGTGGAGCAGCCCAACGCCCACCCGCTGTGGGAGGGTATCGAGCCCGGTTCGCACTTCTACTTTGTGCATAGCTACTATGTGGCCGCCGAGCATGACGCCGAGGTCTTCGGCACCACCGACTACGGCAGCGTCAGCGCTCATGTGGCGGTGGGTCGTGACGCCACCTTTGCGGTGCAGTTCCACCCGGAAAAGAGCGCTCGTGCCGGCCTCAGGCTGCTCGAGAACTTTGTCCAGTGGAACCCCTGACCCAGACCTGAGCGCCGGCCGGGCAGCCGCTCGCTTGCCCTGGCCGCCGCCCGACATCTGCACCGGCACGGCCCACGCCCTGCCTGCATCGATCACACTGGCACGCCCCTGAAAAGGCACCCCGAGGACACAACATGCTGGTAATTCCCGCCATCGATCTCAAGGACGGACAGTGCGTTCGTCTCAAGCAAGGCCGCATGGACGAGGCCACCACCTATGGCGACGACCCCGTCGCCATGGCCGCTCGCTGGGTCGAGGCCGGCGCGCGGCGCCTGCATCTGGTCGACCTCAACGGCGCCTTCGAGGGGCGTCCGGTCAACGGCGAGGCGGTGACCGCCATTGCCCGCCAGTACCCCGACCTGCCGATCCAGATCGGTGGCGGCATTCGCAGCGCCGAGACCATCGAGCACTACCTCAAGGCCGGCGTCTCCCAGGTGATCATCGGCACCAAGGCGGTCAAGGAGCCTGACTTCGTGACCGAAATGTGTCGCGCCTTCCCCGGCCATATCATCGTCGGCCTCGACGCCCATGATGGCCGTGTGGCCACCGACGGCTGGGCCGAGGTGTCCGAGGTGATGGCGGTGGATCTGGCCAAGCGCTTTGCCGACGACGGCGTCTCCAGCATCGTCTACACCGATATCGCTCGCGACGGCATGATGAACGGCGTCAACGTCGAGGCCACGGCAGCCCTGGCCCGGGACGGTGGCATTCCGGTCATCGCCTCCGGCGGCGTGACCAACCTCGATGACCTGCGCGCCCTGGTGGCGGCTGGCGAGCCGGGCATTCTCGGCGCCATCACCGGACGCGCCATCTACGAAGGCAGCCTGGACGTCGCCGAAGGGCAGCGCCTGTGCGACGAACTGACCCAAGGCTGAGGAGGCTCCATGGCTCTTTCCAAACGCATCATCCCGTGTCTCGACGTCGACGCCGGCCGAGTGGTCAAGGGTGTCAACTTCGTCGGCATCCGTGACGCCGGCGACCCGGTGGAGGTGGCGCAGCGCTACAACCAGCAGGGCGCCGACGAGATCACCTTTCTCGACATCACCGCCAGCCACGAGGACCGCGACACCACGGTGGAGATGGTCGAGCGCATCGCCGGCGAAGTGTTCATCCCGCTGACGGTAGGCGGCGGCATCCGCACCTGTGACGATATCCGCACCATGCTCAACGCCGGCGCCGACAAGGTCTCGATCAATACCGCAGCGGTAACCAACCCTGAGTTCGTGCGTGAAGCCGCCGAGCGCTTCGGTAGCCAGTGCATCGTGGTGGCGATCGACGCCAAGCGCGTCAGCGAGGAAGGCGAAGCCCCTCGCTGGGAGATATTCACCCACGGCGGCCGTCGCCCCACCGGGCTCGACGCGGTGGAATGGGCCAAGAAGATGGTCGAGTACGGGGCCGGCGAACTGCTGTTGACCAGCATGGACCGCGACGGCACCAAGGCCGGCTTCGACCTGGGCGTCACCCGCGCCATCAGCGATGCGGTGGCGGTGCCGGTCATCGCCTCCGGCGGTGTCGGCAACCTCGACCACCTGGTCGAGGGCGTGACCGAAGGCCACGCCGATGCGGTGCTGGCGGCCAGCATCTTCCACTTCGCCGAGTACACCATCCCCGAGGCCAAGCGCTATATGGCCGACAAGGGCATCACCATGCGCCTCTGACCGACGCCTTTGGCTGGCTCTTCAGCCAGGGCTTGCAGAGCCAGCAACCAACCACCCCCGCCGGGTAGCCCGGCGGGGGTGGTCGTTTGTACGGACTGAAACCGACCTCAGTCTAGGGTCAGCCCCAGATTGCTGACACCACCGTTGCGTCCAAGCTTTCTCAACGCCTTGACGTGCTTCTTGCTCGGCTCTTCCTCGGCCGCCTCCAGCGCCGCATCCTGAAAGTCGTTCTCGTCTTCCATCAACGGGTGCTGCTTGACCAGTTGGGCGAGCTTTTCGGCATCGTCTTCTCCCTCGGTCAGCTCGATAAAGGAGCGCACCGCCGCCTTCGAGACCTTGCTGACCTCAAGCACCGCGTCCGGCGCATCGCCCCTCAAGGTGTCGAGGATCGCCGATAGCGCGACCACCGCATCGAGGGCACGACGGGCGCCGAAGCTGTCGTCCTGTTGAGGAGGCTCCAGCTCGCCGAGCTTTTCGGCCTGGAGATCGAAGTCGATCTTGGCGTCCTTGACGGTCAACTGCTCCCACACCAGATCGAGGATCGCCCTCATGCCCGCCAGATCCCCGTGACCGCTGGTATCGGCGTAGAGCGCATAGTTGGGCAGCATGCGCTCGGTCAACGCGGCCATGAAGGCCTGTTGCTGACGTAGAGTCAGCGCCTGCAGGCGCTGGTGAAATCCTGGCTTTGCCATGATGGCTCCTGTGCTGGCAATAAACGGGCTGCCGGTCCCTTTATTCAAGGTTCAAGGGGCGAGAGTCGAGGGTCGCGTGTCGAATGTCGGGAAAACGGCGATGGCCGAAAGCGGACTGGGCGACTCAAGGCCAGAAGCGCTCCTGGGCGATCCGTCCACGCTCATCGAAGGCCACACCTTCATCGATCAGACGCTTGCGCTGCTCGTCGGCTCCGCCATGGTCGGCGAGCTTGCGCGAGGCCGTCACCACCCTGAACCAGGGAAGCTCATGCCCCGACGGCAGATCGCGCAGCGCCCGCGCGACCATGCGTGCGCTGGCCCCATCGGTCATGGCGGCGATGCGCCCGTAGCTGGTCACCCGCCCCGAAGGAATCTCGCTGATGATGGTAAGAATCTGTTCTCGGACGTCCGGATTCATGTAACCTTTCGTTCTGGTTGCATTTTCATCGAGGGATGGCGCCGCCCACCCTCAGTCTGAGCGAGGCCCCCATGCACCTTCATCTGCTCAAGCACCATCCTGACCTGGGCCCCGCACGCATCGGCGACTGGCTTGCCAGCATGGGCCACAGCTTCACCGTCTTCCACCTCTACGACGGTGAGCTGGTGCCGCGCCCCGGGGACTGCGACGCCCTGATCATCCTCGACGATCTCGAGGACCGCGACCAGGCGCCCTGGCTCAAGGCCGAACGCAAGCTGATCGACCAGATGCTCGACGGCCACAAGCCGCTGCTCGGGCTCGGCGCCGGCGCCCGGCGCATCGCCGAAGCGCTGGACGCTCCGGTGGGCCGTGGCACCCAGGCCGAAGCCGGCTGGCAGACCGTCAGCCTGGCCGACGACAGCCCCTTCGACCTGCCCGACGACTTCCCCGCCCTGCTGTGGCATCGCCAGGTGTTCGGACTACCCGATGACGCCCTGCCGCTGGGCGGCACGCCGACAAGCCCGGTGCTCGGCTTCGCCTGGGACGCCGGCCGGGTGGTTGGCCTGGCCTGCCACCTGCATCATCACCAGGAGAGCCTGACGGCCTTTCTCGAGACGATGCCGTTGCCGCAAGGCGCCGACGCAAGCCCCAGGACCCAGTCGCCGGAAACGATCCTTGCCGAGGCCCGGCGCCTGGATACCCTGGCGCCGCTGCTGGATCGCCTGCTGAGCCAGTGGCTGCGCACGGCACCGGACGTCTAATTCGCCACCGCGTCCCGCTGCTGCTGGCTCCAGGCCCTGGCAAACTCGAGGCAGCTGTCCCAGTCACCGACATGCAGGAAGCGACGCTCGGTGTGCTTCTCCAGCTGGTAGCGGTACATGGGGTCATAGTACTCGGTAAGCAAAGGCGCCAGCCAGGCCTCGTGGGCCTGGCGGTTGCCGGCCTCGTGCTCGCGGAAGGCCAGCGCCTGCAGCCGCTGCAGGCGGGCCAGTCGCGCGCTCCCCAGGCGCTTCTTCAGTCGCCCCAGCGCCGTCGACAACTGCTTGCGCATCAGTGACCAGCCAAGGCGCTCGCCGAACTGGTTGCGATAGATCGTCCACAGGTCGTCGATGTAGTCCTTGTGGATCTGGTTGAGGCGCCAGTCCAGCGGCATCTCGACGCGGATCCTCGGCGCCGGCTCCATTCCCCGCCAGAACTCGAGCGGTATATTGGCCGCGCCGATGTGGCGCGACTCGTCTTCCAGCACCAGCGGCCCGTGCAATGACAGCAGCCGCAGGCCCATAGCGTGCTCGAAGTCGATCTGGCTGGGGGCGATCAGTGGATGGCGACCAAAGGCCGAGCCCTTGTGACGGGCGCAGCCCTCCAGATCCAGACCGTTGTCCAGGGCCTGCACGATGGACGTCTTGGCGCAGCCGGTCAGGCCACCCACCACCAGCATGGGCTGGGCGGCGGCGTCATCGATGCGTGCGCACAACGCCTGGCGCATGGCCTTCCAGCCACCCTCGATGCGTGGTCGTTCGACGCCGGCCTCAAGCAGCCAGCGCTGGGCGATCTGCGAGCGCAGGCCACCCCGAAAACAGTAGATGATGGCGTCCGGGGCCGCCTCGAGCTGGCGCTTCCAGGCTTCGATGCGCGCGGCCTTGATCTCGCCGGACACCAGCCGCTCGCCCAGGGCGATGGCGGCCTGCTGGCCGGACTCCTTGTAGGCGATCCCGACCTGATGGCGTTCCTCGTTGTTCATCAGCGGCAGGTTGACCGCCCCGGGCAGGCTGCCCTGGGCGAACTCCACCGGCGCCCGCACGTCGATCAAGGTGCGCCCCTCGACCAGCAGGGCGGGATCCGCCGGGACCAGCGGCAGCTTCATCCGCGCACCTCGATCAGCGCCTCACCGCTGGCCTCGACGACCTCGCCGAAGGGTGCAAGCTCGATACCAAACTCCCGGCCGACCCGCTCGACATCGTCCTCCCAGGACGGGTGTACCGAGATCAACAGACCGCCCGAGGTCTGCGGATCACACAGCCACTGCCAGTGGGCCTCATCCATCTGCGGCAGGCTGGCCCCCAGGGCGTCACGGTTACGACGGGTGCCGCCGGGTACCGCGCCCTGGCGCCGGTAAGCCTCGGCCTCGGCCAGGCGCGGCAGGCGGCGAAAGTCGATGCGAGCCGCCACGCCACTGGCCGCGCACACCTCGGACAGGTGGCCAGCCAGGCCAAAGCCGGTGACGTCGGTCATCGCACGCACCCCTTCGATGCGCGCAAGGGCGGCACCGATACGGTTGCTGATCAGCATGGTTTCCCGCGCCAGGCCATGGTGACCGCTTTCCAGAAGCCCCTGCTTCTCCGCCGTGGTCAGCATGCCCACCCCCAGCGGCTTGGTCAGAAACAGCAGATCGCCGGGCTTGGCGCCCTTGTTGAGCTTCAGGTGCTTGAGTTCCACCAGACCGTTGACCGCGAGACCGAAGATCGGCTCCGGGGCATCGATGGAGTGGCCGCCCGCCAGCGCCAGGCCCAGCTCACGACATACCGCCTGAGCCCCGGCCACCACGTCACCGGCGATGTCCGCGCCCAGCTTGTCCAGCGGCCAGCCCAGAATGCCCAACGCCATCACCGGGTCACCGCCCATGGCGTAGACGTCGCTGATGGCGTTGGTGGCGGCGATGCGGCCGAAGTCGAAGGGGTCATCGACGATCGGCATGAAGAAGTCGGTGGTGCTGATCATGCCGCGCCCGTCGCCCAGGTCGAAGACGGCGGCGTCCTCTCGTCCCTGGTTGCCGACGATCATCTTCGAGTGGCTCGCTCCCGGACCGGCCTTGGCCAGGATGCTGTCGAGCACATCGGGGGCGATCTTGCAGCCACAGCCGGCACCGTGACTGTATTGGGTCAAGCGGATGGCGCTCATGGAAGTCTCCTTGGCAATGATGGGCCCATTCTACACCAGCAGGACCGGCGGAATCGGCACGGCGCAGTCACCATCGTCCTGATCACATCCCGGGTAACAGGCTGTGATCAGGGTATGGTCTGGCGCCCTGGTGATCAGTTCATGGATGGAGTTACAGCACTTCGAGGGCGTCGGCGAGCTTGTCCACCGCCACCACCTCCATCCCCGCCGGTGAGTTCTTGGGAGCGTTACCCCGGGGCACGATGGCGCGGGTAAAACCGTGCTTGGCGGCCTCGACGATACGCTCCTGGCCGCTCGGCACGGGGCGAATCTCCCCGGACAGGCCAACCTCGCCGAATACCACCAGCTCGCGCGGCAGTGCCCTGCCCTGCAGGCTCGACACCACCGCCAGCAATACCGCCAGGTCGGCACTGGTCTCCAGCACCTTGACCCCGCCGACGACGTTGAGAAAGACGTCCTGGTCGCCGGTAAACAGGCCACCGTGACGGTGCAGCACCGCCAGCAGCATCGACAGGCGATTGGCATCCAGCCCTACCGCGACGCGGCGCGGGTTGCCCAGCGCCGACTCATCGAGCAGCGCCTGCACCTCCACCAGGATCGGCCGGGTGCCTTCCCACACCACCATCACCAGGCTGCCGGGGGCCTGCTCCTGCTGACGCGAAAGGAAGATCGCGCTGGGGTTCTTCACCTCCTTCATGCCGTGTTCCAGCATGGCGAAGACGCCCAGCTCGTTGACCGCACCGAAGCGGTTCTTCTGGCCGCGCAGGGTACGGAAGCGGGAATCGGCGCCGCCTTCCAGCAACAGGGAGGCGTCGATCATGTGCTCGAGCACCTTGGGCCCGGCCAGGCTGCCGTCCTTGGTGACGTGGCCGACCAGCAGCAGCACCGTGCTGGACTGCTTGGCGAAACGGGTTAGTGCCGCCGCGGATTCGCGTACCTGGGCCACACCACCCGGCGCCGACGAGATGTCCTCCAGATGCATGGTCTGGATCGAGTCGATCACCAGCACCTCGGGGCGCTCGCGCTCGGCCACCGCCAGGATGGTCTCGACGCTGGTCTCCGCCAGCATCTTGAGTCCCTGGGTCGGCAACTGCAGGCGGTGGGCGCGCATCGCCACCTGGGACAGCGACTCCTCGCCGGTGACATAGAGAACGCTGCGCTCCTGAGCCAGCTTGCAGGCGGTCTGCAGCAGCAAGGTGGACTTGCCGGCCCCGGGGTGGCCGCCCAGCAGCACCGCGGAGCCCGGCACCAGACCGCCGCCGAGTACGCGGTCGAACTCGGCAAAGGTCGACGACAACCGCGGCACCTCCGACAGATCCACGTTGGCCAGATCCACCACCTCACGCGACAGGCTGCCGGCGTAGCCACCGCGCGCCGTCGCGCCGGCGCTCGACCCGCTTCTGGCAGGCGAGGACAGACGCACCTCGGTCAGGGTGTTCCACTCCTGGCAGCTGGAACACTGCCCCTGCCATTTGCGGTACTCGGCACCGCACTCGGTGCACACGAAGGCGCTCTTGGCCTTGACCATGAATCCTCTCTCTATCGGTTCAATCGGGTTCGTTCGTCAGCGATGGTCAACACTGCGGCTTGCCGCCGTGTCCCGGGTAGCACTTGTCGTCCTCAGCACGGCGGTAGCGGCGAAACACCTCCATCTCCCAGGGACGCATGGCGATCATCAGGCTGACACCAAAGCGCTGCTCCAGCGGCAGCGACAGATCTTCCTGATGACAGTGGCGAAGGTCCAGCGCCAGCCGCCGAAGCTTCTGCTGCATCACCTCATTGGAGCGCACCGACAGCATGCCATTGACGAACAGTCTTATCTCGCCCGGGCGATCGAAGCGACACGCCAGGAAATCCTCCTGGACCCGGGACTCGAAGAAGCGCTGGATAGGCCCTTGCGGCTGCCACTGGAAGTCATAGCTGATCAGCAGCTTGATGCGATTGCCCGGCAGCAGCTCGATCAATCCCATACGATCGAGCCGCACCAGGTGCGTTATCACCTGAGGCTCACCGAGCGAATAGGTCGCACAGATATCTTCAAAGCGCCAGCGATTAAGCGTACAGAAGGCCACCAGCAGCAGCGACATGTCAGAGACCAGCTCCTGCTCAAGCTCAGGGGCGATCGCGTCGACCAGCGCCTGGGGCTCCAGCTGGCGTACAAGGTCTGTGATCTCGAGACCGACCAGGGCACACACCTGATCCAGGCGCTGCAGCGAAAACTGGCGCTCGGCGAACAGCCGCTTGACGCTGGCCTCGGACAGGCCAAGCGCCGCCGCCACCTGCTGATAGGTGACGCCATTGGCCCGCAGTGCCGCCTTGAGCGCATCCACAATCGCCACCGTCTGCGCCATGACTCACATCCCTCATCGCCGAAAGCCCCGGCCAAGGTAGCAGAATACGCGACTCACGGCTCAACAACACGCTACCTTCCGGATCCTGCTGGCGTACCGCGCCCCGACCTCGCCATAGTGCCATCGACGCCGCGCTCGCCACACCCTGTAGGCGATGTCGGCTCCACCACCCAGTAAGCAGGAAATCTCCATGGAAAATGAAGCGAGCAACAATTCGTCAGGCTGGCTGTTCTTCGTCAAGGTCACCTTTGCCATCGCGCTGGCCGCCATGGCGGTCGGTATCGTGATGGCGCCCATCGACCTGCTGGTCAAAGGCTATCTCGGCGTGTGTTCACTGTTTCTGGTCTCCACCACCATCACCCTGTCAAAGACCCTGCGCGATGATCACGAGAGCCGGCGCTTCCACAACCGCATCTCCGAGGCTCGCACCCAGCAACTTCTCAAGGAATACACGGAGTAGCCACCATGTCACTTTGGACGAAACTGCACACCCTGGTTCGAGCGACAGCTCACGAACCGGCAGAGAAGCTGGTGGATGCCAACGCATTGCGGATCATGGCCCAGGAGATCCGTGAGGCCGAGCAGGCCTTGCACCAGGCACGCCTCGATCTCGCTGGCCTGATCGCTGAACGCAGACAGCTCGAGCGCCACAACCAGCAACTGGCCGAGCAGCTCGAAGCCAGAGAGCACCAGGCTCGCGCGGCCCTCGAACAGGACGATGAAGCGCTGGCCTTGGCCGTGGCCAGCCGCATCGCCGAGGTCGAAAGCCAATTGACCTCACAGCGACAGCACGCCGAGGCCTTGTCGCGACAGGAACAGACCCTGCGCGAGGAGCTCGGGCAAGCGGCTCAGTCACTGCGCCACTACCAGCGCGAAATGAAACTGGCCAAGGCGCGAAGCGGCAATGCTGGCCTTGGGCGGAAGCTGGGCGCTTGCAGTACCGGGCTCCAGCGACACATGGACGAAATTGCAACCAGCTACGAACGCATCCGCACGTCCCAGCAACACCAGGCAGATGTCACGACGGCCCTCAAGGAGCTGGATGAAGAGGCCAGCGGCCAGGATCTGGATCGACGCCTCAGGACGTCGGGTATCCTCGAGGGATCGATGGACGCCAGGATTGTGCTTGCCCGGCTGAAGGCCCAAGGGAGCGCGGCTGCCGTCCCCGGCGAATCGCCCAGTGGGGCATGAGCCCTGCGATCAGCGCGAGCACCGCCAGCGCTTCGAAACAGCTCCAGGCGGTGCCGAGCGGGCCTGTCGGCACAATACCATCACGTCAAGACGCCAAAGGGCGGCCCACCTGGGGCCGCCCTTTGTGTTCGACACTTGCATGTCGTGCGACTTACTGCTGGCGGGTCAGCTGCAGCATGTCGTTGTTCTGGAAGCGACGACGCTGGGGGTCGATCAGCTCCAGAGTCTGCGGATTGACGCGCATGAAGTAGTAGGTCTGGCCTTCACCGTTGGGGACCAGCTCGTAGACGGTGGCCTCCGGATTGTCGGCGGTACCGGTCAGCACATCCCAGTTGCCGGAGTAGTTCTCGTTCGGCGGATTCTGGGGATGGTTCTGGTAGGCCGCGGTCAGATCGAAGGTGCGCTGCGCCGGGGCGCTCTGGTCTTCACCTTCCATGGTAACCGTCAGGGCGATGCCGTCGCAGTTACGGCACGGCAGGGTCCCCTGGTAGGTCGCCGAGGTCGCCTGGATGGCTTCACCACCGGATCCCTCGTCGCTGGGGCCACTCGCACAGCCGGCCAAAAGGGCGAGCATGGCGGATCCCGCCAGCAAAGTCCTGAGTTGCATATTAGTCCTCCTAACCATTGAGCATGGAACCGACGAATCGGCAGCCTGCCGACAGCATAACCTCCCAGCTTCGTTGCGCACAGCCCTGTATCGCTGCCGGCTCACGACACCGGAGGCATCACGTGGGCGAACACCAGGCCAAGCACGATCGGCATCACGATCAGACTACCGAGGTTGCCGATCAGCACCAGCGACGCCACCGAATGCGGCTGCTGGCGATACTGCTCGGCCACCAGGTAGTTGAGCACCGCCGGCGGCAGGGCAGCGAACACCCACAGCGACGCGGCCTTGAGTCCCTCTAGTTCAAGCAGCATGATCAACGGCCAGGCCAGCAATAACCCGGAAAGCGGGCACAGCACGGCCCCGAGCAGCCCGGTCTTCCAGTCACCGAAGTCGATGTCGAGCATCCGCACGCCCAGGGCGAACAGCAACAGCGGGATGCACACACCACCGAGCATATGCATCGCCTCCAGCAGCCAGCCCGGTAGCGAAAGCCCGGACAGATTGACCGCCAGGCCAGCGAGGCTCGCCAGCACGATGGGCATGCGCAAAAGGCGCCACAGCGGCGTATGGGGACTGAGCATCTTCAGTCCCAGCGAGAAGTGCAGCAGCATTTCGACGATGAACAGCACCACTGCCGCCGGCAGCGCCTGCTCACCGAAGGCCAGGATCAGCAGCGGGATGCCCATGTTGCCGGAATTGTTGAACATCATCGGCGGCACAAAGGTCTTCGGCTCGAGCCTGAGCCACTTCACCACCGGCCATACCAGCAGCCCCGACCCGACTACCACCACGGCGCCGGCCAACGCCAGCCAGGCGTAGTCCTCAAGCGGCGCCTGGCGGTCGGCCAGCACCACAAATACCAGCATGGGCACGAACAGCTCCATGTTGAGGGTGTTGAGGCTACGGATGTCGGGAGAGCGCAACTTGCCATAGAGGGTACCGGCCCCCGAAATCAGAAATACCGGTAGCAGAGTGGCGAGGATCTGAGCGGTCATGGAGTCTCTTAGGCGGCAAACGGTCAGCGCTCGCAGCCTAGCACGTCAGCGACTTGCGCAGGGCCCTGGCAGCGGTCACCATGACCAAAGTGGTAATCAAGCCTTCGATTCTGCCAAGCCTGCCAAGCGAGAGACCATGAGCCAGTTGTGGAGTCCCAACGTTCGGGAACTGACCCCCTACGTGCCGGGCGAACAGCCCCGCGAGAAGCTGATCAAGCTCAACACCAACGAGAACCCCTACCCGCCCGCGCCTGGCGTGGAACGGGTCCTGCGCGAGTTCTCGGCAGACCATCTGCGGCGCTACCCGGACCCCACCTCGAGCGCCCTGCGTGAGGCCCTGGCCCAGGCCCTCGGCACGACCTCCGCCAACGTCTTCGCCGGCAATGGCTCCGACGAGGTGCTGGCGCTGGCCTTCCAGGCCTTCTTCCGCCAGAACAAGCCGCTGGCGATGCCGGATATCTCCTACAGCTTCTATCCGGTCTACTGCCGCATGTACGACATCGACAGCCAGCGTTTCGCGCTGGACGATCAGTGGCGTGTCGACCTGGACGCCCTGGCCAGCGACAGCGGCGGCGTGATCTTTGCCAACCCCAATGCCCCCACCGGTCACGGCCATGGCCGCGAGGCCATCGCGGCCTTGCTCGACAAGGTCACCGACCGCGTGGTGCT
Organism: Halomonas sp. DP1Y21-3; assembly: GCF_019801245.1. Taxonomy (NCBI): domain Bacteria; kingdom Pseudomonadati; phylum Pseudomonadota; class Gammaproteobacteria; order Oceanospirillales; family Halomonadaceae; genus Halomonas; species Halomonas sp. DP1Y21-3. Next base: position 1,221,867 of record NZ_JAHVJM010000001.1, read on the forward strand.
GGTGGACGAAGCCTACGTGGACTTTGGCGGCGAGAGCGCCGTTCCCCTGGTCGAGCGCTACCCCAACCTGCTGGTGACCGGCACCTTCTCCAAGTCGCGCAGCCTGGCAGGGCTTCGCCTTGGCTACGCGGTGGGCTCACCGGAGTTGATCGAGGGTCTGACCCGGGTGAAGGACTCCTTCAACTCCTACCCGGTGGACGCCCTGGCCAGCGCCATCGGCATCGCCGCACTGGAAGACAGCGACTACTTCGAGGCCACGCGTCAGACGGTGATCACCACACGCGAACGTACTCGCCAGCGTCTCGATGACCTGGGCTTCGAGGTGCTACCGTCACAGACCAACTTCGTGCTGGCGTCACACCCCAAGCACGACGCAGCCCAGCTTTTCGTCGGTCTGCGCGAGCGCGGCATCCTGGTACGCCACTTCAATACCGAGACGCTGCGCGATCATCTGCGTATTTCCATCGGCACCGATGACGAGATGGACTCGCTGATCGAGGTGCTCAGCGACCTCTGTCGCTAGGCCACAACATCGGGCGCCGCGCGGCGCCCCTTCTTTGCAAGAGGCCCCCATGAGTGAGCGTCTGCCGTTGACCGGAGTGCACCACGTCGCCCTGATCACCGCCGACTACGAACGCGCCCGGCGCTTCTATATTGAGGTGCTCGACGCCCGCATCCTCAACGAGGCCTACCGCCACGAGCGTGACAGCTACAAGCTGGACCTTGCCCTGCCCGGAGGCATCCAGCTCGAGCTGTTCTCCTTTCCCTCTCCGCCACCTCGGCCAAGCTATCCCGAGGCCTGCGGTCTTCGTCACCTTGCCCTGGCAACATCAGACCTGGACGCCAGCGTCGCGTTGCTGAAGCGGCGTGGCGCGCGACCCGAACCTATCCGAGTCGACGAGTTCACCGGTGCCCGCTTCACCTTCTTCGCCGATCCTGACGGAACGCCTATCGAACTCTACGAGACGCAAGCCTGACGTCACCGCAACCACACAGCGCTTCAGCCGATTCCGCCACTGTCCCTGACCCGCGAGGCAAGCACCATGCTCAAGGTAGGCTTCTTCAGCTCTCAGCCCTACGAACGCCCCTTCTTTTCCGATGAGCATCACCCGCAGCTGAGTATCGTGCACTTCGAGCAACGCCTCAGCGCCCGCACCGTGACCCTCTGCCAGGGACTCGATGCAGTGTGCGTATTCGTCAACGATGAGCTGGATCGCACCGTGCTCGAGCGTCTGGCCGTGGTAGGAGTGCGTCTGGTCGCGCTCAGGTGTGCAGGATTCAACAACGTTGACCTCGACGCCGCTCGCCGGCTCAACATCCAGGTGTGTCGCGTACCGTCCTACAGCCCCGACGCCGTTGCCGAGCACTGTGTCGCTTTGATGCTCACGCTCAGCCGCAAGATCCACAAGGCCTACAACCGGGTGCGTGAGGACAACTTCGACCTCAATGGCCTGCTTGGCTTCAACCTCGCCGGCAAGACCGTCGGGATCGTCGGCTTCGGCCAGATCGGCCGCTCCCTGGCGGGTATCCTGAGCGGCTTTGGCTGCCGCGTGCTGGTCACCGACCCAGCCCCCATCCGTATCCCCGATCAAGCCGACATCGCGCAGGTCGAGTTCGATGAATTGCTGGCACACAGCGACATCATCTCGCTGCACTGTCCGCTCACCCCAGACACCCACCACCTGATCGACGAGTCGGCCTTTTCCCGAATGAAGGACGGGGTGATGCTGATCAACACAAGCCGCGGCGCCCTGGTCGACACCCGCGCCTGCATCGAGGCCCTCAAACGTCGCAAGCTCGGCTACCTGGGTCTCGACGTCTACGAGCAGGAAGCCGGCATGTTCTTCGAGGACCGCAGCGACGACATCCCGCTGGACGACGTCTTTGCCCGCCTTATCAGCTTCCCCAATGTCGTCGTCACCGGCCACCAGGGCTTCTTCACCCGGGAAGCCCTGAGCGAGATCGCATCGACCACGCTGGAAAGCCTCACCGCCTTCGAGGACGGGCGCCCCCTCGATCAACACTGTCAGCTCTAGAGAGTCGACGCTGCCCTGAACAAAAGAAGGCCCAACTCCAAGAGGAGTTGGGCCTTCTTTTGAATAGATACCTGACGATGACACTTAGACAACAAGGTCGCTCGCATGGGGGTGAGTCACCCCAGCGCTCTTTACAAGGGCTGCGGCAACGCCGCAAGGGGGGGACGAACGACGCGAGCCCGCCCTTGAGAAGAGCCAGGCCGGACCGCACCTAGGGGGTTATCGGCGCGGCCCCACAAATAAAGAGCGGGGCTGAACTTGTAGAGAGCGCATGCATGCGCTCTCTACAAAAAGAAGGCCCGACTATCTCTCGATAATCGGGCCTACTTCTGAATAAATGCCTGACGATGACGCTTAGACAGCAAGGTCGCTCGCATGGGGGTGAGTCACCCCAAGGTTTGCAGCGAAGCTGCAAGGGGTGACGAACGACGCGAGCCTGCGAGCGGCCGGACCGCACGCAGTGCGGCCCCACAAATAAAAAGCGGGGTCTTCCCATGCATGCGAAGAAGCCCGGTTATCTCTCGATAACCGGGCTTCTTCTGAATAAATGCCTGACGATGACCTACTCTCGCATGGGGAGACCCCACACTACCATCGGCGCTGAGCGGTTTCACTTCTGAGTTCGGCAAGGGATCAGGTGGTTCCCACA